>JACKLX010000001.1 GCA_024235695.1 Accumulibacter sp.
TGGGTGCGCGCCTGCGGATCAGCGAGCATCTGCGCCAGAGCCCGATCGAGACGCGCCTGTTCGAACGGCTCGGCAATCACCCGGCCGGCGTCGGCGTCGGTGATGTAGTGCGCATAACCGCAAACGGCGGTAGTCAGCACTGGCAGGCCGGCAACCACCGCTTCGAGCAGCACCGTGCCGGTGTTTTCGCTGTAGGCGGGATGAAGCAAGAGGTCGGCACCGAGCAGAAAGCGCAGGATGTCGCTGCGACCGCGCAGGATGCTGACCCGCTCGGCCAGGCCGAGGGCACGCGCCTGCCCGCGAAAGAGCTTGGGATCGTCGTCGCCGATGGCGATCAGCCGGCAGCGGCCGCGCAATGCCGCCGGCAGGGCGGCAACGGCCTTGAGGCTGCGGTCGAGCCCCTTGGTCCGGAAGCCGGAACCGATCTGCACCAGCAACAGGTCGTCGCTTGCCGGCGCGAACTCGCGACGAAACTCGGCCCGGATCTGCGCGGCGTCGGCCGGCGCGCGCCGGTCAAGCGCGATTCCTGGCGGCAAGAGGTGGAAACGCCGATCCGGCGTCGCGTAGTATTTCTGGAACAGCGGCTTCTGCAGCGGCGAGATCATCAGGATCTCGGTGGTCGCGTCTGGCCCGAAGACGGCCCGCTCGTAAGCCGCGAAATGCCGGTAGCGTCCCGACAGGCGATACAGCGAGTTGCGCAGGTTGCGCGCCTTGTCTTCGAAACAGGCATCGGCGGCGAAATAGACGTCGAGCCCCGGCATCTTGTTGAATCCGACGACGCGGTCGACCGGGCGCCTGACGAGATCGTCGGCAAGCCAACGGCTGAATCGGGCATAGCGGCGCTGGTTGGTCAGCGCCCTGACCGGTACCAGCACCACTTCGAAACCATCCGGAACGTCGCCGCGCCACTCGAGCGTATACACCCGCGGTGTGTGGCCACGCGCCTGGCAGGCGAGCGCGATGCGCAGAAAATCACGCTGCAGACCGCCGAACGGGAAGTACTTGTAGAGGCAGAAGGCAATCTCCATCAGAGCGTTCCCGCTCTGCCGGCGGCCCGGCAGCGCTGAGGACCAGGGTCGCTCACGCCACCCCGCCTGGTTGCTGCATCGCCGGCAGGTCACTGCCGCCGCGCCGCTTGTAGCGGTTGTAACCCCACAGATACTGTTCGGGACACTGGCGGACCAGATGTTCGATCTGCCGGTTGATCTGCAGGGCGCGTTCCTCGATCGTGCCGCTGATCGGCTGCGTCGGTGCCTGCAGGTGGAAGTGGTAGCCGGCTCCGGCGGGCAGACGTTCGGCCCAGACCATGATCACCTCGGCACCGCTCTCGACCAGTCGTGCGGCGAGAGTCATGGTGTAGGCCGGTCGGCCGAAGAAGTCGAGCCAGCGACCCTCGCCCGTGCGCGGCGCCTGATCGGGCAGCATGCCGACCGCGTCGCCGCGCCTGAGCGCCTTCAGCAGACTGCGCACGCCGGACAGATCGGCCGCGGCCAGATGCAATTGCGGCCGTGCACGACCGGCTTCGATCATCGCCTGCAGCCAGGCCTGGCGCGGCGGCCGATAGAGGACGGTGATCGGCGCGTGCGTAGACAGGTATTGCGCGGTGACCTCGAAACAACCCAGGTGCGGTGTCAGGTAGAGGATTCCCTTGCCCTTGCGCGACGCTTCCTCGACCAGTTGCCAGCCAGAAACCCTGATCACGCGACTGGCGGTCTCGGCCAGTGGCCGCAGCCAGATCCGCGGCAGCTCGAGCATTCCCTTGCCTGCCTCGCCGATCGCTGCCGCACGGATCCGTCGGCTCTCGTCGGCACCGAGCGCGAGCCGCATGTTCTCGCGCATGTGCCGGCGATAGGTCGGCGACAGCAGCCAGGTCAACCAGCCCAGCAGCGTGCCGAGAGCGTGCAGCCATGACAGCGGCAGATGGCTGAACAAGCGAAAAAGTGTAATCACGCGGCGACCCGGTGACGGCTGGATTTGACCCATCCGCCAGATAAAAACTATAATTATCCCATCCGCCGAGTTAATCAGGACAACTTGCAGGGCGGAAGCCGCCGAGAAATCGGCCACCAAATACTGCTAAAGCGTCGTCTGCTCGAACCCCGGAGCCGGCCACGCAGCCGTTTCGGGGTTTTTCATTGGAGCAGACCCAGCGTGAGCAAAGAACACCTCTTCACTTCGGAATCGGTTTCCGAAGGTCATCCGGACAAGGTCGCCGACCAGATTTCCGACGCCATTCTCGACGCCATCCTTGCCGAAGATGCCACCGCCCGAGTCGCCTGCGAAACGCTGGTCTCGACCGGTCTGGTGGTGATCTCCGGAGAAATCACCACCAAGGCACACATCAACTACCGTGAAATCGCGCAGGAGACCGTTCGCCGGATCGGCTACGACAACTCCGACATCGGTTTCGACTACAAGAGCTGCGCGATTCTGACCGCGATCAACCGCCAGTCACCGGACATCGCCCAGGGCGTAGACGAGGGCGCCGGCATCGATCTCGACCAGGGCGCCGGCGACCAGGGACTGATGTTCGGTTACGCCTGCAACGAAACGCCATCGCTGATGCCGCTGCCGATCCACTACGCGCACCGGATCATGCAGCGCCAGGGCGAGGTGCGCCGTGACGGCCGCCTGCCGTGGCTGCGCCCCGACGCCAAGAGCCAGTTGACGGTCCGCTACGTCGACGGCAAGCCGCTGGTCATCGACACCATCGTCGTGTCGACCCAACACGACCCCGAGGTCTCGCACGCACAACTCACTGAAGCGGTGATCGAAGAGATCATCAAGCCGGTGGTTCCGCCGGAGATCCTCGGTGCCAACCCCCGCTACCTGGTCAACCCGACCGGGCGTTTCGTCGTCGGGGGCCCACACGGCGACTGCGGCCTGACCGGCCGCAAGATCATCGTCGACACCTATGGCGGCGCCGCCCGACATGGCGGCGGCGCCTTCTCCGGCAAGGATCCGTCGAAGGTCGATCGCTCGGCGGCGTATGCCGCACGCCACGTCGCGAAGAATGTCGTCGCCGCCGGCCTCGCCGACCGCTGCGAAGTGCAGGTCGCCTACGCCATCGGCGTCGCCAGGCCGGTATCGCTGATGGTCAACACCTTCGGCACCGGCCGGGTCAGCGACGAAGTCATCGTCGAACTGATCGGCAAGCATTTCGACCTGCGACCGAAGGGCATCATTCAGTCACTCGACCTGTTGCGCCCGATCTACCGCAAGACTGCCGCCTACGGTCACTTCGGCCGCGATGAACCGGAATTCACCTGGGAAGCGACGAACAAGGCCGCAACCTTGCGCGCCGAGGCGGGTCTCTAGTCCGTTTCGGGACGCATCGACACGCAAGAAGGGGCCGCGGCGGCCCCTTCTTGCTGCCGACGCGGACGGCGTACACTGACTTCGTCGTCACCAGCGGCGCACGCGCCGCGACCCGGCCATGCTCAAGCGTATCAGCGTCGAACAACTCCGCGTCGGCATGTACCTCAAGGAGTTCTGCGGTTGGTGGATGGAGCATCCCTTCTGGCGCTCGTCCTTCGTCATCACCGACCCGAAGGACATCGACAGCATCCGCTCGAGTAGTGTCAGGGAAGTCTGGATCGACTCTGCCAGAGGCCCTCGACCTGGCGCCGGGGGAGTCCGTCGTTTCGGTCGCCGAGTCGGAGGCCAAGGTGGCGGCAGAACTGGCGAGAGCCGCAGAGCTCGTGCGGCAGATCGAGCGCGTGCCGCGTGCCGCCGAGTTTTCCAGAGCGGCGAAAATCGTTGCCCGTTCGCGGCAGGCGGTCAGCTCGATGTTCGCCGAAGCGCGCCTCGGCAATGCCGTCGATGCGCGCGGGGCCCAACGGCTGGTCGCGGAAATCTCCGATTCGGTGAGCCGCAACGCCGGCGCGCTGATCAGCCTGGCGCGCCTGAAGACCGCCGACGACTACACCTACATGCACGATCTCGACGAGATCTGGTCCGGCTTGCCGCGTTCCGTTCGCTGAACAGCCCACCACCCACCCCGGGGAAAGGGCGACCAGCGCACCAGCGCCGGGTGCCCTTTCCCCTACTTGTGAAAGCTGCGGCCGCTGCTGCCGGCGACCCGTGCGGCCTGGGTGCCGGCAGCGCTGGCAAAGAGACTCCAGCCCTGGTACTGGGCATTGACGAAAAGCAGGAGCGCGAGGACGCCGGCAAGCCAGTTGAACTTGATCATCGCGCTCCTCCGGCGGCCCCGCTCACTCGTCCTCGCCGCCGAGATCGCTCTCGTTCCAGCGTCGCGCCTCGAAGGCATTGCGGCGCCAGCGCGACCACAGCGGAAAGATCGCCAGGAAAATCAGCAGCAGCAGAAGATTCGACCACGCGGCCGGATTGCGTATGATTTCCAGGGTGTCGACCACCGCCACCCGCCGGTCACTCCCCAACTGGTATTCGACCAGCAGGTAGTAGCTACCCGCCGGAACGCCATTGAATACCATCTCGTCGGACGGCGAGCCTTCGTACCACCTCTCGCTACCTGTCGAACCCGAGTAATAGCTGATTTCCTGAACACCCGTGTAAGCCTCGCCGGTGTTCTTTTCAACCAGCGTGCTGCTCAGCGACAGCCAGTTGTTGTCGAGATCGGTACTGTGGCGAACCAGCAGCGTACGCGCACGGCTGCCGAGAACGAAATCCTGGCTGCGCACGCTCGCCTCCTCGTCGAGCTCGGCGAATACCAGCGCCTGTTTGAGCACCACCTGCGACGCGAACAGATAGGCGAACGCCAGCTGGACCAGGATCGCCGTCAGCGCCAGCTTCCAGAACACGCCGCAAACCCGCCGATGCCTGTCGACCAGCGGATTCGGCTGGTTGGCATAGACGCCGACGCGCGGTATCGCCGGTGTCGCGACCCCGAAAGCGGCGGACAGCTCACCCGGCTCGAGGTACTCCGCCTGCGACCAGCTGACTTCGCCGGCGGTCAGCTCGCGCGACAGCATCAACGGCGGACAGATGTAATCGTCAACATGGCAACGGTCACCGACCGCAACCCGCCAGTAGAACTCGCCGACGACGTAGCGCACTTCGGCGCTGCCGCGACTGAACAGCCGGTAGTCCCGACCGCCGTGGCGGAACCCTGCCCGCCCCGGGCTCACCGCAGGCGGGCTGGCGAGCGTCCGCGCGAAACTCCAGTGGCCCTGGTATTCGATCAGCCAGGCAAAGCCAGCCTGGGCGTTGAACAGCAGGTATTCCGACCACGGATATTCAGTGCCTTCCGAGTAGGTGCTGCGGCGCATGAAACCGATCGCCTGCCACTCGACGCCAGCCAGCGTCCCGACGCTGCCGAGTGGCAGCCAGGGCACCACGCGCAGCGCCTGCGCTGCCCGAACCAGCAGCTGAACGTTGTCGTTGCCGACACCGATGATCGAACCGCAACTGCCGCAGGCAATGCTCTCGATCGCCGGCGAATGAATCGTCAGCGGCGCCGCGCAATGCGGGCAGTTGAAGGCCCGTACCGCCAGCGGCGAAGTGCCGCCAGTCGGCGCCAGGCGGTGATCCTTGAGCTTGCCGAGTTGCAGTTCGGCGAAAGTCACCGACTGACCGACGAAGACCAGCGGCGGCGCTTCACTGTAATCGATGGTCAGAAAGCGATCGCTGCTGCGCAGATCGGCGGTATTGACGTCGTAACCGGCAGCGACCCGGAACGGCAATTCGCCCTGGCCGGCAATGCAGCGTGCCGTCTGGAGGTCGGTGACCGTGAAACGGCGGCCATCGAGCGCCACTTCCATCGCCGGCGCCAGCGCCTCGAACGCCGGCAACGGATCGCTGACCTGTACCTGCGCGCTGACGATCAGTTCGCCGGCCGCCTCGGCAAGCCAGGCACCGCGACCATCGTCGAAGACGATGTGCCATTCGTTCCACAGCCCCGACCGGTACTGCAACTGGATACGGCCGATGACCACGAAATGCTGCTCACGGAAGCTCCCTTCGCTGCCGATCTGGAGCAGCGACGAGTCCTCGAGCAGATCGGCCATTCGTCCGAGGTTCCGCAGGTCCTCGCCGGCGCGCAGCAGCGTACTGCGACAAAATTCGCAAACGACATAGAGCGACGTCGCCGAGCGGAAGACGACCGGCGCACCGCAGGACGGACAGTTGGCTCGTCTCACCACCAGGCAGCGGGCGGCGTCACCGCTTCACCGGGGCCGCTGGATCAAACCAGCTTGCCCAGCAGCTCGGCCTTCTTGGCGTCGAACTCCGCTTGCGAAACGATCCCCTTGCCGACCAACGCGTGCAGCTTCTCCAGCGTCGCCATCACCTCGTCGGCATTTGCCGCGCTCGCTGCCGCCGCGCTGGCCGGCGTCGCGGCGGCGGGAACCGCGGCGCCGGCCTGCATCGCCTGCCCCATGGCCGTGGTCATCGTCTGGCCGATGCCGAGGCCGGCGCCGAGACCCGCACCGATCCCGGCGACGCCGCCTTCGTTCTGGGCGGCGATCGGGATGCTGCTGGCCACCTGGTACTGCGTGTAACGGCCGAGGTCACCGATGATGTTCATGCCAATCCGGGTATCGAGCACCTTCTGAAGTTCCTCGGGCAGCGACACGTTCTGCACCACGAAACTGTCGAGCGCCAGCCCGTAGCGATCGAACAGCGGCTCCAGCTTGCCCTTCAACGTCCGGCCGAACTCGTCCTGATTGGCGGCCATGTCGATGAACGGCACGCCGGCTTCGCCGAACAGGTCGGTCATCGAAGCAATCACCAGATTGCGCAACTGACCGTCGAGGTCTTCGACGGTGTACTGCTCCTGCGTCCCGGAAATCTCGCTGTAGAATTTCTTCGCGTCGGTCAGGCGATACGAGTAGATGCCGAAAGCACGCATCCGGACCATCCCGAAATCCTTGTCGCGGATGGTGATGGGATTCGACGTTCCCCACTTGCGATCGAGTTGCAGGCGTGCCGAGAAGAAGTAGACGTCGGACTTGAAAGGAGACTCGAACAGCTTGTCCCAGTTCTTGAGATAGGTCAGTACCGGCAGGGTCCGCGTCGTCAGCTTGTACAGCCCGGGGCCGAAGACGTCGGCCACCCGGCCTTCATTGACGAAGACGGCGAATTGCGACTCGCGCACCGTCAGCTGCGCGCCATACTGGATCTCGAAGTCCTGCATCGGATAGCGTGCGCCGAGAATGCCGTCGCCGTCCTCGGTCCACTGAATGACATCGATGAACTGTTTCTTGATGAAATCCATGAGCGCCATGACGATCTCCTGAAGTCAAACGTTGAAGCCCGCTGGGTGTCGTCGGTCGACGAGAACAACGGACGATGGGGCAGTCAATAACTCATGCAGGCGGCGTTGATCAGGCCGATGGTGAGCGAAACGACCGCGAGAAAGACTGCCGGCGCCGTCTTGCCGGCCGGAATATCCTGATTGAGCTGTGGTAGCGTGAAGCGCATCACCAGGTAGGCGAGCAACTGCACGACGCCGGCAACCACGCCCCACGCCGCCAGACCGAGCAGCGTATCGCTGTGGGCAATGACATTGGCCACCGGCAGGGCAAAACCGAGCAGGGCGCCCGCCAGGCTGATCGCCGCCGCCGTGTTGCCGGCACGGATCAGCGCCAGCTCGTGGTACGGCGTCACGTTCAGGTACACCAGCAGGAACAAGGCGAGCAGAACGACGGCGACGGCAAAGTACGCGAGGAAAGCGGGCAGCGTCGTCAACAGGTGGGTGGGCATGCGGCGTCTCCCGGCTACGGCCACTGGTGCAGCTTTTTCAGGTCGCGGCTGAGGCAGCAAAACGCAGCAGCCCGTCGAGAACCAGATTGTCCATCAAGTCGAAGGGGATGTTCAAGTGCGCCGCCAGGCGCGGTGCGGCGCCACCGGTCAACAGGCAGCGCGCTCCCGGCTCGCTGGCGATGCCGCGGAAGAGCCGCTCGACGGCGCCCAACTGCGCCTGCAGGCAGCCGCTGATGATGGCGTCCACGGTATTGCGCGGCAGCTCCCGGAAGACGCCTTCGGCCAGTGGCAACTGCGCGGTGTTGTCCGCCAGCGCCCGGCGCATCAGGTCGAAGCCGGGCAGGATCAGCCCGCCCCGAAAGAAGCCCTCGCCGTCGAGCAGGTCGACCGTCGTCGCCGTACCCGCACAGACCACCACGCAGGCGTTGCCGAGCACCGCACGGGCGCCGATCAGCGCCGCCCAGCGATCGGCGCCAAGCTGCCCGGGCATCTCGTAGCCACTGCGAACGCCACAGGCCTCGGCGCTGGCCTGCAGGAACGCCGCGCCGGCGCAGCGCCCGGCAAGCACTGACGACAGCGCTTCAGAAACCGCCGCACCGGCGACGTTGCACACCACGGCGCGCGCGTTCGCCGGCCACCGCGAGGCGGTGGCGGCCAGCCGGCCGACCTCGGCGGTTGCCAGCACGCCGCGGTCCAGCCATTGCCGGCCGTCGTGCAGCGCCCACTTGATGCGGCTGTTGCCGGCGTCGATGGCAACGATCATCCCGGCAGCCGCAGCGAGACGTCGCCGGAAAAGCAGCGTTCGACGCCGGCATCGGTCTGCAGCAGCAGGGCGCCGTCGCTATCGGCACCCAGGCAAAGGCCGGTGCGGTCGACCCGCTCGCCGTCGAGCAATCGTACCGGCCGGTTCTGCCAGACATGGCGCGCCTGCCAGTCGCCGCGCAGGAGCGCAAAACCGCCATCGGCGAAGCGATCGAGGACGGCCGCCAGATCGATCATCAACTGCGCCAGCAGCTGATGACGATCGGGCAGGTACGCCATTACCTGCGCCAGCGCTGCCGGTGGATGCAGGAATTCCTCGTCGCCGGCGGGCGGCAGACGCAGGTTGAGGCCAATGCCGATCACCGCCAGCATGCCGTCGGTGCCGCTCTCGAGGTCAACCAGGATTCCGCCAAGCTTGCCGCCCCCGAGCAGAATGTCGTTCGGCCACTTCAGGCCGACACCCGGCACACGGCAATTTTCCAGTGCCCGCGCGACCGCCAGGCCGACCGCCAGCGACAGGCCGGCCAGGCGCGCGACACCACCGTCGAAACGCCACAGCAGGGAGAAGGTCAGGCTGTCTTCCGGCGTCGACAGCCAGCTGCGGCCGCGTCGGCCGCGGCCGCCGGTCTGCCGGTCGGCAACCAGCAGCGAACCGGCCGGCGCGCCCTGGCGGGCGTGCTCGAGCAACTGGCTGCTGGTGGAAACGCACTCGGGCAGCGCCTCGACGGCGAAGCGGCCGGCGGCCTGCCCAAGCAGGGACTGCAGGCGGAGCGGATCGATCCGGCAGCTAGCGGCAGAGTCGTTCATCCCGGGATGATGGCCTCGTCATCAACAGCAACACGGCCATTATCGCCGATTATCGGCGACTATCGAGGCTGGCTGGCTTCACGTTCCTCGCTGGCGGCGGCGCCGTCGATTCCCAGTTCCTGGATCTTGCGGGTGATCGTGTTGCGGCCAATGCCCAGGGTCTGTGCCGCCTCGATCCGGCGGCCGCCGGTATGGACCAGCGCACGGTTGATCAGCACCCTCTCGAAGGCCTGCGTCAGCTTCTCGTGGACGTGTCCGGCATCGCCCACCAGCAGGCGGTCGACCTCGCTGGCCAGCGCAGCTTGCCAATCGCTGGCGGCGCCCGCGGACACCGATTCACGGAGCTCCGGCGGCAGATCGGCGAGTTCGACCAGTTGCCCCGGAGCCATCACCGTCAGCCAGTGACAGAGATTCTCGAGTTGCCGGACGTTGCCCGAGAAGTCGATCGAGCACAGGTGCTTCAGCGCCGTTTCGGAAAACCGCTTGCCTTCGACGCCCAGTTCATGAGCGCTCTTTTGCAGGAAGTGACGCGCCAGGATCGGGATATCCTCGCGTCGCTCACGCAGCGACGGCAGGCGAACGCGGATCACGTTCAGGCGGTGGAAGAGGTCCTCGCGGAACAGCCCCTCGCGCACCCGTGCCTCGAGATCCTGGTGCGTTGCGGCAATGATCCGGACCTTGGTTTTCAGTGGCGAATGGCCGCCGACGCGGTAGTAATGACCATCGGACAGCACCCGCAGCAGGCGCGTCTGCAACTCGGCCGGCATGTCGCCGATTTCGTCGAGGAACAGCGTTCCGCCCTCCGCCTGTTCGAAGCGCCCCTGGCGCTGCGCCGCGGCGCCGGTGAACGCACCACGTTCGTGACCGAACAGTTCGGACTCGAGCAGGTCGCGCGGAATGGCCGCGGTATTGATCGCGATGAACGGCTGTTCGGCGCGCGGGCTGTGACGATGTACGGCGCGCGCCACCAGTTCCTTGCCCGAACCCGATTCGCCGGTAATCAGCACCGTCGCGCTCGATTGACTCAAGCGGCCGATGGCGCGGAAGACCTCCTGCATCGCCGGCGCCTGGCCAAGAATTTCCGGCAGCAGCGCCAGCTCGTTCGGAGCACCACTCTGGTGCATGCTTTCGCTGATCGCGCGACGGATCAGTTCCAGCGCCTGATCGACATCGAAGGGCTTCGGCAGGTACTCGAAAGCGCCGCCCTGGAACGCGGAGACGGCGCTCTCGAGGTCGGAATAGGCGGTCATGATGATCACCGGCAGGGTCGGGAAACGTTCCCTGAACACCTGCAGCAGTTCGAGCCCCGACGGCCCCGGCATGCGGATGTCGGAGAGCAGGACCTGGGGCGGTTCGCCGCCCCCTTCGAGAACCGCCAGCGCTTCGCTGGCCGACGAAAAGCTCTGCAGGGGAATCTTCTCGCGTGAGAGGGTCTTCTCGAGCACCCAGCGGATTGATTTGTCGTCGTCAACGATCCAGACCGGTTTCATCGATTCCTCGGGTAGCATGGTAAGTGTCATCGACTACCCTAGCAAGAAACCTGCCACCCGTCAGCCGAGGGGCAGGCGAATGGTGAAGCAGGTTTTGCCCGGCCGGCTCTCGCAATCAATCGTTCCGTGGTGCTGCTGAACGAAGCTCTGCGCCAGCGTCAGGCCAAGGCCGCTGCCGCCTTCGCGGCCGGAAACCAGCGGATAGAACATCCGTTCGCGGATGTCGTCGGCGATTCCCGGGCCGTCGTCGATCACCTGCACTTCGACCGCCAGACGGTAACGGCGCTTGAACAGTGTCGTCTGGCGCGCAACACGGGTGCGCAGCGTGATCTGACCCGGACCGGCGACACTTCCCTCGGGCTGCCGCCTGATCGCCTGCGCGGCGTTGCGGGCGATGTTCAGGAAGACCTGGATCAGTTGCTCGCGGTCGCCAATCAACTCCGGCAGGCTGGTATCGTAGTCGCGCTGAACGGTCAGCAGCGCCGGGAACTCCGCCCGCATCAGGCTGCGCACACGTTCAAGGATCTCGTGGATGTTCACCGGCCCCGGCTGCATCGGGCGGTGTGGCGACAGCAGCCGTCGCATCAGATCCTGCAGGCGATCGGCCTCCTTGATGATCACCTGAGTGTACTCGCGCAAACCGGGATTGTTGAGCTCGTGCTCGAGCAACTGGGCGGCGCCGCGAATGCCGCCGAGCGGATTCTTGATTTCGTGCACCAGGTTCCTGATCAGCTCGCGATTGGCTTGCTGCTGCTCGACCAGGCGCTCTTCCCGACTCGCCCGCAACTGTTGGTCGATCGGCCACAGTTCGACCAGCAGGCAGGCGCCGTTGGCATCGGCCGGGTTCACCGCGCAATTGAGCCGGAGCAATTCGCCGCCGCTGAGCCGCAGGTCGAGATTCTGGCCGGTATAGCCCCAGCCGTGATTGAGCGCGCTGTCGAGCGCCGTCAGCAGTCCTGGCGGGCATTCGATGATGCCGGCCAGCGGGCAGCCGACGAAGACCTTGCTGCTGATCGCCAGCAGGTCCTCGGCAGCCGGGTTGAGGTAGCGAATGGCCAGCTCACCGTCGAGCAGAACGACCGCCGACGACAGCAGGTCGAGCCCGCCGAAGGGATTGCCGGAGCTTTCAGCCATGGCATTTCAGGGATGATCGAAGCGCAGTCCGTTCGCGGTCAGCGCAGATTGGCGATCTCCTTGGTAATCGCCTCGATATTGCGCTCGTGCAGCGCCACCTTGTCCTTGTACGGCTGGACGCGCTCCTGCACCTTGCCGCCGCTGATCGCGCCACCCTGCATGCGCTCGTTCGGCAAGACCATCGCCTCCTGTTCGGCGAGCGCCTTGCGGGCCTGCTCGACGTTCTTCTGTTCCGCTGCCAGTTCGCTTTCGAGAATCCGCCGACGATCGGTGTCGCGCGATTTCTGCGTCTGGTCGTCGACCTTCGGGAAAGATGCGGGCGTCGGCGTCCTCGGCGAGCCCTTGGGCGCCGGCGCCAGGTTGACCGGATCGAGAATCAACTTCCGACAGTTCTTGGTCGGAACATTCGAGTAGGTGACACGACCATCCTCGTCGCCGCACTTGTAGATGTCCTGCGCGTACGCAGGGGCGGCCGCCAATGACAGCAGGGCGATCGATAGGCACAGGTCTTGCAGTCTCATGGTCGTCTGGTTCCCCGGTCGCTGCCCGTTGCCGGCTGGCAGCAGGCCCGCATCGTGCTGAATGACAAAGCAGACACGAGTGTATTGGATCAATCCAACGAATACAAACGCACGGAAAGCGCCAGCGGTGGACGAAAAAAAGGACGGGCCAGCCCGTCCTCTTCGCCGCGTCGCCTGCTCAGCAGCTGTAGTACAGGTCGAATTCGACCGGGTGGGTGGTCATCCGCACCTTGTTGACTTCGTCCATCTTCAGCTCGAGATAGGCGTCGACCCAGTCGTCGGAAAAAACACCGCCGCGGGTCAGGAACTCACGATCCTGGTCGAGCGCGCCAAGCGCCTCTTCAAGGCTGGCGCAGACGGTCGGGATTTTCGCATCCTCCTCCGGTGGCAGGTCGTAGAGGTTCTTGTCGGCCGGATCACCGGGATGGATCTTGTTCTGGATGCCGTCCAGACCGGCCATCAACAACGCCGCGAAGCACAGGTAGGGGTTGGCGATCGGATCCGGGAAACGCGTTTCGATACGCCGCCCCTTGTCGGACGCGACGTGCGGCACGCGAATCGAAGCGGAGCGGTTCTTGGCCGAGTAGGCGAGCTTGACCGGCGCTTCGTAGTGCGGCACCAGGCGCTTGTACGAGTTGGTACCGGGGTTGGTGATCGCATTCAGCGCCTTGGCGTGCTTGATGATGCCACCGATGTAGAACAGCGCCAGTTCCGAAAGGCCAGCGTAACCGTTGCCGGCGAACAGGTTCTTGCCGTCCTTCCAGATCGACTGGTGGACGTGCATCCCCGAGCCGTTGTCGCCGACGATCGGCTTCGGCATGAAGGTGGCGGTCTTGCCGTACTGGTGGGCGACGTTGTGCACCACGTACTTGAGTTGCTGCGTCCAGTCGGCACGCTTGACCAGGGTGTTGAACAGGGTGCCGATTTCGCACTGACCGGCGGTCGCGACTTCGTGGTGATGCACTTCGACCGGCACGCCGATCGTTTCAAGCGTCAGCACCATCGCCGACCGGATGTCGTGCAGGCTGTCGACCGGTGGCACCGGGAAATAGCCGCCCTTGATCCCCGGACGATGGCCGCTACCGCCCTCGCCTTCCGACTTTTCGCCGTTCGACCAGGCCGCTTCCTGCGAGTAGATCTTCAGCGCGCAGCCCGACATGTCGACGCTCCATGCCACCGAGTCGAAAACGAAGAACTCGGGTTCGGGGCCGAAGTAGGCGGTGTCACCGACGCCGCAGGACTTCAGGTAGGCTTCGGCGCGCTTGGCGATCGAGCGCGGATCGCGGTCGTAGCCGCGACCATCGGCCGGATCGACAACGTCGCAGGTCATGACCACCGTGGTCTCGTCGAAGAAGGGATCGATGTAGGCGGTGCTCGGATCGGGCATCAACTGCATGTCCGAGGCCTGGATCCCCTTCCAGCCAGAAATCGACGAGCCGTCGAAGGCGTGGCCATTCTCGAACTTGTCCTCACCGAACGCGCTGACCGGTACGGTTACGTGCTGCTCCTTGCCACGGGTGTCGGTGAAACGGAAGTCGACGAACTTCGCCTCGTTTTCCTTGACCATGTTGATCACGTCTTGCGGGCTTGCCATTGCAGAGTCTCCTGAACAGGTGCCGGGTCAACCGGCGGCAGTAGAAAATAGCTACGCGGGAGATGAGAGCAGAAAACGTGCCAACCCATGCCCGGCAAGCCTTTCATTGTGCCACAAGCGGCTTGGGCGTTCTCGACGTTTTTCCTGAGCACCACCATGGTGCGCAAAGCTGGCGTTCGCACCATGGTGGTGCGAACGCCAGCCGCGTTTCGCTTCGCTGCTGACCAGACAACTGTTTTATACTGCCTGCCTCGCAAGAAACCACTCGATAGAGGACTCGGCGGACATCATGGGACGATTGACGGATCTGCTCAAGCTGGCTCAGGACCGCGGACGCGAACTGGGCGTTCCCTACGCGGGCTCCCTGACGCCGCAGGAAGCCTACGAAGTGTGGCAACTGGCGCCTGGCGCCAGGCTGGTCGACGTCCGCACGCGCGCCGAATGGGACTGGGTCGGGCGAATTCCCGGCGCCATCGAGATCGAGTGGCTGAGCTATCCGGACAACAAGCTGAACGCCAACTTCCTGCCACAACTCAGGCAGCAGGCCGACGGCGAGGCGCTGCTGATGTTCCTCTGCCGCAGCGGCGTGCGTTCGCACAATGCGGCCGCGCTGGCCAGCACGAGCGCCTATTCGAACTGCTACAACGTCCTCGAAGGCTTCGAGGGCGACAAGGACGCCAAGGGTCAGCGCGGCAAGATCGGCGGCTGGCGTCGCGCCGGCCTGCCCTGGCATAACTGAACCTTTTTGCCGAACGCCCGGTCTGGGCTCTGTAAGATCGATCCGAGCAGGTACACCTGGCCATGTCAACCGCGACCATCAATTTCGACAAGTTCAACCAGTTGCAGGACGACGCCTGCCATCAGCGCATCCGCGCCGCGCGCGACCGCCTCGGCGAAAAGGCCGTGCTGCTCTGCCACCACTATCAACGCGCCGACGTCTACCAGTACGCCGACCTCACCGGTGACTCGCTGAAACTGGCGCGGCTCGCTTCGCAGACCGACGCGCAGTACATCGTCTTCTGCGGCGTTCATTTCATGGCCGAAGTCGCCGACATCATGTCCCGGCCGGAGCAGGTTGCGATCCTGCCGGACCTCGCCGCCGGCTGCTCGATGGCCGACATGGCCAATCTCGCCAAGGTCGAGCGCTGCTGGCGCGAACTCGGCGAGGTCCTCGACGTCGACCAACAGCTGACGCCGGTGACTTACATCAACTCGGCTGCCGACCTCAAGGCCTTCTGCGGCGCGCATGGCGGCATCGTCTGTACCTCGTCGAATGCCGGCAAGATCGCCGCCTGGGCCTTCGCACGCCGCGCGAAGATCCTCTTCTTCCCCGACCAGCATCTCGGGCGCTGGACCGGTCACCAAATGGGGATCGCGCTCGACGAGATGTTCGTCTGGGATCCCGACCTCGAACTGGGCGGTCTCAGTGCCGACGAAATCCGGCGCGCCAGGTTGCTGCTCTGGAAAGGACACTGCTCGGTGCATCAGATGTTCCAACCGGCGCACATCCTGCGTTTTCGCAACCAGCATCCCGACGGGCTGGTGATTTCCCACCCGGAGTGCAGCTTCGAGGTCTGCCGGCAGTCGGATTTCGTCGGCTCGACCGAGCACATCGTCAGAACGATCAAGGAAGCGAGTGCCAACACCCGCTGGCTGGTCGGTACCGAACTCAACCTGGTTAACCGCCTGGCCGAAGAAGTGCGCAGCGAGGGCAAGATCGTCCAGTTCATGGCGCCAACCGTGTGCATGTGCTCGACCATGCAGCGGATCGATCCACAGCACCTGGCATGGACGCTCGAGAATCTCGCCGACGGCAATCTGGTCAATCAGATCAGCGTGCCGCAACACGAAACGGGTCTCGCCAGGGTGGCGCTGGAGAGGATGCTCGCCGTTTCCTGATCGCGACGGCCGTTGCCGCCAATTGCCGAGATGACCGACTACCCGAACCCCGGCCGCTGCCGCATCTTCGGTATCCGAAACTGCGACACGATGAAGAAGGCCTTCGCCTGGCTGGCGGCGAACGGCGTGGCCGCGGACTTCGTCGATTACCACCGGGCCGGCATCAGCGTCGAGCAACTCGCCGACTGGAACCGCCGGGTCGGCTGGCGGCAGCTGCTCAACACCCGTGGCACGACCTGGCGGCGGCTCGACCAAGGGCAACGCGCCGCGGTCGACGAAGCCAGAGCGTTGGCGCTGATGGCCGCGCATCCCGGCCTGATCAGGCGACCGGTGATCGACACCGGCAGCCGCTTGCTGGTGGGCTTCGATGGGCAACGCTACGCCAGCGAGTTACTCGGAACAGAGCGATGACCGACGACTACCTGTGCCGTTTCCTGCTCGACGATCTCGACATCGCCGGCGCCATCGTCCGCCTCGGCCCGGCCTGGCGGGAAATGATCGCTGAGCGCGGCTACCCGGCACCAGTCAGCCGCGTGTTCGGCGAGATGACCGCGACAACGCTGCTGCTCGCCGGCAACCTCAAGCAACCCGGACGCCTGACCATCCAGTTGCGCGGCGACGGCGCCGTCTCGCTGCTGGTCATCGATTGCAACGAGCAACTGCAGATCCGCGGCATGGCCAGGTGCGCCACCGTCGTCGCCGAAGGCCCGGCGGCGGCGCTGCTCGGCGACGGCCAACTGCAACTGGCGCTCGACCTGCCGTCGATGCGCGAACCCTATCAGAGCATCGTGCCGCTCGTCGGCGACAGCATCGCCGAGATCTTCGAGCACTACCTCATGCAATCCGACCAGTTGCCGGCACGCCTGTTTCTTGCCGCATCGCCGGATGGCGCCGCCGGCCTCTTCCTGCAGAAGCTGCCGACAGCCGAACAGCGCGACGCCGACGGCTGGACGCGCGTCGAGACGCTGGCAGCGACGGTGAAAGCCAACGAACTGCTGTCGCTGCCGGCGGAAGAACTGCTGCGGCGCCTCTTCGGCGAGGAAACGGTGCGCCTCTTTGCCGCCAGGACAGTGGTCCACAACTGCCCGGAAGACTGGCAAAAGGTCCGTTCGATGCTGCGCGCGCTCGGTCGCGAGGAAGTCTACGCGACCCTGCACGAGCAGGGCGAGGTGCTGATCAAGGACGACATCTGCAATCGCCAGTACCGCTTCGACGCGCCGGCGATCGATGAACTGTTTGCCGACCCGCCGACGGCCGTGCCGCCAACGCTCCACTGAGCGGCTCGACGCTGCCCGCCGCGATCTCGCGGAGCACGGCGCCGGCGCTCAGAGTACCTTGCCGGGGTTCATCAGGCCCTGCGGATCAAGCGTTCGCTTGATCGCGCGCATCATCTCGATCTCGAGCGGGCTCTTGTAGCGCCGCAATTCCTCGCGTTTCAGCTGGCCGATGCCGTGTTCGGCGCTGATGCTGCCGCCAAGTTCGTGCACCAGGTCGTAGACGATGCGATTGACCGCCGGTTGCGCGGCGATGAAGGCGGCGTTTTCGCCCGCCGCCGCTTTCGACTGGTTGTAGTGCAGATTGCCGTCGCCGACGTGTCCGAAGGCGACGATGCGAATTTCCGGAAAGGCCAGCGCCAGCTGCTGGCCGGCGCGGTCGACGAATTCGGCGATGCGCGAGATCGGCAGCGAAACGTCGTGCTTGACGCTCAAGCCTTCAAGCTTCTGCGCCTCACCGATGTTCTCGCGCATCGCCCACAGGCGCCGGGCCTGGTCGCTGCTCTGCGCCACCACCGCATCGTCGATCGTGCCGCTCGCCAGGGCCTCGGCGAGGAAGCCCTCGAGCGCCTGCTGGCCGGCGCTCTGTTCGTCACCACCCGAGACCTCGACCAGCAGATGCCAGGGGCTTGCCGGAACGGTCGGCTGCGAGCCGGGGAGATGCTTGCGAACCAGCCCGAGGGCGACCTCGGAAACCAGCTCGCAGGCGGTCAGCAGGGCGCCAAAACGCGCCTGCAGGTCGGCCAGCAGGTGCACCGCCACGGCCGGCGAGGCGATCGCCAGCCAGGCGGTCGAGCGCGTTCGCGGCAAGGGAAACAGCTTGAGGACCGCCGCGGTGATGATCCCCAGCGTGCCTTCGGCACCGATGAACAGCTGCTTGAGGTCGTAGCCGGTGTTGTCCTTGCGCAAGCCGCGCAGCCCGTCCCAGACCTCGCCGCTCGGCAGCACCACTTCCAGACCCAGGGTCAACTCGCGGGCGTTGCCGTAGCGCAGCACCTGCACGCCACCGGCGTTGGTCGACAGGTTGCCGCCGATCTGGCAACTACCCTCGGCAGCAAGCGACAGTGGCAGCAGGCGTCCAGCCTGCGCGGCTGCCTCCTGCAACGCCTGCAGGACGCAGCCGGCCTCGACGGTGATGGTGTTGTTGGCGGGGTCTATCGCCCGCACACGCTTGAGCCGTGCCAGGCTGATCAGCACCGATCGTCCTTCCGCGGCCGGGGTCGCCGCACCGCAGAGACTGGTATTGCCTCCCTGCGGCACCATCGGCACGCCGGCCGCAGCGCAGTCGGCAACCACTGCCGACACCTCGGCGGTAGTCCCCGGACGAACGACGCAGATCGCGGCGCCGTGGTAGCGGCCGCGCCAATCGCCGAGATAAGCCGCCATGGCGTCGCTGGCGGTCAGCACCTGCTCGGCGCCGACGCGCTCGGCGAGCGTTTGGATCAGATTCGCAGCAGTCAGTGGTTTCATTGGCGGCCTTCGAAGACGAAGCTCGGGGACTAGGGATGCGCGGCAGTCGTGACGACGACCGGCACGGTCGACGACGCTGCAACGCAGCGACAGTACGGCGCTGTCGTCGATTGTACGGTTGTCGCGAGCAGTTGGCTGCAGGCGACCGGCACGCATCGACCGTGCGGCGCAACGGCGCCTTGACAGAAGCCGCGTGAAACAGACAGACTCGCGGCGACTGATCCGGTTTTCCCCGCTAACCGGCACCCCCGCGCACCGTGGCTCTTTGATAGGTACGACAATTGCTGCCAATATTTCACCGACTTGCTTCACCCACTTGCCATTCCTTCCGGCCTCCGGGCATTTTTCTTCGAACCTGCAGCAGCCCTGCCGCGAAGCCGGCAAGTGTCGGCCGCAACCTGATCCGCCGAACGGTCATGAACTGTCGAAACACCCCCGATCCTTCTCCCGCGCACGGGCGCAGGGAGATTTGTGAGTCGCAGCCGCGACTTGCGCGGTAAACCCATGCCAAGCAATCACCTGCCGCCCGACGATCCAGCTTCGACGGGGTCATCCGACGCGTCTGCCGCTCCCCGCCCCTCGTCATTCGCCAGCAATCGCGCCGCGAGGCTGGTTGCCGACATCGGCGGCACGCGGGCGCGTTTCGCCCTGCTCGACGAGCAGGGCGCGCCGCAACAGGTGCAGATCCTCGCCGTGGCCGACTTTGCGGGCCCGGTCGAGGCGATCGAGGCCTACCTCGACGAGGTCGGCTGCAACGGCCTGCAGGCTGCCGCGATCGCCCTCGCCGCGCCGGTCGACGAACAGGAGATCCGCCTCACCAACGCCGCCTGGACCTTCGCACGCAGCGAGATGAAGTCGCGCCTGGGCCTTGCACGCCTGTTGCTGCTCAACGACTTCACGGCGCTGGCGCTGGCGCTGCCGCATCTGGCGGCCAGCGAACTGCGGCAGGTTGGCGGCGGCAAGGGCGTCGCGCTGGCCGCCAGGGCCGTCCTCGGACCCGGCACCGGCCTCGGCGTCTCGGGTGTCGTTTTCGACCGCGGACGCTGGCTGGCGCTGGCCGGTGAGGGTGGCCACTGTTCGCTGGCGCCGGCCGACGGGCGCGAGTCGGCAATTCTGGCGCTCGCCTGGCGCGAGCTGCAGCACGTCTCGGCCGAGCGACTGCTCTCGGGCAGTGGCTTGCCACTGCTTCATCGACTGGTCGCCGAAGTCGACGGCCGGGCTTGTGTCGCGCTGACGCCGGCCGAAATCGTCGCGCAGGCGCTGGCCAACGACGATGTCCAGTGCCGGGCGGTGATCGACACCTTCTGTGCGATGCTCGGCTCGATGGCCGGCAACCTGGCGCTGACCCTCGGCGCCCGCGGCGGTGTTTACATCGGTGGTGGTATCATTCCTCGCCTCGGTGAACTGTTTGATCGGTCGCCGTTTCGCGCCCGCTTCGAGACCAAGGGGCGCTTCGCCGCCTACTTGGCCGCAATTCCGACCTATGTAATGCTCGCTCCTACGCCGGCCCTGCTGGGTGCTGCTCATGCTCTGGCCGAGAGCGAGGATGGCCCCTGAACCCTACTGGAGTAATTCCCTGATGCCCGATTCCGCTGCCGACCAAGCCGCAAGCGAAGCATTGCGCGCCAACATCGACCACAAGCTGCTCTGTCAGGTGGCTACCGAGCCGTCGGTCGCCAGCAAGGCCGAGTTCTACCACGCCCTGGCGCAGGTGGCGCGCGAGCAGTTGGCCAAGCGCTGGGTCGAAACGCAGCACGCCGATCGCCAGAGCCAGGCACGGCGCGTCTATTACCTGTCGATGGAATTCCTGATCGGCCGGGCGATGAACAACGCCTTGTCGGCGCTCGACCTTCGCGACCAGGCGGCCCTGGTGTTCACCCCGCCGGGCCCGTCGATCGACGAGGTCATGGAATGCGAACCCGATGCCGCGCTCGGCAACGGCGGCCTCGGACGGCTGGCAGCGTGCTTCCTCGATTCGATGGCCACCCTCGGACTTCCTTCCTGGGGCTACGGCGTGCGCTACGAGTACGGCATGTTCGCGCAGTCGATCGTCAACGGCCAGCAGGTCGAGAAGCCGGAACCCTGGGTGCAGGACCGTTCGCCGTGGGAATTCCAGCGCGCCAGCAAGCACTTCACCGTGCACTTCGGCGGTACCGCCGAACACCACGGCGAATGGGCGGAATGGCACGCCGCCGACGCCGTCGAGGCCAAGGCCTTCGACCACGTGATCCCGGGTCACGGCACCGAACGGGTCAGCACCCTGCGGCTGTGGAAGGCGGCGGCGCCGTCGGAAATCGACCTCGGCGCCTTCAACACCGGCGACTACCAGCGGGCCGCCGAACTGAAGAACCGCTTCGAGAACATTTCCTGGGTGCTCTACCCGAACGACAGCACGTCGGCCGGCCGCGAACTCCGCCTTCGCCAGGAGTACTTCTTCGTTTCGGCGTCGATGCAGGACATCCTCGATCGCCATTTCACCGAATACGGCAGCTTCGACAATCTGGCCGACAAGATCGCCATCCATCTCAACGACACGCACCCGGCGATCGGCGTCGCCGAACTGATGCGGCTGCTGGTCGACGAGCACCAGATGAGCTGGAAGGACGCCTGGGAGCAGTGTCGCCGGATTTTCTCCTACACCAACCACACGCTGATGCCCGAAGCGCTGGAAACCTGGAAAGTGACACTGATCCAGCGCGTCCTGCCGCGCCACATGTTGATCATCTACCGGATCAACCAGGAGTTCCTCGACGAGGTCGTCCGCCTCTACCCTGGCGACATCGACCTGATGCGGCGGGTGTCGCTGATCGACGACGGCAACGGGCACGAAAAGGACAAGCGCGTGCGCATGGCGCACCTGAGCATCGTCGGCAGTCACCGGATCAACGGTGTATCGCAACTGCATTCGGACCTGATGGTGCAGACCATCTTTGCCGACTTCGCGCGCCTCTACCCCGAGCGTTTCCATAACAAGACCAACGGCGTGACGCCGCGACGCTGGCTGGCACAGGCCAATCCAGACTTGTCGTCGCTGCTCGACGAGCGCATCGGCAAGGATTGGCGCCTCGACCTCGACCGTCTGCAGGGATTGCGTGAAAGCGCTGACGATCGCGCTTTCGGCGCCTCTTTCGCGGCCGCCAAACGAAGCAACAAGCTTCGCCTGGCCAACTACGTCAGCCGCGAA
The DNA here is from genome assembly GCA_024235695.1 of Accumulibacter sp. Lineage (GTDB taxonomy): Bacteria > Pseudomonadota > Gammaproteobacteria > Burkholderiales > Rhodocyclaceae > Accumulibacter. Next base: position 21,819 of record JACKLX010000001.1, read on the forward strand.
GTCGGCATCAACCTCGACCCCGACAGCCTGTTCGACGTCCAGGTCAAGCGAATCCATGAATACAAGCGGCAATTGCTCAACGTGCTGCACGTGATCACCCGCTACAACGCGCTGCTCGACGGCACGGCCGTTGGCTGCGCGCCGCGCAGCGTGATTTTCGCCGGCAAGGCGGCATCGTCCTATCACATGGCCAAGCAGGTGATCCGGCTGATCAACGACGTCGCCGCCGTGGTAAACAACGATCCCCGCACGCGCGACATGCTGCAGGTCGTGTTCATTCCCAATTACGGCGTTTCGGTCGCGGAGCTGATCATGCCGGCAGCCAACCTCTCGGAACAGATCTCGACCGCTGGCACGGAAGCGTCGGGCACCGGCAACATGAAGCTGTCGCTCAACGGCGCCCTGACCATCGGTACCGAGGATGGCGCCAACATCGAGATCCGCGACCAGGTCGGCGCCGAGAACATCTTCATCTTCGGCAACAACACCGCCCAGGTTGCCGCGATCAGGGCGGCCGGCTATCAGCCAGGCGACCTCTACCGGGACAACCCGGCGCTCCAGGAAGCGCTCGACAAGATCGACGCCGGCTTCTTTTCGCCTGGCGAACGATCGCGTTACCACGACGTCTTCAACAGCCTGGTTCATTACGGCGACCATTACCTGCTGCTCGCCGATTATGCCGACTACGTCGCCGCCCAGGAGCGCGTCGACACCCTCTATCTGACGCCCGCCGAATGGCAGCGCAAGGCGATCCTCAATGTCGCAGGAATGGGCCCCTTCTCGGCCGACCGGACGATTCGCGCCTACGCTGACGATACGTGGAACCTGAAAACACTGACCAATACCTGAGGAACTTGCAGATGATTGACAATGCAGAGATCATTTCCCTGTGCCGGGCCGAACACGGCAACCCCTACGCCGTCCTCGGCATGCACACCGACTCGGACGACCGCTTGTGGGTGCGCAGCCTGCAGCCCGGGGCGCTCGCCGTCGCCGTCATCGACGCCAAGACCGGCAAGCAGGTTGCCGAACTCGCCCAGCGCGACGTCGAAGGCGTCGAAGGTTTCTTCGAGGGCGTCATCCCCCGCCGCCGCAACGATTTTGCCTATCGCTTGCGGATCACCTGGCAGCACGGCGTCCAGGAAACCGACGACCCGTATCGCTTCTGGGCGGTGCTCGGCGAAATGGACGTCTGGCTGCTCGCCGAGGGATCGCACCTGCGTCCCTTCGAGCGTCTCGGCGCACACCTGACCGAGATCGACGGCGTCACCGGCACCGCTTTCGCCGTCTGGGCGCCCGACGCGCAACGTGTCAGCGTCGTTGGCGACTTCAATACCTGGGACGGTCGCCGCCACCCGATGCGGCTGCGCCGCGAATGCGGCGTCTGGGAGATCTTCCTGCCCGGCGTCACCGCCGGCGCGCGCTACAAGTACGAAATCCGTTCCCGTGACGGTTACCTGCTGCCGCTGAAGTCCGACCCCTACGGTTTCGAGGCCGAATTGCGGCCGTCGACGGCGTCGGTGGTCTGTCCGCTGCCGCCGCCGGTCGAACCGATGCCGGTCGCTGCCGGCGAGCAGCTCGGTGCGCCCTTGTCGGTCTATGAAGTCCATCTGGCTTCCTGGCGGCGGGCCGACGACGGCGGTTTTCCCGACTGGCAGCGGCTGATCGAGACGCTGATCCCCTACGTCGTCGACCTCGGCTTCACGCATCTCGAGCTGCTGCCGATCTCCGAGCATCCCTTCGACGGCTCATGGGGCTATCAGCCGCTGGGTCTCTACGCGCCGACCGCTCGCTTCGGCAGTCCGGCGGGTTTCTGCCAGTTCGTCAGCGCCTGCCACGCCGCCGGCCTGCGGGTGATCGTCGACTGGGTGCCGGCGCATTTCCCGACCGACGAACACGGCCTCGCCCGCTTCGACGGCAACCCGCTCTACGAACACCGCGACCCACGTGAAGGCATGCATCAGGACTGGGGCACGCTGATCTACAACTTCGGCCGGCGCGAAGTCAGCAACTATCTGATCGGTAATGCCCTGTTCTGGATCGAGCGCTACGGCGTCGACGGCCTGCGCGTCGACGCCGTGGCGTCGATGCTCTACCGCGACTACAGCCGCTCCGAGGGGCAGTGGGTGCCGAACGTGCACGGCGGTCGCGAAAACCTCGAAGCGGTCGCCTTCCTGCGGCGGGTGAACGAGGTGCTCGGCCAGGAGCACCCGGCGGCCGACACCCATGCCGAGGAGTCGACCGCCTGGCCGATGGTCAGCCGGCCGCCGTCGATGGGCGGTCTGGGTTTCCATTACAAGTGGAACATGGGCTGGATGCACGACGTGCTGTCGTACATGTCGCAGGACCCGGTGCACCGCAAGTACCATCACAACAAGCTCAGCTTCGGCATGATGTACGCCTTCACCGAGAACTTCATCCTGCCGCTGTCGCACGATGAAGTGGTGCACGGCAAGGGCTCGCTGATCAACAAGATGCCCGGCGATGCCTGGCAGAAATTCGCCAACCTGCGCTCGCTGTACGGCTTCATGTGGGCGCACCCGGGCAAGAAGCTGCTGTTCATGGGCGGCGAGTTCGGCCAGTGGAGTGAGTGGAATCACGATACCTCGCTCGACTGGGCGCTGCTCGACTTCCCGACGCACGCTGGCGTCCGCAACCTGATCCGCGACCTCAACAGCCTCTACCGCAGCCGTCCGGCGCTGCACGAAGTCGATTTCGAACCGGCCGGTTTCGAGTGGATCGCTGCCGACGACGCCGATACCTCGGTGGTCGCTTTCGTCCGCTGGACCCGCGACCGTTCGCGCGCGATGCTTTACGTCGGCAACTTCACGCCGGTCGTTCGCCAGGGCTACCGGATCGGCGTGCCGATGGCCGGCACCTACTACGAACGCATCAACACCGACTCCGAACACTATGGCGGCAGCAACGTCGGCAACGGGCCGAACGGCGTGGTCGCCGAGCAGCTGTCGGCGCACGGTCGCGAGTGGTCGCTGAACCTCACCTTGCCGCCACTGGCCGCGATGTTCCTCGAATGGGTGCCGTGACCGGCAGCGGCACGCTCGACACCGGGCGGCCGTGGCCGCTCGGCGCCACCTGGGACGGCCGCGGCGTCAACTTCGCGCTGTTCTCGGCGCATGCCGAAGCCGTCGAGCTGTGCCTGATCGACGGCAAGAAGATCCGGACGCTGCCCTTGCGCGCCTGTAGCGACCAGGTCTGGCACGGTTACCTCGCCGGTGCGGCGCCAGGCTTGCGCTACGCCTACCGCGTGCATGGTCCGGACGCGCCGGAGCGCGGCCAGCGTTTCGATTCCGGTCGGCTGTTGCTCGACCCCTACGCGCGCGAAGTCGTCGGCGACTTCACGCCGGTGCCGGACGAGCCGACGCTCGGCCTGCTGGCCAGCGTCGTTGACGAGGCCTTCGACTGGCAGGGCGACGCACCGCCAGCGACCCCCTGGGGCGACACCGTCGTCCTCGAAGTCCACGTCAAGGGCGTCAGCCGGCAGCACCCCGACGTTCCCGAAGCGCTGCGCGGCAGCTACGCCGGGCTCGCCTCGCCGGCGATGATCGCGCATTTCCAGCGGCTCGGCGTCACCGCCCTCAGCTTGCTGCCGGTACACCACTTCCTCGACGAGCAGCGCCTGATCGACCAGGGGCGCGTCAACTACTGGGGCTACAACACGCTCGCCTTCTTCGCTCCCGAGCCGCGCTATGCCGCTCGGGTCGGTGGCCAGACGGTGATCGACGAGTTCAAGACGATGGTCCGGACGGTGCACGCCGCCGGCCTCGAAGTAATCCTCGACGTCGTCTTCAACCACACCGCCGAAACCGACGAATTCGGTCCGACGCTGTCTTTCCGCGGCATCGACAACGCCAGCTACTATCGGCTGCAGCCAGACAATCCCGCCGCCTACGAGAACTTCAGCGGCTGCGGCAATACCGTCAGGCTCGCCCATCCGCGCGTCCTGCAACTGGTCATGGACGCGCTGCGTTACTGGGTCGAGGTGATGCACGTCGACGGCTTCCGCTTCGACCTCGCCGCGGCGCTGGCGCGCGACAGCGCCTTCCTCGCTGCGCTCAGGCAGGATCCCACGCTGCAGCGGGTGAAGCTGATCGCCGAGCCCTGGGACATGGGTCCGGATGGCTACCAGCTGGGGCGCTTCCTGCCAGGCTGGAGCGAATGGAACGACCGCTTCCGCGACGACGTGCGCGCCTTCTGGCTGACCGGTGAGGTCGGCGTCGGCGCGCTCGCGCAGCGCCTGGCCGGTTCCAGCGAGCTGTTTCGTGACGCCGGACGGGCACCGCAGGCCGGCGTCAACTTCGTCACCGCACACGACGGCTTCACCCTGCGCGACCTGGTCAGCTATCAGAGCAAGCACAACGAACTCAATGGCGAGGACAACCGCGACGGACACGGTCACAACCTCTCGTGGAACTGTGGCGAGGAAGGCGAAAGCAGCGACCCGGCGGTGCTCGAAAAGCGCCGCCGCCTGCAGCGCGCGCTGCTGACGACGCTGTTGGTCGCCCAGGGTGTGCCGATGCTGCAGGGTGGCGACGAGCTCGGCCGCACACAGGCGGGCAACAACAACGCCTATTGCCAGGACAACGAGATGACCTGGCTCGACTGGCGCAACGCAGACAGCGTACTGATCGACTTCGTCGCCGGCCTGATCGCCCTGCGCCAGAGGTTCCCGCAACTGCGGCGTAGCCGCTGGCTGACCGGCGAAGCCGACAGTGCGGGCGTCACCAGCGACGATCGCCAACCGGACGTGCTGTGGTGGCATCCGGCAGGGCGACCAATGGCCGTCAATGACTGGCAATCGGCGACCCTCGGCACCTTCGCGATGCTGCTCGGCGCCGAAGCGCCGGGCGGCACGCCCCTGCTGTGCCTGATCAACCGCGACGAGATACCGGTTCCCTTCCTGTTGCCGCCGGGCGTCTGGCAGCAGCTCTGCGACAGCAGCGCGCCAGCGCCGTTCGCCAGCGGCCGACGCAAGACGACCAGCCCGGTCGCCGCGCGCAGCGTCCAGCTGCTGAGCCTGACGGCAGGCCCGGTCACCGGCTGAGCAGGGCGGCGGTCGCCGTCGCCCGGCCGTCTGAAGGCACGCCCCCCGCCAGCAAAGCGCTCAGCGCCAGCCGCGCATCAGCGCGACGCCGTGGCTGCCGTGGCCGCGGGCCAGCTCGAGCATCCCCGGCTGCAGGCCGCCAAGCGCGTAGACCGGCAAGGGCGAGCGCTCGACCAGGTGCGAGAACGCCGCCCAGCCGATACCCGCCGCCTCGGGATGAGTCGGCGTCGGCAATACCGGCCCGAGGACGGCGAAGTCCACGCCGAGTTGCGCGGCGCGCGCCAGATCGGCAGCGTTGTGGCACGACGCCGCGACGCAATCGAAATCGGGCCGCCGATCGACCTGCCAGAGCCGCGTCGACGACAAATGGACGCCCTGCGCAGCGACCCGGCGGGCGAGCTGCGGATCGTCGTTGATCAGCACGCAGGCCTGCCGGCAAGGGCGCGCCAGCGCCATCAGCTGGCCGGCGAAGCGCTCACGCTGCGCCGCCGGCAGCGTCTTGTCGCGCACCTGCAGCAAGCGCAGACCCTGCGCCAGCGCCTTTTCAAAGCGTGCCAGCTCGGCCGCCGGGCCGTTTTCCTCGGCGTTGCTCACGGCGTACAGCGGCGGCAATTCGAGCGCCCGCAGGATCGGCCCGTTGGCCGGCAGGATCGGCGCGACGCCCGGCGCGTCGCCGACCTTCAGCCAGGCGAAGCCGCTGTGCTCGATCGGCACGATCTCGCCGCGCCACGAACTGACGCGAAAGAAACGCAGGCGAACCCTGGCGTGCGGGTAGGTGAATTCGCGGCAGATCCACGGCCAGACCCGGTCGACGGTGATGCCCAGTTCCTCCTGCAGCTCGCGCCGCAGCGCCTGCTGGGCGGTTTCGCCGGGCTCGACCTTGCCGCCGGGAAACTCCCAGTAACCGGCATAGACCTTGCCCGGCGGACGTTGCGCCAGCAGGAACTCGGCCGCCGCCAGCTCACCGAAGTGGCCGCGCAGCAGCACCGCCGCGGCCACTTCGGTGAGCTGACGGCGGTCGGTGGCCGCGGCCGCCTCGGCGCCTGGCGCCACCCCGCCAGGCTCGCTCATCGACCGGCCCGCCCGGCGAGCCGCGCAAGCGGCGGCGGCCGGCGACTCACGAGGCGCGCGCCGAGCGCTTGCCCGACGGCGTCGGCGCTACACCCGCCGTCGCGCTGCGCCTTCGACGCGCGCCAGGGCCGGCTGGCGGCGGGCGATGCTGCCGACCCGCCCAGTCGCGGGCGAACTGCCAGGCGACACGGCCACTGCGCGAACCGCGCTCGAGCGCCCAGTTGAGCGCCTCACGTTCGGCCCGAACGATCTCGTCACCGGCGCAACCGAAGGACTTCAGCCAGTGTGCGACGATATTGAGGTAGGCGTCCTGATCGAAGGGATAGAACGAGATCCACAGACCGAAGCGCTCCGACAACGAAATCTTCTCCTCGATCGCTTCGCCGGGATGAATCTCCTCGCCGACGCGCTTGCTCTCGAGGTTCTCGGCGAAATACTCGGGCATCAGGTGGCGACGGTTCGAGGTGGCATAGATCAGCACGTTGTCGGGCGCGGCGGCGATCGAGCCGTCGAGAACGACCTTCAGTGCCTTGTAACGCGCGTCGCCGGAGTCGAAGGACAGGTCGTCGCAGAAGATGATGAAGCGCTCGGGCCGCCCATCGACCGCTTCGACGATCTCCGGCAGATCGGTCAGATCGCCTTTTTCGACCTCGATCACGCGCAGACCGGAGACCGCGTATTCGTTGAGCAGCGCCTTGACCAGCGACGACTTGCCCGAGCCGCGCGCGCCGGTGAGCAGAACATTGTTGGCCGGCTGGCCGGCGACGAACTGGCGCGTGTTGGCGTCGATGCGCGCCTTCTGCTGATCGACGTCGTGCAGGTCGGCGAGGCGGATCGCCGGCAGCCGGGTGATCGCCTGCAGGTAACCGACGCCGTGCCTCTTGCGCCAGCGAAAAGCGCGCGCCGCGTCCCAGTCGGGAATCGGCGACGCCGGTGGCAGCAGCGGTTCGAGTCGATCGAGCAACTGCTCGGCGCGCAGCAGAAAGCTTACAAGTTGCCGGAAGGGGTCAGTCATCGGACGGTATACTCGGCGGTTTCGCGAACCCGACACTCTAGCCAAACCATGCTCAAAAGCCAACCACGGCACCGCCGCGCGTCCGCCACCGCGCCGCTCGTCGCCGCCGCTCTGCTGACCCTGCTGCTCGCCGCCTGCGGCAGCAAGCGGGAAACGCCACAAGGCGACTGTCCGGCGTGTCCGGCGTGCCAGCCATGCGACCCGCAGGCCGCACCGATGACCCCGACAGCGCGTTTCAAACCCCTGCAACCGGCGCGCTGGAGCGAACTGCCGGGGTGGACCGAAGACGACCTGCAAGCCGCCTGGCCAGCCTTCCTGCAGTCGTGCCGAGCGCTCGCCAAGCGGCCGCAATGGCCCTTGTGGCGACCCGCCTGCGATCAGGCCAGGGCGCTGCAATCGCCCTCGACAGCCGCCATCCGCCAGTTCTTCGAGTCGCGCTTCCAGCCCTGGCTGCTGACCAACCCGGACGGTAGTTCGCAGGGTATGGTCACCGGCTACTACGAGCCACTGCTACGCGGTTCGCGGACGCGCGGCAAGACCTACCAGCAGGCCGTCCTCGGCGTTCCGGCCGACCTGCTGAGCATCGATCTCGGCGCCGTGCAGCCGGAACTCAAGAGCCTGCGCCTGCGCGGCCGCCTGCAGGGCAACAAGGTCGTTCCCTATTATTCGCGGGCCGAGATCGGCGCCCGCGAGCAGGCTTACGCCGACCGCATCCTGCTCTGGGTCGATGATCCGGTCGAACTGTTCTTTCTGCAGGTTCAGGGTTCCGGGCGGGTCAAGCTTCCCGACGGCAGCGTCACCCGCCTGGCCTTCGCCGACCAGAACGGCCACCCCTACCAGTCGATCGGCAAGCTGCTGGTCGAGCGCGGTGAACTGAGCCTCGAGCAGGCGTCGATGCAGGGCATCAAACAATGGGCGCGCGCCAACCCGACGCGGCTGACCGAACTGCTGAACGCCAACCCGCGCTACGTCTTCTTCAGCGAACAGCCGCTCGGGGGCAGCGCCGGCGAAGGTCCCAGCGGCGCCCTCGGCGTGCCGCTGACGGCCGCGCGCAGCATTGCCGTCGACCCCGCCGCCGTCCCCCTGGGAGCGCCGGTTTTCCTGTCCACCAGCGAACCGGCGACGACGAAACCGCTGCGGCGGCTGGTACTCGCTCAGGACACCGGCAGTGCGATTCGCGGCGTCGTGCGCGCCGACTATTTCTGGGGTTTCGGCGCCGACGCCGGCAGCCAGGCCGGGCGCATGAAGCAGCAAGGCCAGATGTGGGTCCTGCTGCCGCCGGGCACCGCACCAGAATAGACGAAACCCGCCGCAAACTGGTGCAGACAGCCCCAGCATGGTGCTCACCACGGGGAATGGCGCACCGCGATGGTGCGCCATTCCCGCTTTTCGATCGGCAATCGCTTACGGAGCGCGCCGAACGAGCATGGCCTGAAAATTGCTTATAGGCTTCAACGCGATTTTCAGGAGGAGCCATGGAAGCTCTCAAGTCAGGTAGCGACGTTCTCTTCATCCTGCTCGGCGGCATCATGGTGCTGGCGATGCACTCGGGTTTCGCCTTTCTCGAGCTGGGCACGGTGCGCAAGAAGAGCCAGGTCAACGCGCTGGTCAAGATCCTTACCGATTTCTCGGTATCGACCATCGCCTATTTCTTCATCGGCTACAGCGTCGCCTACGGCACCAACTTCTTTGCCGGCGCCGAAACGCTGCTCGCGAAGAACGGCTTCGAGCTGACCAAGTTCTTCTTCCTGCTGACCTTCGCGGCGGCGATCCCGGCGATCGTCTCGGGCGGCATCGCCGAGCGGGCGAAATTCAATCCGCAACTCGCCGCGACCTTCCTTATCGTTGCCTTCATCTATCCCTTTTTCGAAGGAATCGCCTGGAACCAGGCCTTCGGCATCCAGGCCTGGCTCAAGGCGACCTATGGCGAGGAGTTCCACGACTTCGCCGGGTCGGTGGTGGTACACGCGATGGGCGGCTGGATCGCCTTGCCCGCCGTTATCCTGCTCGGCGCGCGTTACGGCCGTTATACCAAGGAGGGGCGAATGTCCGCGCACCCGCCGTCGTCGATCCCCTTCCTGGCACTCGGCGCATGGATTCTCACCGTCGGCTGGTTCGGCTTCAACGTCATGAGCGCGCAAACGATCGACAAGATCTCGGGCCTGGTGGCGATGAACTCGCTGATGGCGATGGTCGGCGGCACGCTGGTCGCGCTGGTCGCCGGCAAGAATGACCCCGGTTTCGTGCACAACGGCCCGCTCGCCGGCCTGGTCGCCGTCTGCGCCGGCTCCGATCTGATGCACCCGATCGGTGCGCTGGTCGTCGGCGGCGTCGCCGGCGGACTGTTCGTGGTGATGTTCACGCTCACCCAGAACCGCTGGAAGATCGACGACGTTCTCGGCGTCTGGCCGCTGCACGGCCTCTGCGGCGCCTGGGGCGGCATCGCGGCCGGCATCTTCGGCAGCCGGGCACTGGGCGGTGTCGGCGGCGTCGCCTTCATGCCGCAGTTGCTGATGACCGGCCTGGCGATCGCCGTCGCGCTGCTCGGCAGCGGCCTCGTCTATGGCGTTCTGAAGAGCGTCGTCGGCCTGCGCCTCGACCAGGAACAGGAATACAACGGCGCCGACCTTTCGATCCACAACATCACCGCCACCCCGGAGCGCGAGAGCAACTGGTAGGCACGGCCGGCGCAGCGGTGGGCCGGCAGGCAACAAGCCGGCCCCTGCAGGCGGCGACCGCTCGGCATCGCTGGCCATGGAAAATACTGATCAGCGTCGAAGCGAGGGCTCAAGCGCCTGATCACCCGCGCACGGTGATAGGCCTGGCCTATCGAATGCTGCCGCCGGCCATTGCCCATCGGCCTTCGTTCCCGGCAGCGAGAATCGCCCAGGCATCAATTGCTTACGTTCGAAAACCCCGGCATTCCGCAGGCCCACGGCAGCATCGACGGCACCCCGCGAGAACGCCGGGAAGGCGCCGAATGGCACTTTCCCAGGCATCAAACCACCTGATAGCTTGACCGAAAGCGCTGCTCCGCCCCGCCCTTGACAGCGTCAGGAAAGCTGCGGACACTGGTTTTGAAGGGCTCTGGGCTGATCACGACCGAGCACGCACTCTCGGCCACCAACGATTTCCCGCGTTTGTCCGCTCTCCGTCCGGTATCGCCCGGTGTTCGTCGGCGACGGCATTTCTGCCCGACCCGACCTTCCCGGCGACCACGAATCCTGCTTCGCCGGCGCGACTTTCCTTTCGTCTTTCGCCACGCCGGACCAATTCCGGAGGCGTTGACCGGCAACGACGGCCAATCGCGGGAAACGACCGCGTGCCGCCGTAGAACGGCGCCAGGGCCGCCATCGCAAGACCAGATTGAAGCACTCCCGCAAGGGAGCCGACGACACCGGGTCAGGGAGCAGGTGTCGGAGTTGGCGCAGCAAACCGTCTCCCGCTAACGCCGTTCGAATAGATCTCCAGGAGTACAGACCATGCTCAACGATCCTGCAAACGACAAGAAATTTTCCGATCTGATGTCGCAAGTCAATGCCACGGAAGAGTCCAGGGCCGCTTTCATGGCAGATCCCTTGCCGAAATTGAAAGCGGCGGGCATTCCCCTGCTGCCGACGGTCAGCATTCCGGTCGAAGCGCAGACCACCATGGGCGCTCTCAATGTCCCGGTCGGGATCGACGCCGTCGCCGCGGTCGCGGCTCGCGCCGCTCCCGGCGAAGTGATCACCGCTTCGACACACTGGTGGGGTGTCGACATCAAGATGAACGAAAAGATGACCCAGGACATCATCACCGGCGTGACCGCGGCCGGCCCGGTTGGCGGCGCGATCGCCGCGGCCCTCGGAGCGGCTGGCGCGGTGACCGGCGGCATCGCGACAGCGATCGGCGCCGGCATTGCCGCAGTGGTGGCGCTGAAGGTCGCGCAGATCAAGATCACCGACAACGGATCCGGCGTGCATTGGCCGATTTCCTGGCCACAGTGGGCAGCCTTGCTGGCCTCCGTGCCAACCGGCCCGGCCGGCATTGCCGCGGCCGGGGTGATCTTCCTCCATCCGCTGCGCAATTAGCTGCCAAACCGCAACACCACGGCCTGACTGGCGCCTGGCAAACGCCAGGCGCCAGTCGCTTGCGTTCGTCGCGCTGGACGACGCGGATGACAAACGAAACGGTGCGCGGCTATACTCGTACCCCGCCAGGCCGATCAGCGATCAGGTGCTGACGGCGCGGATTCGCTGTCACGGCGTCCGCTCAACCAGGCCAGGGGTCAAAGATGAGGGTGATCGTTCTCGGCGCCGGCGTCGTCGGCGCCGCCACCGCCTACTACCTGGCGCGCGACGGCCACCAGATCACCCTGGTCGACCGCAACGCCGGTCCGGCACGCGAAGCCAGCTTCGCCAACGGCGGGCAGTTGAGCTACAGCTACGTCGCGCCGCTGGCCGACGCCGGCGTCTGGGCAAAGCTCGCACCGTGGCTGCTCTCGTCGACTTCGCCGGTCCGTTTTCGTCCGCAACTGGACCCGGCGCAATGGCGCTGGTGCCTGCAGTTCCTCGCCGCCTGCAGGAGCTCGCGCAGCGCCGAAACCAGCCGCCATCTGCTTCGCCTCGGACACGCCAGCCGCCGCCTGATGCGCGCACTGCTGGTGCAGGAACCGGCGCTCGACTTCGCCTACGCCAATACCGGCAAGCTGGTGATCCATCGCGACGCGGCATCGCTTGCAGGCGCGCGCCGCCAGGTCGATTTCCAGAGCCGCTTGACAGGCGGCGATGACTTTCGCCAGCAGGTACTCGACAGCGCCGCCTGTGTCGCCATCGAACCGGCCCTCGCCCGCCTCCGCCGCAAGATCGTCGGTGGCGTCTATACGCCGAGCGAAGACACCGCCGACTGCCATCGCTTCAGCGTCGGCCTGGTCGATCGGGTCCGCGCCGCCTCGGCCGAAAACCACTGCCTGTTCGACACCGAGATCGTCGGGCTGCAGGTCGCCCGCGGCGAGATCGTCGGCGTGCACACCAGCCAGGGCCCGCTCCAAGGCGACGCCTACGTCCTCGCCAGCGGCAGCGACAGCCCGCGCCTGGCGCGGCCGCTCGGCGTCCGGCTGCCGATCTACCCGCTCAAGGGCTACAGCCTGACAGCGCCGATCACCGACCCCGGCGCGGCGCCAACGCTCAGCGTCACCGACTTCCAGCGCAAGCTCGTCTTCGCCCGCATCGGCGGCCAGCTGCGCGCTGCCGGCATCGCCGACATCGTCGCGCACGACCGTGCGATCGACCAGCGGCGTATGGCGACGCTGGTCGCCGAGGCGCGCGCGCTGTTCCCGCGCGCCGTCGACTACCGGCACGTCGAAGCCTGGGCCGGCCTGCGACCGGCGACGCCGAGCGGCCGGCCGATCCTCGGCGCCACCGCGTACCGCCGGCTCTGGCTCAACGTCGGCCACGGCGCGCTCGGCTTCACCCTGGCGCTGGCCAGCGGCCGCGCGGTCGCCGACCTGATCGGCGGACAAGCGCCGTTCGTGTCGCTTGAAGGCCTCACCCTGCCCGATGCCGGCAAGTGAGCGGCCGCGCGCCGGGGTCGACGCGGCGATTCAGCACGGCGATACGCGCGATCGAGAAACACCAGCCGCTGCGCGCCGTCACGCGTCGACCACTGAACGGACACCGACGGGCTCGTGCACCGGGCCGATGCGCATGCCGGGCTGCGCTGCGATCTGAACGACCGGAAGCGCCGTCGGACGGAGTTCTGGTTGGGCGACACCTGCGAAGGCGCCGTTAGACGACCTCTTGCCGAGGCAATGGCTTCGCTCGGAGGGGCAGGCAGCGCCGACGCGGCGGATTTTGGACCCTTGAGGAGGGCTTGGTCATGACTGGTCTGGAAGCACACTATTCGGCCCGCGACATTGAAAAGCGCATCCTCGCGGCTGTCCGCGCTGCCGGCCTGAATCCCGAGCAAGGGCTGTCACCCGAGGAGTTGGGGGCGCTGGACCACTTTCACACCGGTGGCGTCGGCGCTTCGCGCGAGTTGCTGCAACTGGCGCAGATTCGCGCCGAAGACCGCGTTCTCGATATTGGCGCCGGGCTGGCGGGGCCCGCCCGGCTGCTGGCCTCGGCGCTCGGCTGCCGCGTCGACTGTCTCGAAATGTCGGCCGATTTCTGCGCCGCGGCCGAACTTCTGAATCGGCTTACCGGCCTTGACCAGCGAATCGCGGTACACCGGGGCAGCGCGCTCGACCTGCCCTTTGCCGACGATTCGTTCGATGTCGTCTGGATGCAGAATGTTGGCATGAACATCGCCGACAAGGGCACGCTCTACGGCGAGATCCACCGCGTTCTCAAGCCGGGCGGCCGCTACGCCTTTCAGGAGATGATTGCCGGCGAAACGGCGACGTTGCATTTCCCGCTGCCCTGGGCCAGCGACCCTGCCGACAGTTTCCTGGTCTCTGCCGAAGCGACCTGCGCGGCTCTCGGCGAGAGCGGCTTCGTCGCCGAACTGTTCGAGGATACCAGCGACGCTCACTTGCGCAAGGCGACCGTCGACGCCGCTGCGAGTCCGCTGACCCTGGCGGTTTTCGTCGACAATCTCGCGCAAAAAGCGGGCAACGCGCGGCGCAGCCTTCAGGAAGGCCAGATCCGGCTTGTCCGCGGCGTCTTCCGCGCCAGATGAGCTGCCACGCGGTCGGCACGGCCGATCGCCCGTTCGCTGTGGCACCGCGTTGACTGCAATCACGGCGACCCGCACGCCCCCGCACCGGCGCGCGATCGGTGGTGCGGGAGCGTCGCTTGACCGGAGGTGTGATGAACGGAATTGGCGCTTTGATCTTCGACGTTTTCGGCACGCTGGTCGACTGGCGCACGGCGATCGCCCGGGAGGCCAGACAGCATCTGTCGCCGCTGGCGATCGACGTCGACTGGCACGCCTTCGCCGACGCCTGGCGCGATCAGTACCAGCCGGCGATGGAAGAGGTGCGCAGCGGACGGCTGCCGTTCTCGAAACTCGACCGCCTGCACCGCCGAAACCTTGACGTCGTGCTCGCCGACCTCGGGCTGGATCAGGTCGACGAGGCAACGCGTACGGCCCTGAACCTGGCCTGGCATCGCCTCGACGCATGGCCGGACGTGGCGCCTGGACTTCTCGAACTGCGCACGAGCTTTCGGCTGGCGCCGTGCTCCAACGGCAACATTTCACTGATGGTCGACCTCGCCAGGCACAACGGTCTGCCCTGGGATGCCATCCTCGGTGCCGAGTTGGCCCGCGACTACAAGCCGAAAGCGATCGTTTACCTCGTGGCGGCCGATGCCTTCGATCTGGCACCGACCGAGACGATGATGGTCGCCGCGCATTCCCCGGATCTCGCCGCGGCCGCGGCGGCGGGACTGCGCACTGCCTTCGTCGCGCGTCCGCACGAGTTCGGACCAAATACCGGCGAGACGTCGGCCAGCGTGCCGGTCGACCTGTCGGCCGCCGACCTGCTCGACCTCGCCCGCCTGCTGCAGGAATGACCGCGTCGCGCGTTGCTCGGCAAGGGCTCGTCGGCGCACGCGGCGTGCGCCGCAGCGGTGGTCAGCGCTGACCGATCCTGGCGTCGCCGAACAGGCCGCTCAGGCCGCGCGGCTGCGAACGCCAGTATTGCGGCGGCGCTTCGACCTCGGCGCCGAGCGCCACCGCGGCGTGCCACGGCCAGCGCGGGTCGAACAGCATGCCGCGCGCCAGCGCGACGAGGTCGGCCCGCTCTTCGGCGATGATCGCCTCGGCCTGCTCGGCTTCGGTGATCAGGCCGACGGCGATCGTCGGCAGGCCGGATTCGCGGCGAATCGTCTCGGCCAGCGACACCTGATAACCCGGGCCGAGCGGAACTTGCTGGCGCGGCGAAACGCCGCCGCTGGAGACGTGGATGAAAGCGCAGCCGCGTTGCCGCAGCGCCTGTGCGAAAACGACGCTCTGCTCGAGGTCCCAGCCGCCGTCGACCCAGTCGGTTGCCGAAAGGCGGACGCCGACCGGCATCGCCGCTGGCACGGCGGCGCGCACCGCGTCGAAAACGGCCAGCGGCAAGCGCATCCGCCGGTCGAGCGAGCCGCCGTATTCGTCGTCGCGCGCATTCGCCAGCGGCGAAAGGAACTGGTGCAGCAGATAGCCGTGCGCCGCGTGCAGCTCGATGGCGTCGATTCCCAGCCGCTGCGCGCGTTGGGCGGTCGCGACGAAGGCCTGCCGGACGCGCTCCAGGCCGCCGCGATCGAGCGCGGCGGGTGGCGGTTCATTGGCGGCGTGCGCGATCGGCGATGGCGCCAGCGGGCGCCAGCCGCCGTCCTCGGGCAGGATCAACTGGCCGCCGTTCCACGGGACGTGGCTGGACGCCTTGCGACCGGCGTGCGCCAGCTGGATGGCGATCGGCATCGTCGAATGCGCGCGCACCGCGCTCAGGACGCGGCGCAGCGCCGTTTCGTTGGCGTCGGACCACAGCCCGAGGTCGGCCGGCGTGATCCGTCCTTCGGGCGTCACCGCCGTTGCCTCGATGATCAGCATGCCGGCCCCCGAAAGCGCCAGATGGCCGAGATGGATCAGATGCCAGTCGGTGGCACTGCCGTTCTCGGCCGAGTACTGGCACATCGGCGCGACGACGATGCGGTTCTTCAGGCGCAGGTCGGCGATCGAAAAAGGTGAAAAAAGCCGGCTCATGGTCCGTCTCCCGAAAGCTGTCGCTGGCCACAGGGTACTGCCGTCGCGGCGCCGATGGCGGCGCGAAGTGGCGCCACGCCAGCGGTCAATACGAGCACATCTCGCCGATCCCGTGACCCTCGCCAGCGACCGCGGCGATTCGGTCGACCTCAGGCTGGCGACTTCGATCCACCGCCGGCAGGCGACGGCAGTGGCACCATCACCGCTTGCCCGGGCTGCGTGCAGCCGCTGTCGCAGCAGCGACCGGGTTGGCGGTTGCGGCCGATCGGCCGCGCGGGATCGTCGACCAGGCCGCGGTCGAGCAGACGCTCGACCAGCGCGACCTTCTCGCCGACCGGGTAGTGGCGCCAGATCTCCTGCTTCATCGCGGTCGGCGAGCCGCCGCCGTGCAGACTGATCACCGAATACCAGCCGGCCTGGTAGGAGGCGGTGAGATCCTCCATGAAGCGCGCCACCTCGATCCGTTTTTCGTAGGGGACGTCGGGATTGGCGCGCAAGACCTCGGCCAGACTCGCGGCGGTGGCCGGATTATGGTCCTCGTCCGGCCCCGGCAGGGCGACGATCAGACCACCGGAGAGCTCGTGCGCGAGGCGGTGCATGTCGTAGATCCTGGTCGCCAGCAGCAGCTTGCCGATGTTGGCGAAGACCGGGTCGGGCATGAAGCTGCCACTGGCGTCGTCGGCCCGGGCGTAGACACTGGCCGCGACGCCGCAGGCGAAGAAGCTCTCGACGATGGTGATCAGCTCGACCATGCTGTCGCGCAGGTTCGATTTGGCGCCGGGGTCGAAACCGTTGGCTTCGCAGATCAGTGCGCCGGCGCCGATCAGCAGATCGCCGAAGCCGGCCCGTGCGGCGATGCAACTGTGGCGGTGATGGGTCGCATAGTTGTAGGTCAACAGCCCCGAGTGCTGCCAGTCGCCGGCGTAGAACACCCGCTCCCAGGGAACGAAGACGCGCTCGAAGAGGACCACCGCGGTAGCCTGCCCGTAGCGGCGCGAAAACAGCGGCTGGCCGTGCTCGGGCTTCTCGCCGGGCCGACCGGCGGGTCGCGAGACGATGGTCAGACCCTCGGCGTCGACCGGCACCGCGCAGCAGACCGCGAAATCGGCGTCTTCGGGCCCCATGTTGCGGCACGGCATGACCAGCAGTTCGTGCATGTAGGGCGCGCCGGTGACGATCGCCTTGGCGCCTGAAATGACCACTCCCTGGCCGTTGCGGTCGACGATGTGCAGGTAGGAATCGGCGTTCTGCTGCTGATGCGGGCGCTGGCTGCGGTCACCCCTGGCGTCGGTCATGGCGATGCCCAGCGACAGATCCTGGTCCTGGACATGCATCAGGTATTCGGCGAAACGTGCGCGATGCTCGCGGCTGCCCTGCGCATCGTCGATGCGTGCGCTGACCTGGTGGATGGCGTTGAGCGCGTCGTGCGCGAGGTAGCGCTGCGCACAGCCGGTTTCCTGGCAGAGCAGGCGAACCGCCTCGAGCTTGTTGAGCAGATCGCCGGCCGACTCGTCGATGTGCAGCATCCGGTTCACCATGCCCGCCCGGTTCGACCCGAGGGCGGTCATCAGCGGCGCCTTGCCGGCGTCCAGGGCAAAGTCGTAGGTCACGGCGAGCGCGTTGATCCCTGGCCGCAGCTCGGGCGCGTCGGCGACCGACTCGATCGGGCGGCCATCGACATAGACCACCGGCCGGTAGCGACGCAGCGATTCCCGGTAGTCGCTGCCACTCATCAGACGGTCGGTGCGTGGTTCTTGGTCGGTGCTTTCCATGCGTGTCCTTGCTCTCTGCAGGGAGTACATTGAACACTGTTCAATTTTTCGAGCAGCGTAGAATACGATCATGAGCAAGTCAATGGAAACGTCACCGACGGCGGCAACGATTGCCGGCGAGCGGGTGCCGGATGCGCGCGCGCTGCGCGCCGACGCGCTGGCGCAAGCGCGGCGCGGGCTGATTCTCGACGCGGCGCGCACCGCTTTCTTCGAGCTGGGGCTGGAGGGCGCGAGCATGCGCGAGATCGCCAGGCGCGCCGGCTACACGCCGGGAGCGATCTACAGCTACTTCGCCAGCAAGGAAGAGGTCTACGCCGCCTTGCTCGGCGAATCGCTGCTGCGCCTGAACGCGCATGTTGCCGCGGCGCCCGACGACGGCAACGCCGCCGACCGGGTGCGCAGCAAGGCCGGCGCTTTCTTCGATTTCTACAGCGACAACCCGCGTGATCTCGATCTCGGCTTCTACCTGTTCCAGGGCGTGCGGCCGCTGGGCCTGACCCGCGACCTCGATGCCCAGCTCAACGCCCAGCTGCGCGCCGCCCTGCAGCCGGCGGCAGATGCCCTCGCCGAGTTCGGCCTCGACGCCGCCAGCGCCGAAGTCGAAATCACGGCGCTGTTCGCGCAGATGGTCGGCCTGCTGCTGCTGATCCATACCGGACGGATCCGCATCTTCCGCCAACAGGCGCCACAACTCCTCCGGCGCTACCTCGACCAGCTGACGGAAAGACTGCAGCGCCGCTGACGATCGGCGGCGGCCTGGCGCAGCCGCCCGCGACCCTCACTCGGCGTCAAACTGCCTGGCGTTGCGACCCTTGAAAGGCGCATAGAAGGCCTTGATGGCGACCATGTCGGCGTCGATATCGCCGGTCGGTTCGAAGATCGCGCCAAGACCGCTGCGCTTCTTTTCGTAATCCATGTAGGCCATGACGATCGGCACCTGCGCGCTCACCGCGATGTAATAGAAACCGGTCTTCCATTGCCTCGCCTTGCTGCGCGTACCCTCGGGCGGCACGATCAGTTGCAGCGGACCGCCGGCCGCACGGATCGCCGCCGCCGACGCGGCAACCAGGTTGTTCGACGTCTCGCGTTGTACGGGAATGCCGCCGAGCCACATCATCAGACCGCGAAACGGTGGTCTGAAAATCTGTGCCTTGCCCATCCAGTAGATATTGAGTCGCAGCGTGAACGCGACCATCAGCGTGTAGGGCAGGTCCCAGTTGCTGGTGTGCGGCGCGGCGATCAGGACGCTCTTGCCGGCGCCGGACGGCAGGCGGCCCTCGACTGTCCAGCCGGTGATTTTCAGGAAGCCCACCGAGAAGGCGCGCAACAGCGTGTTGACCAGCGGCGTGGTGAAGATCGTGCGGTGCATCGGTCGGCCTGTCAGTTGAGGCGCAAAGCAGCTCGCCGGGAGGCAGACCACCGCGTTCAATTTGAAGGCGCATTATCGCTCACCCGACGGCTTGCCGACACGCCAGCCGGCGCACCTCGGCACGGCTGACGATCGGCGGATCGTGGATGGCAGGCCTGGCTGGCGGCGTACCGCCGCCAGCGCAGTGCTAGGCGGCCAGCTTGAGGCCGAGGATGCCGGCGACGATCAGGCCGATGTAGAAGAAACGGGCCAGCCTGGCCGGCTCCTTGAACACCAGGATTCCCAGGACAAAGGTGCCGACCGCGCCGATGCCGGTCCACGCGGCGTAGGCAGTGCCGATCGGAATCGTCAGCTGCGCGTAGAGCAGCAGGGCGCCACTGGCCAGGACGCAGACGATGGCGAAGCCGATCCAGCGCCAGTGCGCGCCGCCCGCGCCCTGCCCGAACTTGAGGCCGACCGGCCATCCCCACTCGAAAACGCCGGCAAGCAGCAGAGCAAGCCAGTCCATTGGCGCTCGCGCCGCCTAGGAAGAGGCCTTGAGGCCGATGATGCCGGCGACGATCAGAGCGACGAAGACGAAGCGCTCGAGCGTTGCCGCCTCGCCGAACAGCGCGATGCCCAGCAGGAAGGTGCCGACGGCACCGATGCCGGTCCACACCGCATAGGCCGTACCCATGGCGATCCGCCGCTGCACGATCAGCAACAGCGTGCCGCTGGCGGCCAGGCAGCCGCCAGCGAAGGCCAGCCACCGCCAGTCCGCGCCGGTCGCCGACCAGCCAAGCTTGAGACCGACCGGCCAGCCCCATTCGAAGATGCCGGCAATGACCAGTACCAGCCAGTCCATGCCTACCGCGAAAGTCGCGGCGGCGACAGAGCAATCGCCCGTCTGCCGTGCGCCGGAGAAGGGTCGGCAATGAGGGAGACGGTCATGACGTTCATGACCGTTGATCGCGAGCCTCGCCCGCCGGCGCTTCGACAGAACTGTCGAGGACTCCCGGATAAAGGCGATCGAGGATCGTGCGGGCGATTTCGGTGATCACCGGCTGCAGCCGCGCGACGATCGCCGTGGTTTCCCGGGCGGGGTCGCGGGCGGCCCAGCTGGCGACCAGCGCGTCTTTCGCCGCGCCTACGGCTTCGCTGACCAGCGGTGGCCAGAAGGCGGGATACTCGTTCTCGCGCCATTCGCCGCGCCCACGGCCGTAATGCGCCACCGCCAGGTAGCGCAGCAGCGAGCTGACGACCAGCTCGACGAGGAAGCTGTCGTCCCAGCGCAGGGTGGTGCCGCGCCGGCCGCGCGCGATGTTGACGCCGCGCGCGATGCCGGCACCGCCGAGCGCACCGAGTACCGCGCCGGTCAGCATGCCGGCGCCGAGGGTGAGTCCGGCGTGCGCGATGTCGACGCCGATTCCGGTCAGCGCGCCGGACAGCGCACCGCCCATCAGCGCCGCCTTCTTCTCGTTGACCGGCGCTTCGACGGTCACCGTCCGGGCGATCCGCCGCAGCAGTTCTTCGCTGGCGTGTCCCTCGAGCTGGTGAATGGCGATCAGCGCGTCGAGCGCTGCCCGGAGCTCCGCGTCGACGCGCGAACCCAGCGCCTGCAGGGCGCGCGCCTTGCCGTCGTCGCCCTCCTCGCCACCGACGCCGATCGCTCGACCGAGGTCACGCAAGGCGCCCTTGAAGCGCGTTTCGGGCAGCGTTTCGACATCCAGCGCGGCGCGCGCCAGGGTCGCCGAGAGGACGCCCATCGAGGCCTCGAATTGCCCTTCGCGGCGCGCCTGCCAGGCGCCGATCAGGCGCGCAAAGGAGGGTCCACGGCCGGCCGGCAGGGCCTTGCCGACCTCGCGCAGAAGGGTGATCTCCTGCACCCAGCAGCGGGCGAACGCGTCCAGCGGCAACACCGCGTGAACCACCCGATAGCCGGCCAGCAGCTGCCGCCAACGTTCATGCTCGGCGGCCTCCTGGTCGCCCGGCCGACAACGACCGGTCTGGTTGAGGAGGACGATCACCGGCTTGCCGACCCACTCGAGAATGGCCAGCTCGGGTTCCAGGTAACCGGCGTCGGCGGGCTCCTCGGCGGCGTTTACCAGGTAGAGCACGACGTCCGCCTGGTCGCGAACGTTGGCCACCGCCTGCTGCGAAAACCACAACGAGCGGTCACGGAAACGATCCCATACCTGCCCCATGAACCAGCCGATCGGGTTGCCTTGCTGGCGCAGGCGCCTGGCAAGCCGCACGCTGTCGCCGAATCCCGGCGTATCCCAGAGCAGCAGTTCGTCGCCGGCGGCCGTGCTGATCAACGAATGGACGGTGTTGTCGACGGTGACGTGCGGCGCGTCGCGGATTTCACCGATGTCGCGCCCGAGCAGCGTTCGCGCCAGCGTCGTCTTGCCGGCATTGGTATGCGAGATCAGCGACAGGGAAACCGGACCGTCGTTCACACCGAACCCTCCAGGCGGCGCTCGATCTCGTCCTGCGCGGCGGCGAGATCGGCTTGTGCGAGATCAACGAATACCGGTGCGACGCCGGCATCGGCAAGCTCCTCCCGCCACGCCGAACGGCGCTCGTCGAGGCGCCTGGTGTCGGCTTCGAAACGGGCGTGCCACGGCGCCTCGTCGACCAGCACCAGCAAGGGCGCGCGGTTCGCCGCGGCACGCAAGGCGGCAACGAAGGCGCCCTGCGCTTCGCGTTCGGGGGTCGCCGCCAGGCTGAACAGCGCCATCGCCGGCCCGCTGCCGTCGGGTCGCGCCGCCCGTGGCAGCGATTCCTCGTCACCGTAGCGCACCACCTCGGTGCAGCTCATCGTCGCCTTGCCGCCAAAGACGCGCGCCACCAGCCGCTGCAGGCCGGCCATCGCCGCCGGCACCGGATGATAGCTGTACGGGATCACCGTCAGGTGCACCTGCCCGGCCTGGTAGCCGTGCAGCAGGCGCTGGTAATAGGGGTCGTCGAAGCGGCTGATCACTGACGCCGACCGGCGCCGCTCGACGACAGCGCCGATCAGGCCAAGCAGCGTTCGCGGCGCGATCACGACGACGACCATGGTCGCCGCCATCAGATGCAGCCACGGCGCCGCGTTCTCGCTCGCCGGCAATGCCCCGGAGCGGATCGCCGCCAGCCCGGCGACGTCAGGCAAGGCGCTGCCGGTGAGCCAGGCTCCGGGCGCCAGCATGATGCTCAGAATCCGGTGCGCGGCCTCGGCACCGAGGAAGGTGCTCTGCCACGCCGCGCGGTATTCGAAGGCGAAACCCCGCAGATAGAGGCCAACGACGATGCCGGCAGCGAACAGTGCGGCGGAGAAGTGCAGGATGCGCGCCAGCCGCACCTGCTGCAGCGGCCCGGCGATCTGGCTCCAGTCGCCGAGCAGCCGGGTGGCTACCGCCGCCGGCATGCGCATCGCGCGCGGCCGGCTCGATCGGCGCCAGCCCGTGATGCAGCGGCCGAGCTGCCGGCGCAAGGGCCCGGGATGGCTTCCCCGCCGCCGGTGCCACAGCAAGCCGCCGAGCATCAGCGCGTAGACGGCGAGATTCCAGACCAGCAAACCGAACACCGGCGGCGCCAGGAGATTGATCTGTTGGCCGGCGCCGATGCGGTCGACGGCGACGCCGGCAACAAAGGCCAGCAGCATCGACAGCGCGGCGACCCACGGCCGCCAGCGCAAACCGTCGACCAGGCGAACGAAGCCGGCGTCGCGGCTGCGCAGGCGCTCGATGGCGAGGCGCGCACGGCGTGCGACAAAAACCGCCGCGCTGGCGCCTTCGCCAACGACTTCGGCCGCCGCCTTGCTGGCCCACGCACGATCTTCTTCGCTCCAGATCTGGCGCTCGGCATCGACGGTCTCGACAGCACGCAGCGCAGTGACCAGCAGGGCATCGCTTTCGTTCATCGTCCGCTCACAACCCGCGCCGGCGTCCGAGCGGACAGTCGGCGCGACAAACAAGGCGGTCGCGGCGAGCGCGTGCCGCGCCGCGGCCGGACCGACGCGCCGGGCAGACCTGGCGACACCAGCCGCTGCCCGGCACGGTATTCGCGCGGACACACCGGCAAGCGTCCGCCAAGGGAGAAGGGCCGCCATTGCGATGATCATCGGCGGGGCATCGACAGGGGACGACTGGCAAGCGCACCGGCGAGAGTGTCTCTGCGCCGCTCGGCGCTGTCAACGGCCGGCGATCGGCTCGACGGCTCGCCGGAACGCACGCCCGACGATTGGCGCCGGGCGCCCGATGACGGCGACGCGGGGCCGCCTCGGCATCCTTCCAGGAAAGGCATCCGGATAGCGAAAGCTCTAGCTTTCCAGTTACTTGCCGTGCTATCTTCAAGTGCATTCCACTTCTTTGGGCTGACACGTGTGACGCCGTTTCGCCAGATCATCATCACGCTCGTCTGCGCCATGCTGGCGGCTTGCGTGTTTTCGCGACCGCAATCAGACGCGCCAGTCAAGCCAAGCGTCGTCAGCGGCGAGGGCCAACAACTGAGGTTTCAGCTCGCCAGCGGCGTCTATCGTTGCGAATCCGGACGCAGCGTCCAGATCCAGCGCGATGCGCGCAACACCAATCTGATCGAGATCAGCTGGCAGGGCGCACGCCGCACCTTGCTGCGCTACGACTCGACCTCCGGCTTGCCGCGCTACGAGGACCGGCAGCACGGCTTGCTGTGGATCGACCTGCCGTGGAAGAGCGTGCTGATGGACGCCAACAGCGGCCGGCCGCTGGCCAACGAGTGCAAGCTCAGCTAGCCCGGAAACGGCCCTCGCATTCGACAGACGGCATCGGCGGCGCACCGGTCGTTGGCCGCCGCCGCGGCCAACGATGGCGCTGCCGCGGCTACCAGGGGCTGCTGCCAAACGCCCGCGCGAACTGCTCGGCGATTTCGCCGCGGCTCGCGTGGTGATTCTGGCCGCCACGATGGGCAATCTTGATGGCCCCCATGACCGCCGCCAGACGCCCGGTTTTCAGCCAGTCCCAGCCGGCGGCAATGCCGTACAGCAAACCCGAGCGGTAAGCATCGCCGCAGCCGGTGGGATCGATGACCGCGTAGGGCTTGACGCAGGGAATCTCGTGGCAGCGCCCGTCGGCGTGAATCCGTGAGCCTTCGCTGCCGAGGGTAACGACCAGCGCTCTCACTCTGCCCGCCAGTTCGTCGAGCGATCGGCCGGTGCGGTCGCAGAGCAGCTTGGCTTCGTAGTCGTTGAAGCAGGCGTAATCGGCCAGCTTCATGAACTGCATCAGATCTTCGCCCGAGAACATCGGCAATCCCTGGCCGGGATCGAAAACGAAGGGCACGCCGGCGGCGGCCAGATCGTGAGCGTGCTGCAACATGCCGTCACGCCCGTCGGGAGCGACGATGCCGAGCGTCGCTCCGCGGGCATCGGCGACCCGATTGAGATGCGAGTAGCTCATCGCGCCGGGGTGGAAGGCGGTGATCTGGTTGTCGTCGAGATCGGTGGTGATGAAGGCCTGCGCGGTAAAACTGTCGGCTATCCGCCGGACGTGCGCCCGCGACAGCCCGAGGTCGTCGAGTCGCAACAGGTAGGGGTCGGCGTCGTCGCCGACGGTGGCCATGATCAGCGGATCGCCGCCGAGCAACTTGAGGTTGTAGGCAATGTTGCCGGCGCAACCGCCGAACTCGCGCCGCATCTCCGGAACCAGGAACGCGACGTTCAGGATGTGGATCTGTTCGGGGAGGATGTGATTCTTGAACCGGTCATGGAAGACCATGATGTTGTCGAAGGCGATCGAGCCGCAAATGAGTGTGGACATGGTTTTTCCGGGAATCTACGCAAGAGTTGGACGAGGCGGCGCAAGCGGCGCCGGGCGAGCCTGCTCGCCCGCGGGAAGAACGGTCACGGATAGAAGACGTACAACCGGTAACCGACGGCATTGACCTCCTTGGCGTCGAGCGACAGGCGCACCTCGACGTCGCCATTGGCGCGGAAGGCTTTCTCCTCGAGCACGCTCGCCGGCAGGTACTCCTCGGGCATGAAGACGCGGCGGGCGACGGCCTTGTCGTCGGTATCGGTCAGGGTCAGCTCGATCGCCGGAAACGCCTGCGCATAGCTGGCCCGGTTGCGCAGCGTCGCCTGCAGCGACAGCAGCTTGTTGCGGCCGGGTTCGGTCTGCAGGTCGGAGGCCTCGATGCTGACCAGGTCGGCATGCCGTGGCAACGGGATCGCGGTACCGAAAGCGGCACTCAGCATGGCCAGCGCCGGTCTGGTGCTCGGCGCGATGAGGACGATGGTGCCCCGGAAGTGGAAGAGCAGCTGGCCGACGAGCAAGAGCGCGAGCACGCCGATGGCGATCAGGAACAGCCTTGTCGGACGCCGGCCAGCGGTTGCCGACACCGGTTTGCTCATGACGCCTTCGAGCCATCGGCTGTGGCCGGGGAGTTCCCTGGTCTCGCGAGCCACGAGCATGCTTTCCGGGCCACCGCCCGGGTCGCCGCCCGTTGCCTGCTCGACTGCCGCCGGCAGCGGTTCGGCTTCGGCGGGCGGCGCCGGTTCGCCCGATGAATCAGGCTGAGCCGCGAAAGCTTCGTCGGACGGTGCGTCGGACGGTGAAGCGGTCAGCAGGTCAGCGACCGACGCGAGCGGCGCGTTCGCGGCAGCGCCGTCGGCTGGATTGGCGGCACGCACGGAATTCGCAGCAGCGGGGTCGGCCGGCGTTGCCGCCGCCGGCAACCCTTCGGCAGGCGTGGCGACCTCTTCCTTGCGCAGCAGCACGGCGACCGCGGGTGGCGCAGCGGCTATCGGGCCCTCCTCGGCGGGAGCGTCGGCGGCCGTCACGGCAGGCGCGACGACGACCGGCTCGCTGTCGTCGAGCAGGCCCTCGAGGGCATTGAACACCTTGCGGCATTGTCCGCAACGGACCTTGCCGGCACGCGCCTTGAGTTGCTCCGAAGTGACGCGAAAAACCGTCTGGCAAGCGGGGCAGCAGGTTTTCATCGGCTATTCCTTTACACCGGCAAGGCACACCCAGCCGTCGCGCGTGTCGACACGCTGCAGGGGCAGGTAGCTTGCATACGCAGAGATCAGCTCGTCGGCCTGCTCGACCAGGATCCCGGACAGCGCCAGTCTGCCGCCCGGACGAACGTGAGCACAGATCGCCGGTGCCAGCACCCGCAGCGGATTGGCCAGAATGTTGGCGACGACGATGTCGAACTGGCCGTCAAGGGGGCGTTCGGAACTCTGGAAGCGAGCTTCGACGCCGTTACGCTCGGCATTGCTGATCGATGCGCTTACCGCCTGCACATCGATATCGACGCCAAGCACGTCGGTGGCACCGAGCCGGGCCGAGGCGATCGCCAGGATGCCGGAGCCACAGCCGTAGTCGAGAACCGACGTCGCCGGCGTCACCACGGACTCGAGCCATTCGAGGCACAGACGAGTGGTCGGATGCGAGCCGGTACCGAAGGCCATTCCCGGGTCGAGGACCAGGACGATGGCCTGCGGATCGGGGGGCTGGTGCCAGGAAGGAACGATCCACAGGCGCTCGGAGACGCGAATCGGTTCGAATTGCGCCTGTGTCAGTCGCACCCAGTCCTGTTCGGCAACTTCTTCCTGCGTGTACGACGGCGCCTCGTCAAGACCGGCCAGCGCCGCGCAGACGCCGACCAGTCGCCTGGCATCAACTGCCGGGTCGAGCAGTGCGACGACGCGTGAGTGCTCCCAGCCGGGTCGGGTGATCGACCCCGGTTCGCCGAACTGCGGCGTTTCGTCCGGCGTGCCGGCGTCGGCGTCCTCGATCGTCGCCGCCAGCGCTCCCTGCTCCAGCAGCGCGTCGGCCAGGGCGTCGGCGTGCAGGCAGTCGGTAGCGATGCTGAGGGATAGCCAGGCCATGATGATCGCCGCCGGTCAGCCGCCCTTCTTGACCTCGTTCTTGGCAGCCAGCCGCTGCTCGAGAAAGTGGATGCTGATGCCACCGTCCATGAAACTGCCGTCGTGCATCAGTTCCTGATGCAGGGCGATATTGGTCTTGATGCCTTCGATGCTCATTTCCGACAGCGCCGTCCGCATCCGGCGAATCGCCTGGTCACGGCTGTCACCGTAGGCGATCACCTTGGCAACCATCGAATCGTAGTGCGGCGGCACGGTGTAACCCTGGTAAATATGCGAGTCGACGCGAATGCCGGGCCCGCCTGGCGGATGATAGAAGCTGATCCTTCCCGGCGACGGGACGAAGGTATGGGAGTCTTCGGCGTTGATGCGGCATTCGATCGCGTGCCCCCGGAAAACGAGGTCGCGTTGCTTGAAGCGCAGCCGCTCGCCGTGCGCGATACGAATCTGCTCGGCGACCAGATCGATGCCGCTGATCAGCTCGGTAACCGGATGTTCGACCTGGATGCGGGTGTTCATCTCGATGAAATAGAACTCGCCATTCTCGTAAAGAAACTCGAAGGTTCCCGCACCGCGATAGTTGATCCGCCGGCACGCCTCGGCGCAGCGTTCGCCGATCCGCACGATGTGGCGTGAAGCGATGCCCGGCGCGGGCGCCTCCTCGATGATTTTCTGGTGACGGCGCTGCATCGAGCAATCGCGCTCGCCAAGGTAGACGGCGCTCCGGTGACTGTCGGCCAGGATCTGGATTTCGATATGCCGCGGATTTTCCAGGTACTTCTCCAGATAGACGTTCGGATTGCCGAAGAAATTCTGCGCCTCCGCCCGGGTCATGGTGACGGCGTTGGCCAGCGCCGCTTCGGTATGGACGACCCGCATGCCGCGACCGCCGCCGCCGCCGGCGGCCTTGATGATCACCGGGTAACCGACCTCCCTGGCAATGCGCAGGATCTCCCTGGGATCCTCGGGCAAGGCGCCCTCTGAGCCCGGTACGCAGGGCACGCCGGCGGCGCGCATGGCGTCCTTGGCCGACACCTTGTCACCCATCAGGCGAATCGTTTCCGGCCGTGGCCCGATGAAAACGAAGCCCGACGATTCCACACGCTCGGCGAAATCGGCGTTCTCGGACAGGAAGCCATAACCCGGATGGATCGCTTCCGAATCGGTGACCTCGGCCGCCGAGATGATCGCCGGCACATTGAGATAACTCAGTGCCGACGGCGGCGGGCCAATACAGACCGACTCGTCGGCGAGTCGGACGTACTTCGCTTCGCGATCGGCCTCGGAGTGCACGACGACGGTCTTGATGCCGAGTTCGCGACAGGCGCGCTGGATACGAAGGGCGATCTCTCCGCGGTTGGCAATGAGGACTTTCCCGAACATGAGCGACGCGTCTCCCTAGCCGATGACGAACAGTGGCTCGCCGTACTCGACCGGTTCGCCGTTTTCGACCAGGATGGCCAGGACCGTTCCGGCATGGTCGGCGTCGATCTCGTTGAGCAGCTTCATGGCTTCGATGATGCACAGTGTGTCGCCCGCTTTCACCGCGCTGCCGACCTCGACGAAGGGCGAGGCGCTGGGGCCGGATGCGCGATAGAAGGTGCCAACCATCGGCGCCTTGACGACATCGCCTTCCGGCAGCGCCAGTTCATCCGCCTGGCTGATCGCCGGGGCAGTCGCGGCAGCCATTGCCGGCGCCGCGAACGGCAGCGTCGTGGCATGGGCGTGCGGGGAAATCGCCCCGCCGTGCTTGACGATGCGAACCTTTTCTTCGGCGTCGTTGATCTCGAGTTCGGTGATGCTCGACCCCTCGACGAGATCGATGAGTTTCTTGAGCTTGCGCAGATCCATGAATTCTCTCCGGATGAATATTCTTGCTTGCAGCAACACGTTCGACAGGCGCCAGACGGCCTTCGCCGTCAATCGGAGTCCTCAGATCACTCCGCAGAAACCCTGCTCAGCAAGTACTCGAGTGCCAGCAGGTAACCCTCACTGCCAAGCCCGGTGATGACGCCAATCGCCAGATCGGAGAAGTACGAGTGGTGGCGAAAAGATTCACGCGCGTGCACGTTGGAGAGGTGGACTTCGATAAAGGGGATTCCGGTTCCGGCAACGGCATCGCGGAGTGCGACGCTGGTGTGCGTATACGCGGCGGGGTTGATGATCATGTAACGGACGCCTTGCTGACCGGCGGCGTGCACCCGCTCGATCAGTGCTCCCTCATGATTGCTCTGAAAGCATTCCAGGTTGACGCCGGCCGCTTCGGCACGGTTCGCCAGGGCCATGTTGATCTCGGCCAGCGTGGTCGAACCATAGTGTTTGGGTTCGCGCGTGCCGAGGAGGTTGAGATTGGGGCCATGGATGACCAGCAGGCGGGCAATGGCGACTGTCTCGTCACTTTCCGGTGCCGCGCTCGCTGAATTCTTTTGCTTCTTCATGGCCGCAAGTTTGCCGCAAATCGCGGCTTTTTGTCCAGCAAGACAAGCCTCAGCGCGACGTCGCGCGAGCCAGGAAACGCTCGAGTTCGGCCTCCGACAGGGGTCCCAGGCGGACCAGAGAGAGCTCCTTGGCGGGCGAAATAACGACGGTATACGGCAGGCTCAGCGTGGTATTGCCAAATTGTTGCGCCAGGTCGACGGCTTGCGAGCCACCGATCAGCAGCGGATAACTGATCGCCTGGCGCTCGGCAAAAGCCTCGACGCTCTCGGCAGAATCGAGTGCGATGCCGACAAACTGGACTCCTTTCGCTGCATATCGGACCTGCAGGCGAGAAAATGCCGGCATCTCCTCACGACAGGGTGGGCACCAGGTGGCCCAGAAATTGACCACCAGGGTCTTTCCTTGCCACTGCGAGAATGGCTGTGGCCGGCCCCCGGCATCGTCCAGACGGCTGGCGAAGAGCTGCCCCACCGCTGCCGCCGGGTTGGCGACTGTTAGCTGCTCGATCGAACCCAAACGCTGCGATACGGCGTAGATAACCGCGAGAACCGCGACGATCATCGCAAACAGCCCGACCAGCCGGAGACCGCGCCGGTTCATCGGTCGCTTGCCGAGCTGGCGAGCAGCTTGTTGACCACCTCGAGGCGCGCGTGTTCGCGTACCCTGCCGTCGCGCGTCCGGACACTGACACGCTCTTCGTCGCGTGGATAGACCACCAGGTTGACCAGCGCGTCATCGTCGAAGACGGTCAGCACCGCCTCGGCGCGGTCGCTGCGCGGCAGGCTGTGGCGATAGTCGATACGCTCGTTGAGCAGAAAGATCTCGACCTCCTTGGCGCTGTCGGTGAATAACTGGATGTCGATCTCGCTGTAGCGGCCGGCGGTCCCCTCGAGCACCGGCCCGCTGAGGTAGGGATTGAAGCGCTGCACGGCCGCCATCATGCGAGCGGCGACGCGCAGCAGGTGAAGGTTTCGCTGCCGCTGCTCGCGGTCCTGGAAGAGACGCTGGTAGGTCCGCAGCTCGGCATCAACCTCGCGGTCGTCAGGCATCGGCGCACTGGCCGGCACGCCAAGGCGGCGCGCCGCCTTGCGCTTGGCCAGCGCCGGCTCGGTAACGCCGTCCTCGGCCATCAGCCGCGCGGCGAGGCTGGCAATCAGGCTGCGCTGCTGGGCATTGTTGCGCTGGCGATCCTGTCGGCTGCTCATGGAAGCGATCCGATGGCTGGGCGGTATCCGTACGGTTGGCGAGGCAGAGCGTGGCGCCGGGAGGGGTACAATCGCGCCTGGCTCGGGGCCATTCTAACTTGGATCGCTGACATGCATATTCATATCCTCGGCATCTGTGGCACCTTCATGGGCGGTGTGGCCCAGCTGGCGCGCGCCGCCGGGCATCGCGTGACCGGCTGCGACAGCGGCGTCTATCCGCCGATGAGCAGGCAGCTCGAAGCGGCCCAGATCGAACTCGTCGAAGGCTACGACGCTGCCCAGACGTCCTTCGAGCCCGACTGCTACCTGGTCGGCAACGCCATTTCACGTGGCAATCCGCTGCTTGAGGAGATCCTCGACCGCGGCCTGCCCTACCTTTCCGGCCCGCAGTGGCTGGCGGAGCACGTCCTGGCCGGCCGCTGGGTGCTGGCGGTCGCCGGCACCCACGGCAAGACGACGACTGCCGCCATGCTGGCATGGATTCTCGAATACGCCGGCCTCAGCCCCGGCTTCCTGATCGGCGGCGTGCCGATGAATTTCGGTGTCTCCGCGCGCTTGTCCGGCAAGGACGTCAACTCGCCGTTTTTCGTCATCGAAGCGGATGAATACGACAGCGCTTTCTGCGACAAGCGCTCGAAGTTCGTGCACTACCGTCCGCGAACGGCGGTCCTCAACAACCTTGAATTCGATCATGCAGACATCTTCGCCGATCTGGCGGCGATCGAGACGCAGTTTCACCACCTGGTGAGGACCTTGCCAGGCAATGGGCTGATTCTCTCGAACGCTGCGGAGGGCAGTCTGGAGCGCGTTCTGGCGCGCGGCTGCTGGACGCCCGTCGAGCGCTTCAACGACGCCCGCGGCTGGCACGCGATCGGTGACGACGCTGACGGCTCATTGCTTCTGCACCAGGACGAACAGGTGGTCGGCAGCAGCCGCTGGCAGCTGAGCGGTCAGCACAACCGCAACAACGCGCTGGCCGCCCTGCTCGCGGCAAGACACGTCGGCGTGCCGTTGGCGCAGGGACTGGCGGCGCTCGCCGATTTCGCGAGCGTCAAGCGCCGCCTGGAGCTGCGCGGCAGCGCCCGCGGCATCGCTGTCTATGACGACTTCGCGCACCACCCGACGGCGATCGCGACAACCCTGGCCGGCCTGCGGCGCAAGGGCGGCCAGGCGCGCATCCTGGCGGTCATCGAGCCGCGCTCGAACACCATGAAACTGGGGGTGATGAAGGCCGCGCTGGCCGCCAGCCTCGCCGATGCCGACCTGGTTTTCTGCTACGCCGGAGGCCTCGGCTGGGACGCCGCCGAGGCGCTCGCGCCACTCGCCGACAAAGCCTTCGTCGACGACGATCTGGCCAGGCTGGTAGCACGAATTGCCGGACGCAGCGGCGCCGGTGATCAGATCGTGGTGATGAGCAACGGTGGCTTTGGCGGCATCCACGAGAAACTGCTGGCGGCTCTCGCGGCCTGATCGATCAGCGCAGGAAATGGTCGGCGAGCAGCGCCGCGAAGAGCAGCGTCAGGTAAACGATCGAGTAGCGGAAGGTCAACCTCGCCAGCTTGTCGCTGTAGTCACGCCACAGGGTGACGCTGTAGACCAGGAAGATCGCGTCGAGGATCAACGCGGCGACCAGATACCAGGGACCGCTCATCCCCAGGGTGTAGGGCAGGATGGTCGCGCCGGTCAGCATCACCACGTAGAGCAGGCTGTGCAGGCAGGTCAGGCGAATGCCGTGGGTCACCGGCAGCATCGGCAGGCCTGACTTGGCGTAATCGGCGCAGCGATAGCACGCCAGTGCCCAGAAATGCGGTGGCGTCCAGATGAAGATGATCAGGAAGAGGACCAGCGCTTCGGCGCCGACCTGACCGGTGATCGCCGCCCAACCCAACAGCGGCGGCATGGCGCCGGAGGCGCCGCCAATCACGATGTTCATCGGTGTCGCCGGCTTGAGCACGACAGTGTAGATCACGGCGTAGCCGAGAAAAGTCGCCAGCGTCAGCCACATCGTCAGCGGGTTGACGAAGGCGTGCAGAAGCCACAGCCCGAGGCCACCGATCAGCGTCGCCAGGGTCAGCGTTTCGGTCGCCGAGACCTCGCCGCGAGCTGTCGGGCGGGCGCGCGTCCGCGCCATCAGGGCATCGATGTGCTGCTCGATCAGGCAGTTGATCGCTGCCGCAGCGCCCGCGACCAGCGCGATGCCGACCGAGGCGGCGACAAAAAGCGCGAAAGGCGGGTAAGCCGGCGCGGCCAGGAACATGCCGATCATCGCGGTGAACACGATCAGGCTGTTGACCCGCGGTTTGCACAACTCGAAAAACGCTGCCAGCCGCTGCCCGGGCGAACGTCTGGAACTGGTACTGATCACTGCCATCTGCTTTCCTGTTCTATGCTGCCCGCGAATTCCCCGGCCGCCGCGCGCTGCCAGAGCCATCGCTGCCCGGCGCGACCGTCACAGCTCTCCGCTGGGCAGCGGAACCGACAAAATGACGCGATACCGCGTTCAACTGCCGAAGTGAATGCTGAACAAGACGTAGTCGACGAACAGCAGAATCGCAAACGGCACCATTGCCCACAACCACTGCACCGTCCCGGTCGGCCCGGAACACCCTTCCGGCTGATCGCGGACATCCCGACGGTGCTGGATCATGGTGTACACCATGATGCCAAAAACGGCAACGAACAACACCGTGATGACGACCATGAAATAGCCGTGAATCGACAGCGGTTGGCGGCCGCTGGCAGCGATGGTCGCAAAGCTGGCGCTGTAATCCGCCCGTGCCAGCAGGGGAATCGCCGCCAGCAGGGCGGCATGGCGGCCAGCCGGCCGCGCACCAAAACCATGAAGCCTCTTCAATTACGCTCCCCGGAGAGGATTGTCGGGCCAGGCTGCACCCAGGTTCTTCTGCAACTCGTTACCGAGCGTCATTCTTTGCTCTGCTGTCAGTAATCGTCCGACTTCAACCAGCTTGCCATGCGAACCGATCAGCAGGCGGTGGCCGGCGTGCGCCGGGGACTTCGGGCGGTGCAGCCTGGCCCAGTACGGATGGAACTCGTGGCGCTCGAACCGCGCGCCCCGACGCGTCTCGATCGTCAGCCGCTCTGCCTCGAGGGTGATCCGCTCGAAGTCGTTGGCCGTTGCCTGGACATGGCGCAGCGCGTACCACAGCAAAGCCAGATCCAGGCCCGTGAACGGAAGCACGGGCCAGGCGCCAAAATACGAGAAAGTGAGGGCAATGGCGCCGGAAAAAGCCGCTGTGGCAGCAAACACCCAGTTCGATGCGGCCACCGAAAGCGCACTGTTCGGCCGGGCCAGCCACGTTCGAACGGTCGGCGTCTGTGCAGCAACCAGGCTCATCAACGCCTCCCGGACAACCAGACGCAGGCACGGCCCGGCTGGAGTTGACCCAAATCAAGGTATTGGCCGGGAAATTCTAGCACGCGGCTCGACGCTGTTGGCAACAGACCGCCTCCGGACAACGGCCGGCACGGGTGATGCTCGGGCATCGCAGCAGCGCGCTGCGCGCCCCCTGACGATCACTTGCGGTGACCTCGGCAGGATTTTTTTCGGCCGCGAATTGATTCAGATCAATTGGAGTGTGTTAACCTTCGGCGCTGGTGAAAAACTGGAACGGGGTCCGAATGCGACCCTTTTTGGCACGTTTTCGACAACGCCAGATGTTTGCGCCAATGCTGTGCGGCACGGCGCCGACCCTGTCGGGGGAGAGGGAGAAGATGGCACGACACTCAAATAATGATCACGACAGCAAGCGTTTGCGAACCCGCTTCACCGGACGGCTGTTCGCCGGACTGCTCGGTTTGCTCAGTAGCGCGGCCAACGCGGCCTGGGAGCTGAACCTTCAGGAACCGGTTACCGCCACGGCCCGCCGCGTCTACGAACTACACAGCCTCCTGTTGTGGGTAATTGCCGTAATTTTCGTCGGCGTCTTTGCCGTCGTCGCTTACTCACTGGTCTTCCATCGCAAGTCGAAGGGCCACAAACCGGCGACTTTCCACGACAACACGGCGGTCGAGCTCGCGTGGACGATCGTCCCGACGCTGATTCTCATCGCCATCGCCTTCCCGGCCACGTCGGCCCTGGTCGACATGCGCGACACCTCGCAACCCGACGTCACCGTCAAGGTCACCGGCTATCAGTGGAAATGGGGCTACGAGTACCTCACCGGTGACGCCGCCGGCATCAAGTACATGAGCGTGCTGTCCACGCCACGCGACCAGATCGAGAACAAGGCTCCCAAGGGCGAACACTATCTGCTCGAGGTCGATCACCCGCTGGTGGTGCCGGTTGGCAAGAAAGTGCGCATTCTCACGACCGCCAACGACGTCATTCACAACTGGTCGGTGCCGGCATTTGCGGTCAAGACCGATGCTGTCCCCGGTTTCCTGCGTGACACCTGGTTCCGCGCCGAGAAGGAAGGCACTTACCGAGGGCAGTGTTCGGAGCTCTGCGGCAAGGACCACGGCTTCATGCCGGTGGTCGTCGAAGTGGTTTCCGAAGAAAAGTACGCCGCCTGGGTTGCCGATCAGAAGCAGCAGATGGCGGCAGTTGCCGAAGACCCGAACAAGGCGTGGACGCTCGAAGAACAGGTTGCCCTTGGCGAGAAGGTCTACACCGCCAACTGTGCCGCCTGCCATCAGGCCAACGGCGAGGGATTGCCACCGGCGTTCCCGGCTCTCAATGGCTCCAAGATCGCCACCGGACCGCAGCAGGCGCATCTCGAACTCGTCATCAACGGCAAGCCGGGTACGGCGATGGCGGCCTTCGGAGGACAGTTGAGCGACACGGATATCGCGGCCGTTGTAGCGTACGAGCGCAACGCCTGGACCAACAAGCTCGGCGAAGTGATTCAGCCCGCCGACGTCAAGGCGCTTCGCGGCAAGTAATCGCGCCACAGGCCATCAGGAGAATCTGACTATGCAAGCCACGTCACACGCCGGCTATGCCGGCAACCACGATCACGATAGCCACGGACACCCGACCGGTTGGAAGCGCTGGGTCACCACGACCAACCACAAGGACATCGGCACGATGTACCTCTGGTTCAGTTTCGTGATGTTCCTCGTCGGCGGCGCAATGTCGCTGATCATCCGCGCCGAACTGTTTGCCCCGGGACTGCAGTACGTGTCGCCGGAGTTCTACAACCAGATGTTGACCCTGCATGCTCTGATCATGGTCTTCGGGGCGATCATGCCGGCCTTCGTCGGCTTCGCCAACTGGATGATCCCGATGATGATCGGCGCCTCCGACATGGCCTTCGCGCGCTTGAACAACTGGAGTTTCTGGTTGCTCCCTCCCGCCGCCATCCTGCTGACCGCGTCGCTGTTCATGCCCGGCGGCGCCGCCGGCACCGGCTGGACATTGTACCCGCCGCTGTCGGTGCAGATGGGCATGGGAATGGACATGGCGATCTTCGCGGTGCACATCCTCGGCATGTCGTCGATCATGGGTTCGATCAACATCGTCACGACGATTCTCAACCTGCGTACGCCCGGCATGACCCTGATGAAGATGCCGCTGTTCTGCTGGACGTGGCTGGTGACGGGCTTCCTGCTGATCGCTTCGATGCCGATCCTTGCCGGCGCGGTGACCATGCTGCTGACCGACCGCCATTTCGGCACCAGCTTCTTCGCCGCCGCCGGTGGCGGTGATCCGGTGCTGTTCCAGCACATCTTCTGGTTCTTCGGCCATCCCGAGGTCTACATCATCGCCTTGCCGGCCTTTGGCGTCGTCTCGCACGTGATCCCGGCCTTCTCGCGCAAGCCCCTGTTCGGCTACGCCTCGATGGTCTACGCGATCGCCGCCATCGGCCTGATCTCGTTCTTTGTCTGGGCCCACCACATGTATGTGACCGGCATCCCGCTCACCGGGCAGCTGTATTTCATGTACGCGACGATGCTGATCGCGGTACCCACCGGGGTCAAGGTATTCAACTGGGTCACCACCATGTGGCGCGGCTCGCTGACCTTCGAAACACCGATGCTGTTCGCGCTCGGCTTCCTGGTGCTGTTCACCATCGGCGGCCTCACCGGCCTGGTGCTGGCGATGACCGCGGTCGATATCCAGCTGCAGGATACCTATTACGTCGTCGCCCATTTCCACTACGTGATGGTCGCCGGAGCGTTGTTCTCGGCCTACGCCGGCCTCTACTTCTGGCTGCCGAAGTGGACCGGCCACATGTACAACGAAAAGCTCGGCAAGCTTCACTTCTGGCTGTCGATGATCTTCTTCAATATCGCCTTCTTCCCGCAGCACTTCCTCGGCCTGGCCGGCATGCCGCGGCGGATTCCGGACTACGCGCAGCAGTTTGCCGACTTCAACGTCATTTCCGGCATTGGCGCTTTCGGCTTCGGCTTCAGCCAGCTGCTGGTCCTGGTGATCGTCTTCCAGGCCGTGAAAGGTGGTGCCAAGGCCTCGAGCCGACCGTGGGACGGCGCCCACGGGCTGGAATGGACCGTTCCCTCGCCGGCGCCCTACCATACCTTCGAGGATCCGCCGGTGTTCAACCAGGCCGAGGCGCACGGATGACCCACGACCCGTCGCGCGAGCAGAACAGCCGGCGCATCGCGATCGGCCTGGCGCTGTTCGCGGCAGCCGTTTTTCTCAGTTTCGTCATCCGGCAGTGGCTGGCCAACACGTGAATCCGGCTCTCGACCCGCTCGCCGCGACGCCGGTTGCCGCGCGGCCGCCGGCGAGGCCGCGCAGCAACTGGCGCGTCGTCGCGATCCTGCTGACCGTGGTCGTCGGCAGCTTGCTCTTCGTCTCGCTGCAGCCGCGCCTTTACCAGGCCTTTTGTGATTGGACCGGTCTCTACGATATCGACCGTGCCGAGCGTGTCGCGACGTCGTCGATCCCGGCCCGTCCGGTGACGCTGGAGTTCGACGCCAACAGCCACGACGGTGGCTTGAAGTTCAGTCCCAAGACGACCAGTATCGTCGCCAGGACCGGCGAGATCGTGCACGTGGTGTACCGAATCGAGAATACGCTTGACCGCACCGTGATTGGCCAGGCGATCCCCAGTTACGGGCCACAGTACGCGGGTGGCTACGTCAAGAAACTCGATTGTTTTTGCTTCAAGCAGCAGACCTTTGCCGCGCACGAAGTTCGCGAGATGCCGGTCGTTTTTCTGCTCGAGCAGCGGCTGCCCGAAGAGGTCAATACGGTCACCCTCTCGTACACCTTCTTCGAGGTGCCGGCGGGCAGCGCCAAGGCATCGGCGACAGCGTCGGACGGCGGGAAGTGAGCTATGACGATGCCCGGGTTGCGGCAACCGAAAGGCGAGCGCTTTCGCACCATTCGCACGGTCGCCTGGGCTCTGCTGGGAATACGCGGGCACAAGCCGCACAGGGAAGGCGCTCCGGCGATGTCGCCGCTGCAGATTTTGATCACGGCGCTGGCCTTCATGCTGGTTTTTGTACTGACGCTGGTGAGCGTGGCCATCTACATCAGTGGCCACTGATCGGACGCGAGAGCAAGCTAACAGGGCAATAACGACAATATGATCAGGAGGAAGTCACTATGAGTCACCCCGCATCCGCAAGCCGCTATTTCGTCCCCGAGCCGTCACACTGGCCGCTCGTCGGCTCGATGGCCCTGCTCCTGCTGGCCAGCGGCGCCGTGATGATGATGAATTCGCTGGCCAACGGCGGCTACGTGCTGCTCGGCGGCTTCGCGATTCTGACGATCATGCTCTTCGGCTGGTTCGGTCGGGTGGTCGGCGAATCCGAGGGCATGCGCTACAACCTCCAGGTCGACCGCTCGTTCCGTCTGGCGATGGGCTGGTTCATTTTTTCGGAAGTGATGTTCTTCGTGGCCTTCTTCGGCGCGTTGTTCTACATTCGTGTGCTGGCCATTCCGGATCTCGCCAGCCCCGAACAGGCGGTGCTCTGGGAAGGCTTCCGGGATATCTGGCCAAGCGCCGGACCGGCCGCCAAGGATCCCTTCTCGCCGATGCACGCCTGGGGCATTCCGGCGATCAACACCTTGCTGCTGCTGAGTTCCGGCGTCACCGTGACCTGGGCGCACTGGGGGCTGATCGCCAACAAGCGGCAGCAGTTGATCATCGGTCTGGCACTGACCATCCTGCTCGGCGTGCTGTTCCTGTCGCTGCAGGTGTACGAGTACCTTGAGGCCTACAGCCATCTCAACCTCAAGATGACCACCGGCGTATACGGTTCGACCTTCTTCATGCTGACCGGCTTCCACGGTTTTCACGTGACGCTCGGCGTGACCATGCTGACGGTGATTCTCATGCGCTCGATAAAGGGGCACTTCACCGCCGAGCGCCACTTCGCCTTCGAGGGCGTTGCCTGGTACTGGCACTTCGTCGATGTCGTCTGGCTTGGCCTGTTCATCGTCATCTACTGGTTGTAGAACGTGGCGTGCGGTGCC
This sequence comes from Accumulibacter sp., assembly GCA_024235695.1. Taxonomy (GTDB): domain Bacteria; phylum Pseudomonadota; class Gammaproteobacteria; order Burkholderiales; family Rhodocyclaceae; genus Accumulibacter. Next base: position 60,654 of record JACKLX010000001.1, read on the forward strand.
CGGCGACGAGCACCGCGCGCCACCAGGTATCACAGGCGGTCAACGATCCAGCCAAGACGTTGCCCGGCCATCAGCAGCAGAAACAGCGCCAGGGAAAGACCGACGCGGAACGATAGCGCCTTGACCGCGCGGGTCTTTCCCTGGCCTTGATCGCGATAGATGAACACCAGCGCGCTGGCGAGACTGGCGACGATGGTGATCAGCATCAGCACAACGACGATGCGCATCGATCTTCCTCCTCAAAACCACAGTCTACCGGAGTCGCGCTGCGGGTAGTGCGTCAAGCCGGGCAGAGCGCGTCAGCGATGTCGACCTTTCCTCTCCAGCGCGGATATCTGCGTCTCGTGCTGCCCATGCTGCTGGTGGTGGTCTGCCTGGCGATGGCGCGGCTACAGCTGTGGCGCGCCGAGACCCGCGGCGAGCGCTTCGAGCGCGAGCAGGCCGCCCTCGTCGCGACGCCGATCAGCTTGTCTCCGGAGCAGCGCCAGCGCGACGAGCTGGTCGATCGGGCCGCGACCGTCCGCGGCCACTGGCTGCCGGAGAAGACGCTGTTTCTCGACAACAAGATCCATCATGGCCGCCCCGGCTACCAGGTGCTTACGCCGATGCAGCTGAGCGGCAGCAGTTCTGTGGTCTTGGTCAATCGCGGCTGGCTACCGGCGCCGCGACTGCGTTCCGATGTTCCGTCGGTTTCGTCGGCAAGCGGCGAACGGGAGATCGCCGGTGTGACCCGCAGCTTTGAAACGAGGGCATTCGAATTGCAGGAAACGTTCCCGGAAGGCCGGATCTGGCAGCATGTCCGCGAAGACGAATACCGGCGACGCAGCGGCCTCGACGCACTGCCGGTGATACTGCTGCAGACCGGCACAGACGACGATGGCCTGATCCGTGACTGGGGCAGTCCCGACAATCCGGCCAACAGACACTACGGCTACGCCGCGATGTGGCTGGTCTTCGCCCTGCTGGCCGCGGCCTATGGCTTCCTTGCATGGCGAAAGAAATGAACAGCGAAAAAACCATCACCGACACGCCGCAAGGGCTTTCCGGCGAGGTCAGGGCCGGCCGATCGTCGGCACGCCTGAAAGGCCGATTGACGCTGCTGGCGATCATCGCGATCGGCGTCTTGCCACTGCTCGCAGCCTTGTACTTCCACTACATCTCGCCGCCCGAGCTCACGACGACCGAAGGTCAGCCGATCCAGCCGGTGCCGCTGCCCTTCGAATTCCTGCAAGACCCCGATGGTGCGCCACTGCCACATCCGGAAGTCAGCGGCAAGTGGCTGCTCATCTTCGCCGCCCCCGGTAGCTGCGACGCCCGCTGCCAGCACACGCTCTACCTGACGCGCCAGGCACGCACCGCGCAGGGACGCAACATGGCCCGTCTCGACCGCGTCTGGCTGATCACCGACGCGACCGCGCCGGCCACCGAACTGCTGGCGGCCCACCCCGACCTGGCGCTGGCCAGGGCCACCGACGGCCGCGTTCTCGAAGCCCTTGGTGGAAGCGAAAGCCGGCACATCAACTTGGTCGACCGGCGAGGCCTCATCGTTTTCCGCTACGCCGACGATCCCGACCCGAAAGCCTTCATTCGCGAGCTCGGCAAACTGATCAGGTTCTGACCAGCCCGATGCCGGTCGGCGCGGCGCCGGCATCCGGCTTACCCGCGGTGGCCAGCGGCTTCCCGGCGACGCTGAGCAAGCGAAAATGACGAAGGCCGGACAAGGCCGGCCTTCGCTTGCGGTGGCAAACGAGCCCTCAGCTGTTCGCCACCAGCGGCGCCAGGTTGGCGCGCATCTTCTGCATCGCCTTGACTTCGATCTGGCGGATCCTTTCGGCGGAAACCGAGAACTCGGCGGCGAGCTCGTGCAAGGTCGCGGGATTGTCTTCGTTGAGCCAGCGTGCCTCGACGATCCTGCGGCTGCGCGGGTCGAGACTGCGCAATGCAGCGCGAAGACCCTCGCTGTTCACCTGCTCGCGGGCACGCGCCTCGAGCACGTGCACCGGCTCACTCGAACTGTCGGCGAGATAGGCCGCCGGCGCAAAGGCTTCCTCGTCGTCCACCTGCCCATCGAACGCCAGGTCGTGACCGGACAGCCGGGTGTCCATCTCGATCACCTCGTCCGGCTTGACGCTCAGACGGTGCGCCATGTCCGCCACCTGCACCGGGCCGAGCGCATGGCTGTCGGCTTTCATGCTGCGCAGGTTGAAGAACAGCTTGCGTTGCGCCTTGGTGGTCGCCAGCTTGACCATCCGCCAGTTCCTCAGGACGTACTCGTGGATTTCGGCCTTGATCCAGTGAATGGCGAAAGACACCAGCCGAACACCGCGCGTCGGGTCGAAGCGCTTGACGGCCTTCATCAGGCCGATGTTGCCCTCCTGGATCAGATCGGCGTGCGGCAAGCCATAGCCCAGATAACCGCGCGAGATCGAAATCACCAGGCGAAGGTGCGAAAGAACCAACTGCCGCGCAGCGTCAAGATCGCTTTCCTCGCGAAAACGCGTCGCCAGACCGAATTCCTGCTCTTCGGTCAACAGCGGGATCTGCCGGGCGGCCTGGATGTACGCGTCGATGCTGCCGACAGCCGAGGTCGTTGGTAAGTTTGGTAAAGCCAGAGCGTGTGTCATCGAGTTGGATTCCTCCTTGCTTGTTGCTCTCTACAGTGCCATTCTAGCACTCGCAGCCTGAGAGTGCTAAGGGTGGAAAAAGTTCGCTCTATCGGGTCGGGCTGCCGGCCCGCGGCAGCGGGGTCGCTGTTGCGTTAGCTGTGCGACCCGCGCACAGCGTCGTCGATCAGTCGAGCAGGCCGAACAGTGGGCGCAGGCGCACGCCGATCCACGATCCGAGCAGCGCCGCAACGATCCACAGCCAGCCGTGCAGACTGGTCGACGCCACCCCCGAAAAAAAGGCGCCGATGTTGCAACCGTAAGCCAGGCGCGCGCCATAGCCCATCGTCAGGCCACCGAGCAGGGCGGCAGCAAACGACGCCACGGACATCCGCCAGACCGGAGAAAACCGCCCGGCGAGGATCGCGCCGGCCGCCGCGCCAAGCATCAGGGCGATATTCATGATCGACGTCACGTCGGTCAGGATGCCGCTTTCCAGCGCGGCATGCGGGAACGGCTGACTCCAGAACGGATCTTGCGCGGCGCTCCAGCCGACCGCCTGCGCAAACTTGGCTCCCCACAGGGTAAACGCCCAGGTAATCGTCCACGGGTGACCGGCGAGCAGCAGCGTTGCAAGATTCAACACCGCGAGCATCACGGCACCGGCCAGCAAGGGCCATGGCCCGCGCCACAGATGCCAGCTGGCGATGGCCGATGACTCGTCGCGCCGCCGCAGCGCCAACGCGGCAGCGCCGAGCAACAGCGCCTGCAGGCTGGCGCTGACTCCCCAGCCGAAGCGCTCGCCCAGCACCAGCGGTGGCCATTCCGGCAGCGATTGCCAGGCGCCGAGGTCGAGGCTGGCCCAGAAGCCGCCCGCGCAAAAGGCCGCCAGGACAAGCAGCATGCGTGGCGAACCCGCGCCGGCGGTGTACAGCGTTCCCGAACCGCAACCGCCGGCGAGCTGCATGCCGACTCCGAAGAGCAGAGCGCCGAAGAACATCGACACGCCGACCGGCGCAACGGCACCGACCAACGGCCTGCCGGCAAACTCGCCGGCGGCGAGTAGCGGCGCAAAGAGCAGGGTCGCGAGGGCGACCATCAGCAGCTGAGCTGGAATGGCGCGGCGGTCACCGTGCAGGATCAGTCGCCGGTACGCGGCGCTGAATCCGAAGCTGCTGTGGTAGAGCGTCAGGCCAAGCAGCAGGCCGACGACGAAGAGGGCCGCCATGCGACCGCTGGCGAGCGCCAGGTAGCCGGTCAGGCCGACCGCGATGGCCAGCGTCAGCAGCAATGGTAGCGTTCTGGATGTCACTGCCTGACGCGCCCGCTGCCGTTCAAGGCAGATGGCTGATGGCCGGCCGCCGCGTGTCCCGACGTGGCGCCGCGGGCGCCCGCGGCGATGGTGCTCGACAAAGCGGCGTCGAGGCGCGAGCAGCTCAGTTCACCACCAGCTTGTAGTCGGGCGTCGTGTTCAAGGGGCACGAGTAGAGATACTCACCCGGCCTCAGGTCGATCGCATAATCCTGCGTCTTGCCGGTCAGCAAGCCGCCGCCGGAGACGCTGGGCAGGGTAACCCGCCCGCTGATGCCGTCGCCACGCAGCCAGAAGCCCAGTTCATAGGGAACATCTCTGTTGGTGACGCGGAAGATGTACCTGCCGGCCTTGAGCTGTAGGGGCTTCGCGTGATCGACACGGGCGGCGCCGGTCCTGGCATTGATCGCCTCGCAGTCCTTGATGTTGGTGCTGCGATAACCGTGGTCGGTGCCACCCTCGCTCTCCAGAAACTGGCAGGGTAGCTGCGTCAGCTCGATGACCGCCGGCCCGGCCGCTTCGGCGGCGACGGCATTGCTGCCGGCGAGAGGACTTGCGAGCAAGGCGCATGCGGCGAAATTTGCGGCGAGTTTCATGGTGCTTACTCCTCAGGATTGGCGCCGCCGACTCCTCGAGCGCGGCAGCAGGTGAACAACGCCGGGCATTCGCCGCCGGGCATTCGCCGCCTGGCGTCCGCGACGGTCGCTCGGGACTTTCCGGCTTCACGGTTCGGGCAGCTCTCGCCGCTCTTCGTAAACCACGAAGGCCGACGACTCGGCTTGTTCGAGCGCCGTACGAAGCAAACGCCGTCCCTTCGCGATGCTGTCGTCGGCTAGCAGGGCTCGATAGAAGCGGGCGTAGAACTCGTCCGGTTCGGCGCGCAGACGGTATACCAGCGCCACCGCCGCGCGATGACGGGGACGCTCGTAAAGCAGCCGCAGCTCGCCGTCGGGTGGCAAGCGCGTGTCGGCGATTTCGCTGCCGAGATCGAGCGGCACCTGCCGCTGGATGACATGCTCGACACGGGTTCCCGGCACGGCCAGGCCATCGCTCGCCAGCTGCTCGATCTCGGCGATCAGCCGCGGCGTCACGTAGGTCGGGAAGTAGTGACCGGTACCGCTATTGCGCACGTGCAGCACGGCATGGACGACGGCACCACGCAGATCGCCGTTTTCAATGGCGAAATCGACGCCGCTGCGCACCATTTCCGGATCGTGAATCCCTCGCCAAAGATGGCGACGTTCCGGCATGTGACACGACTGGCAGCTGCGGCCCTCGCGGGCGTGGCGCGAGGACTTCCACTCCTCGTAGGTGTTTTCGAGCAACTTGCCGTTCAGGGCGTATTCGTCGGGCTGGAACTGATGGCAGGCCGAGCAGAAGCGCGAATCCTCGAATGCCGTGGTGGCGACAAAACCAGCGTGCGGCAGGAGCGCCTGCTGCATTGCGTCGGGCGCCGATCGATCGCGGCGCGGCGGCCCCGAGCGTTGCTGCGACCGGACATGGCAGGCGGCGCAGACGACGCCCTGGGCGTGCAGAGAGGACGGCAAGCCCGTCTTGCCTGGCGAAGCAGGCTTCGCTGCGGCGATCTCGGCGACCAGAGCATCCGCCTGTTCGGCAAGCGGTGCGTGGCAGCGAATGCACTCCTGATGCTGCTCACGAGCGGCCGGGTCCATCTCGACCAACTGCCCCATCAACCCCGGGCCCATGGCTCGCGCGTGCAGGGCCGTCTGCCAATCGCGATACTGCTCGACGTGGCAACTGCCGCAATCGGCCGGCGCGAGCGACGCCTCGACAGCGCTGAAGCCGTCCGGGACTCGGCCCTGTGCAGCCAGCGGCCGCGCCCAGTGACGGTCGAGAAAGGTCGCGATGGCCGCCTGGTCGCTGGAAGCGGCTGCGGCGGCCGGGGCGGCGATGATCGGCGGCACGGCAGTGCCGCCCTGACCGCATCCGGCGAGGGCAAGAAGGAAAACGGGAAGGGCCGGCAGCACCCTTCCCGTCTTCGCAGGTGAAGCAGGCATCGGCAGCCCGGGGCTACTTCTTGGCCGCGCAGGGGTTCTTGGCGGCACAGGGATTTTTCGCCGCACACGGATTTGCCGCTTTCGCCGCGCAGGGGTTGGCTGCCTTGGCGGCGCACGGGTTCGCCGCCTTGGCCGGAGCGGACTTCGCCGCACAGGGGTTCTTGGCAGCGCAGGGGTTCTTGGCGGCACAGGGGTTGGCCGCGTGCGCCAGCGGAACGGCGAGAGCGAGGGCGGCAGCGCCGAGGGCAAGCTTCAGGGTCTTCTGATTCATTGGTGTCTCCTTGGTTGGGTTGGTGCGGCACGATCTAGCGGACACTCCGCTATTTCCTTTCGGCGCCGGCATTTCTTGCCGCGCACGGGTTTCTGGCTGAACAGGGGTTAGGGGCCGCGGCGCAGGGATTGGCGGCCGGCGCCCTGGCCGGCACGAAAGTCTTCTGCAGGTCGGCGGCGTAGGCGGCAAGCGCCGCCAGAGCCTTCGAATCCCACGCCAATGGCTTGTTGGCCATCGGTGCCACCATGCAGATCTGCACCATCTCGTCGAGCTGGATCGTTCTCATGCCGGCCCGATCACTGGCCATCTGCACCCGGTGAGGGTAAGGCTGCGCGAAACTGTCCTGAAAAGCGCCGTTGGCCTGATGGCAGCTGTTGCACGACAGGCCGTTGGTGGACAGGCTGGCGTCGCTCCACAGACGCTTGCCCTCATTGCTCAGATCGCTGGCCTTACCGGCGTACGGCCGGTAGTCCCCGGGACGGGTGACCAGTTTCGGATCGATGCGGTCGCTGGCCGCGCAGGGGTTCTTCGTTGCGCACGGGTTCTTGGCAGCGCAGGGGTTTCTCGTCTTGGGCGCGCACGGCTTGCACGGGTTCGCGGCCTGCGCGAAGGGCATCGGCAAGACCAGGCCACCGGCAAGTGCAAGGATCGCGGCAATCGGTTTCGCCTTGGCATTCATCAGAGACCTCCTCGGTAATCGTTGCGGATCGCGGCGGCCGCCGCGTCGGCGCCGACGTCAGACGCCTTCTCCCGATAGCGCTTGGTCGAAGGAAAAGCCGGCAGGCTTACACCTTTTCCAACTTTTTTTCACCGCGCGAGTTGGCGCACCGTCGCGGCGACTACCGCCGTCGTGCCTCGTGCTTCGTGGCGGCGCTGACCAGTGCCCGGGGCTCGCGGCTCGCCGAAAGTCTGCAAGTAGATCGCCATCCTGGCGCGATATCCGCTAGGCTTGTCGCCAGGACCGCTTGCAGCGCGGCCTGCTCGCCACCATCCGGTTCACGGAGAAATGCCATGATCGCCATCCGCTCAGCGAACGCCGCCTCACGCCGTCCGCACGCGGCCATTGTCCTGGCCGCACTGCTGGCCGCTGCCGGCCTGGCCCACGCCGGCAACCCGGTGCCCTATCCGGGAACCCTGAGCATCCGTTCGCCGCATGCCTTCGCAGAAACCGTCACCCGTCTCGAGAGCGCGACCGAGAAGAACAACATGGGGCTGGTCGCCAAGGCCAGCGCCAGCGCCGGCGCGGCGGCCCGCGGCGAGAAAATTGCCGGCAATGCGGTGTTGATGGTCTTTCGCAACGACTACGCAGTACGCATGCTGGCCGCCAGCGTAGCAGCCGGTATCGAGGCACCGATCCGCCTCTACGTGACCGAGGCCAGCGATGGCGAGGTGACGATTACCTACCGGACGCCTTCGTCGATCTTTGCGCCCTACGAAAGTGCCGAACTCGACGTGCTGGCCCGGGAACTCGACCCGCTATTCGACGCGATCATCCGCGATGCCGTCCGCAAATAGAACGCCGGGACCGCTGAAGGCGGCCTTCGTGCGCCGCACGAAAGCCGCGTCAACGAGCGCCGCGCCGACCCGGGTTGGCGCCACGACCAGTGCCTGACGCCAGCCAGAAAGCGCTCGACAGCGTCTGCGACAACTGTGGCGCGTCCTTCGTCTGCGGTGCCGCCGCCGGCCTGGCAAGCTGCTGGTGCATGGAAAAGCCACCGACCGGCGTCGCGCCGGAGCCCGGTGGCCGCTGCTATTGCCCCACCTGCCTGGCGCAGCGGCTCAGCCTGCCGGTCGACCCAACCTCACGGGGAGCATGAGCAGGGCGTCGCGGTTGCTCCAGGAGAAACACCTGGCCGCCGCTTCGCGCCACGGTAGCCAGCAGTAATCACGATGTTCGCCGCGGGCGACGGTCACCGGCCTGGTCGTCGCCACCTCCAGCGAAAAAACGTGTTCGGTATTGTGCAGCACACCCGGTGCATAGCGATGGCGCCACTCGGCGAAGATCTCGTAGCGGTTGCTGAGTTGCCAGTCCCGCAGATCGTCCGCTGCGGCGGTGATGCCCGTCTCCTCGACGAGCTCACGAATCGCCGTCTCGATGAGGCTCTCGCCGTCTTCCTGGCTGCCGGTTACCGACTGCCAGTAGCCGGCGTGCGAAGCGCGTTCGAGCAACAGCACCTGCAGCTCCGGGGTGTGGATCAGCAGCAGCACCGATACCGGTCGTTTGTACCGGCTCATGCCAGTGTCGGCAAGCTTGCCAGTCCGTCCGCGCGCAGATCGTAGAAGACCCACATCGGCACGTCCCGCGACCGCCACTCGTCGATCACTGCGGCGATGACTTCGTTGAGGGTCCGGAAGGCGGCCGGATTCTCGGCCGCCAGGGTCTCGGCCCGCGACACGATCACGACGTAGCCCGGCGCCTCGTGCCAGGAAAAGTCGCTCAGGCAATCCTTCAGCGCGTCGTAGTTCTGGCCATACCACCTCGGCAGGTCGAGATCGTGACCCAACTTGGCGAGTACCTCGTCGATCCGATCGGCGTCGCCGAGACCCACCTCGAACACGGCAAAGCCGGCGGCGGCGGCGGCCGCCTTCAATGCCGCCTGGCCGCTGAGCGGCAGATGGTAGATGCCGGCATAGCGCGGATTCTCGAGCAGGCGCTGCAGGGGGGGGAGACTGATGGCCATTGGCAACTATTCACGAATCCGGCGAAAACTGCGGTAGTGATCGGCAGTATAGTAGTACTCGCCGGAGCGAGCGACGTCGCCGCCGCTGCCCTGGCCGGCGATGATACGCCTGGCGCCGCGGTCGCGGCTGCCCGGCGTCGGCACCGTATACTCCCGATAATAGCCGCGGGTGCGCACCGGCAGGCGCCTTTCGAAGTTGCCGAAAATGCTGCCATCCTTGTGCGGATAGGGGAATGGTCCGCCCTGCCGGATCAGGCGCAGCACCTGCGCAACCTCCGCTGGCAGCTCGGCCAGGGTGACGGTCGGCAAGCTCTGGACTTCTCTTGCCTGACTGCCGGCGCCACCGAGAGCGAGCAATCCAGACCATCCCAGGCAGGCAACCAGCGCCGCGAGCGCCAGCCGTCTGAACAGCCCGGCCAAAGGCGACATGATCGATCAGCCCCTGCCGACCTCAACCTGCGTTTCGACTTTCTGGCGCAGCCGGATATGCAGTTCGCGCAGTTGCTTGTCGTCGACGCCGCTCGGCGCATCGGTGAGCAGGCACTGCGCGCGTTGCGTCTTCGGAAAGGCGATGACGTCTCGTATCGATTCGGCACCGGCCATCATCGTGACGATGCGGTCCAGCCCGAATGCCAGGCCGCCATGCGGTGGGGCGCCGTACTTGAGCGCGTCGAGCAGGAAGCCGAACTTGAGCCGCGCCTCTTCCTCGCCAATCCCCAGCACCTGGAATACCTGTTCCTGGACCTCCGAGCGGTGTATCCGCACCGAGCCACCGCCAAGTTCCGAACCGTTCAGCGCCAGATCGTAGGCCTTCGCCAGGCAATTGCCCGGGTCGTCCTGCAAGCGCTCCAGGTGATCGTCCTTCGGACTGGTGAACGGGTGGTGACAAGCCGTCCACCGCCTCTCCTCCTCGTCGTAGTCGAACATCGGGAAGTCCACCACCCATACCGGCTCCCAGGCATGGCCGTTGACCAAGCCCTTTTCGTGACCGATCTTGACGCGCAGTGCGCCGAGGGCATCGTTCACCACCTTGCGTTTGTCGGCGCCAAAGAAAAGCAGGTCGCCTGACTGCGCGCCGGTTCTTTCGACGATCGCCCGCAGCGCCTGTTGGTGGAGGTTCTTGACGATCGGCGACTGCAGGCCGATCTCGTTGAGCTGGGTGACGTCGTTGACCTTGATGTAAGCCAGTCCGCGCGCGCCGTAGATGCCGACGAACTGTGTATAGGCGTCAATCTCGCCACGCGTCAGGCTGGCGCCACCAGGAACGCGCAAGGCAGCGATACGGCCGCCTGCACTGTTGGCAACGCCGGCGAAAACCTTGAAGGAGACGTCCTTGAGAACGTCGGCAACTTCGATCAGCTCCAGCGTCACGCGCAGGTCGGGTTTGTCGGAGCCGTAACGGTCCATCGCTTCGCCGTAGCTCAAGCGGGGGAAGGGATCGGGCAACTCGGCGCCGATCACCTCGCGGAACACTGCCCGGATCAGTTCTTCCATCAGCTGCACGATTTCGCCCTCGCTCATGAACGAGGTTTCGATATCGACCTGGGTGAACTCCGGTTGCCGATCAGCGCGCAGATCCTCGTCGCGGAAACACTTGACGATCTGATAGTAGCGGTCGAAGCCGGCCACCATCAGCAGTTGCTTGAACAGCTGCGGCGATTGCGGCAGGGCAAAGAATTGCCCCGGATGGACACGCGACGGCACCAGGTAGTCACGCGCACCCTCCGGCGTGCTCTTGGTGAGCATCGGCGTTTCGATGTCCATGAAGCCGGCTTCGTCCAGAAAGCGGCGAAAGGCGCGTGCCGTCTGGTAGCGGAGCTGCATGTTCTTCTGCATCTGCGGGCGGCGTAGGTCGATGACGCGATGCAGGAGGCGCGTGCTCTCGGACAGGTTCTCTTCGTCGAGCTGGAAAGGCGGCGTTGCCGAAGCATTGAGGATCTCCATCTGGTGACAGAGAATCTCGACCTCGCCGCTGGCGATGTTGGCATTGACCGTGCCGGCGGGACGGGCACGGACCTTGCCCGTGATGCGCAGGCAATACTCGTTGCGAACCGCCTCGGCGGTCGCGAACATCTCCGGACGGTCCGGGTCGCAGACGATCTGCGCCAGTCCCTCGCGGTCACGCAGGTCAACGAAGATTACGCCGCCGTGGTCGCGGCGCCGCTGCGCCCAGCCGCAGAGCCGCACCTCCTGGCCAATCAGCTGCGAATTGACTTGTCCACAATAATGAGTGCGCATGAATTTCCCGGTTATGTTGCGGTTTGTCAGGTGCTGCGGCCGTTTTCCGTGCCGCCGTCCGCGACGGTGGTGGCCACCGCTCGGGATCTGATCGGTGGCGCCACGACGCCCATCGAGATGACGTACTTCAGTGCCGTATCGACGCTCATGTCGAGCTCGATCACGTCGCCTTTCGGCACCATCAGAAAAAATCCGGAAGTCGGGTTTGGCGTCGTCGGCACATAGACACTGACGTAATCGCCATCGAGGTGTCGAACCACGTCGCCGCCCGGCTTGCCGGTGAGGAAGGCAATCGTCCACACCCCGCGACGCGGGTACTCGATCAGCAGCGCCTTGCGAAAAGCGTTGCCCGACGACGAGAAAAGCGTGTCGGAAACCTGTTTGACGCTGTTGTAGATCGAGTTGACGACCGGAATACGCGCCAGCAGCAGTTCCCACCAGGAGACCAGACGCTGGCCGATGAAATTGGCAGCCAGCAGACCGGTAAGCATGATGATCAGCAGCGTCAGGATCGCGCCAGCACCGGGAATGTCGAAGCCGAGGATCGTCCGCGGGTGGATGGCTGCCGGCAGCAGGTGCAGGGACTGATCCATGGTGCCGACGATCAGCACCAGCACCCAGGCAGTGATCGCCAGCGGCACCCAGATCAGCAGCCCGGTGATGAAATAGCGCTTCATCAGCTGCCGGCGCCAGCACCGGCGGTGCTGCTCGGCTTGCTGCTGTCGCCGGCAGTGGCGCTGGTGGGGGCGCTGGTCGTGGCGCTGCTGGTGGCACTGTCGCCGACAGGTGCTTTTTCGGCGCTCTCGGGTTTGGCGGCGGCACTCGGCGGCGCCTTGTTGCCACCCTTGAAGTCGGTCACGTACCAGCCGCTGCCCTTCAACTGGAAGCCGGCCGCGGTAAGCTGCTTGTGATAGCTGTGCTGACCGCACTGCGGACAAACCGACAATACCGGGTCGCTGAGTTTTTGCAGATGGTCTTTATCGAAGCCGCAGGAAGCGCAACGATAGGCATAAATCGGCATGGCTAACCCTCGGGAAGCGCGGAAGAGCGTGGATTATACTCGAACCCGGCGATGGTCCACCCGCCCCGCCGCAGCCCTGCCGGGCCTCGAACGGCTGCCGTGACGGACTACAGCAGGCCGACGTAGGCGCGCGTCAGGGGCTTCCCCCAGAACAGCGCGAGGAAGCCTGCCGCCGCCAGGTAGGGGCCGAAAGGAATCGGCACGCTGCGGCCGCGTTTGGCGGCGACGATCAGGGTGATGCCGATCACCGCACCGAGCAGCGACGAAAGCAGGATGGTCAGGGGCAGCATCTGCCAGCCCAGCCAGGCGCCGAGCGCGGCGAGCAGCTTGAAATCGCCGTAGCCCATGCCCTCCTTGCCGGTAGTCAGCTTGAATGCCCAGTAGACCGACCACAGCGAGAGATAGCCGGTGATCGCGCCGATCACTGCCGACGGCAAGTCGGCAAAGGTCCCGAAGACATTGAACAACAGGCCAGCCCAGAGCAGCGGCAGGGTGATCGAGTCGGGCAGCAAGTGGCTGTCGAGGTCGATGCCGGTAAGCGCGATCAGGCACCAGATCAGCAACATGGCACCAAGCGCCGCCCAGCCATAGCCGAAATGAAAGGCCGCGTAGGCGCAGAGCAGGCCACTGCTCGCCTCGACCAGCGGGTAGCGCGGCGAGATCGCTGCCGCACACGCCGAGCAGCGGCCCCGCAGGAACAGCCAGCTGAACACCGGGACATTCTCGATCGCGCGGATCGCGTGCCCGCACGCCGGGCATCGCGAACCGGGTCTGGCCAGCGACAGCGGCTCACCGAGCGCTGGCGGCTCGCCGGTCAGTTCGGCACAATGCGCCCGCCAGTCGCGCTCCATCATCTTCGGGAGACGATGGATGACCACGTTGAGAAAGCTGCCGACCAGCAGCCCGAGGACGCCACTGATGACCGCGAACAAGCCTGGCGGCAGGTCGACCGGGAACACGCCCGGCATCAGCCGACAACGGCGCCGAGCTTGAAGATCGGCAGGTACATGGCGATCACCATGCCGCCGATCAGCACCCCGAGGACGACCATGATGATCGGCTCCATCAGGCTGGACAGCGCCTCGACCGCGTCGTCGACCTCGGCTTCGAAGAAATCGGCCACTTTACCCAGCATCGCGTCGAGCGAGCCCGACTCCTCGCCGATGGCGACCATCTGATTGACCATGTTCGGAAACAATTGCGTATTCTGCATCGCCGACGTCAGGCTGGTACCGGTGCTGACTTCTCCCTGAATCTGCTTGGTCGCAGCCTTGTAGACGTAGTTGCCGGAGGCACCGCCGACCGATTCCAGCGACTCGACCAGCGGCACCCCGGCGGCAAACATGGTCGCCAGCGTGCGTGTCCAGCGGGCGATCACCGATTTGCGGATGATCTCGCCGAAAACCGGCAGCCGTAGGAACAGGCGGTCGAAGGCGATCTGCATTTTTTCCGATCGTTTCCAGGTGTAGAAAAAGGCGAAAACCGAGCCGGCAAGACCACCGAAGACTGCCCACCAGTATTCGATGAAGAAGTCGGAGATGCCGATCACCATCAGCGTGGGCGCCGGCAGGTCGGCGCCGAAGCTCTTGAAGACTTCCTTGAACGCCGGAATCACGAAGATCATGATCACCGCGGTAATGATGAAAGCGACAACGATGATCGCTACCGGGTAGAACAGCGCCGCCTTGATCTTGGACTTGATCGCGATCATCTTCTCCTTGTAGTTGGCGAGGCGGTCGAGAAGGGTCTCGAGAATTCCCGCCTGCTCGCCGGCGGCGACCAGGTTGCAGTACAGAGGATCAAATTGGAGGGGGTGCTTGCGGAAGGCCTGTGACAGTGAGCTGCCGGTCTCGACGTCGGACTTGATGTCCAGCAGGAGTTTGCCGACCGACGGGTTGTCGTGGCCACGACCGACGATTTCGAAAGTCTGCAACAAGGGCACGCCGGCTTTCATCATCGTCGCCAGCTGGCGGGTGAACAACGTGATGTCTTTCTCGGTGATCGCCCGCCCACCCCTGAAGCGCTGCTTGGAAACCTTGCTGACCAGGATCCCCTGACGCCGCAGGGTGGCCCGCACGACGGTCTGGCTGCTGGCACGCTGCTCGCCGCGAACAACCTTTCCGGCCTTGTTCTTCCCCTCCCAGAGAAAAACGGATTCCTTGACTTCTGACGCGGCTCTTTTGGTGGTTTTCGCTGCGGTCGCCATTCTTCCCTCGCCTTCAAGCGTTTGTGCTGCCGAGAACCTCATCAAGAGAGGTGAGCCCTTGCTTCACCTTGAGCAGTCCCGACCGGCGCAGATCATTGACCCCGTCCTTCCTGGCCTGGGCGGCAACGTCGAGCTCCGTTCCGTTCGCCATGACGATGCGCTGTATCGCTTCCGTCACCGGCATCACCTCGTAAAGGCCCACCCGCCCCTTGTAGCCGCTTCCCTTGCAGCGCTCGCACTCGCGCGGACCGTAGAGCGTCCAGCTGCCATCGAGGTCGCCCTCGGTGAAGCCGGCGTTGAGTAGCGTCTCGACCGGCGTATCGAGCGGCTTCTTGCAGGTACACAGCCGCCGTACGAGGCGTTGGGCGGTAATCAGCAGGATGCTCGAAGCCAGGTTGAAAGTCGGGATACCCATGTTCATCAGGCGGGTCAACGTCGCCGGAGCGTCGTTGGTATGCAGGGTCGACAGGACCATGTGGCCGGTCTGCGCGGCCTTGATCGCGATTTCTGCGGTTTCGATGTCGCGGATCTCGCCGACCATGATGATGTCCGGGTCCTGCCGAAGGAAGGCCTTGAGGGCAACCGGAAAGGTCAGTCCGGCCTTGTCGTCGACGTTGACCTGGTTGATCCCCGGCAAGGGAATTTCGGCCGGGTCTTCGGCAGTGGCGATGTTGACCCCGGGCTTGTTGAGCAGGTTGAGACAGGTGTACAGCGAAACGGTCTTGCCCGATCCCGTCGGCCCGGTCACCAGGATCATTCCGTACGGCCGGTTGATGGCCTCGAGCAACACAGCCTTCTGCTCGGGTTCATAGCCAAGCGCGTCGATGCCCATGGTCGCGCTGGCCGGATCGAGAATTCGCAGGACGATCTTCTCGCCGTACATCGTCGGCAAGGTGCTGACGCGAAAGTCGATGGCGCGGCTCTTCGACAGCACCAGCCGCATCCGACCGTCCTGCGGGACGCGCTTTTCGGCAATGTTGAGACGTGAAATCACCTTGATGCGGGAAGCGATCTTGTCCTTGATGACCAGCGGCGGCGCGGCCACTTCGCGCAGAATGCCGTCGGTCCGGAAGCGGATGCGGTAGTTCTTTTCGTACGGTTCGAAGTGGATATCGGACGCACCGTCGTTGATCGCGTCAAGCATCATCTTCTGGATGAAGCGGACGACCGGCGCGTCATCGACCTCCAGGTTGGCCGCTTCGTCGGCCTTGTCGGGGCCCTGCTCGTCGGTGAACTCGAGGTTGATGTCATCGCTGGTGAAGCTCTTGAGACTGTCCTCGACGGTCTCCGACAGTTTCGCCACCAGCGGCGCCAGCTTGCTTTCCTCGACCACTACCGGATCGACCGCCAGGCCGGTCTGGAAGCGGATTTCATCGAGCGCGCGCAGATTGGTCGGATCGGCAATGGCGATCGCCAGACGGTTGCCACGCTTGTGCAATGGCACCACGCGGTGGCTGGCGATCAGCTTTCGGTCAACCGCGTTCTTCTGAATGTGGGCGTCGTCGAAGGCGCCAAGATCGAGCAGCGGATAGCCGAACTTGTCCGACGCGAAGCGCGCCAACTCAAGAAACGTCGCCTTGTTGGCACTGACCAGTTGCTCGATCAGCGATGTCCGGTTGGCAGCCGCCTGCGCAAGCATTGACTCGGCCTCGGCTTCCTTGAGCCGGCCAGCCTGCACAAGCGCACGGGCGAGACCGCTGAGCGGCGGATTTTGCGGATTTGCTGCCATTTTTTGCAATAGGACCTTGCAACGCGTTATGAACCATCAGGTCCCGGCTATACCGAGTCGGCCTCCGAGCGGGCCTTCTCGATGATGCATTGACTCGGCTTGTTTGTAAAGAAGCCGCCCGAAGGAGCTTTCAGCAGCATAGCCTGGCGACCAGCCGATCGTCGCCGCCCATTCTTCCGGCATGGCGGGAGACGGGCGGCGACGATCGGCACGGGGCCGCCGGCAAGACCTACTCGGTCGCTGCCTCGAGCACCACCAGCGCGGTCATGTCGACCACGCGGCGAACCGTTGACGTCGGCACCAGCACATGCACCGGCAGTGCCGCACCGAGCAGGATAGGACCGACCGACATGCCGTCGCCACCGGTCATCTTGAGCAGGTTGTACGAGATATTGGCGGCGTCGAGACTGGGCATCACCAGCAGATTGGCCTCACCCTTGAGCGGCGACTCCGGGTCCGACCGACTTCGGATCGCTTCGGAAAGGGCGCTTTCGCCGTGCATTTCGCCGTCGATCTCGAGCTCCGGCGCCTTGCTGCGCACCAAGGCCACCGCCTCGCGCAACTTGCGCGTCGCCGCCGTCTGCGACGATCCGAAGTTCGAATGCGAGAGCATCGCCACCTTGGGCCTGATCGTGAAGCGACTGACCGCCTCGGCCGCCATCAGCGTGATCTCGGCGAGTTGTTCGGCATCGGGATCCTCGTTGACGTGCGTGTCGCAGAGGAACAGGGCGCGCCCCGGCAGCAGCACGTGCGTCATCGCCGCCATGGTGTTGCGCCCCGGCACCTTGCCGATGATCTCGTCGATCTGTCGCAGATGATGGGCGAAGCGGCCGGAAAGACCACACACCATGCCGTCTGCGTAACCAAGCTTGAGCAGTATGGCGCCGATGATCGTATTGTTCGTTCGCAAGCGCGTCTTGGCGATGTCGATGGTCACCCCGTGGCGTTTGCGCAACTGATGATAGGTCGTCCAGCATTCCTTGTAGCGGCTGTCACTGGCCGGGTCGACGATCTCGAAGTCGATGCCCGGTTGCAGCTTCGAACCGAGTCGCTTCAGGCGCGCCGCAATCACATCGGGACGGCCAATCAGGATCGGGCGCGTCAAGCCTTCACTGATGATCGTCTGTGCCGCCCGCAGCATCCGTTCGTCCTCGCCGTCGCTATAGACGATGCGCGTCTCGCGCACCCGCTTGGCGGCCGAAAAGACGGCCCGCATGCCGACGCCGCCCTGGTAGACGAAGTCGCGCAGCTTCTCGCGGTAGGCGTCGAGGTCGGCTATTGGCCTGGTCGCCACGCCGGACCTCATGGCGGCCTCGGCCACCGCCGGCGCGATGGTGGTGATCAAACGCGGATCAAAGGGCTTGGGAATCAGATAATCCGGGCCGAAAGCCAGCTCCTGGTCGGCATAGGCCATCGCCACCTCATCGCTGACTTCCCAGTGCGCCATCGCCGCCAGCGCCTTGACGCAAGCCATCTTCATCTGTTCGTTGATGGCCGTCGCACCGACATCGAGAGCGCCGCGGAAGATGAACGGAAAACAGAGGACGTTGTTGACCTGGTTGGCGTAATCCGAACGACCGGTGGCCATGATCACGTCGGGGCGGATCTCGCGTGCCAGTTCCGGCATGATTTCCGGCGTCGGATTGGCGAGCGCAAAGACGATCGGCTGCTTGGCCATGGTCGACAGCATTTCTGGCTCAAGTATGCCCGCCGCCGAGAGTCCGAGAAAAACGTCTGCGCCTTCGAGTGCTTCGGCCAGCGTGCGGCATGGCGTATCGCGCGCGTAGCGCGCCTTGTTCGGCTCCATGTCGGCGTCCCGGCCGGCATAGATCACGCCCTTCGAGTCGCAAACGATGATGTTCTCGCGCCGCACGCCGAGATCACACCAGGTGTTGAGGCAGGAGATCGCCGCCGCGCCGGCGCCGGAACAGACCACGCTGACTTCGGAGATCTTCTTGCCGGTCACCGTCAGTGCGTTGAGGATCGCCGCTGCCGAAATGATTGCCGTGCCGTGCTGATCGTCG
The DNA here is from genome assembly GCA_024235695.1 of Accumulibacter sp. Classification (GTDB taxonomy): domain Bacteria; phylum Pseudomonadota; class Gammaproteobacteria; order Burkholderiales; family Rhodocyclaceae; genus Accumulibacter. The sequence continues at coordinate 78,756 of JACKLX010000001.1, forward strand.
TGGAACACCGGAATCGACATTCGCTCCTTGAGCCTGGCCTCGATGTAGAAGCATTCCGGAGCCTTGATATCTTCCAGATTGACGCCGCCCAGAGTCGGCTCCATGGCGGCAATCATGTCGATCAGCCGATCCGGGTCGCTTTCTGCCAGTTCGATGTCGAAGACGTCGATACCGGCGAATTTCTTGAACAGACAGCCCTTGCCCTCCATCACCGGCTTGGCGGCCAACGGCCCGATGTTGCCAAGACCGAGGACCGCCGTACCGTTGGTGATCACGCCGACGAGGTTGGCACGCGAGGTGTAGAGACTGGCCGAACCGGGATCGTCGACAATCGCATGGCAGGCAAAAGCAACGCCGGGGGAATAGGCCAGCGCCAGATCGAGCTGGTTGCTCAGCCCCTTGGTCGGTTGCACAGCCACCTTGCCCGGAGTCGGATAGCGGTGGTACTCGAGGGCGGCTTCACGAAGATCGGCTTTCCGCGGATCGTTTTTCATTGTCGCTCCTGACGCGGTGTTCATCAAAACGAAGCGCGTAACTCTATCCGAGTCCCGCGGTTTACACAAAACGGATGTACGCCTCGTGTTGCCTGGCGAAAGACCCGTGCTCGCCGGCGAAGTCGCCGAGCATCCGGCGGGTGTGCTGTCCACACCGGCGCAACGACGAGCGCCGAGCGATTCGGGCGTCACCGGGTTAAAATGATGCGAGCACGCGCCGACGCCCATGTCATGGGCTTGCTTGTTGCCGACCGCGACGTGCGTTTGACCTGAACGGGAGATGATCAATGAGCCAAACAAGCACCAACAAGCTTCGCACGATTGCTCTTGTCGGCCACGGTGCCGCCGGCAAGACGACGCTGGCCGAAAGCCTGCTCGCGGCAGCCGGAGCGATCAGCAGCCGCGGCACGGTGGAGCGCGGAAATACAGTCTGCGACTTCGATCCGCAGGAGAAGGAGTTCGGCCACTCGCTGAATGCGGCGTTGGTGGGATTTTCATGGCAGGACGTCGATGTTCGTCTGATCGACACGCCGGGCTTTCCCGACTTCGCCGGCCAGGCGATCAGTGCCCTGGCCGCGGTCGACACGGCACTGGTGGTGATCAACGCGCAGAACGGCATCGAGCTGGTCAGCGAACGGATGATGCAGCTGGCCGCCGCGCGCGGTGTCTGCCGGATGATCGTGATCAACAAGATCGATGCCGACAACGTCAACCTGCCGGCGCTGGTCGGCGAAATCCGCGAACGCTTCGGTCGCGAATGCCTGCTCCTCGACCTGCCGACGCAGCACGGCGGCGCGGTTGTCGAACTGCTTGAACACGACAGTGGCGACAGCGACTTCGAATCGGTGGCCGACGCGCACCGGGCGCTGATCGATCAGATCGTCGAGGAAGACGAAGACCTGCTTGCCCGCTACCTCGAAGAAGGCGTCGATCCAACGCCTGACGAGCTGCACCTGCCCTTCGAGAAAGCGCTGCGCTCTGGCCACCTGATTCCGATTCTCTTCGTTTCCGCGCGCACCGGCGCGGGCATCCCGCAACTGCTCGATGTCATCGCCCGGCTGGCGCCGAGTCCAGCCGAGGGCAACCCGCCGCCGTTCTATCGCGGCGAGCCCGACGGCCCCGCCGAGGCTTTCCAGGCCGAACCCGATCCGCAGAAACACGTCCTGGCACACGTCTTCAAGATCGTCAGCGACCCGTTCATCGGCAAGGTCGGCATCTTCCGGGTCCACCAGGGGACGATCAGGAAGGACTCGCAGCTGTTCGTCGGCGACGCCAAGCGTCCGTTCAAGGTCGGCCACATCTACCATGTGCAGGGCAAGGAGTACGTCGAGGCGGAAGCGCTGGTTCCCGGCGACCTCGGCGCGATTGCCAAGGTCGAAGAGATCGACTTCGACTGCGTCCTGCACGATTCGCACGACGAGGATCACATCCACCTCAAACCGCTCGAATTTCCGCAGCCGATGCATGGCCTGGCGGTGCATGCGACGCGCAAGGCCGACGAGCAACGACTCTTCGAAATCCTGCGCAAGCTCGAGGTGGAAGACCCGTGCTTCGTCATCGAACGGCATCCGACAACCAACGAAACGGTCATTCGCGGCATCGGTGAAATGCACCTGCGCGCCAAGCTGACAAGGCTGGCCCAGCAGTACAAGCTGGAACTCGACACCTCGCCACCGCAGATCGCTTACCGCGAAGCCATCACGGGCTCGGCCGAAGGCCACTGCCGGCACAAGAAACAGAGTGGCGGCGCCGGCCAGTTCGGTGAAGTCGCGCTCCGCGTCGAACCTCTCGAACGCGGCGCCGGCTTCGAGTTCGTGGACATCGTCAAGGGCGGCGTGATTCCGGGCGTCTTCATGGCGGCGGTCGAAAAAGGCGTTCGCCAGGCACTCGCCGACGGGGTGGTGGCCGGTTTTCCGGTGCAGGACGTGCGCGTCACGGTGCACGACGGCAAGTCGCACCCGGTCGACGGCAAGGACATCGCCTTCATGACCGCTGCCCGCAAGGCGACCATCGAAGCGATTCGTGCCGCCCGGCCGATCATCCTCGAACCGGTGGTCGAGATCGAAATCCTGGCGCCAGACGCGATGACCGGCGATCTCACCGGCGACCTGTCGAGCAAGCGCGGCCACCTGACCGGCACGCAGCCGCGCGGACCGGGCGTGATGGCGATTACCGGCGAAGTACCGCTGGCCGAGCTCGAGGGCTATCAGTCACGCCTCAAGTCGCTGACCGGCGGTCAGGGCTCTTACAGCATCGCCTTCTCGCACTACGCGCAGGTGCCGCCGGCAATGCAGCAGCAACTGGTATCCGAGCACCAGGTCGTCGAAGAGGAGTAGCGGACCCCAGCAACCTGCCCGGGACGAGCTGCCGGTGAGCGATCGCGTCAACGCCTCGGGCTGGTTGCTGCGGCTGGCGCGCCGCCTGCTGTACCTGTGGGTACGCACCTCGGTGTTCCCGGAGAGGCCGGCTGAGCTGGGCCTCGATCCCGCTCGGCCGGTCTGCTACGTACTGCAGGACCGTCATCTCTCGAACCTGCTGGTGCTCGTCGAGGAGTCGCGGCGCGCCGGCTTGCCGCGTGCCGAGGCGCCGATCGCCCGCGGCAGGCAGCGCCTGCCGCGATCATTCTTCTTCCTCAATCGTCACCGTGACCTCGCCAGCGGGGAACATTCGGCGCTGCTCACAGCGCTGGTTCGCGAGACCGTCGGCGAGCCGAACGGCAGCCGGCAGGCGGTCGAAGACGTCCAGCTGGTGCCGGTGCTGATCCTCTGGGGAAGAGCGCCCGACAAGCAGCAATCGATTCTCAAGGCGCTGTTCTCGGAAACCTGGCGGCCACCAGGTGCCTGGCGGCAGTTGCTGGCGATCGTGCTGCACGGTCGCAACGTCCTCGTCCGCTACAGTGCGCCGATTTCGCTGCGCCGGCTGATACCGGCCGGGGTCAGCGAAGAACACGCCCGGCGCAAGCTGTCACGCGTCTTGCGTGTGCATTTCCATCGCCAGCGGCAAATGGCGATCGGCCCCGACCTGTCGCATCGCAACACCCAGATCGGCGCCGTACTGGCTGGCGAAGGTGTCCGTGCGGCAATCGCCAGCGAGGCCGCGACGCGTCACATCCCGCTCGCCGCAGCGCGGCTAAAGGCCGCCGATTTCGCGCTCGAGATTGCTTCCGACTATTCCTACGGTGCCGTGCGCGCACTCGAGCTGTTCCTGTCCTGGCTGTGGCCGCGGCTCTACGACGGCATCGAGCTACACCATTTCGACCTCGTCACGCGCATCGCGCCCGGACACGAAATCGTCTACGTCCCCTGCCACCGCAGCCACGTCGACTATCTCCTGCTGTCGTATCTGATCCATCGCAATGGCCTGACGCCACCGCACATCGCCGCCGGCGCCAACCTCAAGCTGCCGATTGTCGGCGCCCTGCTGCGACGCTGCGGCGCCTTCTTCCTGCGCCGCAGTTTGAAGGGCGAGCCGCTGTACGCGGCGGTCTTCGACGAATACCTGCACCTGATGCTCGCCCGCGGCTTTCCGCTGGAGTACTTCATCGAGGGCGGACGCAGCCGCAGCGGCCGCATGCTGGCCCCCAAAGCAGGCATCCTCGGCATGACGGTGCACAGTTTTATTCGTGAGCACAGCCGGCCGCTGGTCTTCGTCCCGGTATACATCGGCTACGAAAAGCTCCTCGAGGGGCGCGCCTACGTCGGCGAACTGGCGGGCAAGGCCAAGCAACGCGAATCGCTGTGGGGCATCCTGAAGAGTATTCGCCGCATCAAGCGGGTGTTCGGCAAGGTCTACGTCAACATCGGCGAACCGCTGCTGCTGGCCGGATTTCTCGACGCCCAGCACGCCGGCTGGCGCGAGCAGGGCGGCGATGGCTCGGCTGCCTGGTCGCAGACCGTGACGCGCCGTGCGGCGGCCGAACTCGCGCGGCGGATCAACGACGCGGCCGTGCTCAATCCGGTCAACCTGATCGCGCTGACAATGCTCGCAACGCCGAAGCATACCGCCGACGAACACGCGCTGTTGCGCATGATCGAGCACTACCAGGCACTGTTCGAGGAGGCCTCGTACGCGCCGACCAGCATCGGCTGCACGCTCGCCGCCAGGGCCATCGTCGCCTATGGCGAGCGCCTGGCCATCGTCGAGCGCGTCGCAGATCCGCTCGGCGACCTGTTTCGCGTGCCGGCGACGCAGGCGCCCTTGCTGGCCTACTTTCGCAACAACGTGCTTCACCTGTTCGCCCTACCGGCGATCATCGCCTGCCTGTTGAGCCACAACCGCCGCCTCGATGACGACACTGTGCTGCAGGCGGTGCGCAGAATCTACGGCCTGATGCGCGCCGAACTGTTCCTCCGCTGGCCGCTCGAGGATCTGCCGGCCGCCAGCGAGGCGGTGATTCGCGTGCTCCTCGCGCGCGGTCTGCTGCATCGCCCGCAAGCGTCAGGCGACCTTGCCGCAGCCGAGCCGATCAGCCAGGAATTCGCCGAGCTGCATCTGCTCGGCGAAAGCATTCGGCCGCTGCTCGAACGCCACTTCCTTACCCTGGCACTGCTCGAACGCCACGGCAGCGGCCAGCTGACGCGACAGGCGCTCGAAGACAGCTGCCATCGACTGGCCCGCCGGCTATCGCTGCTGCACGACTTCAACATTCCCGAATTCGCCGAAAAGGCGACCTTCGCGGCTTTCATTGCCCGGTTGATCGAAGCCGAGTTTCTTTGCGAGGACCAACACCGCCTGCTGCACTTCGACGAACGCCTGATGGCTCCCCTGGCGGATTCGGCGCTGGTGCTCCCGTCGTCGGCAAGACAAGCCATTCGACGCATGGCCAGCGCCGGCACCGAGCCGGCGAAGTTGCCGCTGGCCTGATCGGCGAACGACTCAGGCGTGCGAGCCGCCGCTCCCCCGCGCTGCCTGTTCGAGGCGCTGCTTCTCGGCCAGCACCCTGTTCGCATAGCCCGTGGCGGGATCCTTTGGCGAGCCGCCATAGTGCTGCAGGCCGCGCGTCAGGCTGCCACGCCAGCGAATGGCTTCCTCGAGGACGTGGACGCCGACCTGGATGTTGGTTACCGGGTCGAGAAAGGGTTGTTCGCCAGCGCCTTCCGGAACCTTGTCGAGGTGAATGCCGGGCATCACCTGCATCAGGCCCTTGGCGCCGACCGGGCTTTCGGCGAAGGGATTGAACCGCGACTCGATACCGATGATGGCAATGATCAACAGCGGATCGAGGCGACGTTCGCGGCCGACGCTCTCGGCGGCCTCGAAAATCGGCACCAGCGCCTCCGGGGCGACGCGATAGCGGCGCGAGACGTAGTCGAGCGCGCGCTTGAGCGACGGCCGCAGTTCTTCGGGCGCCTCCTCGGCCGCTTCTGCCGGTGACGCGGCCGAAGCAGCCGGCAGCGCTTCGGGAAGCTCCGACGGCTGTCCGGTCGTGACCATTGCCACTGCCGTCACCAGCCCGGCTGGTTTCGTGCCGCCATTGCCACTGGCGGCGAAAATCGGCTTGATGGCGTCCAGAGCGAGCATCAGGCCAACGATGATCAAGACGTATTGAATGAAACTCAAGGTGGCGTCGCCACGACGCGCTCGCAAACTCTTGAGCGAAATTGTTGCAGACATGCTCTCTCCTTCCCTTGGTCATCGTGCCAATACGACGGCCCGACGATGGACGGTTACAGGCGGGTGCAAAGCCTCGAATTTGGGGAAAACAGGTACCCTGAGGCCGGGACTCCGGGCGGTTCAGATACCGCGGACGGAGGGGCGCGAGTGAAACTTGACAGCCGAAATTGATTCGTTTGATTTCAACAGGAGCCGGACTCTATTGATTAGCAAGACTTTGGTCAAGCAGCCTCGCCAGCGCCGCCCCGATCCTGGAGGCACGCTGAGGGCCACCACGAGCGCCGCCTGGATCGCCTGAAAGCCTTGCTCCAAGCGACGTACAGCGATCCCCGGGGGTAGCGCGCCGCGGCTGCCCCGGGCGGCCGCCAGGCCCGCAAAGTGTTGTACAAATACAACATAATGGCCGACGCCAGCCCATGTTTCGGCGCACCACGAGTGCCCGCGGCCGCATTCTGCGCATTCTTCCGGCCTCGCCTCGCCGGCCAACGGCGCACCGACGTTGCGGCTCGGCGGGCGACCCTCGATATAATGCCCCAACCTGCGGGAAACCGCGCCGCCTGCTTGACGACACTGCCTGCCATCCATGGACATTGCCCTGCTGCTCTTGCTGATCGTGTTCAACGGCGTTCTGGCGATGTCGGAGATTGCCATCGTTTCGTCACGGCAATCCCGCCTGCAGAAACTCGCCGACGACGGCGATGCGGGCGCCCGCTCGGCGTTGGCGTTGAACCGCGAGCCGGCGAGCTTCCTGTCGACGATTCAGGTCGGAATCACCACCGTCGGCATCCTCAGCGGCGCCATCGGCGAGGCCGCCCTGGCGGTGCCGCTGGCCGATTGGCTGGCCCGCCTGCCGCCGCTCGCCCCCTATTCAGGCGCTATCGCGCTGACCCTGGTGGTCGTCGGGGTGACCTATTTCGCGGTCGTCATCGGCGAACTGGTGCCCAAGCAGCTCGGCCTGCTGGCGCCCGAACGGGTCGCCACACGAGTCGCCGCGCCGCTGAACCTGCTCTCTCGTCTGGCCCGCCCGCTGGTCTGGCTGCTCTCGTCGTCGTCCGGCCTATTCCTGCGCCTGCTCGGCGCGCCGCGGGCGCCGGCTTCGTCGGTGACCAACGAGGAAATCAAGCTGCTGATGGTCCAGGGGGCGCAGGCCGGTATCTTCCACGCCAGCGAGCAGGATCTCGTCGCCAACGTCCTGCGCCTCGACGAGCAGCACATCCGCGAGATCATGACCCACCGCAAGGACATTTACCTGCTGGATCTGAACGATGGCGAAGAGGCGATCCGAAATCGTCTGGTGGCGGCGCCGTACAAGCGGCTGGTGGTCTGTCGCGACGGACTTGAAAACATTGTCGGCGTCCTGCGCACCAGCGATCTGCTCAAGGGTGCGCTGCTCGGCGAAACCTTGTCGATCGAGCCTTTCGTCAGACCAGCGCTGTATGTGCCGGCGAGCGTGACCACCACGCAACTGCTCGAAACCTTTCGCCGGGCGCGCCAGCAGTGCGCATTGATGGTCGACGAATACGGCGAACTGCAGGGACTGGTCACGCTCACCGACGTGCTGACGGCGATCGTCGGCGATCTACCGGTTTACGACGCCCCGCAGGAACAGGACATCGTCGTCCGCGACGATGGCTCGTGGCTGGTCGATGGCGGCGTCACCATCGAGCGTCTGCGCAGCGTCCTCAAGATCAGCGGCAACCTGCCGGGCGAGGAGCAGAGCGCCTTCCATACCCTGGGCGGCCTGATGATGTACGTTCTCGGCCACATCCCGGCGCCGTCCGAGCACTTCGAAGTCGCCGGACTGCGCTTCGAGGTCGTCGACATGGATCGCAATCGAGTCGACAAGGTATTGATTTACCGGATAGTCCTGCCTGCCGAAGCGAAGCTCACAGGCGACAGCTGAACTCGCCGCTGGTCGATCAGACGCGGTAGCGGGTCGGATCGGCGACCCCGGCGGCAACAAAACCGGCCCGCCGCAGGCGGCACGAATCGCAGCTGCCACAGGCGTGACCGTGCTCGTCGGCCTGGTAGCAGGAAACCGTCAGACCGAAGTCGACTCCCAGTTCGACGCCGCGCTGGATGATCTGCGCCTTGCCGAGATGGATCAGCGGTGCGTGCAGGCGCAGCCTGGCGCCTTCCACGGCCGCCTTGGTCGCCAGGTTGGCGAGACTCTCGAAAGCCTCGACGTACTCCGGCCGGCAATCGGGATAACCCGAATAGTCGACGGCGTTGACGCCGACGAAGATGTCGCTGCTGCCGAGCACTTCCGCCCAGGCCAGCGCCAGCGACAGCATGATCGTGTTGCGCGCCGGCACGTAGGTGACCGGAATGCCCGGCGCGACGCCCGCGACCGGCACGGCGATGCTCGCGTCGGTAAGTGCCGAGCCGCCGAGGTCGTCGAGCGACAGGCGCAGACAGCGGTGCCCGCTGGCTCCCAGCGCTTCGGCGACAGCCGTCGCCGCCGACAATTCGGCGCGATGACGCTGGCCATAGTCGATCGACAGGCAGTAACAGGCAAAGCCTTCGGCGCGGGCAATCGCCAGCGTCGTCGCCGAGTCGAGACCACCCGAGAGAAGAACCACGGCGCCTTGGCCGGATGCTGAGCGTGGCATGTTCATGGCCGAAAATATACCGCGTTCAGGCGGCCGCGGCCATTCGCGCGCGAAGCCTCAGGTCGCCGGCGCAATCCGCCGGCGTCATCGCACAACAGGCGATCAGGCCCACGCCTGAACGCCGCGCCAGGCACGGCTCAGGGTCTTGCCGGTGGCTGCGGCAGCTTCAGGACGTCCCTGATTTCGCCGACGCTCTCGGGGATGCGCTTGGCGATCGCGGCAGTGGCCTGCTGGTTGGCATTGATGACGATCGCCGTGAATTCCTGCATCTGTCCGACCGCGGTCGCGAAGGCCTTGCTCGCCAGTTCGGTCTCGGCGGCAAGCAGCTGCTGCGGTGAACCGCCCTTTGCCAGGCCGCCGATCGCCGCCGTCAACTCGCGCATCGTCTCCTGCAGGAGCTTGACCTGCCACTCGCCGACCGCCTGCATGCCGGCAAGGGCAGCGCGGTTGGCGGTGCTCAGCGCTTCCAGGTTGTCGCGCTGACTGGCGACCAGCGCGTCCATGTTGACCCCCGGCAGCTTGAGGCCGGCAATGATGTTCAGCAGCTCTTCGCTGCCTCTGGTCGCGTCCATGCTGGCCACCGCCCTGCTCCAGTCACGCACCAGTTGGGAAAGGTCTGTCATTCGCGTCTCCTCCGATTCAACTGCCATAGATGTCGCCCGAAGGCAGCTCCCGGCACGCGCCGCGTGCCCGCTGCCACGCTCACCGCGCAGGCTCAGTCCGGCGGCACTTCGAGCAATTGCCTGTCGCCGGCGAGGATGTTGATCATTTGCGCCACTGCCTTGATCTGCTTGCCGCTCCTGGTGTGGTAGCCGGCGTGGGTGTAGTTCTGCCCCCACCAGTCCCAGCAGCCGCGCGGATTGAGCGGAACCGACGCGCTCCGCGCCTGAACCTGCGGATAGAGAACGATGATCCGATTGGCTTTCGCCCATTCGTTGTAGCCGGCGAACTTGGCGAACAGGTTGCCGCTGTGCCCACGCCGGTAATCGGTCGTGCCACCCTGCCGGCAGCCGTGGAAAGCGACGTGCAGCGCACACGGCTGACCCTGGCGGCAGGCCTCGGGAATGAAAACATAGCCTTCCCGCGCCATCGACGCGTTCTGCAGGGCGTTGTAGGGAATATCGGAAAACGCACTGAAGACGCGCCGCTGGTCGAAGGCCAGCAATTCCTCCTCGTCTACCGCCTGGCGTCCGCCTTGCAGCGCCTGCCCACCGTAGATCCGCTCGAGGATTGCGCCGGCGAGATCGACGTCCTTGAGGTCCCGGCAGACCGCCAGCTTGCTGGTCGGCGGGCACGGCAGGCCGCTGCCCGCTTCGGCCGACGCGTCTGCCGGGCAAAGGCAATGATTGCTCTGCTCGTGCGTCCTCGCAACCGCTTCGCAGTCGTCGATGTAGGCGTTGCTTTCGGGCGGCGGCGGCGGTTCCGGCGGTAGCGCGCAGTTGCCGACGACGCTGCCGGCCGGCCGCGCAAAGCTGTCGCGGACCATCGTGTGGCGGGCGGGAAAAGTGCCGTTGTAGTCGATGTTGCCCTGTCGCACCGCGCCCTTGTCCGGGTCGGCGTAGAAGCGGAAGAGCGTGTCCATTACGCCATGCGGTACGATATCGTCGTAGGCGCCGCTGAACAGGTAGATCTTGTCGTCCTGCAGGTTGGCCAGGCGGCTGATCGTCCCGGCGGCTTCCTGCTTCCTCGCCTCGTCGAAGGACGCCCGCGCGGCGCGCTCGATCTGCCGCCGGCTGCTGGGCGCCAGATCGGTCTTGCCGCACAGCCGGGGATCGAGCTTCAGCGCGAGGCATTCGAGCATCACGAACTGGCTGCAGCGGCTGACGGCATCGACGATGTTGCCCCGGGCACAGAAATAGGGGCCGCCGGCAACGATGCCGGCGCCGACGATGTGTTCGGAGTGGGCGACATGGAACTGGTGCGCCATGAAGCCACCCGAGGAAATTCCCGAGACCGAGATCCTGCCGGGATCAAGCACGACGCCGGCAGCCAGCTCGTCGAGCGCCGGCGCCGCCACCACCCTGGCGGCAATCACCAGGGTGGCGATCAGCGCAGTGCCTGACAGGCGTCTCCGAATTGCCTTCCTGTCGTCTTTCCCGACCATCTTTTCCCCCCTGTTGCAGTCCCGGCCGACCAGTCGGCGGCGTCGATCATTGCCGATGACGCGGTGGTCGCGGTCCACAGGCTGAATGCTGCGGTGCACTAGGCAGCATAAGAAAGCCTCGGCGAAAGTCAAGAGCGGAGAACGTGCCGCGTCGGTCGGCCGATGCCGCCGGCCGCGCAGCCGTCCGACTAGCCGACTACTCGACTACTCGTTGAGCAAAGCCGACAGTTCGCGCTGCAGCAGCTCGGGGTCGCCGAGGTTGAGTTCGACCAGGCGGCGCAGATGGCTCACGCTGTCGAGGTCGATGCTTTGGCAGGCGAGGCCGGCGTGGCGGCCGTCGGCGTGCGCGACGCGGCTCTGCATACGAATCTCGGTGCCGTCCCGATCAAGGGAAATGCGCAGTTCGGCAACGGTGCCGGGCCGCACAACGGCGTCGCCCGGCAAGCGCACGAGGGCGCCTCGCAACGATAGATCCAGCACCCGCAGTTCGAGCTGGCTTTCGCCGAGCGACAGCCGCGCGGGACAATCGAAGGCGATTCGCGAATAATTACGGCGTTGCTCGCTCACGGCGGCTCGCTTGGTGGACTTACCTGCCCCGCACTTTACCCCAAAGAATCTTGTGGAGCTGCAACTGAAAGCGCACCGGCAAACGATCGGCGATCACCCAGTCGGCCAAGGTGGACGCCGGAAGTTCGCCTTCGACCGGCGAAAAGAGCAGCGGGCAGAGGTCGGCCAACTGCCGATCGCGCACCAGCTGGCGCGCCCAGTCGTAATCGGCCCGGTCCTTGAGGACGAACTTGAGCTCGTCCTTGGCGGTCAGCAGGGCGAGGTTCTGCCAACGATTGCGGTCGCACTCACCGGAACCCGGGGCCTTGAGGTCGACCACCCGCGCTACCCGCGCGTCGACCTTGCCGATGTCCAGTGCGCCGGAAGTTTCCAGTGACACGGCATGACCGGCGTCAGCGAGCACGCTCAGCAGGGGCAGGCACGCCGCCTGGGCGAGCGGTTCGCCGCCGGTCACACAGACGTGGTGCACGCCGTGACGCGCGACCTCGTCGACGATTTCCGGCAGCGCCATGGTTTCGCCACCCGAGAAGGCGTAGGCCGTATCGCACCAGACGCAGCGCAGCGGGCAACCGGTCAGGCGAACGAAGACGGTCGGCAAGCCGACGCGCGAGCTTTCCCCCTGCAGGGACAGGAAGATCTCGCTGACCTTGAGCGACAGCGTGGCCAGCGAAGCCGCCTCCTGCCTACTTCTTCAGACGCTGCTTGGCGGCCGTTGCCGCCGGCGTATCCGGATACTTGGCCAGCAGCGCTTCCAGCGTAGCCCGTGCGCTCTTGCTGTCGCCGAGTTCCTGCTGGCAGGTGGCGACGTTGAGCAGCGCGTCCGACGCCTTGGCGTGCGTCGGCCACTTGCTGACCACCACCCGCTGTGCTTCGATCGTCTTCCGGCAGTCACGCAGTGCGTAATGGGCATTACCCAGCCAGTAGTAGGCGTTCGGCGCCAGCGTGCTGTCCGGATGAGCCCGGGCAAAGGCTTCGAAAGCCGCGGCAGCCTCCTTCAGCTTGTTGGCCCTGAACAGGTTCAGCGCCGCCTCGTATTCGCGCGCTTCGGCTGCCGGATCGCTGGCCACCTTTCTCGGCGGTTCGCTGGCCGGCTTTCCGTCGTCCGTCGTTTTCGCGTCCACGCTGGTCGGTGCCGGTGCTTCGATCTTACGCAGGCGACCATCGAGATCGACGTAGAAGTCCTGTTGCCGCTTCTTCACCGAATCGAGCTCGTAGGTCAGCGTCTCGACCTGTCCGCGCAGCCGGGCCGTCTCGTCGCGCAGCGCCTGAATCTGGCTGGCCAGCTCCATCTGTCCCCGGGCGGCGGTATCGAGACGTTCGTTCAGCTTGACCGTCAACTCACTGACCTGGCGACGGGCCTCTTCGTCATCGAACAGGCCGGCATTCGCTTGCTGCACGCCGAGTGCGGCGAACAGCACGGCGACTCCCCGGATGCTCGCGATGCCCAGCAGACGACGATTTTCCGTCCCCGACATCCCTAGAACTCGCCGCTGTACAGCATGTCGGCACGGCGGTTCTCTGCCCACGCGGCCTCATTGCGCCCTTCGTTCTTCGGCTTTTCCTCACCAAGGCTGACCGCCTCGAGCTGCTCTTCGCGGGCGCCGAGCAGCGCCAGCATCTTCTTGACCGCGTCGGCACGCTTCTGGCCGAGCGCCAGGTTGTATTCACGGCTGCCGCGTTCGTCGGTATTGCCCTGGATCAACATCTTGAACTGGCGGTTCTCGGTGAGAAACTTGGCATGCGCCGCCACCAGATCGCGGTACTCGGCTTTCACCTCGTAGTTGTCGTAGTCGAAGTAGACGCTGCGCTTCGAAAGGATGCTCTTGGGATCGGTGAGCACAGCCGGCAGATTGTGGCTGTCGACGCCCTGGGCGGTGACGGTGGCCACTCCCGGTCCGCCGCGCGACTCGACCGGCGCACCGGCGGTCGCATCCTTGTCCGGCGTCGAACTGCACGCCGCGAGCAGCAGAGCAAGTGCGGCCGGAATAACGAGTTGTTTCATGATCAATCTCCTGCGGAATTGGCAATAAGGGCGCAGCACTATTTGTTGAAGGGTCCCCACGCCGGCTCACGGACATCGCCCGCCGATATGGAAAGACGCTGTTTGATTCGGCCATCGGTCGAAACTGCGGAAAGCACGCCACGGCCACCGACTTCGGTCGCGATCAGGATCATCCGGCCATTCGGTGCGAAGGTGGGCGACTCGTCCTTCTGGGAATCGGTAATCACCTGCACCTGCCGGCTGGCGAGGTCCATCACGCTCAAGCGAAAACCACCGTCACGCCGGCTGATGAAGGCCATCGACTTGCCATCGGGCGAAAGCCGCGGCGTGACGTTGTAGCTGCCTTCGAAGCTCACTCGCTGCGCGTCCCCGCCGTTGACGCTGACACGGTAGATCTGCGGGCTGCCACCACGATCCGACGTGAAGTATACGAATTGGCCGTCGGGCGAGAACTGCGGCTCGGTATTGATCGCATTGGCCGTCGTCAGGCGCTGCGCTCCCGAACCATCGGCGTTGACCGTGAAGATCTGCGAGCCACCCTCCTTGCTCAGCACGACCGCCAGCCGGCGGCCATCCGGTGACCAGGTCGGCGCCGAATTCGAACCCTTGAAGTTGGCAACGACGATCCGCTTGCCGGAGGCCAGCGAATGCACGTAGATCACCGGCTTCTTGTTCTCGAAGGAGACGTACGCCAGACGACTGCCATCCGGCGACCACGAAGGCGAAATGATCGGCTCCTTGGAAATCAGCGCCGCCTGCGCATTCTGGCCGTCGGCATCGGCGATGTGCAGCTCGTAGCGCGAGGCGTTGACCCGCACGACATAGGCGATGCGAGTCGAGAAGACGCCCGGCTCGCCGGTCAGCTTTTCGTAGATCATGTCGGCGATGCGATGACCCGCAGCGCGCAGCATCGGTCGCGAGGTGACGAAAGCCGAGCCTCCGAGGACGCTGTCCTTGTTGACGTCGTAAAGACGAAAGCGCGCTTCCTGCCGACCATCGGCGCTGCTGCCGATGCTGCCGGCGGCCAGCGCATCGGCGCCCCGGCTCTTCCAGTCGGCGAAATCGGGGTTGGTGGTCTCGGTCATGACGACCCCGGCGGCGTCGACCATCTTGAACAGGCCGCTGCGCTCAAGGTCGCCACGCACCACCGAGGTGACGATCCGCGCCGCCGCGGGATCGCCACCGAAGTCGGCGATCGCCACCGGAATGCGGTTGGCGCCGGCACCGGTGATCTCGATCGTCAGATCGGCATGCGCCGGCACCTGCAGCAAGGCCAACACGCTGATCGTCAGCAAAACGACACGACGGAGATTGAGCAACATTCGTAACATGGCGCGGGTCCCGTACAGAATGCGCGATTATATCGCCTTTGCATGCCTGGTACTTGTAACGAATCGTGACCTTGCGGTCTGCGAAACGGCTGGCATTTCCGTAGCGAAACGACCGGAGCAAGCCGGCACAGGCCACCTCCGAGCCGCCGCAGGCAAGCGGTCGAGCGTCCTCGCCCGGTTCACCGGTAGCAAACGTCTCGCGACTGCATATACAGGGCAAAGAAGCCCTGATCAATCGCTCGCAGGTGTGCACGCTGCTCCACCAGGCGGCGGCTGTGGCCGCTTTTCTCGAGATCGAGAATGCCGACCAGCAGCAGGCAGGCCTGCATCGCCGGGATTTCCGCCGCCGTTGCGTGCTCGTCAAAGCGGCCGGCCAAGCTGACATGGAGGTCGAGAAGCACGGCAGGATGGCGAAGCAGAAGCCAGGCGGGAAACCAGCTGGCGTCGAGATCCTCGGCTTCCGCCTGAAACGCGACCCACTCCTTTTCGAGCCGCGAATCGTCGAGCTCGCCGAGCAGGTCGACGAAGGACGCGGGAGCGTGCCAGGCGAACAGGAATATCGGCAGCCGGGTTGCGCGCAGGCCGCTTCGGCGATGGCAGGAAATCGCCCGCCAGCGAAGGACCGCCGGATGCCTCGAGTGACCGGCGACAGCACTCGCCGCCTCTTCGACCCGGTCGTACGCTTCGGCGCGCAGGTATAACTCGGCGGCGTGCAATTGCGGCCGCTCGGGATCGAAAGGCGCGCCGGCCGCCTGCGCCAGACGCCGCCAGAAAAACCCGAGGAAATCCTTGCCCGCGCGACCCAGCACCCGGGCACAGGGAACGATCCGGGTAGCGAGTACGTCCACGGCGACTTCGATCGCGTCGGCGTCGAGCAGCGAAAAATCGGCGTGCTGAAATAGCTGCAGGAAATCGTTGAGCCTGTCGAAACACGGCAGGTCCGATCGCTCGGGCGCTTCAGCACGCAAACGCGCAATGCCGTGTGCCGCGCTTTCGCTGTCGCGGGCGAGCAGCGCGGCGATCACCTCGTTGGCCAGGGTGACCTCGCGCGAGTCGAGGAAGATGTCAAGCTGATGCATGTGTCGATTGATGGCTGGCGCGGTGCCGAAAGCCGAACTTGCAGGCCGTCCCATTCTACTCGTCGCGCGGGCGGTACGGGATCTTCAGGACGCGTTCGAACAGCTCCGGTTGCGCGGGCCTCGGCAAGGGTGAGGACTTGCGGATCGCCCGCTCGACGGCGGCGTCCAATACCGCGTTGCCGCTCGACCGACGGATCTTGACATCCAGCACATCGCCGCTGGGAAGCTGGGTGACCTCGAAAACGGCCTCCGGGTTGCCCTGGATCCCCGGTGGCAAAGTGATGTTGCCGCGAATCTTGCCACGGACCTTGTCGATGTACTCGGCCAACCCGCGCGCGCGCTCGACAGCCGCCTGTTCGGCCTGCAACTGCCTGAGCTGCCGCGCCTCGGCCGCGGCCCGCTCACGCTCGATCCGGGCGGCCTTCTCGGCCGCTTCCCTGGCCGCTTGGCGAGCCGCTTTTTCCTTCTGCAACTGCTCCTGCTCGCGTTTCAGCTGATCGTCGAAGTTCGGCCGCGGCTCGGCTTTCGGTTCTGCCTTCTTCGGCGGCTCTTTCGGCTTTGGTTCTTCCTTCCTGGGCGGCTCCTTCGGCTTTTCGACCTCCTTCTTGGCGGCCTCCTTGACCTGGGGCGCTTCCTTCTTCGGCGGCTCCTTGGGCTTCTTGTCGTCTTTCAGCGGGATGTCCGGTTTCGCCGGGGGCTTGGGTTCCGGCTTCGGCTCGGGCTTCGGCTCGGGTTTTGGAAGCGGCTTGGGTTCCGGCTTCGGAACTGGTTTCGGCTCCGGTTTCGGCTCCGGTTTCGGCTCCGGTTTCGGCTCCGGTTTCGGCTCCGGTTTCGGCTCCGGCGCCGGCTCGGGACGACTCGCGGCGAGCGGCGCCGGAGCGCTGCGCCAGACTTCGACTTCGACCGACTTCGGTGCCTTGCTCTTCCATTGCACGCCGAAGAACAGCGCACCGATCAGCAACAGGTGCACGATCGCCGACAGCAGTAGCGAAGGCCACTTGGCGGGGTCCTGCGCCTGCTCCGGTCGGCTTGCGGTGTCGTCGGATTCCACTGATCAGGAACTCACTTGTCGGCCAGCTGAACGAGCAGGCCGATCCGTTTGACCTGCTTGTTCTGAAGCTCATCCATCACCTTGAGCACCGCTTCGTAGCGGACCTTCGGATCACCCGCGATGACCACCGCCAACTCGGGGTTCTTCTCCTGCGCGGCGAGAATCGCCTCCGACAGCTCGCTCGGGCTGACCTTGCGCTCGCTGCCGCCGGGCACCAGCAGGGACAGCCTGTCGCCGGTGCGGACGATCACCTGCAAGGCCTCGGCAGGTGGTTGCGCGGCCTTGCCGACCGACGGCAGGTCAATGCTGGCGGTGGTCATCATCGGCGCGGTGACCATGAAGATCACCAGCAGGACCAGCATGACGTCGATATAGGGGACGACGTTGATCTCGTTTTTCAGACGGCGCGGACGCATGGCCTTACCTCACCTGTCGTTGCAGGATGTTCGAGAACTCCTCCATGAAGGACTCGAAACGCGACGAGAGGCGGTCGATCTCGTGCGCGAAACGGTTGTAGGCGACCACCGCCGGAATCGCCGCGAAGAGGCCGATGGCCGTCGCCACCAGCGCTTCGGCGATCCCCGGCGCGACCGCCGAGAGCGTCGCCTGGCCGACGTTGGAGAGGCCGCGGAAGGAATGCATGATTCCCCAGACGGTTCCGAACAGGCCGACGTAGGGACTGACCGAGCCGACCGAGGCGAGGAAAGCGAGGTGCGAGTCGATGCTGTCCATCTCGCGCTGATAGGTGGCGCGCATGGCGCGTCGCGAGCCGTCGATGACGTCCTTGGCGTCGAGGTTCTTCTGGCTGCGCAGCTTGGCGAATTCGCGGAAGCCGGCCTCGAAGATACGTTCCATGCTGCCGGTACTGTGACGGTCGTTGATGGCGCTCTGGTAGAGGCTGTTGAGGTCGCCACCGCTCCAGAAGTCGCGCTCGAACTGCTCGGTCTGCGAGCGCGCCGCCTTGACCGTGAACCACTTGCGGAAGATGTAGTACCAGGACATGAACGAAACGCCGGCCAGCAGCAACATGACCGCCTGAACGACGGCGCTGGCGTTGAGGATCAGGTGCAGGATCGAGAGGTCTTGCGAGACGTTCATTGCAGGGCTTCCAGTTTGGACCGCAGAAACGCGGGGATCGAAGTCGTTTTCATCAGCGCCGAATTCACGCAGACGATGTGGATGGCGGCGCTGACCAGTTCCACCCAGCCTCCTTCGACCGTGTCGTTGGCGCGCCGGATGTGCTGCCGGAAAAAGATCTGCGCGCGGCTGATCTTGTCCACTTCGAGGCCGACCAGCAACTGATCATCGAGCCGCGCCGGCTTCAGGTAGTCGATATTGACGCTGCGCACGACGAAGGCAACGCCCTGGTCGCGCAGCAGGTCGGCCTGCTGATGGCCGACCGCTCGCAGCCATTCGGTTCGGCAGCGCTCGAGGAACTTGAGGTAGTTGGCGTAGTAGACGACGCCGCCAGCGTCGGTGTCTTCGTAGTAGATACGAACGGGAATCGAGAAAGCATTGGGTTTCTGCTGGTATTTCATGGCCGGGAGGGATTCTAGTGCAGCTTGCGGGTGGCGGATGTAAGGTTTTTGTGACCGGACGCATTTCCTCGCCTGCTCAGGGACTCTGCCAGAGCTCGGCCGGCGCTTGGGCACCCGGGTTGTCGAGCCCGAGGTGACGATAGACCGCCGCCGTCGCCACCCGACCGCGCGGCGTGCGCTGCAGGAAGCCTTGCTGGATCAGATACGGTTCGAGCACGTCCTCGATGGTGTCGCGCGCCTCGCCGATCGCCGCGGCGAGATTGTCGACGCCGACCGGCCCGCCGGCGAACTTGTCGATCACCGCCGAAAGCAGCTTGCGGTCCATCACGTCGAGGCCGCCGTGGTCGACGTCGAGCATCAGCAGCGCCGCGTCGGCGACCTCGCTGGTGATCCGGCCGGCCGCCCTGACCTCGGCGAAATCGCGCACCCGCCGCAGCAGGCGGTTGGCGACCCGCGGCGTACCGCGCGAGCGCCGCGCGATCTCCAGCGCGCCACCCGCGTCGGCCGGCACCTTGAGCAGTTGCGACGAGCGCGTGACGATCAGCGTCAACTCCTCGGGGGTGTAGAACTCGAGCCTGGCGACGATCCCGAAGCGGTCGCGCAGCGGGTTGGTCAGCATGCCGGCACGAGTCGTTGCGCCGACCAGCGTGAACGGCGGCAGATCGAGCTTGACCGAGCGCGCCGCGGGGCCTTCGCCGATCATGATGTCGATCTGGAAATCCTCCAGCGCCGGATACAGGATCTCTTCGACGACCGGCGACAGCCGATGGATCTCGTCGATGAACAGCACGTCGTGCGGTTCGAGATTGGTCAGGATCGCCGCCAGGTCGCCGGCGCGTTCGAGCACCGGACCCGAGGTCGAGCGCAGGTTGACGCCCATCTCGGCGGCGACGATGTGCGCCAGCGTTGTCTTGCCGAGACCGGGCGGACCGAACAGCAGAACGTGATCGAGCGTGTCACGGCGCTTTCTCGCCGCTTCGATGAAAATCGCCAGCTGCTCGCGGATTTTTGCCTGCCCGACGTATTCCGCCAGTCGCCGCGGCCGCAGGGCGCGCTCGATGGCGTCTTCCTGAGTCGATTTCGACTCGCCGGAGATCAGTCGGTCGACCGGCACGCTGCCGAGGTCGTCGGTCTCGATCATCGCGTCTCGACCACTGCCACCGCCCCGTCGGCCGCCGCCGGGCCGGCGTGCTTCAGCCACTCGCGAATCAGCACCTGGCCAAGGGCAAGCAGGGTCGGGCCAAGGAAGATGCCGATGAAACCGAAGACCAGCACGCCGCCAAAGACACCGACGACGATCAGCAACAGCGGCAGGCTGGCGCTGCGCGAGATCAGGATCGGCTTGAGGAAATTATCGACGCTGCTGATGCCGAACATCCCCCACAGCACCATGAACACCGCCCAGCCGGTCTGGCCGACCTGGTAGAGCCAGATCGCCGCGCCAAGCCAGATCAGCGTCGCGCCGATCACCGGCACCATCGAGAAGAAAAAGGTGGCGAAGGTCAGCACGATCACCCCCGGCACACCGGCGATGATGAAGCCGATCATCGCCACCAGCGCCTGCGCCGCCGCGGTGCCGACGATCCCCGCCATCACTCCGGTGACCGTCCCTTCGGCCAGCGCCAGCATGCGCTCGCCAAGGTCGCCGCCGAGCATGCGACTGCCGGTGAGCAGCGCGTCGGCGTAGATGTGGGCATCGCGAAAGATGAAGAAGACAAAGAAGATCACCAGCACCAGCTGCAGCAGGCCCTGCGCGAACAGCGCCACGGCCGCCAGCGCGAACTTGCGCGTCGGGTCGAAGACCTGGCGCAGCAGGGCGTTCATCTCCTCCCGGCTTTCGACCAGTTCCTGCCAGTAGCGGGCAATGTCGGTGCCGAAGATCGGCAGGTCGGCAAGCCACTTCGGAGCGTCGGCCGGCACGCCGCTTTCGAGCATCGGCTTGAGATAGCGGATACCCATCTGGACGCCGTCGGCCAGGGTTCCCGAGAGCAGCGCCATCGGCACCACCAGCAGCAGCAACAGCAGGATCGACAGCAGCAGCGCGGCGAGGTTGCTGCGACCGCCGCAGAGCGTCAGCAGGCGGTTGCGGATCGGCAGGGTGGTGAGGCAGATGACGATGGCGAACAGCAGGGTGCCGGTAAACGGCAGCAGAACGGCGATACAGCCAATCAACAGCAGCGCCACCATGGCGATCTGGATGAGTTGTTTGTGGCTGGGATTCATGTGGTCGATTCAGACCCTTGACAGCAGCTTGAGAGCCTGCCGAATGCCGTCGGAGGTCGTCGTATCGGCTGGCAGCTGTTTCATCGCCACGCCCGCTTCGCGCTCATTGTAACCCAGCGCCAGCAGCGCATTGAGGATGTCATTGTGGCTGCTGTCGGCGGCCGGCGCGCTGGTCGGCAGGGCGTCGGCGAGCTTGCCCTTGAGTTCGAGCAGCAGGCGTTCGGCGGTCTTGGTGCCGATCCCCGGCACCCGCGTCAGGCGGCCGACCTCCTGGCGGGCGACGACCTGCGCCAGATCGCCCACCGACAGCCCGGAAAGTACCGACAGCGCCAGCCGCGCGCCAACGCCGGAGATCTTCAGCAACTGGCGAAACGCGAAGCGCTCGGCTTCGCTGGCGAAACCGTAAAGAAAATGGCCGTCCTCGCGAACGACGAAGTGGGTCAGCAGGGCGAGCTTCTCGCCGTTTTCGGGCAGATTGTAGAAAGTGCTCATCGGCACGTCGAGTTCGTAGCCGATGCCCTGCACGTCGATCACTACCTGCGGTGGGTTCTTTTCCACCAGGATGCCTGCGAGGCGGCCGATCATCCTTGCTCCTCCCTCACTTGCCGACGATCAGGCGGCCGTTGCGGACGCGCAGACCGCAGCTGGCGACTCCGCCCAGCCCCTGGCCCCCGTGCGCGTGCGCGATCGCGCAGGCCAGCGCATCGGCGGCGTCCGGACCGGGATCTGCCGACAGCGACAACAGCCGACGCACCATGTGCTGCACCTGCCGCTTGTCGGCGTGGCCATTGCCGACCACCGCCTGCTTGACCTGCAAGGCGGTGTACTCGGCGACGCCGAGGCCGCTGGCGACCAGCGCGCTGATCGCCGCGCCACGCGCCTGGCCAAGCCGCAGCGTCGATTGCGGATTGACGTTTACGAAGACGATCTCGACCGCCGTCTGATCGGGTCGATGGCGATCGACCAGCTCGCGCAGACCGGCGTGGATCGTTCCCAGCCGCACCGGCAGCGAATCGCCGGCGGCGGTCCTGATGCAGCCGCTGGCGAGGTAGGCCAGGCGATTGCCACTTTTCTCGATGAGCCCGAAACCGGTGACGCGCAAGCCCGGATCGATGCCGAGAATGCGCAGCGCCCGGGGCCCGGCGCCGCTCATCGCGCAGTCGCCCGCGCCAGATAGACGCCGCTCACCGCCAGCACCATGCCGGCAACCGCCAGCGCGCCGAGCGTCTCGTCGAACAGCAGCCAGGCGATCACCGCCGTGCTCGGCGGCGTCAGGTAGAACAGCGTCGCGACATTGACCGCACTGCCACTGCGGATCAGCACGTTGAGCAGGCTGATGGCGCCGACCGAGAGCACCAGGACCAGCCACAGCAGCGCAAAAACGAACTGCGGCGTCCAGTCGATGAGCATGCTTTCGGTCGCCGACGCGACCATCGCGGTGACCACCGCGGTCGGCAGGAACTGGATCACCGAACCCGTCCGCAAATCGAAACGCGGGCAGAAGCGCTTCTGATAGAGGGTCCCGAGGGTGATGCCAAGCAGCGCCGCGATGGCTGGCAGAAGCATCGCCGCCAGCGGCACATCGCCAAGCTTGTTGGCCACCACCAGGCTCACCCCGACGAAACCGAGCACCAGTCCCAGCCACTGCCGCGGCGACACCTGCTCGCCGAGCAACAGGCCGACGCCACAGGCGGTCAACAGCGGTTGCATGCCGACCACCAGGGCGGTGACGCCAGCCGGCAAACCGTTTTTGATGGCCATGAAAACGCCGCCCAGATAGACCGCGTGCACCAGCAGGCCGGTGACGCCGATGTGCATCACCTGGCGGACGTCGCCGGGCCAGGGCGCGCGCGTCAGCAGCACCAGCGGAATCATCAACCCCAGGACCAGCAGGTAGCGGGTCAGCAGGAAGGTCAACGGTTCGGCGTAGGGCAGGCCGAACTTCGCGCCGATGAAGCCGGTGCTCCACAGAAAGACGAAGAGAAAAGGCAGGGCGGCCGACAGACGGGAGACAGGCTTCGCACTTTGCATGTAGTGGCACGGCATCCGGACGCAACGCGACAGTGTACCAAGCATCGTCGCGGCGATGACGACAAACATCGGTCGCGACGCGCTCACCCTCGCTTGGCCGCAAGACGCCGGCGTTTGGCTTCACCTGCGTGCTGGCGACGGATACCCCAGGGCCCGCGAAATCTCGCTGGCGGTCAGCTTGATCGCCTTCGCCCAGTCCGCATTGTGACGGTCGCTGGGCGCCGACACCGACAGGCCGGCGACCATCTGGCCCTCGTCGTCGAGCACCGGCGCGGCGATGCAGCGCAGGCCAATCTCGGCCTCCTCGTTGTCGAAGGCCACTTCGTGCCGGCGGATCTTGTCGAGTTCCTTTTCCAGTGCCTCGAGCCGGGTCAGCGAATGCGGCGTCTTGCCCGGCAGGCCGGTGCGCCTGGCGTAGGCGCGAACGTCGGCGGCGGCGTCGGCAGCGAGAAACAGCTTGCCGACCGAGGTCAGGTGCAGCGGTGCGCGGCCGCCGACCAGATAGACGACGCGGACCAGCGAGCGGCCGCTCGAGGTCCGTTCGACGTAGATGATTTCGTCTTCGTGACGGATGCCGAGATTTACCGCCTCGCCGACCAGCTCGTGCAACTGCTGCATGTACGGCAGGGCGATCTGGCGAATGTTGATCCGCGACTTGACCAGGTTACCCAGCTCGAGCAGCCGGATGCCGAGGGCGTAGGTGCCGGCGTCGTGCCGCTCGACGATCGCCGCGCTGGTCATCACCGCGAGAATCCGGTGCGCGGTGGACGGGTGCAGGCCGGTGTTCTTCGCCAGCACCTTGAGGCTCGCCGGCTCCGGCATGTCGGCCAGCACGTCGAGCAGCGACATCATCCGCTCGATGACCTGGATCGAAGCTTTCTCTGCCTGTGGTTCCGCCATCGCCTTCCTGTCGAACCTTCCGTTTTGGCCTGCGGGGGAATACTATTGGGCGCTCCGCCACTCGCCCACCGCAACTTGTGCGGCGCAATATCTTACCATCATGCGCGTTGCCCTGTTCGTCACCTGCCTGGTCGATCTGCTGCGCCCGAGTGTCGGTTTCGCGGCAATCAAGTTGCTCGAGGCCGCCGGCTGTACGGTACACGTACCGGCGACGCAGACCTGCTGTGGCCAGCCGGCGTACAACGCAGGCGACCGCGCGGCGGCGATCGCCCAGGCCAGAAAAACGATCGCCGAGTGCGAAGACGCCGACTACCTGGTGACGCCCAGCGGCTCCTGCGCCGACCAGATCCGCAACGCCTACCGGGAACTGCTGGCCGACGATCCGGCGTGGCAGAGTCGCGCCGAGCGCCTCGCCGGACGAACCCACGAACTCAGCGATTTCCTGGCCACCGTCTTGCGGGTCGACGCGCTGCCCGGCGATTTTGCCGGCAGCGTCACCCACCACGATTCGTGCAGCGGCCTGCGTGGTCTGGCGATCCGCGACCAGCCGCGGGCACTGCTCGCCCGGCTGCCGCACCTGAGCCTGCGAGAAATGCCCGGCGCCGAGGAATGCTGCGGCTTTGGCGGCACTTTCTCGCTCGGCTTCGGCGAGATCTCGTCAGCGATTGCCGAACGGAAGTGCGCCAATGCGCGGCTGACCGGCGCCGATGCGCTGGTCGGCGGCCACGCCTACGGCTGGGTCTATCCCGGACCGATGGGTGCGATCCTGACGCCGCTGTTCGGCGGCCTCGAGAAAGCCCTCGATCTGCCGCAGGCCTCGACACTTTGTCGGCAATGCAGCGCCGTCTGTCCGGTGCGCATTCCGCCGCCGGGATTGCTGCGCAAGCTGCGTGAACGGCAGGCCGGCGCCGGCCTGCGCCCGCGCGGCGAGCGCCTGGCCCTGCGGCTGTGGGCCTGGCAGGCCTTGCGACCGACGCTCTACGCTTTGAGCACGCGCGTCGGCGTGCGCTACCTGAACTGGCTGGCCGGTGGCGCCGAACACATCGCCGCGCTCGGCGTCGCGCCGGGCTGGAGCGTCGGTCGTGATCTTCCGGCGCCGCAAGGCAAGACCTTTCCCGAACTGCACCCGCGGCGCCAGCTTGCCTCGTCGCGCAGCCGCACACTCAGCCATGACAAGGCCCGGAAGCGCTGACGGTGACCAGCCATCGAGACCCTCCGATGACCAAAGTCGACCTGCCGCGGCCGCCGCAAGGCCGGGCGTTGTTGAGCAGCGGCGCCGTGACGAGTCGGCAGCCGTTTTCCCCGACGCATCGTCTCCCACCCGACCTGCCCGCCAAACAAGGAGCATGAGCCGCCAATGATGCTGGATCCCGACGCCATCCTGGCCATTCCGCTGTGGATCAACGGCCACGCCTACCTGACCATGGCACCGGCTTTTTTCGATGTCCGCGACCCGCGCGATGGCCAGGTCAAGCGGCGCACGCCGATGTGCGGCGCCGCCGAGGCCCGCACCGCGGTCGACGCGGCGCAGGCCGCCCTCGCCGGCTGGGCGGCGCGGACGGTCGCCGGGCGAGCGCTGCTGCTGGCCGCGCTGGGCGACGCGCTGGCCGCATACGAGGCGCATTTTGCCGGCCTGATCGCCGAAGAAACCGGCAAGGACGCGGCCCTGGCCGCCGCCGAGGTCGACGCGGCGCGGCGCCTGCTGCACGCGGCCGGCGCCGACTCGCAGCAGCAGCAGACGAACGGCGGTGCCGCCGTGGTAGCAATCGTCAGCGACGACCGCGCGCCGCTGCTCGGCGTCGTCCGCCACGCCGTGCCGGCCCTGCTGGCAGGCGCGACGGTTGTCGTCAAGCCGAGTCCGAAAGCACCCTCGGCGACGTTTGCGCTGGCCGAGCTGACCGCTCGCGGTGATTTCCCGGGCGGCGTCTTCAACGTCCTGCACGGCGACATCGCAGCGATCGAGGGCCTCTGCGCTACCGACCAACTCAGCCTGCTGCTGTTTGCCGGCGATCCGGCGCTGGGCGCCCGGGTTGCCGCCATCGCCACCCGTCACGGCAAGCCTTTTGTGGATTGAGCCATGCACCGCATCGTCTATCTCGAACGCCAATCGGTGATCGCCGAAGTGCGCCGACCGAACTTTCCGCACCATTGGGTCGAGTACCCGAAAACGCTGCAGAGCGAGGTCCGCGAGCGGCTCGCCGGGGCAACGATCGCGATCGTCAACAAGCTGCAGATCGATGCCGAGCTGATCGCTGCGTTGCCGGCCCTGCGGATGATCGCCGTCGCCGCGACCGGCACCAACAACGTCGACCTCGACGCCTGCCGCGCGCGCGAAATCGTCGTCTCGAACATCCGCGGCTACGCCGTACATACCGTTCCGGAGCATGTGCTGGCGCTGCTGCTGGCGCTGTCGCGCAACATTCCCGCCTATCGGCAGGCGGTCGCCGAAGGCAAGTGGCAGCGATCTGAGCAATTCTGCTTCTTCGATTACCCGATCCGCGACCTGCACGGCGCAACGCTGAGCCTGCTCGGCAGCGGCAGCCTCGGCAACGGCGTCGCCAGACTGGCCAGCGCTTTCGGCATGCACGTGCTGCGCAGCGAACGCAAGGACGCGAGCAGCATCCGGCCAGGCTACACGCCGTTCGCCGAAGCCTTGCACGACGCCGACGTGGTGTCGCTGCACTGCCCGCTGACCGCCGGGACGACGCATCTGATCGGCGAACCCGAACTGCGCGCGATGAAACCGTCGGCGCTGCTGATCAACACCGCGCGCGGTGGCCTGGTCGACGAAGCGGCGCTGGTCAGAGCCTTGCAGGAAGGCTGGATCGCCGGCGCCGGTTTCGACGTCCTGAGCGCCGAGCCGCCGCGTAGCGGCAACGCCCTGCTGGCGCCCGAACTGCTCGCGCTGCCGAATTTCCTGCTGACGCCGCACGTTGCCTGGGCCAGCCAGCCGGCGATGCAGGCGCTCACCGACCAGCTGATCGGCAATCTCGAAGCCTTCGCCCGCGGCGAACCGCAGCATCGGGTGGCCTGAGCGGGCGGCGGAAGAATGCTGCCCATCGCCTTCGCGCGCCTGCCGACGCAACAGCACTGATCGAGGACCACCGGCAATGAATTCCGCGTCGCAGGAACTGCTGCTCAGGGCCGCCGCGCAGCGCTTCCACACCGTGCTCGCCGACCCGCCGTGGCGATTCCAGAACAAGACCGGCAAGGTGGCGCCCGAACACAAGCGACTCAATCGCTACGACACGATGACCCTCGACGCCATTTGCGAACTGCCGGTGGCGGCGATCTGCGAAGAACCGGCACATCTCTACCTGTGGGTCCCCAATGCCCTGCTGCCCGAGGGTTTGCGGGTAATGAAGTGCTGGGGCTTCAACTACAAGAGCAACCTGGTCTGGCACAAGGTGCGCAAGGACGGTGCGCCCGACGGTCGCGGCGTCGGCTTCTATTTTCGCAATACCACCGAACTGATCCTCTTCGGCGTACGCGGCAAGCACGCCCGCACGCTGACACCGGGGCGACGACAGGTCAACATCATCCGCTCGCTGAAACGCGAACATTCGCGCAAACCCGACGAGCAGTACGCCCTGATCGAGTCGTGCAGTCCCGGTCCGCGCATCGAGTTGTTCGCCCGCGGCCCTCGCGCCGGCTGGACCAGCTGGGGCAACCAGGCCGAGCACTACGCGCCGAGCTGGCCGACCTACGCCAACCACTCACAGGCCGATCTGTTTCTGCCGGACGAATGAACGATCCGCGCCCGGTGACAGGTCCCCAGCGGCGCCTGCCGTCGCTCGCCCGCTGCGGCACGCTGCTGTCGCTGCTGGCGGCTGGCTTGCTGGCGCTGATCGGCGACGTCCGGGCGACCACCGTCGCTGCCGCTGCAGACCTCAAGTTCGCGCTCGGCGAGATCGCCGCCAATTACCAGCAGGAGACCGGCCGCAAGGTCGTGCTGTCCTTCGGATCGTCGGGCAATTTCGCGCGCCAGATCCCGCAGGGCGCGCCTTTCGAGATCTTCCTCTCGGCCGACGAGGAGTACATCTTCCGCCTCGCCAGGCAACAACTGCTGCGTGACGAAGGACGGCTGTACGCGGTCGGCCGCATCGCGCTGCTGGCCCCGCACGGCTCGCCGCTGGCGGTCGACGGCGAACTGCAGGGACTGGCGGCGGCGCTTGGCGACGGCCGGCTGCAGCGCCTGGCGATCGCCAACCCGCAGCACGCGCCCTATGGCCGGGCGGCGCGCGCCGCGCTCGAGCACGCCGGCCTCTGGCAAGCTCTGCAGGGCAAACTGGTGCTCGGCGAGAACGTCGCGCAGGCAGCGCAGTTCGCGCTCAGCGGTTCGGTGCAGGGCGGTATCGTCGCCTGGTCGCTGGTCAAGGCGCCGGAACTGGCCGGGCTCGGCGTCGCGGCGCTGATTCCCGAGAGCTGGCACCCGCCCTTGCGGCAGCGCATGGCGCTGACCCGCCGCGCCGGCGAAGACGCCAGCCGCTTCTACGACTACCTGCAGCAGCCGGCGGCGCGCGCGGTTTTCGAGCGTTACGGTTTCTCGCTGCCGGCGAGGTAGGGCCTTGATCGACTGGCAGGCGCTGTCGCTGTCGCTGCAACTGGCCACCGCCACGGCGCTGTTGCTGCTGCCCTTCGCGATCTGGCTGGCGCGTCTGCTGGCGTGGTCACGGTTTCGTCACCAGGGGGCGCTCGAAGCGGCGATCCTGCTGCCGCTGGTGCTGCCACCGACGGTCCTTGGCTACTACCTGCTGCTCGGTTTCGGCGGTGCCTCGCCGCTGGGCCAGGCCTATCACGCGCTGACCGGCCGGGCGCTGGTGTTCAGCTTCGACGGCCTGCTGGCGGCATCGCTGATCTTCAACCTGCCGTTCGCCGTACAGCCGATGCAGCGTTCCTTCGCGGCGATCCCGCGCGAAGTGCGCGAAGCGGCGTGGGTCTCGGGCCTGTCGCGCTGGCAGACCTTCCGGCGCATCGAATTGCCGCTGGCCTGGCCAGGAATCGCCGCCGCGCTGGCGCTGACCTTCGCGCACACGCTCGGCGAATTCGGCGTCGTGCTGATGGTCGGCGGCAGCCTGCCGGGCGAAACCAGGACCATCGCCATCGCCATCTACGACCAGGCGCAGGCGTTCAACGACTCGGCGGCGGCCGGCATGTCGGCGCTGCTGCTGGCGCTGTCGTTCGTCGCCGTCATGCTGGTCAGCCGGCTCGGTCGCCTGGTGCTGCGGCGATGAAGCTGGTCGCCCGGCTCGAACAGTCGGCGCCGATCCCGCTGGCCGCCGACATCGCCTGCGACAGTGGCGAACTGCTGGCGCTGGTCGGCCCCTCGGGCAGCGGCAAGTCGACCATCCTGCGCTGCCTGGCCGGCCTGCACCGGCCGGCTGCCGGCCACGTGCGCTGCGGCGACGAGACGTGGTTCGACGCCAGCCGCGGCGTCGATATGCCGCCGCAGCAGCGGCGCGTCGGCGTCGTCTTTCAGCACTACGCCCTGTTTCCCCATCTCAGCGCACTGGCCAACGTGATCGTCGCGCTGCAGCATCTGCCGGCCGGCGAGCGTGCCGAAAAGGCCCGTCAGTGGCTGGCGCGCAGCAACCTCGAAGGCCTCGAGGCGCGCCGCCCGGCCGAGTTGTCCGGCGGCCAGCAGCAGCGCGTGGCGATCGCCCGCGCGCTGGCGCGCGAGCCGCAGGTGCTGTTGCTCGACGAACCCTTCTCGGCGGTCGACCAGGTGACGCGACGCAAGCTGTTGCGCCAGCTGATCGAACTGCGCCGCTCGCTGGACATCCCGATCGTTCTGGTCACCCACGACCTCGAGGAAGCGGCGCTGCTCGCCGACACCATGACCGTCCTCCATCACGGCCGCAGCCTGCAGACCGCGCCACCCGACGAACTGCTGGCGAGACCGGCGAGCGCGCTGGTCGCACGCCTGACCGACCAGCCGAACATCTTCACCGGCAGGGTGCTCGAGCAGTCGCCGGCAAGCGACACGACCTTGATCGACTGGCTGGGACAGCCGCTGCAGGCAGCACATCACGCGGTCTTCGCGGTTGGCGATGCCGTCTGCTGTGTGGTACCGGAGGCCGGCGTCATCCTGGTCCGCGATCACCAGTGCGATCGCGAAAACACGTTCGACGCAACGGTCAGCGAGCGCCTCGCCTGGCGCGGCCACGCCACCGTCACGGCGCGCGTCACCGGCCAGCGCGAGGCGACGCTGTCGTTCGCCATCGGCGCCGCGGTGGCGCAGCGGCGCGGCATCGTCCCGGGTGTCCGGGTGGCGCTGCAGTTGCAGAAGGCGGCCATCTGCCTGACCCCCGCCGACCAGCCGAGCGGCCGCCCGGTCGCCGGCCAGCTCGGCACCGCTGCCACCGCCGCCGGCGATCGCCCGGCATGAACGAGCGCGCAGCGCGAGCAGACATCCTGGCGCGCGTTCGCGCCGCCCTCCGGCACGACCCGGCGCACGCCGAGCAACGCCGGGCGCGGCTGCGCCAGACCATCGCGATGCCGACCGAAGGCCCGCGCCCGAGCTTGGTCGGCGACCTGGTCGGCATCACCGGCGCCTCCTGCGCGATCGCCGAGACCGGCACGCTGATGCTGCTCTCCGGCACACGGACCGCGTCGACGACCCGCCTGCTGCCCGAAACGCACATCGCCATGGTGGCCGCCGGACGCATCGTCGCCGACATGGAGGAGGGCTTCGCGCTGCTCCGCCATGAACGCGGCGAAGGCAGCAAACTGCCGCGCGCCGTAAACTTCGTCTCCGGACCCTCGCGCACCAGTGACATCGAGCAGACCGTCGTGCTCGGCGCACATGGGCCGTATCGGGTGCACCTGCTGGTCGTCGGCACCACTGCCGACTCACCGATGGCGGCCTGATATCCGGCCATCACCGGCGCGGACGCACCGGGCAAGAATGCCGACCCGCAAGGCCCGCCGCGGCGCTGTTGCTTTTGCGCGACGCCCAGGCACGAGGATCCCGACCATGCCCACCATCTCACTGAAGCTTTCCGACAAGATCAAGCAGTGGGTCGTTGCCGCTGCCGAGAGGCAAGGCGTTTCGCCACATGCGTTCATGGTGCACGCGATAGAGCAGGCCGCTGCTCTGGCAGAACGACGGGCGAGCCTCGTGTCCGAGGCACGAGCAGCGCGGGAACAGATGCTGAGGACCGGCCAAGGCTACGATGCCAGCGGAGTTCACGCCTGCCTCAAGGCACGCATTGCCGGGGGGCAACCGTCAAAGCCGAAGGCAGGATCCTGGCAAGGCTGATCTACTCGGAGCGGGCGCTTGCCGATCTCGAAAGAGCGACCGATTTCCTGATCGAGATTGATCCTGGCGCAGCAGCTGCAACGGCCCCCTGTGCCAATATGAGTTGATTGCGGAAGCGGTAGATCCATTGATTCGTCACCCGCTGATCGGTCGCCCCGTCGAGTGTGACTTGCGCGAGTTGCTCATCTTCCGTGGCCGTAGCGACTACGTGGCGCTCTACAGCCTCGAGGAGGATCACCAGGCCGTCCTGATTCTTGCGACCCGCCATCAGCGTGAAGCTGGATATTGGCCGCAGGGCGAAGAATGAGTGCTTGTGCATCGTGGCGATTCAGGCAATTGCAGGCGACACCGTCCGGCGCCATGGCGATCAGCGTCGCGAGCGGATCGGTCCTCGCCGGCGAAGCTTTCTGGGTCAACGAGATACGCGCTGATCCCGGAACCTTGCCTGGCGATAGTTCAGCAGCCCGGTCGACCGCCTGCGGCAGCACTGTGCGACGCAATCCAGCTCGATCGTTTTCGCATCGCGATCGGCCACCACCAGCCGCTCACCATGGCCGTATGCGGGACAATCAAATGGCTGCCATGGCTCAGAACCTTGTCGTTGGCTTCATTGGCCCGTGGCGACGCACTGCGGGTTGATTGTTCCTTGGTCATTAGACGGCGGACCGTTTCAAGTTACGAACTATTGGCAGACATGCGATAGCTATTACCTATAGCCGTCATTGTCACAATCAACTTTATCTTGTAACCATCGCGCCATAGTATGGACTCATGTCATCGCGGATGACCCAAGCCGATAGGAGATAACCATGAACGAAACTGGCACACACTCAACGGGCAGATGCCCGGTCACGCACGGCGGCGTAACTTCAGCCCACATGGCCAACGTCGACTGGTGGCCCAGGGCCTTGAACCTCGACATCCTGCACCAGCACGATAGCAAGACCAATCCACTGGGCGCCAGCTTCGACTATCTCGAGCAACTCAAGAAGCTTGACGTCGACGCGCTCAAGAAGGACGTCAAGGCGCTGATGACCGACAGCCAGGACTGGTGGCCGGCCGATTGGGGCCACTACGGCGGTCTGATGATCCGTATGGCCTGGCACTCAGCGGGCACCTACCGCATCGCCGACGGCCGCGGCGGCGCCGGCACCGGCAACCAACGCTTCGCGCCGATAAACTCCTGGCCAGACAACGCCAACCTCGACAAGGCGCGTCGTCTGCTGTGGCCGATCAAGAAGAAATACGGTAACAAGATCAGCTGGGCCGACCTGATTATCCTCGCTGGCACCCTGGCTTACGAGTCGATGGGTCTGAAGACCTTCGGCTTTGGCTTCGGCCGCGAGGATATTTGGCATCCCGAAAAGGACACCTACTGGGGCTCCGAGAAGGAATGGCTGGCCCCCAGCGGTAGCGCGGGCAGCCGCTACTCCGGCGAACGCGATCTGGAAAACCCGCTCGCCGCCGTGATGATGGGCCTGATCTACGTGAACCCCGAGGGCGTCGATGGCAAGCCCGATCCGCTCAGGACCGCCCATGACGTGCGCGTGACCTTCGCCCGCATGGCCATGAACGACGAAGAGACCGTGGCCCTGACCGCCGGCGGCCACACCGTCGGCAAGGCGCACGGCAATGGCAGCGCCGCGAACCTCGGCCCGGCCCCGGAAGGCGCAGAACTCGAAGAACAGGGTCTCGGCTGGATGAACCACACCACCCGTGGCATCGGCCGCGACACCGTGACCAGCGGCATCGAAGGCGCCTGGACAACGCATCCGACGCAATGGGACAACGGCTACTTCAAACTGCTGCTCGGCTACGACTGGTGGTTGCAGAAGTCGCCGGCGGGCGCTCATCAATGGGAACCGGTCAACATCAAGGAAGAAGACATGCCGGTCGATGTCGAGAATCCATCGATTCGCTGCAAGCCAGTGATGACCGACGCCGACATGGCGATGAAGTTCGATCCCGACTACCGAAAGATCGCGGAACGCTTCCGCGACGATCAGGCTTACTTCTCTGAAGTCTTCGCCCGCGCCTGGTTCAAGTTGACGCACCGTGACATGGGCCCGAAGGCGCGCTACATCGGCCCCGACGTACCCAAAGAAGAGCTGATCTGGCAAGACCCGGTACCCGCCGGCCGGCAGGATTACGACGTGACCGCTGTGAAGGCGAAGATCGCCGCCGCCGGCTTGAGCATCAGTGAAATGGTCGCCACCGCCTGGGACAGCGCGCGCACCTATCGCGGTTCGGACAAGCGCGGCGGCGCCAACGGCGCGCGCATTCGCCTGGCCCCGCAAAAAGACTGGGAAGGCAACGAGCCCGGGCGTCTCGCCAAGGTGCTGGCGGTCTATCAAGAGATCGCCGCTGAAGCCGGCGCCAGCGTGGCCGACGTGATCGTGCTGGCCGGCAACGTCGGCATCGAGCAAGCTGCCAGGGCTGCAGGCGTTGCAGTGACGGTGCCCTTTGCACCTGGCCGTGGCGATGCCACCGACGCGATGACGGATGCCGAGTCCTTCGACGTGCTGGAGCCTCTGGCGGACGGCTTCCGCAACTGGCTGAAGAAGGACTACGTCGTGACAGCCGAGGAGTTGCTGCTCGATCGCGCGCAGTTGATGCGTCTCACCGCCTGCGAGATGACCGCATTGGTCGGCGGCATGCGCGTCATCGGCACCAACCACGGCGGCAGCCAACACGGCGTGTTCACCGATCGCGTTGGTGTGCTGACGAACGACTTCTTCGTCAACCTGACCGACATGGCCTATACGTGGAAACCGGCCGGCCAGAACTTGTACGAGATTCGCGAGCGCAAGTCCGGCGCCGTGAAGTGGACGGCGACCCGCGTCGATCTGGTCTTCGGCTCCAACTCGATCCTGCGTGCCTACGCCGAGTTCTATGCGCAGGACGACAACCAGGAGAAGTTCGTCGATGATTTCGTCTCTGCTTGGACGAAGGTGATGAACGCCGACCGCTTCGACCTGAAGTGACGTAGGTAATGAGTTCTGGAAGTCCAGTCAATAACATGCATCTGGCTTCCAGAACTCCAGGCGGCTGGCTACAAGTGAGTTAGGCAACGACTGCTTGACTCACCAAGCCGACCGTCACAGATCCGCCACCCGAACGTGGCCAATGGGCCGCAAGAAGACTGTCTGATGCCAGTTGTCATGAGGCAGAACTCGGCCAATTGCAGCCGGCCGTCTATCCGCCTGAGCAACCATCTGAACGGCCGCTTGGCTCTGCAACCTGCCGGAAAGCCTACGCCAGCAACTCAGCCGAAGCTGCCTAATGATGCCCGATTTGATATAGTCTGCCATCGGCATAATGCCGCCCTTCAGAGCTCCCTTCCAATTTGCATAATGGCAGGATGTTTCAAATTCTCACACTGTCCCAATAAGAAAACAGATGCAAAAGGGCTTAATGCTGATGGCAAGCAATAACGGTAGAGACAAATCCCTCGAAACCTGGATCTGGGACGCCGCCTGCTCCATCCGAGGGGCCAAGGACGCGCCGAAATACAAGGACTACATCCTCCCCCTCATCTTCACCAAGCGCCTCTGCGACGTCTTCGACGACGAGCTGAACCGCATCGCCACTGAAGTCGGCTCGCGCAAGAAGGCCTTCCAGCTCGCCAGGGCCGACCACAAGCTCGTCCGCTTCTACCTCCCCCTCGTGCCGGACGATCCCGAGCAGCCCGTCTGGTCCGTCATCCGCAAGCTATCCGACAAGATCGGCGAGGGCGTCACCACCCACATGCGAGCCATCGCCCGGGAAAACCCGCTCCTGCAGGGCATCATCGACCGCGTCGACTTCAACGCCACCACACACGGCCAGCGCGACCTCGGCGACGACCGCCTCTCCAACCTCATCGAGGCCGTCAGCACCAAACGCCTCGGGCTCGGCGACGTCGAGGCCGACATCATCGGCAAGAGCTACGAATACCTCATCCGCAAGTTCGCCGAGGGCGGCGGCCAGAGCGCCGGTGAGTTCTACACCCCGCCCGAGGTCGGCACCATCATGTCCCGCGTCCTCCAGCCCGAGCCCGGCATGGAAATCTATGACCCCTGCTGCGGGTCCGGCGGGCTGCTCGTGAAATGTGAGATCGCGATGGAGGAGAAAGCCAGGGGCAAGAATCCGGCGCCCCTCAAGCTCTACGGTCAGGAATACATCGCCGAGACCTGGGCCATGGCCAACATGAACATGATCATCCACGACATGGAGGGTCAGATCGAGATCGGCGACACCTTCAACAACCCCAAATTTCGCAGTAGGGCCGGCAAACTTCGCACCTTCGACCGCGTCGTCGCCAATCCCATGTGGAACCAGGACTGGTTCACCGAGGCCGACTACGACAACGACGAACTCGACCGCTTCCCCGCCGGGGCCGGCTTCCCCGGCAAATCCTCCGCCGACTGGGGCTGGGTCCAGCACATGCAGGCCAGCCTCAATGACAAGCGGCCGCGCTGCCGTCGTCCTCGACACCGGCGCGCCGTCCTCGCGCGGATCGGGCAATGCCGGCACCAACAAGGAAAAGACCGTCCGCCAGTGGTTCGTCGACCACGACCTCATCGAGAGGCGTGCTCTACCTGCCCGAAAACCTCTTCTACAACACCACCGCGCCGGGCATCGTGCCCTGAACAAAGCCAAGCCAAGGCGCGCAAGGGCAAGGTCTTCTCGTCAGTGCATCCCAGGCCTTCAAAGGGCGACCCAAGAACTTCATCCCGAAGCCGGCATCCAGCGCATCGCCGACACCCTCATCGGCTGGATCGAAGCGAGGAAAACCAGCCGCATCGTCGACCACGCCGAGCTGAAGAAGAACGACTACAACATCTCCCCAGCCGCTACATCCACACTCAGCGATGCCGAAACCTACCGGCCCATTGCGGAAATCGTCGAGGAACTGGAGGTCATCAGTGCCGAAGCCAGAAACCGACGCGGCCCTGAGGAAGATCCTCAAACAACTGGGCGTGTCGGCATGAAAAGAAGCCAGACCACAAGGAAACTTCCTCACGCGTTCCTCCGCGGCGGAACATCACCTTCATCACCGCTAAGGGCGAAGGCGGCGTCGAGGCGATCTACGCGGATGAAGACGTCTGGCCCAGCCAGAAAATGATGGTCGTCCTTTATGACGTGGACGTCCGGACGATCAACTACCACCTGCAGAAGGCATTCAAGGACAGTGAGTTGAGGAAGAATCAGTTATCCGAAAATTTCGATAACCGCCGCCGACGGCAAAAACTACGACACTGGCCACTACAGCCTGTCTGCCATCATCGCCGTCGGCTGGGCAAGGTCAACTCCGAGCGGGCCGTCCACCGCAAATGGGCGACCACCGTGGTCACGCGAGTTCACCATCAAGGGCTTCGCGATGGACGACGAACGCCCCGCGCCGGCGGCACCGTCCTGACCAGACAGTATTTCGAGGAACAGCCCAGCGCGTCCGCGAAATCCGCCTCAGCGAGCGCAAGTTCTACCAGAAGATCACCGACATCTACGCCACCGCCATCGATTACGACCGCAGCGCCACGGCCACCCAGCGCTTCTTCGCCACCGTGCAGAACAAGCCCACTGGGCCATCCACGGCCACACCGCTGCCGAGGTCATCAGGACCGGCCGATGCCGGGAAAGAGCATATGCCTCACCACTACGGAAAGATGCGCCTCTTACGGAAAAAATCCAGAAGTTCGATGTCAGCGTCGCCAAAACTACCTGACCGAACCGGAGATGGCGCAAATCTCCCGCCTCGTCAACGCCTACCTCGATGTCGCCGAAGACATAGGCGCAGCGGCACATCCCCACGACCATGCAGGACTGGGGAAACACGGCTCAACTGGTTTATCGAAGCCACCGACCGGGAAATCCTCCAGACGCCGGCAGTCAACCGCCGAACGCCAAAGCCCACGCCGAATCCGAGTTCGAGAAATACCGCATCGTCCAGGATCGCATGTTTGTTCCGGATTTCGATGCCCAGGTGCTGGGATGGGCAACGTAAGGAGGCGCGGAATGACTGGAAGATTTTTTCAACCGCAGATTTCGCAGATGACCGCAGATGTTCTGAATGGCTTTATCTGCGCCAATCTGCGCAATCTGCGGTTAAACATGGCCTGAAGGAGATTCTGAGAAGATCGGGGTATGAGCGAGTGGCAGAAAATCACTGTTGGCGCAGGTCGCCTTGATTCCTCATAGCGGTGGAACGCCATCGACATCGCGGGCTGATTGGGAAGGCGAGATCCTTGGATCACGAGTAAATGTCGGCGACAACTTGAGCTCACAACCGGAGAGAAATTCGTCTCCGAAGAAGCGCGGTCAAGAGACTGCACCAAGATTGTCCTAAAAAGACAGCATCATCTTCGCAACGCGGGTTGGCGTCGGCAAAAGTCGGTATCAACCGGATTGACTCGCTATCAACCAAGACCTCGCAGGCGTCCTGATCGACAACGAGCGCTACGACATCAAGTTTCTCGCATACCAATTGGGGGATCGACCGGATTCAGCAATACGTCGCGGATGAACAACAGCGCGGTGCGACGATCAAAGGAATCACGCGAGACTGGTCTCGAACAGACTCGGCTCAACCTCCCCCGACCCCCGAGCAGGAAAGATCGCGCACATCCTTTCGACGGTGCAGCGGGCGATGGAAGCGCAGGAGGATCATTCAGTCCACCACTGAGCTGAAAGGCCCTCATGCATGCTTCTTCACCGAAGGCCTCCGCAACGGAACCCCAAAAACAAACCGGAATCGGCCCCTGTCCCTGAAAGCTGGGCGTGTGGAGATAGTGACTGGCAAATGCATTACTGGCTCCATACCGAAAACTTAGTATTGACTCGTTCTACGACCCACCCATTGAAGAAGACTTCATAGCCCTGCCGACCTCGGAGCATCGTCGCTATTGCCGATGATTCGGAGAAAAAGATTCCCGAGGGTAAGGGCCACCATCCGGCTAATTCCAAGAACGCAGTAATGTGCGTCTGTATCGGATCAAGCATTGGCAAGGTGGGCATGAGCTACCGAGGAATGCTGGCAACGAATCAACAAATCAATTCGATCATTTGCAAGAAAGACAGAGATCCTGGAGTCGCCCTGCTACCTCCTGAGCTACCACATGGGAATACTGGAAGAGCTTTTGCGACATTTGGCCTCAATACCAATCCTAAGCAAAGCGCGTTTCACATCAATCGTCGTCGCACCCATCGTCGATTGAAGAACAGCAAGCCATAGCCAAGCCGCTTGTTGCGCTCGCTGAATCAAAAATCGAAATTGCCGAGAAGAAGGTCGCACATATTTCAAGGCCTTTTCGCACCTCCTACACGAACTGATGATCGCGAAGAAGTGCGTGAATCGCCCAGGCCTCAATACTGGATCAAAGCCATGAGCAGACGCGGTGCAGAATTCTCGAAAGACCGATATTCAAGTCCACTCGCCCCGAGATGGGTTGATGGGGCAAGCACCAGAGGATGTATCGGCTGGTGACGCCACGGTTGAGGATCGGAAAACTGGTGAGAGAAAAATATTGCAAAGAGTTCATCGAAAAATGCATCGAGAAAGGATTGTCAGCAGTTTCGATAACAGATCACCACGAGGGCGTTTATGTCTATGAGGCGTTGCGAGTTCTGGAAAAATGCGGGAGACAGATCCAAAGCCCTTGATTTCTGGCTCTTCCCTCGCATGGAGCTGACTTCGCATATTCTGCCAAGCATTGATCATATTCGATGGAAATCTGCCCGAAAGTCTTTCGAGAAAACTCGATCTAAGCTAGGCCTACTAACCAACGTTCGACCTGAAGAGAAACAGGAATCCAAGTCGAATTACTATATTCCACAACATAGAAGAGTTAACAGGGTCTATTGATAGCGATGATGAACTGCGAGGCCGGATTTATCATCCTGCCTCATAAAACCGTCCGGATGGACACAAAAACGGTCTTGAGGAAAGGTTTTCAAAAAACGCTTCAAAGACATGCCGATGTCGGGGGGCTACATGGACAAGACCCGTCCGGATGACCTTTGATATAGGTAATCGTAGAATCTTGGACGCAGAGACCGCATGGGCCCGGAAAAGCGGGTGTTGTGTCATGCTCGGATGCTCGCTACGCTGATTTTCGATTGATCGGCGATGGCTTACTTCTGGACTGCGATGGCATCACCCACGGCTGAATCCTTCGCCAGGCGATGCTGGCACCAGATTCGCGGATCTGACATTCTGAGCCTACATTTCTACCTGAGGCTGTCAAGTAATGTTTCGGTCAAAGGATCAAAGTATCTCGCTGACGGAACCTACGCGTTCAATCAGCAATGAACTCGATCATCGGAGGTCGGGCTGGCAAATCCACCCTTTCTGAGTATGTCCTGAGCATGTCCGTTTCGCGCTGGGCTGTTCGGCACTGATGACACTGGGGACTCGCAAACGACCGCGACACAGCGGCTCAAAGAAATCTCGAAGGAACGCTTTTCTGACGCCGGGACGATGGCGAAATTTCATTGAATGTTTTGCTGAAATGGCGCTTCGATCACACTTACGCGCTCGGTAGCGAAGGCAAGATGTCACTTCTGTCGAAACCGATGGTACGGTAAACCTTAGTTCCGTTTCTCGACGTGCGAAGCTCATTCCCACTCAGCAGTATCGGCAGGGGGAACTGTCTGATCTTGCGAGAGGTGATGCCGAAGGTCGGCTCCTGCATCTCGTGACTGCTGCCCCTGCATCACACCAGTTGAGTGAGATTTCGAGTCCAACCAGCGTAATGCACAGTCTTCAGCCGAGGCCCTGTCGAAGGCAGTGAGACTCTCGGCAGCAATAAACATGCACAAGTTCATGCAAGACGCAGCAGAAGCTACTGGTTCTCAAATTGAGAAATCGGTACAGCCATCTTCCGACGGTCAGGGCACTACCCCAGATCACAGATCATGAGAAGTCTGGTCCGCCAAGAGGTAATTTCAGCGTCTCGCAGAGTCCTGAGCGCAACTCGGAAAAATTGATAGCGCTCTCTATCCGAACTCGATTTCAGAATCCAACAATGCCGACTGGTCAGCCGATCTTTCCCGGAGAAGGTAGCTTTAGAGAGGCATTTGAATCAATAAATCTGCGACCTTGGCCTGACGGCACGCTACACGCAATCACCCCGACTACCACGTCATGGTTCAAGTCCGAATTAATAAAATCGCTTTGGCTGACGGAATGGCTCCCCAACAGCGCAGCCCATGAAAAGGAATACACAGAGCAGAAAAACTCCCTCGCAGGGCAAACAATCGATTCTGGAAAGCATTGAACGTCTACGTCGACAGCAAGGCGATGTTTTGTAAGCAATTGGAAGTTGCAGGTGTGGAGGTAACTGAATTACGCAATGCTGACCCGAGTTGACCGTCAACAGGAACAGAGAACTGCCTCTAGAAGCGCAACTATCGGCGGTTGTTGAAACCAGATAGCAACAATCGAAGCGGCATCTTCAGAGTTGGCGTACGGACGTTTGGCAGAAGATCCAACTTCACATGCAGAGATCGAGGCGGCGTCAGCAGGCATTTGACTTGCCGCACTCCGGGGTTCCTGCATTGGAAAGAACTTGAAAAGGTTCAG
This sequence comes from Accumulibacter sp., assembly GCA_024235695.1. Taxonomy (GTDB): domain Bacteria; phylum Pseudomonadota; class Gammaproteobacteria; order Burkholderiales; family Rhodocyclaceae; genus Accumulibacter. The sequence continues at coordinate 119,124 of JACKLX010000001.1, forward strand.
GATGAGCAGAGAAATCAGCGAAGCGGGAAGGAGATTCAGATGAGTCTTTCAATTGCTAAAGTGGAAGCGAAGGTGCTCCTTGAGAAAAGGCGATGCCTTCTAACCCTGATTTTGAGTGAAGCTCTGGTCCAGAGTTTATAGAGCGCTTTTCTGAAGGAGGCAATTTCCACCTCGAATGAGTATCGGTTTCATTGGTGGGCAATCCTTCGCCTTCGCGTCGAGGTCTTTCGATATTCGTGGAAGGGGAATCCTTTATTGAATTCAGGAAGGCTTTCAGGGTGAGCAAGCAGCAGCGACACTTGAATACATCTCTATGAATCAGACCTGCTGGCTCCACTCATCATCGATCAGCCAGAGGAGGATCTCGATAACAAGATCATCATAATGAGATCATTGGCTAAACGATTCGAACTGCGAAAGACAGAAGGCAACTTATCCTCGCGACACATAATGCGAATATCGCAGTCAATGGTGACTCGGAAAACGTGATTGAAATGGTGTTGGGCCGGCAGGTCGCAGGCGGAGCCATTGATGAGGAATCGGTCTGCAACGCAATCACCAATACGATGGAAGGCGGTAAAGACGCATTCGAGCTACGGCGCAGGAAATACAACTTTTAGAATTCAACTATGCCCACCCCCGGAGAACACAAAACCGTCCAAGCCCGAATCCTCGGCTATGCCGAGGCCATCGGTTGGACGATTGTGTCCCGCGAGGAAGCTGAGCGGCGGCGCGGGTTTGATCCGGACGTACCGCCCACCGACCGCGCCAGGCACCGTTCGCTCTTCTTCGACGATCTGCTCGACGCCAAGCTGCGCGAATTCAACCCGCGCTACCTTGATGCCGAGGGCGCGTTGCTCGGGCAGTTCCGCCATCTCCACACCGACATCGACCTTCAGCCTCGTCTTCGCGGCTGCTTGAGTCGTGCACCGCAGCGTGGGCGAATTGGCGACGAAAAGCTCGGTTATGCGACGCCAAAAGGGGTTTCGCGTCAATCAGATTGTTTTTTTGTCGCATATGACATTTTTAGCGACATATAATCGGGCGCATGCCGAAGCGTATCCCCGAACCGGAGCTTGACGCCATCCTGGCGGTCGTGGCGGCCCATCCACAGGGCGTGCAGGTCAGCGCTGTCCGCGAGGGACTGCCATACGCGCTGCCGCCGCGGATGCTGCAGCGTCGCCTCGCCCTGCTGGTCGAACAGAAGCGGCTGGTCGCCGAAGGGCGGGGCAAGGGTCGTCGTTATCGCGCACCCGCCGTCATCACCCGTTCAGGAAATTTGATAGCGGGCAACGCGGCGGTCGAAGCGCGGGCAGAGGTATACGTTCCTGTCTCTGCCGCAGCGCAAGACATCAGACAAGCCGTTCGCGCGCCGATCCAGAAGCGGCGGCCGGTCGGCTACCAGCGCGCGTTTCTGGATGACTACCGACCCAACGTCACTTATTACCTGCCGGCGGAAACGCGCCAGCGCCTGCTCGACATGGGTCGCCCTGCGGATGGCGGGCGCCCGGCGGGAACCTATGCCCGCACCATCTACAGCCGCCTGCTGATCGAACTCTCCTGGAACTCCAGTCGTCTGGAAGGCAATACCTATTCATTGCTGGAGACCGAGCGTTTGCTCGAACTCGGCGAGGCCGCCGAGGGCAAGGACGCGCTGGAAGCGCAGATGATTCTGAACCACAAGGCCGCGATCGAGATGCTCGTCGATCAGGCGGACGAAATCGGCTTCAACCGTTACACCATCTTGAATCTCCACGCCCTGCTGTCGGACAACCTGCTCGTCGACCCGCAGGCAGGCGGTCGGCTGCGGCGCATCCCGGTGGCTATCGACGGCACGGTCTACCATCCGCTGGAGGTGCCACAGCTCATCGTCGAGTGCTTCGAGGCAATCCTCGATACCGCGGCCGCAATTAACGATCCCTTCGAGCAGGCCTTCTTTGTGCTCGTGCACCTTGCGTACCTGCAGTGTTTCGAGGATGTGAACAAGCGCGTATCCCGGCTTGCGGCGAACATCCCGTTGATCCGCGGAAACCTCTGCCCCCTGTCTTTCGTGGATGTCCCGGAGCGTGCCTATATTGATGGCGTGCTGGGTATCTATGAGCTGAATCGCGTCGAGCTCCTGCGCGACGTGTTCGTCTGGGCGTACGAGCGCTCCAGCGCGCGCTACTCGGCAGTGCGCCAGTCGCTGGGTCAGCCGGACCCGTTCCGTATGCGTTACCGACCGCTGATCGCCGAGCTGGTCGCGATGGTGGTTCGGGAGGGTATGGACAAGAGAGCCGCGACCGCATTGGTGCGCCAACGTGCGGCGGAGCAGGTACCGCCCGAGGATCAGGCGCGATTTGTCGAGGTCGTGGAGACGGAGATCATGAGCCTCCATGAGGGCAACATCGCGCGCTACCGCCTGCGGCCGGCTGAATACCATACCTGGCGGCAAGGCTGGCGTTGACGGGGATCAAGAGCATGCCCACCCCGGAGAACACAAAACCGTCCAGGCCCGGATCCTCGCCTACGCCGAGGCCATCGGCTGGACATTTGTCTCCCGCGAGGAAGCCGAGCAGCGGCGCGGGTTTGATCCGGATGCCGCCGGCCGACCGCGCGAGGAACCGATCACTTTTCTTCGACGATCTGCTCGACGCCAGGCTGCGGGAATTAACCCGCGCTACGCGGAAGGCCCGGGCGCGTTGCTCGGGCAGTTCCGGCATCTGCACACCGACATCTACGGCAACCGCGAATTCGTCGAGCACCTGCGCAACCGTGGCAAGTTCTTCGACCACGAGGAGAAGCGCGAGCGTGACCTGATCCTGATCGATTATGACGATCCGGCGCGCAACGTTTTCGAGGTCACCGAGGAGTGGGCCTTTCACAACGGCCACTATGGCACGCGGGAGGATGTCGTCTTTCTCATCAACGGCATCCCGGTGCTGGTGATCGAGTGCAAGAACGCCAACAAGGACGAGGCGATTGCCCTGGGGGTGGACCAGATCCGCCGTTACCACCGCGAGACGCCGGAGCTGTTCGTCTCGCAGCAGCTTTTCACCGCCACCGACGCCATCGGCTTTTCCTACGGGTGAGCTGGAACACGGCGCGGCGGAACATCTTCAACTGGAAGGATGGGGAGGTTGGCAAGCTGGAGGCCAAGGTGAAGAGCTTCTGTGCCATTGGGCAGGTGCTCGCTTTCCTGAAGGACTACATCGTCTTTGGCGAGAAGGACGAGGAGCTGAACAAATACATCCTGCGCCAGCACCAGACCGGCGCAGTGGAGGCGACCGTCAGCCGTGCCCTCGATCCCGGCGCACGCGCGGCCTCGTCTGGCACACCCAGGGCAGCGGCAAGACCTTCACCATGATCAAGGCGGCGGAGCGGCTCTTCCGCGCGCCCGAGGCGGACAAGCCGACCGTGCTGTTGATGATCGACCGCAACGAGCTGGAAGACCAGATGCTCAAGAACCTCGCCGCGCTGGGCCTGGGCAACCTGGAGCACGCCAGTAGCATCGCCCGGCTCAACCAACTGCTGAGGACGACTACCGGGGCATCATCGTGACGATGATCCACAAGTTCCGCGACATGCCGGCGAACCTGAACACGCGCGCGAACATCTACGTCCTGATCGATGAAGCCCACCGCACCACCGGTGGTGACCTCGGCAACTTCCTCATGGCCGGCCTGCCGAACGCGACCTACCTCGGCTTCACCGGCACGCCGAGGACAAGACCGTCCACGGCAAGGGCACCTTCAAGACCTTCGGCTGCGAGGACGGCAAGGGCTACCTGCACAAGTATTCCATCGCCGACAGCATCGAGGACGGCACCACGTTGCCGCTCTACTACCAGCTCGCGCCCAACGAAATGCTCGTCCCGCACGAGACGCTGGACAAGGAGTTCCTCTCGCTGGCCGAAGCCGAAGGTGGCTGACATCGAGGAGCTGAACAAGATCCTCGATCGGGCGAGAACCTGAAGAACTTCCTCAAGGGCAAGGAGCGCATCCAGCAGGTGGCGCAGTTCGTCGCCGAACACTACCGCCAGAACGTCGAGCCGCTCGGCTACAAGGCCTTCCTCGTCGGCGTCGACCGCGAGGCCTGCGCCCATTACAAACACGCGCTCGATCAGTTTCTGCCGCCGGAGTATTCCGAGGTCGTCTATACCGGCAGCAACAACGACTCCAAGCTGTTGAAGGAATTCCACCTCGACCCGAAGAAGGAGCGGCAGATTCGCAAGAGCTTCGGCAAGCTCGATCAGCAGCCCAAGATCCTCATCGTCACCGAGAAACTGCTCACCGGCTTCGATGCACCGGTGCTCTACGCCATGTATCTCGACAAGCCGATGCGCGACCACACCCTGCTGCAGGCCATCGCGCGGGTGAACCGCCCCTACGAGAACGAGGCGCAGGAGATGGTGAAGCCCCACGGTTTCGTCCTCGATTTCGTCGGCATCTTCGACAAGCTGGAAAAGGCGCTGGCCTTCGACAGCGACGAGATCAACGCCATCGTCAAGGACCTCAAGCTGCTGAAGGTGCTCTTCAAAAACAAGATGGAGTCCAGGGCCCCGGACACCCTCGGCCTGATCGAGCAGCAATTCAATGACAAGGACGTGGACACCCTCATCGAGCACTTCCGCGACCCCGAGCGGCGCAAGGAGTTCTTCAAGGAATACAAGGAGATCGAGATGCTCTACGAGATCATCTCGCCCGATGCTTTCCTGCGCCCGTTCATTGACGACTATGGAACGCTATCGGCGATCTATCAGGTCGTCAGGAAGGCCTACACCAGGACCGTGATGGTCGACCGTGAGTTTCAGGCCAAGACCAACCATCTGGTACAGCAGCAGGTCGGCAGTTATGGTGTGGGCGGTCTGGGCGAGATTGTCGCGATCGATGGCAATACCCTTGAGCTGATCAAGAACAAGAGCGGTGGGGATGGCACCAAAGTCATCAACCTGATCAAGAGCATCGAGAAACTGGCCGAGGAAGGCAGCGATGACCCGTACCTCATCGCCATGGCGGAGCGGGCCAGGGCGGTGCAGGAGAGTTTCGAGCAACGCCAGACCAGCACCGCCGAGGCGCTGGAGGCATTGCTCAAGGAAGTCGCAACGAACGAGGTCCGCAAAAAGGAGCAGGCCGAGAAATCATTCGATGGGCTGACCTACTTCGTCTATCGCAGCCTGCTCGACGCGAAGATCGAGAACGCGGAAGCTGTGAGCCGGAAGATCCGCCAGGCATTCGCCGATTTTCCGAACTGGAAGCGCAGCGAAAACGCCCTCCGCGAACTCCGAAAGAAAGTGACCTTCGCGATCTTCGCCGAAACGGACGACCTGGATCGCGTGACAGCGATGGTGAACGAGCTGTTCACCTTGCTGGACAAGGCAGATCGGATTTGAAGCGATGACCGCGACCGATCAAAAACACCAGTTCAAGCAACGCGTCCGTCATTGGGCCGAGAAGTTGAACGCGCAAGTTGTCTGGTTGGGCGTGCGCCCGATGCGCAACAAATGGGCCTCATGCACTACCAGCGGCCATCTGAACTTTAATGACGAACTGCTCGGCCTGAAACCCGAGCTATGGGATTACGTCATCGTCCACGAGCTTCTCCACTTCTTTGTTCCGAACCATGGAAGACTGTGGAAAAGCCTGATGCGCGCCCACCTGGGTGAGTATGAGTCATCTGAAAGCGAGCTAAAGAGAGTAGCGCACAACACTTCGCTACAGCGGGCGCGCTGACGCGTACTGCTGAGCTTGTCGTTGAATGATCGCTTCGGAGCGAACCCACGGACGACTATGGGCCAGGAACTGATTAAATCAGCCTGACGTTTCGTTGGCTGTTTTGCCCGAGCAGGTCTCATTCAGTTCCCACTCTGTACGACTGCTCCACACAGAAACCTGCCGGTGGCGCACCGAGACGATGAATGACTCTTGTGGGTCGTGAAGAGCCTGTCGGATTCCACTTGTCATCAGACGCCAGGCGCTCAAATGCTGCCCGTGACTGCCTCTGCGAACCGGTGATTTGGATCGTCGCCGCACTCAGGTAGCCGTCGATTATCGTCAGTGCGCTTTCCTCACATCGTCGGCGACGCCCGCGAGACAGCTCGTCCCCGAGTCGCTTGCTGCCGCGCTCGCGCCTTCACCAGCGCTCAGGTCGATTGGCCTGGTAGCGGCAGCGCCGTCCGATCGACCACCCGCCGCAGGACGAAGCTCGAATGCACGCCGGTCACGCCCGCTATGCGGGTGATGCGGTCGAGCAGCAGTTCCTGGTAGGCGTCCATGTCCCTGACCACCACCTTGAGCTGGTAGTCGGCGTCCTGGCCGGTGATCAGCAGGCATTCGAGCAGCTCGGGGATTTCGGCGATGGCGGCGTCGAAGCTGGTGAAACGCTCGGGCGTGTGCCGGTCCATCGAGATATGGATCAGCGCCATCAGCGACAGGCCGAGCTTCTTGGCGTCGAGCAGCGCGCGGTAGCCGGTGATCAGCCCGGCTTCTTCGAGCGCGCGTACGCGGCGCAGGCAGGGCGAAGGCGAGAGGCCGATGCGGTCGGCGAGGTCCTGGTTGCTGATCCGGCCGTCCTGCTGCAGGACGTGCAGGATCTGCGAGTCGTAGCGATCAAGCTGCATGAAATTCCTCCCGTCTCACTGTTGCGCCATATTACTGCGATTTGCACGGGATTTGCAGCAATATTATTGCTCCCATGGCGATTCATGGAGCACAAAACGCAAGCACCTGCCGGCCAGCTTCCCGTACCATGTAAGCCATGGAATTCATCGAACGAACACCGAGGAGCCGCCATCATGTTGCCAAACCCTGCCACCAAGTACCGCTCTTTTCCGCCCGTCGAGCTCGCCGACCGCCAGTGGCCGAGCCGGACGATCAGCACGCCGCCGACCTGGATGAGCACCGACCTGCGTGACGGCAACCAGTCGCTCTTCGAGCCGATGAACGTTGACCGCAAGATGCGCATGTTCCGCATGCTCTGCGATATCGGCTTCAAGGAGATCGAGGTCGCATTCCCGTCGGCGTCGCAAACCGACTTCGACTTCGTTCGCGGCCTCATCGAAGGCAATCACATTCCCGACGACGTCAGCATCGAGGTGCTGACGCAGGCGCGCGAGCACCTCATCCGGCGGACGATGGCATCGCTCAAAGGCGCCCGGCGGGCGATCGTGCACGTCTACAACGCCACTTCCAAGCCGTTCCGCGACACCGTTTTCGGCATGAGCCGCAGCGAGGTGGTCGCCATGGCGGTGTCGGCGGTCCAGTTGATCAAGCAGCTCGCCGCGGCGGCGCCGGAAACCGAGTGGACGCTCGAATACAGCCCGGAGACGTTCACCGCCACCGAGCTCGATTTCGCGCTCGAAGTCTGCGACGCGGTCACCGCCGCCTGGGGTGCGACGCCGGACGACAAGGTGATCCTCAACCTGCCGACGACCGTCGAGGTCGCGACACCGAACATCTACGCCGACCAGATCGAGTGGATGCACCGCCACCTCGCCCGGCGCGACAGCGTGATCATCAGCCTGCATCCGCACAACGACCGGGGAACCGCCGTCGCCGCCGCCGAACTGGCCCTGATGGCCGGCGCCGAGCGCGTCGAGGGCTGCCTGTTCGGCAACGGCGAGCGCACCGGTAACGTCGACATCGTCACCCTGGCGCTCAACCTGTACACCCAGGGCGTCGCGCCCGGCCTGGACTTCTCGGACATCAACGCCGTCGCACGCACCTTCGAGCAGTGCAGCCAGTTGCCGATCCATCCGCGCCATCCCTACGTCGGCGATCTGGTGTTTACCGCTTTTTCGGGCTCACATCAGGACGCGATCAAGAAGGGCTTCGCCGTCGGCCAGCCGGACACCTTCTGGAGCGTGCCGTACCTGCCGATCGACCCGGCCGACGTCGGTCGCAGCTACGACTCGGTGATCCGTGTCAACAGCCAGTCCGGCAAGGGCGGCATCGCCTACCTGATGGAGAACGAATACGGCGTGGTGATGCCCCGTCGCCTGCAGGTCGAGTTCTCGAACGTCGTCCAGCAGCACGTTGACCAGCACGGCGGTGAAATGAGCGCCGCCGCCCTCTGGCGGCTGTTCTCGGCGACCTACCTCGAAACCGCGACGCCGGTTCGCTATCGCGAGCACCATCTTTTCGAGCATGGCGACGGCGCCACCGGCCAGGGAATCCGGCTCGGCGTGGACATCGATGGCGTCGCGCACCTGCTGACCGGCGTGGGTAACGGCCCGATCGACGCGACGGTCAACGCTTTTCAGAGCGTCGGCATCGACGTCCAGGTGCGCAGCTACGAAGAGCGCGCGATGAGCCCGAGCGCCGAAGGCGGCAACGCCCGCGCCTGTGCCTTCATCGAAGTCGCCACGGCGACGCCTGCGAGCGGCGAAGGTGGCGTTGTCCGGGAGTTCTACGGTGCCGGCGTCGACGCCAACATCGTCACCGCGTCGATCCAGGCGGTGATCAACGGCATCAACCGTCTGCAGGCCGGCGTTCAGAGCAGGCGGCAGAAACAGGCGGCCTAGTGGGCGGCCGGGCGCCCTCCCGCCGAAACCGGGCGCAAGCCCACCCGTCGGCGGCTGCCCGCCTGTAGTAGCGACCGATACAGGGCACCTCCGCTACACCGCCGCGCTCTGACGGCGGCGCATGCGTGACTGGCCCGACAGACCACCACCAGACGCGGTCAATCGTCAGTCAGGCCGTGCACGGCGTCGACCGCTACGGCGAGAGCAGCACCCGACGGCGATTGACGAAGCCGGCGGCGGCAGGGATACTCCGCCTGCTGCCACCGACCCCGCCTGGCCGCGAATGTGCGCCAATTCACGGTGTTCCGCGCCGACCTCGCTTATCGTGTTCTCCGCCAGCGAAAGCGGCCGTCCTGCCGCCGCTCGCCGAACACCGGCACGGCCAGAAGGCGGCGACCAATCCATTGAGGAGCTCCGTTGATCATGGTGAGAAATCCCGACCCGTCGTCCGATTTCGTGGCGGCGATCGACCTCGGTTCGAACAGCTTTCACATGATCGTCGCCCGCCTGGCGAACGGTCAGGTACAGGTCCTCGACCGCCTGCGCGAGATGGTCCAGCTTGCTGCCGGTCTCGACGACCGCAACCGGCTGTCGGAAGAATCGCAGAAGCGGGCGCTCGAGTGCCTGGCGCGCTTCGGCCAGCGACTGCGGCAGATACCCGCCGAGCAGCTGCGCATCGTCGGCACCAATACCCTGCGTCAGGCGCGCAACAGCGCCGATTTCGTGGCCCGCGCCGAACAGGTCCTGGGACACAAGGTCGAGATCGTTCGCGGCCAGGAAGAGGCGCGGCTGATCTATCTGGGCGTCGCCCACAGCGTCGGCGACGTCGCCGGGCAGCGGCTGGTGGTCGACATCGGCGGTGGCAGCACCGAGCTGATCATCGGCGAGAAATTCGATCCGCTGCATCTGGCAAGCCTGCGAATGGGTTGCGTCAGCATGAGCCGCGCCTGTTTCGGCGATGGCCGGGTGACGCCGGCTCGCCTGCGCGAGGCCGAGTTGCTGGTGCAGCTCAATCTCGCACCGGTGCGCGAGGAATACCTCGCCCGTGGTTGGCAGGTCGTCACCGGCGCTTCCGGGTCGATCAAGGCGATCCAGGACGTGCTGGTCAGCGAGGGCTGGTGTCGCGAGGGCATCAGCCTCGAGGCGCTGCGGCGGCTGCGCGCGGCCCTGCTCGAGGTGCGCGACACGGCGGCGATTGCCAGCCGCTGGCAACTCGAACCGGCGCGGGCGCGGGTCTTCGTCGGCGGCTTCGTGGTCCTGCACGGCCTGTGCGAAGCGCTCGCCATCGAGCAGCTGCAGGTCTCGGAAGGCGCGCTGCGCGAGGGTCTGATCTACGACCTGCTGGGCCGCATTCGTCACGAAGACGTGCGCGACCGGACGATCGCCGACGTCATCAAGCGCTTCAGCCTCGACGAAGCGCAGGCCGACCGGGTCAGTGCGACGGCGCTGGCGCTGCTCCGGCAGGTGCGCGCGAAATGGCGACTGACCGGCAGCGAGGCGCCCGACGTCCTCGGACGGGCGGCCCGCCTGCACGAGGTCGGCCTGCTGCTGACCCACGACCAGTACCACAAGCACGGCGCCTACGTCATCGAACACGCCGACCTGCCGGGCTACTCGCGCGACGACCAGCGCTTGCTGTCGTCACTGGTCAGGCGCCACCGTCGCGCCCTTCCGGCGACCGCCTTTGCCCACCTGCCGAAGGAGTGGTCGCGCCTGGCGCCACGAATCTGCGTTCTCCTGCGCCTGGCGGTGGTACTGCATCGCGGCCGCAGCAGCCTGCCATTGCCGACGATCGCCCTGCGGGTCGACCGCCAGCGCGTCGAACTGCGCTTTCCGAAAAACTGGCTCGAGCAGCATCCGCTGACTCGCGCCGACCTGGAAATCGAGGCCCGGCGCTTGCGCAAGGCCGGTTTCAAGCTGCGCCTGACCAGCGGCGAAGACAGCGAAGGCGTCGCCGAGCCGATCACCGCGGCAGCGGCGTCGTGACCGCCAAGGCCACCCGCGGTCGAGCTTCCGCCGGCCGACAGCGCCGCCGGCCAGCGCATTCGCCGACTGACCGCTGCGCGCTGGCGCCAAGCCCTTGATCCGCCTGCTGGCCTCCTTGCTGCTGCTCCTGCTGCTGCCGCTGCTGGCGGTGGCGGTGCTGCTGGTAGCAACGCTGCAGCCCGTGCCACTGGTCAGCCGTGGCGCGACGATCGCACCGGCGTCGGTCGCCGAGGCAAGAAGCCTGTTGGCGAGCAACGATCCACGCCGACTCCGGCGCGGCGACGAACGTACGGCGCAGATCCCGGTGGCGCTGCTCGACGAAGCGCTCAACCACCTCGCCAGCCGCAGCCTCGGCGCGCGCGGCGCTTTCGCGCTGGTCGGCGAGACCGCCGAGATCCGCTTCAGCGTCGCCGCTCCGGGCGTACCCGGGCCACGCTACCTGAACCTGCGCGTCTCGATCAAGACGGTGGACGGTCAGCCGCGGATCGCTTCGGCATCGCTCGGCTCGCTGCCGATCCCGCCGCTGCTGGCCGACTGGCTGGTCACCTCGGCCATCGACCACGCCAATCTTGGCGCCGACTGGCTGCTGGCGCGGCAAACCTTCCGCCGGCTGTCGTTCGCGCCGGCGAGCGGCACGGTCGCCGTCAGCTACGTCTGGCAACCGGGACTTCTCGACCGCGCCCGCTCGATGGCGTTCACGCCGAGCGAGGTCAGCCAGATCGAAGCCGCCCAACGCGCCCTGGCGAGCCTGCTCGAACGCTACCCGGCGCGCGCCCGCGTGCCCCTCGGCGAGGTGCTGTCACCGCTGCTGGCCGCGGCCGGAACGGCGCAGCAGGGTCGCGCGGCACTGCTGGTGCTGGCGATCTACCTCTCGGAAAAAAGCCTGAGCACGCTCTTGCCGGCGGCGCAGAACTGGCCGCGCGCCCGCCGGGTCGACCTGACGCTGCTCGGCCGTTACGACAGCGCGCAGCATTTCACCATCTCGGCAGCGTTGGCGGCATGGGCCGGCGAACCTGCCGCCAACGCCATCGGCGTCTACAAGGAACTCGACGACTCGCGCGGTGGCAGCGGCTTCTCGTTCGCCGATCTCGCAGCCGACCGCGCCGGCACACGTTTCGGCGAACTGATCGCCGCCAACTCGCAGCGCCTGCGCCAGGCGCTGCGCTCGCCGCTGGCCGACGTCGATCTGGCGCCGTCGCTCGCGGGTCTGCCCGAACATCTTTCGGAAGCCGAGTTCCGGCGTCGCTACGGCAGCAGCGACAGCGCTGCCTACCAGCAGGTGAACAACGAAGTCGAGCGTCGCGTCGCCGCGCTGCCGCTCTATCGCTGATCGCCGGCCGTCGTCGCCGGCTGGCGTCGCCGCCGGCAGCCGGCGATCAGGAACCAGGCGTAGGCGAGCGTCTGTAGCGCGAGCAGGGTCAGGAAGGTATGGCGATGCGCCAGCGCGGCGCTTTGTCCCGACGCTTGCAGCAGATCGATCAGCAGACCGAGTCCCCACTGCGCGACGAACGCGCCAACGAAGACCATCAGGTTGAAAGCCGTCGTGGCACGCCCAGACAGGGCCACCGGAAAGCCCGCCGCGGTCTGCGAGAAGGCCAACGGAGCGCAGCTCGAGAAGGTCCCGTAGGCGATCCACAGCAGCTGCGTCTGCGGCACGGCCTCGCTGGCGATCAGTGCCAGCATCAGCAGGGACAGGCCAAGACCGCCGGCAAGCAGGGTCACCGGCGTGATGCCGCGGCGCGCGAGACGGGTCGCCAGCAGGCCAAGCAGGATGTACGTCAACAGCATGGCGACGCTCATGCCGGCGAGGTGTTCGGCGGCACTCTCGCGCGTGTAGCCATTGACCTGCATCAGCCACGACACCGACCACAGGCTCTGGACGGCCAGAAAGCCGCCGGTAATGGTCAGGCCGAGCGGCGCAAAACGCCAGAAATGGGCACTGCCGAAGACCTCGCTGACACCGGCCCATTGCACCGCCAGCGGCTCGGGTTCACGCCGGCCGTCGCGCTCGGGAACGCTCAGGAACAGCCAGATGGAAACCGCCAGGGTGATGCCGGCCAGCGCCAAGAAGATCTCGCGCCAGCCGGTTTGCTGCAGGGCAGCTTCCAGCGGCGCCGTCGCGGCGAGCGCACCGAGCCCCCCCGAAGTCATGATCCAGCCGGTCAGCGACGCCTGCCGTTCGAGCGGAAACCACAGCGCGAAAGCCTTGAGGGCAGCCATCAGACAGGCCGAGACGCCGAGCCCGATCATGCCGCGGGCAACCGCCAGTTCGCCGATGCTGTCGGCCATGGCGAAGCTCGCCGCGCCGCTCGCGGCGACGAGCAGCAGGGCGGACTCGACCCGCCGGGCCCCGAAACGGTCGAGCAGCATGCCGAGCGGCAGCTGGGCCGCCGCGAAGGCAAGAAAGTAGGCGCCGGTCAGCAGCCCGAGGCTACCGGCGCCGAGCGCCAGTTCGCGGGTCAGCACCGGCCCGATGACGGCGTTCGCCGTCCGGTAGAGGTAGGAGAGGAAGTAGCCGCCGGCGAAAGGCAGGAACAGTCTCAGCCAGAGCATGGCTGGCGCAACATCGCCCGGCTCAGTCCTGGCGGGGGTGGAACGAAGGCCGATCGGGGAGCGCTGCGCCGACGTTGGCGCGCAGCCAGTGCAGGCGATCGTGCAGCTTCTTCTGCCAGCCGGCGGTCAGGCCAGGCGCCGCGCACAGGCGCGCCAGCGTCTCCTGGTCAGGCCGGTGCTGCCGCCAGACCTGCCATAGCTCGGCCAGCGAAACGGCACCCGGCAGGCGATCGAGCAGTTCCAGCTGGTCGCCGCTGCTGACCGCGGCGGTGCTGACGACGCGGTAGTACCAGCCGGTCAGTCCCAGCTCGGCGACGCTCCTGGCGACACCGTCGGTGCCATAGCGATGGTCGATTTTCCAGCAGGGGCTGCGCGGCTGGCTGACCTGCAGCCTGGCCCGGCCGAGGCGGAAGACGTCGCCGATGCAGACGCTGCTTTCGTCGAAACCGCCGGCCGAGACGTTCTCGCCGATGCTGCCGGCAAGCAGCTGCGCGGCGATCGCCGGGAAATGCTCGGCGAGACGGCGATAGTGCTGCTCGGGATACTGATGGAGCGCCTTGTCGACGCCGCCATGCACGCGGCGATCGGCCTGAACGTCGCCCGCCAGACCCTCGATGCCGAGCTCGACCGGGCCGCTGATCGCCTGTTTCCAGATGCCCGTCGACTGACCCTGATCGTCGATTCTCGTCAGCCCGCCGACGAACAGGTGCACGCCGCTCATCGCGTTCCTCGCTGGTCGTTCCACAGCCAGGCAGCGCCGCGGACGCCGGACGAGTCGCCATGCACGTTGCGCAGCAGGCGGGTGTCGATGCGGTCGGAAAAGATGTGCGCCGACCACAGACGCGGTACCGTGTCGTACCAGCGTTCGATGTTCGACAGGCCACCACCAAGCACGATCGCCTCCGGATCGAGGATATTGACCACCACGGCGAGGGCCCTGGCCAGCCGCCTTTCGTAACGCACCAGCGTCTGCTCGCAAGCCTGATCGCCGGCGTCGGCGCGTCCGCAGATCGCCTCGGGCGCGAGTGTCTCACCGTTATGCCGCAAGTGATCGCCGCTGAGGCCGGGACCCGACAGCCAGGTTTCGACGCAACCCAGGCGACCGCAGTAACACCTCGCCGGCGGCAGATCTTCCTCGTCCAGCAGCGGCAGCGGATTATGGCCCCATTCGCCGGCGATGCGGTTGACACCCTGCAGCAGCTGCCGACGGACGACGATGCCACCGCCGACGCCGGTACCGAGAATCACCCCGAAGACCACCTGCGCAGCCCTGCCGGCACCGTCGATCGCTTCCGACAGGGCGAAGCAGTCGGCGTCGTTGGCCAGCCGTATCTCGCGCTGCAACAGCGCCTGCAGATCGTCGCGCAGCGGTTTGCCGTTCAGGCAGGTCGAGTTGGCGTTCTTGATCAGGCCATCGACGGCTGATTCGGCGCCGGGCGTGCCGACGCCGACGTGGCCGCTTCGAGCGAGCTCCCGTTCGGCCGCCTCGACCAGTTCGCCGACCGCCTGGAGCGTCCCCGGGTAGTCGCCCTGCGGCGTCGCCCGCCGACGGCGCAGCAGAACCTCGCCCGCGTCGCCAAGCGCCAGCAGTTCGATCTTGCTGCCGCCAAGGTCAATACCGATGCGCATGGCCATGCCGCCCGAGGCTCCGCTCGGCGCTACCGATGCCGCAGGGGGTGTGCAAGGCGCTCGGCCAGCACGGCGGCTGTTGCGTCATTCCGGCGAATAGACGAGCTCGACACGACGCATCTTCTGCCGGCAACGGGGCGTCTTGCAGACAGCGGGGGTCTTCTCGCTGCCGACGCTGTAGCGGTGAATCTGCACCGACGGAACGCGATAGGCGCGCAGGATCTGGCGTACCGCGGCGACCCGCTGCTCGGCAATTGCGACGTTGTAGCTGCGGCTGCCGAGATCGTCGGTATAACCGATCAGGGTCACCGACGTTTCGGGATTGGCCTTGAGATACTCGGCGTGCTGTTGCAGTTTCGCCTTGCCGCGACTGCTGACCTTGACGCCGCCGAGCGGAAAATAGATGTTGTTCTCGTCCTTGTTGGCGGCGATCACTTTTTCCTCGGCCGCCGCCTGCACCGCCTGCTCCTTGACCGCTGCGGCCTGCCGCTCGGCCTCGGCGTCCGCCTGCGACTCCTCCTGCTGCCATGGCCACGCGCCGCATCCCGACAGCAGCAGGGTGGCGGCAATGGTGACGCACAAACGGCGGCTAGAGGTCAGCATGAACAATCGGCTCCCGGACAACGGATGGTCGTTGGTGCGGGCTCGCCGAGCTTGCCAGCACCCGGCAGCCAACACCCGCAGCAGGCGAATGGTACACCGCCGCGCCGGTCGTCCGCCAGGCCGCGTCGGCGGCGCAGCTATCGCGGCCGCTCGGCCATGAAGCCCATCGCCAGCTGCTGATAGAGTTCGGGACTGACCCGCGAACTGACCGCATTGGCGATCAGCGCAACGGCCATCAGGCTGATCACCATGCCGTGGCCATCGATCATCTCCATGACGATGATCGCCGCGGTGATCGGCGATTGCGTGACGGCGGCCAGGAAGCCGGCCATGCACAGCGCCGTGATCGGCACCGCGTTCACCGCGAAACCGAAGATCTCGCAGGTACTGGCGCCAAGCGCGGCACCGACCGCCAGCGACGGCGCGAAGATGCCGCCAGGAATGCCGGAGTAATAGGTGACGATGGTCGCCACGTAGCGGGTAATGGGCGCGTGCCATGGCGCCGACAGGGCTTCGCCGGCGACCAGCGAACTGGTCACCGAATAGCCACTGCCGTAGGACAAGCCGCCGCCGAGCCAGCCGACCAGCGCCACGATCAGTCCGCAGCAACCGGCAAAGCGAACCGGATAGGCGCTGCGCCACTTCCAGAGGATGAAGGCCGGGTGCTTTTGCGGCCACAGCAGCAGGCGGCTGAAAACGCCGCCGAGCGTTCCGCAGAGCATGCCATAGACCAGCACCGGGATGCCGATCTCGCTGAATTGCGAGATCTTCATTCGCCCGAAGTGGTGGTAGTTGCCCTCCAGGGCGATGGCGACCAGACCCGAGAGGATGATCGTGCTGACCAGGATGCCGGTGGTCTTGGCTTCGAGGCGCTTGCCCAGTTCCTCGACGGCGAAGACGACACCGGCAAGCGGCGTGTTGAACGCGGCGGCGATTCCCGCCGCGCCGCCGGCGAGAATCAGATCGGCCGGGGCGATTGCCCGCGAGTGCGGCAGCAGTCGGTGCGCGAAGTGCAGGATCGACGCCGCGACCTGCGCCGACGGACCTTCGCGCCCGGCCGAAAAGCCGCCGAGCAGCGCCAGGCAGCCGACGCCCATCTTGCCGACGGCGATACGCAGCGAGACCAGGTGGCCGACCGCCTCGCCACGCGCCGCCAGACGAGTCGCCGCGATCACCTGCGGAATGCCGCTGCCTTGCGACCCCGGGAAAAAGCGCCGTGTCAGCCACACCGCCGCCATCCCGGCAAGGGGCGCGGCGACGAACGGGACCCAGGGGAAAGGCAGGCCGGGATGGGTATTGGCGAGCTTGAAGAAGGTAGACAGCGCCAGGTCGGCGAGCCGGGTGAAAGCGACCACGGCCAGGCCGGCGACGGCGGCGGCTCCCCACAGGGTCAAACGGGTGCGCCACCTGAAGGCACTGAGCCTGCCTCGGAAAAGGTTCATGCGGTTCCTATCGGTTGCGGTGTCACCGGCCACCGGCTGCGCGGCCCGTTCGTCAAGCGAGCGGGCGAGTGAAGCGCCGTCGCCGCGGGGTCCGCGAATCGGCACAATGCATGCGCCGGTGGCGAATTCGCAGCGTAACCGAATCGACCCGTGCGGGGAAGTCTAACACCGGCGGCGGCGATTCAGATTGAACTTCGACTGGTCCCGCGAAAACCCGTTCGCCGCGAGAAAGTGGCCGCGGACGGGGAACTTTCGCCATCCGCCGGATGCCGACACGCCGCTGGCCGCCGGCGCCGAGCCAATCGCCGCCGACGCCGCTGTCCGGACGGGGAAGGACGCCGCAAGGCAGCGAAATGCAACGCCGCCAGGGGCGGCGGACGACAAACGCAGGTATATTGGAGAAATCGGCCAAGGCCCGCGCCGGCGTCCCGACGACGCCGAAGGCGCTGCGGGAGCAGTCACCGCCGTGCCCTCACCGATGGCCGTCGATCCCGGTCGGCGGCAAACAGCAACCCTTGAAGGAGAAGGAGAAGCCCATGAGCTGGCGCCCTCTGCGGATCGGCCTTTCCGCACGCATCTACCACCCGCAGGCCGGCGCGACCGGCCTGCAGTCGAAGTCGCTGCACTATCTCGAACAGTCGGTTGCCCACTGGACGATGTCGCGCGATGTAATGGTGTTCATGATTCCGGCAGTCAGCGGCGACGGCATCGTCAATCGCAGCAGCATCCGGCTCTCGGACTACCCGCAGTATCTCGACGGGCTGATCCTGCAAGGCGGCGCCGACGTCAATCCGCAAAGCTACGGCGAGGAAGCGCTGCACCCGGATTGGGCGGGCGACATGGTTCGCGACGCCTACGAGATGGAGCTGCTGCACGAGTTCATGGAGGCGGGAAAAGCGGTACTCGGCATCTGCCGTGGCGCGCAGCTGATCAACGTCGCGCTCGGCGGCACGCTGTACCAGGATATCGCGACCCAGGTCGAAGCAGCGAGCACGCATGTGCACGCCAATTACGACCGCCACAGCCATGCCGTCGAATGGTCCGCGGAATCCGGCCTGGCCAAGCTCTACCCAGGCCTCGGCGGCGGCCGGGTGGTGTCGATTCACCACCAGGCGATCAAGTCACTGGGACGCGGCCTGCAGGTCGAGGCGCGCAGTGCCGATGATGGCCTGATCGAAGCGATCCGCCTGCACGGGAAACCCTACGTCCTGGGCCTGCAATGGCACCCCGAGTTCCACACCCCGGGCAGCCCCGATCTGCTCGACAGTACGCCGCTGCTCGAGGAGTTCCTCAACGCCGCGCGCGGCCGACGCTGGTAAGCAAGGCTACCCGGCCAGCCGGCTGAACGACGCCGGAGGCGGGTGGGGGCGCGTCAGGCGGCGCCCTCACCCGCGTGGCTCAGCCCGGGAAAAGCGCCGGCCCGGCGATCACGGCGCCAGCTCCGAGGCCAGCAGGGCGACCGGGAAGACCGCCAGCAGCTCGCCGACGGCCAACTGGTCGGCCGCCGCGTGCGCGCTGCCGGTGAGGGCGTTGCGCCACGGCACGGTGGCCAGGCCATGCGGCAACTCGAGCGCCGTATCGCCCCATACCTCGGTGCCCAGCGGCAGCACCTGACGGTCACCCAACAGCCGTGCCGGCAGCCGCGGCACCAGGGTGATCAAGCTCCGGTCGCCGTGCCGCCGGGCGTAGGCGCAGACGTGCGCGGCGTGTTCACCGCTCACCTTCAAGGGCAGGTAATCACCCTGCTCGAAGACCTCCGGCCAGCGCGAGCGCAGCGCCAGACCCTGCCAGAGCGTGTACAGCTTGATCCGCCCGTCGGCGATGTCGCTGGTCAGCGGCAGCAAGCGCTGCGGCCACTGCTCCGGCGGCGCGTCGACCATCGCCTGCACTTCGGCGAGGTAGCGGCCGCGCTGCGCGTAGTCCACCGGCCGCCGATTGTCCGGGTCGACCAGATTGAACTGCCACAACTCGCAGCCCTGGTAGATGTCCGGCACGCCCGGCGAGGTGATCTTGATCAGCAGCTGCGCAAGCGCGTTGAGCAGGCCATGGTGGATGATGGTCTGCACCAGCGGCACGAAATCGGCCAGGAACAGGTTCTTTTCGCCCGGCGCCAGCAGCGCCTGGACGAACTCGCTGACCGCGCCCTCGTAGTCGGCGTTGACCTGGATCCAGCTGCTGTGCTCCTTGCCCTCACGCAAGGCCTTGCTCATGTAGGCATCGATGCGCGCCCGGTAGTCGGCGAGTTGCTCGTCGTCGGGCGGCGTCAGCGGCCAGGTGCCGATCAGCGTCTGGTAGATCAGGTACTCGTCGTTACGCGACGGCGCATCGCTGCCGTCGATTTCGCGCTTGCGGCCGCGGTTGAGGCGGCGCCAGCGTTTGAGCATCAGCTTCCAGGCCGCCGGCACCTCCGAGAGCACGTTGAGACGGGCGCGCATGTCCTCCGAGCGCTTGCTGTCGTGGGTCGAGGTGGCGAGCATGTTGTGCGGCCAGCGAACGGCACGGGCGCGGGTCGCGGCGTGAAAGGCGGCTACCGAAATGCCGAAGCGCCGCGGCTCGCCGCCGACGTCGTTGAGCGAGGTCAGGCGGTGATAGCGGTAGAAGGCGGTGTCTTCGACGCCCTTGGCCATTACCGGCGACGAGACCTGCTGGAACTTCATCGCGAACGCCTGCAGGGGCTCGCGGAACGACGCACTGCGACCGCGTGCGATGTCGGTGGTCAGCACCCCCTCGAGAAAGTCGTAGATGCCGGTGTCGGCCACCGGGCTGCGCTTCTTGGCCACCGCGACGGCCCAGGCGATGTGCCGGCGATCGTCGGCCGACAGTTCGCCGTAGGCGACGTAGCTGCGATACACCGGGAAACAGGCGACCACTTCGACCAGCGCCTCGCGCAAGCCGTTGAGCGTGAAGTCGCAGGTATCGCGGCTGGCGGCAGCGATCCGCGCCAGCCGGTTGGCGAGGACGGTGAACTCGCTCGACAGCGCGGTGTGCATGATCAGCTTCTTGGCCTCGTAGGCGAGTTCTTCGAAGTCGCTGTCGACACCGGTGAAGTCGCGATAGATGCGGGTCATTCGCCGCTCCGACGAGGAGTCGACGAAGAGGTTGTTGACCAGGTTGGCGAAGCGGTAACCGGTGGCGCCGTGGATCGGCCAGTCGTCGGGCAGGCGTTCGTGGTCGGCGAGGATCTTCTCGATCACCAGGTACAGCGGCAGCGGTTCGCCAGCGACCAGCGGCCGGCCACCGGTCGCCTGCTGCAGCTGCCGGAAGTAGCCGCCCGGATCGTAGAGGCCATCGGGGTGGTCGATACGCAGCCCCTCGACCTTGCCCTGGGCAACCAGATCGAGGATGAACCGGTGCGTGGCTTCGAACACCGCCGGGTCTTCCATGCGCAGCGCGGCGAGGTCGTTGATGTCGAAGAAGCGCCGATAGTTGATCTCGTCCGAAGCAACCCGCCAGTAGGCGAGGCGATAGCCCTGGACCTGGATCAGCTCGTGCAGCAGGTCGAAACTGGCGGGCTGACCGGGGCGGCCGTTGAACTCGTCGACGTTGTCGGCGATATGGTGCGCGATCTCGGCGCGGGCTTCGCTCAGCGCCGCCAGATGGCGCTTGTGCACCTCCTTGTCGCGCTGCCGCTCGACCATCCGCGCTGGCTTGCTGGTGGTGCGCGACGGCAGGTGACCGAGGGCGGTGAGCAGGGTCTCCAGTTCGCCGTAGAGCTCGTGACCTTCGCCAAGCGTCGCCGCCAGGCGATCACGGCGATGGCCGATGATCCGCGGATAGCTTGCCGGGTCCACCGGCAGCCGGTGCTGATAGTAGAAGATACTGAACTCGCCGCGCGCCGCGTCGTACTCCAGGCGCAGTTCGCCACGGTTGAGCACCTGACCGTAGTGGTCGCCGAGCAGGGGCAGCAGCACCTTGCCCTTGAGCTCCGTATTGAGCGGCTCCCAGTCGATGTCGAAGAAGGCACCCCAGGCCGACGCCGGACCGTTCTCCAGCACGTCCAGCCACCAGGCGTTGTCGCTACCCATGACGCCCATGTGATTGGGAACGACGTCGATCACCTGACCCAGGCCGTTGGCCTTGAGCGCGGCGTCGAAGTCTTCGTAATCGTGCGGCGTGCCGATTTCCGGGTTGAGTTGGGCGTGGTCGACGATGTCGTAGCCGTGCGTGCTGCCGGGTCGCGCCCGGAGGTAGGGCGAGGCGTAGCAGTGGCTGACGCCGAGCGCCGCGAGATAGGGCGCCAACGCACCGGCCTGCGTGAAGGTGAAGTCGCGATTGAACTGCATGCGGTAGGTCGCGCGCGGGATGACCGCCACCCGCAACGGCACCGCGGCCTCGTCGGGCGGCACGACGGCAGTCCCGCGCTCTTCGATCAGCACTTCGCCGACCGCCGCGAAACGGCCATCGTCTGGCCAGTCCTCGAGGTCCAGCGGCAGGCGCTGACGCCAGTTCGGATGCTGGTCGTCGCGGCTGCCGGGCAGGTTGGCCTGCTCGACGACGCCGAGGATGTCTTCCGGCTGGACGACCAGCAATTGCGCCGGCGTTCTGGCCAGGAAAGCATGGATGGCGACCGCCAGGTCCGGCGTGATTTCGGGTACCGAGAACGGATGGACGGTGGCGCCCTCCGGCAACAGTTCCTCGTGTTTCAGCGCCATCAGGAAACGGGCGCGATCC
Organism: Accumulibacter sp.; assembly: GCA_024235695.1. Taxonomy (GTDB): domain Bacteria; phylum Pseudomonadota; class Gammaproteobacteria; order Burkholderiales; family Rhodocyclaceae; genus Accumulibacter. The sequence goes on from JACKLX010000001.1 coordinate 140,508, forward strand.
TGGGCACGCTCGACGACCACCTGGTCGTACTGATCTTCCGACGGAAACAGTTGCAGGCGGGCGCGCGTGTCGAGGTCGTGTCCCTTCCAGAAGCCCTGCAAGGTCGGCAGGTCGTGCGTACTGACCGCCACCAGCGCCTGACGCGGATACTCGGCCGGCGGTTTGAAATGGCCCTCCGGGCCACGCTCGAAGAGGAACGGCCGGTAGGACAAGATGCCGGCAGTGGCCAGGCGCGGCCGGAAGCCTTCGGGAACCGTGCCAAGATCCTCGCCGATCACCATGCAACGGTTGCGCTGGCTCTCGAGCATGACGATGCCGAGCAGGTCTTCGAGCGGGTAGCCGACGTAGGCGCCCTGGCTCGCGGGCAGTCCGACCGGCACCCAGAACAGGCGCACCAGACCCATCACGTGGTCGATGCGCAAGGCGCCGCAGTGCCGCATGTTGGCGCGCAGGACGGCGATCAACGGAGCGTAGGCGGCTTCCTGCAGACGATGCGGCACCAGCGGCGGCAGCCCCCAATCCTGGCCGACCGGGTTGAACTCGTCGGGCGGCGCACCGACGTAGGCGCCCTTGGCAAAAGCGTCCTGCCAGGCCCAGGCTTCGGAACCGCCGGGATTGACACCGACGGCAAGATCCTGATACAGGCCGATGCCGAGGCCACGACGCCACGATTGCTGACCGAGGGCGGTGAGTTGCTCGTCGGCGAGCCATTGCAGCCAGGCAAAGTATTCGACCGCTTCGGCGTGCTCGGCGGCGAACGCCGCCACCGCCGGTGCCCGCGGATCGCGGTACTCCGCCGGCCACGCCGGCCAGCCCCAGACCGCCACGTTGTCACGCCGAAAGTGTTCCTGCAGAGCCTCGAAGCGCGCATGCCATTCGAGGCCCTGACCGCCATCGGCGCGAAAGACGCGGAAAGCGCGGGCGCGATGGCTGTCGCTGGCCAGATGCTGATCGCGGAAGTGACGGTAGACCGCCGCCAGCACCTCGCGCTTGGCCGCGGAGACCTCCTGGTAATCGACCTGCGCGGCCGCCCGCAAACGCCGCAGGCGACCCTGGAAACGTTCCGAGGCGACGATGTTGCGCGCCGCTTCGCATTCCGCGAACTCCGGAATCGCCTCGACGTCGAGATACAGGGCGTTGACGAAACAGCGGCTCGACGGGCTGTAGGGACTGATCCGCGTCGGATCTTCGGCAAACAGCGCGTGCAGCGGGTTGACGCCGACGACGCCGCCGCCGGCATCCGCTGACAGGTCGATCAGCGTGCGCAGGTCGCCGAAGTCGCCAATGCCCCAGTTGCGCCGCGAGCGCAAGCCGTAGAGCTGCACCGCCGGACCCCAGACACGGCCAGTGCCCTGCACCGCCTCGGGCTGGAAGCAGCTCGACGGCGTGACGATCAGGGTCATCGTCTCCTGCGCCATGCCGCTGCGGCCGGGCTGCTCGACTTCGAGACGATAGTAGCCGGGTTCGTCCAGCGGCGGCAGCAGCAGCTCGCCGCGGATGAAATCGACCCGGTCCAGGCGCTGCTCGCCAAGCCGTGGCAACTGGTCGGGCTGAAAGCTGCCGCTGGTCGACGCGCCGTTCTCGTCGCTCAGGATCCAGCGATGCGGCTGGCTGGCCAGCGCTGCCGGCAATGACACCGGCACCGCCGGAGCAACCCCCGCCGAAAGGACGCTGACCGGCGGCAACACTCGCCGCCACTCGCTTTCGTCGAGATCGCGCAACAGCGCCGCCGGATCGGCTTCGGGAGGAAAGTGCATGGCGGCCAGCAGCGTGCTCAGGGTATGCGCCGGGGTGGCGTGTGGCTGCCCCCAGACGTCGCTGTAATCGGCGGCGATGCCACAGCGGGCAGCGAGCCGGGCGAGACCTTCGCGGCTGTTCTCGGTGGTGGTCATCGGCTATCTCCCGAGTCCAGGTGCCAGGCCACCGACCAGGGCGGCAGGCGCCCGCTGGCCAACGCGGCGGCATCGAGCCCGGCGCTGGCGTACAGCAGCTGGCCGGTTGGTGGTGTGGCGTCGACCGGGTCCTCGCCAAGATTGGCGAGCAGCTTCAGCCTGCTGCCGTCGCCGAGGCGCCAGTCGATCGCCAGCGTCCGCGCCGACGGCATGGTCAGCTGCGGATCGCCGTTGCCCATGCCGGCCAGGCGCGGCACGATCCACTGCCAGCGCAGCGCCAGCAATTTTCGGTAGAGCTCGAGCGTTGCCCGGTGCGGCGCGCGCTCGATGGCGCTCCAGTCGAGCACGCAGGCGTCGAAAGTCTCGCGGGCGTTGGGGTCGGGGATGCTCTCACGCACCGCCGGGTCGGCAAAACGCGCAAAGCGCGAGAACTCGCGGCGGCGACCTTCGGTCACCAGGCGAGCGAGCTCGGGGCCGAATTCGCAGAAGAACAGGAAGGGCTGGCTGGTGGCAAACTCCTCGCCCATGAACAGCAGCGGTGGTTGCGGCGCCAGCAGCAACACCGCGGTGACCGCTTCCATCGCCACCGGTGAGGCGAGGTGGCTCAGCCGCTCGCCGAAAGCGCGGTTGCCGATCTGATCGTGATTCTGCAGGAAATTGATGAACGCCGCGGGCGGCAGCTGGGCACTCACCTCGCCACGCCGTTCGCCGTTGGCGAAGGTCGACGCTTCGCCCTGATAGGCGAAGCCCTCGCTCAGGCAGCGGCCGAGCAGCCGCGCCGGCTCGGCCGCGTAGTCGATGTAGTAACCATCGGTCTCGCCGGTGGCGAGCACGTGAAAACAGTGGTGAATGTCGTCGTTCCACTGCGCCGTGCCTTGCAGCAAACGGCCGAAGTCGTCGCGCGTCAGGTAGCGAGCCTGGTTGCGCTCGTTCTCGAGAACCATGTGCACGTGTCGCGCGCGGCCGGGCACCGCCTTGAAGGCGGCCGCCAGCTCCTCGACGATGTCCGGCGAGCTGTCGTCGCAGATGGCATGAATGGCATCGAGGCGCAGGCCGTCGAGATGAAACTCCTCCAGCCAGTAGAGAACGTTGTGCACGAAGAAGTCGCGCACCGCCCGGCTACCCTCGCCGTCGAAGTTGATCGCGGCCCCCCACGGCGTTTCATGACGCGGGTTGAAGAAGTCCGGCGCGTAGGCGTGCAGGTAGTTGCCTTCGGGTCCGAAGTGGTTATAGACAACGTCGAGCAGCACCATCAGCCCGCGCTCGTGCGCCGCGGCGATCAGGCGCTTGAAGTCCTCGGGACGGCCGTAGGCGGCATCCGGCGCAAACGGCAGGACGCCATCGTAACCCCAGTTGCGACCGCCGGGAAAATCGGCGACGGGCATGATCTCGAGCGCCGTGACGCCGAGCTCGACCAGATAGTCGAGCCGATCGATGGCGCCGGTGAAGTCGCCCGCAGCGGTGAAGCTGCCGATGTGCAGCTCGTAGAGCACCGCTTCCTCCCAGGGCCGACCGCGCCATTCGCCGTCGGGCCAGTCGAAGGCGGCGGCGTCGACCACCTCGGAGGCACCATGGACATCGTCCGGGTTGAAGCGCGAGGCCGGGTCGGGTACCAGCAGGCCGTCGGGCAGCCGAAAGAGATAGCGGTTGCCGGCTCGCGCTTCGGCGACGGTGAGCTCGAACCAGCCACCGGCGGCGGCGCTCATCGGCAACTCGGCGGCGCCGTCGAGTTGCAGCCCGACGGCGTCCACCCCGGGTGCCCAGAGACGAAAACGAACGCCACCGCCGGTCAGCGGTTCAGCGCCAAAGGGCATGCTGTGCTGGCGCTTCATGATTGCTTCCTTTGCATCAGGAGAGCCAGCGAGCGGCTCTCGAGCGGATAGTTGTCGCCACCCTGGAAGACGCCGTCGGCGACCAGTCCGTCGGCGATGTGGGTGTCGAGGACGCTGTGCCATTCGTCGCCTGGCCGCAATACCGGCAGACGGAATTCGATGTTCTCGTGGTGGCTGTTGAACAGCAGCAGGATATTGTCGTCATGGACGGCGCGGCCACGACCGTCGCGTTCCTCCATCGCCTGACCGTCGAGGTAGACGCCAAGACTGCGCGCGAAATCGTGCGCCCACTCATGGTCGCTCATTTCGCTGCCGTCTGGCTTGAACCAGTGAATGTCCTTGACCGCCGAACCCTGGATGGCGCGACCCTGGAAAAAATTGCGACGGCGGAAGACGGGATGCTCGCGGCGCAGGGTGATGATCCGCTGTACGAAAGCCATGAAGTTGCGGTCGGTCTCCGAAAGATCCCAGTTGACCCAGCTGATCTCGTTGTCCTGGCAATAGGCATTGTTGTTGCCGCCCTGGCTGCGACCCATCTCGTCGCCGGCGAGCAGCATCGGCACGCCCTGCGAGACGAAAAGCGTCGCCAGCATGTTGCGTTTCTGACGCGCGCGCAGTTCGTTGACACCCGCGTCGTCGGTTGGCCCCTCGGCGCCGCAGTTCCAGGAGTTGTTGTTGTCGGTGCCGTCCTGGTTGTTCTCGCAATTGGCCTCGTTGTGCTTGCCGTTGTAGCTCACCAGGTCGTGCAGCGTGAAACCGTCGTGGGCGGTGATGAAGTTGACGCTGGCGTAGGGCTTGCGACCGCTGTGCTCGTAGAAGTCGCTGGAGCCGGTCAGCCGGCGTGCGAAATCGCCGATCAGGCCGCCGTCGCCTTTCCAGTAGGAGCGCATGGTGTCGCGGTAGTGGTCATTCCACTCGCCCCAGCCGGCCGGAAAGTTGCCCACCTGGTAGCCACCTTCACCAAGGTCCCAGGGCTCGGCGATCAGCTTGACCTGCGACAGCACCGGATCCTGCAGCAGGATGTCGAAGAAGGCACCAAGGCGGTTGACTTCGTGCAGTTCACGCGCCAGGGCCGAGGCCAGATCGAAACGGAAACCGTCGACGTGCATCTCCAGCACCCAGTAGCGCAGCGAGTCCATGATCATCTGCAGGACACGCGGCTGCTGCAGGTTGAGGGTGTTGCCGCAACCGGTGTAGTCCATGCAGTAACGGCGATTGTCAGCGACCAGGCGATAGTACGAGGCGTTGTCGACGCCCCGGAATGACAGCGTCGGCCCGAGATGGCTGCCTTCGGCGGTGTGGTTGTAGACCACGTCGAGGATGACCTCGATATCGTGCGAGTGGAAGGTCTTGACCATGGTCTTGAACTCGCTGATCGAACCCGAGGAACTGTAGCGGTGATCGGGCGCGAAAAAGCCGATCGAGTTGTAGCCCCAGTAGTTGGTCAGCCCGCGCTCGATCAGGTGGCGGTCGTTGATGAAGGCGTGCACCGGCATCAGTTCGACCGAGGTGATGCCGAGCCGCTTGAGGTGATCGATGACCGGCGCCGTCGCCAGTCCGGCGTAGGTGCCACGCAAGGCCGGCGGCACTTCCGGATGCTTCATCGTGAAGCCGCGCACGTGCATCTCGTAGACCACCATGTCCGACCAGGGAATATTGGGTGCGCGGTCGTTGCCCCAGGTGAAGGCCGGATCGATGACCCGTGACTTCGGGATGCCGGCCTGATTGTCACGGCGGTCGAAGGACAGATCCTGGTTGCGGTGACCGATCTTGTAACTGAAATGCGCGTCGCTCCAGCGCACCTGGCCGACGATGTCCTTGGCGTAGGGTTCGATGAGCAGCTTGTTGCCATTGAAGCGATGGCCGTTGGCGGGGTCGTAGGGGCCGTGCACACGGTAACCGTAGAGCAGCCCGGGGCGCGCCTCGGGCAGGTAGCAGTGCCAGATCTGGTCGGTCTGCTCGCGCAGTTCAATGCGCTGTACCTCGCGCCGCCCGCTGGGATCGAAGAGGCACAGTTCGACGCGCTCGGCGTGTTCCGAAAAGAGGGCGAAGTTGACGCCCTCGCCGTCCCAGGTGGCACCGCGGGGAGCAGGAGCGCCGGGCCAGACGGCAGTGACGGGAAGGTTCATGGCGAGATCTCCTAGATTTGGTACCGGGTTACGTCGGGTACGTCCTGGCCCTTGGCCAGCACCACCACGCCGCCGTCGCTGACGGTATAGCGGGCACGGTCGGCGGCGGCGTCGAAGCCGATGCGCGAATTCGCCTCGATGACGTTGTAACGGTCGACAATCACCCGCTTGAGGCGCGCGCCACGGCGGATGACGGTGTAGTCCATGATCAGGGAATCCTCGATTTCGACGTCTTCCTCGACGACGACTTCGCGACGCAGCATCGAGTTGTTGATGCGTGCGCCACCGACTCGCGAGCCGGCAGCGATGGTGCTGTTGGTGATGTCGCCGGAGATCAGCGGCGACGGTCCCTGGTAGGAACTCGAGTTGATGAACCACTTCGGATTGAACAGGTTGAAGCGCGGCCTGACGCCAAGGACGTCGTAGTGGGCGGCGTAGTAGGCGTCGATGTTGCCGACATCGCGCCAGTACGACTGCTCCTCGTAATCGGCGACGCCGGGGACATGATTGTCGGCGAAGTTGTAGGCCAGGACATGGTGGGTCTTGATCAGCCGCGGCAGGATGTGGTGGCCGAAGTCGTGCTCGCCGTTGGCGTGGGCCTCGCGCAGCGCTTTCAGGAGGACATCGGTGTTGAACAGGTAGTTGCCCATCGAGCCGTAGGCGCGGCTCGGGTCGCTGGGCATCGGCGGCGGATTGGCGGGTTTTTCGAGAAAGCCGCGGATTCGACTGTGCTCATCGACATCGATGATGCCGAAGGCCGAAGCCTCGGCCAGCGGCACCGGAATCGCTGCCACCGAGACGTCCGCCGAGCCTTGCCGGTGGAATTTGATCATCTGGCGCACGTCCATGCGGTAGATGTGATCGGCGCCGAAAACGGCGACCATGTCCGGCGAGTGGCGTTCGATCAGGTTGATGTTCTGGAAAACGGCGTCGGACGTTCCCTGGAACCACTCGGCGCCGCCGCCCCTCATCTGTGGCGGCACGACAGTGACGAACTGGCCGGTGAAGGCGTTTGAATTGCCCCAGGCCTTGGCGACGTGCTCGATCAGCGACTGCGACTTGTACTGGACCATCATGTAGATGCCGCGGATCTCCGAATTCACCATGTTACTGAGGACGAAATCGGCGATGCGGTAGCGGCCGCCGAAGGGCACCGCCGGTTTGGACCGCTCGGCGGTCAATGGATGCAGACGGGAGCCCTGGCCGCCTGCCAGAACCATCGCAAGTACTTTCATGATGTTTCTCCTCTAGGGGTGGAATCAGCTCGGTTCTTGATCTTCAAGGTTCCTGAGCAGGCTGAAGAGGGGGACCGCGACCCAGTCGGGCCGGTTACCCATCTCGTAGCGCAACTCGTAGAGAGCCTTTTCGATCACGAAGAACTCGATCAGTCGTTCAGCGGCGCCGGCTTCCTCCGGCCAGGCCGGGCAGCCCTGCACGGCCTTGCGGTAGCCGCTCATGAAGGCGTCTCTGACCTGCTCCTCCCAGACTTCGACCAGCGGACCAGCACGATGGCGATCGGCAGCGTCCTCGCTGGTCATGCGATTGGTGGCCACCGCCGCGGCGTAGCTGAACGAGCGCAGCATGCCGGCAACGTCGCGCAGCGGCGAATGCTTCTGGCGACGCTCGTCCATCGACCGCGCCGGCTCGCCTTCGAAGTCGATGATCACGAAATCGCTGTCCACACGCAGCACCTGGCCGAGGTGGTAGTCGCCGTGATAGCGCGTCTTGGCAGCGGAGATTCCTGCCAGCGCCTCCTGCGAGATGCGGTTCAGGAGCACCGGCCGCAAGGTGGACAGGCGGTCACAGCCCTCACGCACATCGTCGGGGAAGTCCTCGCGGCGTCGCTCGAGCTCGTCGAGCGTGGCGACCGCCTCGGCCTTGAGTGCATTCGACCAGTTGGCCAGATCCTGCTCGCTGATCGGCTCGCGTTCGAAAGCCGGGTTGCCGGTGGATACGGCGAAAGCCTGATGCATTTCGCCGGTGCGGCGGCCGAGCAGTTCGATCAAGGTCAGGAAGTAGTCGTGTGGGTTGCCGTCCAGGTCGTCGGCCTGCACCGCGACCTCCGAAAGGAAGCGATCGAGATAGTCGAGCGTGAAGTTCCAGCTGTCACCCTGATTCTGGGTGTAGCCCTGCAGCAGTGCCAGAGTCATGGTCTGGCCGTCGCCACGACGGATTTCGACCGAGCCGACAACCGGCGCAATTTGCTGGAAAGGCGAGCTGTCGGTGAGGAAGCGGCCAACCTCGACTTCCGGGTTGGTGCCGGCCTGCAGACGACGATAACCCTTGAGGAACAACTTGTCGCCGAAGTACACGGCGGTATTGCTCTGCTCCAGCGAGGGGTGGCGTACCGGCGCATCAAGCCCCGCCGCCAGCTTGGCAAAAGCTGGCGAAGCGTGGAATTCGAGTCGGCCGCGGGCAAACGGGATGGCAGCGTTCCTGCCGATCCCCACGGCCAGGTCACGGCAGAAGTCGTCTGCGCCGAAAGCGCCGTAAAGCAGGCCGGTGCGATCCTTCTGGCGCACTCTGGCCAGTGCCCACGAAGCGAGCAGGGCGCGCTTCTCTTCGCTGGTTTCGTCGTCCCAGCAGATCGCCAGCGGCAGGAAGTACACCTGCGGCTCGATGCCGGCGCAGTGCACCTCGATGATGGTCAGCAGCCAGCTGCCGTGATCGGTGTCCCACGGCGCCTGCTCGAGAATGTTGATGCTTTCGATCGGGTGACCCTTGCCGGCGAACCAGCGCTTGGTCACCAGATAGGGCGCCAGCACCTTGTGCTGCAGCTGGTCGCGGGTGGTGGCGGCGATCGCCCGGCGGACGGTGGTGGCGGTGGTCTTGCCGCCCGAAAAGGTCAGCCAGCCCTCGGTGAGCACCAGTACCGGCAACTCGGCTCGCGGCAGGCGCTCTTCGTGCCAGTAGGGGACCTCGGCGTCGGTGGTCAGGCGGAAGCAGTAGGTGCCGTGACCGGCCAGGGTCAGCAGGTAGGGCAGGTCGCCGATCGGCGGGAAAGCGGAGCGGCCGACCAGTTCGACCGGTACGCGCGTCTTGAACGGGGCGAGGTCGAGTTCGACCGGCTGCGCGTTGCGCGACAGGTTGACCACGCAGAGCAGGATCTCGTCCTCGTACTCGCGGATGTAGGCGAGGATCTTGCGGTTGCCGGGTTCGAGAAAGGTGATGCTGCCGCGGCCGAAGGCCTTGTAGTTCTTGCGCACCGCGATCAGGCGCTTGGTCCAGTGCAGCAGCGACGACGGATTGCGCGCCTGCGCTTCGACGTTGATCGCCTCGTAGCCGTAGATCGGGTCCATGTTCGGTGGCAGATAGAGTCGCTGCGGGTCGGCCCGGGAAAAGCCGGCGTTGCGGTCCGGGCTCCACTGCATCGGCGTACGCACGCCGTTGCGGTCGCCAAGGTAGATATTGTCGCCCATGCCGATTTCGTCGCCGTAGTACATCACCGGCGAGCCCGGCAGGGTCATCAGCAGGAAGGTGACCAGTTCGATCTTGTGGCGGTTGTTTTCCATCAGCGGCGCCAGGCGGCGGCGAATGCCGACGTTGACGCGCATCCGTGGGTCGGCTGCGTACTCCTTGTACATAAAGGCGCGCTCGCTCTCGGTGACCATTTCCAGCGTCAGTTCGTCGTGGTTGCGCAGGAAGATCGCCCACTGGCAGTTCGCCGGAATGGCCGGTGTCTGGTTCATGATGTCGACCACCGGATGGCGTTCTTCCTGGGCGACGGCCATGAAGATGCGCGGCATCACCGGGAAGTTGTACGCCATGTGACACTCGTCGCCGTCGCCGTCGCCGAAGTACTCGCGCACGTCTTCCGGCCACATGTTGGCCTCGGCGAGCAGCATGCGGTTCTTGTAGCGCGAATCGATTGCCGCACGAATCTGCTTGATCACCGCGTGCGTCTCGGGCACGTTCTCGTTGTCGGTGCCTTCGCGGATGCACAGATAGGGGATGGCGTCGAGGCGCAGGCCGTCGACGCCCATGTCGAGCCAGAAACGCATGATCCGGATCACCGCCTTGACGACATCCGGATTGTTGTGATTGAGATCCGGCTGGTGCGAGAAGAAACGGTGCCAGTAGTAGGCGCCGGCGACCTCGTCCCAGGCCCAGTTCGACTTCTCGGTGTCGGTGAAGATGATGCGCGTTTCCGGATATTTCTTGTCGGTGTCGGACCAGACGTAGAAATCGCGTTTCTTCGACCCCGCCGGCGCCCGCCTTGCCGCCTGAAACCAGGGGTGCTGGTCGGAGGTGTGGTTGATGACCAGCTCGGTGATCACCCGCAGGCCGCGGCGATGCGCTTCGCGGATGAAAATGCGGGCGTCGTTGCGGTTGCCGTAGTCGGGGCTGACGTTGTGGTAGTCGGAGATGTCGTAACCGTCATCACGCATCGGCGACGGGTAGAAGGGCAGCAACCAGAGGGTGTTGACACCCAGATCCTGGATGTAGTCGAGCTTCTCGGTGAGCCCCTTGAAATCGCCGATGCCGTCGTCGCCACTGTCCTTGAAGGCCTTGACGTGCAACTCGTAGATGATCGCGTCCTTGTACCACAGCGGGTCGTTCTGCCAGGTCAGTTCAGCCGCTGCGGCGGCGCGCTGGATCGTTTCGTTGGCCTCTTGCATCGTTTCCTCCACTCAAGGGAAGTCATAGGGTTGCCTGTCTCGTCAGGACGAGAAAGCGCTTGTAGCAAAGCGTCGGTTGCACCCGGCAGATCAGGTTGGCAGGCCGGCACGCGGCCGCCATGGGCATCCGGACCCCGCCCGCCTGCCCGCGCCGTGGGTCCGGCCGGGCGCCCGCGGCCGGGAGTCGTCGCCGGCCACCTGGAAATCGTGCAGCATGACGGGATTGGCGGCGGCTGGCAAGTCGCGGCCGCCGCCGGTATAGCCGGATCGATCAGGCGGCGGGCCGCCAGCGGCAATGCCGTGTCCGTCAGGGCGCCGGCGCATCCGCTACCGGTTTCAACACCACCACCGCCAGCGGTGGCAGGGTCAGTGCCAGCGAATGAAAATGGCCGTGCGCGGCAATCGGCCGCGTCTCGACGCGGCCGAGGTTGCCCATGCCGCTGCCACCGTAATCGACGGCGTCGCTGTTGAGGATCTCCTGCCATTGGCCGCCGCGCGGCGTGCCAACGACGTAGTCGTGACGCGGCACCGGCGTGAAATTGCACAGCACCAGAACGACGTCGTCGCGCTGCTTGCCGTAGCGCAGGAAGGTGATGACGCTTTCCTCCCAGTTCTGGCAGTCGACCCAGGCGAAGCCGTCGGCGCTGAAATCTCTTTCGTGCAAGGCCTTGTGGCCGCAATAGGCGCGGTTGAGGTCGGCGACCCAGGATTGCACGCCGTGGTGCAGGGGGTACTGGACGAGGTGCCATTCGAGGCTCTCCTCGTGCTGCCACTCGCGCCGCTGGCCAAGTTCGCCGCCCATGAACAGCAGTTTCTTGCCCGGGTGCGTCCACATCAGACCGTACAGCAGGCGCAGGTTGGCGAACTGCTGCCATTCGTCACCCGGCATCTTGCCGATCAGTGCGCCCTTGCCATGCACCACTTCGTCGTGCGACAGCGGCAGCACGAAGTTCTCGGTGAACGCGTACCAGACGCTGAAAGTGAGCTTGTCGTGCTGGTACTTGCGGAACAGCGGCGGCTGCTGGAAGTACTTCAGGATGTCGTTCATCCAGCCCATGTTCCACTTCATCCCGAAGCCCAGCCCACCCATGTAGAGCGGACGCGAGACCATCGGCCAGGCAGTCGACTCCTCGGCCATCGTCTGGACATCCGGATAGTCGCGGTAGACGGCTTCGTTGAGGCTGCGCAGGAAACTCATCGACTCGAGGTTCTCGCGGCCGCCATGCACGTTCGGGATCCACTCGCCTTCCTCGCGGCCGTAGTCGAGGTACAGCATCGACGCGACGGCATCGACCCGCAGGCCATCGACGTGATACTTGTCGAGCCAGAACAGCGCACTGGACATCAGGAAACCACGCACCTCGTTGCGGCCGAGGTTGAAGATCGAGCTCTTCCAGTCGGGGTGAAAGCCCTGACGCGGATCCTCGTGCTCGTAGAGACAGGTGCCGTCGAAGTTTGCCAGGCCATGGCCGTCGGCGGGAAAGTGCGAGGGCACCCAGTCGAGGATCACCGCGATGCCGGCCTGGTGCAGGGTGTCGATCAGGAACATCAGGTCCTGCGGCGAGCCGTAGCGTGCCGTCGGTGCGAAGTATGCGGTGGTCTGGTAACCCCAGGATCCGTAGAACGGGTGCTCCATCACCGGCAACAGCTCGACGTGCGTAAAGCCCATCTGCTTGACGTAGGCCGCCAGCTGCGGCGCCATCTCGCGGTAGCTGAGCCAACGATTGTCCTCTTCGGGGACGCGCCGCCATGAACCGAGGTGAACCTCGTAGATCGACAGCGGCGCGTTGAGGGCGTTGGCGGCACGGCGCCCGGCCATCCACTGCTCGTCGCCCCACTCGTAATCGAGCGTGCACAGGCGCGAAGCGCTGCGCGGCGGCTCTTCCGACTGGCGGGCAAAGGGGTCGGCCTTCTCCTGTATGCCGCTGCGGCTGCTGATCCGGAACTTGTAGCTGTCGCCAAGCGCCGGGCCGGCCAGGAAACCTTCCCAGATGCCCGAGTCATCGGACCGGCGATGCAGCGGGTGACGACCCGCCTGCCAGTGGTTGAAGTCGCCGACCAGCGAGACCTGGTCGGCATTCGGCGCCCAGACGCTGAACTGGAAGCCCGCCTTGCCGTCCTTCTCGGTCGCCTGCGCGCCGAAGCGATCGTAGAGCCGGCCGTGATTCCCCTCGCGGAAGAGGTAGATGTCTTGTTCGCTGAACAGACTGTGCGCGACTAAGGGATTGCTTGCTTTCAATTGGTACCTCCGGGTTGCTGCGTGGCGTCTGCCATCGACAGACGCAAGGGCGGGCTGAAGCCGTCCTTCGCCTGGCCGGGATAGACAGTGAGATGCGGGAAGGGAATCTCGATCGATGCGGCGTCGAAAGCGTACTTGAGGCGACGCAGGTACTCGCGGCGCACGCCCCACTGCTCGATTGGCGCGACCATGAAACGACAGCGCAGGATGACTGCCGAATCGGCCCACGAATCGACGCCGACGATCTCGACATCGTCAATGATCTTGGCACCGAAGACCGGATCGGCGCGCAGCTCGGTGCCGACCTGACGCATCACTTCGAGCGCCTGGTCGACGTCCTCGCGGTAGGCGACCCCGACGTCCACCACCGCGTAGGCAAAACCGCGGGTCTTGTTGGTCACCGCCGAGATGGTGCCGTTGGGAACGAAATGAACGTTGCCGTCGTAATCGCGCATGCGCAGATAGCGCAGGGTGATCTCCTCGACGACGCCGCCCTTGCCGCCGGCCTCGACGACATCGCCCTGGCGGATCTGGTTTTCCAGCAGCAGAAAGAAGCCCGAGAAGTAGTCCTTGACCAGGCTCTGCGCGCCGAAACCGACGGCGACGCCGACGACACCGGCGGCGCCGAGAATCGGGGCAACGGAAACACCGACTTCGGCCAGGATCAGAATGCCGGTGACCAGCGAAATGATCACCGACGCGGCATAGCGAAAAACGCGGCCGAGCGTCGCCACGCGTTTCACCTCCTCGGCATCGTCCATGCTGCGGCTGATGTAGATCCGGAAGCTGCGAATCAGCTTGTGCGAGAACGCCAGCGCTGCCCAGGCGAGCAGAACGATCAGCGTGATGCGCAGCATCGACGCCATCCCCGGCGACAGGTGCTGGCCGAAAGAAAGCAGTTGATCGAGCATTGTTTTGTCCATTTTTTCCAGTAGTCGAGCTTTGCGGCGAAAAAACCACTTGTACAAAGTCTTTAAGCCTAATAGTATTGCACACAAATAGTTTTCAGGCAACGCAGGGACTGGCGCGATGGACAATGGAGCGAAACGGGTTGGCGAAAGCAGCGGGCAGGCGAAGACCTTGCCGGATCGACGCAGTGATCCCGGGTCGGCGCGCGAGAGCGCCGACGAAGCCTTCGGCAAGGTCCTGCAGCTGGTACGCAACGTCCAGACCGGCATGCAGAACATCGACGACCGGCACGGCCTGAGTGGCTCGCAACTGTGGGCCTTGTGGCAGATTTCGGCGCAACCGGGGATGCGCGTCTCGGAGATCGCCAGGGCGCTGCAGATCAAGCCGTCGACGGCCAGCAACCTGCTCGACAAGCTCGAGTCGCGGCAACTGGTCCGCCGCGAAAGGCGCGATGTCGACAACCGCGTCGTCTGCCTTTACCTGACCGATCAGGGCATCGCCCTGGTCAAGGATCTTCCCGGCCCAATGCAGGGGCGCCTGCGTGGCGCGCTGGGGGCGATGCCGCCAAGCGCGCTGGCGAATCTGTGGCAGGGGATGTCGTCACTGCTGAAACTGATGGGCGATTCGACCCGTCCGCAGGTGGCCCGCTCGAAAGGCTGAGCGACCTGCACTCGGCAGGCCGGCGGTCAATGCCGCCGGGCGTTGCGCTCGCTACGGCAGTTCGTCAAGGCCAACCATCGCGAGATGGTCGGTAAGGCCCCAGGCTTCCAGGCTCCAGCGGTCGCCGTCGGCGGACACCCAGTTGATCCCGGCATTGGGAATCAGGAAATCGCGTGGCTGCCGCAAGGATGTGCCGCGGACCAGTCGATTGACGATATCGAGGACGCCGCCGTGCGTCACCACCACCACCGTCTCGCCGCGGTGGTCGTCGGCGACCCGCCGCAGGCCGTCGGTGACCCGCTGCTGCAGCTGACGCAGGCTCTCGCCGCCGTAGGGGATGACGAAATCGGGCTCGCGCCTTTCGAACAACTCGTACACGTCGGGGTAGCGGCTTCGCGACTGCTCGTAGGTCAGCCCTTCGAAAAGCCCGTAGCGCCGCTCGCGAAATTCCGGCCGCATGATCGGCACCAGGCTCAGCGCGCCGGCGATGCGCATCGCCGTCTGGCGGGCGCGCAGCAGGTCGCTGCTGTACAAGGCCGTGGCGCCGATCGCCGACAACCACTCGGCCGCCGCTTCGGCCTGCGCCTGCCCGGCGCTGTCGAGGCCGACGTCGATGTTCCCCTGGATGCGTTGTTCGGCGTTCCACGAGGTCTCGCCGTGGCGGACCAGGCAAATGCGGGTGGCTTCCATATTCTTCGTCTTTTCGCTCGACAGGTGGGCTGGCGACCGGCGCCGGACAAGGTCGATTCTAAGGCATTTCCGGCCAGCACTCCGGGCCCGGCCGGGCCGCACGGCGCGATGACCGGCAACGCCGGCCGCGGTCGCGCGGTCCGGGCCGCTTTCTGCAGATCGCAATGCAGACCGGGGTGAGCCGCCTGGCTCGACTTGCTCGCCTGCTCTTGCCACCGGCGCTGCTGCTCGGCGCCCTCGCGCCACTGCGCGTGGCGGCTGCCGACGAGGCGGCGCCAGCGACCTCGGCAAGGCTGCGCGCCAGCGGCGATCTGGAAGTGGTCGGGCGGACGCCACCGTGATCGTTCGCTGCCGCCGCTTTGCTGCAGCGCAACTTTGACAAGCACCGGCTTTTGCCTATAGTGATCTGTCGGTCGCGGCAAAGCATGCGACGCCATTCGGGACAACCAACGATCGCTTAACGGAGGAGACGCCATGCAGAAATCTTTGCACATCGATCCGGGCAAATGCACCGGCTGCCTGCAGTGTGAAATGGCGTGCTCCTACGAGCACACCGGCGTCTTCAACCCGGCGCGATCGCTGATCAAGGTTTTCGACTTCCACCACGAGGGGCGCAAGGTTCCCTACACCTGCACCCAGTGTGCCGAAGCCTGGTGCCTCAACGCCTGCCCGGTCGAAGCGATCAGGATCGATTCCGGCACCGGTGCCAAGGTGGTGGTCGACGCGGTCTGCGTCGGCTGCAAGGTATGCACCATCGCCTGCCCGTTCGGCACGGTCAACTACAACCACGATACCGGCAAGGTCCAGAAATGCGACCTCTGCGGCGGCGATCCGGCGTGCGCCACGGCCTGCCCGACGAGCGCCATCACCTACATCGACGCCGACTGGACGGGCCTTGGGCGGATGCGCCAGTGGGCGCAGAAAACCGACAGTGCGGCACGCGTTTGAGGAGAGACGATCATGGCCTGGACTCGCAAGATTCTTCGCGTCAACCTTACCCAGGGGAGCTGTGTCAGCGAAGCGCTGAACATGGCATGGGCAGCCCAGTATCTCGGACAACGTGGCCTGGCCAGCAAGTATCTGGTCAGTGAAATCGACCCGCAGGTCGACCCGCTGTCGCCCGGGAACAAGATCATCTACGCCACCGGTCCGCTGACCGGCACGATGGCCTCGACCGGCGGACGCTATTCGGTGGTCACCAAGGGGCCGCTGACCGGCGTCATCGCCTGCTCGAACTCGGGCGGTTTCTTCGGCGCCGAGCTGAAATTCGCCGGCTGGGACATGATCATCGTCGAAGGCAGGTCGCCGACGCCGGTCTACCTGCACATCGAGAACGAGCGGGCGACGCTGGTCCCGGCCGACGACCTGTGGGGCCAGACGGTGTGGGCGACCGAAGCGGCGCTCAAGAAGCGCCACCAGGATCCGCTGCTGCGCGTTTCGAGCATCGGTCGTGCCGGCGAGAACCAGGTGCTGTTCGCCGCCATCGTCAACGATCTGCATCGTGCGGCCGGTCGCTCCGGCGTCGGCGCCGTGATGGGTTCGAAGAACCTCAAGGCGATCGCCGTTCGCGGCACGCGCGGCGTCGGCAACATCGCCGATCCCAAGGCCTTCATGGCGGCGGCGACGGCCGGCAAGAAGGTGCTCGCCGAGAACGCGGTCACCGGCCAGGGCCTGCCGACCTACGGCACGCAGGTGCTGATGAACGTGATCAACGAAATGGGCGCCCTGCCGACGCGCAACCACCGTGACGTCGAGTTCGAGGGCGCGCGCAAGATCTCGGCCGAAGCGATGCACGAGAAGCGTGCCAGCGATGGCCGTACGCATCTCGTCACCAATCAGGCCTGCTTTGGCTGCACCATCGCCTGCGGACGGATTTCGCGCATCGACGAGACGCATTTCTCGGTCGAAACGAGGCCCGAGTATTGGGGCGCCAGCGGCGGTCTCGAATACGAGGCCGCCTGGGCGCTGGGCAGTGCCAACGGCGTCGACGACCTCGAGGCGCTGCAGTTCGCCAACCTGCTGTGCAACGAAGACGGCATGGATCCGATCTCTTTCGGCGCCACCGTCGGGGCGGTCATGGAGCTCTACGATCTGGGAATCCTGAGCAAGGAAGAGATCGGCCTCGAAACGCCCTTCGGCTCCGCCGAAGCGCTCTGCAAACTGGCCGAAATGACGGCTCGCGGCGAAGGCTTCGGCAAGGTCATCGGGCTCGGCTCGAAACGGCTCTGCGCGCAGTACGGCAAACCCGAACTGTCGATGACCGTCAAGGGGCAGGAGTTCCCGGCCTACGACGGTCGTGCGCTGCAGGGCATGGGGCTGGCCTACGCGACGTCGAACCGCGGCGCCTGCCATTTGCGCGGCTACATGGTGTCCAGCGAAGTCTTCGGCATCCCGGTCAAGACCGACCCCAGGGAAACCGCCGGCAAGCCGGAAATGCTGAAGGCCTTCCAGGACGCCACCGCCGTCGTCGATTCGAGCGGGCTGTGCGTGTTCACCACCTTCGCCTGGACGATGAACGACATCCAGCCGCAGATTCAGGCCGCCTGCGAAGGCGACTGGGCACTCGATTCGCTACTGCAGATGGGCGAGCGGATCTGGAATCTCGAGCGCGACTTCAACCTGGCGGCCGGCATCACCGGCAAGGACGACACGCTGCCGCCGCGGCTGCTCAACGAACCGTGCAAGACCGGCGGCTCGAAGGGCATGGTCGCCGAGATCGGCAAGATGCTTCCCGAGTACTACAGCCTGCGCGGCTGGACCGCCGACGGCGTTCCGACCGCGGCAACTCGCTCGCGGCTGGGGCTCTGAGGTGGTCGCACACCTGATCGTCGGCAACGGCCCGGCCGGGGTCGTTGCCGCCGAGACGCTGCGCCGCGCCGATCCGCAGGCCGAGATCACGCTGCTCGGCGACGAGCCGGAGCCACCCTACTCGCGAATGGCGATTCCCTACCTGCTGACCGGCAGGATCGACGAAGCGGGAACCTATCTGCGCAAGCAGGCCGATCATTTCGAGCGCCTGCGCATCCGCCTGCTGACGGCGCGCGTCCAGGCCATCGACGGCGCGCGGCGCACTGCAACCCTGGCCGACGGCAGCGTCCTCGCCTGGGACCGCCTGCTGGTCGCCACCGGCTCGCAGCCGCTGCGGCCGCCGATTCCCGGCCTCGACCTGCCGCGGGTGCACTGCTGCTGGACGCTCGCCGACGCGCGCGTGATCGCCGAGACCATCGCCGGCGGCGCACGCGTCCTGCAGATGGGCGCCGGTTTCATCGGCTGCATCATCCTCGAGTCGCTGGCCGCGCAAGGTCGGCAGCTGAAGGTCGTCGAAATGGGCGACCGGATGGTGCCGCGGATGATGGACGAGGTGGCCGGCGGCATGATTCGTCGTTGGTGCGAAGGCAAGGGGGTGGAGGTGCGTACCGGTCGGCAGGTGGTGTCCATCGCTGCGGCAGGCGACGCCTTGCGGGTCCAGCTCGACGATGGCGAGAGCGTCGAGGTCGACGCGCTGATCAACGCCACCGGCGTCAGGCCGAACGTCGATTTTCTCGCCGGCAGCGGCGTCGCGGTCGACCACGGCATCCTCGTCGATGATTCGATGCAGACCAACATCGCTGGCATCTACGCCGCCGGCGACGTTGCCGAAGCGGTCGAGTTCGCTACCGGTCGCCGCGTCGTCAATGCCATCCAGCCCGATGCCGTCGAGCAGGCGCGCGTTGCCGCCCTGAACATGGCCGGTCAGTCGGCGACCCTGCCGGGGACCTTCGTGTTCAACGTGCTCGACACGCTGGGGCTGATCTCGGCGTCCTTCGGCCAATGGCAGGACGCGCCCGGTCGCCAGACCGCGCAACTGCTCGACCAGGCCACTTATCGCTACCTGCGGCTGGTCTTCGACGGCGATCGCCTGGTCGGCGCCAACAGCATCGGCCACAGCGCGCACATCGGCGTCCTGCGTGGCCTGATCCAGGGCCGCGTGCGTCTCGGCGCGTGGCGAGCGCGCCTGCTCGCCAACCCGCTGCTGCTCAGCGAAGCCTATCTCGCCAGGGGGCTGGCCGCGGCCTGATGCAGATCACGCTCAAGCTGTACGCCTTCCTGACCGACTACCTGCCGGTGGACGCGCGCCGCAGCAACGCGCTGGTGCTGGAGGTTGGCGACGGCAGCACCGTCGCCTCGCTGATCGCCGACCGCGCACTGCCGCCGCGGCTGGTGCATCTGGTGCTGCTCAACGGCGAGTTCGTGCCGCCGCAGCAACGCGATACGCAGCGCCTCAATCCGGGCGACGTGCTGGCGATCTGGCCGCCGATCGCCGGCGGCTGAGCAGGCGCCGTGCCGCAATTCGCGATGAGCCTGGCGCTGCCCGAGTTCAGCCGCCAGTTGCAGCCGCTGCTGAGCGGCTGGACGGTGTCCCGGCTGGCCGACGGCTGGCGCCTGCAGCAGGGCGAGCGCGGCGTCGAACTCCGGTGCCAGCCGTTGCCGACGCTGCAGATGGGCGCCCTGGTGCTGCCGCGCCTGGCGGTTTCGATCAGCTTCGACGGTGGCAGCGCCGATCAGCAGGCCGACTTCATGGACGATTTCCAGCGCCACTTCCGACGTGGCGGGGGTTGATGTGATAGCATTCCTCGTGGCGGGTCTCCCCGCATCGCAGGGTGGTGAACCTGGTCAGGTCCGGAAGGAAGCAGCCACAGCCGTCTTATGTGAGTGCCGGGGGTAAGGCTCGCCACCCTTGCCCTGCGCTTCTGCCAACCGTCAAACGCCTGCCTTTGCCGACCGCGGCAGCCGCGGCAGCCAGCCAGCGCATCGCCGAACGACTGCCGCGGAGCGGCATTTGCCAATTGCTGGAATCGGCCCATGAGTTACCAAGTCCTGGCGCGCAAGTGGCGCCCGCGATCGTTCGCCAGCCTGGTCGGCCAGGAGCACGTTGTCCGGGCGCTGACGCACGCCCTGACCGAGCAGCGCCTGCATCACGCCTACCTGTTCACCGGCACCCGTGGCGTCGGCAAGACGACGCTGGCGCGCATTCTCGCCAAGGCGCTGAATTGCGAGACCGGTGTCACCGCCAGCCCCTGCGGCAGCTGTTCCTCATGCCAGGAAATCGACAGTGGGCGTTTCGTCGACCTCCTCGAAGTCGACGCGGCGACCAATACCAAAGTCGATGAAATGCGGCAGCTGCTCGAGAACGCGGTCTACGCGCCGACCCGCGGCCGCTTCAAGGTCTACGTCATCGACGAAGTGCACATGCTTTCGAACTCCGCGTTCAACGCCATGTTGAAAACGCTCGAGGAGCCGCCGGAGCACGTCAAGTTCATCCTCGCGACCACCGACCCGCAGAAGATCCCGGTGACCGTGCTCTCGCGCTGCCTGCAGTTCAACCTCAAGCAGATGACGCAGCCGCTGATCGCCGGCCATCTCAGGCAGATCCTCGAAGTCGAGGCGATCGCCGCCGAACCCGCTGCCCTGCAACTGCTGGCGCGCTCGGCGGCGGGCAGCATGCGCGACGCGCTGTCGCTGCTCGACCAGGCGATCGCGCATGGTGCGGGCAGGGTCGATGAACTGCAGGTGCGCGAGATGCTTGGCGCCATCGACCGCGATCACCT
The DNA here is from genome assembly GCA_024235695.1 of Accumulibacter sp. Taxonomy (GTDB): domain Bacteria; phylum Pseudomonadota; class Gammaproteobacteria; order Burkholderiales; family Rhodocyclaceae; genus Accumulibacter. Next base: position 161,066 of record JACKLX010000001.1, read on the forward strand.
GTTCCGGATCTTCGACGCGCTGCTCGCCGACGATGCCGCGGCGATGTTGTGCGTCGCCGACGAGATGGTCGCGCGCAGCCTGTCGTTCGACGCCGCCCTGCAGGAAATGGCCAGCCTGCTGACCACCGTGCAGATCGCCCAGCTGGCGCCGCAGGCGATCGCCGACGAGCTGCCCGACCGGCAACGAGTGCAGCAACTCGCCACCGCTCTCGACCCCGAGTTCGTTCAACTGGCCTACCAGATTGCCGTCCATGGGCGACAGGAACTGCCGCTGGCGCCCGACGAACTGGCCGGTTTCACGATGACCCTGCTGCGCCTTTTTGCCTTCCGGCCCCTGCCTGAAGGCGAGGCGGCGGAAGCACCGCCGGCCGCAGCAGCCAGGACCGCCGCCGCGCGTCCCGCGGCAACACCCGCGTCGCGGCCAGCGCCGACAGCCACAGCGGGCGGTACTGCCAGCGCGGCCAGTCCGGTGCGCTCGCCGGTAGCGGCAGTGGAGCCGCGGCAACCGGCCGCCAGGACGACCGGCGAGGTGGGCGAGGAGGTCGCGACACGACCATCGCCGCCGGTCGCCGCGGCGGCGTTGCCGGCTGCCGATGGCGAGCGCGCGGTCGGCGACTGGCACGAGGTGCTGGCCGCGCTGAGGGTCAGCGGCATGGCACGGGAACTCGCGCAGCACTGCGAATGGCGCGACCTGAGCGGCGAGCGGATCGCCCTGCGGCTGTCGCCGACGCATCGCCATCTGCTGATCAAAGCCGCCCAGGACAAGCTTCAGCAGGCGCTTGGCGAGCATTTCGGCCGGCCGCTCAAGCTGTTTGTCGAACTCGAGGCACCCTCGGGCGACACTCCGGCGGTCACCGCCCAGCGTGATCGCCAGCAGCGCCAGGATCGCGCGATCGCCGCCGTCGAGCAGGACGGCTTCGTCCGCGAGGTGATCGAGATGTTCGACGCCACCCTGATCGAATCGTCGATCAAACCCGTTTAATCCCTTACCTCAGAGGCACCACAGATGATGAAAGGCGGAATCGCCGGCCTGATGAAACAGGCTCAGCAAATGCAGGAAAACATGAAGAAGGCCCAGGACGAGCTGGCCCAGCTCGAAGTCGAGGGCCAGTCCGGTGCCGGCATGGTCAAGGTGCAGATGACCTGCAGCCACAACGTCCGCCGGGTCACCATCGACCCGACGGTGATGGACGACAAGGAAATGCTCGAGGACCTGATCGCCGCCGCCCTCAACGACGCCATGCGGCGCGCCGAGCAGCTCTCGCAGGAGCGTATGGCCGGCTTCTCGGCAGGCCTCAACCTGCCGCCCGGGCTCAAACTGCCGTTCTGATGAACGCCCCGTCGAGCCTCGAGGCGTTGATCGAGGCTTTGCGCTGTCTGCCGGGCGTCGGCCCGAAATCGGCGCAGCGCATGGCTTACCACCTGATGCAGCACGACCGCGGCGGCGCGCAGCTACTCGCCGACGGCCTGCAGCGGGCGCTCGCCGCGCTTCGCCACTGCCAGCGCTGCAACACCTTCACCGAGGCCGAGGTCTGCGGCCGCTGCCTGTCGGGCAAGCGCGACGCCAGCCTGCTGTGCGTCGTCGAAACGCCGGTGGACATGAACATGATGGAGCAGACGCACGCCTATTCGGGGCTCTACTACGTGCTGATGGGCCGGGTCTCGCCGCTCGACGGCATCGGCCCCGGAGAACTGCGGCTCGACCGCCTGCTGGCGCGCGCCTGCGATGGCGTCGTCAGCGAAGTGATCATCGCCACCAATTACACCAACGAGGGCGAAGCTACCGCCCACTACCTCTCCGAAATGCTCAAGAGCCGCGGCGTCAGCGTCTCGCGCATCGCTCGCGGCGTGCCGGTCGGCGGCGAGCTCGAATACGTCGATGCCGGCACCCTGGCGCAGGCGCTGCGCGAGCGCCGAACGCTCGACCCATGAACGCTTGCAGCGGCTGCTGATCGAAAGGTCGCTGCTCGACCAGGCGATCGTCGGTTTCGCCGGCTACACGACGATCTGGCCTGAATATTCCCAGCGCTCCTCACCGCCGCCGTGACGGCGGCCCGGCGGCAAGCGCAGCGGGCCGTCGGGGCGGCAGCTGCTATTGCCGCCCCGACGTCTTCAACGTTCTGGCGATCGCCTGGGTGGCGAGGATTTTCGACCAGAAGCTGGCGTTGCCGGCGGCCGAGGCGACCGGTTGACTTGAGAAGAACACGACCACGATGTCGGCGTCTCGATTGACATAAATCACCTGCCCGTGAATGCCGACGGCCGCATATTCGCCTGCCCGGTCATCGAGAATCCACCACATGTTCTTGTACGCAAGCCAGGCCGATCCCTTGTAGCGTTCGTTGTTCTTCATTTTCTCCTTGTCTTTGGCGTTCAGCTTGATCGAAGCATCGACCCACTCGGCTGGCACCACCTGCTGACCGTTGAACTTTCCCCGGTCGAGTATCATCTTGCCGAAGCGTGCCGCATCTCGCAGCGTGCTGTTGAAACCGCCTGTGGCGATGCCCATGTAGGCACGGTCAACAACGGTGTAAGCATCGTGCTCGGCACCAAGTTTCGACCAGATATGTTGCTGAATGAACCGGTCGTACGGCAAGCCCGAGATCCTGGCGATCAACCAGCCGAGAACGTCGGAATTGGCCGAGTTATAGTCAAAAACGTCGCCGGCCGTTTCCTGGCTATTGGGGCGAATGAATTTGGACAGGAAATCGTGTATGCCATAGATCTCGGTGGTCTGTGGCTCGGCGTCACGACCGCCGGGCACTCTCGCCATGTTCATCGCCGGGCCGTAGTATTTCAGGAAATCCGAATTCGGATCGGTGTAGTTTTCCTTGAAGTCGATGGAGCTGCTGTGATCGAGGACGTTCTGAATCGTCACGCGCTCGAAGCCGCTTCCTTTCAACTCCGGGATATACTTGGCCGGGGAGTCGCTCAGCTTGACCTTGCCTTCAGCCACGAGAATCCCGAATGCCGTGCTGGTCAGCGACTTTGTCGCCGAAAACCAGATGTGCTGATAATCGCTTGTCAAGCCGTTGAAATATCGCTCATAACGAATATCGTCGCCCTTCAGTACCAGGTAGCCATCGGTGAAGTTGTCGGCGAGAATCTGGTCTACCGTCCTGCTTTCTCCATTGGCATCCTTGACCGGGATCTGGCCGATGCTGCCGTCGAAGCGTTCCCTCAACGGGTGTATTTTCCCCGCTCGTGGAACCATCAGCACATTCAACGGCGCACCGGCGTTGCGAAAGGCCCACTGGCTATACGGGTGTTCGCGATAGTTGCCAAAAGTCACCTGGCTTTGCTTGCTTGGCGGAACGCCATCCATGACTTTTCGGGGAGCGGACGGCGCCGCTTGCTGTGCGCAGGCAAGATTTGCGAGAAATGCCGCCAGCAGCAGTGATGACCTGACTATCGATTTCATTGGGTTTCTCCGTGCAAGGATGTTGCTGTGGATTTCTGCTCAGAAATAGGTCGTGAGATACAGGAAGGCATTCCAGTCGTTTTTCAGGCCGGTATTCTTGCCACGCTGATACGATTCGAGATCGACGTCGAAATTCTTCTGCGTCAGCAGTGTCCAGGTCACCGTCGGCGTGATCTTTCCGGCAACCGTGATATCGAGGTGCCCGGACCCCTCGTTTGAAAGGTTTCCAGACACGAAGCGGGTATACCCTCCCCAGAACTGGACATAGGCGCCTTCCCACCAGTTGTCCGGGCTATAAACCAGCAAGGGCGACATGTTGAGGCCTACCCCGTTGTAACTTCCGAATTTCTTGTCCCAGGAATTCACGACATTCATCGGCAGGTAGAGACTCCAGTTCTTGTTGATGCCGAATGCCGGCAAGGCGCCAAATGACAGAACATTTTGCCCGTCCGTTCCCTTCAACTGACCCGCCAGCTGCAGGTCGATCTGGGTGGCCCATCCACGGTAACCGGAGGTGATGGCGTAATCCATTTCGACGAGGTGAAACCATCGTGCTCGGGCATTGGTCAGCCCGGAGTTGCTGCCAGACACCTGGTTGCCGGAGTGCTGCCCATATCCGGCGTTGAAAAAGACCATGTCCTTCTTTGACAATCCCAGGTTGCCGGCGACTCTGAGCTCGGTCATGTGCTCATTATTCGTGTAGTCGGTGTACTTCGGACCAGCACCCATATAGGTGTATATCTTGGTCGGATCCGATGCATCGATCGTCCCGCCCTGTGGCTTGTCATCCTGTGCGAATGACGCATTGCTCACTGCAAACAGCACCATCATGGATGCGACAACTCGCGTCGCACTCGGGCGAACTCCGGCGTTTCTGGACATGGTCATTCCCTTTCTCGCGTGTTCATAAGATTCCACCCAACGGGTTGAGTGAGCTGGAGCGCTGCCGAAGTTTTCGGCACCGCGTCATCCCGACATCGATTCGGCAACGGCCGGCGGCTGAGCAGACCAGAACGGTACGCTGGCCGTGGCGACCACCTCGCAGCGCACCGCTGCACCGCGGCTGGCATAGGCGACGGTCAGTGCCTCACGAAGCTGGTCGAGCGTCTCGCCGACCACCGGACTCAGCGGCTTGACGTAGAGGACGACGAAATGCGTGCGTCCAGACTTGATCACCGCGACATCGAGTAGCGTGAACGGTCGTCCACGCAGGGCTTCGTCGGCATGGCCGCGGGCGATCGTGACCGACTCGGGCTCGGCCGCGCCGCCCGTCACCTCCCTTAACGCAGCGCGCAGCATGGCCAGCGGCTGGGGAAGCATGACCGACTGCAGAACCAGGACGATCAGGGCGTCGGCGATCGGCACCAGCCCCTCGGCCGGCGTACCGATCAGCAGCGGAGTCAGCAGCAGGGCGGCGCCCGCACCGGCGCTGAGCACGCCGTCCACCACCGCCGCGCGGCTCTCGGTTCGCAGCAGATCGCTGCACCGCCCGCTGCGCCGCCAGGCGCGATCAAACTGCCAGGCCAGACCGCCGCAGATCACCACCATTGCCACCGTATAGAGCAGGATCGGTCCGAGGATCAGCGCTGGCACCACGCCACCGCTGAGATAGGTGAGGATCTTCTCGCCCGAGGCGAACAGGGCGAAAACCAGGATACCGATCAGCACCAGCGCACGGAAGCTGACATAGAGCGATTCGTAGGCGTCATAGCCGAAGGGGTAGCGGCTGTCCGCCGGACGCCGCACGGCGCGCGCGACGCGCGCCGCGATCAGCGCGGAAACGAAGTTGACGCCGGAGTAGAGACCATCCACCAGAAGCGCATCGGAGCGTGACAGCATGGCGGCGCTCACCCCCGCCACGGCCATCACCAGGTTGGCCCACTGGCCAACGGCCAGGGCGCGGGTTTCGATGCTCAGGACATGGCTTGTCATGTGGCGGGCGCTGGCTTCCTCGTCGGTCGGCTTGCAGATTTCGGTCAGCCATGCTAAGCAAGGAGCGGCGCGCGAAAAAGCCGTATCCTGCCAACTTGTCGCTGGCGCGTGGCGCGTTCGGCTTGAGCGAGCCTCTGACCTGGGAGCGCCACCATTGATCCACCATCAAACGATCGCCACCGACGACGTCGACGAGCTGTTTTCCTGGTCCCAGGGATGGGACTTCGAGATCGCCCAGCTGTCGCCGGGCGCGCTCGGCTACCACTCCGAGCTGGTAATGCTGCCCGGTGTGACCCTGCGCTGGGAACGATGGGGCCAGCGCCTGCGCAATAGCCACCTGAATCACTCCAGCAATGTGTCCATCGGCCTGCTGATCGCCGCCGAGCGCGCGCCGGTATGGCAGGGCGTTGAAGTCAACACCGGTCAGGCCCTGGTATTCGGGTCTGTCGAGCAGGAGTACGTCAGCCCCGAGGGGATGCGCAGCCTGAACATCGAGATCGCCCGTGAGCTGCTGGCGACCTGGGGACTGGCCGCGCCAGCCGGTGGCCTGGTGGACGTCGAGCCGGCGGCAATGCGCCGGTTGCTCGCCGCCTGCCGCCAGGCGAGCGCTCTTCCCCCCGGCGATTCCACGCCGGCCAACAGCCGGATCGCACAGGTCTTGCGCGAGCGCATCGTCGCGCGACTGGTCGAGGCCCTGGGCGGTGTCGATCCAGCCGCGGCAACGGACATCCGAACGGCAACGCAGCAGCGAAGGTTCACACTGGTCAAAGAAGCGGAGAGAGCCGCGCTGGCGTGCAATCGGGAGATCGACAGCGAACGCCTGGCGTCCGAGCTGCACGTCTCGTGGCGGACGCTTCACCGCGCCGTCAAGGAATGGGCCGGAGTCGGTCCACAAGCCTACTTCCAGCTCCTGCGGCTGCACCGTTTTCGCCGCCAATTGCTGCTTTTCCGTGCGCCGGGCGAATCGATCACCGCCGCGGCGCATGCCCTGGGGTTCGAGAACATGGGCCGCCTGTCCAGACTCTATCGCAGCTATTTCGGCGAACTTCCCCGACAAACGCGCCGTCGCGTGAGCGATTGACGAGCCGCCAGGACCCGGGCCGGTCGCTTGCGCTTGTCCCGTAGTTGACCCGAACGGCAGGCCGGTCAGCGCGCTGACACCCGCCTGGGCACGCCCGGCGATTCTCTCCGTTGACAGATTCACGTATAATGCCGCGGTTTGGTTTGTACCAATTTTTCATTACGTGCCAGGAATGAGCGCCATGAGCAATGAGAGCAAAGTGGACTGCGGCAGGCGGCGGCTGGTCGTCGCGACCGCTGCCGTAGGCGGGGCGGGGGCGCTGGTCGCGCTCGTGCCCTTCCTCTCCAGCATGCTGCCGTCCGAGCGGGCCAAGGCCGCCGGTGCGCCGGTGGAAGTCGACATCGGCAGCCTCGAAGTCGGCCAGATGTTGACCGTCGAGTGGCGCGGCAAACCGGTGTGGATCGTCAACCGCAGCAAGACGATGCTCGAAACGCTGCCCGCGCTCAACGACCAGATGGCCGACCCGAACTCGGACAAGAACATGCAGCCCGAGTACTGCAAGAACGAAACACGCTCGATCAAGCCGGAATTCCTGGTCGCCGTGGGAATCTGTACCCACCTCGGCTGCTCGCCGACGGCCAAGTTCAAGCACGGCCCGGCGGACGGCATGGGCAGCGACTGGCTGGGTGGCTTTCTTTGCCCCTGCCACGGCTCCACCTTCGACTTTGCCGGTCGTGTCTTCAAGAACAAACCGGCGCCGGACAACCTTGAGGTGCCACCGCACATGTATCTGTCGGATACACGCATCCTCATCGGCGAACACAAGAAGGGGGCTTAAGCCATGGCGTCGAACACCAGCTACGAAAAATACAAATCCGACGGCTCGCTGCAAGGCAATCTGCTCGAATGGTTTGACGCCCGCTTCCCGGCGACGTCGATGTGGCGCGGCCACCTCTCCGAGTACTACGCGCCCAAGAACTTCAACTTCTGGTACTTCTTCGGCTCGCTGGCGATGCTGGTGCTGGTCATCCAGATCGTTACCGGCATCTTCCTGGTCATGCACTACAAGCCGGACGCGGCGCTCAACGCCAGCGGCATCCCGATCGCCTTTGCCAGCGTCGAGTACATCATGCGTGACGTCCCCTGGGGCTGGCTGATCCGCTACATGCACTCGACCGGCGCCTCGGCGTTCTTCGTCGTGGTCTACCTGCACATGTTCCGCGGCATGCTCTACGGCTCGTATCGGCAGCCGCGCGAGCTGATCTGGGTCTTCGGCACGCTGCTCTTCCTGTGCCTGATGGCCGAGGCCTTCATGGGCTATCTGCTGCCGTGGGGACAGATGTCCTTCTGGGGCGCGCAGGTCATCGTCAACCTGTTCTCGGCGATTCCATTGGTCGGCGAACCGCTGTCGATCTGGATCCGCGGCGACTTCGTCGTCGGCGACGCGACCCTCAACCGCTTCTTCTCGTTCCACGTCATCGCCGTACCGCTGGTGCTGCTCGGCCTGGTCGCCGCGCACATCCTGGCACTGCACGAAGTCGGTTCGAACAACCCCGACGGCGTCGAGATCAAGAAGCGCAAGGACTCGCAGGGCATCCCGCTCGACGGCATTCCTTCCACCCCTACTACTCGGTGAAGGACATCGTCGGCGTGGTGGTGTTCCTGATGGTCTTCTCGATCATCGTCTTCTTCGCGCCCGAGGGTGGCGGCTACTTCCTCGAGTACAACAACTTCATCCCGGCCGATCCGCTGAAGACGCCGCCGCACATCGCGCCGGTGTGGTACTTCACGCCTTACTACTCGCTCCTGCGGGCCATGGTCTGGCCGCTGTTCGGCATCGACGCCAAGTTCTGGGGGTGGTGGCGATGGGTGCCGGCGTCGTCATTCTCGCCTTCCTGCCGTGGCTCGACCGCAGCCCGGTCAAGTCGATCCGCTATCGTGGGCCGATCTTCAAGACCCTGCTGACGATCTTCGTGATCTCGTTTTTCATCCTTGGCTTCCTTGGCACGAAAGCACCGTCCTACGCGTTCTTCGACGTCATCCCGGGCGCGCCGGTGGCACAGCTGCTCAGCGCGTACTACTTCCTGTTCTTCCTGACCATGCCGTGGTGGTCGAAGATCGACAAGTACAAGCCGGAACCCGACCGCGTGACGATGTAAAGGAATGCACAAAATGAAAAAACTGCTTACTGCATTGCTCTTCGCCCCGGCAATCGCCCTGGCCAGCGGCGCAGCTGTCCATCTCGACAAGGCGCCTGACGTCCAGGGCAACGACGCCGCCCTGCAAAGCGGCGCCCGCACCTTCGTCAACTACTGCCTGAACTGTCACGGTGCCAGCTATGTCCGCTACCAGACCCTCACCAAGATCGGCCTGAGCGAGCAGCAGATCAAGGACAACCTGTTGTTCACCGCCGACAAGATCGGCCAGCAGATGCGTGTTGCCGCGAATCCCGCCGATCAGAAATCCTGGTTCGGCGCGACGCCACCCGACCTCTCGCTGGTCGCCCGCTCGCGCGCCTCCGAGGACGGTAGCGGTGCCGACTGGCTGTACACCTACCTGCGCTCGTTCTACCGCGACGAAAAGCGGCCGACCGGCTGGAACAACATGGTCTACGAAAATGTCGGCATGCCGCACGTGCTCTGGCAGCTGCAGGGAATCCAGGTGCTCGACGCCGATCACAAGCTGGAGCTGGCAACGCCCGGCACGCAGACACCTGCCGAATACGACAAGACCATCGCCGATCTGGTCGGCTTCATGGTCTGGGCAGCCGAGCCGGAAGCGGGATTCCGCAAACAGCTCGGCTTCGCCGTCCTGGCCTATCTCCTGGTTCTCTTCGGCTTTGCCTACAAGATGAAGAAGAACTACTGGAAAGACATCAAGTAACAGCACCAACGCCGGGTTTCGGGCGGCGGCATCGCCGGCGAGGGCGCCACGAACGCCCGCCGCCGTCGCGGTGCCGATTCGTTTTTGAGGGTATTGACGATGATGAATCTCTATTCGGGAACCACCTGCCCGTTCAGTCACCGCTGCCGGATCGTGCTGTACGAAAAGGGCATGGACTTCCAGATAGTCGACGTTGACCTGTTCGCCAAACCTGATGACATCGCGATCATCAACCCCTACGGCCGCGTCCCCGTGCTGGTCGAACGCGACCTCATCCTGTACGAACCGAATATCATCAACGAGTACATCGACGAGCGCTTCCCGCATCCACAGCTGATGCCCGCCGATCCGATCATGCGCGCGCGGGCGCGCCAGCTGCTGATCACCATGGAGCGCGAGGTGTTCGCGTACATCGAGCCGCTGGAAAAGAACGGCAAGACCGCCGACCGCGCCCGCCAGCAGATCTGCGACCGCCTGACCGAGATGTCGCCGGTGTTCGTCAAGCAGAAGCACATGCTCGGCGAGGAATTCTCGATGCTCGACGTGGCCATCGCTCCGCTGCTCTGGCGGCTCGACCACTACGGCATCGAACTGCCGAAGACCGCCCTGCCGCTGTTGAAGTACGGCGAGAGGATCTTCAGCCGGCAAGGCTTCATCGACGCGCTGACGCCGTCCGAAAAAGCAATGCGCAAGTAGCCTGCCCGGCGCCGGTCGCCGGCGGCAACGACGGCCTTCGCAGCCGCCACCGCCGGCTCCCTGCCAAAGCCCGATCACGCCTCACAGGAAACAACTTGGACCTGCCGTCGACCAAACCCTACCTGATCCGCGCCATCCACCAGTGGTGCACCGACAATCACTTCACGCCCTATCTGGCCGTCGCCGTCGACGCGCGCACGCGCGTGCCGATGGAACACGTTCGCGATGGCCAGATCGTCCTCAACGTCGGCTATGAGGCGACCGGCCGGCTCGAGATGGGCAACGAACTGATCACCTTCCAGGCCCGCTTCGGCGGCGTCGCACGCGATCTGTCGATCCCGATCAGCAACGTTTCGGCGATCTATGCCCGTGAGAACGGCGCCGGCATGGCCTTCGAAGCCGAGAGCGCGGCAGCGGCCAGCACGGAAAGCACGGCAACGGCGGCCGACCACGACAGCGAGCCGGAACCGCCGACCACCCCGCCAGGCGCCGGCCGGCCGAAGTTGCAGCGGGTCAAGTAGCCGCCCGCGCTGCCGAGCTGCGCCTGACCGGCGAACCCTGACTCGCCGTTGCGCGCCCAGCCGGCCGTCGTGCCGCTCGCGGCGGCAATTGCCCCGATCCTTCCCGGCGACGTGCTTTGCCGCAAAGCCGGGCGGTCGGCGAACAGGAGCCCTTGCGGCGAAACGCCTGCACTTGAGCCCGAGTGCGGTGGCCGGGGTCGGCGACGCGGTAGCCGTCAAATCACCTGAACAAGTTCCCTACAGGCGGACAGGCGCGCGTCGGCCGTCACCAACTTGGCCAACACGGCCAATGCCTACCGTGAAAATCGCTGGGGCGACTCACGGACTCTCTTCTCCCTACGCGAGAGAAGGTACGGGGAGTGCGGCGAAAATTCCGGGAGCACGATCACGACTACCATGCTCGAGGGTGTCTCGACAGTTCCCGACCGTCAAGGGAAAATCGGCCCCTTGTAGAACCGGTCGATCAGTTCGTCGGGCAATGGATCGTCAAAGCTGTCCGGCACATCGAGCTTGCCGGTCAGGATCCCGAGTGTCCGCGGCTCCCGGCTTTCCCTTGCCAACGGCATCAGGCGGCAAATCGGCTTGCCGGCTTTGGCGATGATGATCTCCTCACCGGCGGCAGCCTGGTCGACCAAACGAGAAAGCGGGGTCATGGTGACATGTATGCTGACCGTTTGCACGTTCACTCCCTTCAGACAACAAGCCAGCGTTATAGTGGTCCCTGGAAATCAGACAGTAGTTTAAGCTGTGCTCCGTCATAGGGAGCGAGAAGCGATGAGTGAAGCAACGACGCGGAAGGTACATACGCCGGAGTTCAAGGCCAAGGTTGGTCTGGAGGCGGTACGCGGGGTCAAGACGATCAACGAGATTGGGCGGGAATACGGCGTGCATCCGGTGCAGGTTGGGCAATGGAAGAAGGCCATCCAGGAGAATGCCAAGACGCTGTTTGAAGGCAAGCGCGGCCCCAAGCCAGCGGCGGCGCACCGGGAGCCGGAGCTGTTGTACAGCGAGATCGGCAAGTTGAAGATGGAACTGGACTGGCTGAAAAAAAAGTCTGGGATCAGCCTGCCGTGATACGGCACGGATGGATCGACCCCGGCGAGGCCGTCGCAGTGGTGCAGCAATGCGCGCTGGCGGGGTTATGCCGAGCCACCGTCTACGCGCAGCGCCGGCCACCGGTGATCGATGCTGGCGATCTCCTCCACAGTCGGCTCATTGACGAGGAGTACACGCGCCACCCGTTTTACGGCACCCGTCGGATGGTGATCTTTCTTGAGCAGTTGGGGCACACGGTCAATCGCAAGCGGGTACGACGCCTGATGCGACTGATGGGCTTGTCGGGCATGGCGCCGGGGCCGAACACCAGCCGTCCGCGCCCTGAGCACGCGGTCTATCCGTATCTGCTGCGTGGCGTTCCTGTGGTCAGACCCAACCAAGTGTGGAGCACGGACATCACCTACATCCGGTTGGCGCACGGCTTCGCCTACCTGGTCGCCGTGATCGACTGGTTCAGCCGCAAGGTGCTCAGCTGGCGGATCAGCAACAGCATGGAATCGGTGTTCTGTGTCGATTGCCTGGAGGAGGCCCTGCGTAGCCACGGCAAGCCAGAAATCTTCAACAGCGATCAAGGCGCGCAGTTCACCAGTGAAGCCTTCACCCGGGTGCTGAAACGAGAAGGCGTGGTCATCAGCATGGATGGGCGGGGGCGCGTGTTCGACAACATTTTCGTCGAGCGCCTCTGGCGCAGCGTCAAGTACGAGGACGTGTATCTGAAGGGCTATGCGACGATGGGCGAATTGATGGTTGGCCTGGCCGCGTACTTTGCCTTCTATAACGGCGAGCGTCCGCACCAGTCGCTGGGCAACGCGGCACCCGCAACCGTCTATCGAAACGGCATAGGTGGCGGGGCGTTGATCCTCGACAAGTTTGGCCGCGCGGGTGGGGAATCGCCTGTTCCGCTACGCTCCACAGGCGATTCCCCACCCGCAGAAGCAACGTCAACGGCCGCATCAAAAGCAAATTCAAAGGCAACACCGGGGCAGCGCCGTCCAGCTGCTAGCGAAGTCAACTGCACAACTTAAACTGGGTCGATATTTGTCTTGACTCAGGGGACCACTTCATAGGTCGGCAGTGCCGTTCGCCAACCCTATTTGCTTGCCAACCGTCTCTGCCACTTACAGAAACGCGCGATCCAACAAACTGCCGCGCCCCGTTATGCCTTTGCGTACAACATAGCTTCCCGCCAACCCTACAGCCACTTGTCCATGGCCTTCTCGGCAACACCCTCCGCATCTGTTAACATTTCCGCGACTTGTAGCGCAAAGACGCTCGCATAACTGCTGATCGACACCATTGCCTCCTACGACGGGCCCGCGACGGCTGTCGTGGCCACAACGGCGAACGTCGACCTGGCGGAGCCTGACGAGCGATTCCTTGCGCCCGTTCGTCCCGGAGGCCTTACCCTCGATGCTGCTTGCGGCTCAGGGCGCGACTGAAGAACGTCGACCGTGGCGCCTTTGTTGCGGCACCTTGCGCTCGGGTTCGCTCCGACTGCGCAACCGCGCGGACAACGATTTCTGCTCCCCTCGCTGATGTCCGGCGCTCTGGTCGGTGCACGCCTCATGACTTCATCATCTCTATGAGCCGGCCGCGCATCGTGCCACAATAGCTGCATCGGGCCCAGACCCGACAACCCGTTGGTACCAAGAAAAGGAGGAAGGAGACATGAGAGTGACTGCGAATTCGAAACGCTGGGTGTTGGCGGCAACCCTGGCCACTGCGTTGCTGTCTGCGCCGACCATGGCGGCGGAACTGACCGGCACCCTGAAAAAGATCAAGGAAACCGGCCTGATTACCCTGGGCCATCGCGAATCGTCGATTCCCTTCTCGTATTATGATGACAAACAACAGGTTATCGGCTATTCGCAGGATCTGATGCTCAAGGTTGTCGAAGCGATCAAGGCGGATCTCAAGATGGCCACGATCGACATCAAGCTCTTGCCGGTCACCCCGTCAAACCGCATCACGCTGCTCCAGAATGGCTCGCTCGACATCGAATGTGGTTCGACCACCAACAATACCGAGCGGCAGAAGCAGGTCAGCTTTTCCACTACCATTTTCATTATCGAAACACGCCTGCTGACCAGGACGAATTCGGGGATCAAGGATTTTCCCGATCTGGCAGGCAAGAACGTGGTCACCACCGCCGGCACCACTTCCGAACGTCTGCTGCGCAAGATGAACGAAGACAAGAAGATGAGCATGAGCATCATCAGCGCCAAGGATCACGGTGAAGCATTTCTGACGCTCGAAACCGGCCGTGCCGTCGCCTTCATGATGGACGACGCCCTGCTCTTCGGAGAAATGGCGAAAGCCAGGCGCGCCAGCGATTGGGTCGTGGTCGGCACGCCGCAATCGTTCGAGGCCTACGGTTGCATGCTGCCCAAGGATGACCCGGCATTCAAGAAAGTCGTCGATGGCGCACTGAGCAAGGCGATGACGTCGGGTGAAGCCGAGAGGATCTACGCCAAATGGTTCCTGCAGCCGATCCCGCCGAAAGGCCTGAACCTGAACTTCCCGCTCTCCGATGCCATGAAGGCGCTTTACAAGTCACCGAACGACAAGGCGTACGACTAGTCACCTGATGGTCCCGGAACCGCCAGGCGGCCGCGGCCCGTGTAGCGTTTTCGGAGGAATGAAGTAGGTCAGCTGCCGTGGCCACTCGACCGGTGAGTTATCCGGTAATCGACGGCTCGCGGCTTGCTGTTCCTGCGCGACGGTGGAGCGGCGCGACCAAGGCCGCTCGCCGTCCGAGGCGAGGAGGAAGAGACGTGGCGTACAACTGGAACTGGGACGTTTTTCTGCAGCCGACGGCGACCGGTGACGACACCTACCTCGGCTGGATGTTCTACGGGTTGAAGATGACCATCGCCCTGTCCTTGTCGGCCTGGGTGATCGCGCTGGCCTTGGGCGCGGTGGTCGGCGTCTTGCGGACGGTCCCGAACAAGTGGTTGTCAGGGTTCGCGGCAGCTTATGTCGAGGTCTTTCGCAACATCCCGCTGCTGGTGCAACTGTTCCTGTGGTATTTCGTGATGCCCGAGTTGCTGCCGGTCGACTGGGGAAATGCCTTGAAGCAGACCAACCCGGTGCTGCAGCAGTTCCTTGCTTCGATGCTCTGTCTGGCCCTGTTTACCAGCGCGCGGGTAGCCGAACAGGTTCGCTCCGGGATCAATTCCCTGCCACCCGGACAGAAAAACGCCGGCCTGGCGATGGGTTTCACCTTGCCGCAAACCTACCGCTTCGTTCTCCTGCCGATGGCCGTGCGGCTCATCATTCCCCCGTTGACCTCTGAATTTCTGAATATTTTCAAGAATTCGGCGGTGTGTTCGACAATCGGCCTGCTGGAACTGGCGGCCCAGGGGAGGCAACTGGTCGATTACACCGCACAGCCGTATGAATCGTTCATTGCGGTGACCCTGGCCTATCTGCTGATCAACGTGGTCGTCATGTTCGGGATGCGCTGGGTCGAGGCCCACGTACGCGTTCCCGGTTACATCGGAGGCAAGTGAGATGCATGAATTCGACTGGTCTTCGATCCCCGGCGCCCTGCCTTTCCTCTGGGATGGCATGGTAATCTCCCTGCAGATCACGGTCACCGCCGTTCTCGTCGGGATCGTCTGGGGCACTCTGCTGGCGCTGATGCGGCTGTCGTCGATCAAGCCCCTGTCGTGGTTTGCAGCGGCTTATGTGAACCTCTTTCGCGCGGTGCCGCTGGTGATGGTCCTGCTGTGGTTCTTCCTGATCGTGCCCAGTTTCCTCGAGAGCCTCTTCGGGCTGCCGCGTGGTTCCGACGTTCGCCTCGCCTCGGCGATCACCGGCTTTGCGCTGTTCGAAGCGGCCTACTACTCGGAGATCATCCGGGCCGGCATCCAGTCGGTGTCGAAGGGCCAGATGGCCGCGGCCAGCGCGCTCGGCATGACCTACGGCCAGGCGATGCGGCTGGTGGTCCTGCCGCAGGCCTTCCGGAACATGGTGCCCTTGCTGCTGACGCAGGGAATCATCCTGTTTCAGGATACTTCGCTGGTCTATGTCTCGGCGCTGGCCGACTTCTTCGGCGCGGCCTACAAGGTTGGCGATCGCGACGGGCGGCTGGTGGAACTGTTGCTTTTCGCCGGCGCGGTCTATTTCGTGATCTGCTTCACGGCGTCGCGAATCGTTCGCTACTGCCAGAACAAACTCAAGGTCGCCTGACGCCGACTGCGATCAAGGACAAAGGGGATGGCGATGATTTCGATGAACAAGGTCAGCAAGTATTACGGTTCGTTCCAGGTGCTCGCAGACTGCACGACGCAGGTGGCGAAGGGCGAGGTGATCGTCGTCTGCGGTCCCTCGGGTTCCGGCAAGTCGACGCTGATCAAGTGTGTCAATGGCCTGGAACCGTTTCAGAGCGGTGAAATCATCGTCAACGGGGTCTCCGTCGGCGATCCCAGGACCAAGCTTTCGCAGCTGCGCTCGACGGTCGGCATGGTCTTCCAGAACTTCGAGCTGTTCCCGCACATGCGCATCATCGAAAACCTGAGCATTGCCCAGATCAAGGTACTCGGGCGCAGCGAGGGCGAAGCTCGGGCGAAGGCCGCCAGCTTGCTCGACCGGGTCGGCCTGAGTGAGCAGGCCGAGAAATATCCGGGGCAACTATCGGGTGGGCAGCAACAGCGCGTGGCGATCGCGCGGGCTCTGGCGATGGACCCGATCTGCATGCTCTTCGACGAGCCGACCTCGGCCCTTGACCCGGAAATGGTCAACGAAGTGCTCGACGTGATGACTGAACTCGCGAAGGAGGGGATGACCATGATGTGCGTCACGCACGAGATGGGTTTCGCGAAACGGGTCGCAACGCGCGTGATCTTCATGGATCAGGGGCGAATCGTGGAAGACGACAGCAAGGATGCTTTCTTCGAAGCCGCTCGTTCGCAGCGGGCACAGCAGTTCCTGGCCAAGATATTGCACCACTGAACAACAGCCCGGCTGCCAGAAGAGCACTGTCCGAAAACCTCTCGCAGCCCCGTTGCATCCTTGAGTCATGGCTTCCAGGCAGGCCTAAACCCAGCTGTCCAGGGCCTTCTCCGCAACACCCTCCGCATCAATCGTCACCACCGGCACGCTCTTCGCCCGCCTGATCACCTCCCGCACCACGTCGCGTGACAGCAGCTTGACGATGCGGGCGTGCGGCAGTGGCAGGACGATTTCGTCGCAGCCGAGCTGTTCGGCGACGTCGTCGATCTGCTCGACGATATCGCCTTCGCGGTAGATCTCCTGGCACGCGACGCCGGCCGCGGCCAGTGGTTGCGCGGCATCGTGCAGGATGTGTGCGCCGCATTCGGCCTGGAAGCGGGCAATTTCGACCTGCGTACGGAAACGCAGAACTTCCGGCGCGGTGACCGGCTCGGAGACGAAGAGCAGCGCGACCTGCACCGGTTTGCCGCTGCGTTGCAGGCGCAGCGCGTACTGAAGGCCCCAGCGCGAGCGTTCGGTTGGGTCGACAGGGATCAGCAGGCGCCTGACGCGCGCACCCTGCGCAACCGGTTGATCGGCAAGGGGCTGGCTCATGATGTCTCCTTTCGCGTGAAATGCGCGCGGAATCGCGCGAGCTGTTCATCGGGTCAGGGCAGGTAATAGAGAGCCAGCCAGGCCAGCAGCATTGTCGTCACCCAGAAGGCCATGCTGCCCGTGGGCCAGGTTCGGGCCAGGTTGCCTCGCGGTCCGTGATGGCGGTGCAGGGTCTTGCCGGCGCGCTGCGCCAGTGACGCGGCAGCGCTCTCCAGGCCGGTAATGACACCTGCCAGCAGCGGCGTCAGCAGATTGACGAGGCGGGGAGCAAACATACGGTAGAACCAGTCAACATCCAGCGAAATGGTCAGCGTGCGCTTCAAGAAGCTGAGCATGACGAAGAACGCCAGACCCGAGAACAACAGAAGCTGCAATTGGCTCACCGCGTGAGCGCCACTGTAGGGTGCGTAGTTGACCTCGAACGGCAGCAGGGCGTAGAGCGGCGCCGGGAACAGGCCCAGGCCGATGCACAGGACGGAAAAGAGAATCATCGGGATCTGCATGCTTGCTGGCGGATCGGCGGGGCGTAGTCCGCTATCCTTCTGGAAGAAGACGAACCAGGGGAACTTGATGCCCGCGTGCAGGAAGACCCCGCCGAGGCCGCCGCCAGCCCGAGCCAGACGTACTGCAGATGCTCGTCGCCTGCTGCCTGCGAGATCATCGATTTGCTGACGAAGCCGGAAGTCCAGGGAAACGAAGAGATGGCCAATGCCCCGATGATGCCGCACACGGCGGTGACCGGCATTGTCTGAAATAGGCCGCCAAGATCGGTGCACTGCGCCGGCCGGTGCGGTACAGCACGGAGCCGGCTGACATCAGCAGGAGCGCCTTGTAGATGATGTGGGCGAAGGCATGCGCGGCGGCACCATTTAGCGCCATCTCGGTGCCGATACCGATCCCGACCACCATGAAACCGACCTGGTTGACGATCGAGTAGGCGAGAATGCGCCGCATGTCGTTCTCGAGCAGCGCATAGACGATGCCGTAGAAGATCATGAACATGCCGACCCAGATCAGGATTTCCGCGCCGGGAAGCCGCGCAAGAGGACATAGACAGCCGTCTTGGTGGTGAACGCTGACAGGAAGACAGTGCCGCTCCACGATGCCTCGGGGTAGGCATCGGGCAGCCAGGCGGAAAGCGGCGGGGCGCCGGCGTTTATCAGAAAGCCTGCCAGAATCAGCCAGCTTGCCAAGGAATCGGGCGTTACTTGCGTAAAGGCGACCGAGCCGGTATCGGCGACGTGGCCGGCGATACCGGCCATCAGGACGACGCCGCCGAGCAGGTGGATCGACAGATAGCGCATGCTGGCCGAATAGGCTGCACGGCTGCCCGCACTCCAGATTACGAGGGTCGAACCGATGGCCATCAGTTCCCAAAAGATGAATACCGTGATGAGGTCACCAGCGAAGGCGACGCCGATCGCCGAGCCAGCGTAAAAAGCGCCGCCGGCACTTCCACGCGGCTCTCCTGGCGCAGTGCGAACAGGGCGCCAGCGGCGGCCATTAGCGCGAAGATGGTGGCAAACAGGCGCGTCAGTTTGTCGCCGGCGAGCAGGGGTCAGCGTGTAGTCAAGGAAATGGAGTTGCCATGCGCTGCCGTCCGGTACCTGCCAGATCGCCCATAATGCCGCCAGCGGCAGGGCCAGCGAGGTGGCTTGCCGGGCTCCCCGGTGCGGCAGCCACGGCAGGACCAGGGCGCCGAGAACGAGGATCAGTGCGGGATGGAGGATCATTGGTCGTCACCGTAGTACGTGTCGGGCCGCTTGATCAGCAGGCCCAGGCCCTTGGCGAAAACGATCATGGCGGCGCAGGCGAGGAAGCCGTACCAGGCGTGAAAGCCAAACCAGCCGTCGAAACCGAAATGCGGGTGCAGCTGCACCGCCAGTTCGGCGATGACCGTAGCGACCAGGATCGCGATGAACACGCGCCAAAGCAGCGTGATCGTCTTCGGGCGCACCAACCAGTGCTTCTCCATGCTCTCCATCACTTTCAGCCTCCGAGCATCTGTCGTGCCAGCGCCAGCGGCATATCGGGAAAGAAAAACAGCGTCAGCGTGGCGGCAGCGGTCACCGTCAGCGCAGCGACCATCGGCAGCGGCGCCTCACCGTGGCCGTGCTCGTGTCCGTCGGCCGGCGGCACGCGAAAAAGAAAGCTCGATATACGATGGGCATGAAATATAGCCGGCAGTGAGCAGCGTGCTGGCCAGCAGGACGACGACGATGGCCCACTGCCCAGCCCCCATCGCGCCGGACATGATGAACCACTTGCTGATGAAGCCCGCGGCAGGCGGGATGCCGATCAGCGACAGCGCTCCCACCGTGAACGCCGCCATGGTCCACGGCATGCGCCGTCCGATGCCGTCGAGCTGACTGACTTCGGTCTTGTGTGCGGCGGTGTAGATCGCGCCGGCAGCAAAGAACAGGGTGATCTTGCCGACCGCGTGCGTGGCGATGTGCAGCGCTGCGCCGACCAGCGATAGCGGCGCCAGGATTGCCGCGGCGAGCACCACGTAGGCGAGCTGGCTGATCGTCGAATAGGCCAGCCGCCGTTTCAGGTTGTCGGCGTTCAGCGCGACCAGCGAAGCGCCGATGATCGTGAAGCCGGCGACCAGCAGCAGCCAGTCGGTGCTTGCTTCCGCCGCCAGAGTCTCTGCACCGAAGATGTAGATGATCACCTTCAATACGCTGAACACGCCGGCCTTGACCACCGCCACGGCGTGCAGCAGCGCCGAGACCGGTGTCGGTGCCACCATCGCCGCCGGCAGCCAGCGGTGGAAGGGCATCAGCGCCGCCTTGCCGATACCGAACATGTACAGTGCGAGCAGCCCGGCGAGGGCGAAGCCGGACAAGCGATCGCCCAGGATGCCGCCCGGCGTGAAGTCGGTCGTGCCGGCAACATGCCAGGTGAACACCAGCGCCGGCAGCAGGAAGAGCATCGAGGTGCCGATCAACACGCCCAGGTAGGTTCGTCCGCCGGCTCTCGCCTGGTGAGTGCCGTGATGGGTGACCAGCGGGTAGGTGATCAGCGTCAGCAACTCGTAGAAAACGAATAGCGTGAACATGTTGGCGGCGAAGGCGATGCCGATCGCCGCGGTGATCGCCAGAGCGAAGCAGACGTAGAAGCGCGTCTGATGTTCCTCGTGGTTGGCGCGCATGTAGCCAATCGAGTAGAGCGAGTTCACGATCCACAGAGCGGACGCTACGAGGGCGAAAAGCATGCCCAGGGGCTCGAGCCGGAAGGCGATTTCCAGTCCCGGCAGCAGCTCGAAAAGACGCACGCCGGGCCGTCCGCCCGCGAGGACTGTCGGCAGCAGTGCCAGCACGCAGAGCAGCAGCAGCGTCGCGGTGCTCAGAGTCGCTGTCTCGCGCAGCTTTGGCCAGCGACCGCAAAGGAGAATCGCCACGCTTCCGGCGCCTGGCAGCGCGAGCGCAGCGAGGATCAGCATGTCGTCGGCGCTCATGGCGCAATCCCGAGCAACTGCCCGGCCGCACGGCTGGCCGAGCCGACCGTGAGCGAAGTGTCGACGCCGAACCAGAGTGTCGCGGCGACCAGGGTCCAGGCCGGCAGCGCCAGTGCCAGCGGCGCCTCACGGGCACCCGCGAGGTCGGCGCGCGGTGCGTGGAAGTAGGCCACCTCGACAAAGCGCCAGACGTAGGCGACGGCCAGCAGCGATGACAGCACGATCAGGAACACCAGCCACCACTGGCCCTTTTCGAGCGCTGCCAGGATCAGGTACCACTTGCTGACGAAGCCCGCCGTGCCAGGTACACCGATGAGGCTCAATCCGCAAATCACGATGCCGAAACTGGTCAGCGGCATGACCCGCCCGACGCCTTGCACGCGCGCCAGGGTAACGCCACCCATGCCGGCGATCACCGCCCCGAGCAGCAGGAACAGGCCGCCCTTGGTCACCGCGTGGTTGACCAGGTGTACGATGGTGGCAGTCAATCCGGTCACCGAATCGAAAGAGATGCCGAGCACGCTATAGCCGATCTGGGCGACGCTGGAGTAGGCGAACAGCCGTTTCAGGTTGTCCTGGAAGATGGCCACCGTCGACGCGACGAACATCCCGGCGAGCGCCAGTACCAGCATCAGGTCCTCCATCGGTAGCCGCTGGAAGACGGCGGTTTCCCCGAATACCGAGAAGTAGAAGCGCAGCAGCGCGTACACCGATACCTTGGTGGCGGTCGCGGCGAGAAAGGCCGATACCGCCGACGGTGCGTAGGCGTAGGCGTTCGGCAGCCACTGATGCAGCGGGAACATGGCCAGCTTCAGCGAGATACCGACGGTGAGAAAGGCCAGCGCCGCCAGCACCGGCCGGTGGCTGGTCATCGCCTGCAGGCGGACGCCGAGGTCTGCCAGGTTGAGGGTGCCGGTCTTGATGTAGAGGAGGCCGACGCCGATGACGATGAAGGTGGCGCCGATGGTGCCCATGATCAGGTACTGGTAGGCAGCGACCAGCGAGCGGCGGTCCTTGCCGAGCGCGATCATCGCGTACGAAGAGAGCGACGAGATCTCCAGGAAGACGAAGAGGTTGAAAGCATCGCCGGTGACGGTGATGCCGAGCAGGCCGCTCAGGCAGAGCGCGAACATGGCATAGAAGAGGTAATGCTTGTCCGGGCGAATCTCGCGCTCGATGCTGGCACGGCTGTAGGGCAGGACCACCGCCGCGATGCCCGAGACCAGCATCAGCACCAGTGACGCGAGCGCATCGACCCGGTATTCGATGCCCCAGGGCGGCGGCCAGCTGCCGATGGCATAGGAAATCAGTCCCGATTCGCCGACCTGCAACCACAGCAGGACACTGATCGCGAAAGCCGCCCAGGTCGCCGCCAGCACCAGCACGAAGGCGGCCAGGCGGTCGCGCAGGAGGACCGCCAGCGGCGCACTGGCCAGCGGCAGGACAACCTGCAGGATGGGCAGATGCTCGGTGACGTTCATCGCTGCGATGCTGATGCGTTGTCGGCAGGGTCGGCCGGGTCGGCATCGAGGTGCAGGATCTCGTCCTCCTCGATGGTGCCGTACTCCTCGCGGATGCGCACCACCAGCGCCAGACCGAGAGCCAGTGTGGCGACGCCGACGACGATCGCCGTCAGAATCAATACCTGCGGCAGGGGGTTGGAGTACACCGTGAACGCCGCATCGACGATCGGCGCCGTGCCTCCGACAATCTTGCCGGGCGCCAGGTAGAGCAGATACACCGAGGTCTGCAGGATCGCCAGCCCGACAAGTTTCTTGATCAGATTGCCGCGGGCGATGACGATGAACAGCCCGCTCATCGCCAGGAAGAGCATCACCCAGTAGTCGTAGTGGTCGAGGAAGCCGGTCACTGGTCCTGGCCGCGCTGGGTGAACAGGTAGAAAATCTTCAGCAGCACGCCGCAGACGGTGATCGCCACACCGAGCTCGATCCAGAAGATGCCGCGGTGCTGGCCGGTAACCGGGTCGGCGTCAAGGACGAAGTAATCGAGAAAGTTGCCGCCGACATACAGGCCGGCAAGGCCGACCGCCAGGTAGAGCAGTACGCCGCCGGCGATCATCGATTCGACCAGCCAGTCGGGGAACACCCGGCGCGCCGTGCTCAGTCCGTAGATCATGGCGTAGAGGACCATCGCCGCAGCGATGATGGCGCCGGCCTGGAAGCCGCCACCGGGTCCGTAATCACCGTGCAGCTGCACGTAGAGCGCGAACAGCAGGATGAACGGGATGAGCAGCTTGCCGATCACCCGCAGGATCATGTCGTTTTTCACTGTTTGCCCCTGCGCACGTAGCGGCGCCGACGCAGCAAGGCGATGACGCCGATGCCGGCGGTGAATACGACCATCGTTTCGCCGAGCGTGTCGAAGCCACGGTAGCTGGCCAGGACGGCGGTCACCACGTTCGGTACGCCGGTCTCACGTGGTCCCTGTTCCAGGTAGCGCGGCGCCACGTGCGTGTGGATCGGCGCCTCGGGATCCGAAAATGGCGGCAGATCCCAGGTGCCATAGACCAGCACCAGACCCGTACCGATGGTCACCAGCAATGGCAGCCAGGGCTTGTGGGCCGGCTTTTCCTCCTCGCTGTTGCACAGATGCAGCGCACCGAGCAGCAGCACGGTGGAAATGCCGGCGCCGACGGCGGCCTCGGTCATGGCCACGTCGACGGCGTCCAGTGCGACCATCACGGTCGCCGTGAGGAAGCTGTACAGGCCGAACAGGACAACCACCGCGAACAGGTTGCGGGTGCGCGTCAGTGCCACCACGGCAACCATCATCTGGGTGAGCAGCACATTGACGATCAGGGTTTCGATGGTGTGTCCTCCTTGTCGGGTGATTCCGCTCCCTGCTTTCTCGTCGGGCTCGACGAGCCTGACAGGGCGCCGTCGGCATCGGCCAGCAGCGGTGCCAGGCCGCGCCGCATCGCCGCCTTGGCCAGCGCATGACCGGCGACCGGGCCGGTGAAGAACAACAGCAGGCCGACCATCGCCAGCTTGGCCGCGACCAGGCTCAGCCCGGCCTGCAGGATCAGCCCGAGCAGAACCAGTCCGGCACCGAGCGTGTCGACGACGCTGGCGGCGTGCATGCGGGTGTAGAAGTCGGGCATCCGCAGCAGGCCGAGCGCGCCAACGATGCAGAAGGCGCCGCCGGCGAGCAGGCAGATCCAGCTCGCGATGTCGATCAGCATGCTGCTCATCGCGTCGCCTCGCGCTGACGGCGGCGGTCATCAAGCTGCCTGTCGTGGAAGAACTTCAGCACGGCGACGGTGCCAACGAGGTTGAGCAGGCCGTACACCAGGGCCAGGTCGAGGAACTCCGGGCGACCGGTGAGAAAGCCGATCACTGCCAGCAGCAATACCGTGCAGGTACCGATGGTGTTGGTCGCCAGCAGGCGGTCGAAGACGGTCGGACCCAGCACCGCCCGGGCCAGCGCCAGGCTGACGGTGACCAGCAGCGCCAGGGTCGCGGCGGCGAACATCAGGTCGACTCCTCGAAGATGAATCCTTCGAGGGCGGCCACGCGGCGATCCATCTCGCTGCCGGCAATCCCCGCGGCGCCGCTCGCACTCAGCGCGTGTACCAGCATTTCCCCCATGCCGACCTCGACGGTGATCGTCCCCGGGGTCAGCGTGATCGAATTGGCATGAATGACCAGGCCCAGCTCGGTGGTCTGCAAGGGCTTGAAGCGGACCAGCGTCGGCGTGATCGGCAGGCGCGGATCGACAATGCGCCGGCTGACGTCCCACGCCGAGACGACGATTTCCTTGCTCAGCCAGGGCCAGTAGGAGAACAGCGCACGCCAGCCGAGCCGGGCTGGCCGCCCCTGATGATCGAAGCGGTCCATGCGGTCCGCGATGAGCAGCACGGCCAGGGCACCGGCGGCGCCGGCGGCCAGGAGAAAGGGCGTGTAGATGCCCGAGAACAGCAACCAGAAAACAAACAATGTCGCCAAGGCACTCAGGGAGTAGAACACCGGGACCCTCCATCACCGCGGTCAAGTGATGCGCCGTTGACCAACGGCGCCTCTTCTTGCGAATCCGTTCTTGCGAGTCCATATTAGGAAGCGAAATGGCGTTTGAAAATTCGGGATCGCGCGTACGGGAGATCGCTCGTCGGCGAACTCGGTCCAGCCCTTGCCGGCGGCGGATGTCTGCCACCTGCTAGGTGTTTCACGTACGCAGACGGCCGAATTACCCTCTCGCCGTTGTTGGTGCACAATGGCTGCTCGTTGGAGCAAATCGAGCCGAAAGAAGCGATGACCGCCGCCAGCCGACTGCGATGGACCGATGCGCTGCTGTTGATCGGGGGCTATGTCGCGCTCGACTGGATGAGCTTCTTCCATCCCCTGCACGGTTCCTACATCACGCCCTGGAATCCGGCACCGGCGCTGGCGCTGGTGTTCATGCTGCGCTATGGCTGGAAGGCCGCGCTGCCGCTCGCTCTGGCCGTGCTGCTGGCAGAAATCTGGGTGCGCAGCCTGCCAGCCGCACTGCCTGCATCGGTCGCCATTGCCGCCATGTTGATGCTCGGCTATGGCGCCATCGGCGGCATCCTCAGGCGGCGGATCGGTGGGCTGGGGATCTTTTCCGACCGCTCCGGCATGCTGCAGTGGTCGGGCATCGTTGTCGCCGGCACGCTACTGACCAGCCTCTGCTTCGTGCTCGCCCTGGTGGGGCTCGATCTGGTACCGGCCGCCGGCTGGCGCGAGGCGGTCAGTCATTACTGGATCGGCGACGGCGTCGGCATTCTGGTGTCGATGCCGCTGCTGTGGATGCTGTTCGACGAGCACGGTCGGGTGCGGCTGCTGGCCGCCGTCAAACGGCCGGACACGCTGGGCTATGTGCTCGCGGCGATCGCCGCCCTGTGGGTGGTCGTCGGCCTCGGCGCCGAATCGGACTTCAAGCACTTCTACCTGCTGTTCCTGCCGATCATCTGGGCCGCGGCGCGCGAAGGCCTGGTCGGCGCGGTGCTCAGCGCGGCGGTGATCCAGGTCGGGATCATCGTCGTCGTCCACCTGCAGGGCTTTTCGGCGGTGACCGTGCTCGAAATCCAGGTGGTCACCGTGGTGCTGGTGCTGGCCGGATTCTTCATCGGTGTCGTGGTCGACGAGCAACAGCGCATCAGCGCCGAACTGCGCCACACGCTGCGCCTCGCTGCCGCCGGCGAAATGGCCGGTGCGCTGGCGCACGAACTGAACCAGCCGATCACCGCCCTGTCGGCCTACGGTTCGGCTTGCGAAGAGCTGCTGGCGCGCGGTGAAACAGGCGATCGCCTGAAAACGACGATCCGCCTGATGGTCGCCGAATCGTATCGAGCCGCCGAGGTTGTCCGCCGCTTGCGCGACTTCTTCCGCGCCGGCACCACCCGGCTGGAGCCGGTTTCCCTGCAACAGCTGCTGGCCGCGGCGACCGGCGCCTTCGCCAGGCGCGCTGCCAGCGCCGGCGTCAAGCTGACCCTGGGAGCGATCCCGGACGGCGTCCTGATGGCCGATCGGCCGCAACTGGAAGTCGTCCTCCGCAATCTGCTGGCCAACGCCTTCGACGCCGTATCCGAGCAGGCCGAAGGCAAGCGTACGGTCAGCCTCACCGCCGTACTGGAGGGCGACGACCGGGTCTGCATCAAGGTCGAAGACAGCGGCCCGGGCCTCAGCAGCAGCGCCGTAGCGCGGCTCTTCGAACCATTCAATTCAAGCAAGTCCAGCGGCCTCGGCCTGGGCCTGGCGATCAGTCGCGCCATCGCCGAGGCACACGGTGGCAACCTCTGGGCCGAGGTGGCCGACAGCGGCGTTTTCAGGCTCGTGCTGCCTTTCGAAGGAACACCCGCAAATGCCTGATCTGAACGTCTTCATCGTCGACGACGACCCCTCGGTGCGCGATTCGCTTGGCCTGTTGCTCGGCCTGCGCGGCTACCGCACGGCGATCTTCGCGGACGCCGAGAGTTTCCTCCAGGCACTGTCGCCGCACTGGCGCGGCTGCGTGCTGCTCGATATCCGGATGCCGGGAATGGATGGCCTGGCCCTGCAGCGGCGCCTGCTCGAACTCGGCTGCCGCCTGCCGGTGATCGTCATCACCGGCCACGGCGACGTCGAGTCGGCGCGCAACGCCTTCAAGGCGCAGGCGGCCGACTTCCTCGAGAAGCCGCTCGATCAGGCCCGGCTGATGGCGGCGATCGACGACGCTCTGGCGAAGTACGGGGTGAGCAGCCACGAGAGCGACCAGCGCAAGCATTTCGCCGAGTTGCTGGCGACGCTGACGCCGCGCGAACACGAGGTCATGGAATTGATCGTCGCCGGCGGCCACAACCGCGACATCGCTGACCAACTGGGCATCAGCCCGCGTACCGTCGAAGTGCATAAGGCGCGGGTGATGCAGAAGCTGAACGTCGACAGCGTCGCACAACTGGTCAGGTATAGCCTGGGGAAGCGCTGACACGAGGCGACGGCAAACAACAGCCACGAGGCTTCAGGCATGCGATTCTCCCGGCAGCCGCGAAAACCGGCGGGTGAGGATGGACTCAGGACCCCGGTTGGCAGCGCATCGGCGAGCTGCCGCGTCCCCAGACGATCGTCGCTTCGCCCTGGTGTTCCCAGAGCGATTCGTTCTGACTCTGATACTTGCTGCCGCTGGCACTGGCCTGGATGAACATCAGCGAGGTCTGCTCGCCGCGCCGGGCAATCAGCGTCGGCGGCTCGGTGCGGAAGAAGGTGACGACCACCGTGCCGTTGCGCATGCCGTCGCAGCGATAGCTGATCGGGCCATTGCCGGGGACCAGACGATACCTGGCCTGCAGCTCGGCGATCCGCAGGCGGTAGCTCTGCTCGACGCACTCGCGCTGGGCCTTTTTCTTCCAGCAATCGTTGCGCTCGCGGATCCAGCGGCGTTGCGAGGCCCGCAAGAGCGGCGGGCGCTCTTTCACCGCCTTGGCCTGCGCGTCGACGAGAACCCGCGCCAGCTTGCTGTCGAGGCTGGCCAGACGCTCGTCCTTGCAGACCAGTTCCTCGACGCGGCTGGTCGTCGCGCTTCGGCAGTCGAGCGACGGAACGACGGCGGGCGTCGGTACGCTCGCCCGAGCAGCCGGTGCCAGGACGAGGCCGGCAACGAACAACAGGGCTTTGAACGGATCGCTCTTCATGATGGTCCTCCCGCTGAGCTGGATTGCCAATGACCACAGCTGGCACATTCACCGCGAAGCCCGCTGCGAATGCCTGCCAGGGCCAACGCTGATTGTCCGCTTGCCCGGCGCCGCTTGGCAAGTCTCGGCCGCGCCGGCTGTCGTGGCGCTGCCGGCAACCGCCGACTACGCGGGCGCGCGGTACCTGCCCCAGGCGCTCCAGCTGTACACCAGCAGGCCGAGCCAGATCAGGGCGAAACTGACCAGCTGGGCAGCGCGCAGCGGCTCGCCGAAGATCCACACTGCGGTCAGGAACTGCAGCGTCGGATTGATGTACATCAGCATCCCGACCGTCGCCAGATCGAGGCGCTGGGTGGCGGCGGCGAAGGCCATCAGCGGCAGCGCGGTGATCACGCCAGCACTGATCAGCAACAGCGTCGTCCGCAGGTCCTGGCCACCGAAGACGGCGTGTCCGTGCTGCGCCTGCCACCAGGCGTAGAGCGCGCACACCGGCAGCATGGCCAGCGTCTCCAGCCACAGGCTGGAAACCGAATCGACCGGCAGTCGCTTGCGGACCAGGCCGTAGGTGCCGAAGGTGCCGGCGAGGACCAGCGACACCCACGGCAGGCTGCCGAGGGCGATGATCTCGTTGGCGATCGCCAGCAGCGCCAGACCGACCGAGATCCATTCCAGGCGATTCAGCCGCTCCTTGAGCACCACCAGGCCGAGCAGCACGTTCACCAGCGGGGTCAGAAAGTAGCCAAGACTGGAGGCAACCACCTGCTGGTTGGCGACGGCCCACAGGAAGACCAGCCAGTTGCTGCCGATCAGCAGCGCGGCGACGGTCAGCATCGCCAGGTGGCGCCAGGTCCGGAAAACGGCGCCGACCTTGCCCCATTGCCGACGCAGGGTCAGCAGCCCACCGACGAAGATGCAGGCCCACACCGCGCGATTGCTCAGGACATCCATCGGCGAAACGTGCGACAGCTGCCGGAAGAACAGCGGAAAGAAGCCCCACATGCCGTAGGCCAGCAGCCCGAAACCGACGCCTGCGAGCTGCCGGTCGGCGTTCATGCACTCATGGCTCGCGCCGCAGGACGTCGAGCGTTGCCGAACGATAATCGCGCCGATAGAGGACGATCAGGATGCTCACCGACAGGAAGCCCAGGACCAGCGGACTGAGCAACCAGCCCGACGCCGCAAGGCCAAAATAGTAGGCACGGATGCCGCGGTTGAAATCGTCGCCGGCGAGGTTGTGGGCGCCCGCCACGCGACGGGCGTAGCGTTCGACCTGCGGGTCGTCGCTGCGGCCCAGCGGTGCCGCGCCGATCAGGATCGACAGCAGGTTGAACTGGCGTAGAGCCCAGGTGAACTTGAAGTAGCCATAGACGAAACTGGCCAGCACCAGCATCAGCTTGATTTCGAGCAGTTCGCGACTGCCGGTGCCGCCGAGCGCCAGATCGGCGGAAAAGCTCATCAGCTTGTCGGCGGCGCCGAGCGCGGCGACCAGGCCGGCGATGATGTAGATGGTGGTATTGGCGTAGAAAGAAACACTGCCCATCAGGTTGCCGATCAGTGTCGAGTCGGTCACCCGGATGTCGCGTTCCAGCATTCGCTCCGCCCAGTCGCGCCGGTAGGCGTGCAGGTGTCCGATCAGACCCTCGCAAGACCAGCGGCTATGCTCGGAAAACCAGGTGTAGCCGGCCCAGCAGCTGACGAAGACGAGCAGGGCCAGCCAGTCGGTCAGGGAGAGATGCGAAAGGGCGCGCATCGGGGCATCTTGCCACAGAACGCCCCGCCTCCGACATCGGGCTGGCAGCTGACCGGCGATCTGGCGCCGACCACCGACCGCCGGCTAGTGACTTGCCGATTGCCGATCGGGCACCGATCGCTGCCGGCAGGAACCAGCCCTTTGCCACCGGATAGCCGAGTGTCGCATGGTCGGTTGCGTGCCGTTCCTCCTCGATGGCGGTGAACGAACGGTCACGACGTTGTCACGCTCCTCCGCTGCCGGCGCCGGCGGTGGCGAGTCGTCCGACCAGCCAGTAGGTGAGCAGCAACGCCCCGAGGTGGTAGGCGGTGTTGAACAGCACGCCGTACTGGGCGTGGATCAGCACCGTCAGCGCCAGGTACAGCAGCACTCCGGCAGCGACCAGCAGGCGTCGCGACAGCGGCCGCAGGGCCGGCCGAAACAGC
The DNA here is from genome assembly GCA_024235695.1 of Accumulibacter sp. Lineage (GTDB taxonomy): Bacteria > Pseudomonadota > Gammaproteobacteria > Burkholderiales > Rhodocyclaceae > Accumulibacter. The sequence continues at coordinate 190,925 of JACKLX010000001.1, forward strand.
CGCAGCCAGCCGCCGGCAGCGGCCATGGCAACCATCAGCAGCATCTGCAGCAGCGGGTCGAGGCTGCGGACGTGTATGCCCTGCAGCAGGTTATTGACGATGTCGGCGTGCAGCTCGACGCCGTGGCGAAGCTCCGAGCCGAGTCCGCGGCGAACGAGAAACTGGTCGTTGCCGGCCCGGGCGTCGCCGATCAGGACGATTTTCCCGGCCAGCTCGCCGGCAGCGATCGTCGCCGCCGGGCCGGTGAGCTGTTCGTAGTCGTAGCGCTGCGGTGCCTGCCGCCAGGCCTGCAGCGGCGCCAGGCGGATCAGCGACTCGGCGACGTCGTCGCCGGCCGACAGCAGCGGGCAATCGTTGCGCGCCTGTCCGGAGCCGTCGACGCTCGTCGTCACCGGCTGCAGCGGCCCTTGCCAGAGCGTCTTGCCGGTCTCGCTGACGACCGTCAGTTCGCGCCGCTGATCGTCCACTGCCAGCGTCGTACCGCCGACCGCAAGGGTAGCGATGGCGGCGAGCTTGCGGCTGACGCGATCGATCGGCGCGCCGTCCGGCGAGCCGGCGACGGCGGTGGGAGTTGCTCGCAGTGCGAACTTGAGCGCGGCGATCGGGGCGACCGAAGCGTAGCCGAGCCGGCCGCCGACGCAAAGCAGGCCGGTCGCGACGCCGGCAAGGCCGGGGATCACCGCCGGCTGCTCGCCGATCAGCCGATTGACGCCGACGATCACCTGCGTTCCGCGCTGCCTGGCGCGGGCGACGGCGGCGGTCAGCTCGGCGTCGGCCGCCGACGGCCGCTCGAAATAGGCGTCGAAGACAATCACGCCGGCGCCGGCATCGACCAGCCGGTCGATCGCGCGGGCGTGCTCGCGGCGCCACGCGGGCCCGAAGCTGCCCAGACGTGCTTCGGATTTCTCGTCGAACCCGGCAATGACGATGCGCTCGCTGACCGGCACACTGGCGACCAGGTCGCCGAGCGCCATGGTATAACTTTCGATGCGGGTATCGATCCGGAGCGCGTCGAAGAGCTGCACCCAGGCGAACAGGACCATCAGCAGCGCGATGCCGGCGACGCTGTAGCGCCGCCACTTGCGGACGCGTTCGCCGTTCATCAGCTGCGCGAACTGGCCGAGCAGCGACGGCCGCCGTTCGATGCTGCGGATCAGCGCGTCGAGGTCGAACTGGAAGCGCGTGTCGTCGAGTGGGTGTGCCTGATGGCGCGCCAGTGCGCCGATCGCCGCCGGCAGTTGCTTGATGTCCGGCATGCGGGCGCCACCGACCAGCACCGGGATCAGGCGCTTACCCTGCTGCAGTGCCGCGGCGAGTTCGTAACGGACGAAATCATCGGCCTGATCGAGTCGCCGGCCCTGCTCGTTGTGCGCGCCCAGCCATTCGGGACCGATCAGCGCAATGACAATGTCACTGGCGCCGACACGGTGGTCGAGGACGGTGATGAAGTCGTCGCCGGGCGCGATCTGGCCGATGTCCATGAACACGCGATCGGCGCCAAAGTGCGCGCTGAGGTGATCGTAGAGTCGCCCGGCGTAGGCGATGCTGTCTTCGCGACGGTAGCTGATGAACAGCCGGGGCGCTTCCTTCGCCACGGGCAGATCGCCGGCGTTCAGCCGCCTGGCGGCGCGGGCGGGCGATACCGTCGCGCCGGGCAGTCCGCCGATCGCCGCCGCCGGCCCGGCCGCTCGGCCTCAACGCACATCGATGCCGCTGGACGACGGTATTTGCGTCGTCGGGAACCGTGTTGCCGGAATTTGTGTCGTCGGTATCCGCGTCGGAAACCGCGTCGCCGGAGTCGGTGTCGTCGGAGTCGGTGTCGTCGGCACCCGCGTCGGTGGCGTCTGCTGCGGTGACTGCCAGCCGCTGTCGTGATCATCGCGCGAATCACTGGCCGCGGCGCCGACTCCGATGGCAAAAAGGCCGCCGACCAGCGCCGCCGTCCCGAAATTGCTGGGTTTTGGCACCAGCCGGTCGAGTTCGCGGATGCGGTTGCGGATGTACTCGACCTCGCCGGGGCTTGCCCGGCCGACTTCAACCAGGTCGGCGCCGGCGATCGACGCCGCCTGGCCGACGCCGAGCGAGGTTCTCGTCCAGCGCCCGATGTTCGACGTCAGCCCGACCCGGTCCTCGGCGACGACCACCCTGACCCGCCGCTCGGGCTCGACCCGGACGAGATACTCGGTGCCTTCCGAGCCGGCGGTGGCGTACTCGGTCTGGACCTTGAAATAACCCTTGACCTTGACCAGGACCTCACCGAAGAAGACGAAGATCGAGCCCAGCCGGACGTGCGTCGCCGGCTGCACGTAGACCCGCGCACCGTCGGCGAAGCTGATCACGGCGGTCGATTGGGCGTTGGTTTCGATCTCGTCGCCAGGCTGCAACGGCATGCTGTCCTTCGCCTGCGAGCGAACGCCCTGGTGGATGACGTCGACGCCACCGATCGCGCCGCCCTTGACCAGTCGCCCTTCCTGGACGACGTTGAGGCTCGTCGCCGCGCAGCCGCCGAGGGCGACAGCGAGGACCAGAAGCAGGCCGTGAAGAACCGGGGACCTGCCGGATGTTGCCTCTCTCTGAATGCCGGATGTCATGCGAACGCCCTCCATACCGCGGTGCAAACCTGGCGGCGGCTTGCCAGCAGCGGGCGCTGGTGGCGAGCGACGGCCACGAGTCCAGGCCAGGGTGGCTGTTCCTCGACTGCCGGCAAACGAAACGGCGACCGCTCGCGCAGTCGAGGTATTGGTTCACGAGTATATTCAGCGCGAGCAGCAAAGACAAACGCGGCCTGCCGCTGGTGGCGATTGTCCGGCGGTGTCGCCACGCTGCTCGCCGGGACGAGGCGGTGTCAAGGGCAAGGGGCGGCGACGTCCCGGACAACGGGAAAGGACAGGGAAATGCACATCGTGTACCGATTCTTGATGATCCTGGCGGTCGTCGGGCTGGTCGCCTCCTCGTGGTTGGCGCCGCTGGACTCGGTCGCCATGCACCAGGCCGAAGCCGGCCTGAAGCGGGCGCTGGTCAGTTTTGCGACCGCCAGAGCCTTGAACGCGGTGATCTCGGTCGCGCAGGGAACCGAAGTGTCGATGCAGCCGGCCGGGATGGGGGTGGTACTCACTCCAGGGCAGCTGCTCGATCCGGTCAACGATCTGGTCGAGCAGTTTTCGCATCTGATGCTGGCCGCCAGCGTCGCTTTCGGCGTTCAGAAAGTGCTGATCAGCATCGGCGCGTACTGGGTGATCTCACTGCTGTTGACCGCGGTGGCGCTGGCCTGGGCATGGTGCCACCTGCGACAGCAAACGCCGCCCGCCTGGCTCTCGAGAAGCCTGATCATCATCGTCATGCTGCGCTTTGCCGTTCCGGCGGTCGGCGTCGGCAGCGACCTGCTGTTCGAACAATTCCTGGCTGCCGACTACGACGCCAGCCAGCAGATCATCAGTGCGGCGCCGGCGCGGGTCGCCAGCCTCGACCTGCCGCTGCCGCCGGCTTCCGCCGAACAGAGCCTGGTCGAAAGGATCCGTTCGTGGTGGTCACACGACGTCGATCTGAAGGCGCGCTTCGATGCCCTGCAGCAGGCTGCCGAGCAGGCCACCGAGCACATCATCACGCTGATCGTGATCTTCCTGCTGCAGACCCTGCTGATCCCGCTGCTGCTCCTGTGGGCCTTGTATGGTCTGGCAAGCAGCGCTTTCGACACGCTGCGGGGAAATGGCTGAAGCGGCGGCCCGACGGCGGCGGCTATAATCGGGGCTGCCTCGCCAGGAAGCCGCATTCGATGTCCGATCTGCTCGCCCACCTCAATCCGCCCCAGCTCGCCGCCGTCACACTGCCGCCGCAACACGCGCTGATCCTCGCCGGCGCCGGCAGCGGCAAGACGCGGGTGCTGACCACCCGCATCGCCTGGCTGATCTCGACCGGGCAGGTCGGGCCGTCGGGCATCCTGGCGGTGACCTTCACCAACAAGGCGGCGAAGGAAATGCAGGCGCGCCTGGCGGCGCTGTTGCCGATCAACACCCGCGGCATGTGGATCGGAACCTTTCACGGGCTGTGCAACCGTTTCCTGCGCGCGCATCACCGCGAGGCGGGGCTGTCGGCGCAGTTCCAGATTCTCGATTCGGCCGATCAGCTGTCAGCGATCAAACGCCTGCTCAAGAACCTCGATATCGACGACGAGAAGTATCCGCCGCGCGAGCTGATGCACTTCATCAATGCGCACAAGGAACAGGGAATTCGCGCCGCCCAGGCCGAGGCCTACGACAGCTTCACCAGTCGCCGGGTCGAGCTGTATCGCGAGTACGAGAGACAGTGCCAGCGCGAAGGCGTGGTCGACTTCGCCGAGCTGCTGCTGCGCTCGTACGAGCTGCTGCAACGCAACGAACCCCTGCGCCAGCATTACCAGGCACGCTTCCGGCACATCCTGGTCGACGAATTCCAGGACACCAACCGCCTGCAGTACGCCTGGCTGAAACTGCTCGCCGGACACACTACCGACCGCAGCGTGGTCAGCGAAGCCGGCGCCCGGATCTTTGCGGTCGGCGACGACGACCAGTCGATCTACGCCTTTCGCGGCGCCGAGATCGGTAACATGCGCGACCTGCAACGCGAGTTCGAGCTGCCGAACGTGATTCGCCTGGAGCAGAACTACCGTTCGCACGGCAACATCCTCGACGCCGCCAACGCGCTGATCAAGCAGAACCGCGGCCGCCTCGGCAAGAACCTGTGGACCGAGGCGGGCGCCGGCGAACCGATCCGCGTTTTCGAGGCCTTCACCGACATTGCCGAAGCACGCTTCGTCGTCGAGGAGATTTCGGAGCTGCTGCGCGAGGGCATGTCGCGCCAGCAGATCGCCCTGCTGTATCGCTCCAACGCGCAGTCGCGCGTCCTCGAGCACGAGTTGTTCAGGCTCGGCGTGCCGTACCGCGTGCATGGCGGCCTGCGCTTCTTCGACCGGCAGGAGATCAAGCATGCGCTCGCCTACCTGCGCCTGCTCGCCAACCCCGACGACGACACGGCTTTTTCGCGCGTGGTCAATTTTCCGACCCGCGGCATCGGCCTGCGCAGTATCGAAGCGCTGCAGGAGACGGCACAACGGGTCAATTCGAGCCTCTACAACGCCGCCGCCAGCCTGGCCGGCAAGGCCGGCGCGTCAGTGGCGAAATTCATCCGCTTGATCGAGACCCTGCGCAGCGAAACACGGGATCTTCCCTTGCCGGAAGTGATCGACCGGATCATCGAGGAAAGCGGCCTGCGCCAGCACTATCTGGTCGACAAGGAAGGCCAGGATCGGCTGGAGAACCTCGACGAACTGATCAATGCCGCGACCAGTTTCCTGCAGGAGGATGAGGACCACCCGCTGGCCGAGGGCGACATCGTGTCCGCTGGCGGCCCGCTGGCGTCCTTCCTGGCGCACGCATCGCTCGAGGCGGGCGAGCACCAGGCCGGCGAGGGACAGGAAGCGGTGCAGTTGATGACCGTGCATGCGGCCAAGGGCCTGGAGTTCGACGCGGTGTTCATCACCGGCCTCGAACAGGGGCTGTTCCCGCACGAGAACGCGGCGCAGGAGCGCGACGGCCTCGAGGAGGAACGGCGGCTGATGTACGTCGCCGTGACGCGCGCGCGGCAGCGCCTGTACCTGACGCACGCGCAGACGCGGATGCTGCATGGCCAGACGCGCTACTGCCTGCCGTCGAGCTTTCTCGACGAGCTGCCGGTGGAACTGCTGCGCAAGGTCAACGGCGGCACCGCCAACACCGCCGCGGCGACGCGCCCGGCGTCTGCCGGCGGCTGGCAGCAGGCACCAGCGGCCAACAACGGCCTGCGGATCGGCCAGAACGTCCGCCATGCACGCTTTGGCGTCGGCGTGATCGTATCGTCGGAAGGCGCCGGCGCCGAAGCGCGCGTACAGGTCAATTTCGGCGCCGGCGGCATGAAGTGGCTGGCGCTGGAATACGCCCGGCTGACGCCGGCCTGAGCGTTCCGCTCGGCTTGGCTGCATTTGCTGCGGCGCGCGCCGCCGCCGAGCCGAGCCGGCAGTCACCGGCCATACCCGTCCACGCGGATTCCGGCGCCGTTTCACGGTCGCTGCCAGTTGCCCACCGTTGGTGTGGACAAGCCTGTGGAGAGAGCGTCGAATTGGCGACCGCCTGGCCTCCACGACAGGTCTTTTTGTCCTTGCTCAAAAAGCGGGCAGCGCACTAGACTGTCACGCTGGACCCATCAAGGAGATCGACATGCCTTTTGCCATTCGCATCCATCAGACCGGCGGCCCCGAAACGATGTGCTGGGAAGAGGTCCAGGTCGGCGACCCGGGACCGGGCGAGGCGCGCGTGCGACACGAGGCGGTCGGCCTCAATTTCATCGACACCTATCATCGCAGCGGTCTTTATCCGCTGCCGCTGCCGAGCGGCCTCGGCCTCGAAGGGGCGGGGGTCGTCGAAGCGGTCGGCGACGGCGTCAGCGAGTTGACGGCCGGCGACCGCGTCGCCTACGCCGGTGGACCGGTCGGCGCCTACAGCGAGGTGCGCTGCCTGCCTGCCGACCGGCTGCTCAAGCTGCCCGACGGCATCGGTGCGCGCACTGCGGCGGCGATGATGCTGCAGGGACTGACCAGCGCCTACATGCTGCTCCGTACCTATCGCGTGCAGGCCGGTGACACCGTGCTGATCCACGCCGTCGCCGGCGGCGTCGGGCTGATCGCCTGTCAGTGGGCCAAGGCGCTGGGGGCAACGGTGATCGGCACGGTGTCGAATCCGGCCAAGGCGGCGCTGGCCAGCGCGCACGGCTGCGACCACATCATCGACTACACGCGCGAGGACTTCGCGCCGCGCGTCCGCGAGATTACCGGTGGCGAAGGCGTCGCGGTGGTCTACGACGGCGTCGGCAAGGACACCTTTGCCGGCTCGCTCGACAGCCTGCGGACCTGCGGCATGCTGGTCTGTCTGGGCAATGCCTCCGGCCCGGTGCCGCCATTCGATCCGCTGCTGCTGTCGCAGAAGGGCTCGCTGTTCCTCACCCGGCCGACCCTGATGCACTACGTCGCCAGGCGCGCCGACCTGGTCGCACTCGGCGCCGAGCTGTTCGACATGGTCGGTAGCGGCAAGGTCAAGATCGAGGTCAACCAGACCTATCCGCTGGCCGAAGTGGCCAACGCCCACCGTGACCTGGCGGCGCGCAAGCTCTCCGGATCGACCATCCTGCTGCCTTGATGGAGCGCTTGCGCGCCAGACTGGTAGCCGTCCGCTACCTGCTGGCGACCGCCTGGCCGATCGTCCTGATCACGGCGATCGGCCTGGTGGTCGCCTATCAGTTCGTCGAACCCGAGCCGCCGCGCAAGATGACGATCAGCACCGGCAGCGAAGCCGGCGCCTACTATGCGTTTGCGACGCGCTATGCGCCGTTGCTTGCCGCCAAGGGGATCACCCTCGAGATCCTCACCTCGGCGGGCTCGATCGAGAACCTCGAGAGACTCGACAAGGGCGAAGCCGACATCGCTTTCGTGCAGGGCGGCATCGTGCCGCCGGCCGACGATCCCGAGTCGACCCACCTGCGTTCGCTGGGCAGCGTGTCCTACGAGCCCGTTTGGCTCTTCTATCGCGGCGAGCAGAAGATCAGCAAGCTGTACCAGCTGGCCGGCCGGCGGATTGCCGTCGGCCAGGAGGGAAGCGGCATTCGCGGCCTGGCGCTACAGTTGCTGGCAGCCAACGAGATCGCCTCGGACAACCCCAAGCTGCTGCCGATGGGCGGCCTCGAGGCCGCGGAAGCGCTGCAACAGGGCGAGATCGACGCCGTCTTCGTGGTCGCCGCGCAGGAAGCGCCGGTCGTGCAGGTGCTGTTGCGTTCGCCGGATCTGCAGGTGGCCAGCCTCAGCCAGGCCGACGCCTATCTGCGGCTGTTCCCCTTCCTGTCGAAAATCGTCCTGCCACAGGGCGTCGTCAACCTCGTCCGCGATGTGCCGCCGCAAGACACCGTGCTGCTGGCGACCACCGCCAACATCGTCGTCCGCGATGACCTGCATCCGGCGCTCGCCGGCCTGCTGCTGCAGGCGATGAGCGAAGTCAATGGCAAGAGCGGCTTCTTCCAGCACGCTGGCGAGTTTCCGGCGTACAAGGACCAGAGCCTGCTGCTCTCGGACGACGCCCGACGCTACTACAAGTCGGGCCCTCCCTTCCTGCAGCGCTACCTGCCATTCTGGCTCGCGGTGCTGGTCGAACGGCTGTTCGTGATGATCCTGCCGCTGGTGATGCTGTCGCTGCCGCTGCTGAAGTTTGCGCCGGCACTCTACAGCTGGCGCGTACGATCGCGGATTTTCCGCTGCTACGGCGACCTCAAGTTTCTCGAGAACGAACTGCGCAAGAACTACCAGCCGAACCGTCACGCCGAATACGTGGACCGCCTCGAGCGCATCGAGGAAGACGCCAGCCAGCGCAATATTCCGCTGGCCTATACCGATCTGCTTTACACTTTGCGTGAGCACATCAACCTGGTTCGCGAGAAGCTTATGCGTTTCGACACGAGCCACGCCAAGGACAAGGACAAGAGCGCATGAAATCCTTCCTGATTGCCAATCCCAAGGGTGGTTCGGGCAAATCGACGCTGGCGATCAACCTTGCCGGTCATCTCGCCCGCAGCGGCCATCGGGTGATGCTCGGCGACGTCGATCGCCAGCAGTCGTCGCGCGAGTGGCTGCGCTTGCGGCCGAAGCTGTTACCGAACATCCGCAGCTGGGAGATCGAACCGGGCAAGACCGCCCGGCCGCCGAAGGGCACCACGCACGTCGTCCTCGACACCCCCGCGGCACTGCACGGCAAGGCCCTGGACAACGTCGTCAAGCACGTCAACCGGGTCCTCGTGCCGGTACAACCGTCGCTGTTCGACATGCTCGCGACGCGTCATTTCCTCGAAGCGCTGCTGGCCGAAAAGGTCGTGCGCAACGAGCAGGCATTCGTCGCCGTGGTCGGCATGCGCGTCGATCCACGCACCCGCGCCGCCAGCGAGCTGGAACGTTTCCTCGAGAAGTTCGACCTGCCGGTGCTGACCTTTCTGCGCAACACGCAGCTGTACGTACAGACGACGCTCAACGGCATGACCATGTTCGACCTCTCGCCGTCACGGGCGGCCAGGGACCTCGAACAGTGGCAGCCGATCATCGACTGGGTGCGCGACAGCTAGGCACCGGCGACGGCAGGCCGACGCCGATCCGCCGCTGACACCAGCGCTTCGTCGCGCGAACGCGAACTCCGCTGCGACCGGCGATCACCGCCTTCGCGCTGCCGCGTCGCGGTAGAATGGCCGGATGCCTGAAACCCCGTTCATCCACCTTCGCCTGCATAGCGAATACTCGGTCACCGACGGCATCGTCCGTCTCGGCGACGCGATCGACCGTGCCGACCGCTACGGCATGCCGGCACTGGCGCTGACCGACCTGGGCAATGTCTTCGGCCTGGTCAAGTTCTACTCGGCGGCGCGGAACCGGGGAATCAAGCCGCTCCTCGGCAGCGACGTGTTCATCGCCAACGAGACCGACGCCGACCGTCCTTACCGGCTGCTGCTGCTGGTCCGCTCGCGGCAGGGCTACCTGCAGCTTTGCGAGCTGCTGAGCCGTGCCTATCTGGCGCCGCGCGTACGCGGGCGCGCCGAGATCAGCCGCCGGATGCTGCGGGAGGTCGGAACCGACGGGCTGATCGCGCTCGCCGGCGCCGCCTCGGGCGACGTCGGTGAAGCGCTGTTGCAGGGCAACGTCGAGCAGGCCGGGAGCCGGGCGCGGCGCTGGCAGGCGCTGTTCCCCGACGCCTTCTATCTCGAAGTGCAACGCTGCGGGCAGCCGCAACAGGAACATCTGGTCGCCGCCACGGCCGACCTGGCGGCGGCGCTCGACTTGCCGCTGGTCGCGACCCATCCGATCCAGTTTCTCGAGCGCGACGACTTCAAGGCGCACGAGGCGCGGGTGTGCATTGCCGAGGGCTACATGCTCGGCGACGCCCGCCGCCCGAGGTTGTACACCGAAGAGCAATACTTCAAGTCGACCGACGAAATGGTCGAGCTGTTTGCCGATCTGCCCGAAGCACTCGAGAACTCGGTGGAGATCGCCCGGCGCTGCAACCTGGAAATAACCCTCGGCAAGAGCTATCTGCCCGATTTTCCGACCCCGGAAGGGATGACGCTGGCCGATTTCCTGCGCCAGGAGGCACTCGCCGGCCTCGAAGTCCGCCTGCGGCAACTTTTCCCCGACGACGCCGAACGAGCGGCGAAGCGGCCACCTTACGACGCGCGCCTGCAGCTGGAAACCGACACCATCGTCGAGATGGGCTTTCCCGGCTACTTCCTGATCGTTGCCGATTTCATCAACTGGGCGAGGCACAATGGCTGCCCGGTGGGACCCGGGCGCGGCTCGGGCGCCGGCTCGGTGGTCGCCTACGCGCTGGGAATCACCGACCTCGACCCGCTGCGCTTCGCGCTGCTCTTCGAGCGCTTCCTCAACCCCGAGCGGGTGTCGATGCCCGACTTCGACATCGACTTCTGCCAGGACAACCGCTGGCGGGTGATCGAATACGTGCGCGAGAAATACGGTGCCGCAGCGGTTTCGCAGATCGTCACCTTCGGCACGATGTCGTCGAAAGCGGTGATTCGCGACGTCGGGCGGGTGCTCGACCTGCCCTACAACTTCTGCGACCAGCTTTCCAAGCTGATTCCGGTCGAAACCAACAAGCCACTGTCGCTGGCCAGGGCGATCGTCGCCGAGCCACAGCTGAAGGAGAGGATCGACGACGAGGAAGAGGTCCGCGAACTTTTCGATCTCGCCGCCCGGCTCGAGGATCTGACGCGCAACGTCGGCATGCACGCCGGCGGCGTGCTGATCGCGCCCGGCAAGCTGACCGATTTCTGCCCGGTCTATTCGGCCGACGGCGGCGGCTCGGTGGTCTCGCAGTACGACAAGGACGACGTCGAGAAGATCGGTCTGGTGAAGTTCGACTTCCTCGGCCTGCGCAACCTGACGATCATCGAACTGGCGCTCAACTACGTCGAGCAGCTCAGTGGCGAGCGTCCCGACCTGGCGGCGTTGCCGCTCGACGACGCGAAGGCCTACCAGATCCTCAAGGACGGCAACACCACGGCGATCTTCCAGGTCGAATCGGAAGGCATGAAGAAGCTGGTCCGCAAGCTGGCGCCGGATCGCTTCGAGGACATCATCGCGGTGCTTGCGCTGTACCGGCCCGGCCCGCTCGGTTCGGGAATGGTCGACGACTTCATCCTGCGCAAGAAGGGTCAGCAGAAGATCGATTATTTCATCGACGACCTGCAGGCCTGCCTCGAGCCGACCTACGGGGTGATCGTCTATCAGGAACAGGTGATGCAGATCGCGCAGATCATCGGCGGCTACACGCTCGGCGGCGCCGACCTGCTGCGCCGGGCGATGGGCAAGAAGAAAGCCGAGGACATGGCGCTGCATCGCGACCTGATGCGCGACGGCGCGAAGCAGAAGGGCTACGACGAGCGGCTGGCGATGCAGCTCTTCGACCTCATGGAGAAGTTCGCCGAGTACGGCTTCAACAAATCGCACACGGCCGCCTACGCGGTCGTCACCTACCATACCGCCTGGCTGAAGGCGCACCATTGCGCGGCGTTCATGGCGGCAACGCTGTCGTCGGACATGGACAACACCGACAGCGTCAAGATCTTTCACGACGATGCGCTCGCCAACCGCCTGACGATCCTCGGTCCGGACGTCAATGCCTCGGCGTACCGCTTCACACCGGTCGATCGCGGCACCATCCGCTACGGCCTCGGCGCGGTCAAGGGTACCGGCGAGCAGGCGGTGAATACCCTCCTCAAGGCGCGCCAGCAGGGCGGGCCGTTCAAGGACCTGTTCGATTTCTGCCGGCGTTCCGACAAGCGACTGGTCAACCGGCGGACGATCGAAGCGCTGATTCGCGCCGGCGCCTTCGACTCACTCGACGACCATCGGGCGCGCCTGCTGGCGTCGGTGGGCGTCGCCATCGAGGCGGCCGAGCAGGCCGAGCGCAACGCCATGCAGGTCAGCCTGTTCGACATCCTCGACGCGGACGGTGACGATCGCGGCGAGCACGGGCCACGGCCCGTCGAAGTGCCGCGCTGGAGCCAGCGGCAGCAGCTCAACGAAGAAAAGCTGGCGCTCGGCTTCTACTTTTCCGGCCACCCTTTCCATGAACTGCAGGCCGAAGTGTCGCGTTTCGCGCGCAAGCCGCTGGCTGCGCTCGAGGCGCGCAAGGAAACGCAGTTGCTCGCCGGTCTGGTGGTCGGCGTGCGCAGCAAGTTCACCAGCCGTGGCAAGATGGCCTTCATCCAGCTCGACGATGGCACCAGTTCGCTCGAAGTGGCGGTGTACAGCGAGTTGCTCGACGCCGCCCGCGCCAAGATCCGGGAAGACGAAGTGCTGATCGTCGAAGGCCGCGTCCAGCGCGACGACTTTGCCGGCGACGGGCGGCTGAAGATCGTTGCCGAACAGCTGCTGACGCTGGCCGACGCACGCGGCCGCTTCGCCCGCCATCTGCGCCTGTCGCTGAACGGCCATGCCAGCGGCGCCAACGCCAGCAGCGCCGTGCGCCGTCTGCGGACGCTGCTTGAGCCATACACGCCAGGCAGCTGCCCGGTGCGACTCTGTTACCGCAATGGTGAAGCCGTCTGCGAGCTGCAGTTCGGCGAAGCGAGCCGGGTTCGCCTCGAAGACGATCTGCTGCAGTCGCTGAGCGACTGGTTGAGCAGCGACAACGTCAGTGTGGACTACCATTGAGCGGCTACGGGTCGTGCAAGGAGCCGTTGATGAAGAGCAGAGCCCTGCGCTCGATTTCCCGCGTGCTGCTGGCCAGCGCGCTGCTCGCTGCCTGCAGCCGGCAAGTCAGCCTCGAGAACTACAACCGGCTGCAGGTCGGCCAGTCGTTCGACGAGGTCAAGCTGATCATTGGCGACCCGGCACGCTGCGATGAAATGCTGGGCATCCGCAGCTGCATCTGGGGCAACGAGCAGAGCGGCATCAAGGTCGCCTTCATGGGCGGGCAGGTGGCGCTGCTCTCGGCGCACAACCTGAAATGACGAGACGACGAAGTGACGAACTGACGAAATGGCCACGCTGAAGACCTCCCGGAAGCCCTTGCTGATCGATCTGCCGCTGCTCGACGCGGTCAGCGCGGAAGCGCGTGGCAACACCCGCCGGCGCAAGAACCGCAACTTCCACGACGACGATGCGGCGCTCGCGCACCGGCTGCTCAACGCCATCGAACCGGGCTCGTACCTGCTGCCGCACCGTCACCTCGACGCCAACAAGGACGAGACGATGATCGTCCTGCGCGGCTGCCTCGGGGTGATCTTCTTTGACGACGTCGGCGAGGTCGAGCAGACCGTCGAACTGACCCCGCAAGGCTTCGTCTGCGGCGTCGACATCCCGCACGGTGTCTATCACACGATCCTGGCGCTGGCGCCCGGCACGGTGATCATCGAAGCCAAGGCCGGCCCCTACCTGCCACTCACGGATGCCGAGCGCGCGCCATGGGCGCCGGCCGAGGGAACGTCGGCGGCAGCGGCCTACGCGCGCACCCTCAGCGAGCGTTTCGCCAGGCGCTGAAGCCCTGGTTGGACCCGCCCGGCGGGCCGGCCGACGGCCGTCGTCGGCCGTTCGCGACGGCTTCCTCGCCGCCCTTGCCGGCGCTTTCGGGACCGCTCATGGCTCGCCAGGAGTGACCGCGACGATCTTCGGCACAACCGTCGAGCACCGTTGGCTCATGCACACGCCCGAAACCGTTACCGGGCTGCTGCCGGCATTCGCCCCGCGCCAGAGTTCCTGCAGCCCGCCGGCGTCGCGGGCAAGGATCGCTGCCCTGGTCTGCGGGCCGAACAGCTGGCCATACTCGGAAACGAAGTCCACCCGGTTGACCAGACGAAAGCGGCCTGGCCCGGTGTTCACGCGCAGCGGAAAAGCGATATGCGCCTCGACCTGTTGCCACTTGCCCGACTCGATCGCCGACCGCAGCGTCGTCGCGAAGCGCGCCAGTTCCTCCTGCGTGACGCCGTTCAGCCCCAGGCCGGGCGCTTGGGCGTGCACCAGCTGAGCTGCGCTCAGCGCAGTCGCGACAAGCAGCGCACGCGCAAGCGGCAAGACGGACGATGGAAATCGGATCATGATCGGTCACTCACAACGAGGTTTATCGGCCATCCGCGAAGCACCCAAATCAAGACATCGCGGCGGGGGTCTGAAGCGACGAGTGGACCGTAGCTGAGGGGATTGTAGGCGACGACAGTTACGCCAACAAAGGGGCCACGTGCAGTCAGTCGCAGCGTGCGCCTCCCGCAGAGACCACAGCCCTGTTCATGGTAAGCGTCAGCGTATCTGTGGCGAGTGCTCAATCGCCTACTCCAGGACTCGGGATCGATTGCGCATGTCGAAATTTTTTACAGTAGCGACGTGATTAATTCGTAACTCTCTGATTCCATGACTTGGCGGGCTTTATGCTTGAGAAACCAATCCGGTACGAAAACATCGGCAACCCATTGCCGGGGAATGGTTGTCTTGACTTCTCCCATTTCCGTAGCCGATCCCACTGCGAACGTCAATGCTGAGCAGGATTCAACGTTGATCCGGCAGCGTGGGCAATTAGTGACGCCATTGACTGGAGGTCCACCATGACACAAATCGTCAATCTGTCCGGCAGCCAGGACATCAACGGCATTCTCTGGGGTTGGGTGTGGGGCGACGGCGGCCCTGAAAATCTGACTTTTTCGTTCCCCACCGGTACGGCGGAATATACCGATAACGGCTACACGTCCATTACCAACTTCAGTTCCTTCAACGCCATGCAACAGACGGCGGTCCGCACGGCCTTGGCCAATGTCGCCAGCTTTAGCAACCTGACCTTTACCGAGACGACGGCTACATTCGCGGTTCTACGATATGCGGACGCTACTTCGATCTTCTACACGACTGACACCTCTGTCGCCACGCACACGAAGACCGACCCGCTGGGTACCGCCGAAGCGAACCCGCCCGAATTGGGATTCGGCGGCACCGCGCCATTTTCGGCCCCCTATGCGCAAGGCGACAGCTGGTACAACGGTTACCTCAGTCCCCTGCTCGGCAGTTTCCAGTATGCTGCAGGCATCATGCACGAGACCGGCCACAACCTTGGTTTGAAGCATGGCCACGTCACCCAAGACGGTCATGGCATCACCTTCCCAATGCTGCCCGCCGATCACAATTCGTATGAATACTCGGTGATGACCTACAGCCAGTTTCCGGGCGACAACGCGACTAACGGCGACAACGCACCTGATCATCCAACCACCTACATGCAGAATGACATCGCCGCATTGCAGTACCTGTACGGCGCCAATTACGGCGCTAGTGCCCACAACGGCAATACAACCTACACCTGGAGCACGGCGACTGGCCAGTGGTTCATCGATGGCGTTGGTCAGGGCGCACCGCAGACGAACTTCGTGCTGATGACCCTCTGGGATGGCGGCGGCATCGATACCTACGATTTTTCCAATTACACCACCAACCTCTCGGTCGACCTCGCTCCAGGAGCGTGGACCATCCTCGACACGAGTTCAGCGCACCTGCAGCGCGCCGATCTGGGCAACAACGGAGCAGGTGGCGCCGAGTATTTCGCTCGCGGCAATATCGCCAACGCCCTGGCCGATCCGAACAATCCCACCGAGACCACGTCCCTCATCGAGAATGCCGTCGGTGGATCGGGCGCCGACACCCTTCTCGGCAATGCCATCGACAATACGCTCACGGGCGGTGGCGGTGACGACACGATAGACGGTCGGGGCGGTGACGACACCGTTGTCTACAGCGGAGCCCGATCGCAATACGCGACGTCAGATGTCAGCGGCTCGGTTCGCATCGAGGATCAGCGTTTCGGGACGCCGGACGGGACGGATACCGTGTCAAACGTCGAGTTCTTCCGGTTCGCCAACCGAACCTACACGCGCAGCGAGGTGCTCAATCAGCCACCGGTGCTCTCGCCCGACAGCGGGTCACCACATGCCTTGACCGAACGCCTGGCAAGCACGAATTCCGGTAGCGCGGACGCGGTTTCCGGCACACTGCCGTTCACCGACGATGGCGGAGACACGCATACCGCGAGCACCCTCCTGAGTACCGCAATCTGGTCGGCTGGCGCCATCCCCGGGTCGACCTCAGCCGCGTTGGCCAGCGCGATGTCGGCCTCAATCAGTGTTGACAGCGCAGCGGGCTTACTCGCGTGGCAATTCAGTCTGACCGACAGACACGTCGACTTTCTCGCTGTGGGCGAGACTCTGCAAGCAATCTACGATGTCACGATCGCGGATCAACTGGGTAACAGCGCGACCCGACCGGTGACGATTGCCTTCACCGGTACGAATGACGCGCCGGCAGTCGATTCTGGCAGCTCAGTCCTCGCGAAGTCGATCAACGAACTGCCTCTTGTGACTGGCAGCCCGGCGACCGATTCCGCATCCGGCGTGATCGCATTCTCCGACGCCGATCTCAATGACCGGCCAACGGCAACGGTCGACACCTCCCAACAGACCGTCAGCTGGCAAGATGCCACCCATGACTACAGCGCGGAACTGACCACCGCCCAGATGGCAACACTTCTACACGCCTTGCAGATTGCCGCAGAGGCCGGCAACACCAATAGTGGAAAGATCGACTGGAGCTACAACATCTTCGACAGTGAGCTTGACTTCCTGGCTGTGGGTGAGAGCATCACCGTTACCAGTCCGGTCATCATCGACGACCATCACGGGGCGACAGTTGATCCCAAGGTCGTGGTCACTCTGAACGGTGCCAACGACGCACCGATTGCTGTAGCCGACAGCAACGGGACAGCAAAGAGCAAGACGGTTGCTGTCTCCGCGTCGGCTGGCGTCCTTGGCAACGATAGCGATCCTGATGTCCACGACCAGGATGACTTGTTCGTCAGCCAGGTGAATGGCGCGTTGGGAAACGTCGGGCACACGGTCAAAGGCAGCTACGGGTCACTGACCATGAACGCGGATGGCAGCTATGTTTATGCCGCCAACAAAGGGGCGCTGCCGGCGAAAATCGTCGCCCAGGATACGTTCGCCTACACCGTTGCAGATGGTCATGGCGGCACCGACACATCCACCCTCAGCATCGTCGTGTTCAATCCAGGCGTCAGCTACCAAGCGGGCATCAACACGACATTGAACGGCGGCAACGGCCCAGACGTCCTTGACGGCTCCGCGGGACACGATATCCTGCTCGGCGGCAACGGCCCAGATGTCCTGATTGGCGGCGATGGCGATACGCTCACCGGCGGCAATGGGCCGGACACGTTCCTTTTCCGCCCCAACTTCGGCGCCAACACGATCACCGATTTCAACACAAACATCGATGCGATCCAGTTCGACAGGTCGCTTTTCACGAGCGCAACCGACATCCTGAATCACACAACGGATACCACGGGCGGAGCCGTCATCACCGACGCAACTGGCGATACGGTCACGCTTGTCGGCGTCACCCTTGCACAACTGCATGCGATCGATTTCTTCCTCGCTTGAGGAGGGCGGCTGGGCACTGTTCGGCGTTATCATCGGGAAGAGAAGGCCATGAATTCCCCCGTTCAGTTCCCAGATGACATCGCCGATGGCCGTCGTCGACCGCACTGAGCGATCACTGGCCAACTAACGCCAGGTACCTACTATGCGACATCTGTTGAAACTGGCCATGGCCGCGACGACCATGGGCATCGTGTCTATCACCTTGGCTGGAAATGCTGGTTCACACAACAGTCTCTCGGCATCGCCGACGTTCGGAACAGCGCCCCTTGAGGTGACATTTTCAGGCACGGGCTCGGGAGATTCCGAGGGCATCATGCTGCTGGATTTTGGAGATGGCCAAACGGACGATTCCATTTCGCCCATTCGCACGTTCACACGAACGCATACCTATGCTGTGGCCGGATCGTACACGGCTGAACTCAAGAGCGGAGCATTTGGTGGGCAAAGGGCGACGACGCTGATCACTGTGGCGAGAGTGACAATCACCGTCCAGTGAGCGAGGTGGCATACAACTCAGGCGCCGCCGCCGAGTGTTTTTCCTACCGTACGGTTAGCAGTGCTCCTGTGGGTCTTGGTGCGACATTCAACGGGTCCAGGTCGTTTCGCGTGGAACGGGCGCCGGCCGCCCTCGGCGGCCCCGCGCGCGCGCCAACCAACAAAGGCAACGTTGAGGGCGCTGCCCAGGGCGCGCGGAGCCCGGCGAAGCGAACCTGCAGTGGTCAAGTTGTTTCGGACACCGGGTTTGAGGCTCCCTTGCCCGTTACAGACCCAGCGGCGAGAGATCGAGCCGCCCATTGGTCATCGCCGGGCACCAGAAATAGGCGCCCGACTCGGGCCGGGTGAACCGGAACAAGGCGTCGACAATGCCGTCGTCGATGCCGACCATTCGCCGCAGCTGCGCTTCGAAGGCGTCAAGGGAGGCGCCGAAGGCGACGAACATCAGGCCTGCCCGCGTGCCGTCGGCCCAGGGCATCGAACGGCGCAGGACGAAAGCCTCCGGCGTGAAACTCTCCTGCGCCGTCCGTTTGACGTGCGCCGACGCCGGCGCGTCGTCGATCTCCTGATTGTCGAGCCGACGACGACCGATGGCAAGGTCCTGTTCTTCCGCCGACATGCCGGCCAAACGCGCGAAGTCGTGCGCCCAGCGCTGGACGGCGACAAAGCTCGATCCCGCGAGTTCCGGACGGCCATCGGCAGCGACGATCGCGGCAGCCAGCGCGGCGTCTCCGGTCGGGTTCTCGGTACCGTCCTCGTAACCGGAAAGGTCGCGTCCGCCGGCATGAACGAAGGCGTCGCGGGTGTCGTCCAGGGCGAAGGCCGGCGCCAGGGTGTCTTCGATGCGCCTGGCGCGATGCAGGAGTTCGCCACGATCGTCGCCGCGCAGCCAGACCCACAGTGCGGCCGGCGTTGCCGGCAATTCGAGCCCGCGGCCGGCGAGCGCCGGGAAGCTGTGCAAACCGTCGATCTCGCCGGCCAGCGCCGACACCAGCGAATGGCCGAGGCCGACCACCGTCGCTTCGCCGTCGGCCAGTTCACGCAGGGCCCGCAGGCCATCGCCGGCCGCCGCCGGGGCTTGCAGCGCGAAGCACTGGTAACGCGCAAGAGGTGGCAGTGGCTGCAGGATGCCGGCTTGTGGTGTATTCATCGCAAGTCTCGTGTGGTTTCAGGAAATCCCCGTCAGGGCGGTGACATGGCCCTGACGGCCGGGCTGGCTCGGCGCCTCGCAGGCGGGTCGGCGCGCGGCGGCTCTCGATCGGCGCGGCTGGCGATGGCGGCGGAGAACTCGAGAACGGGCATCGGCGGAGAATCCACGGCCTCATTTCCGCCGGCTGCCGGTGTAGGCCAGTTCATTGTGCGGATTGAAGGTCAACAGGGGGGGATCGCGATCGAGGTTGAGCATGAATGGCGTATCGCCGTCGGCATTGACGATCTGATTTTCGACCCGCGTCAAGCGCACGTCAATGGTCGCCAGTCGAGCATGGTCGGAACTGACGCGGACCGTCGACCGGTCGATCTTCACGACCCTGACGCCGACATCGCTGCGCGAACTGCCCTTCGAGTCCGCCGTCACCTCGCCGAAATAGCTGCCAGCGACCAGGTCGGCAAGTTCAAGGTCGGTGGCAAGCGGCTTCTCCCCGGCGGACGACGCGCCGGACTGGCGCCCGGCGTGCTGGCCGACGGTCACGCCCGGCTGATCGGGTGGTGGCGCCGGGGCGTCGAGCCCGGCGCCAACAACTGCCGCAATCACCGCAATCGTCACCACCGTTGCCAGAATGGCGGCCAGCCGGCGACCACTCGGCCATCGCCGACGCGCTGCGCCGAGAGTCGTCGCTGGCCGCCGCGGGGCGCTGCCAAGCGCGGCAGCGACGCCTTCGCACAGCGTCTGCAAGCCACGGTGGGATGCTTCGCCATGCCAGTCGAGCAATTCCGCCGCTTGCCGGCGCCGGAACTCGAGCGGCGGCTTGACGCGATCGATCATCACCGGCACCAGTACACCGCGCTGCAAACCGACGGTCGCTTCGTTGTTCACCCACTCCGATGCTACCGAGTACCTGGACCAGAGTACGACGACGCTGCCGGCGGTTTCCAGCTCGCGCTCGATCGCCCGATCATAGGGCTGTCCGGCAACGATCTTGCGATCCCACCAGACCGACCAGCCGGTCGTGGCAAGCACCCTGGCCAGACTTTCGGCCTGCTCCCGGTCTTCGCTGGCATAGCTGACAAAGACGTCACTCATCGGCCACCTCGCGGCGCCGACCTGGTCGTGCATGCCGACTCGCCAGCGTCGGCGCACGACGCCATGGTCGCAAGGAATGTCCTGGCGCCAATTCGTTCGACCGGCCCGTGCGGCTCACTCAGCGACTGGCGATCGGCGCGAAACCGTCGCTGGTGCCGATTTCCGCGACGTTGCCCTGGTTGCTGAGGACGCTGTCAACACGCGCCATGGCTGGCCCGCGATGCGCCCAGACGATCAAGGCGTCTACCGCCTCGACGGGACCGCGGACCAGCGCCTCGACGCTGCCGTCGCGCCGGTTGCGCACCCAGCCGGAGAGGCCCAGTCGCTGGGCTTCGGCGCTCAGCGCCCAGCGATAGCCGACGCCCTGGACGCGACCACGGATACGCAGATTGCGGCAGATGACTTCGCTCATTGTTCGATTGACGACCTGGCAAGCGGGCTGGCGGGGAGGAAACCCCCGGCAATGCTGGCATAATCGTGGTCGATGACAAGAAGAATTTCAAGGGGAGCCGCAGCGCTGCAAGGCGCCGTCGCGTGTCGATGCTGAAAACCCTGCTGCTGCTGCCACTGGTCGGTGCCGCTCTGTTGGCGCTGCTGCCGGGCCGCCGGGTCGATCTGCTGCGCCACCTGGCAAGCATCGCCGCCGCCGCGACGATGCTTTGCGCCGGCCTGCTGCTGTTCAGTTTCGACCCGGCGATCGGCGACATCCAGCTCTTCGAAACGCGACCGTGGAATCCGCGCGTCGGCTCGAGCCTGGCGCTTGGTGTCGACGGCGTGTCGATGCCGATGCTGGTGCTGGCGACCGTGCTCTGCTTCGTCGCGATCGTCTCGTCGACCGGCGTGCGCAACGGCGCCAAGCTCTACTTCTCGCTGATCCTGGTTCTCGAAACTTCCCTGCTGGTCGTTTTTGCCGCCCGCGACTGGTCGCTGTTCTACGTCTTCTGGGAACTGACGCTGATCCCGCTGTTCTTCCTGATCGACCGTCTGGGCGGCGCCAACCGCCACCGCGCAGCACTGAATTTCGTGCTGTACACGCTCGGCGGCTCGGTGTTCATGCTGATCGCACTGCTGCTGCTCTACGACGTCGCCCCCGGCCACAGCTTCGCCATGGCCGACATGGCTGCCGGCAGCGCACAACTGCCCGAGCGCACGCAGCTGCTGGTGTTTCTCGGCCTGCTGCTCGGTTTCGGCGTCAAGATGCCGATCGTGCCGCTGCACGGCTGGTTGCCGCTGGCGCACGTCGAGGCGCCGAGCCCGATTTCCATCCTGCTCTCGGGAATCCTCCTGAAGATGGGTGCCTACGGGCTGATCCGCGCCGCCTGGACCCTGCCAGCGGCGGTGCAGGCGCTACAGGACTGGCTGGCGCTGCTCGCCCTGATCAGCCTGATTTACGGCGCCGTTCTGGCCTGGCGGCAGACCGATCTGAAAGCCATGATCGCCTACTCGTCGATCTCGCACATGGGCGTCGTGCTGCTTGGCATCGCCGCGCTCAACGAGGCCGGGCTGAACGGCGCCGTGACGCAGATGGTCGCGCACGGCCTGGTGGCCGGGCTGCTGTTCCTGCTGATCGGCCTGCTCTACGAGCGCACGCACAACCGCGATCTGGCCGCCTACGGTTCGCTCAACCGCGTCGCACCACGCTTCGCGGTATTCATCGTCCTGACCCTGCTGGCGTCGATCGGCCTGCCTGGAAGCGCCGGCTTCATCGCCGAGTTGCAGGTGCTGGTCGGCGCCTACGGCCGCTGGGGCGGCTGGCTGGTGCTGCTGTCGATCGGTGTGCTGATCTCCGCAGCCTACGCGCTGCGCGCGATTCGCTGTTTGTCGACCGGCCCGGAGCGACCCTTCGCCGGGGCGCCGGCTGGCGTCGCGACCTTCGCCGACCTCAACCGCGGCGAAACGGCAACCGCCGCGCTGCTCGGTGTCGGGATCGTCGGCATCGGTTTCTATCCGGCACCACTGCTCGGCCTGATGGCCGCGTCGGTGGCCCGCCTGGCGCAGCAGTTCGGTGGCTGAGTGGTGACGCCTGCAACTCCCGACGCTGCCCTGACGAATGGCGGCCCGGCGCCGGCGTCGGAGGCGCCCGCTTCACTGGTGCGGATCAAGGCCTGCCTGGCAGAACTCGAACATCTGCTGCCGGCACAGGCGCCGTTGCGCGATTTCGTTCACCACAACACCCTGCATGCCTTTCAGCACTTGCCGTTTGCCGAGGCCTGCAGCACCGCCGCGCGCCTCACCGGTGGCCGTCCGTGGCTCGCCGAGGAGCGCTGTCGTGAGCTCTTCCGGCAGGGGCGAATAAACGCCACCGACATCGACGCCGCACTGCGGCAGCTGCCGGAGCTGCGGCCGGACGAAGTCTTGTGCTGCAGCAAGGAACGGACGCTTTGCCGCGGCGAAATCCTGCAGGTGGCGCTTCGCCATCCGTCGGCGACGCTCTCGCCGGTGCAGTTGCGCTGGCAGGCCGAGGAGCACGCGCTTTTCGAGGCCTTGCCGGCCGATCTCGACCCGGCGCAGCGGCAACGCCTGCTGGCCGCTGCCGGCGGCGTGCACGAGCAGGCCGCCGTCGCCGACCTGTGGGCGGCGGCTTGCGAACTGCACGCCGCTGCCGTACCGATGGCCGTCGCGGCGCCGGCTGGCGACGGACTTGCCGAGCTCGGCTGGGGGCGGGAGCGCGTCGAAGGCGGGAGACCTGGCGACGACGCCGCCGACGCTTCGCACGCGAGCGCCCTTTGGCTCTGGCAGGAAATGCGGGCCGGCCTCGGCGAACGCTGGACGCTGGCGGCGCTGCTCGCGCACCTCTGCGGTGAGGACCTGCGCACGGCGCTGCAGCCGACGCTGATTCGCCATCTCGGCGCACATCTCGATCAGGGCCTGGCGGCCTGGCCAAACCCGGCGCGCGACCAGGGCTTCTACGCCGCGTGGCGGCACAGCGCCGGCAACGACTGGGCGTGGGAGCTCGACGAATTCGCCGACGCCCGCGACGACATCGCGCTGTTGCCCGACGACCCACTGCTGGTGATCGACGGCGAGCTGTCGCGCCTCGACGTCGCGCCGGCACAGCGGGCGGCGTATCTGCAAAGGCTGGCACTGGAACTGCCGGGCTGGGCCGGCATGTTCCATTGGCGCGAATCGCACGCAGCGCAAGCCGGCAGCGGCAAGGCGCCAGTGGCACTGAGCGATCTGCTGGCCGTGCGGCTGCTGCTCGAGCGCCTGCACGCGGAACAGCTGCTGCAGCGGCTGTGCGGCCTGCCGCTGCGCGTCTCGGAACTCGGCGACTACTTCACGGCGCAGCCGGCCGAGTTGTGGGTCAGACACGCGCGCGGCAGCGGCCGTTTGCCGGAAGAGCTGCTCGACGCGGTCGCCCCGCTGCTCGCCGGGCGTCCGACCGACGGCGTCGCCGACTGGCAGCGTGTCTGGCGGCTGTTTCGCCAGCCAACCGCGGCCATGGCCAGGCGGCGCGGCTCACCGGCCCTGGCGGCGTGGCCGCTGTTGGCGCTGGCGCAGCGGCTGGCGCTGAGCGGTCGCGATTTGCGTGAAATCGGCGCCGCCGGCGCGGCGGCCTTGCTGAACTGCGCCGGCTCGCTGGCCAGCGCGCAGCGCGGGCTGCTCTGGCTGCTGGCTTACGAACATCACTACCGACAGCAGATTCTCGCCGCGCTGGCGGCCAACCATGGCCGCGTGCCGGCGACCTCGGGCGTCATCGAAGCGCAGTTCGTGTTCTGCATGGACGACCGGGAGGAAGGTTCGCGACGGCACCTCGAGGAAGTCAATCCGGCCTTCGAGACCTTCGGCGCCGCCGGTTTCTTCGGCGTGCCGATGTTCTGGCAGGGGATCGACGACGAGACGCCGGCGGCGCTCTGCCCGATCGTCGTGCGACCGACGAACACGCTGCGCGAGGATCCGCCGGCCGGCGCCGAGGAAGCGCTGCGGCAACACCGACGGCGTCGGCAACTGCGCCTGGCGTGGCAGGAGAAGCTGCATCAGGGGAGCCGCCGCGGCTGGCTGCAGGCGTCGCTGCTGACCGTCGCTGCCGGCCCGGCAGCATTGCTGGCGCTGCTCGCCCGGACGCTTGCGCCGAGCCGTTTCGCGGCGCTCATCGACGGTCGCCGCGAAGCCTTCGAGCGGCCCGTGCCGGGCGTTCCCGGCCTGACGGCAGAAGCCGCCGAAGCGGCGCGGCAGGCCAGCGCCGAGCAACCGCGTCGCGGTTTCAGCGAAGACGAACAGCTGGCACGGGTCGGTGGCTTCCTGCGCAGCATCGGTCTGACCGCCAACTTTGCGCCACTGGTAGTGATCGTCGGGCACGGTTCGGACAGTCGCAACAACCCGCACCTGGCAGCCTACGACTGCGGCGCGTGTTCCGGCCGGCATGGCGGACCGAACGCGCGGGTCTTCGCCGCCCTGGCCAACCGGCCGCAGGTGCGCGCCCGACTGGCCGAGCAGGGCCTGGCGATCCCGCCGACGACGTACTTCGTCGGTGCCGAGCACAATACCTGCGACGAGAGCTACCTGTGGTACGACCTCGAGCAGTTGCCGGCGAGCCATCGGCAGGCATTCGCAGCGCTGCGCGCCGACTGTGCGCGGGCAGCCGGCCTGCACGCCGTCGAGCGCTGCCGCCGTTTTGCCTCGGCGCCGCGCGACCCCTCGCCGAGGCAAGCGCAGCGGCATCTCGCAGACCGCCGCCAGGACCTCGCGCAGGCGCGTCCCGAACTCGGGCATGCCACCGTCGCCAGCGCTTTCATCGGCCGGCGGACGATGAGCCGCGGCGCCTTCTTCGATCGCCGCGTCTTCCTGATCTCCTACGACCCCTTGCCCGACGTCGACGGCCGCATCCTCGAAGCGACGCTGCTGGCGGCCGGGCCGGTCGGCGCCGGGATCAACCTCGAGTACTATTTCTCGACCGTAGACAACGAGGGTTTCGGCTGCGGCACGAAGGTGATGCACAATCTGGCCGGCCTCTTTGGCGTCATGCAGGGCGCCAGTTCCGACCTGCGCACCGGCCTGCCCCTGCAGATGATCGAAATCCACGAGCCGATGCGGCTGCTGGTGGTCGTCGAACAGACGCTCGAACTGCTCACCGCGATCTACCAGCGGCAGCCGCCGCTGCGGGAACTGATCGGCAACGGCTGGGTAGTGGTGGTCGCCAAACACCCCGAGACCGGGGTCATGCACCTCTTCGACCCGGCGGCCGGCTGGCAGCCGTGGAACGACGCGGATGCCGACGCCGGCGCGGCGGCGCCGCCGCTGCCCGAGGTCGAGCGTTCGGTCGACTGGTTTGCCGGCCACCGTCAGGCGCTGCCGCCGGCGCTGCTGCGGCGGCCGCTGCCGGGGGGATGAGCGCATGAGCGGACTCGAAAGCGTCGTCGGCGCGCTCGGCCAAGCGACGCGCCTGCTCTGGCTGGTGCCGGTGCTGCCCTTGCTGGCGGCCGGGGCAATCGGCGTGCGCTTGCTCGCCTGCCCGCAGCACGGCGACGAGCACGAGCCGCTGACGGCGGCGCTGGCCAGCCACGCGGCGCTCGCCGCACTGGCGCTGCTGCTGCTTTTCGATCTGGCTGCCCTGGCCGGCGCCACGCCCGGGCATCTCGCCTTCGGCGAATGGCTGGCGATCGGCACGACGCCGGTGCGGCTATCGTTCATGCTCGACGCCTACAGCCTGCCAATGGCGACGCTGGTGACGCTGATCGTCTGGATCGCGCTGCGCTTTTCGGCGGCCTATCTGCATCGGGAGCGCGCCTTCCGGCGCTACTTCGTCGGCATGTCACTGTTTCTGGCCGGCATGCTGCTGATCGTTCTCGCCGGCAACGCAGTGCTCGCCTTTGTCGGCTGGGAACTGGCCGGCATTTCGTCCTGGCTGCTGATCGCCTACGCCTGGGAGCGACCACTGGCGACCGCCAACGCCCTGTTCGTGTTCGTCGCCAACCGCGTCGGCGACGCCGGTTTCCTGCTCGGCATCGGACTGGCAGTCTGGTCGGTGGGCACCGTCGACTGGTCCGGACTGGCCGGCGACGGGACGATGAGCACCGTCACGGCGCGGCTGCTGGCAGCGGGTTTCGTCCTCGCGGCACTGGTCAAGTCGGCGCAGCTGCCATTTACGCCGTGGATCGCACGCGCCCTCGAAGGGCCGACGCCGTCGTCGGCGGTGTTCTACGGCTCGCTGATGGTGCACGCCGGCGTTTTCCTGCTCTATCGGCTGCAGGGGCTGCTGCTGCAGGTGCCCGACATGATGGCGCTGCTGCTGGTGGCCGGCCTGTTGACCGCCCTGTACGGCGCCCTCTGCGCGCTGGTGCAGAGCGATGTCAAGTCGGCGCTGATCTTTTCGGCGGTCGGTCAGGTCGGCCTGATGTTCTTCCTCTGCGGACTGGGCCTGTTCTGGCTGGCGGCGTGTTACTCGGCCCTGCACGCGGCCTGGCGCGCCTACCAGTTCCTGCTGGCGCCGTCGTACATGCACCTCGTTCACCAGCCGGCGCGACCGGTACCGCACTGGCTGCGCGGACAGCGCTGGCTGTACACCGCGGCCCTGCAGCGCTTCTGGATCGAGGCCCTGGCCGGCAGCCTGCTGAGCCGCCCGACACTGGCGCTCGGCCGCGACGTGCGGACGCTCGACGAGCGCGTCATCGACCCGCTGATCGGCGCGCCGCGCACCGATCGGCACGCCGTCAGCGGTGAACCGGAGGCCGGCGAACTGATTCGCGGCCATGGTCTGGCGGGGCGCGCGCTGCTGGCCTTCGCCAACCGCCTGCAAACGATCGAGGATCGCCTGCTGCTCAGCGGCGACGACGCGATGATGAGGCCGCTGCGACGCATCGGCGCCTACGCCGACGCCATCGAGTTGCTGCTCGAACAACCGCGCTACCTGATGCTGATGGTCATGGCGACCTTCGTGGTGATCCTGTGAGCGAATGGTACTGGACTTCGCAGGCCGGCTACCCGCTGCTGGCAACGCTGCAGTGGCTGCCGCTGGCCGGCGCGCTGTTGCTGTCGATGATCCGCAGCGCGCCGCTGGCGGTGACTGTCGGCCGCCTGGTCGCGGCCGGCGAACTGCTGCTGGCGATCGACCTCTACGCGCGTATCGACGTTTCGACGCAGGTTCTGCAGTTTGCCGAGCGGCTGCGTCCGCTGGCCTATCATGCCGCCGTTGACGGCATCAGCGTGCTGTTCATCCTGCTCGCGGCGCTGCTCGGCCTGCTGCTGTCATGCTACGGCATGGCCCGCCAGCAGATCACGCCGGTACGCCTGCTGGCCGTGCTGCTGGTGATCGAGTCGTCGCTGATGACCATGCTGACGACGATGAACCTGCTGTGGTTTGCCGGCGCTTCAGCCGTGCAACTGGCGCTGGTCGGCTACCTGCTGTGGCGCTGGGCGTCGGCCAGCGAGGAGCGCCTGGCGCTGTCGCGCTTCCTGCAATATCAGTTGTTCGGCTGGCTGCTGTTCGTCGCCGGTTCGGTGGTCCTGGTCTGGAGCCACGTCGATGTCGTCGGTGGCCGCTGGAGCTTCGACCTCTTCGACCTGCTGGCAACGCCGCAGCTCGACAAATACCAGTCGGCCGCCTTCTACCTGCTGTTCTACGGCCTGGCGATCCGCACGCCGCTGTTCCCGCTGCACGGCTGGCTGCCCAATTCGGCCGGCTACGGCCTGATCGCCGTCGGTCCGGTACTGCTGCTCGGCGTCAAGGTCGGCATCTACGGTATGGCGCGCTTCCTGCTGCCACTGACTGCCGAGGCGGTGGTGGTCTGGCAGCCGTACGTCGTCGCTTTCGCCATGGTCGGCGTTTTCTACGCGGCGGTGCTGGCTTTCCGACAGGCCAACCTGCGCCGCCTGATGGCCTTTGCCGTGGTCAGTCATACCAGCCTGATCGTCATCGGCCTGTTCACCCTGCATGCCGCCGGACTGCAGGGCGCGCTGCTGCTGGCGGTGAACTTCGGCCTCGCGGTCACCGTGATGCTGATGATGATCGGCTACGTCTATCGGCGCGCCGGAACCACCAATCTCGATCGCCTCGGTGGCCTCTTCGATCGCGTTCCGTTCATCGCCATCGCCTTCCTGATCGGCGGCCTGGCGCTGCTCGGGATGCCGGGAACACCGGGTTTCGACGCTGTTCACCTGGTGCTCGAGGCGTCGATCGAAACCTTCGGCGCGCTGCCGACAATCGCCACCGCGCTCGGCAACGTCGCCGCCGCCGGCTTCCTGCTGTGGGCCTTTCAGCGCGCCTTTCTGGCGCCGCGGCCGAAGGATCTGCCGGCGCGCCGCATCGCCCGCACCGGCGCCATGGAATATTTCGTCGGCGGCGCGACGCTGCTGGTGCTGCTGATCGCCGGCTTCTACCCGGAGCCATGGCTGCAGCTGACCGACAGCGCAGCGCAGGCGCTCGCCGCCCATTTTCAGCATGAATGAACTCGCTTCCTGGCCACTGCTGAGCACGCTGCTGGCCTTGCCGGCGCTCGGCGGGCTGGCGACGCTGGTGCTGCGCAATGCCCCCTGGGCGCAGCGGATCGCGCTGACCAGCGCGCTGTTGACGCTGTTCTGGTCGCTGCTGATCGTCGCCGTCTTCGACGGCAGCGAAGCGGGCTTCCAGCTGCTCGATTCGGCGCCCTGGATCGCCAGCCTTAAGGTCGGTTATCTGGTCGGCGTCGATGGCATCTCGCTGCTTTTTCTGCCGGCGACGGCGCTGCTGTTCGGTGCGGCGGTGGTCGCCGGCTGGCGCGTTTCGGCGACCGCGTCGCGATTGCCGCCAGGGCTCTACTTCGCCCTGCTGCTCTTGCTCGAAGCGGCCACCCTGGGCGTCTTCTGCGCCCTGGACACGATCCTGTTCTTCTTTTGCTGGGAATTGACGCTGCCACCGCTGTACTTCCTGGTCAGCCTGTGGGGCAGCGGCGCCGGCCGCCAGACGGCCGCCGTACGCTATTTCCTGGTGATGCTGGCGAGCGGCGTGCCGCTGCTGTTCGGGCTTCTGGCGCTGGCCTTCGGCGTCGCCGAGCAAGGCGCAGAGCTGACTTTCGACCTGCCGAAGCTGCTCGCCACGCCCCTGCCCGAAGGCAGGCAATCCGTCGTCTTCCTGCTGCTGCTGCTCGGCTTCGCCGCCAAGGTGCCGCTGGTGCCGGTGCACACCTGGCTGCCGTCGCTGGCGATGGGCGCGCCGGCGGCGGTCACCGCGCTGATCGTCGGGCTCAAACTCGGTGCTTACGGACTGATCCGGCTGGCGATACCGCTGGCACCGATCGCCGCGCGCGAGCTGCACTGGTTGCTCGCCGGCCTCGGCACGCTGGCGATGCTCTACGGCGCGGTCGCCGCGCTGGCGCACAGCAACCTGCGCGGCGTACTGGCCTATGCCAGCCTGTCGCACGTCGGGCTGGTGGTGCTGGCGCTGGCGACCTTCTCGGCGTCGGCGCTGCAGGGGGCAGTGCTGCAACTGCTCAATTTCAGCGTCGCTGCCGGCGGCGCTTACCTGGTGCTGGCCTTCCTGCAACGGCGCAGCGGCTCGACCGACATCGCGCAGCTCGGCGGCGTAATGCGCTGCATGCCGCGGCTGTCGGGTTTCTTCCTGCTCTTCGGGCTGGCCGGCATCGGCCTGCCGGGAACCAGCGGCTTCCCCGGCGAACTGCTGATCATCGTCGCCGCGCTGCATAGCCACACCGGTGCCGGCCTGGCGGCGCTGTTCGGCACGGTGCTCGCCGCCGCCGCCTTCCTGGCGCCTTTCCGGCGCGCTTTCCTGGGGCCGCCCGGCAATCCCGATGTCGCCGCCGGCGAAGACCTGCTGCCGCGCGAACTGGCGCTGCTGCTCGTGCCGGCGGCGTTGATTCTGCTGATTGGCGTCTGGCCGATGCCGATTCTGGAGGCGCTGCGGCCGACCAGCGAGGCCTGGGTGGCGGCGCTGGCTGGCTTGTAGCGGCGCCTGCCGCGTCGTCACGGCAGGCAACAGCGAAGCAAGGCCCGCGATGGGCCTTGCTTGTGATCGCTCAGCTGATCGAACGCCGACTCCGGCGGACGTTGACCGCCGCGGCCATCGCCAGGAGCAGCAGCAGCCCGGTCGAGGGTTCCGGCACCACTCGCGGCAGCACCGGTTCACCGTAGATGAAATCGTCCATCACCACCAGATCGGTCGCGGTGTTGCCCTGCGCGAGAACCTGGTTACCGCTGGTGATGCGCGCGCGCGCGACGACGCTGCCCTCGCTGAAGCGCACGCCGAGAAAAGAGAGCGTCTCGTTGCCCGAGATGCTGGGTGCGAAGAACTGCCCGAGCGACTGGTCGGCGAGGTCGAAAAATTCGATGCCGGTGATGCTCGGCAGGTCGACGTCGGAGAACACCACGCCGAAGCCGTTGGTCAGCGCCGCGCTTGCCGAGCCGGGAATGAAAAAGCGCACATCGGTAATGCTGCTGCCGAGCGCGGTGAACAGGCGCTGCGCGCTGAACGGCACAAACAGGTCCGGGTAGTTGGCGTCGATGTTGCCGAATTCGACCGGCGCAACGCCGGCGTTGGCGCTGACCTGCAGGCCGCTGCCCGGCGTCGACAGTTCGACGCCGCGCGGGCTGTTGGCGTTGAAAAAGTTGCCCGGCAGGTTGTTCGGTGCGGCGAAGTTGTTGGGCACGCCGTCCCAGTTGATTTCGCGCCGACCGCTGCCGAAGGAACCGGCGACGTTGGCATTGAGCGGGCCGAGCGAAAGGCGGAAGGCGTCAACGGTTCCCTGGATCGCCGCGGCGTTGGCGCCGGCGGCCGACAGGACAACGGGTAGGGCTTGGACGCTCGCGGCGGCGCAGGCCAGCGCCGCGCCGAACACCATTCTTGAAATTGTCATGGCTTGTCTCCTGCTGATGGGGAATCTGCGAAGCAGTTGGGCCGCTGGGGAAAAGCACGGCTCGTTCCGATAAGCAAAATTCGTGCCGCTTTCTAGGCGCATCTATTAATCAATGACTTGGTCGCGACGTGAGGCAGCGCCGGTCGACCAGTGTAAAGCGGAGCGACAGCAACGGCCTTCGTCGAACGAACCTACGCGGTGGCCGCACGGCGTCGTTCTCGCGCCACAATCATCGCACCGCGACGGCTGGACGCGACCCGACCGATGACCTATGCTCGGGCAATGGTGACCGAGAACAAACGGATTTTCTCCCTGCACCGGGCCATCTTCACACGGGTGGCGCTGCTGGTCACCGGGACGACGCTGCTGGCGGCCGCCCTTTTCGTTCTGTTCACCCTGTTGCCGGTATCACAGCGCATCGCCGAGGGTCAGTTCGACGAAGCGGCAGCGCGTACCGACGCGGCGCTCGGTGCCCTGTTCTCGCCGGCCGAAGACCTGCTGCGAATCAGCCGCCAGTGGGTTGACGGGGAAGCTCCCGATATCGATTCGCCGGAGGCTTTCAACCGCTTGTTTCAACCGGCTCTCGAGACCTTCGCGCATATCACCTCGGCGGTTGCCGGTACGTCGACCGGGCAGGGCTGGCTGCTGCTGCAACTGCCCGAGGGCGGCTGGCGCAACCGCTTGACGGACCTGCCGCGCCGGGGCTCGCGGCAGCTGTTTGTCGACCGCCTGGCCGACGGGCGAGTGACGCGCTACTGGAAGGACGTGGACTACGATGCGCGGCAGCGGCCCTGGTACCGGGGCGCGGTGGAAAACAGGGACGAGGGTCAACTGCACTGGACGCCCCCGTACGTCTTCTTCACCACCGGCGATCCGGGGATCAGCGTTTCGACGCATTTTCACCTGAACGACGGTCGTGATTTCGTGCTGGGTTTCGATCTGAAGCTGCGCGACCTGTCACGACACACGATGGACTCACGGATTGGCCGCAGCGGATTGGTGCTGGTGATCACCGATGACCAGCGGGTTGTCGCGCTACCTTCGGCACCGGCGGCGGCGACGCCGACGCAGTGGCTGCGCCAGACCCTCAAACCGGCACAGCAGCTCGGCTTGCCGCCGCTGAACGACGCGCTCGTCGCCTGGCAGGACGCCGGGAAGCCTTCCGCCAGCATCGTCCACTTTGATTCCGAAGGTGCGGGGTGGCTGCTCAGTGCCCGCCAGCACACGCTCGGGGAGCAGTTGCTGTGGATCCTGACGCTGGCGCCACGGGCCGATTTCGCCCCGTCGTGGCTGAAGGTGGGCGGTGTCTTCGGCGGCGCGATCGTGCTGGTGCTGGCGGTGGCGATGTTGATCACGCACGCACTGGCGCAGCGCCTCGCTCGTCCGCTGGAAACGCTGGCCAGGGACAGCGAACGCATCGGCCAGCTCGATTTTCGGCCGGTCGACAGTGCGCGAAGCAGAATTGCCGAAATCAGGCAACTGCAGGGCTCGCAGGAGACGATGCGCGCGATGCTGCAGCAGAACCAGCAGCAGTTGGCCGAAAACGCCAGCCGCTTGCGCCGGCAGGTGAAGGCGCTGCAGACCACCAGGGCGGACTTGCGCGGCAGCGAGCTGCGACTGCGCTCGTTCTACGACCTCGGCCTGGTCGGGGTCGCGATCACCGCTCCCGACCAGCGCTGGATCCATACCAACGAGTACACCTGCCGCCTGCTCGAGTACGCCGAGCACGAGCTGCACCGGATGTCCTGGTCGCAGGTGACACACCCGGATGATCTCGGTGCCGAAATCGAGCGCTTCGAAGCGCTGCTGGCCGGCGGGGTCGACGGCTACGAACTCGAAAAGCGATTCGTCAGCCAGAGCGGCCGGGTGATTCCGACCCGGCTGGTGGTACGTTGCGTGCGCAAGCCGGATCGATCGGTGGACTTCATCACGATGATGATCGACGACCTCAGCGAGCGCAAGCGCGCCGAAGAGCGGATCCACCACCTGGCCAATTTCGACGCCTTGACCGGCCTGCCGAATCGGGCGCAGCTCGACGAGCGGATGCACTACTCGCTCAGCGTCGCGCGGCGCAACGGGCAGAGCCTGGTGCTGATGTTTCTCGATCTCGATCACTTCAAGGACATCAACGACAGCCTCGGGCACAGCGTCGGCGACGCCCTGCTGGTCGAACTGGCGAGGCGGCTTCGCCTGCTCCTGCGCGAGGAGGACATCGTCTCGCGGCTGGGCGGCGACGAGTTCATTCTGTCGCTGCACGGAGCCGACGCACGTGGCGCGGCGCAGGTCGCGAAGAAGCTGCTGGACGTGATCGCCGAACCGTACCGCGTCGAGCAACACGACCTGCACGTCACCGCTTCGATCGGTATCGCAATGTTTCCGGACGACGGCCCGGATCTGGAAACACTCTCCCGGAATGCCGATGCCGCGATGTACCGCGCCAAGCAGGAAGGGCGCCACGCGTATCGCTTCTTCACCGCTGAAATGCAGGCGCATTCGGCCCGCCATCTGAAGTTGATCTCGGCCTTGCGAAACGCCGTCGAGCTCGGTCAACTGGCCTTGCACTTCCAGCCCCAGATCGCACTGAAGGACCAGCGGATCATCGGCGCCGAAGCCCTGTTGCGCTGGGTTCACCCGGAACTTGGCGCGGTCTCACCGGCCGAGTTCATCCCGGCGGCAGAAGACAGCGGCCTGATCCTGCCGATCGGCGAGTGGGTGATCCGGCAGGCCGTACGACAGGGCAAGCGGTGGATCGCGAAGGGCCTCGAACCGCTGATCATCGCCGTGAATCTATCGGCGGTGCAGTTCCGGCACCCCGACCTGCCGGATCGGGTGACGCGGATCCTCGACGAGGAGCAGCTGCCGCCGGCGTGTCTCGAGCTCGAACTGACCGAGGGCGTCGCGATGCACGATCCGCAGGGGGCGATAGCGGTGATGGACAAGCTGCACGCGCGCGGCGTACGGATGTCGATCGACGACTTTGGTACCGGTTACTCGTCCCTGAGCTACCTCAAGAAGTTCAAGGCGTACAAGCTCAAGATCGACCAGTCCTTCGTGCGCGACATCAGCACCGACTCCGAGGACAAGGCGATCGTCAGCGCGATCATTCGCATGGCGCAAAGCCTCGGCCTGCAGACCATCGCCGAAGGCGTCGAAACGCCCGGCCAGCTGCTCTACCTCGACGAGGAAGGCTGCGACGAGGTCCAGGGCCATTACTTCAGCCAGCCACTGCCGGCCGAGCGCTTCGAGCGCTTCGTGACCACGCATCAGGGTGGCCGCCGGTAGGCGCGCAAGCGGCCGCCCGGTGGCTTGCGCCAAACGATCTGATCAGAGCACGGCGCGGAGAGCGACCACCGCGGCAACACCGATCGCCACCACCGCGATCATTGGCAAGCGCAGCAAGGCGGCCATGGCGGTGATCGCGGCGGCCAGGGTTTCGGCCGTCCCCGTCGCCAGCACCGTCGGTGCGATGACGGCCATCAGCACCGCCGGCGGCAAGGCGTCGAGCGCTGCCTTGAGCCGCCCCTTGACGGTGACTCCCTTCATCAGGAAGAGACCGCCGACGCGCGTCAGCCAGGTCGCCAGCGCCATGCCGATGATCGCCGCGATGGTCACGAGCGAGTCATTCATGGCGCCGCGGATTCGCCCCGTTGGTCGGCATCGTCGGCATCGACATCGTTGTCGAGAAGCGCGGCGACGATGACGCCGGCGACGCCACCGATGATGATGTACCAGGCGCCGGGCACGGCGAGCTTGGCCAGCGCCGCACTGACGGCACTGGTGGCGAGCACGGCAGCGGTGCGCGGACCCTTCCAGAAGCCTGCCAGTATGGCGATGAACATCGCCGAGAAAGCGAAATCGAAGCCATAGACCGCCGGATCGCCCAGCGTGCGCCCAGCGACCGCACCGGCCAGCGACGCGGCGGTCCACACCAGCCACATCGGCCCGGCAACGCCGAAGTAATAGGCCGGTCGCAGCGGTTCGGCCAACACCTTGCGCTCGGCGAAAGCCCAGCTTTCGTCGGTCATCATCAACATCGCGAGCAGCCTGCCGGGGCCGGAAAAATCGCCTAGATGGCGCTGTAGCGAAGCGCCCATCAGCAGGTGGCGGACATTGACGATCAGGGTGGTGACGACGATCAGCAGCAGCGGCAGCGGGTCGCGCCACATGTCGACGGCGACGAACTGCGCGGCGCCGGCAAATACCGTCGCGCTGGTCAGCCATGCTTCAAAGGGCGACAATCCCCTGGCGGCGGCGAGGGTGCCCCACAGCAGGCCGATCGGCGCCGCCGCAGCGAGTACCGGCAGGATGTCGAGGACGCCACGCCGAAAATCCGCCGCGCGCCGGGAGGTGTGCATGGGCTGCTCCAATAGGATCAGGTGGCTCAGCGGCGGTCGGCCGACGAAAAGCCTCGTTGGCTGCCGGCGCTTGCGCCTGGCGCGTCCGACTCGCGCCGCAGCCAGGCGAGGTCGGCGGCCAGGTAACGTCCGAGGTCGCGAGCGGCCGTTGTCGTCAGATGATCGTCGTCGTGGTAGAGGATCTTGCCATCGCGCGAGGCATAGCAGGTCTGTGCGTCACAGAAGAAATCCAGCAGGCGGATCAACCGTGCATTGCGCTGCTGAGCTACAACCTCCGCCAAGGCCTCGGTGGTATCGGCCAACAGGGCGTCGTTCAGCGCACGTGGCGCGTGGCAGTGGTCCTTTTCTCGCAGGGCCAGGCATTGCGGCGCGGAATAAACCAGTTGCGGAGTCGGCGCGATCACCAGCACGCGCAGGCCGAGGTCCTCAAGCGCACCGAGGGTTGCTGCCAAACTCGCCTGCATGTCGGCGCGTACCTGCGCCATTGTCGTCGCATCCGGTGGCGGTTCACCGTCCGCCTGGTCGGCAGTGGAGAAGCTTCGATACGAAAAATGGAGCGGCCATCTTGCTGCAATGACGACGCCTTCCAGCCCGATTTCCTTGAGCTCGAGAATTTCCTCCAACACCCGCTGATTGAACGCGATGCAGGCACTCGACGTGGTCGACGGAGGCGATTCGAGATCGAAGAAAGGCACGCAGGTGGGCATCGTGAGCTCGTAAACGGCCACGTCGGAGAACACCTCGGTTAGCATCGGTAACAAGTGCTGCGCGTGCGAGTCGCCCCACAGGAGTATCTTTGGGTGCTTCTTGTCCGGGCCGTGACCGCACTCTTCCAGTGGCAGACCAGCCACCGGGCGCTCGGGCCGGGAACATGCCGCCAGAAATCGGGGGCGGTCCGCACGCGCCATTTCGATCCAGCGATAGCTATCGGCGGACTTCTGATGGTCACGCCATGCCCATAAACCGGCGGACATCAGGAGAGTTGCCAGAGAGATCGCGCCGCCCGCCAGCAAGGTCGTCCGGACGCCGCCGAACAGAAACGTCCGACGCATGCGCACCGGCCGTTCGATCCAGACGTAGGTGAGCCAGGCCAGCACCAGCGCGACCGACAGCGCCAGCGCATTGGCAAGCAAACTCTGACTGCCCAAATTGTAGATTCTGTACAGGGAAAGCAGCGGCCAGTGCCACAGATACCATGAGTACGACAACAGGCCGATCGACACCAGCGGCCGGGAAGCCAACAGTCGCCGCACGATGCCCTGTTCATTTGCAGTCATGCCAACGATCAGCAGCGCCGCACCGAACACCGGCAAGATGGCCGCCGACCCCGGAAACGGGGTGCTGTCGTCGAAAGCCGCCACCGAGTAGACAATCAGGCCAAGGCCGAGCATGGCCAATGCTTCGCCCCAGCGTGTCAGACGCGCAAGGAAGCCTGTACCGACCAGTCCGACCATGCCGCCGATGGCGAACTCCCAAACCCGGGCCGGCAAGAGGTAAAAGGCGAAATTCTGGTGATCTTGCGACATGCCGATCGACAGGGCAAGCGACAACACGAACATCACGCACAAGGCCAGGACGACACGTACGCGCAGCGAATCCGCCACCGGCGATTGGCGTGAGAAACGGACAACCAGGAGCATCAGGAGAGGCCAGATCAGGTAATACTGCTCCTCCACTGCCAGCGACCAGGTATGCAGCAAGGGCATGCTGAACGATGGCGCGTCGAAGTAGCCGCCGGTCGTTGCGTAGAAGAAGATATTTGAGCTGAAGAAAGCCACAGCCATTGCCGAACGGGCCAGGGAACGCTGCTCATCCGATGCTGGAGGCATGAAAAAGGCGGCAAGCAGGATCGTCACCGCCAGCACGATCAACCCGGCGGGCATCAATCGGCGCACCCGCCGGGCATAGAAGGCGGCGAGACCGAGGCGGCCGGTAGCAGCTGCCTCGTTGAACAGCAGGGCGGTAATCAAGAAGCCGGAAATGACGAAAAAGACGTCAACTCCGACGAAGCCGCCGGAAAACCCTGGGAAACGTGCGTGATAGAAAGCCACCGAAATGATCGCGACAGCTCGCAAGCCATCAATGTCCGGACGATACTTGGCAGGAGTAGGGTCGCTTGGGTGGTGCATTCGGCGATGAATCTCGTGGAATGTTAGAGCGATCGACCCACATGCAAGCCGCCACCGTTACGGAGCCTGATGCCGTTCGCAGCGTCAGGATTCGTCGGCGCCACCGTTCTGCGCTGCCTTGATCAGCTCGCGAAGCATCTGGGCGGTTGCCCAGAGCATCAGCGAAATGCCGGCGACGACGGTGAGCACCGCCGTTGGCGTGCTCGTCGGGAAGTCGGGAATGAACAGCGTCTGGCTGCGGACCAGCCACATCGCGCCGCTCGCGAAGACGATGATGCCGGCGCCGTCGAGCACTGCGAAGAACAGCACTTTCAGCGTCACGCGGGGTCGTCCCCGGCTGTTCATGCCGCTTACTTGACGCGCATGCCGGCCTCGGCACCCGCGTCGGCCGAAAGCAGGAAGATCCCCGGCGCCTGCCCGTCGGCGTCCGAGGCGGCCAGCACCATGCCTTCGGACATGCCGAACTTCATCTTGCGCGGCGCCAGGTTGGCGACCATCACCGTCAGTCGGCCGACCAGCGCCGACGGCTCGTACGCCGCCTTGATGCCGGCGAAGACCTGACGGCTGCCGAGCGGGCCGACGTCGAGCAGCAGGCGGATCAGCTTGTCAGCGCCTTCGACCGGCGTCGCTTCGGCGATCCGTGCGATCCGCAGGTCGATGGTGAGGAACTGGTCGATGCTGATATGCGGGCCGCCGCCAGCGCCGACGGCGGCCTGCGCGACAGCCACCGCGGCGGCTTTTTCCTGCTGCTCGGCGTGATGCTGCGGCGCCGGCGGCGGCGGTGCGCCCAGCGACTCGCGGTTGGCCTCGACCAGCCGGTCGACCTGTTTCTTGTCGACGCGCGTCAGCAGGTGCTGGTAGGCATTGATCGCGTGTCCGGCGGCGAGCACGCTGCCGCCGTCTTCCCAGACGAAGGGAGCGACGTTGAGAAATCCCTCGGCCTTGGCGGCCAGCGCCGGCAGAACCGGCTTGAGCAGAATGGCGAGCAGGCGGAAGAGGTTCAGTGCGTTGCTGCAGGCCGCCTGCAGTTCGTGCTCGCGATCGGGCTGCCGGGCGAGCTCCCAGGGTTTGACGCTGTCGACGTACTGATTGGCAAGATCGGTGAGCGCCATGATCTCGCGAATCGCCTTGCTGAACTCGCGCGCCTCGTAGTGATCGGCGATCAGCGCCCGACGATCACGGCTGGCCTGGATCGCCGGCAGCGATTCATCGCAGGTGCACAACTGGCCGGCGAAGCGCCTGCTGATGAAGCCGGCTGCACGGCTGGCAATATTGACGAACTTGCCGACCAGATCGGCATTGACGCGGGCGATGAAGTCGTCGAGGTTGAGGTCGATGTCCTCCATCGAGCTCGACAGCTTGGCGGCGTAGTAATAGCGCAACCACTCGGGATCGAGGCCCTGCGCAAGATAGCTCTCGGCGGTGATGAAGGTGCCGCGCGACTTCGACATCTTGGCGCCGTCGACGGTCAGGAAGCCGTGCGCGAAGACCTTGCTCGGTGTCCGGTAGCCAGCATGCTGCAGTTCGGCCGGCCAGAACAGCGCGTGGAAGTAGAGGATGTCCTTGCCGATGAAGTGGTACAACTCGGCGCTCGAGTCGGCGCCCCAGTATTCGTCGAAATCGAGCCCTTCGCGGTGGCAGAGGTTCTTGAAGGCGCCCATGTAGCCGATCGGTGCGTCAAGCCAAACGTAGAAGTACTTGCCGGGCGCGTCAGGAATTTCGAAGCCGAAGTAGGGAGCCTCGCGCGAAATGTCCCAGTCGGTGAGCTTGTTCTCGCCGACCTCGCCCAGCCACTCCTGCAGCTTGTTGGCCGCTTCGTTCTGCAGTCGGCCCTCGCCCTGCGTCCAGCGCCGCAGGAAGCCCTGGCAGCGCCGATCCGAGAGCCTGAAGAAGAAGTGTTCGGACTGCCGCAATTCGGGCTTGGCGCCGGAAACGACCGAGTACGGGTTTTTCAGCTCGTTGGCGGTGTAGGCCGAGCCGCAGCTTTCGCAGTT
Source organism: Accumulibacter sp. (assembly GCA_024235695.1). Classification (GTDB taxonomy): domain Bacteria; phylum Pseudomonadota; class Gammaproteobacteria; order Burkholderiales; family Rhodocyclaceae; genus Accumulibacter. The sequence goes on from JACKLX010000001.1 coordinate 230,465, forward strand.
GTCGCCGTACTGGTCAGAAGCGCCGCATTTCGGACACTCGCCCTTGATGTAGCGGTCGGGCAGGAACATCTGCTTGAGCGGATCGTAGTACTGCTCGACGATGCGCGTCTCGATCAACCCGGCGGCCTTCAGCCGGGCATAGATCTCGTTGGCGCAGGCCCGCGTCTCCTCGGAGTGCGTCGTGTAGTAGTTGTCGAAGCCGACGTGGAAGCCGGCAAAGTCGCGCGTATGCTCACCATGTACGCGTTCGATCAGCGTCTCGGGCGTGATCCCTTCGGCCTGGGCGCGCAGCATGACCGGCGTGCCGTGCGTGTCGTCGGCGCAAACGTACCAGCACTGATGGCCGCGCATTTTCTGGAAGCGCACCCAGATGTCGGTCTGGATGTATTCGACCAGATGACCGAGGTGGATGGCGCCGTTGGCGTACGGCAGGGCGGAGGTGACGAGGATCTTGCGGCTCATTGGGCTTGGCGCAACCGGGGCAAAGCGGCATTCTATCAAAGGGGGCCAGGCTGCGCCGCGCCGGGCGAGCAAACACCAGGATCGGCGCCGCCGTTGCCGCCGGCACCGACGTCGCCCGAGCGCTCGTCAGGCTCCTCAGGTCTCGACGATGCGGGCGGCCCGATCGTCGTCGCGCTGCTCGCCGGCGACGCTCATCAGCACTGCCCGCACGGCGTCTTCGTCACGCGCTTCGAGGGCTGCGCGCAGCTGGTCGATACGTTCCGCCAGGGTGTCGGGGTCGAGCGACGGCTCGTCGGCTTTCATGATCTTCGGATGCGACGTGCCAACCCCGTTGCTGCTGGCGATGAGCAGTTCCTCGTAGAGTTTCTCGCCCGGGCGCAGGCCGGTGACGACGACTTCGATATCGCCCTCGGGGTTGCCCTCGTCGCGAACCGTGTAGCCTGCGAGGCGGATCATGTTGTGCGCCAGGTCGAGGATTCGTACCGGCTCGCCCATGTCGAGCAGGAAGACCTCGCCGCCGTTGGCCAGACTGCCGGTCTGGATGACCAGCTGTACCGCTTCATGAATCGACATGAAGTAGCGCGTCACTTCCGCGTGGGTCACGGTTACCGGTCCGCTCTGGGCGATCTGCTCCTTGAACAGCGGAATGACCGAGCCGGAAGAACCGAGGACGTTGCCAAAGCGCACGGCACAGAATCGCTGACCGGTGCCGGACGCTCCGGCCTGCCGGGCTAGGCCCTGGACGACCAGTTCCGCCCAGCGCTTGCTGGCGCCCATGACGTTGGTCGGGCGCACCGCCTTGTCGGTGGAAATCAGCACGAAGGTCTCGACGTCGGCGTCGAAGGCGGCGCTGGCCAGCGTCAGGGTGCCGAGGACGTTGTTGCGCGCCCCTTCAAGGACGTTGGCTTCGACCATCGGCACGTGCTTGTAGGCGGCCGCGTGGTAGATCGTCGCGATTCGGTGCTTGTGCAGCAGACGCGTGACCAGAGCGGCGTCGCCGACCGAGCCGAGGCAGGGCACCAGCTCGCAACCGAGGACCGACTGCAGGACGCGGTGGATCTGGTACAGGGCGTGCTCGCTGGCTTCGAGCAGAACCAGGCTGCCGGGCTGCAGCGCGGCGATCTGCCGACACAGCTCCGAGCCGATCGAGCCGCCGGCACCGGTAACCAGTACCGCCTTGCCGGTGATGCAGCGCCCGAGCAGCGTCGGGTCGGCGGCGACCGGGTCGCGACCGAGGAGATCGCCGATGTCGACCTCGCGGACCATATTCACCAGGTGCCGGCCGTTGGCGATATCGGTCAGCGCCGGCAGGATGCGCACACGTACCGGGTATTGTTCGAGAAGGGCGACCACCTCACGCCGGCGGACGCTGGATACCGACGGCAGGGTGACGATCACGTCGTGGATATCGAAGCGTTCGAGCAGCGTCGGCAGGTGCTCGGGCGGATAGACGCGCAAGCCGCCGACGTCCTTGCCGTGCAGATTGTGGTCGTCGTCGAGAAAGCCGGCCGGGAACAGCTCGCGCCCGCGCCGCAGCGACTCGGCCAGTTGCCGTCCGGCGTCGCCGGCCCCGTAGATCAGCACCTGCTTGCCGGAAAAGCGGCTGCGGGTCGGCAGCCAGAGCAGCCAGCGCGCGCCGAAACGCGAGCCCGCCACCAGCGCGAAGCCGATCAACCAGTAGAGGAAGGGCACCGCCCGCGGTACGCCCTCCCAGCCGGTCATCTGGGTCATGAACGCCAGCACCGTCCACAACAAGGCCGCCAGCGACATCCCCTTGAACACCGACCATAGCGCCTGTTCGCCGAGGTAGCGAATCACCGAGCGATAGAGCCCCATCTTGAGGAAGACCGGCATCGCCAATAGCGGCGCTATGACCATCAACAGCACCTGCGAGCGGTTCGGTACGAACCACTCGCCAAGACGCGCGGCGTACGCCGCCCAGACGGCAAAGACCAGCATCAGCGCATCGGCCAGCAGCATCAGGCCCTGCTTGGTCGGCCGCCCCATCAGCACGAGATAGCTGGAGAGGCGATCGGGAACACGCAGGCGGATCATCGCCGCCGCCTCGCGCCTTCACGCGCCGGCGCCGCTGATCGCGCCAGCCGGTGCAAGCGAAGCGACGACCCGTCACCGGCGATGCAGCGTCCGCTGCGCAGCGCTGCTGGCAAGGCTCCGGCGTTCATTTCGGCAAGTCCGCGCTGGTCAGCGCAAAGGGCCGCGGTGCGAAGGCGAAGTCGCGAACCGCCTCGCCGTGATCGAACACCAGGTCGCGATTCATCCGCTCGGCCATCGCCGCCGACCAGTGGCGATAGCGCGGCAGGCAGCGCAACAGTGCGACGGCGAGACCGAAAACCGACAAGGGAACCTGCAGCAGGCGTGGCGGCCGGCCGAGGGCGGCAAAAACCTGCGCCGCCATCTCGCGGTAGGCGAGCGTGCTGCCGCCGGAGATATTGTAGGCGCGGTTGGCCGCCGCCGGCGCCCCCAGTGCGGCCAGACAGGCGGCGGCGACGTCCTGCGCGTGGATCGGCTGGCGCCGGCCCTGCGCCTCGCCGAGCAGTGGAAAGAAACCGAAACGGCCGATCACCCGGGCCATCTCGCAGAGGTTCTTGTCCCGGCCAAGGCCATAGATCAGCGTCGGGCGCAGTACCACCCACTCGACGCCGCGACGCCCTGCCCACTCCGCCAGCGCCTCCTCGGCGTCGGCCAGGCGACGCGCGACGGCGTTCTCTTCCGGATCGGACGAGTCGTCCTTGGTGAAACGGCTGGTCGAGGAGAGCGCCAGCACGCGCTGCAGCGGATGCGCTTCGAGCAGGGCAAAATGCTCCGGCAGCACCCAGATCGGCGCCGCACAGATCCACAGGGCAATGCCGCCGTCGCTGACCTCGGCGACGGCCGGCTGGCGCCGGCCGGGCGAGTCGGAGCGCGGCAGGCACCGCCACTCGATGGCGTCGCCCGGTGGCGAGACTTGCTCGTCTCGCGAGTACGCCACCACCGGCGTGCCGACTTTCGCCAGCTCGCTCAGCAGGCATTGGCCGACCAGGCTGGTCGCGCCAAGAACGCCGACGCGAGTCTCAGGCCGCACGCGCCACCCCCAGCCGGTTGAGCGCGTGGCGAAAGCCGTGGTACACGGCAAGCACCGCGAACCGTAACCAGACACCGGCGATTACCAGCGCCCAGAGCAAACCGGAGTACTGCCGGCGGTAGAACTTGCGGTAGAAGCGCAGCATGCCATGGTGCTTGTGCCACTCGACGAAAACCGGCCGGCTGCGGCTGCACGCGCCCCAGACGTGTACGACGCGGGCATCGGGTACGAAGATCACCTGCCAGCCCTTCTGCCGGAAGCGCATGCACCAGTCGAGATCCTCGCAATGGAGAAAATAGGCTTCGTCCCATGGGCCGACGTCGTTCACCGCGGCTCGCTTGACCAGCATGCAGGCGCCGGAGATCGCCTCGACCGCCACCGGCACGGTCGGCAACGGTTCCTGGTGCAGCAGGAAATCGGCAAACAGTCGCGGCGCGACGCGTTGCAGCCAGGACAAGCGGAAGGCGCGGATGAACGCGCTTCCGGGCGTCGGGAAGGCTCGCCGGCCGCCGGGTTGCTCGGAACCGTCGGGATTGCAGAGCATGCCGCCGACCATGCCGACGGTATCGTCGGCATCAAGCACCTCGAGCAGGCGCGACAGCGCCTGCGGCGCCATGGTCGCGTCCGGATTGAGGAACAGCAGGCGTTCGGAAGACGCCGCCGCAAGGCCGATGTTGCAGGCTGCCGAAAAACCGAGATTGCGGTCGTTGCGGATGATTCGCAGTCGCTCCTCGCCGGGTGAAAGAGTCTCCAGGCGCGCGAGGCTGTCATCGGCGGACAGGTTGTCTACGACAATCACCTGGTGAACGTCATCCCCGAGCAAGGAACGAACGCAATCGACCAGCAGTGCCCCGGCGTTGTAGTTGACGATGATCACGTCGACCGCCGCAGCGACTCGCTGGCGAGGACTGACGCTGGAATGGCCGACAGAAATCTGGATTACCCCTGAACAAGTGTTGGCGTACGAGACATCTGGTCAAGCACAACGATGCCAGCCGACGTCGCCGGCCACCGTCTCCGTTCGCGCCCGGCGGGGCCCGGCGCGAGCCGCTGGCGGCGTCGATCACCGCGTCCCGGGCCAGTGCATGGCCTGCGCCCATTGTAGGGCGCCGTGCCTTACCCCGCAAACGTCGCGCCGCTGCCGTCGCCCCCTCAGCGAGCGCTCATCGGCCTGGCGACCGGGCCCGGCCGCCAGCCGCATCGGAGGCCTTCTACCACCACGCCCTGAGCCGCCGGAAGGCACGGTAAGCGGCTCTCGACAGCACGCGCCGAAGACTCAACTGACGTTCCATCCACAGCGCAAATTCGTCGGCCTCGATGGTGAACGCGGCGGCTGAATCGCCCGGAACGGCCTGCTCACCGGCTGTCCCGTCGAGGATTGCGCGCAATCGTTCGGGACGATGGAAGCTTTCGTACTGCCGACGACCGGCCCGGCCGGCCCGCTCCAGATCGCTGGCGGTCAGCGTCGCGCAGTAGCCGAGCAGTTCCTCCGGGAAGCGCCAGTTGAAAACACCGGGATAGGCGAGACCGATCCCGCTGAGAACCGGCGAGAAGATATGGCGATGGAGGGCGACGGGGACGCCGGCGCCCATCGCCTCGATCAGGGTCAGGCCGCCACCGTAGGGAAACGACGCCACGTACAGGTCGACGTCAAGTTCGTGCAACGCCTGCCAGACACTGGGCACCCACGCCGTGTAGATGAACCGTTCGGCCGGGACGCCGGCGCGCTTCAGGCCGCGGCGGATCTTGAACAGGGCCCATGGCGTCAGGCGGCCGAGATGGTAGTGGCGGCCGCCGGTGGCCTTGAGAAGTTCCGGAATCAACTCGAGATAGCTGACGAAATAGGGCACTTCGATCTTGTTCGAGCGTGCCGCCGTGCAGGTGGTGAGCTGGCCACCGCACAGGAAAGGCCGGTCGGCGGGGCGATCGCCCTTGTCGTCGGCAGTCAGTGGAATATAGGTGTTATCGACACCCAGCACTTCGCGACAGGTGTGGTAACCCATCGGATGAAGGTCGATGTGCTGCAGGTGCGACAGGTAGACACCCAGGCACAATTGATGGTCACCGTGATGGTAATAGCTGGCGTCAAGCGTCATCGCCGGCTGGATCGCCGCGACCGCGACACTGTCCTGATGGTGATTGAACAGGTAGACCTTGTCCGCTGCGGTCTGCAACAGGCGACCCTGCAGCCAGCTCAGACGCTGCTGGAAGTTCCCTTCGCCGGCTCCTTCAAGCAGCACGTTGGCGTTCCTGCCGACGCCGTTCAGCAGGTAATCGATGTCGGATTTGCCACCGAGGTCGGTCGACAGGATGAGATGCCGGGCCAGCGGCCGCGCGGCGATGAAATCCTCGATGACGCGGGAGTGTCCACCCGATTTCTGCAGCCGGGTCACGATGTAGATGACCAGCGGCGAATCGGCCGGGCGATCCGCTGCGCTGGCCGGACCGGTGGACAGTGTCGCGAGGTTCAGTCTACCGACCCGTTGGCACAGTTCGTCGAGTTTCCTCGAACCATAGACCTGCGACGTACACAGCGGCTCGGTAACGATCCGCTCGACGAAGTCGTGGATGACACGCAGTGCGTGATCCAGCCGGCCCTGGTCGATTTCGCTGGCGAGCTGTCGAGCCAGGGAGTGCAGGGACTGACAGGTGTCAATACGCAATCATTTTCCTGTCGAAAGTGCATCCCGGCACGCTACGCCGGCGCCGGCGGACGACGGTGGCAGCCATGTCCCGTACCCTCAAAGTCCCTGGACGATTCGTACCCGGGCCGATTCACCGGCACATGTCTCGCCAACGACGCGCTCGACGTCGGCAGCGTCCATCAGGGGATCCATCGGCAGGCTCAGGACTTCGCTGGCCAGCGTTTCGCTGACCGGCAGGTGCAGGCCGGCGAATTCGGCATAGCATCGCTGGCGATGCGGCGGCGTCGGATAGTGGATCACCGTCGAGATGCCTTGTTGCTCGAGATGCGACTTCAGCGCATTTCTGTCCTTGCTGCGAATCACGTAGAGGTGCCAGACCGGATCGGCGTGGTCAGGAACCACCGGCAAGGTGACCCCGGTGTTCGCAAGCAGGCGCGAGTACTGGCGCGCGACTTGCCGGCGACGCTCGTTCCAGGCGTCGAGAACGGCCAGCTTGCTGCGCAGGAAGGCCGCCTGCAACTCGTCGAGGCGGCTGTTGTAACCGGCCAGGTCGTGCTGATACTTGACCATCGAGCCGTAATTGCGCAGCTGCCTGACCTTGTCGGCAATCGCCGCGTCATTGGTCAGCACCGCCCCACCGTCACCGAGCGCACCAAGGTTCTTGCCGGGGTAGAAACTGGTCGCCGCGGCGTCGCTCAGCGAGCCCGCCCGGCGACCCTTGTAGCGGGCCCCCTGCGCCTGCGCGGCGTCTTCGATGACGATCAGCCCGTGGCGCGCGGCGAGCGCATTGATCGGGTCCATGTCGGCCGGCTGCCCGTAGAGGTGCACCGGGATGATTGCCCGCGTGCGCTGGCTGATGGCGCTGGCGATCAGTTCGGGATCGATGTTGTGCGTCGCGATGTCCGGCTCGACGGCGACCGGCGTCGCGCCGCACTCGCTGACCGCCAGCCAGGTGGCGATGAAGGTATTGGACGGCACGATGACTTCGTCGCCGGGACCGATGCCATAGGCCCGCAGCAACAGATGCAGCGCCTCGAGGCCGTTGCCGACGCCGACGCAGTGCCGCACTTCGCAATACAGTGCGAATTCGGCCTCAAAGGCTTCGAGCTCGGGCCCCATGATGAACCACCCCGAGTCGACCACCCGGCGATAGGCCGCGTCGAGTGGTTCACGAATGGCCTGATGCAGGCGGCCAAGGTCGAGAAACGGCACCGGTTTCATTGCCCGCTCCTGCGTGCGTCAGCGACGAACTGGTCGTAATCGCGGTAGTAGTCGAGCTCGTCGTAGTAGTTCGAGGCCAGCACCATGCACACCGCGCCCGACGAGAAGTTGTCTATTTCCCGCCAGATCATCGGGCACACATAGAGGCCGTAATAACTGCGGTTCATGTGCACGGTCTTTTTCGCGAAGCCGTCGTCAAGATGGATATCGAACGATCCCGACATGGCGATGATCAGCTGATGAAGCGCCTTGTGGGCGTGGCCGCCACGCTCGGCGCCGCCGGGGACGTCGTACAGGTAGTAGACCCGGCGAATATCGAAGGGGATGTGACGACCCGCCTCGACGAAGGTCAGATTGCCTCGCGGATCGTTGATTATCGGCAGGTCAATCGTCTTGCAGCTCTCGATCACGGCTGTTCTCCATTGTCTTGCGACCAGGCTTCGGTCACCGATGCGGGATAGCCACGGGTGAAGTGGCGCGTCCATGGGTACGCCGCCCGGCCGGAGTCATCGCGCAGGCGGATGCTGTGGGTACTGCCGACCACCCGCGCCGGCACGCCCGCCGCGATCATGCCCGGCGGCACGTCACGGGTGACGCAGGCCTGCGCCGCGACCAGCGAGTGGCGACCGACAGTGACCCCCGGCAGCACGACCGAGGCCGCCGAAATGCTCGCGTAGTCTTCGACGGTGCAGCCGATCAGCACGTTGCTCGGCGGCGTCGGGTCGTTGGCGAGCACCACATAGGGCAGGATCCAGACAAAGTTTCCGATCGTCGTCTGCTTGCCGACAAAGACGTTCGACTGAAAACGGACGTAGTCGCCAATCCGGCAATCGCCCTGGATTTCGCTCAGGGTGCCGATCTGGAAACCGGCGCCGGCGATCGTCTTTTCGCGTACCGTGACGTGATGGCCGGTTGCCAGGCCGGCTGCGAACGATGACGATTCGTAGAACACCGAATGCGATCGAATCAGCGAGTCGTCGCCGATCACCAGTGCTGTCCCGTCACCGAGCGGCGTGGCGATTCCGAGCTCGCAGTAAGCGCCGATGCGCACCCGATTGCCGATGCGCACGTTGTCATGGACGATCGAGAAAGGTCCGATCTCGACGTCGTCGGCAAGTCTCGCCTGCGGCGAAACAAGTGCGGTTGGATGTACCGATGTCATGTCGTTTCGAGGGCCTCCAGCAGGTCGCCGATGTGCGAAGTTGTGGCGAGGAAATCGCCGTGAATGCCAAGCTTGCTGCCCTCGACGAGTTCGCCGAGGACATAGCTGACGTCAATCCCGAGCGGCGTCAGCATGTCGCACCAGTAACGGTAAATCATCTCTTGGTGCTTGGCCATGAGCACCGCCACCTGCGTTCCCGGCTGGCAGAAGATGGCGTTCGCCAGGGCGGCGCCGGTCGGCGAAACGACGATTCTCGCGTTGGCAAACAGTCTCACCTGCTGCATGAACGACAGGGTCTCGGGCTGAATGATCGTGTAGCCGCGGGCGATCATCAGCGTTTCGACCTCGGCGGTGTTGGCAAGCATCCGCGCGCCCGAACCGCGCCGGATGAAGATCCTGGCTGGCCAGTGCGCCGCGTCGGCGCTTCGCGCCGGCTCGCCGAGACGCTTGCGCAGCAACGCCAGAGCCTGCGGACTGAAGACACCGTGCGAATGGCCGGAAAGGCGCGTGTTGCGCTGCCCGAACGGGACGTAGCCCGCCGCCGCGGTCAGATGCAGCTGCCCGACGAGCAGCGCCCGACCGACCGCCAGGGTGATGATCTCACGCTCGGGACCGACCACCCGCAGCAAGGACTCCATGATGTTGCGGTGCAGTCCGTCGTTGACCACGATCGGCACGTGCCGGAAGCGCTCTTCGGCACAGAACAGGACGATGCGCGGCAGCACCTCGCTCAGCCAGTGCGCGTAGTTGATGGCGCAGGCATCGACGAAGGTGGCGGCTTCGGCGACCGACTCCGGCTGATCGTCGTTCATCAGCCAGCGGATCCGCCGGCGCTTGGCGGAAATCAGCGTCCGGCCGTGCAGTTCTTCACTGGTGTAGTCGCGAGCGAAGTCGTAGAGGTCGTGGCAGACGACCTCGCCGTCGACCAGAACGAGATTGCTGCCGCCGTAGATGCGGGCGTTGGGCAGCGTCGCGACGAATATCTCGGGGAACTCGTAACGTTCATGCGGCGATGCCAGACAGGCGCGATCGTCAGCCGGAAAGACCCGCGGTTGAGGCGTTTCGACCAGGCAGGCGGCGACCAGCCGGCAGCTGCCGAGATGCTTCTTGCGGACCAGCTCGCTGAGCGGGATCAGCCGCCGCCATCTTCGCGCGTGTCCCCGCTGACCCCGCGTCGCAACGTGATTGACGTAGATCGGATAGCCATGCCGCCAGATCCACTGCACCGCCCAACGCACCGCGGCGTAGGGCCTGAGATGCTTGCGGTAGAAGCTTCCCAGCGGCGATTCCCGCAAGCGGGCGAAGCTGTCGGGTCGCTTGCCGGCGAGCGCCTCGACCTTCCTGATCCTGGCCGACGATTCGACCAGCGAGCCGCTGTCTTCTTCCGGCGAAGGAATCCATGCGGCGGCGGTTGGCGAGTTCTCTGCCATGTCCTGGTCGTTCGCGAGCTCAGCCTGCGGCGTGCACGGTGCGATCATCGCGCCCGGCAGCAAGCCGGCATCGGCCGCGCTCAGCCATCGAGCCTGCCCGCCAGGTAACGTTCGACGATCTCGTCCGGCGGACCGTCGGCAACCAGCCGGCCGTGATCCATCCACAAGACCCGGTTGCAGAGCGACTTCACCAGCAGATGATCGTGCGAAACCATGATCATGATGTTCGCCTTGTCGATCAGGTCGTGCATCCTGGCCTTGGCCTTGGCCATGAACGCCGCGTCGCCGCCGGCGAAAATCTCGTCGAGCACCAGGATGTCCGGATGCATCGCCGTCGCCAGCGAAAACGCCAGGCGGGTGTACATGCCGGTCGAGTAGTACTTGACGGGCGTGTCGATGAACTCCTCGAGACCGGCGAAGCTGATCACTTCCGCTTCGATTGCCGCCAACTGCGGCTTGCTGTAACCAAGGATCGCGCCGTTCAGGTAGATATTCTCCCGGCCGGTAAACTCGGGATGGAAGCCGGCGCCAATCTCGAGCAAGGGCGCGATCCGTCCATCAACCGAGATCTTTCCGTCGGACGACTCGTAGACCCGGCACAGGGCCTTCAGCAGGGTGCTCTTGCCGGCACCATTGTGGCCGATGATCCCCACCCGGTCGCCGGCGGTGATCTCGAAACCGACGTTCTTGACCGCCCAGAAATCCGAGTAGGCGGTCTGACGCTGTCGCTTGAAGAGATTGGCGAAATACTCCTTGAGCGACGGCGAGCGATCGTGGTAGATGCGAAACTTGATCGACAGATCTTCAACACGAATGCTTGACATGTCCGCTCACAACCGGAAAACGATTTTCTTCTGATGACGCTGGAAAACCAGCAAGCCGATCGCCATCGCCAGGGCGGCGAGCAGGCTTGCCTGCACGACGACCTCGGCGCTCGGCAATCTGGCGAGATAGAGCGGCGCCCGGAAAAGCTCGATGAAGGGCACGACCGGGTTCAGGCCGACCACCCAGCCTACCCTGCCGACCAGGGCATCGTGCTGGTAGAGGATCGGCGTCAGGAAGAACAAGCCCTGCATGGCGATCAGGATGACGTGCTGCAGGTCGCGGAAGAAAACCGTGGTGATCGAGACGATGAGGGCGATCCCGAGCGCGAAGAAGAACAGCAGCACGTAGGCAACCGGCGTGAACAGGACCGCCCAGGACAGCGAGCCGCCAATCGCGATGATGATCGCGAACAGCGCCAGAAAGGACAGCGCGCTGTCGATCAGTAGCGCCGACGCGATACTCAGCGGGAAGACCACCTTCGGCAGGTAGATCTTCTTGATCAGCCCCTCGTTGTTGATGAACGAAGAACCCGACTGGGTCACCACCGAGTTGAAGAAGTTCCACGGAATCATGCCGGCAAAAAGGAAGACGGTGAAGGTCTTCAGGTCGGTCTTGAACAGCGCCGAGAACACCACCGCCATCACCGACATCATCAGCAGCGGGTTGATCAGCGTCCACAGGTAACCGAGCGCGGTACGCCGGTAACGCAGGATCAATTGCTGTGCGACCAGCTGCTGCAGGACGTTGCGACTGTTGTACAGCTCGCCGAAGAACGAGCGGTCGTTGACCCTCATCGATGCGCCTGCCGCCGGAAAACGCTCGCGACGCGGCGCCCCGGATCGACCACCGCCGGGAATGACGTCACCGAGCAGGCGCCGGCGGCGGTCGGCATCCGGATCGACACGGCGCGGACGGCCGGATCGGCCCGATCAAGTAGCTCGCTCATCACCAGGCTCGTCAGGCGAGCGCCGGGGACGACGTTGTCGTCGCAAGCGAACCGGCGGCAGCCGCGTTCCGGCGGCAATCGAGGTGACATGACGACGTCGGCTCGGAGAATGTCGGGAATCGAGTCATAGGGGAAATCGCTTCGAAGGTCCGGCCCGCCCGGTCCACGATCGGCGACGGACCACCGGCGGGGATCGCTCGACCCCGGCGCAAGTGCGATCGCGGAACTGCGGACTCCGGGGACACAGTAACGTGGAGTCTGCGGATGCGAAAGGACGAGAACCGCAGGTGAGCGAGCTTCGCCCAGGCACTCTGGTGGTGAAGAAGGGTCGATTTCAACCGCCCCCCCACTCCGGGGCGCAGTATAGCGCAAGTGCAAACGTTTGTGCGCGCCGAATGCGGGTCGAGTCAGCTCAAGCTGAGGCCGACAAACCGTCCGACGAAAGGACAGCTGCTCAAAATTCGACAGGTTTCCATAAACTATAGGAAGACTTCGCACCGTAAGCCGATGTGGAGTCTACCGTTCCAATCCTTTCATAGCCTCCAGGGAAATCGAGCCCCCGGCTGGAAAGTATATCCACGGCCTCAGCCGCATCTGTATTTATCAAGACAAGCGCCTTTCTGAGTCGTGCGATGTCTGCAAACTGAAGTGCCAACTTGCTGTAATCCTCAGCGGCTTTGGATCCTGTTAGAAATGCTGGATGCCCTGGAGATCTTCCACCCATCGCGAACACCAGGCTGGGTAGATAACTGATGGCCACAATATCGTCACCCTGCTGAAACCCGTTTTCCTTGGCAATCGAAGTCAATTCTTGCACAAGAGCATGGGTTTGCGCGTCGAGTTTTAGCGTTCGGACCGGGAATCCGACATCGGTTGGCACCACTTGCTGTATTAAACTGCTTGCTAGCTGCTGCGGGTTGAATATGCTGCCCTGAATGATCTGGCTGGTGGTAAATGCGGCAATGAGCACTGCGCAAGAATGCAATAGCCAATAGCTGCGCGACTTCTCAACGAAAGTTAGCAGCAACAAGAAAACGGCACCGAACCAGGGCGCCGAATAGAATCCTGTGACATTGAAAATCGGGTTTGCCGTACCGACAGCACCTGCAAAAGGCAAGGCAATCAGCAAGATCAATATCATTCCTGTATTCTTGTTTACGTACGCACAATCTCCTGTGACTGTTCCTGTACCGCAGCCAGCAACCATGGTCTGGTTTCGCCATAATTCATAAGCAACAATGGTCAGCAACAGCAGGACCCATGCCAAATGGAAAACAAGGTAAAACGGAATCGTCTTGTCGGCAACCATTCTCTGGTCAATGTGAATAGCTGGACTCATTGACATAAAGGCCGCGACAAGCAATGCCAAGAATAGTAAGCAAGAGCTGGCCTTCTCGCCAATATCGTTGCTCTTCCCGCGCAAGAATGAATAAATGAAAACGCCGAATATTATTATGTAACAAGGCCAGAAAGCTCTTGCAGCAGAATAGAACAAATGGAATATTTCAGTACTGTAAAGGAATATTTTTATCCGAGGAACGTGCACTCCGAAGCTTTGATACAGCGCCCATCCTTCCTTAAACATTCGCCATGACGGTTCAGGCGGAAGAACCAATATGAAATGCCCAGCAAACCAAAGCCCAACACCAAAAGCGACGGCGGTCGATACCGTCACCTTAAGGCGCGCACTGATTGATTTATACAAATAAACAAACAAACAATAAAGCAGGGCAAGACTAACTCCGGTCGTGATTTTTGTGAACAAGGCCAACCCGATGCTCAAACCTGTCGCGGAAAAGACGGCCAGAATTTGTTTTCTATTTTCACTCCATTTTCCGAGAAGCGACAACCCGAACAACAATGTTCCCAAAAAAATATTTATGGCTATGGCCGTTAAGGTGTAGTTGTTGGGTGTTGCGAAAAACCACTGGTAGTACAACATCGCCCCAATTAGTATAAAAGCAAGCGACTCGGGGCGCAGGTATTTTACTTCAAAAGACTTAGTTTCTAGCATGAAAAACCTGTCGAATCCAATCCAGAATATGGAAGCGGCGGCTAGAATCAATACCATCCCAACCAATCTGAATGCTGCGGGATCATAGTCGGCAAGCCGGTACAAGAGCCCTGTGTAAACATATACTGCAGAGACATTTTGCAATATGTCTTCAGGGAATCGCGCGCTCAGGAGGTACACTCCCTCGTCGCCCAACCCCAAACCCTTATCCGCAGCCCAGAAAATCGCCGCAATGGAGGAAAACAACATCACGTACAAGGCGATCAGGGCGACAATATTCGCGGATTGCTCGAAATGATTTCTGAACAGAATATTCATGGTCATCTTTTTCCTTGGTTTACCTGGCGCCTTGAGTGTTCCAGTGTCCGGGGACGTGCTGAACCAATCGGGGTCTTCGTGAAAACGAGTCGGGCAATTTGCCCTTGGTCGAAGCTGTGTTTCCGACCATCGATTACCTTTCGTCCGAAACCATTTGTTGCGACATTATCCAAGCAGCCGTGGCGAGGTCTTACAGTCTTGCCACTTCATGACGCATCCCGGGCGTTTTATTCGGAACTGCTCGGCTTGGCGGTCAACAGATTGGCGAAGCCTGGCAAGGCGAAGGAGTGAGCGGTGTTCTTCGCCAAACCACCGTAGCGCATTTTCTTCAGGGGGCAGATGTTCTTTGCGATGTGGAGCGGATGCTCGAACTTGGCGCACACCTGCGCCTTGAGTCTCGCGGTCCGTTCGTTGATCCGACTCAGCGGGGTGTCAGGCAAGGCTTTGCGCTTGCCCGGTCGCATGGCAACCGGGCAACGAACCGCTGTAACCGGCTTCGCCTTCCGTGTCTCCGCGCCCTGGTAGCCGGCATCGCTGAAGACGATACTCTCGTCACCATACGGCAGCGCATTTGCGTGCGTCACGCAGTGGGTGGTGGCCGGTGTTGTCACCACGGTAAGGGTGATGCCTGACTTCGCATCAGCGCCGACATCAATCTTCATGGCAAAGCGCCGCTGATTATCCTTCCGGGTCTGATGGATCTCGGGATGGCGCTCACCACCCCGATTCCTGGTCGAAGATGGGGCAGCAATGGTCGTCACGTTAACGGCGGTGGCTTCACTGATCATCAGACCTTCGAGGATCCGGTGTGCGTTGACGGCGGTGAACATGCGCTCGGTCAGTTGGCGCTGCCCAAGCAATCGCCTGGACTTGAGCAGGAAGGTCGCATCCGACGCGCGCTCACCTGACCGACCGATACCGATTAAACGACGAACGGTTCGGCTGTCGTAGATGCCATCCTCGGTGCCTTCATTCCTAAAGCCGAAACATTGCCGGGCAACTGGCATGCGCCGCATACCTTCCAGTCTACCTGGCAGACGAACAGGGCGATCAGCTTTGGGATAGCACGGCGCAAGCGCGCTGATTTCACCAGGAAATCGATCACACGGCGTCACCTTCGTCTTGGCCGCGTCCTCCAGTTCGGAAAAGCTCGCTTGCATGACGATCTACCGTTCAACCCTCCATCGGCCGATTTTCGCATGTCATCGACTGTCACGCGAGGCATTGGTGCGCTATTAACTATGCGCAATAGAAAAAATGTCTGTCTTAGCCGTTTTGCGCGCGAACTTCGCCAATCCTCGTCCCGGCGCATGCCGAACAGGCGCAATTCGCTTAGCCGGCATGGATTGCGGCATGGCGAGTTAGCTGAAGGTGTTGATGACGGCGTTGCAGACTAGCCGCAGGCAGGTCGGTCCGCACCCCGTGTGGCGTGGGAAGGGCAAGAGAAGGAAAGGGCAACCGAGAACGGTTGCCCTTGAATGGTGGTGGCCAAGCGCGGAATCGAACCACGGACACGCGGATTTTCAGTCCGCTGCTCTACCAACTGAGCTACTTGGCCAACGAGCTCGGCAGTATATCGAATCGATTCGCGGTCGTCAAAGACTGCATTTGCCGAATGGCTGACCTGCGCCGTTGCCGACCGGCAACGGCGCAATGGCGGCACGGGCACGGCCGATCGCCTCAGCTCGCGCCGTCCGGGCGGCGCCGCTCGAGGCAGCTGCGGTAGCGGCTGTCAACGCGTTTCGCAAACCACTCGGTGGTCAGGCGCCGGGTGATCTTGGGGCTCTCCAGGTCGATTTGCGGCAGCCGTTCACGCGGCTGCCGCGCGCCGCCGTTCGCATCGGCGAGGGCGTAAAGCCGCTGGTAAAGGAGCGACTGTTCGAAGGCGAAAGTCTTCTCGAGTCTCAGGTCGCGCTGGATCTCGGCCTCGCTCAGTTGCAGACGCGGCCGCAGCGCCAGGACGGCGCGCTGGGTGTCGCTGGTTGCCGCCGCCGGTACGCCACCCTGGTAGCGCAACAGGTCGCCATCGAGCGTCAGCCTCTGGCCGCCGAGGCGGCCGACGGCATCCTGAAATGCCGCGTTGCGGCTGCTGTAGCGGCCGGCGTTGAAGTCGGCGAAGCGGTAGATCATCTGGCTGTAACTGGCCGGATAGTCGAGCAGCATGGCGATGCCGAAATAGAGTCCGCCGCGCCGGCTGAAAACCTCGTCACGGACGCTGTCGCGGAGCGGGTAGGGGTAGGGCCGCTGGCGCACCTGTTGCTCGGCAAACTCGACGCTGACCTGCATCGGACCGCCAGTACGCACCGGGTTGTAGCCGGCAAACAGCGTCCTGCCGCCGGGCAGTTCCGAAATCATCGCGTCGTACAGTGCGTTCATCTGCTTCTCGGTGCGCAGGGCGTCGATTCGTTCGCGGTAGCTGCGCCCGTCCGGTGACTTCTTCGAGACCGCGACGTCGACCACGACTTTCGGGATGGCGTACTTTTCTCGCCGCTTGTCGAGCTCCTGCCAGACGATGCGCGACAGGCCGGGAACCGGCGGGTCGGCTTGGAAAGTCGACTCCTGGGCGATGATCGAGATGACGGCGCAGAGGTTTTCGGCGGTCAACGGAATCCGCAGGGCAACAAACGCGGCGACGATATCGGCCGCCCAGCCAGCGCGCTCGCCGATGCCGGCCGGCAACAGGGTGTCTGCCGTCGCGGGACCTTCACGCTCGCTCGGATAAGGGAGCGGGATGGGGAGGGAAACCGCTGGCGGTCGCGCTGCCGTGGTCGTCGGCGGCGGGCCTGGCGCCGGCGCGAGTTCCGGCCGCGCCGGCGGCGACGGACGCGATTCGTAGCCGCCGTCGGTGGCGCAGCCGACGATCACGGCGAGCAGCAAGAGCGGCAAGCAGCTGCGCCCGACCGGCGTCTCGGCTCGCCGGCAGCAACTTCGCCGCGAGCAGGGTGGCTCGTTCGTTGGCGGGACGCAAGCTGGCGGCGTGGTCCTCACTCGCCGATCACCAGGCCCTCGCGGCGCGGGTCAGCGCCGCCGGCGAAAGCGCCGCTGACCTTCTGGATCGCCTGTAGCCCGCTACTCAGGCCCAACTCCCTGACCTCGTGGCCGCGGGCGCGCAAAGCGTCGATGAAGGGCGGTGGAAAGCGCTGCTCCTCGAGCAGGGTCGGACCGTTCAGCGAGCCGAAGTTGGGCAGGTCGATTGCCTGCTGCGGCGTCAGGCCCCAATTGAGCGTCGCGTAAAGCAGCTTGGCGGTGTAGTTGATGATCATTGCGCCCCCCGGCGAGCCGCCACTGAGCACCAACTCGCCGCTGTCGTTGTCGAAAACCAGCGTCGGACTCATCGACGAGCGGGGCCGTTTGCCGGGCTCGACGCGGTTGGCGATCGGCCTGCCGCTGGCGTCTGCCGGCAAGAACGAGAAGTCGGTCAACTCGTTGTTGAGCAGGAAACCGTGCACCATCTGGCGGGCGCCAAAAGCGTCCTCGATGGTGGTGGTCATTGCCAGAGCGTTGCCCCGGGGGTCCACGATGCTGATATGCGAGGTGCCGTACTCGACCTGTTCCGGCATCGAGGAGTAGTCCGTGGTGGCGGGCCAGGGCGTGCCTGGCGTCGCGACCTTCATGCTCTGCGGCCCGATCAGCCGTGCCCGTTCGGCGAGGTATGCCGGACGGATCAGTGATTGCCAGCTGCCGGCCGGCGCGGCGACGAAATCGGGGTCGGCAACGTACCTGGCGCGATCAGCGAAAGCCAGACGCGATGCTTCAGTGTAGTAGTGCATCCACAACGGATTGTCGATGCGCAGGAAGCGCGCTTCGGTATCGTTCAGGATGCCGAGGATCTGGTCGATGGCGATCGCCCCCGAACCTGGCGGCGGGAAACCGCAGATCCGGTAGCTGCGCATCTGCCGGGTTGCCCGCGGTGCATAGTCGGTACAAAACGGTGACCGCCGCCTGGCCTGGTACGCCGCCATGTCGTCCAGGCTCAGCTGGCCGGGATTATCGGGATGATCGCGTACCCGCTCGACGATGGCCTGCGCGATCTCGCCTTCGTAGAATGCCCGCGAGCCTTCGGCGGCGATCCGCCGCAGGACATCTGCCAGTTCGCTGTTGCGCAGCAGGCTGCCAACCGCACGTGGTTCGCCGTCGCGCTCGTAGAAGTAGGGGCCGGCCTTTGGATCCTTGCGCAGATGGCGGTCGGTCCTGAGCAGGGTGTACAGGCGCAGGCTGACCGGAAAGCCTTCTTCCGCCAGCTCGATCGCCGGTTCGAAGAGACGCTCCCAGGGCAGCTTGCCGTACTCGGCGTGCGCCATTTCGAGCATTCGCACGGTCCCCGGAACGCCGACCGCACGGCCACCGACGACGGCCTCGCGAAAGGCCATCGGCTTGCCGTCGGGCTTGAGGAACAGCGTCTCGCTGACCGCCGCCGGTGCCGTCTCGCGCCCGTCGAGCGCGACGACCTCGCGACCATCGTAGTGGAGCATGAATGCGCCGCCGCCGATACCGCTCGACTGCGGCTCGACCAGCGTCAGGACCATCTGCACGGCGATCGCCGCGTCGACCGCCGAACCGCCGGCCTTGAGGATTGCCAGTCCCGCTTCACTTGCCAGCGGATGCGCGGATGCGACGGCGAATTTCTCGCCGCGCCAGCCAGGCTGCGTTACCGACCCCGAAGTACCCTCTGGCTGGCGCCAGTCGGTGCCGCCCGGGACGGCCGGCGGGGCCATCGATGGGGCGTGCGAGCAGCCGCCGGCCAGCAATGCGGCAAGCAGAACGGTATGGAAAAGTTTCATGGCCGGAATCGATTGGGCAGACCCGCGCTTTGTCTCATTCATGGCGGTCGGGCGTCAAGAGGGAACGCCACGGGCAGGCGATCAAGGGGCACGCTGGCCGATCGCGGACTCTTGTTTTCCTTCGTATATCAGGATATGCTTATAGACATGACGAAAGACCGCCGACCCCGTAATTGCCGCTGGCAGGCGCTGCTCGCCGTGCTGGCCAGCGCTGCTGCCCTTGCCGCGCACGCGCAAACCCTGCCGACGGTGGTCGTCGCGCCGCATGCGGTCGAGCTGACGCTGCCTGCCGAAGCGCTGGTCGAGGCGGTCAAGCAGGCGACCGTGGCGGCACAGGTCTCCGGGCGCGTCGTCGAAGTCCGCGTCGACGCCGGCCAGGCGGTACGCAAGGGCGATCTGCTGATGAGGATCGATGCGCGCGAAGCGAGCGAAGCGGCGGCTGGCGCTTCCGCCCAGTACGGCAATGCCCGCGCCCACTACCAGCGCACGCTGCAGCTGCGCCAGCAGGGCTTCGTCAGCCAGGCAGCGGTCGATCAGGCAAAGGCCGATCTCGACGTCGCGGCGGCGGCGCGCGGACAGACCAGCGTCAACGTCGCGCACGCGACGGTACGCGCACCGATCTCCGGAATCGTCGGCGAGCGGCTGACCGAACTCGGCGAAATGGCGACACCCGGCAAGCCGCTGCTGACCATCCACGATCCGGACGGTCTGCGTGTCACCGCCAGCGTCCCGCAATACCGGCTGGCGCAGATGCGTGCCGTCAGCCGGGCGACGGTGGAGTTTCCCGAGCTCGGCAAGCGGGTCAATGCCACCAGCGTCACCGTGCTGCCGACCGCCGACGCCGCGACGCACGTCTCGGCTGTGCGCGTCGGCCTGCCAGGCGAAATCGGCGACGTCGTTCCCGGCATGCACGCGCGGGTGCAGTTCGTGCTCGGCCAGACGACCAGACTGACCGTGCCGCAGAGCGCAATCGTCCGCCGCGGTGCGGTCACCGCAGTCTATGTCGAGAAGCAAGACGGCTCGCTCGGCCTGCGCCAGTTGCGCCTCGGCGAGCCGGTCGGCGACGACGAGGTCGAGGTACTGGCCGGACTGCGCGCCGGCGAGCGCGTTGCGCGAGATCCGGTGAAAGCGGCAGTCGAGCTCAAGTCGGCCCGCCGCACTGGCCGGTAGCGATGGCGGTGATGGGTATCTCCGGCCGTATCGCCGCGTACTTCGCCAACTCGCAGATGACGCCGCTGCTGGCCCTGGTGGCCTTGCTGATGGGCGCCTTTGCGACGCTGGTAACGCCACGCGAGGAAGAGCCGCAGATCGACGTGACCATGGCCGACGTCTTCATTGCCTTCCCCGGCGCGACCGTGCAGGACGTCGAGAAGCTGGTGGCGACGCCAGCCGAACAGGTCCTGGCGCGGATGTCCGGCGTCGAGCACGTGTACTCGGTATCGCGGCCGGCGATGGCGGTAGTCACGGTCCAGTTCGCCGTCGGCATCAAGTACATGGACGCGGTGGTGCGCCTGTACGACACGGTCAACTCGAACCGCGACTGGCTGCCGCAGAATCTCGGCGTTGGCGAGCCGGTGGTCAAGCCACGAGGCATCGACGACGTGCCGATCGTCTCGCTGACTTTCTGGACCGCCGACCCGGAGCGCTCGGCATTCGACCTGCAGCAGGTGGCGCGGGCCGCCGAAGTCGATTTCAAACGAATCCGGGGAACGCGCGACGTATCGACGCTGGGCGGTCCCGATCATGTCGTGCGGGTGCAGATGGACAGCGAGCGGATGAACGCCCACGGCGTCACGCCCCAGGATCTGGCCGCCGTGCTGCGACTCGGCAACACCCGCGAGTCTTCCGGAAAGCTGGTTGCCGACAACCGCGAAGTACTGGTCGAGACCGGCAGCTACCTCGAGTCGGCAGCCGATGTCCGGCAACTGGTGGTCGCTGTGGGCGGCAAGGCCGGCGAACGCAAACCGGTATTCGTCGGCGACGTCGCGCGCGTCGAGGACGGTCCGGATCAGCCACAACGCTATGTCTGGTTCGGTAATCGCGACGGCGAGTTTCCGGCGGTGACCGTGCAGGTGTCCAAGAAGCCGGGGGTCAATGCCGCCGACGTCGCCAGCGCGGTGATCGCCCGCGCCGAGTCCTTGAAGGGGACGCTGATCCCCGAGGGCGTTGAGGTCGCGACGACGCGCAACTACGGCCAGACAGCGACCGACAAGGCCGAGAAACTGATCGGCAAGCTGGTCTTCGCCACCGCTTTCGTCGTTCTGCTGGTGTTCTTTGCGCTCGGCCGGCGCGAGGCTCTGATCGTCGGCGTCGCGGTCAGCCTGACGCTGGCAGCGACGCTGTTCGCGTCGTGGGCATGGGGTTTCACGCTCAACCGCGTTTCGCTCTTTGCCTTGATCTTCTCGATCGGCATCCTGGTCGATGACGCCATCGTGGTCGTCGAGAACATTCACCGCTGGCAGGCGCTGCAGCCCGACAAACCTTTGCTCGAGATCATCCCGCTGGCGGTCGATGAAGTCGGCGGACCAACGATCCTGGCGACCTTCACGGTGATCGCCGCGCTGCTGCCGATGGCTTTCGTGAGCGGCCTGATGGGCCCGTACATGAGCCCGATTCCGATCAACTCGTCGCTCGGCATGTTCATTTCGCTGGCTGTTGCCTTCGTCGTCACACCCTGGCTGGCGGCACGGCTGCTGGCCGGCAGGCCGCACGGCGCGGCGGCCGCTGACGGCACGCGGCCAGCGGGCCGGCTCGAACGCTTGTTTCGCCGTCTGCTGACACCGTTCCTCGATCCACAGCGAGGCTCGACAGCGCGGCGCTGGCTGCTGTTGGCGATCGTCCTGCTGATCGCCGGGTCGCTGGCGCTGGCGGCGCTGCAACTGGTGGTGCTGAAGATGCTGCCCTTCGACAACAAGAGCGAATTTCAGGTCGTTCTCGACATGCCGGTCGGCACGCCACTCGAGGAAACGGCGCGGGTGCTGCACGAACTCGGTGCCGAGCTGGCCAAGGTGCCCGAAGTCAGCGATTACCAGGCCTACGCCGGTACGGCCGGGCCGATCAATTTCAACGGTCTGGTGCGCCAGTATTACCTGCGCGCCGCGCCGGAGCTCGGCGACCTGCAGGTCAACCTGGTCGACCACAGGCAACGCGCACGCCAGAGTCACGAAATCGCCGTGTCGGTTCGCGATGCCGTCGAAGCGATCGGCAGGCGCGCCGGCGGCAACGCCAAGGTAGTCGAGGTGCCGCCCGGGCCGCCGGTACTTTCGCCGATCGTCGCCGAGGTCTACGGGCCGGACTATCGCGGTCAGATGGCGGTTGCCGGGGAGATCCGCAGGGTGCTCGAAGCGACGCCGGACCTCGTGGCAATCGACGACACGGTGAGTGCCGCTGGCCGGCGCACGGTCCTGCACGTGCTGCAGAACAAGGCGGCGCTGCTCGGGGTGGCACAAAGTGACGTGGTCGACGTGGTGCGCATGGCACTCGCCGGCGACGACGTCACGCCGCTGCGCAACAGCGGCTCGAAGTACGAGATTCCGGTACGCCTGACCTTGCCTGCCGAGCAGCACGGTTCGCTCGACGAACTGCTCAAGCTCCGCGTCCGCTCGCGCGAGGGACTTCTGGTGCCGGTCTCCGAGCTGGTCGAGGTGCGCCAGCTGGGGCGCGAACAGTCGATCTACCACAAGGACCTGCTACCGGTGGTTTACGTCGTCGCCGACATGGGCGGCAAGCTCGATTCGCCGCTCTACGGAATGTTTGCCGCGCGCGCGGAAATCGCCGGTCGCGCCCTTGACGGCGTTGATCATGGCGCCGGCACGCTCGGCGAGTGGTTCATCCGGCAACCGCCGGCACCCGACACCGCTTACAGTATCAAGTGGGACGGCGAGTGGCAGGTGACCTACGAAACTTTCCGCGACATGGGCATCGCCTACGGTGTCGGGCTGATCCTGATCTATCTGCTGGTCGTCGCGCACTTCAAGAGCTACCTGGTGCCGCTGATCATCATGGCGCCGATCCCGCTGACGATCATCGGCGTGATGCCCGGGCACGCGCTGCTGCATAGTCAATACACCGCCACCTCGATGATCGGCATGATCGCGCTGGCCGGTATCATCGTCCGCAATTCGATCCTGCTGGTCGACTTCATCGCGCAGCAGGTCGACCAGGGAATGGCCTTTCGCGAAGCGATCATCCAGTCGGCGGCGGTACGCGCCAAGCCGATCGCCCTGACCGCGCTGGCGGCGATGCTTGGCGCGCTGTTCATCGTCGACGACCCGATCTTCAACGGGCTGGCGATCAGCCTGATCTTCGGCATCCTCGTTGCCACCCTGCTTACCCTGGTGGTGATCCCGGTGCTTTATTTCACCGCCTTCCGAAAGGAGTACCCGACATGACAACCGATCGCGCCATACGCATCATGGCCGGCAGCTTCATCCTGATCTCACTCGCCCTGGGAGCAGAAGCCAGTCCGCTGTTCGTTTCCGGTCACTTCCTGTGGTTCACCGCCTTCGTCGGCGCCAACCTGCTGCAGAGCGGCTTCACGCGCTTCTGCCCGGCCGAAAGCATCATGGTCAAGCTCGGCATGAAGCGGCTCGACGCGCCGTCTTGCGGCCACCCGGAAATCGGCCAGCGCTGACGCACGGCGTCGGCACGCCCGTCACCACAGCCCGCAGCGGCAAGCCGGGCCAGCCCAGCCTAGGGTCGCGAACTAGCGCCCGACGTCGACCACCACCCGTCCCCGAACCTTGCCTTCGAGCAATTCGGCGGCAACGGCAATGGCTTCCGAAAGGCCAATTTCGCGCGTGATCGCGTCGAGGCTGGCGATTTCGAGGTCGCGACCGAGTCGCTCCCAGGCTTCCTGGCGAACCGGCAGCGGCGCCATCACGCTGTCAATGCCGTAGAGCGTGACGCCGCGCAGGATGAAGGGAGCCACCGTCGCCGGGAAATCCATCCCGCCGGCAAGTCCACAGGCCGCCACGGCGCCACGATAGCGGGTCGTCGCGCAGGCGTTGGCCAGGGTGTGGCTGCCGACGGTGTCGATCACCCCCGCCCAGCGTTCCTTGCCGATCGGCTTGCCTGGTGCCGACAGTTCGTTGCGGTCGATGACCTCGCTGGCGCCGAGCGCCTTGAGGTGTTCGCTTTCGGCGACGCGGCCGGTCGATGCCACCACCCGGTAGCCGAGCTTGGCGAGCAGCGCGATCGCGACGCTGCCGACGCCGCCATTGGCGCCGGTCACCAGAATTTCGCCATCCGCCGGCTTGACGCCGTGCTTTTCCAGGGCCAGGACGCAGAGCATGGCGGTATAGCCGGCGGTGCCGATGGCCATCGCCTGGCAGGCGGTAAAGCTTTTCGGCAAGGGCACCAGCCATTCGCCCTTCACCCTGGCCACCTCGGCCAAGCCACCGCAGTGGGTTTCGCCGACCCCCCAACCGTTGAGGACGACCCGGTCGCCGACCTTCCAGGCCGGATTCGCGCTGTCGACCACCGTACCGGCAAAGTCGATCCCCGGCACCATCGGAAAGCGGCGGACGACCGGCGACTTGCCGGTGATTGCCAGGCCGTCCTTGTAATTCAGCGTCGACCACTCGACGCCGACGGTCACGTCAGCCTCGGGCAGCACCGCTTCGTCGATGTCCTGCAATCTTGCCTGGTACACGCCGTCGTCTTTGGTAATCAGGATTCCCTTGAACATGGTGCTTCTCCTTTGCAATGAACAATTGGACTACAGAACCGCACCGCAACCATCAGTGTCGCGGCAAGGCGGCCAGGAAGAACGCGAAGAAGGCCTGCATCGGTGCGGCGGACCGGCGCAACCTGGCGCGCAGGATCGCTCCTTCCCAGCCCACCCAGAAAGCGTGCGCCAAGGCCCGACAATCGGCGTCGGCAGCGAGTTCGCCGACAGCGGTTGCGTCGGCCAGGCAGACCACCAGACGGTCTTCCCAGCCAGCCAGGATCTCTTCCAGCCGCAGGCGCAGGGCCTCGTCGAGAACGCTGACCTCCTGCCCGAGATTGCCGACCAGGCAACCACGCCTGAAGCCGTGCCGTTCAACTCCCCGACAGGCGTCGTCGACGAACGCCGCCAGCCGCGTCAGCGGTGTCAGCGCGTCGTTGCCGAAATGGCGGTCGAGTCGGCGCGCGAAGTATTCGGCATAGCTGTCAAGGGTCGCGGTAACGAAGGCTTCCTTGCTCTCGAAGTAGTGATAGAACGAGCCCTTGGGAACCCCGATCGATTTCAGGACGTCGTCGAGCGCCGTAGCGCTGACCCCCTGGGTGGTCAACATCTCGATCCCCCGCCGGAGCAGTAACGCCCGGGTGTCGGCGTAGTCAAGGCCGTTGCGCGCCGGCCGGCCGCGTCGACGGCGAGGAAGGGAGAGTGCTGTCGTCACGCGGGAAATATTAGACCGGCCTCCTACAAATGTCAAACGCCGGCCTTCAGCCGCCCGCCCGCTTGACCTTGAAGCCTTCCCGGGTGAGCAGCTCGATCAGTCGCTGGCAGTGGTCACCCTGCACCTCGATGACGCCGTCTTTGACGGTGCCGCCCGCGCCGCAGGCGGTCCGGAGCTTCTTGCCGAGCGCCGCGAGGTCGACGGCATCGAGCGCGGCGCCGCGGATCGCGGTCACAGTCTTGCCACCCCTGCCTTTGCTCTCGCGACTGACGCGCACGATGCCGTCGCCAGCGGCACGTGCGACGGCCGGCGCGGCGGCGCAGCAGCAATCGTCGACGGGCCGGCGGCAAAGCGGACACATGCGGCCGTGGTCGGTGGCATAGACGAGTCCTCCGGCAAGCTGCCTAGGCATCGAAGACCACCTGCCAGAGCGCTTCAACCGCCTCGATGCGGCGGCAGACCGCAGCCCGCTCGACGCGCGCCCGGCGGCCGGCGTTGAGTCGCAGGACATGCTGCATGCGGCGGAATTCGCGGTAGGCGCTGCGTACCGGTTCGGCCAGCTCGCTGGGAATCAGGCCGAGATCGGCGGCGATCCCGAGGAGCGCGATGTTGCCGAGATTGCCGCACAGCCGGGCGTGCTGATGCGCATGGCCGAGAATCAGGTACTGAACGATGAACTCGACGTCGATCAGACCCCCGCGGTCGTGCTTGATGTCGAAATCCTCTTCGCTGCGCGACGCGTGCTCGTCGAGCATCCGCTGGCGCATGCTCAACACCTCTTCCCTGAGTTTGCCGAGCTCGCGCGGCTGGCGGAGGATTTCAATGCGAATCGCTTCGAACTGCTTGCCGACCGCCGGGTCACCGGCGCAGAAACGGGCGCGCGTCAGCGCCTGGTGCTCCCAGGCCCAGGCGTGCTGCAACTGATAGTCGCGAAAGGCAGCGATCGGAGAAACGAGCATTCCCGAATCACCATTCGGCCGCAGTCGCAGATCGACTTCGAAGAGCATGCCGGCCGAAGTTCGGCTCGACATCCAGGTACTCATGCGCTGCCCAAGGCGCGCGTAGAGTTCGCCGCTTCCCTCCTGCGGATCGTCGTGCAGGTAGACCAGGTCGAGATCGGACGCAAAACCCAGCTCCTTGCCACCGAGCTTGCCGTAGGCGATCACGGCGAAGCGTGGTGGCTGCTCGGGATGCGGATGACGATCGCGCAAGCGTCGCCAGCAGAGATCCATCGTCGTCTGGACCATGATGTCGGCGAGTTCGCTGAGCCGATCGGCGAGGTGCTCGACGGTATGCAGACCAGCGATGTCCTGCGCCAGGAAGTGCAGGACCTGCGCGTGGTGCGTCTCGCGCAGGATATCCATCTCGCGCTCGGTGTCGTCGACGTGCTGCTCCAGGCGCCGCTGCAACTCGTCGCGAAACTCGTTCCAGTCGGTCTTGACGTCGAAGATCCGCGAGTCCAGCAATTCGTCGAGCAGAATCGGGTGACGGTTGAGATAGTCGGCCGCCCACGAAGAGCTGCCGAGCAATTCGGCAAGCTGCGTCAAGGCCTGCGGATACTGTTGCAGGAGCGCCAGATAGGCACCGCGGCGACTGATCGTCTCGAGAAAATCGAGACCCCGCTGCCAGGTCGCATCGGGCGTGCCGGTCGCCGCTGCGGCGTCGATCAGACGTGGTCCGAGGGCGTCCAGGCGCTCGCGGTTGCTGGCCGGCAACTGCAGGTAGCGACTGCTCTGGCGAAAGCCTTGCAGGCGCTCGAGCATCGCTTTCGGTTGGCGAAAGCCAAGCGTCGCCAGGCGATCGAGCGTGTCGTCGGTGAGCGGCGCCTCTTCCCAGATGCCAAGCAGTGGGTGGATGCCCTCCTCCGGCTCGGAAAAAACCTCTTCGAAGCAGCGCGAGACGATCGCCCGGTGTGCGTCGAGGACCGCAACCAGCGCCTGCCAGTCATCAAAGGCCATCGACCTGGCGATCTGCAGTCGTTCCGCATCGCCGCTCGGCAGGCGATGCGTCTGCGCATCGTTGACATACTGCAAACGGTGTTCGAGACGGCGCAGGAACTCGTAGGCGGTAGCCAGTTCGCGTTCGTTGTCCGCCGACAGCAGGCGACGCTCGGCGAGCAGCGCCAGAACTTCGAGCGTCGGCCGGGTTTGCAGGGCGTGGTCACGACCGCCACGGATCAACTGAAAGACCTGCGCGATGAACTCGATCTCGCGGATGCCGCCAGGGCCGAGCTTGATGTGCTCGGCCATGTCCTTGCGCGCCACCTCACGGCGGATTTGCGCGTGCAGATCGCGCATCGCGTTGATCGCACCGAAATCAAGGTACTTGCGAAAGACGAACGAGCGGCGAATGCCGCGAAGCACCTGTACCCAGTGCTCCTGGCGATTGACTCCCTGATTGAGCACCCTCGCCTTGATCCAGGCGTAGCGCTCCCATTCGCGCCCCTGGGCGATGAAGTAGTGCTCGAGCGAATCGAGCGAACCGACCAGCGGGCCGGAGTCGCCGTTCGGCCGCAAGCGCATGTCCACCCGGAACACCTGACCGTCTTCGGTGAGGTCACCGAGGGCGCCGATCAGCCGCTTGCCGAGGCGCTGGAAGAAATCGTAGCTGTCGATCCGGCGCCCGCCACCGGCGGTCTGCCCCTCCTCCGGATAGACGAAGATGTAGTCGACGTCGGACGAGACATTGAGCTCGCGTCCGCCGAGCTTGCCCATGCCGACCACCAGCAGGCGTTGCGCTTGCCCCTGGCTGTCGAGCGGCTCGCCGAACTGCGCGGCGAGTTGCCGATGGAAGAAATCGAGCGCAAAGTTGGTGGTCAGCTCGGCGAGCAGCGTCATGCTTTCGACCACTTCGGCAAGCGGCGCCACACCACCGATGTCACGCACGATCAGGGCACTCATCACCCGCTGGCGAAGGCGGCGCAGCGCGCCCTTCAACTGCTCGTCGGTGCTGGTCGTTTCGGCCGCGAGAAAGGCGCTCATCTGCTCGCCGTCGAGCGGCGACGCGAGGTGTCCGGCAAGCCAGCAGCCGATCTCCGGGCGGCCGTCAAGAAGACCGCGCAGGTAGTGACTGTGCGCCCGGGCGGCGTCCCAGGGAGCCGCGAGTGCTCCCGTCTTGGCGCTATCGACGGTGGGATCCATTGGCCTCTCGTGTCGGTGGTGTTTCGGTGACTTGCGCCGCACCGCGCCGGGAACTGATCGCGGACGGCAAAGTCGCTACAATGGGCATCTTTTCATACCGACGGCGGCTTTTCCCGCTGCCGAATCGACCGCTCAGTCGTCATCCTGCATCTTCCTTCTTCCTTCCGGAAAACCGCATGAATACCCGCGCCGCCGGCTTGCGCCCTGCCGGTCCTCGACCGGCCCCCTATCTGGGAAACGCCGCCCTGGCCGACGCCGGCAGCGATCGCCCGGCAGTCCCGACATTCTAGTGACGCTGACCACCTGTTGGCAAAACTCGCCGGGCGGCAGAGCGATCTGATGCGCCAGGAAGAGCTGCGGCCGGCGATCGACCATCGCTTCCCCCGTCTTGCACCGCTGCTCGCGATGCCGTTGGCTGGCCGCATCTGGCGCGCCGTCATACGCCTCTTCTGGCTGCTCTATTTCGCTTTCGTGCTGCTCGTTCTGGCGCTTCGCTACCTGATCTTGCCGAGCATCGAGAGCTATCGGCCACAACTCGAGGAGCACGTCAGCCGCGCCATCGGCCTGTCGGTCCGCATCGGCAAAATCAGCGCCAGCTGGGATGGAATCCACCCGCATCTGGTACTTTCCGAGGTCGTCATCGCCGACCAGCAGGGCCAGCCGGCGTTGGCCTTCAGCCGCGTGCATGGCGTACTGTCCTGGTCCTCGATTCCGCACCTGGCGCTGCGCCTGCGCCTGCTGCAGATCGACGAGCCGACGCTGCATCTGCGTCGCGACACCGATGGCCGGTTCTTTGTCGCGGGCATCGCCGTCGATGCGCAAGACAGCGACGGTGACTTCGGTGACTGGGTGCTCTCCCAGAGACGGATTAACGTCAAGGGCGCAACGGTCGTCTGGGAAGACGCGAAGCGCGACGCCCCGCCGCTGATTCTTGAAGACGTCAACTTTGCGCTGGACAACAATGGCCAACACCACCGCTTCGGGCTGACCGCCATGCCGCCTCCGGAACTGGCGGCGAAAATCGATCTGCGCGGCGATTTTCGCGGCAAGCATCTCGACGACGCGAAATCGTGGACCGGCCAGGGCTTCGTCCAGATCGACTACGCCGACCTCGCCGTATGGCGCGCCTGGGTCGACTACCCCTTCGCGCTGCCCTTTGGCAGAGGCGCGCTGCGCGCCTGGGCGGGCTTCGCCGACGGCCAGCTGCAGCAACTGACCGCCGACCTGTCGCTCGACGACGTCAAGCTGCGCCTGGCGAGCGACCTGCCGGCACTCGAGCTGCAGCAGATGTCGGGTCGCATTGGCGCCCGTTTTTCGGCCGCCGGAACCAGCGTGGACGGACACCGCGTCGAACTTACGACGGGCCTGCCAGACGACCGGCGCAAGCACGCCTCGACGTCGATCCGCGTCGAACCGACCGATTTCCATGTGGACTGGCAGCGCGCGGCTGACGGCGCTTCGCTGCGCGGCAGTGCCACCGCCAGCCAGCTTGAGCTCGAGGCACTGGCTGGCCTGGCAAGCTACCTGCCGCTCGACGCCGGCGCACGGCGCCTGCTCGGCGACTACGCTCCGCACGGCCGCATCAGCCAGTTGCGCGCGAGCTGGGACGGCAACAGCGACGGCTTGCAGGCCTACACCCTGAAAGCGCGTTTCGAGCAACTGGCGCTCAAGGCCAGGGCCCCCTTCCCGGGCGCCGCCGGTCTCTCCGGACGGATCGATGCCAGCGAGAGCGGCGGCAGCGTCGATCTCGATTCGCGCGACGCCAGGATCGACCTGCCGGAGGTCTTCCCGGAGTCGGCGATCGCCCTCGACCGCTTGCATGCGAAGGCGCGCTGGACGATCAGCGGCGGCGTGCTCGCGGCCGAGTTGACCAGCAGCGAGTTCGCCGGGCCGGACGCGGCCGGCTCGGCCGAGGGGACTTTCCGGCAGGGCGCCGACGGGCCGGGCTACATCGATCTTGGCGCACGCCTGACGCGCGCCGATGCGCGCGCCGTCTGGCGCTACCTGCCGGCGGCAATCAACGTCGATGCGCGTCACTGGGTTCGCGATGCGCTCAAATCGGGGACCGCCAGCGAAGCCCGCCTGGTCCTCAAGGGAAATCTGGCGAACTTCCCCTTCCTCGACCGCAAGCAGGGCCAGTTCCTGGTCACCGTCAAGGCCGACGACGTGACGCTCGACTATGGAACCGGCTGGCCGATGATTACCGACATCGACGCCGATCTGCGCTTCGAGGGCGTCGGGATGGTCGTCGACGCGAAGCGCGGCTCGATTCTTGGCGCCCGGCTGTCGCAGACCCGCGCCGAGATTCCCGATTTCGACGCCGCGGTATCGACGCTGAAGATCAAGGGCCGCGCCGAAGGCGATACCTCGCAGTTCCTGAAGTTCATCGCCGAAAGTCCGGTGGCCGACCAGATCGATCACTTCACCGACGAAATGAGCGCCAGCGGCAAGGGCCGGCTTGACATAGGACTGGTCATTCCGCTCGCGGAAGCACGCCTCGGCGACTCGCGGATCGACGGCAGGTACGCCTTCCTCGACAACGAGGTGACCGTCGACCCGGCGCTGCCGGCGCTGACCGGGGTCAATGGTCGCCTGCAGTTTTCCGAGGACGACGTCAGCGTACCCGAGATCAGGGCGATCCTGCTCGGTGGGCCGCTGAAGGTCACGGGTGGGGTCGACGGCGGCAAGGTACGGCTCAAGGTAGACGGAACGGCGGACGTCGACGAGCTGAAGCGACTTGCCGAGCTGCCACTGCTCGACGCGCTGGCGGGAAAGGCGGCCTATCAGGCCGAGGTCAGCGTCAGGAAACACAAGGTCGAACTATTGCTCGACTCGGATCTGGTCGGCATAAGCTCCACCCTGCCGGCACCCTTCGCCAAGAGCGCCGGTGAGGCGCTGCCCCTGCATCTCGACCGGATGGCGCTGCCGGCGGACGAATCGCCGACGCCGGCGCCGCGCGCTGGCCAGCCGATCGCCCGCGACCGCTTGCGCGCCACCCTGGGCCGCGTACTCAGCTTGCACCTGATCGAGCGCAAGCAGGGCAGCGCACGTTCACTAGAGAGTGCGGCGATCGCCATCGGCAGGCCATTGAAGCCCCTGCCCGACAGCGGCATCAACATCGGCGTGACGACCCACTTGCTTGATGTCGACTACTGGCGAAAGGCCTTCGGCAAACGTCCGACGCCGGCTGCACGCGACCCCGCGCCTGACGCTGGTGCCGTCGGCGTACCGATTTCAGTCGATATCAAGGCCGACGAAGTCATCGTCTCGAGCTGGCGCTACAGCGACGTGACGCTCGGTATTGCCGGGGTGAATCCGGTGTGGCGGGCGAACCTCGTTTCGCGCGAGGCGACCGGCGCCTTTCGCTGGGATGGCGCCGGCGCCGGCAAACTGACCGCGCGGCTGAAGCAATGGCAGCTGCCGGGCAAGCGCGATCAGGTCGCGGAGCCCGGCGACGCGCTGCAGGAACTGCCGGCGCTCGACATCCTGGTCGATGACTTCGTCGTCGGTATCCACCGCTTCGGACGGCTGGACGTGCAGGCGCACAATGAGGGCGGCATCTGGCGGCTCGACAAGGTCGAATTGCTCAACCCGGCGGCGAGGTTTTCCGGCACGGGCCAGTGGCAGGTCGCCAAGGGCAACCGCACGCAGCTCGATTTTGCGCTCGACAGCAGTGATGTCGGCAAACTGCTCGACCGGCTCGGCTATGCCGGAACGGTGCGCGGCGGCAAGGCCAGCATGCAGGGGAAACTCGGCTGGAACGGACCACCGGAGGGGCTCGACTACGCCACCTTGAGCGGCGAGATGAAGCTTGTGGCGAGCAAGGGTGAGTTCCTCAAGCTCGATCCCGGCGCCGCCGGCAAGCTGCTCGGCTTGATCAGCCTGCAAGGCCTGCCGCGGCGGTTTTCGCTCGATTTCGGTGACGTCTTCAGCCAGGGGTTTGCGTTCGACAGCATCAACGGCAAGATGACCGTGACCGACGGCGTGATGCGTACCGACCGACTGCAGATCGATGGTCCCGGAGCGAGCGTGGTGATGCGCGGCGAGGCCGATCTGAAGAACGAAACGCAGCATCTCAATGTCAACGTCCAGCCGGAGTTGGGTGGTAGTGCGGCGTTGGGTGTCGCGATGGTCAACCCGCTTGTCGGGGTGGCCACCTTGCTGGCACACAAGGTGCTGCAGAATCCACTCAACAAGATGTTCAGTTTCGAATACCTGGTGACCGGCAGTTGGGACGAGCCCAAGGTCGAGAGACTCTCCAGCGCATCGCCGCTGGCGGTGCCGGTACCCGGGCCAGAATCCACCCCTGCCAAGCCGATCGGAGCGCCCGATGAACCCGCCAAGCAGTGAACAGCCTGCCGCCGTACGACCAGCGACGCGCCTGCGTGTCGCGGCAATACAAATGGTGTCGACGCCACGCGTCGATGAAAACCTGCGCGACGCCGAGCAAGGCATCGCCGAAGCCGTCGGGCAAGGCGCCGAGTTGGTTGCCCTGCCCGAGTACTTCGCGATCATGGGCATGAGTGATGCCGACAAGGTCAGGGTACGCGAGCACGACGGTCGCGGACCGATCCAGGACTTTCTTGCGGCCCGTGCCCGCGAACACGGTATCTGGCTGATCGGCGGCTCGCTGCCGCTGTCCGCCGACAGCGTCGACAAGGTACTCAATTCGAGTGTCGCCTACGATCCGCAAGGCCGGCGCGTCGCACGTTACGACAAGATCCACCTGTTCGGTTTCCGGCAGGGTGGCGAGTCCTACGACGAGAGCGCGACCATCCAGGCCGGTAGCAGGCCGGCCTCGTTCGCCACGCCTTTCGGCCGGGTCGGCCTGTCGATCTGCTACGACCTCAGATTTCCCGAGCTCTACCGGGCACTCGCCATCACCGAACTGCTGGTGGTGCCCGCGGCCTTTACCGAAACGACCGGGCGGGCGCACTGGGAGATCCTGCTGCGCGCGCGGGCGATCGAGAATCAGTGTTACGTACTGGCCGTCGCCCAGGGCGGCCGCCACGAGAACGGTCGCGAAACGCATGGCAACAGCATGCTGATCGACCCCTGGGGCGAGATCCTCGACCGCAAGGCGAAGGGACCCGGAGTGGTCGTCGGCGACCTCGACCGGGACCGCCTGAACACGGTTCGCGCCAATCTGCCAGCGCTCAAGCACCGCGTCATGTAAGTCGGTGAGCGACCGGCCAACCGCAGCCTCAACGGAAATTCTATGATCGCCAAACAACCCACGCTCCTCGCGCAGGCCCAGAACACCCTGCTCACCCCCTTTGGCCTTGACGTTGTCGACCTGACACGCGTTTTCGGCAAGATCATGACGCACCGGGTCGATTACGCCGATCTCTATTTCCAGTACAGCCGCTCGGAAGGCTGGAGCCTCGAGGAGGGGATCGTCAAGGCCGGCAGTTTCAACATCGACGAGGGCGTCGGCGTGCGCGCGCTCGCCGGCGAGAAAACGGCCTTTGCCTATTCGGACGATATCAGCGCGCAGGCGCTCGGCGACGCCGCGACGGCGGTCCGTGCGATCGCCACCGCCGGCAAACAGCAGCGTGTGCCGGCACTGAAGAGGAGCAGCGGGCGGCAGCCGCTGTACGTAGCGCACGACCCGCTGGCGTCTCTGGACGCAGCCAGCAAGGTCAGGCTACTGGAGCGGCTGGAGGCGCTGGCGCGTGCCGAGGACCCCCGCGTCAGCCAGGTGATGGCACATCTCGCCGGCGAATACGAGGTCATCCTGGTCGCCGGCAGCGATGGTCGACTGGCCGCCGACATCCGGCCGCTGGTGCGTCTGTCGCTGACCGTGATCGTCGAAGCGGCAGGCCGACGCGAGCAGGGTTCGGCGGGCGGCGGCGGGCGGACCGACTACAGCTGTTTCAGCGACGACGTCCTGCACGGCTACGCTCGCGAGGCGGTACACCAGGCGGTGACCAATCTCGTCGCGCGGCCGGCGCCGGCCGGCACGATGACCGTCGTGCTCGGTCCCGGCTGGCCGGGGATCCTGCTGCACGAGGCGGTCGGGCACGGCCTCGAAGGCGACTTCAACCGCAAGGGCAGCTCGACCTTTGCCGGTCGCATCGGCAGCCGCGTCGCGTCGCAAGGCGTCACCGTGGTCGACGACGGCACTCTCCCCGACCGACGCGGATCGCTGACCGTCGACGACGAGGGCAATCCGACCCAGCGCACGGTATTGATCGAGGACGGTATTCTCAAGGCCTACATGCAGGACAGCCTGAACGCTCGGCTGAGCGGTGTCGCGCCGACCGGCAACGGCCGCCGCGAGTCGTTTGCACACCTGCCGCTGCCGCGGATGACCAACACCACCATGGTCAACGGTGACCACAGCGCCGAGGAGATCATCAAATCGGTCAAGAAGGGAATTTATGCGGTCAATTTCGGCGGCGGCCAGGTCGATATCACCAATGGCAAGTTCGTCTTCTCGACGTCCGAGGCCTACCTGATCGAGAACGGCAGGATCGGCGCCCCGGTCAAGGGCGCGACGCTGATTGGCAGCGGCCCCGAGGCGATGAACCAGGTGTCGATGATCGGCAACGACATGTGCCTCGACCCCGGCGTCGGCACCTGCGGCAAAGAGGGCCAGAGCGTGCCGGTCGGCGTCGGCCAGCCAACGCTGCGCATCGACGGGCTGACCGTCGGCGGTACCGCCTAGGCGCTTGCCGGCGGCGGCGCCAACACAGCGCTCGCCGGAGCGGCCCGACAAGGCCATTTCCCGCGTCATGACAGTGGCTGGCGGTCGTATAATTGCAGCCTCCTGCCGTCGCTGACTGGAGTGCCCGATGACCTCAGCCCGTCCCTTTTCGAAGCGCGTCGCGGCGCTGGCATCGCTGTCGTTCTTCCTGCTGGCGAGCTGCCTGTTGCTTTCCGGAGCGGCGTGGGCAACACCGCCGATCGAGCAAGTGCCGACCGGTGAGGCCGTCCTTTATCATAACTTTCGGCCGATCGTCACCTTTCGAGGAACCGTCCTCGGCGCCTCGCCGGCCGTCCGGGCGCGCCGATCCGCCGACCGGATCGACAACCTGACGCCAAGCCAGATGCTGCTGCCGATCGAGCTGACGCCACTCACCCTCGACGGCGTCCGCGGCATCACCGTGACCGCCGGCGGCAATCTTCTCTTCGGCGTCACCGAGAGCGACCTGGACCCGCAGGAAAGGCTCACTCTGGAGCAGGTAGCGGAGAGCGCCCGCGAAAAAATCGCCGAAGCGCTGCGCGCGGATGCGGCGCAACGCCGTCCGGACGTCCTGCTCAAAGGCTTTGGCCTCGCCGCGGTGGCGACGGTGGTCGCTTTTGCGCTGCTCTGGCTGATCAGCCGCGCAACGCGCCTGTTGGTCGGTCGCGTGCAACGGCTGATCGGCAAGGAAGAGGCCGGCAACAAGCTGCGCTGGGCTCGGCACGGCTGGTTGCTGATGCAGCGCGTATCGCAACTGTTCATGGGCTTCCTGTGGTTGAGCGTCGCCTATCTCTGGTTGACCTATGTTCTGGCACGCTTTCCGCTGACCGAGCCGCTTGGCGAACGGCTCGGCGATTTCCTCCTCGACCTCATCGAAACGATCGGCACCAGTTTCATCGGCGCCATTCCGTCACTGACCACGGTGGTGGTCATCCTGTTCATCACCAAGGCCGCCAACGACGCCATCGGCAACTTCTTCCGCGCCGCCAAGGCAGGCCGGGTGCATGCTCCCGGCCTGCACGCCGACACCGTCAGCGCCACCCACCGGCTGGTGACGGTGATGGTCTGGGGGCTGGGCATCGCCATTGCCTACCCCTTTATTCCGATGTCCAACAGCGACGCCTTCAAGGGCTTGTCGGTGATGCTGGGCTTCATGTTCACGCTCGGCTCGGCGGGCATCGTCAACCAGTTGATGAGCGGCCTGGTGCTGGTCTATGCACGAGCACTGTCGGTCGGCGACTTCGTCGAGATCGGCGACAATGCCGGCGTGGTCAGCCAGGTCGGCGTGCTGTCGACCAAGATCATCAACATGCGCAACGAAGAGATCACGATTCCCAACGCGGTACTGGTCGGCAACCCGATCCGCAACTTCTCGCGGCTCGCCGGCGAGCGCGGCACGCTGGTGTCGACCAAGGTGACCATCGGTTACGACACGCCGTGGCGGCAGGTACACGCGATGCTGATCGCCGCTGCCCAGCAGACGCCCGGCCTGCGGCCGGTGCCGACGCCATTCGTCTATCAGAAGGGCCTGGCCGACTGGTACGTCGAATACGAGCTGTTCGCGCACATGGACAAGCCGCTCGATCGGATCGCGGTCCTGTCCGCCTTGCACGCCAATATCCAGGATCAGTTCAACACCTACGGCGTCCAGATCATGTCGCCGCACTTCAACGCGCAGCCAGCCAACAATCTGGTCGTGCCACCCGACGGCTGGCATGCGGCGCCGGCCGCCCCGGAAGCCACCAGGGGCAAGGGTAAATAGCCTAGGATCCCCCCAATCAGGTGCCCACAGCGGTCAGCCGCGACCAGCGTTTTCGCTGCTCAGAGAACGGCGAGCAGCCGCCAGGACATTCACCACGACTCCTGCGACGGCTATCCACCGTATCCCGATAGAAAGCCCAGATGATCAGTTTCGCCACCACCGTTTTCCTGTCGGCTTTCCTGCTCTTCCAGATTCAGCCGATCATCGCCAAGATGATCCTGCCGTGGTTCGGCGGCTCGTCATCGGTGTGGAGTACCTGCCTGGTCTTCTTTCAGGCGGAACTTCTGCTCGGCTACCTCTACGTCCATCTGCTGCACGAGTGGCTTTCGCCGCGGCGCCAGAACGTCGTGCATTGCATCTTGCTGATCCTCAGCGCGGCGACGCTGCCGGTCATCGCCGACCCGGCGTGGAAGGACGCGGCATTCGAAAACCCGACCTGGAATGTGCTGCTGGTGCTGGCGGCGGCAGTCGGCATGCCCTATCTGCTGCTTTCGACCACCGGGCCGCTGATGCAGGCCTGGTATGCGCGAACCTTCAACAGCCTGATGCCTTACCGTCTGTACGCGCTGTCGAACCTGGCGTCGATGATTGCACTGCTGAGCTATCCGATTCTCGTCGAACCCTACTTCCCGGTACACGATCAAGCCATGGCGTGGTCAGCAGCGTACGTTCTTTTCGTCGTCGCATGCCTGGCCAGCGCCCGCTTGTCGTGGCAAGGGGTAGCGACCGAGCGCGAGCGTGCGCCAGCCAGTGCCGAACCGACGCCGCGGCCACCCTTGCGCGAGTGCCTGCTGTGGATCGGCCTGGCGATGACCGCCTCGCTGCTGTTGCTGGCCTTGACCCGCCACCTGACGCAGGACGTCGCGCCGGTGCCCTTCCTGTGGGTGCTGCCGCTGAGTATCTACCTGTTGAGCTTCATCCTCTGTTTCGATGCGCCACGCTACTACTACCGGCCCGGGTTCCTGGCAGCGCTGCCGGTCGCTTTCCTGGCCGTCGACCGGGTCATCGAGGGCGGTGGCCTGGGCGTCCCGCTACTCGTCACACTGATGTCCCTGTCGCTGTTCGTCTTCTGCATGGTCTGTCACGGGGAACTCGTCAGGCGACGGCCGGCGGTTCGCCATCTCACCTTGTTCTATCTGATGCTCTCCATCGGTGGCGCACTTGGCGGCAGCTTTGTCGGGCTGCTGGCCCCGGCGATTTTCAATGCCTATTTCGAACTGCCGATCGGCCTCCTGCTGTGCGCTGCGCTGGTAATCATCGTTCTCTGGCGCGAGCTTCAGCCGAGGTGGCGCGGGCTTCTCCTGGTGGCGCTGCTCGCCTACGGCTACCGGCTCGGCGACATCTCGGTCGATTACGTCGAGGACTACCGGCTGGTGCAACGCAACTTCTATGGCCAGCTTCGCATCGCCGACGTCACCGACGACGAGCTGGGGGTCAAACGCCAGATGTTTCACGGGGAAGTCAATCACGGCGAGCAGTTCCTCGCTGCCGAATACCGTCGGCGGCCGACCGCCTACTATTGCCAAAGCTCGGGCATTGGCCTGGCACTCGACGGCCTCGCCGGCAGGGGAGCGCTGAAGGTCGGCATTCTCGGCCTGGGCGCCGGAACGCTGGCCACCTACGGCCGCGACGGCGACGAGATGCGGATGTACGAAATCAATGACCAGGTCGTCGATCTGGCACGCAGCGAGTTCAGCTACCTTGCCGATAGCGCTGCCAGGATCGTCCCGGTGCTCGGCGATGGCCGCCTGATGCTCGAACGCGAACCCGTGCAGGACTTCGACCTGCTGGCGATCGACGCCTTTTCCGGCGACTCGATCCCGACGCATCTGCTGACCGTCGAAGCGATGCAGGCCTATCTTCGTCATCTGAAGAGCGATGGCGTACTGGCGCTGCACATCACCAACCGCTAC
The DNA here is from genome assembly GCA_024235695.1 of Accumulibacter sp. Classification (GTDB taxonomy): domain Bacteria; phylum Pseudomonadota; class Gammaproteobacteria; order Burkholderiales; family Rhodocyclaceae; genus Accumulibacter. The sequence continues at coordinate 269,237 of JACKLX010000001.1, forward strand.
CTCGACTTGCGGCCGGTGGTCGCCGCCGCCGCCGCGCGGCTGCAGATGACCGCCCTGATCTTCGACCTCGATCCCGCCGAAGGCGACGCTTTCTGCCGCCATTCGGTATGGGTGCTACTGCTGCGCGACGAAGCCATGGCCGGCCTGCCGCAAGTCGCCCGGACGGCGGAGAGGCTGGCGCCCCGGCCGGGTTTCAAGGTGTGGACCGACAGCTTCTCGAACCTGCTGGGGATCCTGCGCTAACCATCCGGTCACGAACCGTCGCGACGCTCCCGATCACGAAAACCGTGACCGTTTCTCTCACCGACCGTCTGCATACCGGCTGGCACGTCGGTCTCAGTCCTTGCCGCCGAGGCGATAGTCGCTCGGCGCCGCACCGCTCCAACGCTTGAAGGCGCGGGTGAAAGCGCCCTGCTCGGAGAAACCGAGCAGGAAAGTGATCTCGGTGACGCTCCTGGCCGAGTCGCGGAGGTAGCGTTTCGCCAGCGCAAAACGTGTTTCTTGCAGTACCTGCTGATAGCTGCTGCCCCGTTCCCCAAGCCTGCGCTGCAATGTGCGGCGACTCATGCCGAGAGCCTTGACGAGATCGTCGACGCAGGGCTCGCCCGAGGTCAGTTGCTTGAGCAGAAAAGCCTGGCAGCGGGAGACGAGATCCTCGGCGCTGCGCATCGCCAGTTGTTCGGCAAGAATCGCGTCGAAAGTCGCCGCCAGTTCGTGGTTGGCCGTCGGCAAGAGCGCTTCGGCGTCCGCGCTGGCGAGCAGCAACGCGTCCTCGGCCGCCCCGAAGTGCAGCTCGCAAGCGAAGAAATCCTGGTAGGGGCGCGGATCGGCCGGCAAGGGCCGGCGCAGGAAGACCCTGACCGGATTGAGCTGTCGCCGAGAATTGCTGCGACACATGGCGAGGGCGACTGACAGCAAGTAGTCCGCCATGACGTGTCCGACCACCGGGTCGCTGCGTCCGTGATCACAGACATAACGCAGCCCGGCCGTCTCTGCCGTGCAGCGGCAGCTCCAGCGGTCGCCGAGCAGGCGCGCGTAACGTTCGATGCGCTGCAGACCCTGCCGCAGTGTGCTGCTCGACAACCAGGCGTAACCCAGTACTCCGAGGTTCGAGGGATGCCAGCAGTCGGCCGCAGCAAGACCGAAAGCGGGGTCGGCGATCAAGCCGACGGCACGGCCGATGGTCACATCCGCCAGCCAGGCGGGCAAGCGCGCACCGGGCTGACGGACCAGCTCGGGATCCAGACCCAGCTCGCGCAGCCAGCCCTGCGGTTCGATACCGTGCTTTTCAAGCAGGCGAAAAGTGATCAGCCAGACGCTGGCGAGAGAACTCGGGGGGCTCATTGATGGCGGGCGAAAGCGGACTTGACGATCGATTGGCGCAAATGGTGAAACGAATGGCGCGCTCGGTCAAGGAGCGCGGCTTGCCGATGCTTAAGCTGAAACTACCAGAATCGGCCATTCCGACGCAGGCCCCGCCATTCCAATGCACGACACTGGTTCAGATCTCGACCCGATCACCGGTTTTCTCAACCGCATCGCTGGCCTCAGCGCGGCCAGCCGGGCGGTCGCCAGGGCGGAGTCGACCGGCGATGGCCTGGCCGTACTGTGGCTGGACATCGACCGTTTCCGGCAGATCAACCAATCCTTCGGCCACGTCGGGGGCGACCGGGTCATTGCCGAGGTGGCGAAACGCTTGCGGCAAACCCTGAGCGCCGACTGCCTGTTGCTGCGCATGGGTAGCGACGAATTCGTCGCGCTGATGCCTTCGCTCCAACGGCAAACGGCGACCGAAGTCTGCCAGCGCTTGTTGGCCGCGATCGAATCTCCGCTGGCCATCGACGATCTGTTGATGCATCCGTCGGTAAGCATGGGGATCGCCGTCCACGCGGCCGGTGAAGACCCGCTGAGCCTGCTGGAGCGAGCCGACCGGGCAATGATCGAGGCCAAGCGCCGCGGCGGCAAGCGCCTGATTGTTTCCGGCGACGAGCCGGTCGCAGGTCGCCTTGGCGTGCAACTGGCACGCGACGAACTGGCGATCGAAGCGGATTTGCACAAAGCGCTTGAAAGCGGCTGCCTGGCGCTCGAATATCAGCCGCTGGTCGCGCTCGACGGGCGCATCGAGGCGGTCGAGGCGCTGATGCGCTGCGACCTGCCCGGGCGACGACTGATGCCCGGCAAGTTCATCCCGGTTGCCGAAAAAACCGGCCTGATCGTCCGTCTTGGCGAATGGAGCCTGCTGCAGGGTGCGCAGTTCGCCGCGCGGCTGCGCGACGAAGGTGTCGCGACCAGGGTCGCCATCAACGTCTCGCGTGCCCAGCTCAACTCGCGCAGTTTCACCCCGGCGCTGCAGGCGGCGTTGATTTGCGCCAACGTCGCGCCGGCGCTGATCGAACTGGAATTCACCGAATCGCTGTTCCTCGATCTCTCGGAGATCGTCCAGGGCAATCTGCGCAGCGCTCGCCTGGCGGGCGTCGGGATGGCGATCGACGATTTCGGTTACGGCTACTCCTGCCTTGCCAACCTCAAGGATCTGCCGGCCAACAAGCTCAAGCTCGATCGCTCGTTCATCAAGGTCCTGCCGGCGGACCGGCGTGCCTACGCGGTAGTGAAAGCGATGGCCATGCTCGGCCGCGAGCTGGGCATGACGGTCGTCGCCGAGGGTGTCGAGACGGCCGAACAGCAGGCCGCCGTCGAGGGCGCCGCGGTGGACGCGGTGCAGGGCTACTTTCACGCCCGGCCGATGCCGGAAGAAGCGATGCTGGCGTGGCTCAAGGAGAAAAGTACGCATGCGCTCTGACACGCCAGGGGGGGGACGCCGGCTCGACGAGGTGCTCGAAAGAACGATCCGCGACATCGACATCCCGCCGCGGCCGGCGATCATCGACCGGATTTGCCATGAGATGCGCCAGGATCAGCCAAACTTCAAGTACATCGGCGAGCAAATCAGCGCCGATGTCAGCCTCGCGGCAGCGCTGATCAAGACCGTGAACTCACCCTACTTCGGCTTTCGCAGACGCTGCCGCTCGGTTCATGAAGCGCTGTTGATGCTCGGCCTCGACGCGACCAGCCGGGCGATCGCCGCGATCAGTCTGCGCGAGGCCTTCCCTGGTTCGGCGCATTATGAGCGCTTCTGGCAGGCATCGGCACAGATCGCCGCGCTCTCCGGCTGGTTGGCGCAATTGGTCAGGAAATCGGGGCTGCGCGCCGACGATGCCTACACCTACGGCCTGTTCAGGGACTGCGGCATCGTCATCCTGTTGCGTCGCTTTCCGGATTACATGGCGACGCTGGACCGTGCCAACCACGAGGCTGAACGTGCTTTCACCGACATCGAGGTCGAGGTGCTGCCGACCAATCACAGCGTCGTCGGCTCACTGCTCGCGCAGAACTGGTGGCTGCCGGAGGAAATCTGCCTGGCCATCCGCTACCACCACGACCGCGACGCCATCGAGCAATTCGAGTCGGGCCTGCCAGCCGCCAGCCGCTATCTGGTGGCCGCCAGTCAGACGGCAGAACATATCCTGCAGCAGGTCACCGGCGGCAGCCATACCGAGGAATGGCATAAGCTCGGTTCATCCAGCCAGCGCCTTCTCGGCCTCGACGACAGCGCACTCGGCGACCTCTACGATCGGGGAGCGGCCTTGATCGCCAGCAACAGCTAGCGCTTCGCCATCTGGCGTGCTTGATCGGCAGGATTTTGCCGGGCACCGCCGCGGCTTCCCTTCGCGCTCACCGCATCTCCGGACTGATCCGGCGCGCCGGAGATCTTGCGACTTCCGTCGACCAACGCATATCACAGCGCAACAATCCGCCCATTCGCAAGACATCGTCTCGCACGACCGGCTACAGATCATCCGCATCAGCGAAGGGATGGCCGAACATGGCTCGGCGTCGGTCGCAGCGCCCGCTGCGCCCGGCGACCGGCGACCGGCGCGGCTCAAGAGGGCGGCAGTGGCACGGTGAGCGTCATCTCGAGACCGCCTTGCGGCCGCTGGCGTGCGAACAGCTGACCGCCGTGAGATATGACGGCGCGCCGGGCGATCGCCAGCCCGAGCCCGTAGCCGATCGCGCCGTCGCTGTTGTCGGCGCGATAGAAAGGCTCGAAGATCGCCTCGAGGTCGCCCTCGGCGACACCGGGGCCATGGTCCGAGACCACCACTTGAAAAATTCCCGGCGGCAGCAGGCATGCGCGCACCTCGACCGCGGTGCCTGGAGCGGTGAATTTGACCGCGTTGCGCACGACGTTTTCGACGGCGCGATAGAGCAACTCGCCCTGTACCGGCGCCGTCACTTCGCCTTCGCCGGTGAAATGTACCGAACGACCGCTTGCCGCCGCCTCGAAAGCCGCGTCGTCGGCGATGCTGGCCACCATCTCCATGAGATCGATGCGTTCCGGCGGCGACGCCGACGTGCCTGCCTCGAGCCGCGACAGGGTCAGCAGTTCGCCAACCAGCTCGTCGAGCCGGATCGACTCGCGTTCGACGCGCTCGAGCGTCACGGCCAGCTTTTCGGGTCGCTGACGCGCCAGGCCGATCGCCGCGTGCAAACGCGCCAACGGCGATCGCAGTTCGTGCGAAACGTCGTGCAGCAGACGCTGCTGGCTGTGGATCTGCGTCTGCAATTGCTGGGCCATGCGGTCGAAGTCACGTCCGAGATCGGCCAGCTCGTCGCGCCGCCTGCCAATCAACGGCTGCACGCGCGTTTCCAGCCGGCCGTCGGAGACAGCCCGGAAAGCGCCGCGCAGACTGCGGATCGGCGTCGCCATGTACCAGGCCATCGCGGCGCTGAAGACCAGGCTGGCAAGCAGGCCGGCGGCAATCGGCACTGCCGGCGGCGGACGTTCGCGACGCAGCGGGCGGCCGCCACCCGGCCAGCGGTCGAAGGTCGCCACCAGCGTGTAGGTCTCGCCGTCACTGGCCACCAGCCGGCGCGTCGCGGACCTCGGTCCGCGACCGAATTCGCCCGACGCGAGGGCGGCGCGCAAGTCGTCGGGTAACTCGCGGTCGAACAGTTCGCGGCCGCCAGCGTCGATGATGAACAGTCGTGCGCCGCCCGCTTCATCGGCCCATTCGCGCAGCACATCGCGCATCATCTGGGGGCCACCCCGGCGCAGGATGACTTCCGCCGTGTCAAGCATCACCGCGGCACGCGGGCCACCCGGCGGCAGCGGTGCGGATTCCGCCTCGGCCTGCCGATGCAGCCAGACGACCGTTCCGACGCCGATGCCGGCCAGCAGCAGCGACAGCCAGAATGCGAAGAAGAACTTCCAGAACAGGCGCCCCATGCTCAGGCTTTCACCAACTGGTAACCCTGGCCGCGGACGGTCTGGATCCAGGAAGTGCCGTCAGGCCGGGTGCCGAGCTTCTGTCGGATGCTGCTCACGTGCACGTCGATACTCCGGTCGAAACGCGCCAGTGGGCGGCCGAGGGCAAGCTCCGAGAGGTCGCCCTTGCTCACCACCCGGCCGGCCTGCCGCGCCAGCGCCTCAAGAAGGCTGTACTCGGTGCTGGTGAGTTCCAGCGGCTGTTGATTCCATTGGGCGCTGCGGCGTTCCGGCCACATGTTCAGCGGCCCGACCACCAGCGGATCATCCGCGAGCGCGGCGTCGGCAGTAGCAGCGGCGCGGCGCAGGATGGCGCGTAGCCGTGCCACCAGTTCGCGCGGCGAACAGGGCTTCGGGACGTAGTCGTCGGCACCGAGCTCGAGGCCGATGATGCGGTCGATGTCATCACCCCGGGCAGTCAGCATCAACACCGGCAGGCGGCTGGCGACGCGAATCCGGCGCAGCACTTCGACGCCGTTGAGCCGCGGCATCATCACGTCGAGCACGGCGATCGCGTAGCGTCCACTGAGCGCGGCACGCACGCCACTGTCGCCGTCGTGTACCGTGTCGGCCTCGAAACCCTCCTGTTCGAGGTACTCGCGCAGCATTGAGGCCAGCTCTACATCGTCATCGACCAGCAGCACTCGGGTCATGGCAGACATCCGCTTAAGGCGTAGCGGCCGATGATAAGCGGTGCACGCCGCTGGCGACGCTTCTTTGCCGCCCTTTACGTCCCTTTACATCGGTCCGCCGCCGGACCGCCCGACCGCCCGGCCGGTGCCGGGCCGGCCAGTGCTTTACACCGCTTTACAGCGGGTTAACGGCGTTTAACGGGGCCGCGCGCGACAGTATCGCCAACAGTCGAGACCGCTGAAGGCCGACTGGAACAGCCACCACGCAAGCCAACCTACAGGGAGTTCATGATGAACACACTCAGTCGCCACATCGCCACCTTTCTTGCCGCCAGCAGCATCGCTCTGGCCGTTCCGGGCACCGCCCAGGCCGACCCGATGATCGGCGACATGCCTGGCTGCCGGGGCGGGCAGGGCATGGCGGGTCCGCGCGACGGACTGCCACCGATGATCAGGAAACTCAAGCTGACGCCCGAACAGGAAGCGCAGATCGTCGCCCTGCACAAACAGGACGCCGAGCTGATCGGCGAAAAGCTCAAGCTCATGCGCGACAGTCGCAGACAGCTTCGCGAGCTGTCGAATGCCGACGTGTACGACGAGGGCAAGGTGAAGGCGCTGACCGAACAGGGCGCCCAGGCGATGGCGGAAATGGGGCAGCTTCGTGCTCGGCAGCACTACCAGACGATGCAGGTCCTGACCCCGGCGCAGCGCAAGGAGTTCGCGGCGCTGCGCGAAGGGATGATGTCGCGCTGGCAAGGTAAACGCCAGGGACGCCCGGCGAGCTGATCGCGCCGCCGGGGGCACCGCCGGCCGGAGCCTGCCAGGGCCTCCTGGACGGCGGGGAGATTGTCAGAATTCCAGCGGGTCGACTTCCAGGTGCCAGCGCAGTCTCGACGGCGACTTGATCGCCTCGAGCTGCGGCAGCCAGTCGGCGAGGAAGCGTTGCAGGGCACGCCTGGACGGCGACTCGACCAGCAACTGGCCGCGTTCGAGGCTTGCTCTTCGTGACAGGCGCATCGGAACCGGGTCGTAGAAGCTCACCCCGTGATCGACCCCGGCCGAGGAGCAGCACCGGGCGCTGGAGAGAAAGTTCAAGGCGTCGGCCATGCGCGGCGCCTCGGCGCGCAACATCGCCTGATGGGCGTAGGGCGGAAACCCGGCCTGCCGCCGCTCGGCGAGCTGCGCCGCGGCGAAGGCAGGAAAGTCGTGGCGAGCCAGCGCCGCGTACAACGGGTGCTCCGGAAACTGGGTCTGGATCAGCATTTCGCCCGGCCGATCGGCGCGGCCGGCGCGACCGGCGACCTGCATCAGCTGCGCGAAAAGGCGCTCGGGCGCTCGCCAGTCGGCGGCGAACAGCGCTGCATCCGGCGCCACGGCGCCGACCAGAGTGAGCTTCGGAAAGTCGTGGCCCTTGGCGAGCATCTGCGTTCCCACCAGCACGTCGGCGTCACCGCGCTGGATGCGCTCGACCAGCTCTTCCCATTGCTTGCGACCGCTCGCCGAATCACGGTCGACGCGGACGATCCGCGCCCGCGGGAAGCGCTCGGCGAGTACCGCCTCGAGACGCTGGGTGCCGCGCCCGAACGGACTCAGGTCCTGGTTGCCGCAGCTCGGGCAAGCCTTGGGCACACGCGCCTGAAAGCCGCAGTGATGACAGCGCAGGCAGTGATCGCTGAGGTGCAGCACCAGGTTGGCAGCGCAGCGGTGGCAGTGCGAAGTCCAGCCGCAGGCGGCGCAGGCGAGCACCGGCGCATAGCCGCGGCGATTGAGAAAGAGCAGGCTCTGCTCGCCACACGCCAGGCGCTTTTCGATCGCTTGCAGCAAGGCGCTGGAGAGCCCGTCCTGCAACTTGTCGACGCGCGTGTCAACGCGCCGGATCGCCGGCAGCCGCGCGCCTTCGACCGCGCGCTCGCTCAGCTCCAGCAGGCGGTAGCGGCCGCCGCCGGCCTTCGCCGTGGCATTGGCCCAGCTTTCGAGCGAAGGCGTCGCCGAGCCGAGAACGATCGGAATGGCCCCTTGCCGGGCACGGAAGACGGCGAGATCGCGCGCCGAATAGCGAATTCCGTCCTGCTGTTTGAACGAGGCATCGTGCTCCTCGTCGACGACGATCAAGCCCAGCTCGGGCAGCGGCGTGAAGATCGCCAGGCGAGTGCCGAGAACGATCCGCGCTTCACCGGTCAGCGCCGCCCGCCAGTTGCGACTCCTCGCCGCGTCGCCCAGCTCGCTGTGCAGACTGACCATGCCGGCGGTCGGAAAACGCGCCGCAACGCGCCCCTCGAGCTGTGGTGTGAGATTGATTTCGGGGACCAGCAGCAGCGATTGGCGTCCGCTGGCGAGCGCACGCTCGATCAGGCGCAGATAGACTTCGGTCTTGCCGCTGCCAGTGACGCCGTGCAACAGATAAGCGCGGAAACCGCCTTCGAGGTCGCCGATCGCGGCCAGCGCCGCGTGCTGCCCGCTGGTCAATTCGGGCGCCGGCTGCGCGGCAGCGTCCACGACCGGCTGGCGCGCCTGGCGGACCTTCGCCGCGCTGATCGCACGCAGGCGGGCCGGCAGCGTCGACAGCATTACCTGACCGGGCGGCGCGTGGTAGTAAGCGGCACAGAATTCGGTCAGGCGAAACCAGTCGCCGGGCAGAGGCGGCAAATCGCGGAGAACCGCAGCGAGCGGTCGCAACTGTTCAGGCGACAGCTCGCTGACCGTCGTCAGTTCGACCAGGATGCCGATTTTCTGCTGGGCGCCAAAGGGCACACGCACACGGTAGCCGATGTCGGTCGGCGACAGGGACTCGCCGTCGGCAACACGATAGTCGAAGAAACGGCGAAGTGGAACATCGAGCGCGACGCGGGCAATCTGCGGCAAGGACATCGGGGCTGGCAACCGTTCGGATGCTGCTGACAATTGGGTGACGACTTAGCGGCGGAAGCTCGCGCAACTTCTGGCAATGCAGGGTAAGGCGTTCAGTTATTTGGCGTTTCAACCACGTACACAGCTGCTGTGGATAACTCTGTGGAAGAGCACTCAGGAAAGTGGCTCAAAGCCCCTTTCCACAAGGGTTTCGATGTCACTGCCAAAAAAACGGGCGACAAGAAAATACTGTTAAATTAACAGGTTAAAAATACACCGCTGATTTACAAGGGACTTTGGACGTCGCCCGGAATTCGACGGTCGCTTCTGTGAACAAGTCAACGGGTAAACGCGGTTTCATGAACATTTCTGACGCAAGAGGCGGCTGTGCTGGTGTACCGCGTCAACCAGCGCGGTGACGTGCTCGGGCGGTGTGAACTGGGAAATTCCGTGGCCAAGGTTGAAGACATGGCCAGTCTGCGCCGCACCGTAACCGTCGAGGACCTTTCTGGCCTCCGCGGCGATCGTTGCGGGTGAGGCGAAGAGCACGGCCGGGTCGATGTTTCCCTGCAGCGCGACGCGGTCACCGACGCGCCGCCGTGCTTCGCCGATGTCGATCGTCCAGTCGAGACCGACGGCGTCGCAACCGATGTCGGCGATCGATTCGAGCCACAGCCCGCCGCCCTTGGTGAACACGATCGACGGCACGCGCTCGCCGTCCTTCTCCCTGATCAGCGTCGCCAGAACGCGCTGCATGTAGTGCAGCGAGAACTCCCGGTAGGCCGCCGGCGAAAGCGAGCCTCCCCAGGAATCGAAGATCATCACCGCCTGCGCACCGGACTCGATCTGAGCGTTGAGATAGGCGCCGACGGCGTTGGCGGTGACCGCTAGAATGTGGTGCAGGAGGTCCGGCCGATCGTAGAGCATGCTCTTGATGCGCCGATAGTCGGTGCTCGAAGCGCCTTCAACCATGTAGCAGGCGAGCGTATAGGGACTGCCGGAAAAACCGATCAGCGGCACCGAGTTGTTCAGCGCTCGCCGGATTTCGGTAACGGCGTCCATGACGTAGCGCAGATGGTCCCAGGGATCAGGCGCGGAAAGGTCGCGAATCGCCCATTCCTCACGCAGCGGACGCTCGAAGCGGGGACCTTCGCCGTCGGTGAAGTAGAGCCCGAGGCCCATCGCATCCGGTACGGTGAGAATGTCGGAGAACAGGATCGCCGCGTCGAGATCGTAGCGGGCGAGCGGTTGCAGCGTCACTTCGCAAGCCAGGCCGGGGTTCATGCAAAGTTGCATGAAGCTGCCGGCACGGGCACGCGTTTCGCGGTACTCGGGCAGATAGCGGCCCGCCTGACGCATCAGCCAGACCGGCGTGTGGGCGGTCGGCTCCATGAGCAGGGCGCGCAGGAAACTGTCGTTGCATGGTCGGGTCACGGCGAACTCCAGCAGACGGGGAGACAGGCTTTGGAGCGGGGTCGGCAGCGCTCGTAGCAGAGCCGCCAGGGCGATTATCCCCTTTCCCCGCTACTTCCGCCAGAAAGCCGGCGTCATGACCACCAGCAAGGTGAAGATCTCCAGGCGACCGAGCAGCATGGCGAAGGTGCATACCCAGGTCTGGAAGTCGGTCAGGCCGGCGTAGTTGGTCGCCGGGCCAACCTGGCCCAGCCCCGGACCGGTGTTGTTGATGCTGGCGACGACTGCCGAGAAGGCGGTGATGATCTCCAGGCCAGAGAACGAGAGCGCCAGGGTCATGGCGACGATGCAGACCATGTACATGAAACCGAAGGCCAGCACGGCGAAGAGGATGTTCGGTGGTACGACGTCGCCGGTCACTTTCACCGGATGCACCGCGTGCGGGTGCATGGCGCGCATCAGCTCGCGGTAGACCTGCTTGTAGAGCACCATCGCGCGGATCATCTTGATACCGCCGCCGGTCGATCCGGCACTGGTCGCGAAGCTGCACAGGAAGAGCATCCACAATGGCGCGAAAAACGGCCACAGGGCGTAATCGGTAGTCGCGAAGCCGGTTGTCGTGGCGATCGACACGACGTTGAAGGCGGCGTAGCGCAAGGCTTCGGAAAAACTCGGGTAGACCTCGTGGTAATCGAGAAAGAAAGCGATGCCGACGACGCTGCCAAGCGTCACCACGAGGAACCAGCGGGCCTCCGGGTCGCTACCGTAGGGCCGTAGCGAACGGCCGGAGAGAGCAACGAAGTGGGTCGCGAAATTGATCCCGGCGAAGAGCATGAAGGCGATGCAGACCGCTTCGATGGTCGGCGACGCGAAGTAGGCGAAACTGGCGTCATGGCTGGAGAAGCCGCCCAGGCCCATGGTCGCGAACATGTGCATGATGGCATCGAGCCAGCCCATGCCGGCCCACTGGTAGGCCAGCGCACAACACACCGAGATCAGTGAATAGACGACCCACAGTCCTTTCGCCGTTTCGGCAATGCGCGGCGTCATCTTGGTGTCCTTCATCGGCCCCGGCGTCTCGGCCTTGAACATCTGGCGACCGCCGATCCCCAGCAGGGGCAGGATCGCGACGGCGAGGACGATCAAGCCCATGCCGCCAAGCCAGACCAGTTGCGTCCGCCAGAAGTTGATCGACACCGGCAGGCTGTCAAGGCCGTCGAGGACCGTCGCGCCGGTGGTGGTCAACCCCGAAACGGCTTCAAAGTAGGCGTCGGTGAAGCTCAAATTCAACTGAATCACCAGCGGCAGGCCGGCATAGATCGGCAGTACCGTCCACACCAGCGCAACCATCAGGAAGCCGTCACGGATGGTCAGGTCGCGTGTCACCTTGCGGGTGGCATACCAGAGACCCAGGCCGGTGGCGACAGTCAGCACGATGGCTTCGTCGAAAGCGCCCTCGGCGCCGTCGTGCAAGGCCCAGGAGACGCACAGGGGAACGAGCATGGTCAGCCCGAACATCAGGATCACCAGCGCCAGCGCCCGGACCACCGGGTAGTAGCTTTTCACGCGACCGTCTCAGAAGAAGTGGAAGCCCACCTCGAACAGCTTTTCGACCTGCTTGACGACTTTCCGGTCGATACAGAAGACGATGACGTGATCGCCGGTTTCGATCACCACGTCCTTGTGGGCAATCAGTACCCGGCCGGTCTGTTTCTTCATGCCCAGGCGGAAGAAGTTGAAGTCATCGGTCTCGCCGACGTCGCGAACGACGGCGGCGATGAAGGCGCCATGAATCACCGGCAGCTCGCCGATCCGGCGACCGACCGCCCGCGAATTCTTCGCGTCACCGTGGGCGACGATTTCGAGGGCTTCCGCGGCACCACGGCGCAAGCTGTGCACCTGCGCCACGTCGCCATGGCGGACGTAGGTCAGCAAGGTCCCGATCGACACCTGCGCCGGTGAAATGGCGATGTCGATCGGCCCACCCTGGACCAGCTCGGCGTAGGCCCGGCGGTTGATCAGTGCCACCACCCGCTGGCAGCCCATGCGCTTGGCCAGCGAGGCGCCCATGATGTTGTCTTCATCGTCGTTGCTCAGCGCGAGGAAGAGTTCCATCTCGTCGATGCCCTCCTGCTGCAGCAACTCTTCGTCGGTGGCGTCGCCGTTGAGCACCAGCACCGATTTCAGCGAGGTCGCCACGAACTCGGCGCGTCGCCGGTCGATCTCGATCAGCTTGACCTCACACTTGCCTTCCAGCGCCTGTGCGACGCGCAGACCGATGTTGCCGCCACCGGCGATCATCACCCGCCGCACCGGCTCCATCGAGCGGCGCAGCTCACGCATCACGGCGCGGATGTGTTCCTCGGCCGCCAGCACGAAGACTTCGTCGCCGTCGGCGACGATGGTCTCGCCGGTCGGCGCGATGGCGCCGCCACTGCGATAGATCGCGGCAATCCGGCCGTCGACTTCCGGCGGCAGGTGATTGCGCATTTCCTTGATCGGGCTGCCCACCAGCTGGCCTCCGGCATAAGCGCGCAGACCGACCAGCGCCAGCCGTCCGCCGGCAAAACCGAGCACCTGCAAAGCTTCCGGAAAGTCGACCAGACGAGCGATGTACTCGGTGATCACCTGTTCCGGGCACAGCGCGTAATCGACCGCGAAGTTCTCCGGCGACAGCAGCTTTTCGCTGTCCAGGAAGTCACGGGCGCGCAATCGGGCGATTCTCGCGGGAACGTTGAAGACGCTGTGCGCCACCTTGCACGCCACCAGATTGGTCTGATCGCTTTGCGTCACGGCGATCAGCAGGTCGGCGTCCTGGAGACCCGCGTGCCCCAGTACCGACGGATGCGAACCGTCGCCGACGACGGTCCGCAGGTCGAGGCGGTCCTGCAGGTAGGCCAAGCGCTCGTGGTCGCTGTCGACAACGGTGATATCGTTATTCTCGGAGACGAGACTTTCCGCAACGCTCGCACCGACCTGGCCGGCACCGAGAATGACGATCCTCATTGTTCCTGATCTCCCTGACAAGCACGCGGCGAGACATCATTCGCGCTCGTCGCCACGCCGGCCGACATTGAGGCCAAGCTGCCTCAACTTTCGATACAGGTGTGTACGTTCGAGGCCCGTCTTCTCGGCCAAGCGCGTCATGTTACCCCGTTCGCCGGCGAGATGGTATTCGAAATACATCCGCTCGAAGGCCTCGCGGGCTTCGCGCAGCGGTTGATCGAGGAACAGTGGCGGCAGCGGCGCAGTGCCGCCGCCACCGTCGCTCTGCAGGACGCGCTCGACGTCTTCGGCGGCGATCTCTTCGTCAAGCGCCGAGAGCGCCAGATTCCTCACCGTCGCCAGCAGCTCTGCCCATTCGCCCTGCCAGCGATGCAGCCGCAGGGCGTTGCGGGCACCACTCGAGAAATGGCGCAGCGGCACTTCGCCGCGCTCCGCGAGATGCCCGAGCAGCAGCGAGGCGATTTCGGGAACGTCGTCGGCGTGCCCGGAGATCTGCGGCAAGGCTACCCACACCTCGCCGAGGCGGCTAACCAGCACGGCATCCCAGCCGGCTTCGACGAGCGCCGGCAGCGAACGGCTGGAAGCCGCGACCATCTGCAGGTTGTGGCGTTCGAGGCGTTCCAGCGCGAAGACCAGGTTCATCTGCTGCAACTTGCCGAGTTGCGCCAGGTCGGCGACGAAAACGATGCCGCCACTGGCGTTGTGCAGCATTTCCTGGGTCAGCGGGGTGCTCGCCGCCGACAGGTCGAGCCAGGGCGTGCGGTGCGTCTGCAGAGTGCGCGCACAGATCTCGGCGATGCTGCCCGAAGCGCTCTTGAGCAACAGTACCGAGGTTTTCGCGGCCGCCTGCTCGAGACGGCGCTTGAGGTCCTTGAGCAGCGGCGAACGGGCAAAGACATCGAGGGTCAGCGGTTTCTTGTCGACCACCGCTTCATGCTTGAGCGCTTTCTTGACGGTGGCCAGCAACTTCTGCAGGGCGATCGGTTTCTCGAGAAAATCGGTCGCACCGATCCGCGTCGCCTCGACCGCCGAATCGATCGTACCGTGCCCGGACATCATCACCACCGGCATGGTCAACAAGCCGCCGGCCGACCATTCCTTGAGCAGTGATATGCCATCGGTATCAGGCATCCAGATGTCGAGGAGGACCAGATCGGGGCGCTTTTCGGCCCGCGCCTTCCGCGCTGCGGCGGCGTTTTCCGCCTGCCAGACCGAGTGCCCTTCGTCGGCAAGAATCTCGGAAAGCAGCTCACGGATGCCCATTTCGTCATCGACGATCAGTATTTGCGCCATGTCAGGTCTCGGAGGAAAGTTTGCTCAAGCGATGTCGCGAAGTCGCCGTCGATGCCAGCGGCAGCACGATGCTGACTGTGCCGCCGGCCGGCTGGCGATTGCTGATCCGGATCTGGCCATGATGCTCGTCGACGATCTTCTTGACGATCGCCAGGCCAAGGCCGGTACCGCGCGCCTTGGTGGTCACGTAGGGTTCGAGAACACGTGCCATGATCTCGGGCGGAAAGCCCGGGCCGAGGTCATCGACGACCATTTCGGCCATGTTCTCGGCGCGGCGCGTACTAATCGTGATGCCGGGCGAATCAACCTGCTCCTGCGCGTCCTCGGCGTTGCGCAGCAGGTTGTGAATGATTTGCCGAAGCTGCGTCGCGTCGCCCCAGACCGGCGGCAGTTTGCCCGCCAGTCTGACGTCGAGGCGCGCACGTGACGTCTCGTAGAGGCCGAGCACTTCGCTGATCAAGGCGTTGAGGTCTACCGCCGCCAGTTCGGGAGCCGGTAGTCGCGCATAGTCGCTGAAGTCATTGACCATCCGCTTCATCGCCTCGACCTGCCGGATGATGGTCTGTGTTGATCGACCGAGCATTTCGGCGTCGGCGCCGCTCACCCGGTCGGCGAGTTTCATCTGCAGTCGCTCGGCGGAAAGCTGGATCGGCGTCAGCGGGTTCTTGATCTCGTGCGCCAGGCGTCGCGCGACTTCGCCCCAGGCGGCACTGCGCTGGGCGGCGATCAGGCGCGTGACATCGTCGAAAACGACGACGTATCCGCCGTGCGAACTGCTCGGCAGCTGGGTGCCACGCAAGAGCAGGATTTGCGGCAAGCCACCGATCCGATCGAGCTCGATCTGCTCCTGCCATTCGCTGTGTTCGTGTTCGCCAAAAGCGCCGCGAATGGCGTCGCCGAGCGCCTGCTGGCGCGGCCAATCTTCCGGCGCCTCACCGAGCAGGCCGGCGAAGTCGTCGGCGAGAATGGTCAGCGCCCCTTCGTTGACGGTGCGCAGGACGAAGCGCCGGTCGAAGACCAGCACGCCGGCGGAGAGATTGGCGAGAATGGACTCGAGGTAGGCACGCGCCGCTTCAAGCTCGGCGCGCTGGCGCTCGTTGTCGCGGCGCGCTTCATCGAGCTGGCTGGTCATCTGCTTGAACGAGCGCGTCAGCACGCCGAGTTCGTCGCTGCTGTGGACCGCCTGCCGCGGCGTATAGTCGCCCGAGGCCACGGCCTGCGTCCCCTCGGCGAGGATCGAGAGCGGTGCCGACAGACGACGTGCCAGCACGAAAGCCAGGGCGATGGCGGTGAACAGTGCCAGCAGGACGGTCAGCGTCAGCGTCATGGCGTAGATGCGGGTCAGGCCCTCACGACCCAGCGACAGCTCCTGATAGTCTGCGTAGACCGTCTGCACGCTGTCGGCGTTGACTGCCAGCGCTGCCGGCACCGGGTCGGTCAGCTGCAGGATACGGGTCTCGACACCGAGCCCCGGCGGCGTCACGGCAACCAGCACGCGCAGGTTGAGATCGCGGTCGCCGTGGCTTTCGATCAGCGCCACCCGCCGTTCAGCGAGGGCCCGGCGCAGTTGCTCGGCTGTCGGCTGCGACGGCAGCAGCGTCGCCAGTTCACCAGTGGCCGTCGCCAGCAGCTCGCCAGTGGTGGAAAACAGTGCCGCCGACTGAACGCCGCTTTGCTCGCGCAAGCGATTGAGCTCGAGACGGCGCTGCGTTTCCGAACGCTCGCCAAGTTCCACGGCCATCGCCTGACCTTTTGCCGCGAGTTCGGCAAGCAGGGAGTCGAGTGCGCTGCGCCCGAGATTCAGACCGGCTTCAAGGGCCTTTTCGACACGAACGTCGAACCAGGTTTCGATGCTCTTGGTGACGAACTGCACCGATACCGCGTAGATCAGCACGCCCGGCAGGACAGCCATCAGGCCGAACATCAGCATCAGACGCAGCTTCAGCCGCGAGCCAAAGACCTTGGCCCGGTGCTCGCGCCAGAGGACGCGCAGCTGCCAGCAAATCAGCGCCAGCAGCGATAGCGCGACGACCGCGTTGAGACCGAGCAACCAGGCGTAGTTACTGGCGAACAGCGCAGTATTGGCGCTGGCCGAGGCCAGCAGGAACAGCAGGATGCCGCCAAACGACACGGCAGCGACGATCAGGCCCTTCATTTGCCCTCACCGATGCCGGCAGCGGCCGGCACAACCACCGCCGGCACCACCGGCACCACCTGCGTCCCGGTGCCGCCGGCCTGCGACGAGTCACTCGGCGTGAAGGTCCAGCGTGCCCACTCTGAAACCAGGTTCCAGTCGCGATTGGCCAGCGCGTTGACCTGGAAGGTTTTCGGCATCTGGGTCAGGTCAAGCCGCATGCGAACAGCGGCAAGATAGGTATGGTCGGGCTTGACCACGCCCTTGTCGATCACCAGCCAGTTGCGCAGCCGTGACAGGATGCGCAGCGCGTCTTCAAGCGAGGCGAAACTCTGGTGCAGCGCGCCGGTTGACAAGCGATACTGGCGCGTCAGCGCATGGTAGGACAGCTGGATCGACTGACTGCGACTGGCCACCTGCTCGTCAAGCCAGTACCAGCGCGCACGGGTCAGCTCGAAATCGACCACGAAATAGAGCGCGACGCCCTTGGCAACCGCATCCTCAAGGCGCGGATTCAGGCTGAGGCTGAAGTCCACGGCCAGCACGTAACCGTCGTCGGTCGCCGACAATATCGGGTTGCGGGCGCTGATGTCGCCCGCCTGCACGCCGCTCGTGACGATCAGCAGCAGTAGCCCGACGAAGAACGAGCTAAGCCGCTTTGCGCAAGAGCGCATAGAAAAATCCGTCATGATCATTCCGCGGCAGCAGTCTTTCTTCGCTCAGCTGTCGGGCATCCGGCTGGCGAACGAGGAAGGCGTCGATCTGCGCGCCGTTTTCTTCCGGGAAAATCGAACAGGTGGCGTACAGCAGCCTGCCGCCCGGCTTGAGCACGGTCCACAGCTTGTCGAGAATTTCCGCTTGCAGCCGGACAAAGCGTCTGATGTCGCTCTCACGGCGCAGGTACTTGATATCCGGATGGCGGCGAACGACGCCGGAAGCGGAACACGGCACGTCCGCGAGGACGGCATCGAAGCCGCGGCCATCCCACCAGCGGTCGACCTCCCGGCAATCGGCGACCCTGACCGTCGCGGCAAGGCCAAGGCGCCGCAGGTTGTCGTCGATGCGCCGGGCACGATGCGCGTCGACGTCCAGCGCGACCATTTCCACGTCGGCCAGCTCGAGCAGATGCGCCGTCTTGCCGCCGGGGGCTGCGCAGGCATCGAGAACGCGCTGGCCAGCCAGCGGCGCCAGAATGCCCGCTGCACGCTGAGCGCCGGCGTCCTGAATCGTCACCGAGCCGTCGGCGAAGCCCGGCAGGGCATTGACCGGCACTGGCTTCTCGAGGATCAGCGCCTCACCCGCCAGCGGTCTGGCCGACAAACCGGCCATTCGCAGTTGCGTCAGATAATCGGCGACAGCAATGCGGCGGCGATTGACCCGCAAGCTCATTGGCGGCTGGCCGTTGCCGACCGCGACAATCTCCTGCCAGCACTCCGGGTAGGCGCGGCGCAGTCGCGTCAGCCACCAGCGCGGGTGTTGTTGCATCGCCTCATCGTCATCGACCATCGCCGCCTCGAGGGTCTGGCGCTGCCGCAGATAATTGCGCAACAGGCCATTGACCAGCCCCTTGAAAGCGCCACCGGCAACTTCGCCAGCTGCCGCGACGGCCTGATCGACAACCATGTACGCCGCCTCGGGACGCGTCTGCAGGCGGTACAGCGCGCCCAACAGCAGGGCCTCGATCTGCGGGTGGGGCAGGCCTCGGGTCAGCAAGCGCCCGAGAATGAATTCGCCGCAACCGTAACGGCGCAGGCTGCCGAAGGCGACATCCTGGACGGCAGCCCGAAGAGCGGCGGGGTCGGCGCTCAGAGTCGTCATCGCCTGCGTCAAGCTCTGTCCGGCACGAACGTCGGCGATGACCCGTGCGGCAAGCAACAGGCTGAGCGCCAGCGAATCGGCTGGCAGCGTCGAGGGTGCTGTCACCGCCGTGCGCGTGCTAGAAGTCTTCTCCTGGTGGCTGACTTTGCGTATGCGCAGCGCACGCGGCGACGGAGAGGAAGGGGATAACGAGGACAAGGCCTGGAAGTCACTGCTGGTAGGGGTGCAGCGAGTTTAGCACGATGCCTGACGATGGCGGGATGGCCCCCGGACGGCGATAATGCGGTCATGACCACGGCCTCGCTGAAACCGTACGCATGGCTTTCGATCGGCGCGGCGCTTGCGACCATCGGGCTGAAGGCTGTGGCGTGGCGGATGACCGGCTCGGTGGGACTGCTTTCCGACGCGCTGGAATCGCTGGTAAACCTGGCCGGCGCAGTCATGGCGCTGGCGATGCTGTCGCTTGCCGAACAGCCGGCAGACGAGGGGCATGCCTTTGGTCACGGCAAGGCGGAGTATTTTTCGAGTGGCTTCGAAGGCCTGCTGATCCTGCTCGCCGCGATCACCATCACGGTCACGGCGGTCGAACGTCTGCTCGACCCACAACCGCTCGAACGGCTCGGCGTCGGCCTGACAGTGTCGCTCGCCGCGGCGCTGGTCAACCTGCTCGTTGGCCGGGTACTACTGCTTGCCGGCCGCCGCTTCCGATCGATCACGCTTGAGGCCGACGGCCAGCATCTGCTGACCGACGTCTGGACGTCGGCCGGTGTCATCGTCGGCGTCGGCGCGGTGGCGCTCACCGACTGGCTGTGGCTTGACCCGACGCTGGCCTTGCTGGTCGCCGGTAACATCATGCGGACCGGCTGGCGTCTGTTGCGACGCTCCACCGGCGGCCTGATGGATGCCAGCCTGACACCCGAACAGCAAGCCAGGGTCCTGGCCGTCCTCGCCAGCTATCGGGCGCGCGGCATCGATTACCATGCCCTGCGCACGCGCGAGGCGGGCGCGCGCTGTTTCATATCGCTGCACGTCCTGGTTCCCGGAGCCTGGACGGTGGCGCGCGGCCATCAACTGCTCGAAGAACTCGACCGCGACATCCGGCGGGAGTTGCCACACGCCACGGTGCTCACCCATCTCGAACCGCTGGAAGATCCGGCGTCGCTGGCAGACATGGGCCTTGATCGCTAGGACGACGCGCGGCACCGGCGGCCGATGGCCGCTGATCTGGCTGGCGCTGCTGTGGCAGCTAACAACGCCGGCACTGGCCTGGAACGCCGCCGGGCATCGACTCATTGCCTATCTCGCCTGGGAAAGCATGGACCCGACGACCCGGTCAGCAGTCGCTGGTGTCCTGCGCCGCCACCCCGACTTCGCGCGCTGGCAAGCGCGCGCCGGGGACGCCGACCCGGACCTCGGCGCCTTTCTCGAAGCATCAACCTGGCCGGACGACATACGTCACGACAGGCGCTTCTTCAGCGCCGGGCTCGAAGAGCCGACGCCGGCACTGCCCGGCTTTCCCGACATGGAGCGGCGCTTGAACTGGCATTACGTCGATCGGCCGCCGGACTCCGGTCAAGCAGCAGCGGCGTCGGCCGGGCAGCTTGATCGTCAACTGGTCGCGCTGGCGCACACGCTGGCCGACCCGAGAAGCAGCGTCGGCGAGCGCGCTTATGCACTACCCTGGCTGATTCACCTGGTCGGCGACGCGCACCAACCGCTGCACGCCGCCAGTCGCTACGGATCCGACGGGCAGGGCGACAGTGGTGGCAATGCCGTGGAGATCGTCAACCCGTTCCAGCCGCACGACCCGTCGACCAATCTGCACCGCTACTGGGACGAGCTGCCGGGCCCGCCGTGGCTGCGCGGCCGCCAATTGCAGAGCACCGCCCGATCGCTGAGCGCGCTGTACCAGCCGCCGCCGGTATCGGGGACGCCAGCGCAATGGATCGCCGAGAGCCGCGAGCTGGCCCGGACCGCCGCTTATCCGCCGGCAGGCGACGCGGTGCCGACGATCAGCGCCACGTTCCACGCAAACTCGCTGGAGCTGGCGCGACGCCGCGTCGTCGAAGCCGGCTATCGTCTCGCCGAGGAGCTGAAACGACTGTTCGCAGACCATGGCGGCGGGCAATAAACCGCGGCGCCGGCGCCAGAATGACGACCGGCGACGTTTCACGTGGAACACGCCCCCTGGCGGCCACCCCGCTCAGCTACGGGCCATGGCCCGCAGCCGCGCGACCCGCTGCTCGGTTGCCGGGTGGGTACTGAACAAGCCGGCGATGCCGCCGCCCGACAGCGGGTTCATGATCATCATCTGTGCCGTCTCCGGGTGCGCCTCGGCGGGCGCCATCGGAATACCGCGCGCGTAGGCGTCGATCTTGGCCAAAGCATCGGCCAGCGCATTCGGATCGCCGGAGATCTCGGCTCCACCGCGATCGGCTTCGAACTCGCGCGCGCGCGAGATCGCCATCTGGATCAGCGACGCCGCCAGCGGCGCGAGCAGGGCGAGCAGAATGCTCGCCAGCGGATTGCCCGGTCGCCCCTCGGAGTCGCGCCCGCCAAAGAACATCGCGAAGTTGGCGAGAGCCGAAATGGCGCCCGCCATGGTCGCCGAGATCGTCGAAATCAGGATGTCACGGTGGCGGACGTGCGCCAGCTCGTGCGCCATCACTCCCCTGATCTCGCGCGCCGACAGCAACTGCAGGATACCGGTGGTCGCCGCGACCGCCGCGTTCTCCGGGTTGCGGCCGGTGGCAAAAGCGTTCGGTTGCGCTTCGTCGATCAGATAGACCTTGGGCATCGGCAGACCGGCACGCTGAACGAGCTCCCTGACCATTCCGTAGAACTGTGGCGCGGAGCTCTCATCGACCTCGCGCGCGTTGTACATCTTGAGCACCATCTTGTCGGAGAACCAGTAGGCAAAGATGTTCATGGCACCGCCAAACAGCAGCGCCAGCAACATGCCGTTGGTGCCACCCACCATCGCTCCGATGGCGCCAAACAGCGCCAGAATTGCGGCCATCAGGATCGATGTTTTCAGGTAATTGCCAAGCATTTTCGAGGTCTCCGAAAAAACGGTGTGGTTCTGGTTCGCACCCTCAGATGGTGGCGACCGCGGAAGATTTCAAGTCGTCGGGAGAGCGCAACGCGAGCCCGGCAGAAGGCGCGTTCCCGCCAGGAACTGCGCCGCCGACAGACGCTTGCCGCCCGCCTTCTGCAGTTCGGTGACCCGCAAGGCGCCGTCGCCGCACGCGATTACCAGACCTTCCCGATCCGCCGAAAGAATCTCCCCCGGCAGACCCGTACCTTCGACCGCGTCGGCCCGCCAAAGCTTGAACAGGTCGCCGCCGAGCGCGCAACAAGCGCCGGGGAAAGGATTGAAGGCGCGCACCCGCGCGGCCAGCATTGCCGCCGGCAGTCGCCAGTCCAGGCCGGCCTCGTCCTTGCCGATCTTGGCGGCATAGGTCACCCCGGTTTCCGCCTGTGGCTGTGCGGTCAACGGCAGGCCCGCAAGGGCCTCGACGATCAGCCGCGCGCCAAGCCGCGCCAGTTTGTCATGCAGCGAAGCTGCGGTGTCGGAACGATCGATCGGCAGGCGTCCGCAAAGCAGCACCGGGCCGGTGTCGAGACCGGCGTCCATTTGCATGATGCAGATGCCGGTCTCGGCGTCACCAGCCATGATCGCCCGCTGTATCGGCGCCGCGCCACGCCAGCGCGGCAATAGTGAGGCGTGGATGTTGAGGCAGCCCAATCGCGGCACCTCTAGCACCGCTTGCGGCAGGATCAGTCCATAGGCGGCAACGACGATTACCTCGGCGGCGATGGCCCTGATGCGTTCCTGCGTTGCCGCGTCCTTCAGCGTTTGTGGCTGCAGGACTTCGATGCCGGCGGCCAGCGCCAGTCCCTTCACCGGCGAGGCGCGCAGGACCATGCCACGGCCCGCCGCACGGTCGGGTTGGGTCAGCACCAGGGCGACCTCGTGGCCGGCGGCGATGATCGCCTGCAGCGCTTGCGCCGCGAACTCCGGGGTACCCGCGAAGATCAGCTTCACGCGGTGATTCTGGCCTGCTTGGCGAGCTTGTTCTTGATCCGCACCTGTTTTAGTTGTGAGAGGTGCTCGACGAACACCCGCCCCTGCAGATGATCGATCTCGTGCTGCAGGCACACCGCCAACAAGCCGACCGCTTCGACGGTCTGCGGCTGGCCATCGATGTCCAGGTAGCGCACGACCACCCGCTCGGCACGGCCAACCTTGTCGTAGATCCCGGGCACCGACAGACAACCTTCCTCGCAAACCTGCAGGCCATCCTGCTCGAGGATCTCCGGATTGATCAGGGTCAACAACTGATCCCTGGTTTCCGAGGCGTCGATGACGATCAAGCGCAGATGAACGTCCACCTGCGTCGCCGCGAGACCGATACCTGGCGCTTCGTACATCGTTTCTGCCATATCGCGCGCCAGGCGACGAATCCCGTCGTCAATCCTTTCGACCGGCGCGGCGACCTTCTTGAGGCGCGGATCGGGAAATCGGAGTATCGGTAGCAAAGGCATAAAAGGCTTGATCGAAGAAATAACTACGTGCAGAATCTAATGCAGTGTCTTGAATATTGGGGCGCCTCTTGCGCGCGTTGCGCTGACTTCGGCCGCAGGTGCGGCCGGCAGAGAAATGGGACCGGAGCCCGCGACCGGAGTTCCACCCCCGCCATGTACGACCGCTCGTACGAGGATAACACGATGATCCGTATTATGTCCGCGTTCATTCTGGCCATGCTCAGCGCCTTCGCCTGCGCTGCCGGCCAGCCGCTCCAGTTGGCCGATGGTGCACCCGATCGCTATATTGTCGTGCCCGGTGACACGCTCTGGGGAATCTCCGGGACCTTCCTCAAGGAACCCTGGCGCTGGCCGGAAATCTGGCGAATGAACCGCGAGCAGATCCGTAACCCCCACCTCATCTATCCGGGTGAAGTGATCATCCTCGATCGTGACGCGCAGGGTAATCCGATGCTGCGCCGCGAGAGCGGCCGTCTCGGTCCGCAGGTCTACTCCGAGATGATTGACCAGGCGATCCCCGCCATTCCGCCAAACGTCATCAGGCCCTTTCTCTCAGACCCACTGATCGTCGAGGCGCACGCCCTTGACAGCGCAGCGCGCATCATCGCCACCCAGGTCGATCGGGTATACATTGGCAACGGCGACCTGGCCTACGTCGTTAACGCCGACCCGGCGCACCTCAACTGGCAGGTCTATCGCAATGGCCAGCCATTGCGCGACCCCGAGAGCGGCGAAGTTCTCGGCTATGAAGCCTTCTACCTCGGCACCGCCAGGCAGGTGGAGCGCGGCAATCCGGCCACCTTCGAGATGATCACCACGACCCAGGAAGTGGGCAAGGGCGACCGACTGGTGCCGGCGGTGAGTCCACCACTGATCGCCTACGTGCCGCACAAGCCCGATTTTCCGGTCGAGGGCCGGGTGATCTCGGTTTATGGCGGCGTCGATGTCGCCGGTCGCGGCTCGATCATCGCGATCAATAGGGGCGCCAGCGACGGCATCGAAATCGGCCACGTCCTGGCGCTGGAACGTAATCGTGTGGTCAGCGAGCGCGACGAACAGGACGACAAGCTGGTGGTCAGCATTCCGCCGCAGCGCGTCGCCCTGCTGTTCGTCTTCCGGATCTTCGACCGCATTTCCTACGGTCTGGTCGTCAAATCCGAGGGCACCGTAGAGATCAACGACTTCGTCCGCACACCGTAGCGATGGCTGCAGCGGAGGCGCTGGCCGGCTGGCTGCGACTGACGCTGATTCCCGGTATCGGCGGCGAGACACAGCGCAAGCTGCTGAAGGCTTTCGGACTTCCCGAGGCGATCTTTGGCGCCGGCCGAGGCGCGCTGAGCGCGGTGATCGGCGACAAGGCGACCAGGCTGTTGCTCGACACCGACAATCACGCTGACGTTGCCAGCGCGCTCGCCTGGGCCAATCACGGCGATCACCACTTGCTGCACCTGGCGGACACCGACTACCCACAAGCGCTACTGGAAATTCCCGATCCGCCGGCGCTGCTTTACGTTCGCGGCCGCGCGGACCTGCTCAACGCTCCCGCTCTGGCGATGGTCGGCAGTCGCAACCCGACGCCGCAGGGGGCCAGCAACGCCGAGCGTTTTGCTGCCGCCTTCGCTCAGGCCGGCCTGACCATCGCCAGCGGTCTCGCGCTGGGGATCGACGCAGCGGCTCACCGTGGCGCACTGGCTGCGTCGGGAAATACCGTCGCCTTCGTCGGCACCGGCATCGATCGCCTGTACCCTGCGGCCAACCGGCAATTGGCGCTCGAAATCGCCGCCAGAGGCACGGTGGTTTCAGAGTTGCCAATCGGCACGCCGCCGGTTGCAGCCAACTTCCCGCGACGCAATCGCCTGATCTCCGGTTTCTCGCGCGGCACTTTGGTAGTCGAAGCGACCGTCGACAGCGGCTCGCTGATTACCGCCAGACTGGCTGCCGAACAGGGCCGCGAGGTTTTCGCCGTGCCCGGATCGATCCATTCACCGCAGGCACGCGGCTGCCACAAGCTGATCCGGCAGGGTGCGAAGCTGGTCGAAACGGTCCAGGACGTCCTCGACGAAATCGCCTGGAGCAGCCTTGCCGGCAGCCCGGGTGGGGTCAGTGCGGGCGGCACTGTGACCAGCGGCCAGGACGCGGGACAACTGTTGCTGGCGATGGGTTTCGATCCGTGCAGTCTGGACGAACTGACGAAACGCACCGGCTTGACGGCTGACGTCGTTTCGGTGATGCTCCTCCACTTGGAACTGGATGGTCAGGTTGCCGGCCTGGCCGGTGGTCGCTATCAACGCATTCCACAAGCCTGAGAACCCTTATTGATGATCGACATCCTGGTCTACCTCTTCGAGAACTACCACGACTTCAACGCCCGGCCAAAAACGCGGACGCTGAAGCGACGTCTGAGCGCCATCGGTTTTCAGGAAGAGGCGATCGCCATCGCGCTTCGCTGGCTGGACGGTCTCAAGGCTGTGCCGCCCGTCGAACTGCCGCGCGACCGGCAAGCCTTGCGCGTATACCTTGCCGAAGAGCGCGACAAGCTGGGCGTTGACTGTCTCGGCTTCATCGCCTTTCTCGAAGCGGCAGACCTGCTGACACCCGCCTTGCGCGAACTGGTCGTCGAAGGCGCCATGCTCCTCGAAGACGACCCGGTGCCGCTGGCCAAGTTCAAGATCATCGTGCTGACGATCCTCTGGAGTCGCGAACAGGCGCTTGAGCCGCTGATCGTCGAGGAACTGCTCGACGACGGCGACGAGCGGCTGCTTCACTGAGCATCACCACGCTTCACTGCTCGCCTTCGGCGGCCGCCAGCTGGCAAGCGCTCGCCGGCGAAACGGCGGATACAGCGTCACGCTCCCTCGTATCAGGGCTGCCAGGCCGGCTTGCCAAGCGCCGTCGACAACTCTTATCATGGCCCGCCGGATTCTCAAGCGCTCGGCCATCCTCCCGCCGGCCGCCCGTTGGCCACTTTCCCGGACTGATGAAGACCCCATGAGCAAGAAACTTGTCATCACCGAGAAGCCCTCCGTCGCCGCCGACGTGGCGCGCGCCCTTGGTGGATTCGTCAAGCACGACGACTATTTCGAGAGCGACGACTACGTCGTCTCCTCGGCCATCGGGCACCTGCTCGAACTGGCCTGCCCCGAGGAGTACGAAGTCAAACGCGGCAAGTGGTCTTTCGCGCACCTGCCGGTCATTCCGCCGCACTTCGCACTGCAGCCGATTCCGAAGACTGAATCGCGCCTCAAATTGCTGCTCCGCCTGATCAAGCGCAAGGACGTTATTGGTCTGATCAATGCCTGCGACGCTGGTCGCGAGGGCGAGTTGATCTTCAACTATATCGTCCAGCATGCCAGGAACAGCAAGCCGGTCGAACGCCTGTGGCTGCAGTCGATGACCCCGCAGGCCATCCGGGATGGCTTTTCGCACCTGCGCAGTGGTGCCGAGATGCGGGGCCTGGCCGACGCGGCGGTCTGCCGTTCCGAATCCGACTGGCTGGTTGGGATCAATGGGACGCGCGCCATGACCGCCTTCAACTCGAAGACCGGCGGCTTCCACCTGACCACTGTCGGTCGCGTGCAAACACCCACCCTGGCGCTGATCGTCGAGCGTGAAGACCGGATCCGCAAGTTCAAGCCGCGCGCCTATTGGGAACTCGAAGCTGTCTTCGACTGCGCTGCCGGAAGTTACCGTGGCAAGTGGTTCGATGAGAAGTTCAAGGGCAAGGACGACGAGCACGCGCGGGCCGACCGCTTGTGGGACGAGAGCCGTGCGGCAGCGCTGCAGGACAAGTGTGCCGGTCAGGACGGCGTCGTCAAGGAAGAGTCGAAAGCTTCCAGCCAACTGTCGCCACTGCTCTACGACCTCACCAGCCTGCAACGCGAAGCCAACGGTCGTTTCGGCTTTTCCGCGAAGGCCACGCTCGGACTGGCGCAAGCGCTCTACGAGAAGCACAAGGTGCTGACTTACCCGCGTACAGACTCGCGGGCGTTACCGGAAGACTATCGCGAGACGGTCAGGACGACCTTGTCGATGCTCACCGGCGAAGGTGCCGGCAAGGGTCACGACGAAGCGACCGTCGCGCGCTACGCGCCGTTTGCCCACCAGATCCTTGCCCGGCAGTGGGTAGTGCCGAACAAGCGCATCTTCAATAACGCCAAGATCTCCGATCACTTTGCGATCATTCCGACGCTGCAGGCGCCGAAGCAGTTATCCGAGCCCGAGGCGAAACTCTACGACATGGTCGTCAAGCGATTTCTCGCCGTATTCTATCCCGCTGCCGAATACCTGATCACCACCCGCATCACGCGCGTCGAGAATGAGCCCTTCAAGACCGAAGGCAAGGTGCTGGTCAACCCTGGTTGGCTTGCCGTCTACGGCCGTGACGCGCAGGAAGGTGAGGAGGGCAATCTGGTTGCCGTCAAAGCCAACGAGAACGTCAAGACCAAAGAGGTGATACTCAGCGCCCATCAAACCCGGCCGCCGGCACGGTATTCCGAAGCCACCCTGCTTTCGGCCATGGAAGGCGCCGGCAAGACGATGGACGACGAGGAGTTGCGGGCGGCGATGGCTGGTCGCGGCCTCGGTACCCCGGCGACGCGCGCACAGATCATCGAGAACCTGCTCGCCGAGCAGTATCTTCACCGCGAGGGCCGCGAGCTGCTGCCTACCGCCAAGGCTTTTTCGCTGATGACCTTGCTGAACGGCCTGGGCATTCCGGAACTGACCGCTCCGGAACTCACGGGTGACTGGGAATGGAAGCTGGCGCGGATGGAGAGCGGCGAGATGTCGCGCAGCGAGTTCATGCAGGAGATCGCGGCGATGACCGAACGCATCGTCGCTCGTGCCAAGAGTTACGACAGCGACACCATCCCTGGCGACTTTGGCGAGCTGGCAACGCCGTGCCCGAAGTGCGCTGGCCTGATCAAGGAAACGTACAAGAAGTTCCAGTGCCAGGCCTGCGACTACTCGCTGTGGAAGATCGTCGCCAGCCGCCAGTTCGAGGCGGCTGAAATCGAAGAGCTGCTGACTCAGCGCCGCATCGGTCCGCTGACGGGTTTCCGAAACAAGATGGGGCGGCCGTTCAACGCCATCATTCGGCTCAACGCCGACGACAACCCCGAGTTCGATTTCGGACAAGGAAGCGGCGGCAGCGACGGCACTGCCGAGGCGATCGATTTCTCGCAGCACGAAAGCCTCGGTCCGTGCCCGAAGTGCGGTGCCCGGGTTGTCGCGCATGGCATGTCCTATGTTTGCGAGAAGTCGCAAGGGCCCGCCAAGAGCTGCGACTTCCGCTCGGGAACGATCATTCTCCAACAGCCGATTGCACCCGAACAGATGCAGAAGCTCCTGAGCACCGGCCGTACGGACCTCATGAAGGACTTCGTCTCGGCCCGCACGCGTCGGAAATTCTCCGCCTACCTGGTCCGTGGCGCCGATGGAAAGGTCGGTTTCGAGTTCGAAAAGCGCGAACCGAAGACGCCGACAAGAAAGCCCCGGACAGCCGCCGAGAAGGCCGCCGCCAGCGACACCCGGGCGACCACCGGCAGTGCGCGCCGGAAAGTGACAAGTTAGCGCTGGCTAACGGCACAGGGCGTCACGCACCAATCAAGACAGGCTGCCATCGGCAGCCTGTTTCACGTGGAACAGCAATCGTGACGGCGCCGCGACAGCGCGCTACGGCAGCGCCAGAACACCCGGCGGCGGCGCGTCGAGAATGGCCGCGCGCAAGACGTCGATCGCCTGCGGTCGGGGAAAACTCGCCCGCCAGGCGATCACCACTTTGCGCATCGGACAGGGATCGCTGAATGGGCGAAACTGCAACAGCAGGCCATCGTCTGGCCACGACGCCGCTGCCGACGCCGGCACCACCGAAATCCCGGCGCCGCTGGCGACCATGTAGCGCACGGTTTCCAGCGAACTTCCTTCGAGCGCACCTTCTACTCCGCCGGGCGCCGAGAGTTGCGGACACGCCTGTACTACCTGATCACGGAAACAATTCCCGTTGCCGAGCAACAGCAGCTTCTCTGCTTCCACGTCAGCCGCTGCGATCCGTTGATCCTGCGTCAGCGGGTGTCCGTTTGGCAAGAGCACGCAGAACGGTTCCTCATACACCACGCGCAGGACGATCCCGGCTTCAGCAAAGGGTAGTGCAACGACAATTGCATCAAGCTCGCCACGCCGCAACTGCGTCGCCAGATTTACCGTAAAGTTCTCGTGCAGGTACAGCGGCATCCGCGGCGCCCTTGCGTGCAGTGCCGGAACGAGGCGTGGCAACAGGTACGGCGCGATGGTGTAGATGACGCCCAGACGCAAAGGCCCTTGCAGGGGATCCTTGCCCTGATCGACAAACTCCTTGAGCTTGCCGGCCTCCTCCAGAACGCGTTCCGCCTGACCGGCGATCTGCTCGCCGATCATCGTCAGTCGTACCTCCGCGGAAGAACGTTCGAAGAGAACGACACCGTATCGCTGCTCGAATTTCTTCAGCGCGACCGACAGCGTCGGCTGGCTGACGTGACATTTATCGGCTGCTCGTCCGAAGTGCCTCTCACGAGCCAGGGTCACGATGTAGCGCAGTTCGGTCAGGGTCATCGCCGCAGCCCGCGCTCCGCCACAGACGACTTGCCAATTGTTCCACTCACGATTGTCCTTCGAGAACGTCAGGCACGCCGGTCGAACACCCCAGCGTTCCGGCACCTGAAGAAATCAACGCCTCCTCGGGCGAGTCCACGTACATCCACTCACCCCTCGACAGAGATTCCGGCAAGCCGAGACCGCCGATCGAGAGACGATGCAGCGCCTCGACGCGATTGCCAGCGGCAGCGATCATCCTCTTGACGAGGTGGTAGCGCCCTTGCGTAACGGTCAATTGCAGGCAGCGTTGCTCGACCCGAAGGCAGGCTGCTGCCGCTACCGGTTGCGGATTGTCGTGCAACTGCACGCCGTTCAGCAACACGGCGACTTGCCGATCATCCACCGCATGGCGTGTCGTCACGCGATAGGTCTTGGGCACCGACCTGCGCGGCGATGTGCACCGGTGAATGAAGGAGCCATCGTCGGTCAGCAGCAGCAAGCCGGTCGTATCCTGATCGAGTCGTCCGACCGTTTGCACACCGCGCCTCACGAGTGGCTCGGGAAGCAGCGAATAGACGCTCGGATGGTGCACCGGGTGACGCGAACACTCGTGTCCCGGCGGCTTGTTCAACGCCAGGTAAACCAACTTCCTGTAGGTCCACTCACCACCGTCGACCGAAAAACCAAGACCCTCGGCCTCGAATTGTGCCAGCGGGTCGTCACAGAGCGTGCCGCCGACGCAGACGCGTCCAGCCCGGACGAGTGCCCGGCATTCGGCCCGGCTACCGAAGCCCTGTGCCCTCAACAGACGTTCCAGCTCGATCATCAGCGCCATCCCGAAACGCAATCCACCCCCGGCCATCACTGCTGACCCACAGGCGTCATTGTCGCACCGACCTGGTCCTCGCCCCTCATCGTTAATGACGCCGCAAGTGGTCGGCTATTGTCTTCCCCGCGCGCAGCGCCGACAATGACCAGCGTTTCGCACCCTATCAGGAAGAAGCCGATGCTGGTCACCTTCAAGTCAAGTACCTCCGGACAGATCATGATGTTCTCCCCGGTCGCGCGCCAACTGCTCGAGATCATCGGCAAGGACTGCGGCGCGCGCGGCGTCATTACCTGCGAACAGTTGCCGGACGCCATCCACAAGCTACGTCTTGCCGCCGACGGCACCCGAAGCCAGAGCCCTGCCGCGGCACCAGATCCCGATGCCACTGGAGGCGACGACGATGAGGCCGAGGGACCGACGGTGGCATTGGCGCAGCGCGCCTATCCCTTGATCGAGTTGCTGGAGTGGACTCGCAAGGAGGACGGTTTCGTCCTCTGGGAAGCCGCCAAGGATTTTTGAGGTGCGCTGGCGTCGGCCACACGCTCGACGCCCACGGCGCCACCAGCGCCACCAGCGCCCGCGGTGGCCGCGAATTTCATTCTCAACCTCACGCTTGCCCGTCGCCTGAGCGCTGAACTCGCATTGCGCTACCTGGCCGTCCGGCCGATCAACTTCGACGGCAAGATCGAGAGTGTCGCCGCTCGCCCTCTGCAGGCCGCTGGCGCAGACTTCTTCATCGCCATCCACCAGGACTCGATGCATGCCGACCTTCTCCATGAATGGAATTGGCAAGGATCGACGCAAACCCACACCGACGGCTACAGCGGTTTCGCGCTCTTCGTTTCCCGCGACAACCCGGATCCGGCCAGCAGCCTGCGCTGTGCGTCAGCGATCGGTGCACGCCTGCGGCGGATGGGCTTTGTCCCGGCAACGCACCACGCGAAGCCGCTGTCCGGCCAAACACGCGAACCTGCTGACGCCGCCAACGCGGTGCATTACTACGATAATCTCGTGGTCCTCTACCGCACGACCTTGCCAGCTGTGCTGTTCGAAGCCGGCGTGATCAAGAACCGCCAGGAGGAACTGGCCTTGCTCGACCCCCGGCGACAGGCGCTGATGGCCGACGCCATCGCCACCGGCATCGCCGCCTGCATGCACGTGCGTCAGGCAGAAAAAGCGGCCAGGCCGATTTCGCCGGCAGCGTTCAGAGCTTCCGATAGACTTCGGCGCCTGCCCGTACGAACTCAACCGCTTTCGCCTCCATCCCCCTGGCCAGCGCCTGAGTCTCGCTGACGCCCTGTGCCGCTGCGAACTCGCGGACTTCCTGGGTGATCTTCATCGAACAGAAATGCGGGCCGCACATCGAGCAGAAATGGGCGACCTTCGCCGATTCCTTGGGCAGCGTCTCGTCATGGAACTCGCGTGCCTTGTCGGGGTCCAGGCCGAGGTTGAACTGGTCTTCCCAGCGGAATTCGAAACGAGCCTTCGATAGCGCGTTGTCGCGAATCTGCGCGCCAGGATGACCTTTCGCCAGGTCGGCCGCATGCGCTGCCAACTTGTAGGTGATGATTCCGACCTTGACGTCGTCCTTGTCCGGCAGCCCGAGGTGTTCCTTGGGTGTTACGTAACACAGCATGGCGGTACCGAACCAGCCGATCATCGCCGCGCCGATACCGCTGGTGATGTGGTCGTAGCCGGGAGCAATATCGGTGGTCAAGGGGCCCAGCGTGTAGAAAGGCGCCTCGCGACACTGCTCCAGCTGCAGCTCCATGTTCTCCTTGATCAGCTGCATCGGCACGTGTCCCGGCCCCTCGATCATGACCTGCACGTCGTGCTTCCAGGCGATCTCGGTGAGTTCGCCGAGCGTCTTGAGTTCGCCGAGCTGTGCCTCGTCGTTGGCGTCGTAGATCGACCCCGGGCGCAGGCCGTCACCAAGGCTGAAGGCAACGTCATAGGCCTTCATGATTTCGCAGATCTCCTCGAAGTGCGTGTAGAGAAAGCTCTCCCGATGATGCGCAAGACACCACTTGGCCATGATCGACCCGCCGCGCGAGACTATGCCGGTCAAGCGACTGGCGGTCAGCGGTACGTAGCGCAACAATACGCCGGCATGAATTGTGAAATAGTCCACGCCCTGCTCGGCCTGTTCGATCAGCGTGTCCCGAAAGATCTCCCAGGTCAGGTCTTCGGCCTTGCCATTTACCTTTTCCAGCGCCTGATAGATCGGCACCGTACCGATTGGCACCGGGCTGTTGCGAATGATCCACTCGCGTGTTTCGTGGATGTTCTTGCCGGTAGAAAGATCCATCACCGTATCGCCACCCCAACGGATCGACCAGGTCATCTTCTCGACTTCTTCCTGAATGCTCGATCCGAGTGCCGAATTGCCGATGTTGGCGTTGATCTTGGTCAGGAAGTTGCGGCCGATGATCATCGGCTCGCTTTCCGGATGATTGATGTTGCACGGTATGATCGCCCGACCGCGTGCCACTTCGGAGCGCACGAACTCGGCGGTGATCTCGTCCGGCAGGCTGGCGCCAAAGCTGTTACCCGGGTGCTGGCGGCAGAGAATCTCGGCGAAGCGTTCACCCTGCGGTCCCGATGCCTGCAACTGTGCGACGTAGGCGCGACGATTGTTGTTCTCGCGGATCGCCACGAACTCCATTTCCGGCGTGATGATGCCGCGTCGCGCGTAATGCATCTGGCTGACGTTGGCACCGGCCATGGCACGTCGCGGCTGCCGCCGCAGACCTGGAAAACGCTGCTCGTCGAGTGCACTGTCAGCCGCCCGGCTGCGGCCAAAAGCCGAGCTTGGCTCAGCCAGCGGCTCGCTGTCCTGCCGCTCGGCAATCCATGCCGCGCGCAGCGCCGGCAGCCCCTGGCGAATGTCGATGGTCGCCTGCGGGTCGGAATACGGTCCCGAGCAATCGTAGACATAGATCGGCGGGTTCGCTTCGCCACCGAAAGCGGTGTCGGTAGCCGCCTGAGAAATCTCGCGCATTGGTACCCGCAGATCAGCGCGGCTGCCAGTAACGTAAATCTTGCGCGAACTCGGCAAGGGCTTGACAGCCGCCTGGTCAACGTGCGCGTCGGCAGCGATGAATTTCTCGTTAGCGTTCATGATGATTCCTTGCAGTGGGGTATGGCAAAAAGCGCTACCAAGACGAGCAGCGTGCAAGGGTCAGCGCGACGAGCGGGACGCAAGAAACGAGGCTGTGCCAGCAAGGCGCTCCGCTTCCCTACGACGGCATGACCCGTACAGGTTCGAAGGGACTCTCTCAGCCACACCGAAATCGGCGCGGCACCCCCAACGTGATCGCCCAAGTTACTGGAATTGCTGGTCTTTAGCAAGAACGTTGAGCCACCGCTATTGGCACCTGGCGCCGCCCGGAACCTCCCCAAGCGTATCCGGCAGGTATGCCGGCGAACCTCGCCGCCAGCCCGTAGTCAGCGCTATGACGCGACGGATCGATGGTTGCTCGGACGATTGCTTGCCATGAGCATTAACGCTGCGAGGACCGCAGTCGCGTTGGCGTCCCCACGGGGATTCGAACCCCGGTACCTACCGTGAAAGGGTAGTGTCCTAGGCCTCTAGACGATGGGGACCCGGAACCGACATCTTTCGACTTGCTGGTGGAGGTACGCGGGATCGAACCGCGGACCTCTTGCATGCCATGCAAGCGCTCTCCCAGCTGAGCTATACCCCCTCGAAAGAAGCGCGCATTATAGGGTTCGGGACTTTTCTTGTAAAGCGCCGTCCATTACCGCCGGAAAATCGACCCAATCGCTCTCGCCGGCAATGCCCTGCAGACGACGAAGGTTGCGCGCGCGCAAGTGCCTACTCAACGAACGCCGACCTATCCGTGCATCGGAGATGTCGATCAAACCGAGCTGTCGATCGGGTGTCAACACGACGTTGCCAAGATGCAGGGAGCGAAAATAGACGCCGCATTCGTGCAGTCGAACGATGAAGCGGGTAAAGGCCGCCTTCAACACGCGCTCGGTATCCTCGTCCACGCCCTGCCGCAACAATTCGCGCAGCGTCTGACCGATCAGCGGATGGTAATGCACGGCATCACGGCCGATCGACGGTACGCGCCAGACAGCGATGACGACTGGTGCCGGGATCTGCCGCCGGTGCAGCGCAGCGGCATTGTCGGCAAAGCGCCTGGCATAGGGATACCAGGCCGCCGACGAAAAGAAGCGCTTGCGACGAAAGAGCTTGAGCATTGTCCCGTCGGCCAGATGCAATACCTTGTCGCCAAAGCCATCGGCCTCGAGAACGCTCGCGCCGGCACGCAGCGCCAGATAATCATCGTGTTCGAGTCGCTCCAAGGTCACTCCCGCGCCACAAAGCAAGGAGTTTACCTGCTCGGACGATGCTTCGTCGCGAATTGCCAGCAACGGTACTCGCCTGGCCGGGCGCGGCAGCCCGCGAGGCCGCCAGACGACCGCCATTACTCGTAGAATAAGGCCTTCACGACCAGCAGAGTCCGATCGCCCGATGAACTTCATAGACACCCTCAACGCCGTCTGGCGCAAGCACAACAGTCTGCTCTGTGTCGGCCTTGATCCCGACCCGAGCCGATTCCCCAGCCACCTGCACGGCAAACCGGATGCGATCTTCGAATTCTGCAAGGCCATCGTCGACGCCACCGGCGACCTCGTCTGCGCGTTCAAACCCCAGATCGCCTATTTTGCCGCGCAACGCGCCGAAGATCAGCTGGAAGCACTGATCGAGCATATCCACGGCCAGCACCCGACGGTACCGGTGATCCTCGATGCCAAGCGCGGTGATATCGGCAGTACCGCCGAACAGTACGCGATCGAAGCGTTCGAACGCTACAAGGCCGATGCGCTGACGGTCAACCCCTACCTCGGGCGCGACTCCGTCGAACCCTACCTGAGCTACCGCGACAAGGGCGTCATCCTGCTTTGCCGTACGTCGAATCCCGGTGGCAGCGACCTGCAATTCCTCGATATCGGCGGCGAGCGGCTGTACGAGCGCCTTGCCCGCCTGGTCAGCCGGGAGTGGAATCAGGGTGGCCAGTGCGCCTTGGTCGTCGGCGCCACCTTCCCGGCCGAGATCGCCCGCGTTCGCGGACTGACCGGCGCGATGCCGCTACTGGTGCCGGGCATCGGCGCTCAGGGCGGCGACATCGAAGCAACCGTGCGCGCTGGCTGCACCGCCGATGGCGGCGGTCTGCTGATCAATTCCTCGCGTGCCATCCTCTACGCCGGCAAGGGCGAGGATTACGCCGAACAGGCCCGCCTGCTGGCGCAGAGCACGCGCGATGCGATCAATCGCTATCGTCCCGCGCGCTGATCAGCGGCGCTGCCGCAAGACAGCCGCGACAAAGGCCGGCGGGTCGCTCGGCTGGCCGATCTCGGCTATCGGTCAACGGTTCGACCGCGACGCGTCCATGGTTCGTTGACCGAACGCGGCCGCTCAGACGTCGATGTTGCGCGCTGCCAGCGCATTGGTTTCTATGAAGTTTCGCCGCGGTTCGACCAATTCACCCATCAAGGTGGTGAAGATTTCGTCAGCGCGGATGGCATCTTCGATCTGTACTTTCAGCAGCCGGCGTACCTTCGGGTCCATCGTTGTTTCCCACAGCTGCTCGGGGTTCATTTCACCCAGACCCTTGTAGCGCTGCTTGCTGACACTGCGTTCGACTTCGCTAAGCAGCCATTGCATCGTTTCAGCAAAGCTGCTTACGCTCTGTCGCTTTTCGCCGCGCAGCACGGTGCCACCGGGCCCGAAGAGACCGGCGAGGATTTCGGCGGTCCTGCGAAGCTGCGCGTAGTCGCCGCTGACCAGCAGATCGTCGTCAATGACGCCAAGCTTGAGATTGCCGTGCAGCACTTTCTCGAGACGTAACTGCCAGCGTTCCTGTGCCTCGTCATAGCGGGCGCGAATGGCGATCCCCAGCTCTTTGCCGACGGCGTCCATCAGCGCCTTGCCGCTGGCTATCGCCGACGTTTCGTCAGCCAGGTCCACCTTGAGATTGGCATCGATCATGGCGTGCAGTACTTCCGGATTGATCAGGTGCGACAGACGGTTGATCACCGCTTCGGCCAGCAGATACTCACGCGCCAGTTCTTCCAGGGCGACGCCAGAGATCTCCGGAGCGCCAGCCCGCGGCGTCAGCACGGAGCCTTCCAGTGCCAGGCTCAGGAGGAACTGCTTGAGCGCCTGATCGTCCTTGAGATAGCGTTCGGTCTTGCCGTGCTTGATCTTGTAGAGCGGCGGCTGGGCGATGTAGATGTGACCGCTCTCGACCAGTTCCGGCATCTGCCGGTAGAAGAAGGTCAGCAGCAAGGTGCGAATATGCGCTCCGTCGACGTCCGCATCGGTCATGATGATCAGGCGGTGATAACGCAGTTTCTCCGGCTTGTATTCGTCCTTGCCGATGCCGGTGCCAAGCGCGGTGATCAGCGTGACGATTTCCTGCGACGAGATCAGCTTGTCGAAACGCGCTTTCTCGACATTCAGGATCTTTCCCTTGAGTGGCAGGATCGCCTGAAACTTGCGGTCGCGACCCTGCTTCGCAGAACCACCGGCAGAGTCACCCTCGACCAGATAGAGCTCACACAGCGCGGGGTCCTTCTCCTGGCAATCGGCCAGTTTGCCGGGCAGGCCAACACCGTCGAGCAGACCCTTGCGGCGCGTCATCTCGCGCGCCTTGCGCGCCGCATCGCGCGCCCGTGCCGCCTCAATGATCTTGCCGGTGATCACCCTGGCGTCAAGCGGCCGTTCCTGCAGAAACTCGCTGAGCTTCGCCGCCACCACCTCTTCGACCGCCGGCCGGGCTTCCGAGGAAACCAGCTTCATCTTGGTCTGCGAGGCGAACTTTGGATCGGGCATCTTGACCGACAGCACGCACGCCAGTCCCTCGCGCATGTCATCGCCGGCGATATCCACCTTGGCCTTCTTGGCAATCTCGTTTTCTTCAATGTAGCGGTTGATGACGCGGGTCATCGCCGCTCGCAGGCCGGTCATGTGCGTCCCGCCATCGGCCTGCGGAATATTGTTGGTGAAGCACAGCACCTGTTCGACATAACTGTCGTTCCATTGCATGGCCACTTCGACGCTGATCATGCCATTCGGGGTCGCCGATTCTCCTTCGGCATGGAAAACGTTCGGATGCAGTACCGATTTCGTGCGATTGATGTACTCGACGAACCCTTGCACGCCACCGAGAAAAGCAAAGTCCTCTTCCTTGCCACTGCGCTGGTCGACCAGACGAATCTTCACGCCGTTGTTAAGGAACGAAAGCTCGCGCAATCGCTTGGCGATGATCTCGTAATGGAACTCGACCTCCCCGAAAATCTCCTCATCGGCCATGAAATGCAGTTCGGTACCGCGTTTCTCGGTATCCCCGACGATCCTGATTGGCGATACCTCAACGCCCCTCTGGATTTCGATCGGGCGATCGACCACCAAACCCCTGTTGAATTCGATCAGATGCTTCTTGCCGTCGCGGCGGATGGTTAGACGCAGCCATTTCGACAGCGCGTTGACGCAGGACACGCCGACCCCGTGCAGGCCGCCCGACACCTTGTACGAGTTCTGGTTGAACTTGCCGCCTGCGTGCAGCACGCACATCACAATCTCGGCCGCCGACCGCTTCGGTTCATGGCGGTCGTCGAACTTTATGCCGGTGGGAATGCCGCGGCCGTTGTCGGTCACCGAAATCGAATTGTCGGCGTGAATGGTAATGACAATATCGTCGCAATGGCCAGCCAGCGCCTCGTCGATCGCGTTGTCGACCACTTCAAACACCATGTGATGCAAGCCGGTGCCATCGGAGGTATCGCCGATGTACATTCCCGGACGTTTGCGAACTGCTTCCAGTCCTTCCAGCTGCTGGATGCTCGTTTCGTCGTAGGCGGGTTGCTCGTTTTCTTCAGTCATTCTCGACACATTGCTTTCTATGGTTTGCGGCCCTGCCGGTAGCGTCGCTACCTTCGATCACGGCCAATCGCTTCAGATACGCATCGGCATGACCACGTAGCGAAAGCGGTCGTTGCCGGGAACCGTCACCAGCGCGCTCGAATTGGCGTCGTTGAAACCCCACTCGATGAATTCTTCGGAGCGGTTGTTCAACACGTCGAGCAGGTAGGCAACGTTGAAGCCGACGTCCAGCGCATCGCCCTGGTAATCGACCTCGATTTCTTCCTGTGCTTCCTCCTGCTCGGCATTCGCCGCCATGATCTTGAGGCTGCCATCGGCGAGCATCAGGCGTACGCCACGGAACTTCTCGTTGGTGAGAATTGCCGCCCGCACCATCGACTGCAGCAAGGCCGTGCGAGCGACCGAAACGACGTTCTTGAGGCTGCTCGGTATGACTCGCTCGTAGTCCGGAAAACGGCCGTCGATCAGCTTCGACACCAGATTGATCTCACCAAACTGGAAGCGAATCTGGTTGGGCAGCATTTCGATCGACAGTGGCTCGTCACTGTCGGCGAGCAGTCGATTGAGTTCGATCACCGTCTTTCGAGGCAAGATCAGTTCCTGGCGCGCCGCACCCTCCTCGCGCAGCTCCGCCGGCGCCGCTTCCAGCGGCATACTGGCGTAGGCGAGCCGATGTCCATCGGTGGCGACCGCCCGCAGCTCGCTTCCGTCCACCAGCAGCAAGAGGCCATTCAGGTAGTAGCGAACGTCCTGGCTGGCCATCGCGTACTGCGTTTGCCCGAGCAACTTTCGAAACTCCTTCTGCGCAACGGAAAATCGTCTGACGTCGCCATCGGCCAGCGCCATCGAGGGAAAATCCTCCGCCGGCAGAGTCTGCAGACTGAAGCGACTGCGCCCGGCTTTCACCAGCAGGCGTCGGTCATCGAGTGTCAGGCTCACTTCGGCGCCTTCCGGCAAGGAGCGCAGAATCTCCTGCAATTTGCGCGCCCCGACCGTGACCGCACCGTTGCCATCGCCGGTCGCACCAGCGCTTGAACTGGTGATCTGGATTTCGATATCGGTCGCCAGCAGGGTCAGCACGTCGCCGCTCTTTTCCAGCAGCACGTTCGAAAGAATCGGAAGTGTATGACGCCTCTCGACGATTCCCGAAACCGCCTGCAAGGGAGCCAGGAGCGTGTCACGTCTTGTATTGATAAGAAGCATATATATAAATCCTATAAAGACTATAGTCCGAACAAGTCTGTTGATACGCCTGATATATCTTTAAAATTCAGGGTATTAGCTATCATCAAAGGCCTGTAAAAGGGGCGTATGGAGCTGTGGGTAGAACGACACAACTTATCCACATGTCCAGAATCGTCACTTTCTTCACTTGTTGTCAGCAGTTTTCCCACCAACTTGTACAGCGTTACGCTAGCCCTTCAGCACTTGCTCAAGGACATGTACCGCATGATTGAGGTCGTTGTCCCTGCTTCGCAGGCTGTCGATGGTTCGCACCGCATGCAGGACCGTGGTATGGTCGCGGCCACCAAAGGCGGTGCCGATTGCCGGATAGCTTAGGGTGGTCAAATTCTTGGTCAGCCACATGGCGATCTGCCGTGGCCGGACGATTTCCCGCGTCCGCTTCTTTGAGAACAGGTCGCCGACCTTGATCTTGAAGTAGTCCGCCACCGTCTTCTGGATGTTCTCGACCGTCAGCTGCCGGTTGACCGAACCGATGACATCCTTGAGCGCTTCCTTGGCCAGATCAAGCGCTATCTGCTGGCCATGAAACGCCGAATAGGCGAGTACCTTCTTCAGAGCGCCTTCCAGCTCGCGGACGTTTGAGCGGAGGTTCTTGGCGATGTAGAAAGCGACTTCATCGTCCAGCGCGACGCCATCGACCTCGGCCTTCTTCTTCAGAATGGCCACCCGCATTTCGGTTTCCGGTGGCTCGATCTGCACCGTCAGCCCCCAGTCGAAGCGGGTGATCAGACGATCTTCCAGTCCCGAGATGTTTTTTGGATAAGTGTCGCAGCTGATGACGATTTGCTTTCTCGTTTCACTAAGTGCATTGAAAACAAAGAAAAACTCCTCCTGTGTCCGGTTCTTCCCATTGAAGAACTGAACATCATCGAGGAGCAGGACGTCGAGCGAGCGATAGTAGCGCTTGAAAACGTCGAAGGATTTCTGCTGGTAGGCGCGCACGACGTCGGAATAGTAGTCCTCGGCGTGCACATAGCGGACGATCTTGTCAGGATAGTTGTCGAGGATGTGATTGCCGATGGCATGTACCAGGTGGGTCTTGCCGAGCCCGGCGCCGCCGTAGATGAACAGCGGGTTGTAAGTGGTTTCACCCGGATTGATGGATACCTGTCTGGATGCCGCCCGGGCAAGATCGTTCGCCTTGCCGACAATCAGGTTGTCGAAGGTAAAGGTCTGGATCAAACGCGTCTTCTCGTAGGCCGAGCGCCCCTTGTCGACCAACGATACGTTCCTTGCCATCACCTCCTGAGCGCTGCTGGGCGCGCTTTCGCTCGGCGTGCTCCTGCTGCCCTGGACAGCAGGGGAGCTGTCGCCGGCAGCAGCGACCCGTTCGGCGAGGGCGAGAGCGATATTCACCGGTACCGAAAAGTGCTCGCTCGCGAGTTCCTCGATACGCGTCAGATAGCGTTCCTTGACCCATTTCAGGATGAAGCCATTCGGCGCCAGCAGGCGCAAGCCACGTGAGTGGTCGTCGTCGCCTTCCAGCCGTAGCGGTCGGATCCAGGTATTGAATTGCTGAGGCGGGAGTTCCTGTTCGAACTGGCTCAGGCACGAAGACCAGAAGCTACTCATTGACGGCCATGCGCTGAAATCCCGACCCAGGGCGTCGAAGAAATACGCAAGAAATACCCGAGAGGCGGCCGGTCGCCGCAAAATACGCTCAGAATCATCAAGATCGACCACCATCCCCGCTTGTTGCGACTATCTTCTGCTGTCTCGTAGCCGCTATCTGTCACCGACCTCGCCGCGTCACTGTGCTTGTTTTTTGAAACGCGGCAAGAGGTCAATTCTAACGCGTTGCCAGAAAGTTATCCACAGCATCGCGCAAAATATGGTGTTGACAGGCTTGCCTCCGAGACTGTCTAATTACGCGTTCACTTCGCTTCAACTGCAAGGGTTTGACCATGAAACGCACCTATCAACCGTCGGTTGTTCGCCGCAAGCGCACGCACGGCTTCCTCGTTCGAATGTCCACCCGCAGCGGCCGTGCGGTGATTCGCGCTCGTCGTGCCAAAGGCCGTCACCGCCTCGCGGCTTGAGCGGCGGCAGTGACCAGGCCAGCGATCGCCAGGTAGCCGCTGCCGGCTTTCCAAAGTACTGTCGGCTGTTGAAAACGGATGAGTATTCATCCGTTTTTGGTTTCAGGAAGGCGCTGAAAAGTCAGCATTTCCTGCTACATTACCGCCCTCGTGCGGTCGCCGAAAAGTCAGGAGCCAGACTCGGTCTGGTGGTCGCCAAGCGCTTCCTGCGTCGTTCCGTCGACCGCAATCTGGTCAAGCGATTGGGCCGCGAAAGCTTCCGCCTGCTGCATACCCGCTTGCGATCCAGTGATCTGGTGCTGCGTCTGGCGGTCAAGCCAAAGGCACTCGATCGGCGGGCCCTTGCCTTGGAGATTCAGCGCTTGCTGGGCAAGATGATGGTTCCTGAACAATGAGCCGATGAAAAAGCTGCTGCTCGTCCTGATAGGTTTCTACCGCTATGCCATCAGTCCGATGCTGGGGCGTCGCTGCCGCTTTTTCCCAAGTTGTTCGGAGTACGCGATGGAAGCGGTCGAGAAACATGGCCCCGGCAAGGGGGCAAGACTTGCCCTGCAGCGGCTTGTTCGCTGTCATCCGTGGAACGTGGGCGGATTTGACCCCGTACCCTGAACAACAATCGAATCGTATAGGTTTTCATGGATAACCGACGCCTGCTGCTGTTGCTGATCTTCTCATTCTCCCTGGTCATGCTCTGGGATGCCTGGCAGAAGTACAACCAGCCGAAGCCAGCCGTGCCGCCGGTGGCTGCGAGCGCCAGCACTGCGCCCGCACCGCAACCAAGCGCGAGTCTGCATTCGCCCGTCCCGGCAACGGCGCCCGAGGCCCCGAGCGGTGTTGCCGCCGCGCAGGCCGCGGAAACGCTGACGGTGAAGACCGACCTCTACACCGCCGAGGTTTCGCTGCGGGGTGGCGATATCGTTCGCCTGGTATTCAATGACTACAAGGACACCGAATCGAAGAGCAAGGACTTCGCGCTGTTCGAACGCCGCCACCAGTACGCCGCGCAAAGTGGTCTGATCGGCGACGGCCTGGCAACCCACAAGACGGTTTTTTCTCCGGTCAGTGGAAGCCGGGAACTGGCCGCCGGGGCGAAGACCCTCGAACTTCGTCTGCAAGCGCCAGCGGTCAACGGCGTCAAGGTCACCAAGATCTATACCTTCAACCGCGGCAGCTATCTGATCGACGTCACCCAGGAAATCGACAACGGCAGCGAGAAAGACGTCGCGGTACACGCCTACTACCAGTTCCAGCGTGATACCAAGGCCCCCGAAGGCGAGAGCCGGATGGTGTCGACCTTCACCGGCCCGGCGGTCTACACCGAGGAGGACAAGTATCAGAAGGTGCACTTCGCCGACATCGAAGCTGGCAAGGCCAAGTTCGTGACGCAGGCCAACAACGGCTGGATCGCGATGGTTCAGCATTACTTTGTCGCCGCCTGGATCCCTCCGGAGAAGCTGCCGCGCGAGTTCTACATGCGGAAACTCGATGGCAGCATCGATCCAACGGTAAGCGCCGGCGTCATCGTGCCCGTACCGGTCGCCGCGCCCGGCGCCAAGATCGCCTTTTCCGTTCCGCTTTATGCCGGCCCCCAACTGCAGAGTACCCTCGATCATCTGGCCCTGCCGAAAGCGGAAGGCGGAATCGGTGCGCAGGGCCTGCCGCTGGTGGTCGACTATGGCTGGCTGACCATCGTAGCGGCGCCGATCTTCTGGTGTCTGCAGGCGATCCACAAGATCGTCGGTAACTGGGGTTGGGCGATCGTTCTCCTGACCGTCGGCATCAAGCTGCTGTTCTTCCCGCTGTCTGCGGCGAGCTACAAGTCGATGGCCAAGATGCGAACCGTCACGCCGCGCCTGGTCGCCCTCAAGGAGCGCTACGCCGGCGATCGCCAGAAGCTCAACCAGGAAATGATGGAGCTCTACAAGCGCGAGAAGATCAACCCGCTGGGTGGCTGTCTGCCGATAGCGGTCCAGATCCCGGTGTTCATCGCTCTCTACTGGGCATTGCTCGGTGCCGTCGAAATCCGTGATGCGCCGTGGATCCTCTGGATCACCGACCTCTCGGCCGCCGATCCCTACTACGTCCTGCCGGTGGTCATGGTGCTGACCATGCTGATCCAGACCAGGCTCAACCCGACCCCTCCGGATCCCATACAGGCCAAGGTGATGATGATGATGCCGTTCATCTTTGGCGCCATGTTCTTCTTTTTTCCGGCCGGTCTGGTGCTTTATTGGGTGGTCAACAACACGCTGTCGATTGCCCAGCAATGGCAGATCACGCGGATGATCGAAGGTGGCGGAAAAGCCGCCAACGACGCCAAGGCCTGAGTCGGGGAAGGCGACAGCGACGATCGCCGCGATCGCCACCGCGGCTGGTCGCGGTGGTGTCGGTATCGTCCGCGTCTCGGGAACCGGTTTGCTCGACTTCGCCGATCAGCTGACCGGCAAGCGACCCGCTCCTCGCCTGGCGACGAACGCCGACTTCAAGGCTGCCGACGGCGGTGCCATCGACAGCGGCCTGCTGCTTCACTTTCCGGCACCCCACTCGTTTACCGGCGAGGACGTTCTCGAGTTGCACGGTCATGGCGGCCGGGTGGTGATGCAGATGCTGCTGGCGCGCTGCCTCGAGCTGGGCGCCAGACTGGCCGAACCGGGCGAGTTCACCCATCGTGCCTACCTCAACGGCAAGCTTGACCTGGCACAGGCGGAAGCCGTCGTCGACCTGATCGATGCCACCACCGCCGCCGCTGCCCGCAGCGCTGTGCGTTCGCTGCAGGGCGACTTCTCGCGGCTGGTGAACGCCCTGTGCGGCCAGCTGATCGAATTGCGCGCGCTGGTCGAAGCGACCCTCGACTTCCCCGACGAGGAGGTCGACTTTCTGGCAAGCACCGACGCATTCGCCCGCCTCGATCGCCTGCAACAGCAGTTGGAAGCAGTTCTCGACCGTGCCCGGCAAGGCTGTCTCCTGCAGGCGGGCCTGCAGGTCGTTCTCGCGGGTCAGCCCAACGTCGGCAAGTCCAGCCTGCTCAACCGCCTCGCCGGTGACGAACTGGCGATCGTCGCGCCCTTGCCGGGAACCACCCGTGATCTGGTGCGCGGTACGCTGCAGGTCGAAGGTATTCCGCTGCACGTGATCGACACTGCTGGCCTGCGCGAAACCGAAGACGAAATCGAGCAACT
The DNA here is from genome assembly GCA_024235695.1 of Accumulibacter sp. Lineage (GTDB taxonomy): Bacteria > Pseudomonadota > Gammaproteobacteria > Burkholderiales > Rhodocyclaceae > Accumulibacter. The sequence goes on from JACKLX010000001.1 coordinate 314,034, forward strand.
GGGAATCGAACGCACCTGGCGCGAATTGGACCGCGCCGACGTCGTCGTCCTGCTGGTCGACGCGCGGGTCGGCGTCAGCGACGCCGACCGGACGATCGTCGGGCAGCTGCCCAGCCATCTGGTGCGGCTGACGGTGCACAACAAGGTCGATCTCGCAGGGCGACCGGCAGAACGTCATGATGACCGCGATGGCGTCGAAATTTCCCTTTCCGCCAAGTCCGGCGATGGCGTCGAACTGCTGCGCCAGGCCTTGCTGGAAATTGCCGGCTGGCACCCCGCCGAAGACGTTTTCATTGCCCGCGAACGCCACCTGCACGCGCTGGCCGAAGCGCGCACGCGTATCGATCAGGCGCGCGAGCAATTGCCACGGCTGGAACTGTTTGCCGAGGAATTGCGCCTGGCGCAACTGGCACTGGCGTCGATCACCGGCGAATTCAGCGCTGACGACCTGCTCGGCGAGATCTTCGGGCGCTTCTGTATAGGCAAGTAGCGAGCGTAGCGAGGCGGGTATTGCCAGCGCTGCCTGAAAATGCGAAAGGAAATCAGTCCATGAACTGGAATCCGGAACAGTATCTGAAATTCGTCGAAGCGCGGCGGCGGCCGGCGCTCGACCTGATCGCCAGGCTTGGCGGCAAGTCGCCGAGCCGCATCGTCGATCTCGGTTGTGGCGCCGGCAATATTACCCGCCTGCTTGCCGACCACTGGCCGCAGGCCGCAATAACCGGCGTCGACAGCGACCCGGCGATGCTTGCCAAGGCTTCATCGACGGCGTCGTCGATCGACTGGCAGCGAATCGACATCTCCTCATGGCACGCCAGCGTCGCCCCCGACCTGATTTTCTCGAACGCCGCCCTGCACTGGCTGGCCGATCATCAAGCCCTGCTGCCGCGCCTGATCGGCCAGCTGGCGCCGGCTGGCGTGCTGGCGGTGCAGATGCCGTCAAACTTCAGCTCGCCGTCACACCAGATCCTCCGCAAACTCGCCGACGACCAGCGCTGGCAGACAAGGCTCGGCGGCGTAGCGCTCGGCAAGGTACTGTCGGCCACTGAATACCACCGCTTGCTGACGCCGTACTGCCGTCATCTCGAAGTCTGGGAGACCATTTACTGGCAGGCCTTGAGCGGCGACGATGCGATCATCGAGTGGATGAAGGGTACGACCCTGGTGCCCTTTCTGGCGCGCCTCGATGCCGCGACCGCGGAAAAGTTCCTGGCCGCCTATCGTGCGCCGCTGGCGATCGTCTATCCGCGCAGCGCCGACGGACGCACGCTGTTCCCTTTCAAGCGGATCTTCTTCGTGGCGCAGCGCTGAGTGCTTGCCGCCGGCATCGATCACTCCTTGCTGCTGGTGCTCGCAGGGGCAGCGCTGTTCGCCGGCTTCATCGATGCGGTGGTAGGTGGCGGCGGTTTGATCCAGATTCCTGCCCTGTTTACGGCGCTGCCCAACGAGCTTCCGGCAACGCTTTTCGGGACCAACAAGTTTTCCAGCGTCTTCGGAACCGGCAATGCCGCCTGGCGTTACGCGCGGCGTGTGCGCATGCCCTGGCGCACCACTCTGCCGGCAGCCCTGGCCGCGTTTGCCTTTTCGTATCTCGGCGCGGCGGCCGTCGCCTGGCTGCCGGCCGCGATGTTGCGGCCGCTGATCCTGCTGCTGCTGGTCGGTGCCGCTGCCTATACCTTTGGCCACCGCGACTTCGGGTCGATCCACCGGCCGCAGCACACCGGTCGTCACGAGTTGGCCTACGCGCTGATCGTCGGTGCGGCGATCGGTTTCTACGACGGCTTCTTCGGACCCGGTACCGGCAGCTTCCTGATCTTTCTCTTCATCCGTTTTTTCGGCTTCGACTTCCTGCACGCCTCGGCGGCTTCGAAAGTGGTCAACGTGGCGACCAACGTCGCGGCCCTGGGCTTCTTTATCCCGCACGGCCACATTCTGCCGCTGGCGGCCTTGGTGATGGCCGTGTGCAACGTTCTTGGTTCCTTGGCCGGCGCTCATCTTGCACTGCGACACGGCAGTGGCTTCGTCCGGAAGGTATTTCTGTGCGTTGTCGGCGCATTTATCGTCAAATTCGCGCACGACACTTTCGCATAGGCTTGTCTTGCGCTATCTCCCGCCGCACAATGTGGTGTGCCGAAATGAGCGGCATTGGCACCATCACACCGAAAAACGCAGCGATCAATCATGCTGAGGGAGACAATGAACATCAAGAACTCGATAGCCGGCTTGCTGGCCCTGGTGGCGGGAGGCCTTGCCACCACCGTTTACGCCGACATCAACGTCGGCGTTACGCTGTCGGCGACTGGGCCGGCCGCCTCGCTCGGCATTCCCGAGAAGAACACTTTCGCCCTGTTGCCGACGACCATCGCCGGGCAGAAGGTGAATTACATTCTTCTCGACGACGCCTCCGATACCACTACCGCCGTCAAGAACACCCGCAAGCTGCTCGCCGAGGACAAAGTCGACGTGATCATCGGTTCGACGATCACACCCAATTCGCTGGCGATGATCGACGTCGTCGCCGAGGCAGAAACGCCGATGATCGCCATGGCCGCATCGGCCCGGATCATCGATCCGATGGACGACAAGCGTTACTGGGTGTTCAAGACGCCGCAGAATGACGCTCAGATGGCGACGGCGATCGTCGAACACATGACCAACAACAACGTCAAGACGGTTGCCTATATCGGCTTCGCTGACGCCTACGGCGAAGGCTGGTGGAACGAGTTTTCGAAGATCGCCGAGGCGCGCAAGATCCAGATCGTCGGCAACGAACGCTTCAATCGCTCCGATACTTCAGTCACCGGGCAGGTGCTCAAGATTCTCTCGGCCAAGCCCGACGCGGTGCTGGTGGGCGGCGCCGGCACGCCGGCGGCGCTGCCACAGAAATCGCTCAAGGAAAAGGGCTACAAGGGAATGATGTACCAGACGCACGGCGTGGCCAACGCCGACTTCCTTCGGGTTTGCGGCAAGGATTGCGAAGGAACCTTCCTGCCCGCCGGCCCGGTGCTGGTGGCCGTCCAGTTGCCCGACAGCAACCCGGTCAAGAAGGTCGCCCTCGACTACGTGAACAAGTACGAAGCGGCGCACGGCAAGGGTAGCGTGTCCACCTTCGGCGCGCACGCCTGGGACGCCGGCAAGCTGCTGTCGAACGCCGTTCCCCAGGCCCTGAAGAAGGCGCAACCCGGGACGCCGGAGTTCCGCAAGGCGCTGCGCGATTCGCTTGAAGCGACCAAGAACCTGACTGCTGCGCACGGCGTGTTCAACATGAGTCCGCAGGATCACCTCGGCTTTGATCAGCGTTCGCGAGTGATGGTCGAGATCGTCGACGGCAACTGGCAGCTGGTGAAATAGAACCGCTGCTTGGCAGCGCGCGGGTCCGTGTTGCTCACCGCGCGGTGCGCCTGTCGTCACTTTCCCGCTGACCGCCGTCGCTGGTGGCGCAAGCGCGCGCCAGCTGCCGTTGACGGGCTTCTCCCGCAGACCCCGAGCAGCGGCGGCAAAGGCGCCTGAGCCGGCCGGAGCCGCCACTGGAAAGACCTTGATGGATTTGCAGATTGCCTTGCTGCTCGGTCAGGACGGGATAACCAACGGCGCCATTTACGCGCTGCTCGCCCTGGCACTGGTGCTGGTTTTCGCGGTTACCCGGGTGATCTTCATCCCGCAAGGCGAGTTCGTCGCCTTCGGCGCGCTGACCCTGGTCAGCCTGCAAACCGGCCGGCTGCCGGGGACGATCTGGTTGCTGCTCGCCCTCGGCACGGTGATTGTCCTGATCGACGGCTCGATCGCCCTGCGTGACCGGCAGTTTCGGCGGCTGCCGATGATCCTGCTGCTCAATTGCGGCGTGCCACTGATGCTCGGCGGCGCGCTGTTGGCCCTTTCGCCCGCCGGTCTGCCGTTGCCGGTGCAGGTCGTGCTGGCGCTGATGCTGGTGGTACCGCTCGGACCGATGATCTACCGCCTGGCCTATCAGCCGATCGCTGGCGCGTCGGTACTGGCGCTGCTGATCGTTTCGGTGGCGGTGCACGTGACGCTGATCGGCATCGGCCTGTTGTTCTTCGGTGCCGAGGGTTCGCGCACGCTGGCCTTCACCGACATCAGCTTCGAGGTCGGCGATGCGCTGCTGCAGGGGCAGACGATACTGGTGGTGGTCGCCAGTCTGGTGTTGATCGTCGCCCTCTACTTTTTCTTCGAGCGCACGATCTATGGCAAGGCGCTGCGGGCGACCGCGATGAATCGTACCGGCGCCCGGCTGATGGGCATTTCCGGGACTCTCGCCGGCATGTTGTCGTTCACCCTGGCGGCAGCGATCGGCGCTTTTTCCGGCATCCTGATCTCGCCGATTACCACCATTTACTACGACTCGGGCTTTCTCATCGGTCTCAAGGGCTTTGTCGGTGCGATCATCGGCGGCCTTGCCAGCTATCCGGTGGCGGCAGCCGGCGCGGTCCTGGTTGGCCTGCTGGAATCGTACTCGTCGTTCTGGGCCAGTGCCTTCAAGGAGGTGATCGTGTTCACCTCGATCATCCCGGTGCTCGTCTGGCGCTCGTTGAAGACCCGGCACGTGGAGGAAGAATGAGCCGCAGCGCACGGCCAAGGTCGGTGCTGGTGTTGTTCATCGCCGTCCTGCTGGCGGCGCCGCTCTTGCTTCCCGAGTTCTACGTCACGCTGCTCAACTACATCGGCCTGTACGCGATCGTCGCCCTCGGGCTGGTCCTGCTCACCGGCGTCGGCGGTCTGACCTCCTTTGGGCAAGCGGCGTTCGTCGGTATCGGCGCCTACACCACCGCCTATCTGACCACCGTCCACGGCGTCTCGCCATGGCTCACCCTGCCCGCCGGCCTGCTGGTCACCGGTGTCGTGGCGCTGTCGCTCGGCCTGGTGACCCTGCGCCTCTCGGGCCACTTCCTGCCACTGGGAACCATCGCCTGGGGCATCGCCCTCTATTACCTGTTCGGCAATGTTTCGGCGCTTGGCGGTCATACCGGCATCAGCGGCATCCCGGCGCTGCAGCTTTTCGACCTCGAGCTGCGCTCGGGACGCGAATTCTTCTACCTGATCTGGGCAGCGCTGCTGGTGATCATCCTCGCTACCCGCAATCTGCTCGACTCACGCGAGGGCCGAGCCATCCGCGCACTGAAGGGTGGCTCGCTGATGGCCGAGGCAATGGGTGTTGACACGCCGCGCTCGAAGATCGTCATCTTCACCGTCGCCGCGCTCTACGCCAGCATGTCGGGTTGGCTCTATGCCCACCTGCAGCGCTTCATCAACCCGACACCGTTCTCGTTGACGCAAGGCATCGAGTATCTGTTCATGGCGGTCGTCGGCGGCGTCTCGCACGTCTGGGGAGCGATCGTCGGCGCCGGCCTGATCACCGTCCTCAAGCAATGGCTGCAGGACCTGCTGCCGAGCCTGCTCGGCAAGAGCGGCAACTTCGAGATGATCGTTTTCGGCGTCCTGATGATCCTCGTCCTGCAGCGCGCCCGTGACGGCGTCTGGCCGATCGTTCAGCGGCTCTTTCCCGCGCCGCCGGCGCGCGCTCGCCCGGTCGAGGCGCAGGCCTTGCCGCGCCGCCCGCTACCCGCGCCGGGCGCGGTTCTGCTCGACGTCAGGGAGGCCAGCAAACGCTTCGGTGGGCTGGTCGCCAACGACCGCATGAGCTTTCGCGTCAGGGCCGGCGAAGTGATGGCGCTGATCGGCCCCAACGGTGCCGGCAAGAGCACCATGTTCGACGGCATTTCCGGTGTCGATCCGCTGACTTCCGGCGCGGTCAGCTTTCGTGGCGAGCGCATCGAGTCCTTGCCGGCGCGGCAAATAGCGCGCCGCGGCATGAGCCGGACTTTCCAGCATGTCCGTCTGCTGCCGGCGATGACCGTCCTCGAAAACGTCGCCATTGGCACCCACTTGCGCGGCCGCAAGAGCTTCCTCGCGGCGGCGTGTCGCGCCGACCGCGAGGAAGAAGCGCGACTGCTGAGTGAAGCCGCTGCCCAGATCGAACGCTGTGGGCTGGCCGGGCAGATGTACGAGCTGGCTGGCAGCCTGCCGCTCGGCAAGCAGCGGATCGTCGAGATCGCCCGGGCGCTGGCCGCCGACCCGTGCCTGCTGCTGCTTGACGAGCCGGCCGCCGGCCTGCGCTACCTCGAGAAGCAGGCGCTCGCAGAGCTGCTGCGGCGCCTGCGCGCCGAGGGCATCGGCATCCTCCTGGTCGAGCACGATATGGACTTCGTGATGGGCCTCGCCCACCGGGTGGTGGTGATGGAATTCGGCCAGAAGCTCGCTGCCGGTCTGCCCGAAGAGATCCAGCGCAACCCTGCGGTCGTCGAAGCCTATCTGGGAGGCGTCGAGTGAAGCCGCCCGCCGTCGCGGAAGAGAGGACGGTGGTGCTCGAGGTCAGCGAGCTGACGGTCAGTTACGGCAAGGTCGAAGCCCTGCACGGACTTGCGTTGAAGGTCCATCGGGGCGAGATCGTCACCGTCATTGGCCCCAACGGCGCCGGCAAGACGACCTTGCTTGCGGCCTTGATGGGGCTGTTGCCGGCAGACGGCGAGATCGTCTATCTCGGTGAGCGGCAGGACGCCGGCCGCACTGTCGAGAAACTGGTCCGACAGGGAATGACGCTGGTTCCGGAGAAACGCGAGCTGTTCGCCGAAATGAGCGTCGAGGACAATCTGCTGCTCGGAGCTTTTGACCGCTATCGCGGCGGTCATCGCGACCATCTGGAAACGATGGATGAGGTCTTCGACATCTTCCCGCGCTTGCGCGAGCGTCGCGAGCAGATGGCTGGCACGCTTTCCGGTGGCGAACGGCAGATGCTGGCCATGGGTCGCGCCCTGATGGCCAGGCCGAAGTTGCTGCTGCTCGACGAACCGAGCCTGGGGCTGGCGCCGTTGATCATCAAGGACATCTTCCGGACCGTGGCGCAGCTCCGCAAGACCGGCGTCGCGATCCTGCTGGTCGAGCAGAATGCCCGCGCCGCGCTGCACGTCGCCGACTATGGCTACGTTCTCGAGACCGGCGAGCTGTCACTCGAGGGGCCAAGCCGGGAACTGGCGACCGATCGGCGGGTGATCGAAAGCTATCTGGGTCTGGGCGGCCGCCAATAGCCGTCCCGCCAGCGCGGCCGGCTAGGCGCGTGACTTTTCGCCGGCGTTGCGCGAACTGGAAAAAGGGACGACGGTGACGCCGTACTTGCGCGAAACGCGCTGGTACATCTCGCGCGCCGAGATCACCTTGGCGTTACGCATGTCCTTGTCCTGAGCCATCTGCAGGTAGCCGAGCCCGCGCTTGGCGAGCGCCGGGTTCCAGCCCTTCAGTTCGATCAGGGTGAAGATCGCCTTGGTGGCATTGACCAGAAACTGCAGGTTGGGGACACGCTCGGCCGCTTCCATCAGCAGCTGTACCGAACCTTCGAGATCGCCGCTGCGGGCGGCAAGTACACCGCGGTTGTTCAGCTCGACGATTTCCTTGCCGACCTGCGCGAGTAGCGCCTGGCCATTTTCTTCCTTGCCGGTCTTTGCGTAAATGCTTTCGATTTGCGCGATCATCGCCCGGTTTTCATGGTTCTCCGCGGCGACTCTCCGCACCACCTCCTGCGCGCTCTCCTCGTCGCCGGTGGCCAGACAGGCGTGCGCCAGGTCGAGTGCAAGCTTGCTCGATACCAGCGCCCCCTTGCCCTCTTCCCTGAGGGCGTCGTGCAGGACCAGCGCCTTTTCGACGGCCAGCCTGGCGCGCGTCCGGTCGCCCTCCTTGTCGGCGCACAGACCTTCCATCACCAGCGCCGCCAGTTCGCCCTGCTTGCTGCCGCGCCAGTCGCGGCGCAGCTCGTCGGTAATCCGCCTGGCGCCCTGCGTGTGACCGAGGTCGAGCATCACACGCGCGAGATTGGAGTAGTCGTCGATGTTGTTCAACGACGACCCGCGCCGACGTTCGAGGACCTTGCCATAGGCCTTCTCGGCAGTCCTGAAATCCATGTTGCGCGCCGCCACGTCACCGACCATCCGCTGCCTGGCAGAGTTGTTCGGTGAAATCAGCGCCGCCGATTGCAGGGTTTCCTGCGCTTCCGGCAGCTTGCCCATTTCCTCGCGGACTTCGGCAAGGAAGTCGTAGGCAGCGAGGAATTCGGGAAAGTCGTCGACCAGCGCCTGGCCGACCGCCTCGGCCTCGCCGAGCTGTTGCTGGCTGCGCAGCGCCATCGCCAGGCCGATCCGCGCCCACGGTACCATGCGCTGCGCGAGAACCTGCTCATACACCGCCTGCGCCTCGGCGGGGCGTCCGAGCACGTTGAGGATTTCTCCCTTCAGACGCAGTGCGTCGAACAGGAAGCCGCTGTCCTGCCCGATCAGGCGCTCGCAGGTGGTCAGCGCGTCGGCGAAAGCACCGTTGTCGAGGTGCTCGTAGAGCTGCGCGAAGAACTGCTTCTTGTACAGTGCGCGGACCAGCCTGCCGTGCAATTCGTCGGCGGTGAACGGCTTGATCAGGTAGTCGTCGGGCGCCAGTTCGGCGATCGAGACGACGTTGTGATAGGCCCGTTCGCTGGTGATCAGCATGAACACCGTGGACAGCGCAACCAGGCGCTGCTGGCGCAGTTCTTCGAGCAACTGCTGGCCGTCGCGCCCATCTTCGAGCTGGTAGTCAGAGAGGATGATGTCGAAGTGATGCCCCCGAACCTGGCGGAGGACCTCGGCCGACGTGCCGGCGTTATGTACCGCGGTAACACCCAGCGCCGAGAGCATGATGCGCAGCGAGCTGCGCGCATTGGGATAGCGATCGATCAGCAGCGCCCGCTTGCGCGCCAGATCCTTGCTCAACTTCTGGAGCAGCTCGGCGGTCGTTTCGGGTGTCGTCATGCACGGCACATTACCCGACGGCGCCCTGCCGGGCAAGCGACCGTTGGCCCGGAACGCGACCCGTTGCCAGCCCGGCCAGCCGCGTTGATCGTCGGGTCGGCGCCGGCAAGGTGCAGCGCTACGGAGCGCTCCCCATCACGCCCGCGGCGTCAGCTGACCGAGCTCCGTATCAGGTGATCGAAGGCGCTGAGCGCCGCGCGCGTGCCTTCGCCCATGGCGATCACGATTTGCTTGTAGGGCACGGTCGTGACATCGCCGGCGGCGAAGACGCCGGGCAGCGACGTGGCGCCGCGGGCATCGATCTCGATCTCGCCACGCGCCGACAGTTCGATCGTACCCTTGAGCCATTCGCTGTTCGGCAGCAGGCCGATCTGCACGAAGATCCCTTCGAGTTCAAGGCGATGCCCCTCGCCGCTGGCGCGATCGGTGTACAGCAGGCCGTTGACCTTCTTGCCGTCGCCGGTGACCTCGGTGCTCAGGGCTTCGGTGATCACCGTGACGTTGGCCAGGCTGAACAACTTCTTCTGGAGAATCGCATCTGCCCGCAGGCTGGCCTCAAATTCGAGCAGGGTGACGTGGCCGACGACGCCGGCGAGGTCGATCGCTGCCTCGACACCCGAGTTGCCGCCGCCGATGACCGCGACCCGCTTGCCCTTGAACAGCGGTCCGTCGCAGTGCGGACAGTAGGCGACGCCATGGCCGCGATACGGCTTTTCACCCGGCACGTTCATTTCGCGCCAGCGTGCGCCGGTGGCGAGGATCACTGTCTTGCTCCGCAGGGTCGCGCCGCTGGCCAGGCGAATTTCGTTCAGCCCACCCGCAGCATCCGGCTGCAGCGCGACCGCCTGCTGCAGGTTCATGATATCGACGTCGTACTCCCGGACGTGCTCCTCGAGCCCGGCCGCCAGTTTCGGTCCGTCGGTTGCCTTGACCGAGATGAAGTTCTCGATCGCCAGGGTGTCGAGCACCTGGCCGCCAAAGCGCTCGCTGACAACGCCGGTGCGCACTCCCTTGCGGGCGGCGTAGATCGCCGCCGCTGCGCCGGCCGGGCCGCCCCCGACGATCAGTACGTCGAAGGGCTGACGCGCCGAGATTTTCGCCGCCTCACGTTCCTGCGCGCCACTGTCGATCCGTCCGACGATCTCCTCGAGCGTCATCCGGCCCTGGCCGAAATGTTCGCCATTGAGCAAGACCGTCGGTACGCCGAGGATCTGGCGCGCGACGACTTCGTCCTGGTAAAGTCCGCCATCGACCATCTGGTGGCTGATGCCGGGGTTGCTCACCGCCAGCAGGTTGAGCGCCTGGACGACGTCCGGACAGTTGTGGCACGACAGCGAGACGAAGGTTTCGAAGTGGAACTTGCCGGCGATCGCGCGAATCCCTTCGAGCACGCTGGCATCGGCCTTCGGCGGGTGGCCGCCGACTTGCAGCAGTGCCAGGACCAGCGACGTGAACTCGTGTCCCATCGGGATGCCGGCGAAGCTGATACGCGCGCTTTCGCCGGCACGGCAGACGGCAAAAGAGGGCCTGCGCGTGGCCTGCCCGTCCAGCCTGAGGCTGACCTTGTCGGAGAGCGCGGCGATATCCTGCAACAGGCCAAGCATTTCCCGCCCCGGCCCCGACTCGCCGCCATCCAGCGAAGCGATCAGTTCGATCGGGTGCTGCAGCTTGCCGAGATAGGCGGCGAGCTGCCCCTTGATGTTCGCATCCAGCATCTGAGTTCTCCTTCTTTCGAGTGGCATTGAAAAGGGGCCGCCAAGCAGCTGCTTCGCGGCCCCTTTGCAGAGGCACCGGGGTCGCGCTGCCGGCAAGGCCCCGACAGCGCCAGCGACCTGCTCGCCTAGATCTTGCCGACCAGGTCGAGCGACGGGGCGAGCGTCGCTTCACCCGGCGTCCACTTGGCCGGGCAGACTTCACCCGGGTGGCTGGCGACGTATTGCGCCGCCTGTACCTTGCGCAGCAGTTCCTTGGCGTCGCGGCCGATGCCGAGGTCGTGGATCTCGCAGACCTTGATCACGCCTTCCGGGTTGATCACGAAGCTGCCACGCAGCGCCAGGCCTTCCTCTTCGATCATCACTTCGAAGTTGCGGGTGATCGCGCCGGTCGGATCGCCGATCATCGGATAGTTGATCTTCTTGATCGTCTCGGAAGCGTCGTGCCATGCCTTGTGCGTGAAGTGCGTATCGGTCGATACCGAATAGATCTCGACGCCGAGCTTCTGGAACGACGCGTACTCGTCGGCGAGGTCACCCAATTCGGTTGGGCAGACGAAGGTGAAATCGGCCGGGTAGAAGAAGACCACCGACCACTTGCCCTTCAGGTCGGCATCGGTAACGGGAGCAAACTTGCCGTTGTGAAAAGCAGTGGCTTTGAACGGTTTGACTTCGGTATTGATCAAGGACATCTTGAGTTCTCCTCATGGGACTGGTGGATGAAAGCAATCGACAGAGCGATGCTAGTGGATTCGCCAGCATTGTTCCAATTGATTCTGGCAATTCGAGCCATAGTCAATGACTATACATAAGCAACTGGCGGACCGTCGGCGGCGTATGCCGCGCCGAGAGCGCCAACCAAAGGCCGGCAAGCGGCAGTGTCCGCTGTCTGCCGCTCGCCGCGGCCGCTGCCAGCGGACGCCCCGCGAAGCCGTTTGCCCGGTTTGCCGCAGGCCCTGATGAAGCGCCTTTGACCCTGTGAAACCTGTTATTTTTCAGCGAACTGGCGTAGAATCGCGGTCTTTTGCACAGGCCGCTGCGCGAGCGCGACCGGATTGCCCATGCTGTTTCCTGACCGTTTCGAGGTAATTGTCGTCGGTGGTGGCCACGCCGGCACCGAGGCGGCGCTTGCCGCCGCACGTGCGGGCATGAGGACCCTGCTGCTGACGCACAACCTCGATACCCTGGGGGCGATGAGCTGCAATCCGTCGATCGGCGGCATCGGCAAAGGCCACCTCGTCAAGGAGGTCGATGCGCTCGGTGGGGCAATGGCCGAGGCGACCGACGAAGCCGGCATCCAGTTCCGCATTCTCAATTCGAGCAAGGGTCCGGCGGTGCGCGCGACGCGCGCGCAAGCCGACCGGGTGCTGTATCGGCAGGCGATTCGCCGCCGGCTCGAGGAGCAGCCGAACTTGACGATCTGCGCGCAAGCTTGCGACGATCTGATCGTCGACGGTGACGAGGTCGCCGGCGTCGTCAGCCAGCTCGGCGTGCGCTTCGCCGCGCGGGCGGTGGTGTTGACCACCGGCACCTTCCTCAATGGCCTGATCCACGTCGGCATGTCGAACTACACCGGCGGCCGCATGGGTGATCCGCCGGCTGTTTCGTTGGCGGCGCGGCTACGCGAACTGCAATTGCCCGTCGGCCGGCTCAAGACCGGCACGCCGCCGCGGCTCGACGGCCGCACGATCGATTACTCGGCGATGGTCGAGCAGCATTCGGATGTGCCGCTGCCGGTCTTCTCGTTCCTCGGCAACGCCGCGCAGCATCCGCGACAATTGCCGTGCTGGATCACCAGCACCAACGCCCGAACGCATGACATCATCCGCGAAAATCTCGATCGCTCGCCGATGTACACCGGTGTCATCGAAGGCGTCGGGCCGCGCTACTGCCCGTCGATCGAAGACAAGATCCATCGTTTCGCCAACAAGGACAGCCACAACATCTTCCTCGAGCCCGAGGGACTGAGCACCCGCGAGATCTACCCCAACGGAATTTCAACCAGTCTGCCTTTCGATGTTCAGCTGGCCATCGTCCGTTCGATCCGTGGCCTCGAGAACTGCCACATCCTGCGTCCTGGTTACGCCATCGAGTACGATTACCTCGATCCGCGCGGTCTCAAGGCCTCCCTTGAAAGCCGGGCGATCGGCGGCCTGTTCTTCGCTGGCCAGATCAACGGTACGACCGGCTACGAGGAAGCCGCGGCGCAGGGTTTGCTGGCCGGTATCAACGCCGCCCTGCGGGCAAAGGAGCAGGACGCGTGGACGCCACGCCGTGATCAGGCGTATCTCGGCGTACTGGTCGACGATCTGATCACCCGCGGCGTGTCCGAACCCTACCGGATGTTCACCAGTCGCGCCGAGTATCGGCTGTCGCTGCGTGAGGACAATGCCGACCTGCGCCTGACCGAAGTCGGCCGCCGCATCGGGCTGGTGGATGACCGGCGCTGGGCCGCATTCTGCGCCAAGCGTGACGCCATCGCCGGCGAGCAGGAACGCCTGAAAGCGACCTGGGTGCATCCCGGGAGGGTCTCCGACGATGACGCGACGCGCGTTCTCGGCAAGCCGCTGGAGCACGAATACAGCCTGTACGAACTGCTGCGTCGCCCGGACGTGAGTTATCGGGCGTTGATGGCCCTGGCCGTTGACGGCGTTCTGGTCGAGGGCGGCGTCGGCGATCCGCAGGTCGTCGAGCAGCTCGAGATCCAGGCCAGGTACCAGGGTTACATCGAACGTCAGCAGGAGGAGGTGGCGAGGAGTCTGGCCAGCGAGGAACGGCGCATTCCCGCCGATTTCGACTTCGACGCCGTCGCCGGGCTGTCCAGGGAGGTGCAGCAAAAGCTGGCGCTGCAGCGCCCGCAGACTCTTGGCCAGGCGTCGCGCATCCAGGGTGTGACGCCGGCGGCGATCTCGATCCTGCTGGTGTATCTGAAGCGCGGTGAGCTGTCCGACCGCGGCCAGCGTCTCGCCGGCAACGGCCGATGACCTCGGAGAGGCAACTGACGCAGGGCTTGCGAATGCTTGGCATCGATCTGCCGGCGACCGCCCGCAAGAAGCTGCTCGCCTACACCTTGCTGCTCGCCAAGTGGAACCGAATCTATCAGCTGACCGCCGTGCGCGACCCCTCGCAGGCGGTCAGCCATCATCTGCTGGACTCACTGGCGGTGCTGCCCTTCGTGCGCGCCGCAAGCCTGCTCGATGTCGGCAGTGGCGGTGGCACGCCGGGAATCCCGCTGGCGATCGCCCGCCCCGAACTGGCGGTCGTCCTGCTCGACAGCAATTCCAAGAAGACGGCGTTTCTGCAGCAGGCGGCAATCGAGTTGGGTCTGGTGAATATTGCCGTACACTGCGGGCGGGTCGAGGCCTACCGGCCGGCGTCCGGTTTCGCCGCGATCACCGCCCGCGCCTTTGCCGATCTGGCGGCGCTGGTCAAAGCGTCGCGCCACCTGCTGCAGGCCGACGGCTGCTGGCTGGCGATGAAGGGCGTCCGTCCCGACGACGAGCTGGCGTGCCTGCCTGCCGACGTCGTGGTCGAAGGCGTTCATTGCCTGCAGGTGCCGGGCGTCGCGGGCGAACGGCACCTGGTGGTGATCCGCGACCGCACTGTTGCGGGGACCAGGGGAGCTTAGTTGAGGGGGAGCGTTGATTTGGCAAGAGTACTCGCGGTAACCAACCAGAAAGGCGGCGTCGGCAAGACCACGACGGCGGTCAACCTCTCGGCGTGTCTGGCCGAATGCGGCCAGCGCGTGTTGCTCATCGATCTCGATCCGCAGGGCAATGCGACCACTGGCTGCGGGGTCGTCAAGCGCGTCGCCCTGCCGACCGTGTACCAGATTCTGATCGGCCGATCGACGGTAAGCGATACGCGCCTGGCGACCGATTCGGGCTTCGACGTGCTGCCAGCGAACCGCGAACTGGCGGGTGCCGAAGTCGATCTGATCGACATCGCCCAGCGCGAGTACCGCTTGCGCGACGCCGTCGCCGGTGTCCGCGAGGAATACGACTTCATCCTCATGGATTGCCCGCCGGCCCTGAACATGCTGACTGTCAATGGCCTGGTCGCCGCCGACCGGGTGATGATTCCGATGCAGTGCGAGTACTACGCGCTGGAGGGGCTGACCGATCTCGTGGCAACGCTCAAGAAGGTCCGTGCCAAGCTCAATCCGACGCTCGAGATCGAAGGTCTGCTGCGGACCATGTTCGACCCGCGTTCGACGCTGACGCAGCAGGTCTCCGGCGAACTCGAAGGCCATTTCGGTAGCAAGGTCTACCGCACGATCATTCCGCGCAACGTACGCTTGGCCGAGGCGCCGTCGTACGGCAAGCCGGTGATCGCCTTCGACCGCAGTTCCAAGGGGGCGCAGGCGTATCTGCTGCTCGCGCAGGAGGTTCTCGATCGTCGCGCCGGCAAGCCCGACGCCGTGCAGGCGGCTGCGGCACTGGGGATGCAGCCATGAAACTGAAGGGATTGGGGCGTGGCCTCGACGCCCTGCTGGCAGGCAACGACACCCAGGGCAAGGAGCAGCAACGGAGCTTGCCGGTCGGCGATCTCCAGCCCGGCAAGTACCAGCCGCGTACCCGCATGGACGCCGCCTCGCTCGAAGAGCTGGCGGCATCGATCAGGGTGCAGGGCCTGATGCAGCCGATCCTGGTGCGGCCGGTGAGCGACGACCGTTACGAAATCATCGCCGGCGAACGCCGCTGGCGGGCGGCACAGATGGCCGGACTGACCGAGGTATCGACCTTGATCAGGGAGATCCCGGACGAGGCGGCACTGGCGATGGCGCTGATCGAGAACATCCAGCGCGAGAACCTCAATCCGCTCGAGGAAGCGCTCGGTCTGCAACGGCTGATCGACGAGTTCGCGATGACTCACCAGCAGGCGGCGGACGCTGTCGGCCGTTCGCGGCCGGCGGCGTCGAATCTGCTGCGCCTGCTGCAACTGGCGCCGCCGGTACAGGAGCTGTTGATGCGCGGCGAGGTCGATATGGGGCACGCGCGGGCGCTACTCCCTTTGGCCGGTGCCCTGCAGGTTCAGTTGGCGCAACGGGTCGTGCAGAAAGGTCTGTCGGTGCGCGAAACGGAGCGCCTGGTTCAATACGCGCTGCGGGCGCCAAAGGAGCCGGCGCCTCGCCGGCCGGACCGCGACGTCTTGCGTTTGCAGGAGGAACTGGCCGACCTTCTGGGCGCGCAGGTGGTGATCCGGACCAATCAACGCGGCGCCGGCAAGCTACTGATCGAGTTTGGCGATCTCGACCAACTGGAAGGCATCCTGCAGCGTCTGCGCAAATGACGCGCCGCAACATCGGCGCTCGTCCAGGGGCTTCAGAAACCGTCTGCAAGGCAGGTTTAATCAAGGAAATTGAACTTTCTTGCACATGCGGTTTGATTCCTCTATAGGAGTCTGGTATCCTGCCACTGTTTTGGGAGGAGCTGGCCGTGCATCCTCAGGTTCGCTGGTTGTTGCGCTGCCAGTTCGGGGTGACTCTGGCAGCGGCGCTGGCAGCGGGCCTTGCTCTGGGGGTTGATGCGGCGATCTCTGCCGGGCTCGGTGGTGGTATCGCGATCGCCAGCGCGCTCGCTTATGCGTGGCGGGCCTTGCGACCGACGGGAACGGCAGCAGCTGATGCAAAAAAGGCGTTCAACGCCCAGTTGGCCGGTGAAGGGTACAAGTTTGCGGTGACCCTTCTGCTGTTTGCTCTGGTGTTCAAGAGCTATGCGCAACTCGTCGCTTTGCCACTCTTCCTGGCCTATGTTGCAACGATTGTCGTTTATTGGATGGCGCTGCTCCGGCAGCGCTAGTCAAACAGGGGAAAACTATGGCTTCGGGCGAGGCGTTAACGAGCAGTGGATACATTGTCCACCACCTGACCAACCTCAAGGTCGGCGAAGGTTTCTGGACGTTTCATCTCGATACCTTGCTGGTCTCCGGAATCATTGGTCTGATCGCTTTCCTGGGCATGGCCAGGATCGCCCGCAAGGCGACCTCGGGGGTCCCGGGCGCCATCCAGAGTTTCGTCGAAATCGTCCTTACCTTTATCGACCAGCAGGTCAAGGATACCTACCACGGCCGTAGTCCGCTTGTGACGCCGATGGCCGTCACCATCTTCATCTGGGTGTTCCTGATGAATGCCATGGACCTGATCCCGGTTGATTTCCTGCCGCTGATCCTCGGCACGGTGGGCGTGCACTACTTCAAGGCGGTTCCGACCACCGACCCTAATCTGACTTTCGCCATGTCGCTGACGGTGTTCGCGACCATGCTGATCATGGGCGTCAAGGTCAAGGGTGTTGGTGGTTTCCTGCACGAAGTCTTCTGTGTGCCGTTCGGCGCCAAGCTGGCACCGCTGAACCTTCTCTTCCGGATCATCGAGGATATCGCCAAGCCGATCTCTCTCTCGCTGCGTCTGTTCGGCAACATGTATGCCGGCGAGATGGTGTTCATCCTGATCGCGCTGCTCGGCGTCTGGCAGTTGCCGCTGGCCCTGCCCTGGGCACTGTTCCACATCCTGATCATCACCCTGCAGGCCTTCGTGTTCATGATGTTGACCATCGTCTACCTGTCGATGGCCAGCGAGTCGCACGGCTAGGGCGCGATTTCGGCTCCCTTCATCACCAGTTTGCTTCACGCTGCACTTGTTAAACCCATTTAGCATGTTTTATTAGGAGAAACACCAAAATGGAAGCTGCTCTGTCAATGTTGCTTGGTAACACCGCCATCGCCGTCGCCATCCTGATCGGATCGGGTGCCCTGGGTACCGCCATCGGTTTTGGTCTGCTGGGCGGTCGCTTCCTCGAAGGAGCCGCTCGCCAGCCAGAAATGATTCCGACCCTCCAGGTCAAGATGTTCATCGTCGCAGGTCTTCTCGACGCGGTCACCATGATCGGTGTCGGTATCGCGCTGTTCATGCTGTTTGCGAACCCCTTCATCGCCGTCGTCAAGGGCTGATCGCTCCTCCTTTCTGACTCACTCTTAAAAGGAGACTAGCGTGGACATCAACGCAACCTTATTCGGCCAAGCCATCTGGTTCGGTGTCTTCATCTGGATCACGATGAAATACGTCTGGCCGCCGCTGCAAAAGGCCATCGCCGATCGCCAGGCGCTGATCGCCGACGGGCTGGCCGCCGGTGAGCGCGGCAAGCACGAACTGGAGCTGGCCGGAAAGCGTTCAGCCGATTCCCTTCGCGAAGCCAAGGCAAAGTCGTCCGAGATCATCGCTGCCGCCGAAAAGCGTGCCTTGCTGGTGATCGAAGAGGCCAAACAGGCGGCGAAGGTCGAAGCCGACAAGGTCGTCGCGTCGGCGCAGGCGGAGATCGCGCAGCAGGTCGAGCACGCCAGAGCCGGTTTGCGCGACCGCGTCGCCGACCTTGCCGTGGCCGGCGCCGAGCGTATCCTGAAGCGCGAGGTCGATGCCAAGGGGCATGCCGAGATGCTTGCCGCACTGAAGCAGGAACTCTGAGATCATGGCCGAACTCGTTACCATCGCGCGCCCCTACGCCGAAGCGGTATTCCGCCTGGCGCTGGAAAACAAGGCGCTGACGGCCTGGTCCGAGCGCTTGTCGCTGCTTTCCGAAATCGCCGCGGATCAGCGGATGCGTTCGTGCATCGGCAATCCCGAACTGTCGGCCGCACAGAAGAGCGAACTGTTCAAGTCGCTGGCTGGTGAGGCGCTGGCAGGTAGCGAAGCCAATCTGATCGACGTGCTGGCCGCCAACGAGCGCCTCGCTGCGTTGCCGGAGATTGCGGGTCTCTTCGAGGCCCTGAAGGCCGGCCAGGAGGGCGTCCGGGAAGCCACCATCTACAGTGCCTTCCCGATCGACGACGAGCAACTCAAGGCCCTGACCGCGGACCTGGAGACACGCTTCAAGACCCGGCTAACGGCCGAAGTGGTCGTCGATCAGTCTCTGATCGGCGGCGTCAAGATTGTGGTTGGCGACCAGGTCCTCGACACGTCCGTACGCGGAAAACTGGAGAGCCTGAGGTTGGCGCTCAAGAACTAGGAGAATTTCCATGCAGTTGAATCCTTCAGAAATCAGCGAACTGATCAAGAGCAAGATCGAGAATCTTGCGATCAGCGCCGATCTGCGCACCCAGGGCACCGTCGTTTCGGTGACCGATGGTATCTGCCGTGTCTATGGCCTGACCGACGTCATGCAGGGGGAAATGCTCGAGTTTCCCGGCAATACCTTCGGCATGGCCCTGAACCTCGACCGCGACTCGGTAGGCGCGGTGGTTCTCGGCGAGTACGATCAGATCAGTGAGGGCGACACGGTCAAGACCACCGGCCGCATCCTCGAAGTACCGGTCGGTCCCGAACTTCTTGGTCGGGTCGTCAATTCGCTCGGCCAGCCGATCGACGGCAAGGGTCCGGTCAACAACAAGCTGACCGACAAGATCGAGAAAGTCGCGCCCGGCGTGATCTGGCGCAAGTCGGTCTCGCAACCGGTGCAGACCGGTCTGAAGTCGATCGACGCGATGGTGCCGATCGGTCGCGGCCAGCGTGAACTGATCATCGGCGACCGGCAGACCGGCAAGACCGCTGTCGCCGTCGACACAATCATCAACCAGAAGGGTCAGAACCTGATCTGCATCTACGTAGCGATCGGTCAGAAAGCCTCGACGGTCGCCAACGTCGTCCGGCGGCTCGAAGAGAACGGCGCGATGGAGTACACCATCATCGTTGCCGCGACCGCGTCGGAATCGGCAGCGCTGCAGTACATCGCTCCTTACTCCGGCTGCACGATGGGCGAGTACTTCCGCGACCGTGGCCAGGACGCGCTGATCATCTACGATGACCTGACCAAGCAGGCGTGGGCCTATCGGCAGGTTTCGCTGCTGTTGCGCCGGCCGCCGGGCCGGGAAGCGTATCCGGGCGACGTCTTCTACCTGCACTCGCGCTTGCTCGAGCGCGCAGCGCGCGTCTCGGAAGAGTGGGTCGAGAAGTTCACCAACGGCGAAGTCAAGGGCAAGACCGGTTCGCTGACCGCGTTGCCGGTGATCGAGACCCAGGCCGGCGACGTCTCGGCCTTTGTCCCAACCAACGTGATCTCGATTACCGACGGTCAGATCTTCCTCGATACCGACCTCTTCAACGCCGGTATCCGGCCGGCCATCGACGCCGGTATCTCGGTTTCCCGAGTCGGTGGCGCGGCCCAGACCAAGGTGATCAAGAAGCTCGGTGGCGGTGTTCGTCTGGCGCTCGCCCAGTACCGCGAACTGGCCGCTTTTGCGCAGTTCGCCTCCGACCTCGACGAGGCAACCCGCAAGCAGCTAGACCGCGGGCGCCTGGTGACCGAACTGATGAAGCAGCCGCAGTACTCACCGCTGCCGATCTCGGAAATGGCGATCACCCTGCACGCGGTGAACAAGGGTTATTTCGACGATGTCGAGGTCAAGAATGCGCTGGCGGTCGAAAAGCAGATGCACGGCTTCGTCAAGCAAAAATACGCCGACCTGGTCAGCAGCATCGAAAAGACCAAGGACCTTGACGCCGCCGCAGAGCAGCAGCTCAGCAAGGCAATTGAGGAGTTCAAGGCCACGCTGGCCTGATCGATCGAGGAGTTCACGATGCCTAGCGGCAAGGAAATCCGCAACAAGATCAAGAGCGTAGAAAGTACGCGCAAGATCACCAAGGCCATGGAAATGGTCGCTGCGTCAAAGATGCGCAAGGCTCAGGACCGCATGCGCGCGGCGCGCCCGTACGGCGAGAAGATCCGCCTGGTTGCGGGTAACCTTTCGCACGCCCTGACCGACTATCGCCATCCCTTCCTGACCGTCCGCGAGCCGCAAAAGGCCGTCGGCCTGATCACGGTCACTTCCGACAAGGGGCTGTGCGGCGGTCTGAACACCAACGTCCTGCGTCTCGCGCTTGGCAAGATGAAGGAGTGGGACGCCGAAGGCAAGAAGCTTCGGGTGACCGCGATCGGCAACAAGGGCCTCGGCTTCATGCAGCGCGCCGGTGCCAATGTCGTGTCGCAGATGATCGGCCTGGGCGACACGCCGCACCTGGAAAAGCTCATCGGCCCGATCAAGGTACAGCTCGACGCCTACATCAACGGCGAGATCGACGTCCTGTACATTGCCTACACGCGCTTCATCAACACCATGAAGCAGGAGCCGACGCTCGATCAGTTGCTGCCGCTGTCCGGCGAACTCGTCGGCGGTGAAGGTAACCGCTGGGACTACATCTACGAGCCCGACGCCAAGACGGTCATCGACGACTTGCTGGTGCGCTACGTCGAAGCGATGATCTACCAGGCCGTCGCCGAGAACATGGCTTCCGAGCAAAGTGCCCGGATGGTCGCCATGAAGTCCGCCTCGGACAACGCCAAGAACGTCATCGGCGAGCTCAAGCTGGTGTACAACAAGGCTCGCCAGGCAGCGATCACCAAGGAGCTTTCGGAAATCGTCGGCGGCGCAGCGGCTGTCTGACCACGCGATAGTTAGTTTATTGATTAGGGATACAACCATGAATCAGGGAAACATTGTGCAATGTATCGGCGCCGTGGTGGACATCCAGTTCCCGCGCGACGCCATGCCCCATATCTACGACGCCCTCCAGCTCGACAAGGCTGAAGAGTCGGAGATGTGCGAATCCGACCTGATGTTCGAAGTCCAGCAACAGTTGGGCGATGGCATTGTGCGGACGATCGCCATGGGGTCCTCAGACGGCCTGCGCCGCGGCATGAAGATCAACAACACCGGGGCAGGAATTTCCGTCCCGGTCGGTGACGCGACGATCGGCCGGATCATGAACGTCCTCGGGCGGCCGATCGACGAAGCCGGACCGATTGCCACCGAGGAACGTCGCGAGATCCACCAGGTCGCGCCGAAATTCGACGAGCTGTCACCATCGGTCGACCTGCTCGAAACCGGCATCAAGGTCATCGACCTGGTCTGCCCGTTCGCCAAGGGCGGCAAGGTCGGCCTGTTCGGTGGTGCCGGCGTCGGCAAGACCGTGAATATGATGGAGCTGATCAACAACATCGCCAAGCAGCACTCGGGACTTTCGGTGTTTGCGGGCGTCGGCGAGCGGACTCGCGAGGGCAACGACTTCTATCACGAGATGAAGGAGTCGAACGTCCTCGACAAGGTGGCGATGGTCTTCGGTCAGATGAACGAGCCACCCGGCAACCGGCTGCGCGTCGCGCTGACCGGCTTGACGATGGCCGAGCGCTTCCGTGACGACGGTCGTGACATCCTCTTCTTCGTCGACAACATCTACCGTTACACCCTGGCGGGGACGGAGGTATCGGCGCTACTCGGCCGGATGCCGTCGGCGGTGGGCTATCAGCCAACGCTGGCCGAGGAAATGGGCCGCCTGCAGGAGCGCATCACGTCGACCAAGGTCGGCTCGATCACCTCGATCCAGGCCGTATACGTGCCTGCCGACGACCTCACCGACCCGTCGCCGGCGACGACCTTCCTGCACCTCGACTCGACCGTGGTGTTGTCACGCGATATCGCTTCGCTGGGCATCTACCCGGCGGTCGACCCGCTTGACTCGACGTCGCGCCAGCTCGACCCGCAGGTGGTCGGCGAAGAGCACTACGCGGTCGCCCGCGCCGTCCAGATGACGCTCCAGAAATACAAGGAGCTGCGTGACATCATCGCCATTTTGGGAATGGACGAACTGTCGCCGGAGGACAAGCTGGCCGTCTATCGCGCCCGCAAGATCCAGCGCTTCCTGTCGCAGCCGTTCAACGTGGCCGAGGTCTTTACCGGCTCGCCAGGCAAGTACGTACCGCTCAAGGACACCATCAAGGGCTTCAAGATGATCGTCGAGGGCGAATGCGACAGCATCCCCGAGCAGGCGTTCTACATGGTTGGTGGCATCGAGGAAGTGTTCGAAAAAGCCAAGAAGCTTTAGGGCAGCCGCAGAAAACTTCGCGCATGCGCCGCTCGTCGGCGCATGCGCGAGACCCAGCAAAGGAAGAAAAGCATGTCAATCAGAGTACATGTTGACGTTGTCAGTGCCGAGGAATTGATCTTCTCCGGGCAGACCGACTTCGCCGTATTTCCCGGCGAGGCCGGCGAACT
Organism: Accumulibacter sp.; assembly: GCA_024235695.1. Classification (GTDB taxonomy): domain Bacteria; phylum Pseudomonadota; class Gammaproteobacteria; order Burkholderiales; family Rhodocyclaceae; genus Accumulibacter. The sequence goes on from JACKLX010000001.1 coordinate 336,628, forward strand.
CGGGATCTATCCGCGGCACACGCCGCTGCTGACCCGCATCAAGCCGGGCACCGTTCGCCTGAAGATCCCTGACCGCGACGAATACGAACTGGTCTACGTGTCGGGCGGCATGCTGGAAGTGCAGCCGATGTTGATCACGGTTCTTGCCGATACTGCGGTCCGTGCCAGTGATCTCGACGAAGCCAAGGCCATCGAAGCCAAGCGCCATGCCGAAGAGGCGCTGCGGGACCGCACCTCGGACATGGGCCTGGCCGCCGCCGAGGCGGAACTGGCGCAAGCGGTTGCGCAGTTGGCGGCAATCAAGAAGTTGCGCACGCCACACTGACCAGCGCGGCGAGGAAGAAAAAAAAGCAGCTCAGGCTGCTTTTTTTTCTTGGCTGCGAGCCGAGGGTCAAGTCACTTGCCGCGCAGCAGCAAGCAGGCGTTCGACCCGTTTCTCAAAGCGCGCCAGATCGTCGCGAATGACGTCGACCTCGCCGCAGAACGACTCGATCAGCCGGCGCGGTGCGACCACCGCCTGTTCCTCGGTGAGGTACTCGCTGAGGTTGGCCGCCACGTTCCTCGCGCCACTGGCCTGCCAACGCGCCAGCTCGCTGGCCAGGCGGACGCCGCGACGCGCCAGGACGTCGCCCAGCAGTTGCGCGAGATCGTGTTCGGCATCCCAGCGCAGATTGCGGAAAACGAAACCCAGTGTCTCGGCCAGCTCAGCCGAGCCGGCTACGGTCGCAGCCGAGAAAAGCGCGCTGCGGTCGGTGAGAGCACGCACTGGCGCATCGTCCGGCAGAACTATGCTGACCGTCGCCGCCGCCGTCGCGTCCGCCACCTCGAGCATGCCGCTTGCGGAGATTTTCACCGTCCACGCCAAGCGACCGAAACGCAGCCGGGCGGTTTGCCCGGCAAATCCGCGAAGTCGCTGCCGCGCCCAATCTTCACCAGCCAGCAGGTGATTGACGATCGTCAGCGCGGCCGCGTTCAACACCGGACTCAGGACAGTTGCTGAATGCCGGCCACCACCCAGCCGCGCGAACCATCGGCAGGCTTCGACAGGTTCCACATCTCGTCGAATGGCACCGCCGCCGCTCCCTGCTCCTCGCGGATCATGCCGCTCATGCGGACGCTGGCAACGTGCCGATTGTCCTCGGTGAGCACTTCTACCAGCTCGGCGTCAAGCGTAACGACGTCCGTCTGTTGCGGTGAACTGCCGCGCTCGTCCATCTGCAGTTTGATCTCGGCAAACACCTCCGGGCTGACGAATTCGCGAATGTCTTCCATGTTGCCCGCGTCGTTGGCTGCCTGCAAACGAACGAAATTCAACTTGGCGACCCGCAGGAAAGCCTCCGCGTCGAAGTCCGCCGGGATCTTGCCGCCGGCGCGCGAAGGTGCTGCGGCACTTGGCCCGGGGTCGCTCGCGCCGTTCCCACCAGCCGCGCCACCCGGACGCAAATCCATCGCCTGCGGCGCAGCTCTGCCAGCACCAGCGGCGCCGGCGAACTGCAAGGGCTCGTTGGTCGGCGCTGCCTTGCGGCGGAACAGCAAACGGAAGACGAAAACAGCGGCCATGGCCAGCAGCGCCAGCATCACCAGGCCGGCCATACCCTCGCCAAGTCCGAAGTGCGACAGTAGAGCCGCAATTCCCAGGCCGGCGGCGAGGCCCGCCAGTGGCCCCATCCAGTTGCGTTTCGGCGCCGCAGCTGCCGGCGCCGCGGCATTGGCGGCGTTGCTCGGCGCGGCCTTCTGTGGTGCTGGTGTGGCTTGCCGCTGCATGCCCATCGACCTGCCGCCGCCGAAACGCCGGGCCTCGGCATCGTCGACCAGCAGACCAAAGCTCAACACGCAGACCGCCAGGGACAACAAAATCTTTTGCATGATGCTTTCTCCTAGAACTTGAAACCGCGATGCAGGGCGACAACACCCAATGCCAAATTGAAAAATTCGACCTTTTCGAGTCCCGCTTGTTCCATCAGCCGCTTGAGGCCTTCCTGATCCGGGTGAACCCTGATCGACTCGGCCAGATAGCGGTAGCTCGCCTCATCGCGGGTGACCAACTGGCCGATACGCGGGATTACCTTGAACGAATAGAAATCGTACGCCGGCGCCAGTGGCTTCCACACCCTGGAGAACTCGAGCACCAGCAGCCGACCCCCTGGTCGCAGCACCCGGCGCATCTCGGCCAGGGCGACGTCCTTGTGCGTCATGTTGCGCAGGCCGAAGGCGACCGTCACGCAGTCGAAGTAATCATCGGCGAACGGCAGTTGCTCGGCATCGCATTGCGCGACCCGTACCAGGGCACCCTGGTCGCAGAGGCGATCGCGGCCACGGGTCAGCATCGCATTGTTGATGTCGGTCAGCCAGACCTGGCCGCTGTTGCCGAGCTTTCTGGCAAAGGCCAGCGCCAGGTCGCCGGTGCCGCCGGCGACGTCGAGCACGCGTGCGCCTTCGCGGACACCGCTCCTGGCAATGGTGAACGCCTTCCACAGACGGTGCAGGCCGCCCGACATCAGATCGTTCATCAGGTCGTAGCGTTGCGCTACCGAATCGAATACGTCGGCGACGCGTTGCGCCTTCTCGCCTTCGATGACTTCCTGGAAGCCAAAATGGGTGGTGTTTCTGTCGCTCATCGCCTTTCGTTCATGCGGAGGGTTGGCGTGCCTCAATGCTTGCTGCAGTTTCCCTGAGGCTTTGCCGGCACGGCCGGGCATTCGCCCGGATCGCGGCTGGCGCCGGCCACCGACAGCCGGTCGAGGTAGGCCTGCCACAGCTGATCGTGATGGCTGCCCAGGTTGTAGAGGACATCCCAGGAATACAGTCCGCTGTCGTGTCCGTCCGAGAACACCGGCCGGATGGCGTAGTTGCCGACGGGCTCGAGACGCTCGATGTCGACATCGCGCTTGCCGACCTGCAGCACTTCCTGCCCCGGACCATGACCGCGGGCTTCGGCCGACGGCGTGAACACGCGCAGGAACTCGAAGCTCAACGCAAAGCGTTCGCCGGTCTCGAAGGTCAGTTCGAGGATTCGTGACTTGCGGTGGAGTTTGATCTCGGTCGGGATCTTGGTCGTTTCGTCCAGGCCAGCCATCGTCGCCCTTGTGCATAACTCGGCCGCCAATGATAACGCAAAATGGCCCGACTCAGACGGCAGCCGCCGGCCCGCCAAGCGCGAACCACGTCAGAGGCCGTTTGGGCGTGACTTCGGTCGCCCTTGCCAGCTGGCTCGCCAGTGTGCTCGGTTCGATCGCAGGCAAGCGCCGCCGGAGCCGGCGCGCGCCGACGCCGCGCGGCCACCGTTGTCCGTGCGGCGTGCTTGCCGCTCTACGCAGTGGCACTCCAGCGAGTCACGCGGGCGCCAGCAGCAGTGCGTCGCGATCCTTGGTCAGGTGATCGAGAAGCTGACGCGTTCGAAATCGACTCCGTCGGCGACCAGGCGATGCAGCTTTACCCGCCAGACACGATCGGTGTACACCTCCAGCAGGCGCTCGGGGTAGTACCAGCCTCGCGGCACGACCAGGCTCGGCGCCGTGCCCATGGCCGGCACGGCCGGCAGCATGAAGGCCCGGCTGTACGGTTCCGCGTGCCCCGCTGTCTGGGATAGCGGCCTGGCAGCGACCGCTTCCGGCTTGCCCGGTAGCGCCGCCACCCCGGCGATCAGGCCGCCGCCCTGCTCCTGCATCAGCCACACCACCTGCGCCAGCAGATGTGCGCTGCCGTCGTGTGGGCAAATCGAAAGCAACTGCTCCGGCGACAGGCGCCGGCCGGCGGTCGAGCGCAGCAGGCGAAAACCGTTGGCGCTCTGGTCAAGCACTTCCCACTCGTCGACCGTGAAGCCGAGCTGCGCCTGGCGAACCTCGAGCTGCTGCGTCGGGTCAAGGCCGTGCCGAAAAGCGAACATGCTGTCGAACTCCTGGCGGGAGTAGAAGCGGGCGTTCTCGGGTTGGTTGAACTCCTTGCCGGAGATGTAGTAGTGCATCGCGGCAAAGCCGCCGCACACTTTGGACATACCGGTCGCGCTGTGCCGGCGGAATCGCCGGGTGGCCCGCAGCAGCGACCAGGGCCGAGCGAGACGAGTCAGCAGCCGCTGACACTGGGCGGCCGTACAGTCCTCGCCAAGACCCAGTTGTGCCGGTGCAACCCGTTCCTGTAGTTGCTGCCTGGCCTGATTGAGCTGCATCGCCAGGCGAGCGGTGTCGAGACGGCGAAGATTTTCGGTCTGCAGGCAGTCGCCGGAGGCACTGAGGCCAGAATCCCGCATCAGATCGACGACCGACGGCGGCAGTGCGTCGCCGGGCACCGCCGGATGCATGCTGACCAACGGCGCCCAGTTGCTCGCCCAGCGCCGAACCAGGCCCAGCTCACGTATTGTCAGGCTGTAGGGACCGGCCAGTTCGACCAGCAGTAGGCCGACCACGGCCGCCGTACAGTGCGTGCTGCGGCCGAGCGGATCGAGCGAGTCCGGAACGGCGGCGGTTGCCACACCCCATTCCTCGGCGCTGGCGTAGAAGCCATGCAGGTCCAGCCAGAGTCCGGCAGGCAATTGCCGGCGGGCACGGTGATGCTCGATGATTGCCATGCCCGTGTAGTAGATGCAGCGATGCAGGATCAGCGCCAGCCGTTCGGCCGCATCGTCACCGCTATCGGAGCCCTGCAGCTGCGCGCAGTGGGCATAGGCGCGCGCCGCCTTCAACCAGGTGGCAACCACCTGCTGGAAGCAGTATTCCTCACTCTCGCCCAGCGGTAGTGCCTTGTTGGTGTAGTGCCGGGCCAGTTCCTCCTCGATGAAGCACAGTGAAATCCGCGTCTGTTCGAGTAACTGCAGATACACCTCGGCTGGTGGCGGTGCCTGCAGCAGGCTATCGAGGAATTGGTTGATTTCGAGGGCGGCCTGCTGGGTGTTGGCCAGCGGCAGCCGCGAAAGGATCTGGAAACCCGTTTCCAGGTCGGAGATTTTCATCGTCACCGGACCCCCGGCAAGAACTGCATTCATCATCTTTCTCCTTGACTGCCGCCAGCTGTCAGGTGCACTGCAGGGCGGCGATGATCTGATCGCCCAGTTGTCGTCCGTCGACGGCGCTTCGTCGCGGAACGTTCACCCGCTGGGGCCTGGCCCACACCGGATGGGGAAAGTGTCGATCGTCACGCCAGCGCGGGATCAGGTGCCAATGTACGTGCGGGGTCATGTTGCCCAGGCTGGCAAGGTTGATCTTGTCGGGCTGGTAGAGGCTGCGAACGGCGCTTTCGACGGCGAACACCACGGTCATCAGCTGCATCCTTTCCTTGTGCGGCAGATCGGTCATCTCGCGCAAGTGGCGATGCAGGATCACCCGGCAGAAGCCGGGATAGTCGGGATCAGCGACCATCACCACGCGACAGATGCCGTTTTCCCAGACCACTTCGCCACCTGGCGAGCCGCAAAGCTCGCAATCGTCAATACCACCGTCACTCACTTCCTGGCTCCTTGCAGATCGGTCGGCGCCAAAGCGCGCTGTTGACCGAGACGATAGGCTTCTGGCGAGCGATACGTTAGGAAATAGGTCACGGACTGCGTGACAAAACGGCCTGCGAAGCGAGCGCTGCTGGGGATCCGGCAAGACCCGAATCAAACGGAGAAGGGGTGGCGCAAAGACTCTGCACGCGGAGGCGCCGTCAAGGGTCAACGACGGTCGCGTTAGCGACTGTCGCTGGTCGCTGCGAGGATCTGCCGAGGTCGGCCGGGCCGTCTTCCCCGGGTGGGCGCCGACGAGCGCCGGCGTTGCCGCCCGCGCCGCACCCTAGAGGCGCTCGACGCGCACCTTGGTGACGGTGCGTGCGTCGGCTTCGATCACCGTGTAGCGAAACCCGCGCTCTTCGACGGAATCGCCGACCACCGGGATGTGCCGCAGGCGGGTGATCAGGAAGCCAGCGAGCGTGTGCGCCTCACCGACCGGCAGATTGAGCCGCAGCGAGTCGTTGAGCTCGGAAATCGGCGCCCGCCCGCCGACCAGATGGCGGTCGTCGTTGTCGGATTCGATCACCACCCGCGGTGGCTTCATGTTGTCAAAGTCGTATCCCGAGTCAACCGTGCCGACGACTTCCTCGAAGATATCCTCCATGGTCAGGATGCCGATCGCCGAACCAAATTCGTCGACGACGATGGCCATGTGATCGCTGCGCGCGCGCAACATCGGCAGCACCTGATCGATGGTCTGCCGCGGCGACAGGTAGAGCGCCGGCCGAATGAAATCGCTGGCCGCCCGCTTGTCGATGTCCGGCATCAGCAGATCCCAGGTAGTCAGCGTCAAGACGCCGGTAACGTTGGTGATGTTGCCGCGGAAAACCGGCAGGCGATTGAAACCGTGCTCCCAGACCCGTCGTACCGCTTCGTCGATGCCGCGGCGCTCGTTGAAGCCGATCACCTCTGCGAGTGGCGTCATCACTTCTCCAACGGTGGTGTCGGCGAAGCGGAAGATGCGGCGAATGCGCTGCTTGTTGGTCGCACCGCCGCCGTCGGCCGGCGTCTCGGAGAGATCGAGAAGGACCCGCAACTCGTCCTTGGTGATGAAACCGCTCTGACCCGACGACGAGGCTCCGAAGAGGCGCGCGGCGAAGCGCGCGACACGACTGAAGACGAAGATCACCGGGTAGAAGACGTACGAGAAGAAGCGCAGACCGTAGATGATCTTGGTGACGATCCAGTCGGACTTCTGCTGAAAGATGCTCTTCGGCACGATTTCGCCGAAGATCAGCAGGAAGGGCGTGAACACCAGCACCGAGATCAGGTCGCCGATCTCCCCGAACGCCCGAATGAACATCAGCGTGCCGATCGTGGTGATCGTCACCGTCGCGATGTTGGTGCCGACCAGCGTCGTTCCCAGCATCACGTCCGGCGTGCGAAACAGGTGCAGTACCAGCTTGGCACCCGGGTCACCGAGCCTCGCCTGATGCCGCAGGTGGATCTTGTCGGAGTTGACCATGGCCAACTCGGAGCCGGAAAAGAAGCCCTTGAGCACCAGAAAGACGAAGATCACCGCGAGATGCCATGCGTATTCCATTGTCCTTCTCCTCGCCTAGTTCGCCACGCTGGCGGCACGTGCCGATGGTGTTCCGTCGCTTTCTTCCTCGTCGCCTTGCGGCGATTCGGACGGCTCGTCCTTCGTCTCACGCAGCAGATCGTCCTCGTATTCATCGAGTGTTTCCTGCTCCTGGTCGGCCGGTGAATCCTCCGACACCACTTCGGCGCCGACGCTTTCCATCTCCAGCGGCTGTTCAGGTGCGCCTTCCTGTTCCTCCCGGGTGCTGCCGTAGGAAACGCGGACCTTGGTGATGCGCATGCCGCTCACCTCCTTGACGGTGATCTCGTAGTCGGCAAAGAAAACCTTTTCGCCGACCCGTGGCAGGCGGCCGAAGAGCACCAGGGCGACGCCACCTATGGTGTTCATCAGCGGATCGTCGATGTCGAAATTGGTCAGCGTCCGGAAGTCGGCCAGTCGCATGTAGCCAGGGACGGTGAAGCTGTTGTTGTGTTCCTGCTGGTAGTACTCCTGACCCCTCATCTTTCCAGAAATCTCGCCAAAGATGAAGGCCATCACGTCCTTGATGGTGACTATGCCGAGCACCTCGCCGTACTCACCGATGACGACCGCGGCGCGGGTGTTGAAGCGCTGGAAATACTCGAGCATTTCGTCGACCTTCTTGGTCGGCGGAACGAAATGTGCTGGTTTGAGGATCTCACGCAGCTCGATGCTCGACAGGTCATCGTTGCCACGGACCCGGCGCAGCAGATCCTCGGCATGCAGGAAGCCGATGACGTTGTCCCAGTGACCACGGTAGACGGGTACCCGGGGGTGGCGATAACTGCGAAAGCGCTCGATCAATTCCTCGATCGGCAGGTCACCGTCGAGAAAGCGGATGCGCGGGCCTGGCGTCATGATCCGCGCCACGTCGGTCTCGGCGGCTTCGAGAACCTTGTCGATCAAGACGCGTTCCGAGGCCTCGATTACACCGGTTTCCTCGCTGTCGGCCATCAGCGTGCGCAGCTCGTCGGGTTTCAGGATGTTTTCGCGGTCGACGTGCTCGCCGACGACCAGGGTGGTCACCCGATCAGCGACCACGCGCACGACATCGCGCAGCGGTGTGACAATGAAAATCCACTTTGGCAGGAAGCGCGCGGAGAGCGCCGTTGCGAACTTGACCGGCGCATTCACCGCGATCGTCTTCGGCGTCACTTCGCCAAAGAGCAGCAGCAGCGGCACCATGACGACGATATTGATCCAGCCGGCATCCGCTTCTCCGAACACCATCACCAGGATCATCGCCATGTTGGCTGCCGCCGCAATGTTCACCAACTCGTTGCCGCAGAGCAGCGAAACGATCAGCCGACGTGGCTCGTCGAGCATTGCATGAATCGCTTCGGAATGGGGATTTCGCGAGTTTCGCAGCTTCTGGAGATCGATTCGGCTGAGCGAGAAGAGCGCTGTTTCGGATCCCGAGAAAAACGCCGAGAGGCAGAAAAGTCCGCATTGAATCAGCAGTCGAATGGTCAGATCCCAGTCGATAGCTGCCAGATCGATGAAGTCAAAGGTCTCCCTCAACCACTCCATGAAATGCTCCCGCCCCAGGACTTGCCGACCAATAGATTCCCACGCGTACGGCGCCGGATCGCAGTGCACCATCCTTCGCACCGATCGGCCGGCAGCCGAAACGATATGCGGACGGGCAAGCCGCAAGGATAGGCTCTATGGGCCGATCAAACAAGCCTTGCGCGCCCGCCAACGAGGGCTGCTTCGCCTTCCCGCGGATGCCTTCGTCGTGGCAGCGGCGATCGCCCGTTAGCCGTTGAACGACCTGTCTCGACCGGCAATTCGCAGCAATTGTCGGCAATTCTGGGAACCTGCGCCGATTCCGACTACTTCACCGGCGCAGGCCGAGCCGGCGAAGTGCGGCAAGCGTCGCCATCTGCTGCCGTATCTGCGCACGCTCGTGGCAAACAGCGCACAAGAAGCGCGTCTTTCAGCGGAAATCTATTGTATTCTTGCGCCTGTTCGTTTGCGGGCCTGGCCAGACGACGTCCAACGGTACGGCCCGCTTTTTCATGATTTATCCTGCCGGGTTGTCCGCGGCCGGGCATGCCGGGCAATCGGCGCTGACGCCGCGATCCGGTGAGCGGCTGCTTGTGCGCCAGATGAATTTAACCCGGAGGCGGCGCCAGGCCGTCTTCACCAACGAGGAGAACTGACCCATGGCTGACAAGATCGACAAGAGCAAAGGCGCTAGCGGTTCGCACAACCCTGCGCGCGGTCCCATTCTGGTGCCGATAGATTTCTCGTCGTATTCCGAGGCCGCTTTGTTGCTCGCCTGCGAGTTCGCCGAGGCTCTCGGGCTGAAGCTCGTCGTCCTGCACGTCGTTCACGACCCGCACAACATGCCGGGCTACTACGCGAAAATGGCCAGTAAGAAGACACTGACCCGAATGTCGGACATCGCCGCCGAAATGCTCGACGAATTCCTCGCGGGAGTGCAAAAGCGGCACCCCGAGCGGGCGGTTCTGCAGGCCGCCGAGGTGCTGCTGGTCAAGGGAATACCCGCCACGCGCATTCTCCAGGTGGTGGAAAAAGTGAAGGCCAGCATGGTCGTCATGGGCAGCAAGGGGGAAACTGGAATACGGCATCTCTTGCTGGGTTCGGTGGCCGAGCAGGTTCTTGGCCTGGCGAAGTTGCCCGTGACCATCGTCAAGGATCATTCAAAACATTGAGTCAAAACGACCGGAGGCTTGACCTATGCTAGACACCTACCTGAAGAATCTTCCCGCCAACACCGGCGCCCTGGTCGCGTTATGTGTCGTTGGCTCCATCCTCGGCGTGATCGCCTGGCCAGCGCTGGCCGCCGACGCTCCGGGCGCCGCGATGAATTGGGGTGCGATGACGATGGAGTTGCTTGGCGGTCTGGCGCTCTTCCTCTACGGCATGGTGCAGATGGAAGTGGCGTTGAAGGCGGTAGCCGGCGAGCGGATGAAAACGATCCTCGCCAAGCTGACCGTCAACCGTTTTGCCGGCCTCGGAACGGGCGCTCTGGTAACGGCCGTAATTCAGTCATCGTCAGTGACCACGGTCCTGCTGGTCGGTTTCATTTCGGCCGGGCTGATGTCGTTGCCACAGTCGGTCGGGGTGATCATCGGCGCCAAGATCGGCACCACGATCACCGGTCAGATCGTCGCCTTCAAGATCACCAAGGCGGCACTGGCGATGATCGCCGGTGGTTTCGGCATGCTGTTCCTTTCCAAGAACGAGAAGGTCAAGAGTTACGGTGGCATGCTGATGGGCCTCGGCCTGGTCTTCTTCGGCATGCACGTGATGGGCGAGGCAATGCATCCGCTGCGCAGCTACCAGCCGTTCCTCGACATGATGCAAACGATGACCAACCCCGTCGTCGCGGTGATCGTCTCGGCGCTGTTTACGGCGTTGATCCAGTCATCGTCGGCGACCACCGCGATCGTCATCGTCATGGCTTCGCAGGGCTTCATCAGCCTGGATGCGGGCATTCCGCTGGTCATGGGCGCCAACATCGGCACCTGCGTGACGGCACTGCTGGCCGCCATCGGCAAGCCGCGAGAGGCCGTGCGCTGCGCCGTGGTGCATACCGGTCTGGCCACTACCGGCGTCCTGATGTGGCTGCCCTTCATAAGCGTTATCCGGTATGTCGTCGTTGCCATTTCTCCGGCCTACCCCGAACTCAGCGGAATGGAGCAGCTTGCTGCCGAGACACCGCGCCAGATCGCCAATGCGCACACTTTCTTCAACGTTGCCAACGGCTGCATCTTCATCTGGTTCACCACCTACATCGCGCGGGCGGCCGAATGGCTGGTGCCTGACAAGGCGCTCGAAGAGGACGCGCTGATCGTCCGCACCAAGTTTTTGCAGGAAGAGTTGCTGACTACCCCTTCGCTGGCGCTCGATAGTGTGCGCATGGAAGTCATGCACATGGGTGAGACGGTCAACACCATGCTCAAGGGGATCATGCCGGCGATCATCAATGGCGACGCCAAGGCTCTGGAAGAAATCCGCCAGATGGACGACACCGTCGATATCCTGCACGCCGGAATCCTCGACTATCTTGCCAAGATCAGTAAACAACCGCTGCTTGAAGAGCAGACCAAGGAGTTGATGCAACTGATGGAGGCGGTCAGCAACCTGGAGAACATTGGCGATATCGTCGAAACCAATCTGGTGGTGCTCGGCCATGATCGGATCCGCGACAAGATCCACGTCAGCGAGGCGACCCAACAGGTGCTCAATGGCTTCCAGGCGGTGATCAGCAAGGCGGTCGCGGCTGCCGTGCAGGCCGTCGCGCAGAGCAACGAGCGATCGGCACAGATCGTCACCGGGATGAAAGACGAGATCAATCGTCTCGCCGACTCTGCCGCCACTCACGAGGCACGCCGGCTGGTCGCCGAGGAGCCCAACCGGATCGCTGCCTACACGCTGGAAGTTGAGATCATCGAAAAGCAGAAGCGCATCTACTACTTCGCCAAGCGTATGGCCAAGACCGTCCTGCCGGCGGTCCTGCAGCAGCGGAGTTAATCACCGCTCTCGGTTGCTCGCACCGGCCCCTGCCCGTTCCCCGGGCAGGGGCCGGCCGCCGTTCGACGGCCGCGTGTCGCCCGGCGGTCAGTGTCTGCGACCGTCGGTGCCGAAAAGGCAGCGCCTCCGGCAGCACTCGCCGCGTTAGAATGGCGCGATGCTGGTTCTCGGAATCGAATCGTCGTGTGACGAAACGGGTATGGCGTTGTACAGCACGTCCGCTGGCGGCGCCCTGCTGGCGCACGCGTTGCACTCGCAGGTGCGGATGCACCAGGACTATGGCGGGGTGGTCCCCGAGCTTGCCTCGCGCGACCATATCCGGCGCGTCGTGCCGCTCCTGCGCAAGGTCTTGGCCGACAGTGGGTGCCCGCTGGCTGCGATCGACGCCGTTGCCTACACCCAGGGGCCTGGCCTGGCTGGCGCCCTGCTCGTCGGCGCGGCGTTTGCCGAGGCGCTGGCAATGGCCCTCGACGTTCCCAGCGTGCCTATCCACCACCTTGAAGGGCACTTGCTGTCACCGCTGCTTTCACGTTCCCCGCCGCGCTTCCCCTTCGTCGCCCTGCTTGTTTCGGGCGGCCACAGCCAGCTGATGCGGGTCAGCGCCGTCGGCCACTACGAGCTGATCGGTGAGACCCTCGATGACGCGGCCGGCGAAGCGTTCGACAAGACCGCCAAGCTGCTTGGCCTGGGCTACCCGGGCGGCCCGGCGCTGGCCGCGCTGGCAGACCATGGCCGCCCCGGGCAGGTCAGACTGCCGCGCCCGATGCTCAAATCGGCTGACCTGAACTTCAGCTTCAGCGGTCTCAAGACCGCCGTGCTGACCCGGGTGCGCGAGCTGGCGCCGATCAGCGAGCAGCAGCGCGCCGACATTGCGCGTGCTTTCCAGGAGGCGATTGTCGAAGTGCTGGTCAGCAAGGCACTGCGTGCCGTGGCGAGCAGTGGTCTGAAGCAGCTGGTCGTCGCCGGCGGTGTCGGCGCCAACCGCGAACTGCGGCGTCAGCTCGATGCGCACGCCGGCAGGGCGAGGATCGCTGTCTACTACCCCGAGCTTGAATTCTGTACCGACAACGGCGCGATGATCGCCCTGGCCGGCGCCTTGCGGCTGCAGGCCGGGACGCAGGCCGGCAAGCAGGCCGGCGCTTTCGCGGTTCGCCCGCGCTGGCCGCTCAGCTGTTGCTGAGCAGCGGTCGAAGTTCCGCCGCCCCCGTAACCGACGGCTAGCGCGACCTCGCCGGTTTCGAGGCGCCTGCTGGCGTTTTCTTCTTTGACCCCAGTCTGGGCTCGGTGCCGGCCATCAGGCGCTGCAGGTTTTGCCAGTGCTTGCCGATCAGCGCCATCGAAATGATGCCGATGGCCAGGACGATGCCGTCCTTTCCCCACGCCAGCAGCGCAAAAACCGGCGCCGCGGTGGCGGCGACCAGTGCCGCCAGCGACGAATAGCGCAGGACCAGGGCAGTGAACAGCCAGGTGGCCAGCGTCGCCAGGCCCAGCCAGAGGTTGATTGCGAGCAGTACGCCGGCGGCCGTGGCGACGCCCTTGCCACCCTTGAACCTGAGAAAGACCGGGTAAAGGTGGCCGAAGAACACCGCCAGTGCGACCAGCCCGATGGTGTACGCCGGCAGGCCGAATTGTGCCGAATAGCGCGTCGCGAGAAAGACCGCCAGCCATCCCTTGGCGGCGTCGCCGATCAGGGTGAATAGCGCCGCGCCCTTGTGGCCGCTACGCAGGACATTGGTCGCGCCGGGGTTCCTCGAGCCGTAGCTGCGCGGGTCGGCAAGGCCGAAAAGGCGGCTGGCGACCAGCGCAAAGGAGATCGACCCGAGCAGGTAAGCGGCCAGGACGCCAAGCACGGTGAGCAGGGAGGGCGGCATTGAGGGCTGATCGAGAGAGGTATGGTCGGTGCGGCTCTGAGTTAGAATGCGCGAACTCTCGTCGCGCATCCGACGCCGCGACAGCAGGCAATTCTACACTGACCTGACGCACGGCCGCATGGACATCATCTTCATCGACGGGCTTCGCGCTTCCACCCTGATCGGCATCTACCCGCGCGAAAAGGCGATGCCCCAGACGATCGAAATCTCGTTGCAGATCGGCACGTCGACCGCCAGCGCCGGCGCCAGCGACGACATTGCCGACACCATCGACTATGCGACTGTCACTGCACGTTTGCGTGCCGAGCTTGGCGCACGACACTTCAACCTTCTCGAACGGCTGGCCGAATACGTGGCGACCTTGCTGCTCGAAGATTTCGGCGCCACCTGGGTGCGCGTCTCGATCGCCAAGCTTGGCATGATGCGGGGCGTGCAGCGCGTCGGCGTGGTCATCGAGCGCGGTGCCGCTGCCTGAACGCCGGCCGCGTTCAGAAACTCAGATTCAAGCCGACATAGATCGATCGCCCGGTGCCCGGAACGGCCGTTCCGTAGACCATCGGTCGCTGACCGAGATAGGCGCCGCCAAGTGGCGATTCATAGAAGCGATCGAAGACATTCTCGACACCGAGGTCAAGCCGCAACTGCTTCCACTGGTAGTTGCTGCGCAGGTTGAGCAGCGCGTAACCGGCCGTTGTCAGCTCGTTGCGAACTTGCGACACGTCGGTCTTGGCGTCGACGAAGACGCCTTCAAGGGTGTTGGTCCAGCCCGCCGAGCGCTGCACCAGCGCCAGCTTCGCGTTCAGCGGCATGATGTGGTAGAGGTTGTCGTCGGTCTCGGTATTCCTGCCGCGCACGTAGCTCAGGAGCGCTGTCAGGTCCACGCGACCGAGAGCGCCGCCGTGCAGCAGAGGGAGGTTTCCGGAAACGTCGGCGCCATACAGGCGAGCCGATTGATTGGCGAACTGCAGGTAGACGAAGCCGGTGGTCCGCGTCAGGTTGCTTCCCTGGCAGGGTGACATGCCGCTGCCACCGGCGCAGCGTCGCGCGTCGATGTAGTCCTGGACGTAAGTGTAGTAAGGCGTGATGCTCAGCTGCCACTGCTCGCTGCCGGCGTCGTGCCAGTTGCCCGTCGCACTGACGGTGTAGGCCACTTCCGGCTGCAGGTCGATGTCGCCGACGTAACCATTGCCGTCGCCAAACCAGTTCACCATGTTCATCGCCATCGGGTTGTTGGTCGACCAGGCGTAGCGTTCGTAGAGGTTCGGCGACCGAGTCTTGCGCGCCAGGCCCGCTTCGAAGCCTGCTTCGGCGCTGGCGGTAAAGCGCAGCAGCGCCGCCAGATCGAAGTTGTGGTCGGTTTTCTGGTGGTCCTGTGCGTTGAACGCCCCGGGAATCGACGCCGGATTGGTCGGGCTGCCGTAGTACGGGGTGTTGTAGCCCTGCACATTACCGGTATCCATCGACACGGTGCTGCTGCGGATGCCGACCTGCGACAGCCATTGGCTGTCCCACTGTGCCTCCCATTCGCCATAGACGTCGAAGCGGTTGCGTTGCCCGTCGTTGATGTTCCAGAAGGTCGAGCCCTTCATGCCGGCCATCGGCATCGCCACCACCGGCGAGATCGGGTCCCACCAGTCGTCGAGATGGTATTTCAGCAACTCCGCGCCAACGCGGAACAGATCGCGCCCGGAGGAGACGATCTCCGCCTGCAGCACGGCGCCGGTGGTCGTTCCCCGGGTCTCCATCGGCATTCCCGCCAGGTTCTTCATCATTCCGATGGTCTGCAGCTTGTCGTCGAGGAAGTTCATCTTGTGGCGCGTCTGGTCGTGATAGACGCGTGCTTCCAGAGAACCCCAGGCGTACTCGCCCAGATAGCGGAGATTGACCTGCTGGCCGTCGTTGAGGGTCATGTCCATGCGCTGGTTCGGGAAGGCCTGATAGGGGATGTGCTGGTAGCCGAACCGGAGTTCGAGCAGATGCTCAACCGTGCGCACGGCGAAGGCGAGCGACTGATTCTCCGAGCTGTACGATGACGAGCCGATTTCGTCGGCCGCCAGCCATTCGGTCGTTCCGTCTGACGGTCCGGCGAGCTTGAAGCCGCCGCCGGCACTGGCGTTGTGCGCCTGCGCCGTCGATCCCGAATAGCTGACACTGAGTTGCTCGTTGGCCAGGTTGGCCGTGACGTTGGCGCCACGACCGCTGCCATTGCTGCGGTAGAAGGCAGCGGCCTGCGTCTGCAGCAGCGAGCCTTCGCCGGCCCTGGCGAACTGCGGCGGAGGCGCGCTGACGTCGATTGTTCCGGCGATACTGTCACCGCCGGCGCTGACCGGCGTCACGCCGGCGAACAGACGTAGGCTGGCGACGTTGGTCGGGTCGATGTACGACAGCGGCGGGTTCATGTGGTTGGCGCAAGACGAGATCAGATCCATGCCATCGACCCGGATCCGGATGCGGTCGTCGGCCAGGCCACGTATGACCGGCAGGCTCGAGACGCCGCCAGCGCCGTAGGTGCTGACTCCGGGCAGCGCGTCGAGAAGTCTGGCGGTGTCACTGGTCGCCGCGCGGTAGGGCGCGACGCTGGCCGCGTCGAGTCGGTTGCCGGCCAGTTCGTCGGCTTCGATTCGTGACGCACGAACGACGACCTCTGCCATCACCGGCGCGTTTGCCGCTTCCTGCGCTCCGACGCCCTGCCATGCGCCGGGCAGGGCGACGGCCACGGCCAGCATCTGTCTGGCGAAATTCATCGTTCACTCCCCCTGAATGTTTTCTGCCAGGCGGCATTCTAGGGAGTGCTTGTTGTCCTGCGGAATGTGGCAAATCGCCGCACGGGAACGAACAAGTGATCCGGATCAATCGCTTGTGACCGGCATCAAGTGCAGTGTGCGGCTCGAAAGGAGCTCGGCGAATGCCTGCGGAACGCTGAACGAGCCGGCGCCGGGCAGCGTGCAGTGGGGGAGTGAAGCGGCTTCGTCGGGGCCTGCGCTCAGTGCCCGACGATCGTTCGTCGCGATCGGCCGCGCCTGGCGGCCGCAGCGACGGTCAGGGCAGCGTCATGCCGACGGTGAGCATCATGCCGGCAGCGCCGAAGAGCACCAGTTCGGAACAGAAGCGGTTGTAGCAGTAACCCATCGCCGGCAGGATCGCCGGCGCATAACCCGAATTGTTGAACGGGATCTTGTCCTGGTACTGGCCGCGGTAGCCGTGCAGCACGCCGGCGGTAAGCTTCAGGTAGAAGGGCTGAACGCTGTCCACCGGCCGCCAGAGCAGACCACCGTAGGCGTACCAGGAAGCCTGGCTGTAGGAGTTCTCGAAAGTTGCCGCGCCGACCAGCACCTGTCCGGCAAGCCAGCGCTTGTCCAGGCGCCATTCGGGATTGACCAGCGATTGCGAATTGTCGTGCTCGCTGTCGGGATGAAAGTGTACCGAGGCGACGCTGGTCTGCAGATAGAAGCGATCGGTACGCCACGGCTCGGGCGCGTCCCAGCCGGGTGGCACGGATGGCGTTGCCGATGCCGCAGCGCCCTGCGCGAGCGCTGCCGGAATGGTCAGCGTGCACATTGCCAGTGCCGCCAAGAGCTGCCCGCCGAAACGTGCCGCCAGGCGGCGGCGGCGCTCGCTGCGGGTCGCCATGCTGGTCGGAAGGGTGCGCACCGGGGTGATCGCGACGGAGAAGGAACCGCGGTCAAGAGTGGTCATGTCGCGAGGGCCTGGACGGAAAAGCGCGAAGATACCACGCCAGATATGTTCTTGTCTGGCATCACTGTAGCGAAAAAACCACGCGCCACTGGCCGAGCGGATGGTCCCCTAGCGCCCACTCTTCTTTGGCGATGCGCTGGCGGGCGGAATGCTCACCGCCACGGCCTGCTCGAGCAACGGCCAGACGCCGCGCTCGAGCGCCCGGCTGCCATCGAAAACCAGCCAGCTCTGGCTGCCATAGTGCGGCAGCGGCCGTAGCAGTGCGCGCAAGGCGGTCGCGTCGCGCGCCGAAACGACCGCCAGCGGCGGCGCCCCTGCCTGCTCGGCAAGAGTCCACACTTGCGCCGTTCCCCGCCTGGCGAGATTCTCTGGCCGCGCCGGCAGCCTGGCCGCGGTCAGCACGGTGTCAACATCGGCGTGCAGGCCGACCAGCAGCACCGGTGTCGAGCCTTCCCGAAGATCGTCCGGGGAAATCTCCCGCGGCGACACTTCGAAAATCCTGGTGGCCAGTTCCGCCGCCGCCTCGCGGGCCTCGGCACCTGCCGATGCCTGCAGCAGGCGCGGTGCGCGCGCGACGATCCACTGGCGAAGAATCGGCGGTAGCTGGTTGGCGTCGAGCAGTCGCCACAGCCGCAACTCGGGGTCCACGAGCAGCGACTGCGGCTGGCGATCACTGCTCAGCGTCACCGTCTGCCGCAACTGGTCTACCTCGACGACGCGGCTCTCGGCGCCTTCGCCGTCGACCAGCTCGATCGGCAGCCGCAGCGAGTAGGCCGGTGCGCTCTGCGTCACCTCGATCTCCAGGCGGTAGCCGCCGGCGTCGTTCGCCTGCGCCCTGGCGCGGCTGACCTGCGGCGCTGGTGCGCCGCTGCGCGACAGCCACTGCCCGAAAAAGACCGCCAGCGACCGGCCCGAGGCGTGCTCGAATGCCCGTTGCAGGTCGCTCCAGCCGGCGACTCGAAAGCGCTGCTGACGCCAGAAGGTCTGCAGGCCGCTGTGGAAATTCTCTTCGCCAACGAGGTCGCGCAGCATCACGAAAACCATCGCCGCCTTGCCGTAGCCGACTGCTGCCGCGGCGCCGTGCGTTCGCGAGCGAAAGGCGCTCAGCGGTTGCCGGCTGGCGGCCGGCAGCGCTGCGAAGTCGCGCAGCCAGGCGAGCCGCAGCGCGCGTGCAGCCGCAGCCGATTCTTGCTCCTTGTAGCTGTAGTCGGCCATGAAGGTGGTCAGGCCTTCGGCCCAGTTGCCGCTCGCGTAGTCGACATAGACGCCGTTGCCCCACCAGTTGTGAAGGATTTCGTGGCCCAGCGACGTCGCGCGAATGAATGGCAGCTTGAGTACCTCGGCGCCCAGATAGGTCAGCGTCGGCATGCCGAAGCCGGTCGGCAACGGGCTGGCCACCACCGAGAAGGCGCTGAACGGGTAGGGGCCGATCACCTGCGAGTAGTGCACGAGATGGTTCGCGGATTCGTCCAGGTAGCTGTCGGCCAGGCCGGCGATCCGCTCGAGCTCGCGCGTGAAATAGGTGCGCAGGCGCAAGGGTTCGGCACCGCTGCGGGCGACCATCTTCTCGCGAACGATCCACGGGCCGGCCATTAGGTCGATGCCGTCGGCGGGATGTGAGAACTCGAAGCTGGCGCGATAGCGGTCGCCGGTCGCTGCCGGAATCTCCTCGTCGACCAGGCGGCCGGCGACCAGCGCTCGCTGGTCGCCGGCAACGCTCAGCCTGACCCGGTAGCTGAACAGCTCGGCCGGCTGTGGATACCAGGCGCTGCCCGCGGGCAGGAAGCTGCCGGCGACGCCGGCCATCGGCGGCAGCCGGCGCAAGACCTGGCGGTGATCCAGGCCGACGTCGAGGGCCGGCAGTGTGCCCTGATATTCGACGCGCAGCGTCGAGCTGCCAGCCGGCAACTGCAGCAGCCAATGCCGCCGATCGCCCTGCCGACCCATGGCGACGATCGCCAGCGGCCGACCGTCAGCCGCCGCCGCGGTGACCCCCAGCGACTCGTGCAAGGCAAAGGCGAAGCGTCTTTCGCCGGGCCTGAGCACGGCGACCACCTGCAGGTGGCGGCTGGCGGGATCAAGGTCGACGTCGAGCGCCAGATGCGGTGGCGGGGCGCCAGGCGCTGCCGCTGCAGGTAACGCCGGCGCCAGCCACGCCAGCAGCAGTAGAGCGACCAGGCGCCCGGCGCTCATCGCGTCGCCGGGAACTTGACCAGCACTTCGATCCTGCTGCCGGTGCGTTCGATCTGCAGCGGCAACCAGGTTCCCGGTGGCTGCTGCTGGATCGCCAGCAGCAGCGACGACATCCCGGCCAGCGGCCGGCCGGCGACTTCCATTACCCGGTCGCCACTCTGCAGACCGCTTTGCTCGGCCAGGCTGCCCTTGGCGACGTTGACGATCGCCACGGCGCCGGCCTGAGTCTCGAGCGTGACGCCGAGCCGCGGTGGCTGGTCTGGCGACGGTGGCTTCGCCGGGATCGCGAACACCGCGTCGGCGACTCCGGGCCGCAGCTCGTCGCAATCGCTGCCGGCCGTTGTCGGCAGCAGCACGCCGATCGAGTCGACGCCGAGATCGCGCAACTGGTGGGGAACGCCGTACCCGAAGCGCAGGTGACCGCTGCCGATGATGCCGATGACCAGCGGCCTGGCGTCGGCCGCGGGTGACAATGCCCGAGCAGCCAGCACTTCCGCCATCGCCCGGTCCCACGCCAGCTGCGAATCGACGAAGTTGGCGAAGGCCGCTTCAGCAGCATGCTGCTTGCCTGCCTTGCCTTTCATCTCGCGATGCTGGTCGTGGATCTCGCGCAGGAACTTGCGGTAGGCCGCGCTCGCCGGCGCCGGCTCGCCGACGCCTTCGCGCTCGGCGACCGGCACCGCGCTCCAGCCAGCCGCGGCGACCTTGCGCGTCAGCTGCCGGTCGATATTCAGCGCCAGCATCGGAATCCGGTTCAGGCGCGCGAACTGGAACAGCGGCAGATAGAGTTCCGGCGGCTGATTCCAGACCTCCTCCCACTCCGACCGGGCAAGGAACTCCTTGACGCTCAGTTCGCCGGCCACCCAGCGATCGAGCACCGGCTGCAGCCGGCGGGGAAACATCTCGAAGCCGATCACCATTGCCGGTCGCCGCGCGTGCAGCCCGGCAAGAACCTGCAGCTGCCACTGGTGATGGTCGGCGTCGTCGTGCTGCTCGCCGAGGAGAATGACGTCGCGTCCGACCAGCGCGTCGACCACCTCGCGACTGTTCGCGGGTCGCGCCTGACGACCTTCGAATAGACTCCAGCTGGCCGTCGGCAAGCAGCTGCTGGCGGCGGGCGGTGCCTGGCTCGTCACGCTGCCGGCAGCGAAGCTGTCGGCCAGCAGCACGCCGACGGCGGTGACCAGCACCGTCGCCAACAACGTCAGCAGCATTCGGGGAAGCGATAGTACGGTCATCTGTTCGGCATCCGGATCCTGTCGGGTAGTGCGGCGTCGCCGTGCGCTCGCCGAGCGAAAGGCTGACCAGCCGCTTTTGTTCGCCAGGACGGCGTCGAGTTCCGGCCGGCGACGGTCCCATCATAGGTCAGAATGCCCCCGGCGACCCCTTGCCGCAGGCGCCGCCAACGGCGGCCACCGCCAGTCGTGGCCCGGCAGCCGCGCCGTCGGCCAGCGGAAAAGCGGCGAAGCTGTTATCTTCCGACGATCGCCAGCGCCGTCAAGAAGAAAGCCATGTCCCAGACCATCCCGGCAGCCTCGCCGATGTCCAGCGCGACGCACAGCGTGCGCGGTGCCTGTCCGCACGATTGCCCCGACACCTGCGCGCTCGAAGTCACCGTCAGCGACGGTCGCGTCGTCCGCGTCGCCGGCGCTGTCGATCACGCGCCGACTGCCGGCGCGCTATGCACCAAGGTCGCATTCTATCCCGAACGTATCCACCATCCCGACCGCCTGCTGTACCCCATGCGCCGGGTCGGAGGCAAGGGCCCCGGCGCCCGCTTCGAGCGGATCTCCTGGGAACGGGCCCTGGCGACGATTGCCGATCGCTTTCGCGCCATCGCCAGCGAACACGGTGCCGAAGCGATCGTCCCCTACAGCTACGCCGGCAACTCGGGTCTGCTCGGCTACGGGTCGATGGATCGACGCTTCTTCCACCGTCTCGGCGCCTCGCAGCTCGACCGGACGATCTGCGCCAGTGCCGGTGCTCTGGGCTATCGCGGGACCATCGGCGGCAGCGTCGGCTTCGACGTCGAGAACGTCGTCGACGCGCGGCTGATCATCATCTGGGGCAGCAACAGCGTCGTCTCCAACCTGCACTTCTGGCGCCTGGCGCAGGAAGCCAGGCGGCGCGGCGCGCGCCTGATCGCCATCGACCCCTGCCGCACGGCGACCGCCGACAAGTGCGACCAGCACCTCGCGCTGCTGCCGGGCACCGACAGCGCGCTGGCCTTCGGTTTGATGCACGTCTTGATCCGCGACGACCTGCTCGATCACGACTACATCGCGCGTTGCACGCTCGGTTTCGAGGCGCTGAAGGAACGCGCCATGCAGTACCCGCCGGTCCGTGTCGCGGCGATCTGCGGTATCGGCGAAGGCCAGGTCGAGCAGCTCGCGCAGGCCTACGGCAGCACCACTCCGGCGGCGATTCGTACCAACTACGGCATCAACCGCACCGCCGGCGGCGGCATGGCCTTGCGCGCCGTCTCCTGCCTGCCGGCGTTGATCGGCGCCTGGCGTCATCCCGCCGGCGGCATCCTGCTCTCGAGCTCGGGCAATTACCCGGTCGCCACCGCCGCGCTCGAGCGCCCCGAGCTGATGCCGACGCCGGCGCCGCGAACGATCAACATGAGCACCATCGGCCACGACCTGCTGCGCGCGCAGCCGCCGATCAGGGCGCTGTTCGTCTACAACAGCAATCCGGTGGCGGTCGCGCCGCAGTCGGCCGAGGTGGTCGCCGGCTTCGCGCGCGCCGACCTGTTTACCGTCGTGCACGATCTCTTCCAGACCGATACCGCCGACTACGCCGATATCGTCCTGCCGGCAACCAGTCACATGGAGCAGCTCGACATCCACAAGTCGTATGGCCACCTGCACGTGCAGGTCAATCAACCGGCAATCGCAGCGCTCGGCGAGGCGCTGCCCAATACCGAACTGTTTCGCCGGCTGGCCCGCCAGTTGGGCTTCAACGAACCGTGCTTTGCCGACAGCGACGAAGACCTGTGCCGCCAGGCGTTCGATTGGAACGACCCGCGCATGGCCGGGCTATCGTGGGACAAGCTCAAGCTGGCAGGCCATGCCCGTCTGAATCTGCCGCGCGGTGCGGCGCCGTTCGCCGAGGGTGGCTTCCCGACGCCTTCCGGGAAATGCGAGTTCACCAGCGAGACGATGGCCAGCCTGGGACTCGACCCGCTGCCCGACTTCGTCGCGCCGCGCGAATGGCGGCAAAGTCCGTTGGCGGCAGAGTTTCCGCTGGCGCTGATCACGCCGCCAGCGCGCAATTTCCTCAACACCAGCTTTGCCAACTCGTCGCGTTTCCTGGCCCAGGAGAAATCGCCGACGGTGCACCTCCATCCGGTCGACGCCGCCCCCCGTGCGATCGTCGACGGCGTCACGGTGCGCGTCTTCAATCACCGCGGCGAATTCCGGGCGCGCGCCGTGGTCAGCGACCGGCCGCGGCCCGGCGTTGCCATGGCGACGTCGATCTGGTGGCGCAAGCTGTCGCCCGACGGCCGCAACTGCAACCAGGTCACCAGCCAGGCACTCACCGACATGGGCGGTGGCGCGACTTTCTACGACTGCCTGGTCGAGATCGCCCGCGCCGATTGAGCGCGCGCGTATCGGCGGCAGGCGGATGGCAGCCGCAGTCAGCCCGCAGTCCTCAGTCGGTTTTCGGTCGGGTGCTCAGGCAGTCGGGGACGCACAGGTGCCAGTGGATGACCGCCGCGCGAAAGCCGAAGATGCTCAGGACGCAGACGATGCCGGCGAGCGAACGGTGTTGCGGCAGATACGCCATGGCCACCACGAACAGCGTGCAGCCGAACAATACCGGCACGGCGTAGAGCTCGCGCGACATCAGGAGGTTCTGGCGTCCCGCCAGCACGTCACGAATCAGGCCGCCGCCGATGGCGGTGATGATCCCCAGCAGAACCGGTGCAAGTGGCAAGCCGAACTGCAGCGTCCACACCTTGTCGGCGGCCTGGATGGCGAACAGCGCCACCGCCAGGCCGTCGATGTACAGCAGCAGGCGGTACATCTCCTTGCGCGTGAACAGCGGTTGCGCGACGAAAGCCGCGACGCTTGCCGCGAGAGCGACCCACAGGTAGTTGAGATCGGCCGACCAGAACACCGGCACGCCGAGGATGATGTCGCGCAGCGTCCCGCCGCCGATCGCCGTGACGATGCCCATCACGCAGACGCCGAAGAGGTCGATGCCCTTGGGCGCCACGGCGAGCACAGCGGTGACCGCGAAAGCCGCCGTCCCGGCCATTCCGATTGCGTAGTTCAGTGATTCCATTTCGTTTCCACGCCTCGTTACCGGGTGCACGCCGGCGGGCGAGCGTCGGGGCCCGGCCGAGGCTTGCGACGTGGCGGCCGAGCACTGGTCTGCGGCCATTGGCCAGCCTTGGCCGGCAGACCACGGCCAAGCAAGAAGCCACTCCGGAGAATGGCTTGACTGCCCGCTTTTCCCGGTGCCCCCGGTCGGAATCGAACCAACACCTGATGATTACAAATCAACTGCACGACCTTCATGCTACGGGGGCGAATGCGGCATGACGAGGCGCCGATTATAGCCGAAGCGACCCGCTGCTGTGGCGTCCCGGCAGCGACGGACAGTGCTCGCCGAGCACCCCGGGCTGCCAGGCGGCCTGGCGATTGCAGGCGTTCTTTCGCAGGCGCGGTGCCGCTGATAGAATGGCCCGACTTCAGCGCCGCGGTGGAAATCCATGCCAACCCTCTCGAACCCATCGGAAATTGCTCGCGAGGCCCTGCGGCTGCTGGCCAGCAGGCGCATGTCGCCGTCTCCCGACAATTATCGGGCGCTCTACCACGAGATTGCCGGCACCCCCGCCCATGCCGCGGCGCCTTTCCCGGAACGCGAACTGAAGGCCCTTCTGGGCTCGCTGCCCACCGACAAGCCGGCCCAGCAGAGGCTGGCCCGGCGCTTCGAGCAGGCCTTCAAGGGTAAGAGCTGGGATGAGCTGAAGCGTGGCCTGGCCGAATTGTTCGCGCAGCTCAGCAAGGAACAGGATCTGCCGTGGAGCGAGCTGTTCGGCGACTTCCTGCGGCAGTGGGAAGGCAAGCAGCTTGGCCTCACGCTGGCTCGCAAGCGTGAGGCGCTGGCGCGTGTGCTGGCCGGCGGTGCCGGCAACAGCGAGTTGCTGTTCACGCGCCTGCAGGGACTGGTCAAGTCGTGGTCGCTGAATGCGCCGGAAGCCGAGGAGATGCCGCTGGTCGAGGGCGAGCACGCTGCTGCCGCCAGTACGACTGCGGCGGTTGGCGCTGCTGCAGCCGACGCCGCGTCGGCTGCAGCAGCGCGGCCGACCAGCGAGTCGTCCGCCGAGTTGTCGGAAGAGCTGCGCGAAGTCTTCGCGTACACGCTTGACGTACTGATTCCGACCCAACTGCTGGATGAGCCCGAGCTCGCTGCCGATGCCAGGGCGCTGGCGCACAAGATTCGTACCGCCACCTCGCGGCCGGCGATGGATGGCCTGCAGGCGAGCGTCAAGCGTTTCGCTTTCCGCCTCGAATTGCTTGCCGAAGACCGTGCCGAACTGCGCAACGGACTTCTCAAACTGCTGCAATTGCTGATCGAAAACGTCGGTGAGCTGGTTGTCGAGGATCGCTGGCTGAGCGGGCAGATCGAGATCGTCCGCGACATCGTCGCCGGGCCCCTGAGCATCCGTTCGATCAGCGACGCCGAAAGCCGGCTCAAGGAGGTCATCTTCAAGCAGGGGCAGCTCAAGCACAGCCTCAACGAGGCGCGCGAAAACCTCAAGCAGATGCTGGCCGGCTTCGTCGATCACCTCGCCGAATTTGCCGATTCGACTTCCGAGTATCACGACAAGATCGAGGTCTGCGCCGACCGCATCAGCAATGCCGAGGACATCTCGCAACTCGAGGACGTGCTGGCGGAAGTGATCCGCGAGACGCAGATCATCCAGCTCAACGCGCAGCGCTCGCGCGACGAACTGCGGGCGGCGAAACAGAGCGTCGAGGAGGCCGAGAAGCGTATCGGCGAACTGCAGGCCGAGCTCGACAAGGCCAGCACGCTGGTTCGCCACGACCAGCTCACCGGTGCGCTCAACCGCCGTGGCCTCGAGGAAGCGTTCGCCAAGGAAACCGCGCGCTCGCAGCGCCGCAAGTCCACGCTGTGTGTCGCCCTGCTCGACATCGACAATTTCAAGAAACTCAACGACTCGCTCGGTCACGACGCTGGCGACGCGGCGCTGATCCACCTGACGACGGTCATCCGCGAAACGATGCGGCCACAGGATACGGTCGCCCGCTTCGGTGGCGAGGAGTTCATCATCCTCTTGCCCGACACGCCGCTCGAAGACGCGCAGACGGCAATCGTTCGCCTGCAGCGTGAACTGACCCGGCGCATCTTTCTGCACAACAACAATCGCCAGCTGATCACCTTCAGCGCCGGCCTGACCGACTTCCGGCCAGGCGATACGCAGATCACGGTCAGCAAACGTGCCGACGAGGCGATGTTTGCCGCCAAGCAGGCCGGCAAGAACCGGGTGATGATCGGCTGAAACGTTTCAGCCGGGCGCGCCGCTGGCAGAATCGCTGCCGGCCAGCGTCCGCAGCACTTCGCCGGCGGCCAGCAGGCCGAAGGCGGCGGTGACGCAAACCGACGAGCCGAAGCCGGCGCAGTTCAGGCCGCTCGAAGCGCATGCTGGCTCGCCGGCCGAGGCGGGCGCCGGGTAGCGTAGCGGTTCGCTGGAGAACACCGCCGTTATTCCGAACTTCTTCTTCGGCTCGCGGGTGAACGCGTACTCGCGGCGCAACAGCGAACGTACCCTGGCGAGCAGTGGATCCTGGATGCTGAAAGCAAGATCGGCGATCTGGATGCGCGTCGGGTCGACCTGGCCGCCGGCGCCGCCGGCGGTGATCAGCGGCGTGCCGCGACGTCGCGACCAGGCGATCATCGCTGCCTTGGTACGCACCTGGTCGATGGCGTCCAGCACCTGATCGAACGCGCCGCCGAGGATGGTATCGACGTTCTCGGGAGTGACGAAGTCCTCGACCTCGGTAACCACGCAAGCGGGATTGATGGCGTGAATCCGTTGCGCCATGGCGCCGACCTTGGCCTTGCCGAATTCACCGTCGAGTGCGTGTACCTGACGGTTGACGTTGGACTCGTTGATCATGTCCAGATCGATCAGGGTGATGTGACCGATCGCCGAACGCGCCAGCGCCTCGGCAGCCCACGAACCGACGCCGCCGATGCCGACGATGGCGACATGAGAACGCTGGAACCGTTGCAGCGCAGCCGCCCCGTAGAGCCGCGCGATGCCGCCGAAACGACGCTCCGGATCAGCAGCCGGCAGCGTCGCGGCCGCTGCCGCCAGAGGCAGGGTGGAGTCGCTCATCGTGCTTCGACGGTACGCCGGATCACCTGGTTGAAGGGTTCGATCCATTCGCCGGAAAATTGCTTGTCACAGGCGTTGATCTCGGCGATGGCCCGCAGCACCGAGCGGTTGCGGCCACGGTTGATGTGTTTCAGCATCACCGCCTCGAAGGCGTCGACGATCGCCAGCAGCCGCGCGCCGGCACAGATCTGCGTCGTCCCCAGGGCCGCCGGGTAGCCCTTGCCGCCGGGCGCTTCGTGGTGCTGCGCGACCATTTCGGCGGCGGCCGTCCAGCCGCTCATGCGCGACAGCAGGCCGGCGGCGTAGCCCGGATGCGCGCGCAGGCTTTCCTTCTCCTCCGGGCTCATCTCGCTGGCCTTCAACCACACCGACTCGGCCAGAAACATCATGCCGACATCGTGCATATACACGGCCGCCTCGAGTTGTACCGGGTCGATCGGGTCGCCGGCAATCTGATTGGTTTCCAGCGCCAGGCGCAGGATGCGTGTCGTGCGGCCCTTGAACAGCGGTGATCTGGCCTCGAACTGGTTGGCGAGCCCGAGAAAGAAACGCAGGTCCTCGGCAGCCTGCGATTTCGAGCCGCTGCGTAAGCCCGACACCCGCCCGCGGGTGGTCATCGACGCCGCAAACACCGGCCGGAAGCCGGTGACCGCCTCGAATACCTCGGCTGCGCATTCGTCGAGTTGCGAGCGTTCCGCCATGGCCAGCCGCTCGAGCCCGTCGACCAATGGCGCGAGCTGCAGGTTGTCGAGTCCCTCGCCGTTGGCGAGCCTGGCCATTGCCAGCTCCAGGCGATCGACGGTCAGCAGGATGGTCTCGGCAATCTGCTCGCTGAACCGCAGATCGTTGCTGCGGACGCGGGCGAGGACGGTTTCGATCGGGTGCACGACGGCCACCGCCAGATCGATGTTGCACAAGGCCGCATCACCCTTGACGTTGTGCAGGGCGCGGAACAGGCTGCCGATCACCTCACGCTCACCCGGACTGGTTCGCAGGCGGGCGACATCGCGCTCGATGGTCGGCGCGTGTTCGCGCAGCGCGTCGATGAAATCCTGCAGCGCCTCCCGGTCGGCAATCATCGACACGCCACTCATCCGTCCATCCACGACGCACCCCCCGCGACAGTTCTGCCGCCGAGTGTACCGGAAAGCCGGATGGCTGTTCGCGTCGCTGACTGACGGCGCTCGCAAGCCGCCGACGGCATCGCCCGTGCGAGCCGTCGATCGCTATGCCAGACGCGTTGGTGGTCGGGGCCGGAGAGGCAGATGGCATAATGCACGGAATTGGCCCTTTTCGCCGCACGCTGGGCTAAACTGCGCGTTTTAGCGTTGATGAGGAACTACGATGCCAATTGTCACCACCCCCAGCGGTCTCCAGATTGAAGACATAATCGCCGGCAGTGGTCCCATGGCAATGTCTGGTCAGCACGTCATCGTGCATTACACCGGCTGGCTGGCGGACGGCAAGAAATTCGATTCGAGCGTCGATCGCAACGAACCCTTCCGCTTCGCACTCGACGGGCGGCACGTCATCGCCGGCTGGGAAGAAGGCGTCCCAGGGATGTGTGTGGGTGGCGTGCGCCGCCTGGTCATCCCGCCGGATCTCGCCTACGGTGCGCGTGGCGCCGGCCAACTGATCCCGCCGCATGCCAAGATCACCTTCGAGATCGAGTTGCTCGATATTGCTTGAGCGATGGCCGATCGGCCACGCAAGACGTTGAAGCTGCCGCCCGGTACGCGGCCGGCCGCGGCCAGTGCAGGTGGCGAACGCCAGGCGTCGCCGACCCCGTCCGCTGCTGTTGATTCGCCGCCGCTCCGGCGCGGGCGCGCGCCGGAGCGGCCGGTGGCCGTGCCGCGGTCGACAAGCTCGACGACCAACGCTCAGCCGATCACCGGTTCTGCCCGGACCGGTGTTCGGGTCTCGAAGCTGATGGCTGAACGCGGCTTGTGTTCGCGCCGCAATGCCGACGAGTACATCGCCCGCGGTTGGGTTCTGGTCGACGGGCGACGGGTCAGCGAACTGGGAAGCCGCGCCGACCCGGCGGCGGTGATCACCCTCGACAAGCAGGGACAGGCGGACCAGCGGAGTCGCCTGACGATCCTCCTGCACAAGCCGGTTGGCTACGTCTCGGGTCAGCCCGAGCCCGGCTGCACGCCGGCGGTCGCCCTGATTCGAGCGGAGAACCAGTTGCGCACGTCCGATACGCCGGCGTTCAGCCCGGCGTGCCTGCGGGGGCTGGCGCCGGCCGGCCGGCTCGACATCGATTCGACCGGCCTGCTGGTACTGACCCAGGACGGGCGCGTTGCGCGCCAGCTGATCGGCGAGGACTCGCGGGTCGACAAGGAGTATCTGGTGCGTGTCGAAGGTCATCTCGACGCGCGCGGTCTGGCGCTGCTCAATCACGGGCTCAGCCTCGACGAGCGCAAGCTGAAGCCGGCCAGGGTCGAGTGGCTGAACGACGATCAGCTCCGCTTCACCCTTCGCGAAGGCAGAAAACGACAGATCCGGCGGATGTGCGAGCTGGTCGGACTGCGCGTCAGCGGCCTCAAGAGGGTCCGTGTCGGCGCCGTCAGGCTGGCCGATCTGCCGCTCGGCCAATGGCGCTTTCTGCGGCCGGATGAGGCGTTTTGACGGCGTTCAAGCGTATCGCCAGCGCCGCCCTGGCGCGCGTGAAGAGCAGGGAGGAGGGAACGACATGAGCAAGGCTACTGCGGTTGGCCAGGGTCGTGACCCGGCATGCGCAACGTCGGCGAAGCGGCTTGTCGAGGCGATGCCGATTCCGATGTTCGTTCTTGACGACCGCCATCGTGTTGTCCACTGGAACCTGGCGTGCGAGAAGCTCACCGGCATCCCGGCCGACTCGCTGATCGGCACGACCCGAGCATGGTCGGCTTTCTATCCGGCCGAGCGGCCGGTGATGGCCGAGCTCGCGCTGAGCGGTTGCCGGATCGACGATCTCGAACGGCACTACGCCGGGAAGTATCGTGCCTCGGCGCTGATCGATGGCGGCTGGGACGTCGAGGATTTCTTCCCGCAAATGCCCGCTGGCGGCAAGTGGCTGGCGTTCACCGCGGCGGCGCTGCGCGACCACAAGGGCCGCATCGTCGGTGCCGTCCAGACGATGCGTGACGTGACGGCGCAACGCGAGGCCGAGCGGGCAGCCCGCGACGGTGCCGTGCTGTTATCGGAGATCGTCCAGGGTTGCCCGGTGCCGATGTTCGTGATCGATGCCGAACACCGTGTCACCCACTGGAATCGCGCCTGCGAGTCGATCGTCGGCGCGCCGGCCGAAACGATGATCGGTTCCCGACAGCAGTGGCAGCCGTTCTATGCCCGGCCGCGACCGGTGATGGCCGATTTGGTGCTCGACGCCGCCAACGGCGAGATCGAGAAGTTCTACGCCGGCAAGTTCCACCCGTCACCGCTGATCGCGGGTGCCTGGGAAGCCACCGACTATTTCCCGCAGTTTCCCGGTGGCGGGCGCTGGTTGTATTTCACCGCCGCGCCCCTGCACGGTGCCGACGGCGAGGTTCGTGGCGCGGTCGAGACACTGCAGGACATCAGCAAGCAGAAACAGTACGCGGCCGAGCTGGAAGCGCGCGCGCGGCAGGACCCGCTGACCGGCCTCGCCAACCGGATGGTGCTCGAGGAGCGCCTCAAGCTGGCGCTATCGCAGGCGGCGCGCCACAAGCGGTTGCTGGCGCTCGCCTTCATGGACCTCGATCGCTTCAAGCCGATCAATGATCAACTGGGGCACGCCGTCGGCGACGCCCTGCTGGTCGAACTCGCCAGGCGTCTGACGGCGACGGTTCGCGAAGCCGACACGGTCGCCCGGGTCGGCGGCGACGAGTTCGTGATCGTGCTCTCCGACCCCGAATCGCTAGACGCCGTTGAATACGTCGTACGCCGCATCATCGATGTCGTTCGCCAGCCGTTCCAGCTGCCGCAGGGCTGTGTTGAGGTCGGCTGCAGCGTCGGCATCGCCCTCTATCCGGAGCACAGCGGTGATCAGGGAAGCCTGCTGCGCGATGCCGACGCGGCGATGTATCGTGCCAAGACCGCCGGCCGCAACGGCTACAGCATCCACTCCCGACACGCCAGCTAGGAGAAGGCCATGTTCGGTTTCTTTGCGTCGCCGCCGTTTCATGATCCGCAACTTGGCGAGCTGCTGCGCGCTCGCGGACACTGGCGCGGGTCGATCACCGTCAGTCCCTACAGCACTGTACCGCTGGTGCTTGTCGGCGCGCGCAGCGAACCCGATGCGCAGGCCGTGCAGGTCGCCCGGCAAGTCGCCACGAGCTTTGACCGCTGGCGCCCGATCATCGAGGAGGCGCTGTTCGAGCACTACCAGCCCTATGCCGAATCGCTTGCCGCGGGCGAGTTGCCGGCCGCCGACGGGGCGGTTGCCCGTCTCAAGGTGGCCAGTGAGGTCTGGCCGCAGGTTTCGCTGATCTACGTCGCCGTGACGCCGCTGGACGGCGTGCTGACCACTGAACTGGCCTACGCCACGAGCTGGGACGAAGAGCACACGCTCGGCGCCCGTTTTCAGGCCGACACCTTCATCGAGCTGTGTGGCAGCGTCCTGCCGCCGTAAGCACCCTGCCGGCCAGCGCCTGGCTCAGAGGAAGATCGGTTCGGGAGTCAGCTCGACGCCGAAGCACTGGCTGACGTCGGCCTGCACCGCTCGCGCCAGGGCGATCACTTCGGCGCCGTGCGCGCCGCCGCGATTGACCAGCACCAGCGCCTGGCGCTCATACATCCCGACGCGGCCGAGGTCGCGTCCTTTCCAGCCGCTCCGCTCGATCAGCCAGGCGGCGGCCAGCTTGACGCTGCCGTCCGGCTGCGGGTAGCGAGGCAGTTCGGGGTGCGCCGTCGCCAATCGCTCGGCAAGCGACCCGCTGACCCGCGGGTTGTGGAAGAAGCTGCCGGCGTTGGGCAGCGTCGCCGGGTCGGGGAGTTTTCGGCGGCGGATGGCGATCACCGCCTCGGCGATCTGCCGGGCACTCGGGCTGGCGAGCTGCCGGCGTTCGAGTTCGGCGGCTAGCTCGGCGTAGCGGGTTCGCGCTTGCCAGCGCCTGGGCAGGCGTAAACTCACATGGGTGATCAGCCGCTGCCCATCGAGGTGCCAGCCCTGCTGCTTGAAGACGCTGTCGCGATAGCCGAAGCGGCAGCCGGCGTGGTCGAGCGGTACTGGCTTGCCGGTCAGCGTGTCGACGCTTTCGAGTGACAGCAAGCGATCGGCCATTTCCAGCCCGTAGGCACCGATGTTCTGGATCGGTGCCGCGCCGACCGTCCCCGGAATCAGTGCCAGGTTCTCGAGCCCCGGCCAGCCCTGCGCCAGCGTCCACATCACCAGTTGATGCCAGTCCTCGCCGGCGCCGACGCGTACCACCCAGGCGTCGTCGTTCTCTTCGACCAGCTGGCGACCGCCAATCGCCACCTTCATCACCAGGCCGTCGAAGTCGCCGGTCAGGACCAGATTGCTGCCGGCACCGATGACGAAGCGGCGCATCGTCCGCAGCGCCGGCTCCCTGGCCAGCATCGCCAGTTGCGCGGTGGACTTCAGCTCGGCGAAATACGCGGCGCGGCCCGGCAGCGCCAGCGTCGTTCGCGCCGCGAGGTCGACGTCACGTTCGACGAAGTCTGGCAGCGATCGCGCAGTCATCGCGGGTCTCCGGCCACCCTTTCAGAGCAGGGGTGCCAGCCAGCGTTCGGCTTCGCTGACGCTGAAGCCGGCGCGTGCCGCCCAATCCTCGAGTTGATCGCGCGCAATCTTGCTGACCGCAAAGTAGCGCGCCTGCGGATGCGCCAGATAGAATCCCGAAACGGCCGCTGCCGGCGTCATCGCGAAGGACTCGGTCAGCGCCATGCCGGCGTTGCCGGGCGCGTCGAGCAGCGCGAAGAGCGCTCCCTTGGCGGTGTGATCGGGACACGCCGGGTAGCCCGGGGCCGGCCGGATGCCCCGGTAATCCTCGCGGATCAGTGCGGCGCAGTCGAGCGCCTCAGCGGCCGCGTAGCCCCAGTAATCACGGCGCAGTTGCGCGTGCAACCATTCGGCACAGGCTTCGGCAAGCCGGTCGGCAAGCGCCTTCAGGATGATCGCGTGGTAATCGTCGTGCGCGGCGGCGAATTCGGCAAGCTTAGTCTCGATGCCGAAACCAGCGCCGACGGCAAAAGCGCCGACCCAGTCGGCCGTACCGCGGTCGGCGACGAAGTCGCTCAGACAGTAGTGTCGCTTGCCGGCCGGGCGTTGCTGTTGCTGGCGCAGGTTGTGCCAGCTCATCAAGGCGTCGCGGCGCGACTCGTCGGCATAGATTTCGATATCGTCGCCGACGGCGTTGGCCGGGAAGATCCCGAACACCGCGTTGGCACTCAACCACTTCTCTTCGATGATCATTGCCAGCATCTTCTGCGCGTCGGCAAAGACGCCGCGCGCGGTTTCGCCAACCACCGCATCGTCGAGGATCTTCGGGAAGCTGCCGGCGAGATCCCAGGTCTGGAAGAACGGTCCCCAGTCGATGAAACCGGCCAGCGTCGCCAGCTCGATGTCGCGCAGCACGTGCAGGCCAGGCCTCTTCGGCGGCGTCGGCCGGTAGGTTTTGTCGTCATTCCACGCGAAGCGGTTGGCGCGTGCTTCGGCCAGGGTGACCAGCTTGACGCCCTGCTTGCTGGCGTGCTGCGCGCGCAGCTTCTCGTAATCGGCGGCGACCTCGCGCCGGAAACCGGCGGCGTGGTCGATCGACAACAACCGGGTGACGACACCGACAGCGCGCGACGCGTCCGGGACGTAGACCACCGGCCCCTCGTAGTTCGGGGCAATCTTGATCGCCGTGTGCGCGCGGCTGGTCGTCGCGCCACCGATCAACAGCGGCACCGGTGGTTCGCCGTTGGCAAAGCCGAGCCGCTGCATCTCGGCCGCGACGTGCCTCATTTCCTCGAGCGAGGGGGTGATCAGGCCCGACAGGCCGACCACCTGTGCGCTGTGCTCCCGCGCGGCGTGCAGGATCCTGTCGCAGGAGACCATCACCCCGAGGTCGACGACGTCGTAGCCATTGCAGCCGAGGACAACGCCGACGATGTTCTTGCCGATGTCGTGCACGTCGCCCTTGACCGTCGCGACGACGATCTTGCCCTTGCTGCTCACGCCGGTACGCAGCTTCTCGGCCTCGATGAAGGGAATCAGGTGGGCGACCGCCTGCTTCATCACCCGTGCCGACTTGACCACCTGCGGCAGGAACATCTTGCCGGCGCCGAAGAGGTCGCCGACGACGTTCATGCCGTTCATCAGCGGGCCTTCGATGACCGCCAGCGGTGGTTTGCCGGCAGCTTCCAGCGCTGAGCGACATTCTTCGGTATCGGCGACGACGTAGTCGGTGATTCCCTTGACCAGTGCGTGCGTCAGGCGCTGGTCAACCGGCAGTTCGCGCCAGCTGAGGTCGGGACCGCTGTCCCGCGCCCGCCCTTCCCTGACCGTCTGCGCGAACTCGACCAGCACCTCGCCGGCGTCCGGGCGGCGGTTGAGTACGACATCCTCGACCTTTTCGCGCAGCGCGGGATCAAGGTCGTCGTAGACGCCGAGCATGCCGGCGTTGACGATGCCCATCGACAGGCCGCCCTTGACGGCGTGGTACAGGAAGACGGTGTGGATCGCTTCACGTACCGCATCGTTGCCGCGGAACGCGAACGAGACGTTGGAAACGCCACCGGAAATCTGCGCGCCGGGCAGCCTGGCACGAATCCACGAACACGCCTCGATGAAGTCGACGGCATAGTTGTTGTGTTCCTCGATGCCGGTGGCAATGGCGAAGATATTCGGGTCGAAGATGATGTCCTCGGGCGGGAAGTCGGCCTGTTCGGTGAGCAGCTGGTAGGCGCGCGCGCATATTTCGGTCTTGCGCGCGAAGCTGTCGGCCTGTCCGCTCTCGTCGAAAGCCATGACCACCACCGCCGCGCCGTAGCGCCGTGCCAGCCTGGCCTGGCGAAGGAATTCGGCCTCGCCCTCCTTCATCGAGATCGAGTTGACGATGCCCTTGCCCTGGATGCACTTGAGACCGGCCTCGATCACCTGCCATTTCGACGAGTCGATCATGATCGGCACGCGCGAGATGTCGGGTTCGCTGGCGATCAGCTTCAGGAAGCGATCCATTGCCGCCTGCGAGTCGAGCATCGCCTCGTCCATGTTGATGTCGATCACCTGCGCGCCGTTCTCCACCTGCTGCCGGGCGACGGCCAGCGCATCGTCGAAGCGGCCTTCGAGAATCATCCGGGCGAAGGCCTTCGAGCCGGTGACGTTGGTCCGCTCGCCGACGTTGACGAACAGCGAGTCCGCGCCGACGTTGAACGGCTCGAGGCCCGACAGGCGCAGCTTGGTTTCGAGTTTGGGGATGGCGCGGGGCCTGACGCCGGCGACTCCCCTGGCGATCGCTGCGATGTGTTCCGGCGAGGTGCCGCAGCAGCCGCCGACGATGTTCACGAAGCCCATGTGCGCCCAGTCGCCGATCTCCGCGGCGAGCTGCTCGGCGGTTTCGTCGTAGCCACCGAAAGCGTTCGGCAGACCGGCATTGGGATGCGCCGAGACGAAGCAGTCGCAGAGCTGCGCCAGTTCCTCGACGTACTGGCGCAGGTCGCCGGCGCCGAGCGCGCAGTTGAGGCCGAAGCTCAGCGGCCGAACGTGCCTGAGCGAATTCCAGAAAGCCTCGGCGGTCTGTCCGGACAGGGTCCGGCCGGACGCATCGGTGATCGTTCCCGAAATCATCACCGGCCAGCGGCGACCGACCTGCTCGAAATACTGTTCGACGGCGAACAGCGCCGCCTTGGCGTTCAGCGTATCGAAGACCGTTTCGACGAGGACGATGTCGGCGCCGCCTTCGCAGAGTCCGCGGACGGCTTCGGCGTAGGTCGCGACGAGTTCGTCGAAGCCGGTATTGCGGTAAGCGGGATCATTGACGTCGGGCGAGATCGACGCGGTGCGTGAGGTCGGTCCGAGCACGCCGGCGACGAAGCGCGGCTTGCCCGGGTCGCGGGCGGTGAATTCGTCGCACACCGAGCGCGCCAGGCGGGCGCCGGCGACGTTCAGTTCATGGACGATGGCCTGCAGGTGGTAGTCGGCCTGCGAGACGCTGGTCGAATTGAAGGTATTGGTTTCGACGATGTCGGCGCCGGCGGCGAGATACTCGGAGTGGATCGCACGGATCAATTCGGGCCTGGTCAGCAGCAACAGGTCGTTATTGCCTTTCAGGTCGTGCGGGTGGGCGGCGAAGCGGCTGCCGCGGTAGTCGGCCTCCTGCAGGCCGTGGCGCTGGATCATGGTGCCCATCGCGCCGTCGAGCACGAGGATGTTCCGTTCGAGGCAGTTTGTCAGTTCGGCAGTACGGTCAGGCTGCATGGCTATCCCTTGTTGGCTGCTGCGGCGCCGCACAAACAAAAAACCCGTCGGCGCAAAGCTCGACGGGTCTCGGTGTGGGCCTCGCTTTAGCGGAATTTTTAACGCGCCCGCAATCTGTTTACGTCAAATCGGCGCGAACCCGTCACAAGAACAGGCAGGCCGCAAATCTACCCGCGCCGGAATGGCTTGTCAAGGCAGCGGCAATTCGCGCTCTGCCCGGGCATTCAGGGAACAGCACACGGTTTGCTCGGGACATCGCGTTGACGTACAGTGAGCGCCCCGCGTGCCGCGGCCGCGGCACCGGCAACGTCCTCCTCGACTGTCCATCGGCATGCCCTGGAAACACTGGTCTTCCGAAAGCCTCGGCATAGCGCTGGCGATCCTTGCCGCTTTCGGCTTCTCCTTCAAGGCGATTTTCGTCAAGCTCGCCTACGCTGTCCCGCAGGCGGTGCCGGTCGATGCCATCACCCTGCTGTCGCTTCGGATGCTGTTCGCGCTGCCGTTTTTCGTCGTCATCGGTCTGCACGCCAGCCGCGCGGCGCCGCCGCTGTCGCGTGGCGACTGGTTGACGCTCAGCGCCCTCGGCCTGCTCGGTTACTACGGCGCGAGCATCCTCGACTTCATCGGCCTGGGCTATATCAGCGCCGGCCTCGAGCGCTTGATCCTGTTTACCTATCCGACGCTGACCGTGCTGATCGGCGTCGTCTTCATGGGCAAGACGCTGCGCGCGCGCGAGGTCGGCGCGCTTCTCCTCTCCTATGCCGGAATCGGCCTGGTCTTTTTCCATGACCTCGAGTTTGCCGGGGAACCGCGCGCCGTGCTGCTCGGCGCCGCCTTCGTCTTTGCGTCGTCGCTGTCTTACGCGCTGTATCTCGCGGGCAGCGGCGAGATGATCCAGCGGCTCGGTTCGGCGCGCTTCACGGCGCTGGCGATGCTGGTATCGGTGCTGGCGACCGAGCTGCACTTCTTCGCCAGCCGGCCGCTGTCGGCATTGCGGCAGCCGCCGGCGATATACGGCTACGGAGCGGCGATGGCGATCCTCTCGACCGTTCTGCCGGTGTTCCTGCAATCGGCGGCGATTCGTCGCATCGGCGCTGGCCGGTCGGTGATGATCGGCACGCTCGGGCCGATGCTGACCATCGCTTTCGCCTGGTTGCTGCTCGATGAACCGCTGTCGCTGGTTCAGCTGGCCGGTGCCGCACTGGTGCTGGCCGGCGTCTGGTTGATTTCGCGGCACTGACCGCGCGCCGCTGCCGGTCCTGCCATCAATCGCCCCTGACCGATCGGCGGCGGCAGACTACCTGACGACGCAGTTTTCCCTGAGGAAGTCCATCGCGTCGTCGAGCGTCGTGTCCGACGGGTCCGCGAGGGCGTCTTCCACTTCCGGGAACAGTTCCTTCCACAGCGCTTCCAGGTCGTCCTGCAGGTGGTAGGGCGCGAAGGTCCGGATGAAGGTGACCACCGGCTGGCGCCGCAGGCCATCGCTCCGCGCCTTGCGGATCACCGTTCTCGCTGCCGCCTTGCTCAGCGCCGGCTTCGGCGGCAGGTCGGTCGCCAGACAGACAAAAAGGGTCAGCAGCGAATGGTCGTCGATCTTGCCGCCGGTGATCTTCTGCCAGTCCTCGGAGACGGCGGCGTCGAACTGGCTGGCGTCCTCGGGGCCGAAGTCGCGCAGGTAGTAGAGCGGTTCGAGCACCGGGATCAGTTCGTTGAGCGGCCGCGAGCGGTCGAGAACCATCGGCAGATCCTCGCTCTCGACCTTCGTCAGTTCGTTTCTGGCGACCGCCCGATAGGCCTCCGGCAGTGCCTTGAAGACCTCCGCGATGCGCTTTCTTCCCCTGGCAGGTACGCCCTTCTTGCGGATCGTCCCGAGGATGCCGATGAACTCGGTCGCGTTCGGTAGCGAAGCGGTCGCACTGTCACCGAGGTGCACCAGCATCGCGGTGCGGATAATCGACTCGACGGCGACGGTCGATATTTCGCTGGCCGGCGTACCGAGCGTCTCGGCAAACCACAGCGCTGCGGCAATCGTCAGCTGGTGTGCCCGCCGTTGGTCGAGGGCCTGGCGGTAGTCGGCGTGGCTACGCAGCGACCAGTCGGCGAGAAACGACTTCTGCGATTGCCGGACGAGGATTCCGAACGAGCCATCCTCGGGCAAGGACCAGAGACTCTTGAGCATCTCGGAACCGCCGCGCGAATGCGACAGAAAGCTGTTGTCGCGCAGTGAGCGCGCGGCCTTTTCGAGATCGCCGCCGCTGCTCTCTTCGAGGTACAGGCTGACCAGGTTGACCAGTCGTTCGCGCGCTTCTTCGATATTCGGGCGCAGGTACTGGGTACCGAAATGCTCGGCGATCTGCACCATGCCCTTCGGCGCGTCGTTGAGCATGCTGGCGATGTGCTGGTCGTCGAGGATGCCCTTGCGCGTGCCAAGGACGAGGGCTCGTTCAAAAAACGGCCGATCGTCGAACACGGCAAGTTGGCGACGGTCGTGGTCCATTGGCGTGGGTCTGCTTTCGCTTCGATGCGGATCGCTGCGCGGACTGGCCGAGTGGTCGTCAGCGCGGTCTACAGCGCCGACTCTTCCTCGGGCTCGCCCGGTGGCCGGCGCTGCTCGTTGGCCCGGCCTGCGGTGCCGTCGCCAGCGTCCCCGGAGCCGTCGGCGCGCGCTCGTGCGCGCAGAATCAGCAGGACGTCGCGGAAGATCTCGGGATGCTGGTAGCGCAGCGTCCAGCTCAATTGCATCCAGTCCTGATCGCTTACTTCGCTGTGGTTGACGAAGGGCCGGTTGGCGTCGGGGTCGGAGAGCTCGTCGAGCCGCTCCTCATCGCTCAACTCGGCACCGGCGTCGTCGCCATCGTCGAAATAGCCAAAGGTGCCGGTCCGGAAGAAATACTCGACGCTGTCGGCGCGATCGCTGAGGTAATCGGCAAGCGTTTCACAGCCTTCATCGATTGCGCCGATGGCTTCCAGGAACTCACCCGGCTCGCTGTCGTCGCGAAAGACGACGGCGTTGATGACGGCCCGCAGGCGCTCGTTACCGGCGTCGCCGTAGCGGCGTTCGAGGACGATTGCCCGGGCGAACTGCTCGGGCGAGACCAGCAGCCCGACGACCGATTCCTTCGAGGAATCGTGCTCGCGGAGAACGGCCAGCAAGTCCTTGGCGGCGAGATCGTCGAGGGCGACGACCAGTGCGTCGTCACCGTCGGTCTCGATCAACGAGGTCAGGGCGGCTTCGGCCCCGACGATGTCGCCGGCACCGATCAGCTTTTCTGCCCTGGTGACTACCGGATGGCTCATCAGTGATCTCCGGAGAATCGGTCTTTACGATCAAAACCCTGCTCGGCAAGCCAGTCGGCGCCAGCCTCCTCGAGGTCGGTGTCGCCGTCGCCGCCGGACTCGTCGTCGTCGAAGTCGTCGTCGCGTCGCCGTTCGCCGACTTCCGATGGGGCTTCGGCGCTGGCGCCGCCCTGCAGGAATTCCAGACCGGCGGTCACCACCAGGAACTGCTCACCGTTGGGATCCTGAAGGACAACCCGCGCCAGCTCGGCCGCCCACGGCTCGAGATGCAGCGATTCAAGCACGGTTTCCCAGGTCGGCAGGTCTTCGCGATCCTGCCGGATCAGCTCGTTCATCACTTCCGGCCGTGAAAAGCGCATGCCGCCGTGGAAAGCGACGGCAAGCATTTCCGGATTGCATTCGATCATCGCCAGCAGCTCGGGCAGCTGCTGGCGCTTCAGTCGCAGCCTCTCGGCCAGTACGTCGTGGCCGGCCGAGTCGGTCGTGAGATCGTCGAGCTCGGCCTCGTAGGCCGATCTCAAGTCTTCAAAGAATGGCGACAGCCTCACTGCAGTACTCCTTCCAGATAATTCTTCCAGATCTCGCGGGCGGTTTCCAATGGTTTCTCGAGCAGATTGCGCCGTCGGTTCTCATCGTAGTCGTAGCGTCGCGTCGGTTCGGAAAGTGTTTCGTACGCTTCCTGGACGTCACGAAAGCGCTCGGCAGCGTCAGGCGCCGCGTTGCGGTCGGGGTGAAGTTGCGATGCCTTCTTGCGATAAGCCTGTTTCAGCGCTTCGCCGGAAGCGTCGCTGGCGACGCCCAGCACGGCATAGTAGTCCTTCATGCGTCCTCATCGGGTCGTTGGCCACCGGCGCCGATCGTTTCGTGGCGGTTCGGGTGGCAAGCCGGGCGGTTGTCGGGAGCGGCGACGATCGGCGCAATTCTAGCCCGGACGACGAACGATGGGGAAAGCCTTACCGCGAAAGTCGTTTCCGCGACCTCGGAATCCCCCGTCTTTCCTGCGTGTGGCAGGGGTCGGCACTTGCCGCGGGGAATTCGCTGTGTCGACGGCTGGTGGCCGTTGGCTGGCGGCTCAGCGCCCTGGTGGCTCGCTGGCACGAAGCTTTTTTGCCGGCTTGCGCGCACGGGCGGCAGCGGCCAGCGCCGCACGCGCCCACGGCAGCATTTCCGAGCCACTCTCCATCGCCTCCTCCGGCACGGTCCAGTAGTTCATCGTTTCGCTGCGGCCGTTCTTGTACTCGACGCGGAACGGGTGGCCGCCGACGGCTTCGAAAGTCGCCGCGCTCTGGCCGTCGGCCTTGAGGTACAGGATGTCTCCGGCGACGATGGCAAAGAAGAGGTCGTCGCAGTAGAAGCCCCAGCCTCCGAACATCGCCCTGACCCGCAGCGTGCCGAGCGGTGCGAACAATTCGAGAGCGTAGCGGACGATTACCGGAAGTTCACGTGCGGCCATGACGATCAGCCTATGAAATGCGGAGGCGCTGCCATATCGTGCTGGTCAGCGCGTCCTGGTTGAGGGTATAGAAGTGCAGGCCCGGCGCGCCGCTGGCGAGCAGCCTTTCGCAGAGGCGGCTGACCACATCGAGGCCGAAGGCGCGGATCGACGCGCTGTCGTCGCCGTAGCTTTCAAGCTTCTTGCGGATCCAGCGCGGTATTTCCGCGCCGCAGTTGTCGGAGAAGCGCGCCAGGCTGCTGTAGCTGGCGATCGGCATGATTCCCGGAACGATCGGCACGTCGATGCCGATTGCCTGGCACTGGTCGATGAAATGGGCGTAGGCGTCGAAGTTGTAGAAGTACTGGGTGATCGCCGAATTGGCCCCGGCGTCGAGCTTGCGCTTGAAGCACTGCAGGTCGTCGCCGGGGCTTCGTGCCTGCGGGTGGTATTCCGGGTACGCGGCGACCTCGATATGAAACCAGTCGCCGCTTTCGGCCCGGATGAATTCGACCAGTTCATTGGCGTAGCGAAAGGTCCCGGCCCGCGCCATTCCCGACGGCAGGTCGCCGCGCAGCGCGACCAGATGGCGGATGCCGTGCGAACGGTATTGCTCGAGGATGCTGCGAATGCTCTCTCGCGTCGAGCCGATGCACGACAGGTGCGGGGCCGCCTGGCGGCCTTCACGCTGGATTTCGAGCACGGTGTCCAGCGTGCGGTCGCGCGTCGAACCACCGGCGCCGAAGGTGACCGAGAAAAAACGCGGTTCGAGCAGCGCCATGCGGGCCCGCGCGGCGCGCAGTTTTTCGGCGCCCTCGGGCGTTTGCGGCGGAAACAGCTCGAGGCTGAAGGTACGCTTGTCGGCGGTCATGAGGAGACTAGCGGTGAACTTCCCGCGGCGTAAGCAGCGAGGAAAGGATCGACGAGATGACGCTGTACAGCATGGCGCCAAAGAAACCCGGCCAGAAGCCGCTGACCACGAAGCCTTCGAGCAGCGAGCCCGCCAGCCAGAACATCAGGCCATTGAGCACGAAGAGAAACAGCCCGAGGGTCAGCAGCGTCACCGGCAAGGTCAGCAGCACCAACAGGGGACGCAGGACGGCATTGACCAGCCCGAGCACCAACGCCGCGGCCATCGCTGCGGCGAACGACGCGACCTCGATCGAGGCCGGCATCAGGTAGGCGACGGCCAGCAGCGCGCAAGCGTTGAGCAGCCAGAGCAGGATCAGTCGCACGACCGTGTCGCCTGTCGACAAGCGGCATCAATAGCGATAGTGGTCCGGCTTGTAGGGGCCCTCCCTGGGCACACCGATATAGGCGGCCTGGGCATCCGAGAGCTCGCTGAGTTGCGCGTTCAGCTTGCGGAGCTGCAGCCGGGCGACTTTCTCGTCGAGGTGTTTGGGCAGCGTATACACGCCGACCGGGTAGTCGGCGGTGTGCGTGAACAGCTCGATCTGCGCGATGGTCTGGTTGGCGAACGAGGAACTCATCACGTAGGACGGGTGGCCGGTGCCGCAGCCGAGGTTAACCAGGCGCCCCTTGGCCAGCAAGATGATCCGCTTGCCGTCGGGAAAGATCACGTGGTCCACCTGTGGCTTGATCTCCTCCCAGGTGTAGCCCTCGAGCGAGGCAACGTCGATCTCGTTGTCGAAGTGCCCGATGTTGCAGACGATCGCCTGGTCCTTCATCTTGCTCATGTGCCCGTGATCGATGACGTGGTAGTTACCGGTGCAGGTGACGAAAATGTCGGCCTTGTCGGCGGCGTAGTCCATGGTCACCACCCGATAGCCTTCCATGGCCGCCTGCAGCGCGCAGATCGGATCGACCTCGGTGACCCAGACCTGCGCCGAAAGAGCGCGCATCGCCTGCGCCGAGCCCTTGCCGACGTCGCCGTAGCCGGCGATCAGGGCGACCTTGCCGGCGATCATCACGTCGGTTGCCCGCTTGATGCCGTCGACCAGCGATTCCCGGCAGCCGTAGAGGTTGTCGAACTTGGACTTGGTGACCGAGTCATTGACGTTGATCGCCGGGAAGCTGAGCTCGCCCCTGGCGTGCATCTGGTACAGGCGATGGACGCCGGTGGTGGTCTCTTCGGTGACGCCCTTCACCGCCGCCAGGCGGCGCGAGTACCAGTCGGGATCGCTGGCCAGTTTGGCCCTGATCGCGGCGAACAGGATCGTTTCCTCTTCCGACGTCGGCTTGGCGAGCACTGAAGAATCCTTTTCGGCCCTGGCGCCGAGGTGCAGCAGCAGCGTCGCGTCACCGCCGTCGTCGAGGATCATGTTGCTGTAAGCCCCGTCCGGCCATTCGAAAATGCGGTGCGTGTAGTCCCAGTAATCGACCAGCGACTCGCCCTTGACGGCGAACACCGGCGTGCCGGAAGCGGCGATCGCCGCAGCGGCATGGT
Organism: Accumulibacter sp.; assembly: GCA_024235695.1. Lineage (GTDB taxonomy): Bacteria > Pseudomonadota > Gammaproteobacteria > Burkholderiales > Rhodocyclaceae > Accumulibacter. The sequence continues at coordinate 379,833 of JACKLX010000001.1, forward strand.
CCTGGGTCGAAAAGATGTTGCACGACGCCCAGCGGACTTCGGCGCCGAGCGCGGTCAGCGTCTCGATCAGCACGGCGGTCTGGATGGTCATGTGCAGCGAACCGGTGATCCGCGCCCCCTGCAGCGGCCGGGTGGCGGCGAATTCCTCGCGAATCGCCATCAGGCCCGGCATTTCGGTCTCGGCGATGCGGATTTCCTTGCGGCCCCAGTCGGCCAGGGCGAGGTCGGCAACGACGTGGTCTTGAGTTCGGCTAAAAGTGTCCAGCACGGCAGGCTCCTTCAGAACTTTGACCAGGATAGGAAGCCGCGTGTGCCTGCTGAAGGACTTCAGCCCGGGCCCACCCATCTTCCCATGCCTGGCACGGGTTGGTTGGATGAGCGCCGTTTGATGAATCCGAGCCTGAAACTGTCGACCGACAGCCCTGCAGCGCTCCTCGGATTGAGTCGGCGATTATAACCTGGATTGGCGAAATCGCACCCAAATCGCACCCGCTTCAATACGACAGCGAATCGTAGGTGCGCTTGCTTCCCTGGATTTCGACGCTGACCTGGTTGGGAGCGCAGATGGCGATCTCGCCCGGGCGCGCCAGCCAGCCCTGACGAACGCAGTATTGGCGAGGCCCGGGGTCAGACGCGACGCGCACCCGACGCTTGTCCACCACCACCGTGGTCGTGCCGAGCGGCCCCGGAACGTCGATGCGGCGATTGCGTGACAGGTCGAGTTCGGAGAACAGCGCGCCGCCCTGCCTGACGATCGCCTTTTCGGCGACGCCCGCCTGCCAGGCCAGCGGAAAGGCCAGCCCGCAGACCAGCAGGCCCAGCGCGATCAGCAGCCAGTCGCCGGGCCTGAGCAGCCCGAGCCAGCGCATCAGGGGATGCCGATGGTGGCCATCGCCGGTGGCGGCAGCTCCCGGTGACGTACCAGCACGCGCGCGCTGCTGCGAAATTCGCGTCCCAGGCGTTCGGCCAGGTAGACCGAGCGGTGCTGGCCGCCGGTACAGCCGATTCCCACGGTCAGGTAATTGCGGCTGTCGCGGACGTAAGCCGGCAACCAGGCATGAATGAAGCCGGCGATGTCGGTACGCATGCGCAGCACTTCCGGTTCGGCCTCGAGAAAGGCGATCACCTGCACGTCCAGCCCGGTCAGCGCACGCAGGGTCAGTTCGTAGTAGGGGTTGGGCAGGCAGCGCACGTCGAAGACCAGATCGGCGTCGAGTGGGATGCCGTTCTTGAAGCCGAACGATTCGAAGAGCAGAGTCAGTCCCTGGCCGGGGTCGGGGAAAGCGTCGGTGGCGACGAACTGGCGGACCCACTCGCGCAGCGCGCCGGGTTTGAGCGCGGTGGTATCCATATGGTGAGCCAGCGCGGCCAGGCCGGCCAGGTGCACACGCTCCTCGGCGATCGCTTCGGTCAGCGTCAGCCGATCGCTGGCCAGCGGATGGCGGCGGCGCGTTTCGGAATAACGCTTGATCAGCGTGTCGTCCTGCGCGTCGAGGAACAGGAACTGCAACTCCAGATCGGTGGCGCGCAGGCTGTCGAGCTGTGGCGGCAACGCCGCCAGACTGTCGCCGCTGCGGCTGTCGATCACCACCCCGACCTTGTCGTGGCCCTGTTGGTCGAGCTGTTCGACCAGTTGATGCAACAACGGCGACGGCAGATTGTCGACGCAGTAGTAGTCAGCATCCTCCAGCACCTTGAGTGCAATCGATTTTCCCGAGCCCGAGAGGCCGCTGATGAGAACGAGATGCATGTGAAGAAGCATAACGGATGCCCGGCTCCACGAGCAAGTCGGTCTGGAATACACTGAATGCCCAAATTTCTCGGCAATTGCCCATGGTTCCCCTGAAGATTCCCTTTCTCGCCGACCTCGCGGCAATCCGGCGTGACCTTCACGCCCACCCGGAACTCGCTTTCAAGGAGCAGCGAACGGCCGACCTGGTCGCCCGCGAGCTGAGCAGTTACGGGCTGCAGGTCGATCGCGGTCTGGCCGGAACGGGCGTCGTCGCGACCCTGCGCAAGGGTGACAGCGCGCGCGCGATCGGCCTGCGCGCCGACATGGATGCCCTTCCGCTCGACGAGAAGAACGACTTCCCGCACCGCTCGACGACCGACGGACTGATGCACGCCTGTGGTCACGACGGGCACACCGCGATCCTGCTCGGCGCCGCGCGCTACATGGCCGAGCAGCGCGACGCACTCGATATCGACGGCACCGTGTACTTCATCTTCCAGCCCGCCGAGGAGTCCGAGGGCGGTGCCGCGGTGATGATCGCCGACGGCCTGTTCGACGCCTTTCCGATGGACGCCGTTTTCGGCCTGCACAACTGGCCTGGAATTCCGGTCGGTGAAATGGCCGTGATGCCGGGCGCCGTGATGGCCGGAACCTGCGCCTTCGAGATCGACGTGCACGGCCAGGGCTGCCATGCGGCAATGCCGCATCAGGGCGTCGACACGCTGGTCGTGACCAGTCAACTGGTGCTCGCGCTGCAGACCGTCGTCGCCCGCAACGTGCACCCGTGCGAGTCGGCGGTGGTCAGCGTGACGCAGATTCACGCCGGTGAAGCGTGGAACATCATCCCCGACGACGCCGTGCTGCGCGGGACCATCCGCAGCTTCAACGTCGACACGCAGGCGCTTGTCGAGCGGGCCGTCGAGCGTTTGTGCAACGGCATCGCCAGTGCTTTCGGTGCGCGCATCTCGGTGCGCTTCGATCATCGCTACCCGCCGACGGTCAACAGCGTCGCGGAAAGCGAAACCTGCCGCCGCGTCGCCCGCGAGCTGCTTGGCGCCGACAAGCTGCGGGTCGACGAACTGCCGTCGATGGGTGCCGAGGATTTCGCGTACATGCTGCTCGAGAAGCCGGGCTGCTACGTCTGGCTGGGCAATGGTCCGGGCAGTGGCGGCTGCACCTTGCACAATCCGCACTACGACTTCAACGACGAGATCTTGCCGCTCGGCATCAGCTACTGGGTGAAGCTTGCCGAGAGCGTGCTCGCGACGGGGTCGGAAGACCTCGGTCATTCCTGACGCGGGCACCGTTGATCGCGGCCGAGCGAATCGGCGCCCGACCGCAAAACTCGCCTACCCCCGAGGCACTTCTCAACCGTCAAGACAAGAGCATGGCTCGCAGAAGACAGCGACCGGCAGTCCTTTTTGCTACACTCGAGAGCTGACAAGCCGCACCGTCGCCGCGGGCACGGTGCTGGCCGAAAAATGGCGGGGAGTACCCGGTGCGAGACGTGGATACTCCCCGAGGACGGGCCGCGGCCCGTACTCCCAGGACCATGAAAAGGAGAACAGCGTGCCTAGGCTAAGAGTTGGGCCTTACAGACAGCTTACGGGTGCCGGTTGGGGACAGGCGAGCGATGCGAATCCTCCTCGCTGAAGACGACCGAATCATTGCCGATGGCCTTTGTCGCTCGCTGCGCAAGGCGGGCTACGCGGTCGATTGTGCCGCCAACGGCGTTGACGCCGATACGGCGTTGATGACCAACGTCTACGACCTGGTGATTCTCGACCTGGGTCTGCCAAAGCTGCCCGGTCTCGACGTCCTGCGTCGGCTGCGAGCGCGCAAGGCGACGACGCCGGTGTTGATCCTGACCGCGCTCGACGGCATCGATGATCGCGTCAAGGGCCTCGATCTCGGCGCTGACGACTACATGGCCAAGCCCTTCGAACTTCCTGAACTCGAGGCGCGGGTGCGGGCCCTCAGTCGCCGGTCGTCCGGGACGGCGAGGCTGATCGAGTGCGGCTCGCTGACCTTCGACCAGACTGATCGCTGTGCGCTGGTGAACGGCCAGATGCTCGATCTCTCGGCACGCGAACTGGGATTGCTCGAGATCCTGCTGTCGCGAACCAAGCGACTGGTCAGCAAGGACCAGTTGGTCGATCACCTCTGCGGCTGGGGTGAGGAGGTGAGTCACAACGCGATCGAGGTCTACATCCACCGCCTGCGCAAGAAGCTCGAGGCGACCGGCGTCAATATCACCACCGTTCGCGGGCTCGGCTACTATCTTGAGAAACCTGCGGAAGAAACAAGACCCTGACGTCCAGCGCTCGCTGTTCGGCGAGATCCTCGACTGGATGCTGGCACCCTTGCTGTTCGTGTGGCCGATCAGCATCGCCTTCACCCACTACTTCGCCAACAGCGTCGCCAGCTTCCCGTACGATCAATCGCTGCGTGAGCACGTGTCGGCGATATCGCGCCAGATCGCCTTCGAGAAGGGTGTGCCGCACCTGGCACTGCCCGGCATGGCGCAGGTCTTCCTGCGCTCCGACGAGATCGACAACGTTTATTTCCACCTGCTCGACGGCAAGTTCGAACTGATCGCCGGCGACCCCGAGCTGCCGCCGCCGCCGCTCGCCGACAGCGTGGTCAACAAGGAGCACGGCGAAATCCATTTTCGCGACGACGAGTACCGCGGCCAGGCGCTGCGCGTTGCCTACATGTATCTTTTCGCCGGCGATGACCTGGCCGAACCCTGGGTCCTGATCGAGGTCGGTGAAACGACCGAAAAGCGATCGCAACTGGCCAACAAGATCATCGCCAGCGTCATCCTGCCGCAGTTCGTGATCATTCCGCTGGCGGTGGTCCTGGTGTGGTTCGGCCTGTCGCAGGGCCTGCGCCCGCTGACCCGCCTGCGCAACCGGATCGAAGCGCGGCGCGAGGCCGACCTGTCGCCGATCTCGCTGGGCCGCGTGCCGGAAGAACTGCGGCCGCTGACCGAGGCCTTCAACTCGATGCTGGCGCGCATGCAGCACAACGTCGACGCGCAACGGCGCTTCATCGCCAACGCCGCGCATCAGATGCGGACGCCGCTGACCGGCCTGAAAACGCAGGCGCAACTGGCCATGCGGGAGCGCGACCCGGCCGAGCTGCGGCATGCTCTTCGGCAGATCCTGACCGGCGTCGACCGCGCCTCGCACCTGGTCGATCAGTTGCTGGCGCTGGCGCGCGCCGAAGCCAGCGGACACTCGCCGCAAACGCTGCTGCCGCTCGATCTCGATCAGCTGTTGCGCGAGATTGTCGAAACCTGGGTGGTGCGGGCGCTCGAAAAGCGCATCGATCTCGGTTACGAGCCTGCCGGCACGGTGTCGATCCTCGGCAATACCTTCCTGTTGCGCGAAATGATCAACAACCTGCTCGACAATGCCCTGCGTTACACGCCGGCTGGCGGCAGGGTCACCGCACGGGTCGTTGCGCAGGGCGACTTCGCCTTGCTGGAGGTCGAGGACAGCGGCAGCGGCATTTCCGACGACGATTCGCACAAGGTCTTCGACCGCTTCTACCGCGCCGACGGCCGCAGCGGTGAGGGTAGCGGTCTCGGCCTGGCGATCGTTCGCGAGATCGCCGAGGTCCACCAGGCCGCCGCCAGCCTGCGTCCGAACACCGTCGACGCGAGCGGCCAGGAGCAGCCCGGCTGCACCGCCAGGATCGTCTTCCCGCTGCATCGCGCACCGTCCGCAAGACTGCCGCTCAGCGAGGCGGTGCAGAGCGGCTTCGCCTGATCGCGCTTGCCGGAACCCGGCACGCGGCGTCAGACCAGCTTGCGCAGGTAGGCCGGGGCAAACTCCAGGACGAAATCCCAGAAAGCGGCAAGCGCCGGCGTCAGGTGTTTGCTGCGGTGACGAACGATGTGCCAGCGGCGCACCACCGGCGTGCCTTCGACCTTGAGGATGCTCAGACGCCCGGCACGCAATTCCAGTCCGAGCGTGTGCTGTGAAATGAAGCTCACCCCGAGGCCGGCGACGACGGCCTGCTTGATCGCTTCGTTGCTGCCCATTTCCATGCCGATCCGCGGCTTCAGCGAACGTTCCTGGAAGAACTCCTCCATCGCCGAACGCGTTCCCGAGCCGGCTTCGCGAACGATCAGCGTTTCGCTGGCGAGGTCTTCGGCGGAAACGCTCGCCAGGCGCGTCAGCGGGTGGTCGGCACTGGCCACGATGACCAGCGGGTGCGGCGCGAAAGCGACGGCGGTGGCGTCGAGCGCTGCCGGCGGACGGCCCATGATCGCCAGGTCCACGTCATTGCCCGCCAGCAGGCGACTGACCGTGTCGCGGTTGTCGATCAGCAGACGGATACGTACGTCCGGCTGGGTCTTGCGAAACTGCGCCAGCAGGCCGGGCGCGAAGTACTCGGCGGTGCTGGCGACGGCGACGGCGATGCGGCCGCCCTTGAGGCCCTTGAGGGCCAGCAGTGCCTCGTCGGCCTCTTTCAGCGATTGCAGGATTTGGCGCGCGTGGTCGAGCAGGACCTCGCCGGCCTCGGTGAGAAAGACCCGTTTGCCGATTCGCTCGAACAGTAGCGCGCCGCAAACCTCTTCCAGTTGCTTGATCTGCAGCGAGATGGCGGCGTGCGTCAGATGCAGCCGCTCGGCGGCACGGGCAAAGGAGAGGTGGCTCGCGGCCACCGAAAAGATCTGCAGTTGACGGATCGTTGCGTTTCTCATTGATTAGTTTTTCTTAAATAAATCCGACAATACCTTTAACTAGAGTTTTTCGATCAGACGGCTAGAATCAGCTTCATACCGCGACCAACGCGAATTTTCACTTGCCGGAGTACCCGCCCATGCTATGCGGACGCACCAACGTTAACAAGTTCCTGATCGAGGAGCAGCGCCGCAATCCGGCGCTGGCCGGTGATTTCGCGATGTTGATCAGCGACATTGTGCGCTCGTGCAAGGCGATTGCGCAGGGCGTGTCACGCGGTTCACTGGCCGACATGCTCGGCGACGCCGGCGGCGAAAACGTCCAGGGCGAGGCGCAGAAGAAGCTGGACGTGCTGGCCAACCAGGCCTTTATTCGCCATTGCGAGTGGGGTGGCCACCTCGCGGCAATGGCTTCCGAAGAAATGGAAGACGTCTATCCGATTCCCGCCGAGAACCCGCGCGGCCGCTACCTGCTGGTTTTCGATCCGCTCGACGGTTCCTCGAACATCGACGTCAACCTCTCGGTCGGCAGCATCTTCTCGGTGTTGCACTGCCCCGAGACCAGCCGTGACCGGGCGCCGACCGCGGCCGATTTTCTCCAGCCGGGGTCGGCGCAGGTCGCCGCCGGCTACGCCCTCTACGGCCCGTCGACGATGCTGGTGCTGACCGTCGGCAACGGCACGCACGGCTTCACGCTTGATCGCAACATCGGCGAGTTCCTGCTCACCCATCCGAATCTGGTGATTTCGCCGGCAACCCGCGAGTTCGCGATCAATGCCTCCAACGAGCGTTTCTGGGAGCCGCCGATCCGGCGTTACGTCAGCGAGTGCCTGGCCGGCCAGAGCGGTGTTCGCGGCAAGGACTTCAACATGCGCTGGGTCGCGTCGATGGTCGCCGAGGTCCATCGCATCCTGATGCGCGGCGGCGTCTTCATGTACCCCCGCGACAGCAAGGACCTCTCCCGACCAGGTCGCTTGCGGCTGATGTACGAGGCCAACCCGATGGCGATGATCGTCGCCGAGGCCGGCGGTCTGGCGTCGACCGGCAGCGAGCGCATTCTCGACGTGCAGCCGGACAGCCTGCACCAGCGGGTGCCGGTGGTGCTCGGCTCGCGTGACGAGGTCGAACGCATCGAACGCTACCACCACGAGCATGCCACCGGCGAGGACCAGCCCTTCAGCTCGCCGCTGTTCTCGACGCGCACGCTGTTCCGGGACGATTGATCGCTGCCGCGCCGGGCAGGACGCCGGCACCACCAGGCAGTCGTCCCGCCCACCCCTGGCAGAATCACGGCCAGGGCGAGATTTCCAAGTCGCGCAGGCGGCTTTCACGGTAATGCAAAGGAGACCAAGCTCATGTCGACAAAGAACCCGGTCATCGCGATCACCGGCTCCTCGGGTGCCGGAACGACGTCGGTCACGCGCGCCTTCCAGCACATCTTCCGGCGCGAGAAACTCAACGCCGCGATCATCGAGGGCGACAGCTTCCATCGTTACGACCGCCTTGAAATGCGTGCCAAGATGGCCGAGACGGGCCTCGCCGGCGACCATCATTTCAGCCATTTCGGGCCCGAGGCCAACCTCCTCGCCGAACTCGAAGGCCTGTTTCGCGAATACGGCGAGAGCGGCCGTGGCCGCAGTCGCCATTACGTGCACGACGACGCCGAAGCGGAGCGCTACGGCGCGCCGCCGGGAACCTTCACCGACTGGTGCGACCTGCCGGAAGGCACCGACCTGCTGTTCTACGAGGGTTTGCATGCCGCCGCTGTCACCGGCGACGTCGACGTAGGCCGGCACGTCGACCTGTGCATCGGCGTCGTGCCGATCGTCAATCTCGAATGGATCCAGAAACTGCATCGCGACAAGGCGCAGCGTGGCTACTCGACCGAAGCGGTGGTCGATACCATCCTGCGGCGGATGCCCGACTACATCAACTACATCTGCCCGCAGTTCTCGCGCACGCACGTCAATTTCCAGCGCGTGCCGACCGTCGATACCTCGAATCCCTTCATCGCCCAGGACATCCCGCTGCCCGACGAGAGCATGCTGGTGATCCGTTTCGCCAATCCGCACGGGATCGACTTTCCCTACCTGCTGAGCATGCTGCACGACTCGTTCATGTCGCGTCCGAACATCATCGTCTGTCCGGGCGGCAAGATGGGGCTGGCGATGCAGATCATCTTCACGCCGATGATCATGCAACTGATGGACAAGAAGCGCCGTGCGCGCTGAAGCGAACCGCCGGTCCGCTGCCCAGGGACTGCTCACCTGCCCCGACTGAAGGAGATCGCCGTGCCCACCGAATCCCGCAAGCTACGTCGCCGCTGCGCCAACGCGTTGCGCTTTCTCGCCATCGACGCCGTCCAGGCGGCCAACTCCGGCCACCCGGGAATGCCGATGGGCATGGCCGACATCGCCGAAGTGCTCTGGCGGCAGCATCTCAAGCACAACCCCGCCAATCCGCACTGGGCCGATCGCGACCGCTTCGTGCTCTCCAACGGGCACGGTTCGATGCTGCTCTACGCGCTGCTGCATCTCAGCGGCTATGACCTGCCGATCGACCAACTCAGGCAGTTCCGGCAGTTGCATTCGAAAACCCCGGGACATCCCGAGCGGGGGCTGACGGCCGGCGTCGAAACGACCACCGGACCGCTCGGCCAGGGTCTCGCCAACGCAGTCGGCATGGCCCTGGCCGAGCGTCTGCTGGGCGAGACCTTCAACCGCGAGGGACACAAGGTCGTCGACCATTTCACCTATGCCTTCATCGGCGATGGCTGCCTGATGGAAGGCGTGTCACACGAAGCGTGCTCGCTGGCTGGCCGGCTGTCGTTGTCCAAACTGATCGTCTTCTACGACGACAACGACATCTCGATCGATGGCCACGTGCAACCGTGGTTCGCCGACGACACGCCGCAGCGCTTCGAAGCCTACGGCTGGCGGGTGGTGCCGCACTGCGACGGTCACGACGCCGATTCGATCGAGGCCGCGATTCGCATCGCCAGGACCCAGACCGGACGACCGACCCTGATCTGCTGCAAGACGATGATCGGCTTCGGGTCGCCCAACAAGGGTGGCACGCACGACGTGCACGGCGCGCCGCTCGGGGCCGACGAAGTCGCCGACACCCGGCGACAGCTCGGCTGGCCGTTTGCTCCCTTCGAAATTCCCGCCGACGTCGCCAGCGCGTGGGACGCGCGCAGCAGGGGCGCCGCTGCCGAGAAGAACTGGGCGGCGAAGTTCGCCGCGTATCGCGCCGCCTACCCCGAACTGGCCGCCGACTTCGAACGTCGCACGCGCGGCGATTTGCCCGCCGACTGGCGCTCCCGGGTCGGCGCCCTGCTCGCTCGGCTGGCCAAGCAGACCGGCGCCGTCGCCACCCGCAAGGCTTCGCAGAACGTCATCGAAGCGATGGCGCCGGCACTGCCCGAACTGCTCGGTGGTTCGGCCGACCTGACCGGTTCCAATCTCACCAACTGGAGTGGCACTCGCCCGGCCAACCGCGAGGTCGGCGGCAACTACGTCAATTACGGCGTCCGCGAATTCGGCATGACCGCGATCGCCAACGGTCTCGCGCTGCACGGCGGCTTCATCCCCTACACCGCGACCTTCCTGGTGTTTTCGGATTACGCGCGCAACGCCATCCGCCTCGCTGCGCTGATGAAGCTGCGGCACTTGATGGTCTACACGCACGATTCGATCGGCCTTGGCGAAGACGGCCCGACGCACCAGCCGATCGAGCACGCGGCGTCGTTGCGGCTGATTCCGGGGCTCGACGTGTGGCGCCCGGCCGACGCGATCGAAACCGCGGTGGCGTGGACCGAGGCGCTCGAACGGCCAGACGGCCCGTCGTGTTTCCTGCTCTCGCGGCAGAACCTGCCGGCGATGTCGCGGACCGCCGCGCAGATCGCCAGGGTCAGGCTCGGCGGCTACGTCCTCTGCGAGGCGAGCAACGGCACGCCGGCGGTGGTGCTGCTCGCGACCGGTTCCGAGCTCAGCCTCGCCGTCGCGGCGCATGCCGCACTCGAACAGGAAGGGATCGCCGCGCGCGTCGTCGCCATGCCCTGCACCCAGCGCTTCGACCGGCAGGCTCTGGCGTACCGGCAAGAGGTACTGCCGCCAACGGTGCCGATCGTCGCCGCCGAGGCCGGCCATCCCGACCTGTGGTGGAAGTACGTCGGCAGCAACGGTGCGGTGGTCGGCATCGACCGCTTCGGAGAGTCCGCGCCGGCAGCCGAGCTCTACGAATTCTTCGGCATCACCGCGGCGGCGATCGCCGCCGCGGCACGTCGCCTGCTCGCGCCAGTGCGCCCCGTGGCCAGCCAGCGTGCCGCAGGGCGCGCTGGCAGCGACGCCGGCTGACGAGCGCGAGGTCTCGGTGCCGCGCCGCTACTTGCCGCTGCGCCAGCCGCTCAGTGCGGCCAGCACGCCGAGGCCGATGAGCACGCCCGCGCTCAGGTAGCGGCCGGCCTCGCGGCCGCCGTTCAGACGCGACAACGCCGGCCGGACGGCGCTCGCGCCGAGCACATAGAGACTGTCGGTGAGCACTGCGATGAGCACGAACAGCGACCCGAACAGCGCGCCTTGCAGCAGCGCCGGGGCCGCCGGATCGATGAACTGTGGCAGGAAAGCGGCGAAGAACAGCGCCGTTTTCGGATTGAGCAGCGCGACGACGAAGCCGTCGCGAAAGATCGGCAGCAGGTCGGCCTCGCTGAAAGTGGCCGCCGCCACCGCCGATCGGGCGCCGAGCACCTTGATCCCGAGATAGACCAGGTAGGCCGCACCGGCGTACTTGACGATCGCGAAGGCGAGCGAAGAAACCGCCAGCAGCGCCGCCACACCGATCGACGCGCCGATCGCGTTGGCCAGGTTGCCGAGCGCCACGCCGGCGACCGAAGACAGCCCGGCGCGCCGTCCCTGCGCCAGGGTACGCGCCAGGATGTAGAAAACGCCCGGTCCGGGCGTTGCCGCCAGTACCAGGCTGGCCAGCACGAAAGCCGCCAGCGAGGGGTTGGCAAACAGGGCGTTCATTGTGCTGCCGATGCGCCGCTGCCGCAGGTGTCGAGATCGATCAGCTGTTGCCCGGCGAGCAGCTCGACCGAGACGACCGACGGCGAGACCGGCCTGACGGCGCCAGTCACCGGCGCCGACAGCGCGCAACTGCCCGTCTCGACCAGGCGGTCGCCCTTCAGCGCGACGATTCGCAGCCGGCGGCGCGTCGCATCCGGCACCAGTAGGTGCAGCCGGCCGGCGATCGCCATGGTTGTCGCCAGGCCGAGTTCCGACGAGCCATAGAGGTGATTCGAAAAGCCCGTCAGGGCGGCGATCTCGACCAGCTCGCCGCCCTGACGGCGGTAGACCCTGAGCGTGCCGCCGAGGTGCGGCGTCGTCACCGCCGCGATTTCGGCGCGCCCGTCGCCGTCAAGGTCGGCAGCGCCGAGCGGGTTCAGCCAGCGCATCGGCGTGCCGATCGGTGCCGACTGCGCGCCGATTTCGAGCCGGTCCGCATGCAGGCGGATCATCACCAGCCGCGAACCGCTGTCGCGCCGGCTGACGATGGCGAGGATTTCGGCCGGCTCGCCGGCCGCCAGCCGCAGCAGTCGCGGCTGCCGATCTTCGAACACCTCGTTCTCGGGCAGTTCCAGCAGCAGCCGGCGGCCACCGTCGGTGGTCGCCGTCAGCCGGGCGTATTCGTGTGGCCGGCCGAGGGCAAAATGTCCGTAGCGATCCACCGGCGCTTCGAAACGAGCGCTGGTGATCGTTTCGGCGAGCCCGCTCGATCCCGCCAGCGCGGCCATAGTGAAGAAAAGGACAAGCAGCGTGCGCGGCAGCTTCATCGTCGGCCTGGCCGCGCTTCGGGCCTGCTCGCCGGGGACAGGTCCAACATCATGCGACTCCTCGGCGGTGCCGTTCGAACGTGCGGCGCGCGCCACTTGCTGCCCTGCAATGGCCGCGAACTCACGGCCGATCTCGGCCGTCGGACAAACGCCGGAGAGGTACCCCCGAGTGATCGCCCGACGCCGCTCCGGATGGCGCGACCGACAAGCAGGAACCGTGGCCTGCCCACGGTTTCCGCCACCTCTTCATCGCCTGGTGCCTGGTGGAATGTCCGCTTGGGCAGCGTCACCCGGTGGCGGTGAGGCTTGTTCTTCCACCCGTTCCAGGGCGGCATCAAGGCATGCCCAGTTTGGCGCACTCGCCGCCCAAATATTCATCACCGGGTGTACTGACGAGGGATCGTCAAAATTACCGACACGAATCACGGTGAACTCTGGCCGTGCAGACGAATTGCCAAAGAGGTGCGAACCGCATCGAGGGCAGAAACGACGGCTGATTTGGTTGCCACTGTCGGCCGTGCTCGTGAACTCGCTCAGCTCCCCCGAGATCTCCAGCGTGTCTGTCGGCACCAAGGCATTGACTGAACCGTTGGCTGCCAGGTGTTGGCAGTGCCGGCACCAGCAAACACGGGTGGTGATTGGCTCGGCTGTAAGGCGAAAACTGACAGCACGGCAGAGGCAATGTCCATTTCGTTCGGTCATTTTGGTTTCCTCGGCTGAGAGTGACTAACACGGCGCGAGAGCTCGAGCAGAGGGCGACGGGGCTGACTCCGTCCCCTGCTCGACCCCTCCCCGCGACCCGCCCCCGTCCCGCAATCGGTCCGGCTATCGTCGGGCGACGATGGGCAGCCATGGCAGCATGAGCACGGGTGCGTCGATGGCACCTAGCCATCGGGAAGGGGGCCACCTGCCGACGCGGTGACGATCGGCACGGAACCGCAGGTCAGCGAATCGGGCCAGACGACACCAGACGAAAGCCAACGTTGTCGACCCGCTCGCCGGGGTCGTTCCAGTTACGTTCGGCGCTGCGCACGGCGTCTGCATCGCCATCCCAGGAGCCCCCGCGCAGGACGCGCGCGTCGCCACTGGTATCGGGCTCAATTTCCTCCGGATGCTCATGTTTGTTCAGGCACCACTCGCAGACGTTGCCGGCCAGGTCGAGCACGCCTTCGCTCGAGGTACCCAGCGGATACGCGCCAACGATCGTGGTCTGTTCGAGTTTGCACTCGCCGGCGTCGTCCCAGGTCTCGTCGATGTTGGCGTAGCCCGTGCTGTAATCGTCGCCCCAGGGAAAGGTGCGGCCAGCGCGGCCGCGGGCCGCACGTTCCCATTCCTCTTCGGTCGGCAAGCGCACGGTGTAGCTCAGCTGCTCGCTGGACCAACGACCGAACGCCACTGCCTCGTACCAGTTGACGCTGGTGCGGGGTCGCGTCGCTTGCGGCCAGCGCGGCTCTTGCGGCGTCGCACGTTCGATTCCTTGCCACCAGCGCTCGTCGTCATAGCCGCAGGCGTCAAGGAAGGCCTGGTAGCGCATATTGGTGATTGGGTGGCGCGCCATATAGAAAGTCGGCAGCGTGCGACTCTTTCCGTCCTGGTAGATATAGTCGCCACCAGGTATTTCAACCCAGTCGATGTCCGGCAGTGCGGCGACGGGAAGGTCGGAAGAAGTAGTCATCGTGAGGCGCTCTCGCTGGGATTGGTTGGCCTCATGATACGCGCAGTCCTTCTTCTATGCGCCCTGCCGTGCAGCATGGTTCTAATTTAATTCATATCCCTGCGGTGGCGAGGGATGAATTTGCCAGCGAGACGCTCTTGCCAGCGAAAGCCTGTCCTCTACTCTACCCGTCGTGTGCCGTCATGCGTCGTGCTGGGCGGGGCGCGACATCCTTTCGGCCACAGGTGCCACCCCAAGGACGCCCACCGTCACAGGTACGCTCGGTCGTCGATCGCTTGGTGCGAGAAAGCCGGCAAGCAGCTTGGCGCGGGCAGCCGATTGCTCGCACGATGCGAGCCAACTGCGGACACCTCCGGACGATCGGCGGTCGCAGCCGCCTGCCGTCCACGACGCTGCCGTCGCGGCAGAACTTCCACTGTGGAATAATGCCCAACGACCGCCTGGTCAGGGCGGCGACGCTCCGGCCAACTTTCCCGCAGTTCAAACTCCACAAGGAACCAACATGACAAGCACAGTGACCCTCGGCGGCAACCCCTTCCAGGTCAACGGGGATTTTCCCCGGAAGGGGCAGACAGCGCCCGCTTTCACGCTCGTCGGCAAGGATCTCGCCGACGTCTCGCTGAGCAGTTTCGCCGGTCAACGCAAGGTCCTGAACATCTTTCCGAGCGTCGATACGCCGACCTGCGCGACCTCGGTGCGTACCTTCAACGAGAAGGCCGGCACGCTGGTGAACACCGTCGTGCTGTGCATCTCGGCCGACCTGCCCTTCGCCCTGAGCCGCTTCTGTGGCGCCGAAGGCCTCGATTCGGTGGTCACCCTGTCGACCATGCGCGGCCGCGAGTTTCTCGAAGACTACGGTGTCGCGCTGAGCAACGGCCCGCTGGCCGGCCTGGCAGCGCGCGCGGTGGTCGTCCTCGACGGCGATGACCGGGTGCTGCACAGCCAGCTGGTCGCCGAGATCAAGGATGAACCCGACTACGACGCGGCGTTGCGTGCGCTCGCCTGAGTCGCCCGACTCACCCGAGTTGCCCGCGTCGCCAGCGTTGCGCTCGCGAGTCGATTCCGGCGTCGACCGCGCGTTCGTCGTCGCGGCTTCGGCGCGCGCCGGCGATCGGCGCCTCGCGCCCATCCGCTGAAGCCGGAGAGCGTCCGGAAGTGTCCGAGTCAGACAGCGCCGAACTAGCACGCCAGCGCCAGGGGATCCAGTCGATCGAGGTCGGCACGCGCCTGCTGCGCGCGCTGGCGGCCAGCCGGCGGTCGATGATGCTGCGCGACGTCGCCCGCAACGCCGGCATGCCGGCCGCCAAGGCGCGCCGTTATCTGGTCAGTTTCATGCGCATGGGGCTGGTCGAGCAGGACGCCAATAGCGGCCGTTACGACCTCGGCGAGTTCGCGCTCGAGCTGGGCCTGGCGAGCCTCGCGCGGGTGGACCCGGTGCGTCTCGCCGGGCCGATTCTCGACGACCTCTGCGAGCAGATCGGTGCGACGGTGGCGCTGGCGATGTGGGGCAACCACGGCGCGACCTGCGTGCGCTGGGTCGAGGCCGGCGGTCCGGTGACCGTCACCCTGCGGACCGGCGTCGTCCTGCCACTGACCACTTCGGCCACCGGCCTGGCCTTTTCGGCGTTCTACCGTTCGCCTTACCTGAAGCGGCTGCTCGAAAGCGAAGTGCAGGCTGTCGCCTCGGCGACCGGCCAGACGCCGGCAGAAATGCGCTCGGCGCTTGCCGTGCAGCTCGAGGAAATCCGCCGGCACGGCATCGCGCGTGCATCGGGCAGCATGACGCCGGGGATCAACGGCTGCAGCGCCCCGGTTTTCGGCCACACCGGCCGGATGGTCGCGGCGGTCACTTCGCTGGGGCTGATCGGTAGCTTCGACATCGACTGGGACAGTCCGATCGCGCAGGGTACCCGCGACGCCGCAGCGATGCTCTCGCGGCGTCTTGGCTACGGCAGTAGCGACCCCGCCGACGGTGAGGATCCGGCGGCGGTCGGCGTCGAGTCGTAGGCGCTGGCCGATGGCGGCGATCGGCGACTGCCGGCCGGAATGCGGCGCCTGCTGCATCGCGCCGTCGATCAGCACGCCGATGCCCGGCCACCCCGCTGGCAAGGCCGCCGGTGAACCCTGCGCGAATCTCACTGCCGACCTGCGTTGTCGTCTGTGGGGCCGCATCGAGCGGCCGTCCTTCTGCGCCGGACTGCGGCCCTCGGTCGAGATGTGTGGCGACAACCGCCAGCAGGCGATTGCCTGGCTGTCGGCGCTCGAACAGGCAACCCGACCCTGAGTGCTAGAATGCGGCTTTTTTCCGAGAGCCGCGCGTGGACCTGTTGCTTCTGCTGAAAGCCCTGATTCTCGGCATCGTCGAAGGCGTCACCGAGTTTCTGCCGGTGTCGTCGACGGGCCACCTGATCCTCGCCGGCGCGCTGCTGGATTTCAACGACGAGCGCGGCAAGCTGTTCGAAATCGTCATCCAGTCCGGCGCCATCCTGGCGGTCTGCTGGGAGTTCCGGGCGAAGATCACGCAGGTCGTTCTCGGTTTGCCGAGCGATCGCGGCGCGCAACGCTTTGCGCTCAACGTACTGGTCGCTTTCCTGCCGCTGGCGATCATCGGCCTGCTGTTCGGCAAGGCGATCAAGGCCTCGCTGTTCAACCCGCCGGTCGTCGCCACCGCCTTCATCGTCGGTGGCCTGATCATCCTCTGGGCCGAGCGCCGCGAGCACCGAATCCGGGTCGAGTCGGTCGACGACCTGTCGCTGCTCGACGCCTTCAAGCTCGGCTGCGCGCAGGCGCTGGCGCTGATCCCGGGTACCTCGCGCTCGGGCGCGACGATCATTGGCGGCCTGCTTTTCGGACTGTCGCGCCGCGCGGCGACCGAGTTTTCCTTCTTCCTGGCGATTCCGACGCTGATCGGCGCGACCATCTACCAGCTCTACAAGGAGCGTGCGCTGCTGTCGATCGACGACCTCGGGATGTGGCTGGTCGGCTTCATCGCTGCCTTCGTTTCGGCGTTCTGGGCGGTGCGCGGCCTGCTGCGCTACATCAGCACGCACGACTTCTCGATCTTCGCCTGGTATCGCATCGCTTTCGGCATCGTCGTCCTGCTGACCTGGCATTACGGCGCCGTGTCCTGGGGTGGCGGCTGAGATGGCTGGCCCCCGCGTCGTCTACCTGCACGGCTTCTGCTCGTCGCCGGCGTCGTGGAAGGCGCGGCTGCTCGGCGAAGCGCTGGCCGTCGCCGGTTTCGGCGATCGCTTCCGGTGCCCGGTACTGCCGCCGGTGCCGCTGGCGGCGATCGCCCGCGTCGAGGCGCTGCTGGCCGACGGCGACGGTCCGCCGACGCTGGTCGGCAGTTCGCTCGGCGGCTACTACGCCGCCTGGCTGGCCGAAAAGCACGACCTGCGCGCGGTGCTGATCAATCCGGCGGTGATGGCGCCGGCACTGCTTGGCGGCCTGGTCGGCACGCAGAGCAACTTCCACACCGGTGAGCGCTTCGAGTTTACCGCCGAGCACGTCGAACAGCTGCGTGCGCTCGACCTGCCGCAGGTCACTCCTTGGCGCTACCTGCTGCTGGTCGAGACCGGCGACGAAGTGCTCGACTACCGCCGGGCGGTCGCCCGCTACGCCGGCAGCCGCCAGGTGGTCGTCGAAGGCGGCGATCACAGCTTCACGCGCTTCCCCGAGTTCGTGCCGCAAATCATTGAATTCTGTGGGTTATAATCGTACCAATGCATGTTCTATACGAAGAAGACGGGGCTTTCCGGACGGCCACCATTGTCCTCGACAATGACAGCTCCCTGCAGGTCGAGGCCGCTTCCGGAAAGCGCAGCAAGGTCAAGACGGCAAACGTCCTCTTGCGCTACAGTGAGCCGGCACCGGCCACCCTGCTCGATCAGGCCGAGGCGCTGGCCAGCAGCATCGAGCAGGACTTCCTCTGGGAATGCCTCGGCGACGGCGAGTTCGCCTTCCTCGACTTTGCCGACGAGTACTTCGGTCACGTCGCCAACGCGGTCGAAGCGACGGCCCTGCTGCTGGCCCTGCAGGCGGCGCCGATCTACTTCCACCGCAAGGGCAAGGGCCGTTTTCGCAGGGCGCCGAGCGAGATTCTCCAGGCCGCCCTCGCCGGCCTCGAAAAGAAGCGCCAGCAGGCGCTGAGCATTGCCCGCATGGCCGACGAACTGCAGGCCGGCTCGCTGCCAGCCGAGTTTGCGCCGATCATCGGGCAATTGCTCTACAAGCCGGACCGCAACCGCAGCGAGACCAGAGCGCTGGAAGCGGCCTGTGCCGCAACTGGCCTTTCGGCGCCGCAGCTGCTGCAGCGCTGCGGCGCCTTTCGCTCGCCGCATGACTATCACCTGCAGCGTTTCCTGCTTGAGTACTTCCCGCGCGGCACGGGATTTCCGGACAGCGAAATGCCAGCGCTGCCAGCCGGCCTGCGGCGCGCCGACGTGCGGGCCTTCTCGATCGACGACGCGACGACCACCGAGATCGATGATGCTTTCTCGGTGCAGGCGCTGCCCGGGCTCGGCTGGCAGATCGGCATTCACATCGCGGCACCGTCGCTGGGCATCGCGCCGGGGTCACCGCTCGACCAGATCGCCCGCGACCGGCTGTCGACGGTCTACCTGCCGGGCAGCAAGATCACCATGCTGCCGGATCCGGTGGTGGATTGTTTCACGCTCTGCAGTGGCCGCGACTGCGCCGCCATCTCGCTCTACCTGACGGTGACCTCCGACTTCGAGATCAGCGCGCACGAAACGCGGGTCGAGGTCGTACCGGTGGTCGCCAACCTGCGTCACCACGACATCGAGCCGCTGTTCAACGAGAGCACGATTGCCGCCGGGCTGCCCGAATTCAGCTTCAGCGGCGAACTGATGACGCTCTGGCAACTGGCCAACGCCTGCGAAGGCCGGCGGGGAAAGCCGTCGGCGATGCAGGGCAATCACGACTACAACTTCCGGATCGACGGCGATCTCGCCGACGCCGAGGCGTGCCGGGTCGACATTTCGGCTCGCCGGCGCGGCAGCCCGCTCGACAAGCTGGTTGCCGAGCTGATGATCGTCGCCAACAGCACCTGGGGCGGCCTGCTGGCCAGCAAGGGGGTGGCCGCGATCTACCGTATCCAGGCCGGCGGCAAGGTGCGCATGAGCACATCACCGCAGGCGCACGAGGGACTCGGCGTGAAACAGTACGCCTGGTCGTCGTCGCCCTTGCGCCGCTATGTGGACCTCATCAACCAGTGGCAGCTGGTCGCCTGTCTGAACGGCGACACGCCGCCGCATGCCGCGCGTTCGGACGCACTGTTCGCGGCCCTGCGCGATTTCGAGCTGACCTATGCCGCCTACGCCGAATTCCAGCGCAGCATGGAACGCTACTGGTGCCTGCGCTGGTTGCGTCAGCAGGGCGTCGAGACGATCACGGCGGCGATCATTGGCCGCGACAATCTGGTCCGACTGGCCGGCTTGCCGCTGGTCCTGCGCGTGCCATCGGCGCCGCAACTCAAGCCCGGCGAGCAGATTCGCGTGCGCATCGAGTCGATCGATGAACTGACTCTCGAACTCTCCTGCCGCTATCTGGAAACGCTCACCGCCGGCGGCGAAGCGCGCGAGGAGGCCAGCGACGGGCTCGTGGAGGCGATCGATTGAGGTGAACGCGAGCCGGCGTCAACGCTATCAATCCCCGCTTGCTGCGCGCAGCCTGTGGCTGGCATTGGCGGTGTCGCTGCTGCTGCACGCGCTGCTGCTGTCGCTGCACTTCAGCTTCCCGGATGCGACTCGTGCCTTTCAGGACAAGGCACTCGACATCATCCTGGTCAATAGTCGCTCGGCCCGCAAGCCGCCGGAGGCGCAGGCCCTGGCGCAGGCCAATCTCGACGGCGGCGGCAATACCGAGCAGGAGCGCCGCGCGACGACGCCCTTGCCGCCAGCGCCCCGGCATCAGGACGGCGAGGACCTCGAGCACTCGCAGCGGCGGGTCCAGGAACTCGAAGCAAGACAGCAGCGGCTGGCGACGCAGGCGCACAGCCGCACCGCCGTCGCGCCGACTCCGGAAAAGGAGGCGCAGCCCGAGCCCGAGCCAGCGACCGTCAGCGGCCGCGATCTGGCGTCGAGCGCGCTGGCCATGGCACGGCTCGAGGGCGCCATCGGCAAGGAGCTCGACGACTACAACAAGCGACCACGCAAGAAGTTCATCGGCACGCGCGCCGACGAGTACCGCTTCGCGCAATACGTCGAGGAGTGGCGAACCAAGATCGAACGCGTCGGCACGCTCAACTATCCCGAAGCGGCTCGCGGCAAGCTCTACGGAACGCTGGTCCTGACGGTGATCATCAAGAGCGACGGCACGGTTGCCAGCGTCGAGATCAATCGCTCGTCGGGACACAAGATCCTCGACGATGCGGCGCGCCGGATCGTCGCCATGGCGGCGCCGTTCGCCGACTTCCCGCCGGCCATCCGGCACGATACCGACATTCTGGTGATCACCCGCAGCTGGCAATTCACCCAGAGCGACAGCCTCGAGACGAGGGCCCGTTGAAGCGATGAGCGACCGTTATTGCGTCCTCGGCAACCCGGTCGGCCACAGCAAGTCGCCCCTGATCCACCACGCCTTCGCTGTCCAGTGCCGCCAGCCGATGAGCTATCAGGCAATCCTGGCGCCGATCGACGGCTTCGCCGACAGCGTTCGCCGCTTCGTCGCCGAGGGTGGCCGGGGCGCCAACGTCACCGTGCCGTTCAAGGAGCAGGCGTTTCAGCTGGCGAACCGACTGAGCAGCCGCGCGACGGTCGCCGGCGCGGTCAACACCCTGCTTTTCGACGGCGACGCGATGGTCGGCGACAACACCGACGGTGCCGGCCTGCTGCGCGACCTGACGCTCAACCTGGCGTTTCCGCTGGCCGGGCGGCGGGTCCTGCTGCTCGGCGCCGGCGGCGCCGCCCGCGGCGTCGTCGCGCCGCTGCTCGACGAGGGGCCGGCGGCACTGGTCATCGCCAACCGCAGCGCGGCCCGGGCGGAAGACCTGGCACGGCATTTCGCCACTACCGCCACGGTCGTCGGTGGCGATTATCAGGCGCTCGCCGGCGAATCCTTCGACCTGGTGATCAACGCCACTTCGGCCAGCCTGGCGGGCGAGCTGCCGCCCCTGCCGCCGGGGATCTTCGCTGCCGGCAGCCTGGCCTACGACATGATGTACGGCGACGGCGCCAGGCCCTTTCTCGCCTTGGCCGACAGGCAAGGCGCGGCGCGTCTGGCCGATGGCCTCGGCATGCTGGTCGAGCAGGCGGCCGAGGCCTTCCATTTCTGGCGCGGTGTGCGCCCCGACAGTGCGCCGGTGATTGCCATGCTGCGCGGCGTCGTGCCGGACCCAGCGGCGCGACGATGAGCCGCCTCGGCACCTGGCTGAAGACGCTGCTCGTCGGCCTGGTGGCGCTGCTGCTGCTCTACCAGCTGTGGCTGTTCGCTTGGGTGCTGTGGTGGAACCGGGTCAATCCGGAGCAAACGCGTTTCATGAGCATCCGACTCGCCGAGCTGCGGGTCAAGGATCCGCAGGCGCAGTTGCGACAACGCTGGGTCGCCTACCCGCAGATCTCGGCGAACCTGAAACGCGCCATCATTGCTTCCGAGGACGCCAAGTTCGTCGATCACGAGGGTTTCGACTGGCAAGGGATCCAGAATGCGATCGAGAAGAACCAGCAACGCGGACGAATCGTCGCCGGCGGTTCGACGATTTCGCAGCAACTCGCCAAGAATCTCTTCCTGACGCCGACCAGGACACCCTGGCGCAAGGCCGAGGAGGCGCTGATCACGCTGATGCTCGAGGCCGTCTGGAGCAAGCAGCGGATCTTCGAGGTGTACCTCAACGTCATCGAGTGGGGCAACGGCGTCTTCGGCGCCGAAGCCGCCGCCCGCCACTACTACGGCATTGCCGCGGCGCAGCTCTCGGCCGAGCAGGCGGCCCGTCTGGCGGGCATGGTCCCCAGCCCGCGTTTCTACGACCGCAACCGCAATGCTCCGGGGCTGGCCAGGAAAACGGCGATCATTCTGGCGCGAATGCCCGCCGCCGACGTCCCGTGAACGCTCGGCCGGGGAAGACCTGGCGGCGATCGTGAGATACTATCGGCATCTGGTCGATGCTGCGTCGGTTTCCTGCCGGCAACAATCCAAGGAGTTCAAGCCATGAAGTTCCGCATCCTGTTCCTGCTGCTCATGCTCGGCGCCATCGCCGGTTTTTCGGCGCTCAACTGGGATGCCTTCGTCACCCCGACGACCTTGTCGGTTGGCCTGACCGACGTGCAGGCGCCGATCGGCGTGATCATGCTCGGCGCGCTGTGCCTGCTGACCGCCTATTTCCTGGCCTTCGTGATCTATGTCCAGGCCTCGGCGCTCTTCGATTCGCGGCGTCACGCGCAGGAACTGCAGGCCAATCGCGAACTTGCCGACAAGGCCGAGGCCTCGCGCTTTACCGAGCTGCGCGGCTTCATCACCGTCGAGTTGCAGCAACTCGCTCGGCAGCAGGC
The DNA here is from genome assembly GCA_024235695.1 of Accumulibacter sp. Lineage (GTDB taxonomy): Bacteria > Pseudomonadota > Gammaproteobacteria > Burkholderiales > Rhodocyclaceae > Accumulibacter. The sequence continues at coordinate 402,279 of JACKLX010000001.1, forward strand.
AAACATGGGATCGTCGGCAGCCGTCGACTCGGCGGTACTGGCCAGACTCGATCGCGTCGAGAAGGATCTGCTGGCCGCCGTCGAGCAATTGGCGAATACCCTCGGCGCCGCCCTCGGCGAGCTCGAGGACCGTCTCGAAAGGAGCGAACGGGGCCTGCCGCCGCGCTAGCGCCCGCGCTGCCGGCGCTTTCCTGGCGCTGCCGGCCGCCAGGACAAGAAAAAGCCCGCGGCAGCGGGCTTTCCGGATGTGTTTGCCGCGATCAGCGGTCGCCCCAGGCGCGGCGACCGCTGCCCGCATGACCGCTCTTCGGCGCTTCGCGGTGGGGTGTGCGGGGCAAGCCCTCGCGCCGCGAAGCCGGCGGCTTGTTGGCGCGGTTGTCGCTGGCTTTCCAGCCGGGTTTGCCGGTCGGGCGCGGCTTTGCCGGCGCCGGCCGGCGGGTCGGTTCGTGGCCGGCGACGATGGCGACCGGGATCGTCTGCTTGGTGAAGCGTTCGATCTTCCTGACGTTGAAGTGCTCGGCGTGATGAACCAGCGAGATTGCCAGACCGTTACGGCCGGCGCGGCCGGTACGACCGATGCGATGGACGTAGTCTTCGGCGAATTTCGGCAGATCGTAGTTGAAGACGTGGGTGATCGTCGGCACGTCGATGCCGCGCGCGGCGACGTCGGTCGCCACGAGGATCCGCAGCTGGCCACGACGCAGCGCAGTCAGCGTCCGGTTGCGGGCGCCCTGATGCATGTCGCCGTGCAGCGCTGCGGCGTTCAGCCCGGCGACGTTGAGGCGATCGCTGACGGTATCGGCGTCACGCTTGGTGGCGGTGAACACCAGCGCCTGATCGACCGATGCGTCGCGCAGCAGGTGGTCGAGAAGGCGGTTCTTGTGCGACAGATCGTCGACGAAATGCATCCGCTGCTCGATGTTGTCGTGGCGCGTCGACGCGACGTCGACGCGAATCTGTAGCGCGTTGCGGGTCATCCGCTGCGCCATCTCGCCGACGGTGCCGTCGAGCGTTGCCGAGAAAAGCATCGTCTGGCGTGCGGCGGGGGTCGCCGCAACGATCCGTTCGATGTCTTCGATGAAACCCATGTCGAGCATCCGGTCGGCTTCGTCGAGAACCAGGATCTGCAGCTGCGAGAAGTCGATCTTGCCCGAGCTCATGTGGTCGATCAGGCGGCCCGGCGTGGCGACCAGGATTTCCGGGTTGCGGCCGAGAAGTTCCATCTGCTTCGGGTAGGGCATGCCGCCGAGGATGGCAACCGCCCGGACATGGTGCAGCTGCCGGCCGTACTTGTCGGTGGCAGCGGTGACCTGCAGGGCGAGCTCGCGAGTCGGCGTCAGAACCAGCATCTTCGGCTGCGCCGGCTGGAAGCGTTGGCGATCGTTGCCGCGGCCGCGTGCCGGCCGCCGCTCCTGGCTTGCCGGGCGAGCCGGGTCGCTGGCGCGCTCCTGCGAGGCAAAGCGGTGCAGCGCCGGCAGCATGAAGGCGGCTGTCTTGCCCGAGCCGGTCTGCGATGAAACCATCAGATCGCGGCCTTCGATGGCCGCCGGAATGGCTTGCTTCTGGACCGGCGTCGGCTCGCTGTAACCGGAATCGGCAAGTGCTTTGAGGATGGCCGGGTGAAGGCCGATTTCTGCAAAAGTCATAGTTCTCTTCGTGGTCTGGATGTGCCACGCGCTGCCGTTATGGCGCGCTGCGCGGGCAAGGGGAAACGCAACGCCAACCAAGGGAAAAGCTGAGAAAGACTCTGATCACTTCACAGAAGTCAGCAGCAATCGGCACAAAAGCTTTGTGCCAGGACGGTGCTGATCGAATCGACACCAGAAGGCAGGGGGCTTGAGAGTTACGGCCAGGTTCGCGATGCTCGGGGCACTTCGCGTTGGGTCCGCCAAGTGCAGCCGCGCATTATAGCATCAGTTCGCGGCGCCCGGGTTTTCTTTACCCTTTGCACGATTGGCGCTCCTGCTCGCCGCCTTCGCGCAGTTGCAGCAGCGGTGGCGAAAAGATCTCCGTGACCAGCACCGACTGACGGCCAAAGCCGAAATGCGAGCGACGAGCCCACAGCGTCGATGGTGGCTGGTCAAGCGTTCGCAGGCCACACAGCGCCGACGCGAAAAGCGGATCGCGGCGATCCAGTGCCCTGAATTTCATCGGGCCGCGCGTGAAACCGGCGTGCGAAAACAGCAGCGCGCCAAGCGAGCGGTTGCCAAGGCGCGCCAGCCAGACATGCAGCGGGCCGCGCGGCCGGCACGGCAGAACGGTGTGGGCAAAGACCACGATCCGATCATCGCAGAGCAACGCCACTTCACGTATCCAGGCGAGCCGGCCGGGCGTCAGGCGCAGTGCCAGCGCTTCATCGGTGGTCGGGATGCCGAGACCCTGGCGCAGGACCCGCACGGCAAAGCGCCCCCTCGCCTGAATGCGCTCGGTCAGCGAGCCGCGGTCCTGCAGCCAGCGGTTGCAGGGGGTGCTCCCGGGCGCTCGCAGCAATCTGCTTCGCCACCGCTGCTCGCCTGCGCCGCTCATTGCCAGGAATGTCTTTCGTCGATCGCCTAGCGGGGGCGCGGCGATTTCTCGATGCCGCCAATCCGGGCGCCGGGCTTGATTCCCTTGCTCGAGAACCAGTCGATATTCATCTCCAGCGCATAGCGCGCGGCGCTCGCCGCGCAGTGGTTGGTTTCGGTTTGCGGCTGCATGTTCTCGATGTTCAGAATGCGCCCCTCTTCGTCGAGGAAAGCGACCGACAGCGGCAGGTAGGTATTGCGCATCCACATGCAGTGGCGCGCCGCCTGGGTGAAGACGAAAAGCATGCCGCGGTTGGCCGGCATCTGCTGGCGATTCATCAGGCCCTGCATACGATCGCTGTTGTTGGCGGCCACTTCGGCTTCGATCCGGTGGAAGCCGGCGGTCAGTTCCATCACCGGCAGCTGAGCGTGCGCCGGCGGCGATGTCAGCAACAGCGCCAGCGTGATCGGGGAAAGAAATGGCCTTGGCATCGACAACTCCGGCTGGGTCCATGGACGGGGGCGTGGCGAGCCAGGACGACGAAACGGCCGGCGAGCCGCTGTCGTCAGCTCGTGCGCTCGGGCCGCAGAGTCCGGCGTGCCGTCCGCCAATTCCTGCTATTTCTTGCGCGCGCCTTTCTTGGCGGGCTTGGCGGTCTTGCCGGAGGTCTTCCCGGCCGGCGCCGCCTGGCCACTGACCGCCGATTTGCCGGCCCCGGCCTTGCTCGCCGGAGCGGCTGCGCTGCTGCGCTTCGACGTCGCCGTCGGCTTCGGCGGTGCCCCGGCCTCGCCGAAACTTACCGGCGCGTCCGGGTGTTCGGCCGCTTTCGGTACCGCCTGCGTCGTTGCGCACGACAGCGCCAGTGCCGTCGCCAGCAGGGCACGCAAAAGGATGTCGAACTGCCTTCTCATGGCCGTCTTCTCGAGCGATCCGTGCCGGTCATCGTTGTCGTTCGACAAGCAGCTTTTCGGGCTCGCCGGTTCAATGGCTGGTTCCCTCGGAGCGCGATATCTTGTTCCACACGTTGTACTTGCCGACCGGTTTCCTGGCCGGAATACGCTTCACCTCTTGCAAGGTCTTGGCGTCGATGACCACCAGCGCGCCATCCATCTCCCACAGGCTGGCCAATGCGTAACGGCCGTCGCGGGTGAACTCGACATGGGCCAGCGTCTGTCCGGGCTTGGCCCTGATCTCGCCGACGACTTCGAGAGTCTGCTTGTCGATCACCTGCAGGACGTTCCGGTTCTCCTTGCTCATCATCGAGTCGGTGAACGCGTAGCGGCTGTTTTCGTGGCTGCGCATGAAGAAGCCCGGGCCGAGGGTCTTGATTTCCTTGATGTTCTCGTAAGTGCCGAGGTCGATGACGGTGACCACGCCTTCGTTGAGGTTCGGCGAGGCCATCACCGTCCGCTCGCGACCGGTCGGGTCCTGCCACTGCCAGGTGATGCCCGAGCCGAGATGCGGCATTCCCGGCAGGTCGAGGTCGGCGATTTTCTTGCGGCCGTCGAGGAAGATCACCTGCCCTTTGCTTGCCGAGCGCGAAGAACCAAGGATCTCATGGTAGGTCTGGGTGAAGAAGAAGTCGTCGAGGTAGTCCTTGAGCATCGTTCGCCGCGGGTAGAACATGCCCGGCGTGAAGTGCCCTTCCTTGTACTGGAAGTCGTGTACCAGGCCTTCGGCGACGGGCTCGGCCTGCGGGTCATAACTGATCTCCCATACTTCGGGAACGTCCTTGAGGGCGGCGACGAAACTCTTGCGCGGCGCCGCATCGTACACCGCCGAGACTCGCGAAGTCTTGTCGCCAGCGGCATTGAGCGTCGGGATGATCTTCACCAGCGAGAGGTCGCCGGCGTCGAGCAGCACCAGGCTGTGCGGCAGGTAGTTGGCGACCATCACCCATTTGCCGTCACCCGACACCGCGGCGTTGCGGGTGTTGAGGCCGGCGCGGATTTCGGCGACGACGACCAGGTTGTAGATGTCGAACTTGGTGATCCATCCGTCACGCGAGGCGAAATAGACGAAGCGTCCGTCCGGCGAGAACTTGGGCCCGCCGTGCAGCGCGTAGCGACTGGCAAAGCGGTGCAGGCGCTCGAGCTTGTCACCATCGAGTACCGAGACGTGATGGTCGCCCGTTTCGACGACGATGAACAGGTTCAGCGGGTCGGCGCCCTGCAGCCCCGGGCCGGGTTTCGCCGGCAGCGCTGCGGCGTCGGCGTTGACCACATGCGAGGCGCGGATTTGTCCTTCGCCCCAGACCGGGGTGGGCGTTACCTTGCGGTAGATCAAGTCGGCGAGTTGCGCCACCTGGTCGGCGTTCAGCCGGTCGCCGAAAGCCGGCATCTGCGTCGCCACCCGGCCATCGGTGATCACTCTCAACGCCTCGGGTTTGCGCAGGCGCTCGAGGTTTTCCGGCAACAGCGCCGGGCCGATACCGCCGAAGCGGTCTTCACCGTGGCAGGCCGCGCAGTGTTCCTTGTAGAGCGCGGCAACGCCGTCCGTCGCCGCCGCGTCGCCGGCCGTGGCCGGGCCGCTCGGCGACCATCCGCCGACGGCAAGGGCCACGAGCAAGCCAGCAAGCGGCGCCAAGCGCCGACTCATGAGGCTCTCCGCAAGCGGATGTAGGGGCTGACCGTCAGGCGTTCGCGGCCGGGCGCGACGCCGATCTCCTGGTCGTCGAGATAGCAGCCGGGGTCTTCGGCCCAGGCGTCGCCGGTCAGCTGCTGGGCGCGGACGCGGGTGTTGCCGTTGCAGATATCGAAGTGCTGACAATCGCCGCAGCGTCCCGAGACACGGCGCGGGAACTGTTTCAGACCGGCCATCAGCGGGTCGGAGAGATCCATCCAGATCTCCGAAAACGGTCGCTGGCGAACGTTGCCGAGGTCGTAATGCCACCACATGGTATCGGGATGGACGTTGCCGAGATTGTCGATGTTGGCGACGTTCACGCCCGACGAGTTGCCACCCCACTGCGCCAGGCGGGCACGGATATTGGCCGCCCTGTCGGGGAACTTCTGCTCGACCCAGTGCAGGAAGTAGACGCCGTCGGCGTCGTTGTTGCCGGTGGTGAATTCCTTGTGCAGGCCGCGTTGCTGGTAATCCCAGCAGGTATCGAACAGCAGATCCATCGCCCAGCGGGTCAGCTTGTGCTGCGCATCGTCCTTGCGGTTCTTGTTGCCGCGGCCGGCGTAGTTGAGATGCGAGAAGTAGAAGCGGTCGATGCCTTCGTCCTCGACCAGCTCGAGCAGCCGGGGCAGGTCGTGGGCGTTGTCCTGGGTCATGGTGAACCGGACGCCGATCTTCAGGCCGAGGTCGCGACACAGGCGAATTCCCTTCAGCGACGCGTCGAACGCCCCTTGCATGCGCCTGAACTTGTCGTGTGTCGCGCCCATGCCGTCGAGTGAAACGCCGACGTAGTCGAAATCACAGTCGGCGATGCGGTCGATGTTCGATGCGTCGATCAGCGTACCGTTCGACGACAGCCCGACGTAGAAGCGCATCGCCTTGGCGCGCCGCGCGATGTCGAAGATGTCGGCTCGCAGCAGCGGCTCGCCGCCGGAAAGGATCAGCACCGGTACGCGAAAGCGCTTGAGGTCGTCCATCACCGTGAAGATTTCGTCGGTGCTCAGTTCGCCCGGGAAATCCTTGTCGGCGGAAATCGAATAGCAGTGCTTGCAGGTCAGGTTGCAGCGGCGGATGAGGTTCCAGATCACCACCGGCGCCGGCGGGTTCTGTCGCGGTCCGGGTTGCCTGGGCGCGGTGAGTTCCTGCATGTACTGGGAGATTCGAAACATCGTGCAATTCCCGAGAGAAAACCGTCTATTAGAGCGCAGACCAGACAGCCAGGCCTTGACGTGGATCAAGGCTCGCAGGCTACGGCGGCCGCTGGCCGCGCAGGCTTGCCACCGACCGCCGACCGCCATGATATCGCTGGCGGCCTATTCTCCCCCGCCCTTCGCCGCCGGGCAAGCGCCGCCTTTGCCCGCGCGCCGTCGCCGCCGCCGATTGCGCCGCTTGCCCGGGCCTTAATCCAATGGGATACTGGCGTTCCGACACCCCTGAAGGAGAGAAGAATGGACGCCACGGACGCTTCGCGCTGGCAGGAGCTGGCTGTGCAGTACGGTTCCGAATTCGGTATCAAGGTGCTGGCGGCGATCGCCTTCTGGGTGATCGGTCGCTGGCTGATCGGCCGCGTCGGCAGCCTGGTCCAAAGCGCGCTGGAGCGACAGAAGGTCGATGCGACGGTGATGCGTTATCTCGGCACGGTGATCAACGTGACGCTCAACATTCTGCTGGTGATCGGTATCCTGGGCTATTTCGGCATCCAGACGACGACCTTCGCGGCCTTGTTCGCCGCCGCCGGGGTGGCCATCGGACTGGCCTGGTCGGGCCTGCTGGCCAACTTCGCCGGCGGCGTCTTCCTGATCATCCTGCGACCGATCAAGGTCGGCGACTTCGTGACCGTTGCCGGCGTCACCGGCACGGTCAAGGAGGTTGGCCTGTTCGCCTCGGCCATCAATACGCCCGACAATGCCCTGACGCTGCTCGGCAACGGCAGGATCTTTGCCGAGACGATCCAGAACTACTCGGTGAACGCCTATCGTCGGGTCGATCTCAAGGCGCAGCTGTCGGGCGCTGCCGATCATGCGGCGGCGATGGCCCTGCTCAGGGAAAAGGTCGCGGCGATAGCCAATGTCCTCGCCGAGCCGGCGGTCGACGTCGAGATCCTCGAGTTCAATCTGGTCGGTCCGGTGCTGGCGGTACGACCCTACTGCCACACCGACCACTACTGGCAGGTCTATTTCGCCACCAACCTGGTCATCCGCGAAGCGCTCGCGGCGGCCGGTTTCCCGGCGCCGATGCCGGCACAGGTGGTGTTCGTCAATCAGCAATAGCTTGCGTCCGGGCGGCGACCGGGTGATCGGCCCGGCGTCGGCGCGGCAGCGTCCCGGCGCTGCTGGACGTGGGTCGACGAACGGTTGAAAATGGACGCCCCAGGACATTCGCGCCGATGGCCGATCCATCGCGCGTGCCCCCGTCGCTTGATGAAGGTTTCTCGAGGTTTCCTCCGGCGCATGATGCTCACCAGGCGCGGCGCGTGTCGGCACCGATGCGATGGCCGCTAGGTTTCTGCCGGGCAACCGGCTGACCCTGCTGAACAGCGGTGCCGAGTACTTCCCGGCACTGATCCGGGCGATCGACGGTGCGCAGCGTGACGTCCATCTCGAAAGTTATATCTTCGAGGACGATGCGACCGGCCAAGCGGTATCCGACGCGATGGTCCGGGCGGCCCGACGCGGCGTAACGGTACGCGTCCTGGTCGACGGTTTCGGCGCACGCGAGTTTGCCGACCGCCTGCAACCGATGCTGGTCGAGGCGGGGATCCAGGCGATGGTTTACCGACCCGATATCGCGCGTTTCCAGCTGCGCCGCCATCGCCTGCGGCGCCTGCATCGCAAGCTGGTGGCAATCGACGGCGAAATCGCCTTCATCGGCGGCATCAACATCATCGACGACCTCAACACGCCACACCAGATCCCGCCGCGCTATGACTACGCGGTGCGCGTCGAGGGCCCGTTGTTGGCGCCGATTCAACAAGCGCTGCACCGGCTGTGGGAAATCGTGCTGTGGGCGAAACTCAATCGCCGCTATCGTCTGACGCACAGCTCGCCGACCGGCCCGGACGCGCGCGGCGGCCAGACCGCGGCCTTCCTGGTGCGCGACAACATCCTGCACCGGCGTGACATCGAGGAGGCGTACCTGCAGGCGATCGACGCCGCGCAGCAGGACATTCTCCTCGCCAACGCCTATTTCCTGCCCGGCCGCCGCTTCCGGAAGGCCTTGCAGAGCGCTGCCAAACGTGGCGTGCGGGTGGTCATCCTGCTGCAGGGACGTGTCGAATACCGCCTGATGCACTACGCCACGCAGGCGCTCTACGGCCGACTGCTCGGCGCCGGCATCCGCATCTTCGAGTACCGGCGCAGCTTCCTGCATGCCAAGGTGGCAGTGATCGACAGCGTCTGGGCGACCGTCGGTTCGTCGAACATCGATCCGTTCAGCCTGCTGCTGGCCAGGGAAGCAAATATCGTCGTCAAGGATCGGCTGTTCGCCGAGACCCTTCGGCAGAGTCTCGGTCAGGCCATGCTCGATGGCGCGCGCGAGTTGCCGGTCGACAGCTGGCGACGGTTGCCGTGGCATTCCCGCCTGCTGCGCTGGCTCAGTTACAACCTGGTGCGCGTGCTGGTCGGCATTCTCGGCTACGGCGGCAAGCGCTGACCGGGAAAGACGCCGCGTAGCGCCGGTACGCGCTCGACCGACCAGGCGGCGATCGCCCAGCGCCAGAGATCGCTCAGCGATCCGGCGCGGACTTTCGCCGGCACCGTCTGGCCGAGAAAATCCAGCGCCGCCGACAGCAGGGCATTGCTGGCCGACGCGTCGACGGCCGCTGCCCGGGTCTGTTTGGAGAGCTTTTCGCCGGCGGCATTGGTCACCACCGGCAGGTGCGCGTAGCTCGGCGTCGGCAGGCCCAGCCGTTGCTGCAGCCAGATCTGGCGCGGCGTCGAGTCGAGCAGGTCGACGCCGCGGACGACCGCGGTGATCCCTTGCGCCGCGTCATCGGCGACCACTGCCAGCTGGTAGGCGTATTGCCCGTCGGCACGCAGCAGGACGATGTCGCCGACCGCCTGCGCGAGATTCTGTTGGTGTCGCCCCTGCACCCGGTCGTCAAAGGCGACTGTCCGATCCGGCAAGCGCAGGCGCCAGGCGCGCGCCGCCCGTCCGCCGGCCAGACCGGCGCGGCAGGTTCCCGGATAGACCAGACCGCCGTCCACCGACCGGGGCGGTGCGTGCGCCGCGATCTCGCTCCGTGAGCAGGCGCAGGGGTAGACCTCGCCGTCGAGTTGCAGGCGGACCAGCGCCGCGTGGTAGAAATCGAGGCGTCGGCTCTGGACGAGTACTTCGCCATCCCATTCGAATCCGAAAGCGGCCAGCGTGCGCAGGATGGCATCGGCGGCACCGGGCACGGTGCGCGGCTGGTCGACGTCTTCGATACGCAGCAGCCACTCGCCGTCGTTGGACCGCGCGTCGAGATAGCTGCCGACCGCAGCGACCAGCGAACCGAAGTGCAGGGGGCCGCTCGGCGAGGGCGCGAAACGACCCCGGTAGGGGCGTTTGTGGTCGCTGACGGGCGCTGTGTCGTGCTCGCCGCCGGCCGCCTTCTTATTTTCACTCACGCCGCGTAAAATTCGTCGGTCATTGTCAGGACTCCAGTCATGAGCGACCGTTCGATCACCCCAGCCAACGAAGCGGCCATTCTCGCCGAGGCGCTACCGTACATCAAACGTTTCCACGGCAAGACGATCGTCGTCAAGTACGGCGGCAACGCGATGACCGACGAGAACCTCAAGCAGTGTTTTGCGCGTGACGTCGTGCTGCTCAAGCTGGTCGGGATGAACGTCGTCGTGGTGCACGGCGGCGGGCCGCAGATCGAGAGCCTGCTCGCTCGCGTCGGCAAGAAGGGCCAATTCATCCAGGGCATGCGCGTTACCGACGCCGAGACGATGGAGATCGTCGAGATGGTGCTCGGCGGCCAGGTCAACAAGGATGTTGTGAACCTGATCAACCAGGCGGGTGGCAAGGCTGTTGGCCTGACTGGCAAGGACGGCAGTTTCATCCGTGCCAAGAAGTTGATGCTGGCCAACCAGGACAACCTCGGCGATCTGATCGACGTCGGGCAGGTTGGTGACATCATGCAGATCGACCCGTCGCTGATCGGCCACCTGGAGTCCGGTGGTTTCATCCCGGTCGTCGCACCGATCGGCGTCGGCAAGGGCGGCGAGACCTACAACATCAACGCCGACGTCGTCGCCGGCAAGATCGCCGAAATCCTCAAGGCCGAGAAGCTGGTCCTGCTGACCAACACGCCTGGCGTCCTCGACAAGGGCGGCCAGCTGATCACCGGCATGACGCCGAACGAGATCGTCGCCATGGTCACTGACGGCACCCTGTCCGGCGGCATGCTGCCCAAGATCAGTTCCGCACTCGATGCGGCGCGCAGCGGTGTCAAGAGCGTGCATATCATCGACGGGCGTGTCGAGCATGCGCTGCTGCTCGAGATCCTGACCGATCACGGCGTCGGCACGATGATCAGGTCCCACTGAGCGGGAGGTCCGGCTGTCCATCGCATCGCCGGTCTGGCTGTTCGACCTCGACAACACGCTGCACGACGCCAGTCGGTACATCTTTCCGCACATCAATCGCTCGATGGTCGGGTACATTCGCCAGCTGCTTGGCGTTGACGAGGACGAAGCGACGCGCATCCGGCAGGATTACTGGCAGCGCTACGGTGCGACCCTGCTCGGCCTGATGCGACATCACGGCGCTGACCCGCACCATTTCCTCCGGCATACGCATCAGTTTCCCGATCTCAAGAGCATGCTGGTCTTCGAGCGCGGTCTGTGTGCCATGCTGCGTCGTCTGCCGGGGCGCAAGATCGTTTTCTCGAACGCGCCGCTGCGCTACAGCGAGGCGGTACTCGAGCTCACCGGCATCAGCAACTGCTTCGACGCGGTCTATGGCGTCGAGCGCCTGCGCTTTCAGCCGAAGCCGGCAGTCGCCGGCTTCCGCCGCCTGCTGCGCAGCGAAGGGATCGATCCGGGGCGCTGCATCATGGTCGAGGACGTGTTGGCCAATCTGCGGACTGCCAAGCGGCTGGGCATGAAGACGGTGTGGATAAGCGCCGCGACGCGGCAGCCGCCGTGGGTCGACGTCCGACTGGTGTCGATTCTAGACCTGCCGCGTCATCGCCAGCGTCTGTGGGTGCGCGACCAGCGGTCCTGAAGCGGGCTCGGTGATGATCTCGAGCGAGCACCCTGCGACCCTTCGCTGTCCGCTCAGCGTCAGCGGCGCCGAGCTTCGCCGTTCAGCGCGCTTTGCGGCGCCGTCGTGGCGCGGCTGGATCGCTGCCGTGCGCCGTTGGACAGAGTGAACTTCCGCACGCCGTGAGCTGTCGCCGTCGTGTAGACTGCGCGCGCAGCAACCCTCGTCCGTCGACATGAGAGACTCCGCTTCCCTGCAGCAACTGCCCGAATACAAGGCCATCCTCGATCATTCCGGGATCGCCGTGGTGTGCACACGCGACCGCCGTGTCTACCGCTGCAATCCGCGCGCCGAAGAGCTCTTCGGCTGGCCGCAAGGAAGCCTGGTCGGCCAGCCCGATCTGGTCTTCCATTCGAACGGCGCGGCGTGCATGGAACTGCGCCGCAAAGCCAGGGTGCCGCTGAGCGGTGGCGAGATTCTCGATCTCGAAACCGAACTGGTGCGCCGTGACGGCAGCACCTTCGTTGGCCATCTCGTGGCGCGGGCAATCGATGCCGCGGCGCCGCGCGAAGGATCGGTCTGGATCGTTCGCGACATCACGCAGGAGGTCGCCGCGCGCGACGCCAGCGCGCGTCTGCTGCGCGAGCAGCAACTGATCTTCGAGAACGCCGAAGCCGGTATCGTGATCCTGCGTGACCGCGTCATCCAGCGCTGCAATCGTCGTTTCGCCGAAATCATGGGTTACGCGCCGGACGAGCTTATCGGGCAGTCGACGCGGATCTATTACCCGAGCGAAGAGGCGTGGCTGGAAACCGGTCGCCGGGCCTACGCGGCGATCGCTGAAACCGGAATCTTCCAGGGCGATACGGTCTTCCACCGCCGCGACGGCACACCGATCTGGAGCCGCATCACCGGCAGCATGATCAATCCGGCAAGACCGGATGAAGGCCACATCTGGTTGTACGAAGACATCACCGAGAAGCGGCAGGCGAGCCGTGCGATGGACGCACTGTTGCGCGAGCAGACGCTGATTTTCGAACGTGCGCCGATCGGCATCGTCTTTCTGCGCGACCGAATCATCCAGCGCTGCAATCCGCGCTTCGAGAGGATCTTCGGTTATCGCCCGGGTCAGTTGCTCGGCCAGACCACGCGCGCCTGCTTTGCCAGCGAAGCGGCATGGCAGGCGGCAGGGGAGCGCGCCGACGCGGCGATAAGCGAGTCCGGAACCTTTCACGGCGAGGTCGAATACCGCACGGCCGACGGCGCCACGATCTGGTGCCAGGTCACCGGCAGCCTGCTCAATCCCGACGATCCGCAGCAGGGCCACGTCTGGCTGTTCGAAGACGTCACTGGCCGTCGTGCCGCCGAAGAAGCGCTGGTGGACAGCCTCTGGGAGCAGCAGCTGATCTTCGACAACGCGATGATCGGCATCAGCTATCAGCGGGACCGCACCATCCTGCGCTGCAACCGGCGCTGCGAGGAGATCTTCGGCTATCCGCCGGGTGGCCTGGCGGGGCAGTCGACACGGATCCTCTTCGCCAGTCAGGAGGCGTGGGACGAGGTCGGACGCCAGATTTACGATCAGGGCACGGCGAGCGGGACCTTCGACGGTGAATTCCTCTATCGCCGGCGCGATGGCGCTCCGATCTGGGCGCGTGTCGTCGGCCGGACCATTGGCGAGAGTGATGGCCGGCAAACGTGGATCTGGACCTACGACGACGTCAGTGCGCAACGCGCCGCGGAACTGGCGCTGCGGCAAAGTCATCTCGAACTCGAGCGGCGCGTCGCCGAACGTACGCTCGAACTGTCGACCCAACTGCATTTCATGCAGCAACTGGTCGAGGCGATTCCCGGGCCGGTCTTCTACAAGAACCGCGAAGGGCGCTATCTGGGCTGCAACCAGGCCTTTCTCGAATTGATCGGCAAGTCGCGCGACGCCGTGGTCGGCGCGACGGTCTACGACGTGTCGCCAAGAGAGCTTGCCGATCGTTACATGGCCGCCGACGAGGAACTGTTCCGGCGCGGCGGCTCGCAGGTGTACGAAACGCGCGTGCTGCGCGCCGACGGCGAGTATCGCGACGTTGTCTTTCACAAGGCGATCTACGGTGTTCCCGGCGAAGGCGGCAGCGGTCTGGTGGGCATCATGCTCGACATCACCGAGCGGAGGAAGCTCGAGGCACGCCTGCAGCAGGCGGCGACGGTTTTCGACAGCAGCGCCGAAGGCATCACCATCACCTCGCCGAACGGCAGCATTATCGCCGTCAATCGGGCCTTCACCGAAATCACGGGTTACCGCGAGGAAGAAGTCGTCGGACGCAACCCGCGGATCCTCCAGTCGGGATTCCAGGACCGCGATTTCTACCGCGAGATGTGGCGGACGCTGTGCGAGCGTGGGCGCTGGCGCGGTGAAATCTGGAACCGGCGCAAGGACGGGCAGGTCTTCCTGGAGTCGCTGACGATCAGCGCCGTCAAGGGCGATGACGGTCAGCTGACCCACTATGTCGGCGTATTCACCGATATCACCGAATTGCGCAAGGCGCACGACCAGCTCGACCATCAGGCGCATCATGATTCGCTGACGGGTCTGCCCAATCGCCTGCTGCTGGGCGATCGACTGCACAAGGCGCTGCAGCGCGCCAACCGTGACGGAAAGGGGCTGGCGGTCCTGTTCATCGACCTTGACCGCTTCAAGAACATCAACGACACCCTCGGTCATCAGGTTGGCGACCGCGTGCTGTGCGAAGTGGCGAAGCGCCTCGGCCGCCTGATGCGTGAAGCGGACACCGTCGGCCGACTCGGCGGTGACGAGTTCCTGATTCTTATCGAGGACATCGTCGACCCGTCGGCTGTCTCGCACATCGCCGACAAGATCCTCAACGTTCTGCAGGACTCGCCGGTGACCGTCGAACAGGAGTTCTTCGTCGGCGCCAGCATCGGCATCAGTCTGTTTCCGGAAGACGGCGACGACGGCGAAACGCTGATGCGGAATGCCGACGTCGCGATGTACCGGGCCAAGGAACGCGGTCGCAACGCCTATGAGTTCTTCACCCAGGATCTGACCAGGTCTTCGCTGGCAAGGCTGCAAATGGAGACCGATCTGCGACGGGCGATCGAGCGCGGCGAACTGCGGGTCTTTCTGCAAGCACAGTTCTCGCTGGCGACCGGCGCGGTCCTTGGCGCCGAAGCGCTGGTGCGCTGGCAGCATTCCGAACATGGCCTGGTGCTACCCGGCGAGTTCATCAAGCTCGCCGAGGAATCCGGGCTGATCGTGCCGATCGGCGAATGGGTCCAGCACACCGCGGCCTGCCAATGGGCGGCGTGGATCGCCGCCGGCCTCGAGCCGGGAGTATTGTCAATCAACGTTTCTGGTGTAGAGTTCGCCCGCGGCCGAATCCAGGAGACCGCCCGCAAGACGCTCGCGACCTCGATGCTGCCGGCGCGTTTTCTTGAACTGGAGATCACCGAGAGTGCGATCATGAGCCATGCCGAGAGCAGCGTTAAGGTCCTGGACAGCCTGCGTGCGATGGGGCTGAGCCTGGTGATCGACGACTTCGGCACCGGCTATTCGTCGCTGGCTTACCTGAAACGCCTGCCATTGAACAAGTTGAAACTCGACCAGAGCTTCGTGCGCGGCCTACCCGAAGACGCCGAAGACCGCGCGATCAGCCAGGCGGTGATCGCACTCGCCCATAGCCTGCAACTGACGGTCATCGCCGAAGGCGTCGAGACCGAGGCGCAGCGTCAGTTCCTGAATGACGCTGGTTGTGACGAGATGCAGGGTTACCTGCGCGGCAAACCGATGCCCTTGGACCAATACCGGCAGTGTTTTCTTGAGGACGACAGGCACCATGGCTGAGACTTCCTCACGGCTGGCATTCGTTGACGCCTTGAAGGCGGTGGCGCTGCAGCTGATCGTTCTGCACCACCTGGCCTTCTACGGACCGATGTCCGACCAGGCCTACGTGCTGGCTCCGGGGTTGTTTTCCTGGCTGAGCGAGTACGCGCGCAGTGCCGTGCAGGCCTTTCTGGTAATCGGCGGCTTCCTCGCCGCGCGCAGTCTGGCGCCGGCTGGCGTGTTGCTGGCGGCGCAGCCGCTGGCGCTGCTGCGCAAGCGCTACCTGAAACTGATCACTCCCTATCTCGCAGCCGTCCTGATCGCCATTGCCTGTGCGGCGATCGCCCGTGTGCTGATGAGTCACGATTCGATCCCCGGCCGGCCGACGCTTGCCCAAGTCCTGGCGCACGCACTGCTCCTGCAGGGCGTTCTCGATTACGAGGGGCTGTCGGCGGGGGTCTGGTACGTCGCCATCGACTTCCAGCTGTTTGCCCTGTTGCTCGGCGCTCTGTGGCTGGCCCGCGGGCTCGGCCGCCAGCGCCGCGTGGCCTTGCTCGGTGCGCTGCTGGTAGGCGGCCTGGCGGCCGCGTCGCTGTATCATTTCAACCGCGATTCGGCGTGGGACGTGTGGGCGCTGTATTTTTTCGGTTCGTACGCGCTAGGGGTGCTGACCTACTGGGCAACGCACCAGCGCAGTGCGGCCGGATGGCTGCTGCTGATCGCCGCGGTGGTGGTTGCCGCGCTGCTGGTCGATTTTCGCTCGCGCATCGCCGTTGCCTTGCTGGTCGCCCTGGCGCTCGGCCTGGCGAGTCGCGGCGGCTTTCTCGAGAGCTGGCCCCGGTCACGGGCAATCGCTTACCTGGCGACCATCTCCTATTCCGTCTTCCTGATCCATTTTCCGGTCTGCCTGGTGATCAGCGGGCTGTTCTGGCGCTTTGCCGGCGACGACCCGCGGGTCAATCTGCTCGGCGTGCTGGTGGCCTGGCTGGCCAGCCTGCTGGCCGGAGCGCTGTTCTACCGGTTGGTGGAAAATCCCGCGCAGCACGGCTTGCGGCGACTGCAGCCAGGCGCGCGCGTCATGCAGAGGGCTTGAGCCAGGCGGCGGCAGACAACGCGAAGTAGCTCAGGATGCCGTCGGCGCCGGCCCGTTTGCAGGCCAGCAGGCTCTCGAGAACGCAGGCTCTTTCGTCCAGCCAGCCGTTCCGGGCGGCGGCCTTGAGCATCGCGTACTCGCCGCTGACCTGGTAAACGTAGGTCGGCACCTTGAACTCGTCCTTGACGCGGCGAACGATGTCGAGATACGGCATGCCGGGTTTGACCATCACCATGTCGGCGCCTTCGGCGAGGTCCAGCGCGACCTCGCGCAGCGCTTCGTCGCTGTTGGCCGGGTCCATCTGATAGGTATGCTTGTCGCCTTTGCCGAGGTTGCCGGCAGAACCGACGGCATCGCGGAACGGGCCGTAGAAACTTGATGCGTACTTCGCGGAATACGCCAGGATGCGCGTATGCAGCTGTTTCGCGGCGTCGAGTTCACGGCGAATTCGTGCCACCCGGCCATCCATCATGTCGGACGGCGCGACCACGTCGGCGCCGGCCTGCGCGTGCACCAGCGCTTGCCGGGCGAGAACCTCCAGCGTTTCGTCGTTCAGGACGTAGCCACTGGGGTCGGCCGCGTCGATCAGGCCGTCCTGGCCATGGCTGGTGTAGGGGTCAAGGGCGACGTCGGTAATCACCCCCAGTTCGGGAAACTCCTTCTTCAGCGCCGCGACCACCCGAGGCACCAGGCCATCGGGGTTGCACGCCTCCTCGGCGCCGGCGGTCTTGCCGGCAGCGTCGATTACCGGAAATACCGCTATCGCCGGTACGCCGAGCGTCAGCGCCTGTTCGGCGGTCTTCAGCAGCCGGTCGAGGCTCTGTCGTTCGACACCGGGCATCGATGCGACCGGCTCGACGCGGTCGTTGCCGTCGAGGACGAATACCGGATAGATGAGATCGTCGGCGCTTAGCCGCGACTCGCGCATCAGGCGACGCGAGAAATCGTCGCGGCGCATGCGGCGCATGCGGACCTCGGGAAAGCAGCGTCTGGAATCCATAAGATCTGCGTTGGTCAGATAGGCACAATTGATGGAAAGTATGCCTTGGTTGGGAACTATCGCCAAGGGCGCTGTTCTTAACAGGCGGACGGCTCGGCCGTCCCCCGCTTCACCTCCCTGAGCGGGTGCCTTATTCCTGTAAGGCATGTTGCCCCCGGCCCCCCTTTGCCGGGGGCTTTTTTTTATCGCCCCCTGGCGCCGCCGCCGGCATGCCGCGCGCTCCAGCCGATGGCGTTGCGCTTCTTTGGACGGGCCGCTTTCTCACTCGCCAGTCCGCTGGGTGGTGGCCTGTCCTGCCGTGTTGGCAGATCGAGCCATTCGCCGAGAACGGCTTCCGCTTCGCGGACGCCCGACTTCTGCAGGCTCGAAAACAATTGCAGCGTGCAGTTGCCAGTCATGCTGCTCAGCGCTTCCTGTACCTCGCGCACGGTGAGCGCCTGTTGTTGGCGGGTCAGCTTGTCGGCCTTGGTCAGCAGGACGTGAATCGGCTTGCCGGTCGGCGCGAACCAGCCGATCATCTGCAGGTCGAGTTCGGTGAGCGGGTGGCGACTGTCCATGATCAGGACCAGGCCACGGAGCGCCTCGCGGTAGCGCAGATACGGTGCCAGCAGGCCCTCCCATTGGCCACGGATTTCCTCCGGCGCCTTGGCGAAACCGTAGCCCGGCAGGTCGACGAAGTACTTGCCCTCGGCGAGCTGGAAATAGTTCAGGTGCTGCGTGCGGCCCGGCGTCTTGGAGACGAAGGCGAGGCGGCAGTGGTTGGCAAGGGTGTTGATTGCCGAGGACTTGCCGGCGTTCGAGCGGCCAGCGAAGGCGATTTCGCAGCGCGAATCGTTCGGCAGATTGCGCAAGTCGGCGACGGTGGTGCTGAAAACCGCGTTCTGAAAGAGGGGCATGGTGGAGCTCGGGAGAGGATGGACAGACACGTGCGGGCGGCAAACTGTTATAGAATATCAGGTTTGTTGCCTGCTTTCTCCGGCCCAAGATCAGTCATCGTTGTCAACGGGAGTTTGGACATGATTCGTACAATGGCACTTGCGATGCTACTCGCCGCCAGTTTCCCCGCCCTCGCAAGCGAGCAGGCAAAAGCCCAGGTCGACCCGGCAAAAGGCAAGGAAATTGCCGAGAGTGTCTGTGTCGGCTGCCACGGCGCCGACGGCAACAGTCCGACGTCGGCCAACCCGATCCTGGCCGGTCAGATGCCCGAGTATCTTTACAAGCAGCTCAGCAATTTCAGTTCGGTCGACGGCAAGCCGGCATTGCGCAACAATGCGATCATGGGCGGCATGGTCGCGGCCCTGTCGGACGAGGACATGAAGAGCCTGTCGGTCTATTTCGCGCAGCAGAAAATGACCCCCTCGGTAGCCAAGGATGAAAAGCTGCTTGCCGAAGGCCAGGCGCTGTGGCGCAAGGGCGATTTCGACAAGGGTATCCCCGCCTGTGCCGGCTGCCACGGTCCGAGCGGTGCCGGCCTGCCGGTACAGTACCCCCGCCTGGCCGGCCAGTACGCGGAGTACACCGCCAGCCAGCTGATGGGTTTTAGAAGTCACGAGCGAGCCAACGATTCGGAAAAGATGATGCGCGTCATTGCCGGCAAGCTGTCGGATCCGCAAATCCGTGCCGTCTCCGAGTACATTGCCGGTTTGCGCTGATGGTGGGGCGCAGCGAAACCGACGCCGGCTTCGTGCCGGCAGGCGGCTGGGGCCACCAAGGCATCGCTTGGCAACGAGCAGCAGACGCTCTAGTATGCTGTGGCTGACTTCGTGATCAGAAAGGACGCTCCATGAAGACACTCAGGCAAATCCTCGAAAGCAAGAGTGGGGTGCTGGCAACCGTTTCGCCGGACGACGCGGTTTTCAGAGCCTTGCAGGTGATGGCCGAGCGCAACGTTGGTGCCGTCTTGGTAGTCGAAGGGGAACGACTGCTGGGGATATTCTCGGAGCGTGACTACGCCCGCAAGATGATCCTGTTCGGCAAGACGTCGAAGGACACCCGGGTTCGCGACATCATGAGCGACAAGGTGCTGTGCGTGACGCCGGAGCAGACGGTAGACGAGTGCATGGCGATCATGACCGAGA
This sequence comes from Accumulibacter sp., assembly GCA_024235695.1. Taxonomy (GTDB): domain Bacteria; phylum Pseudomonadota; class Gammaproteobacteria; order Burkholderiales; family Rhodocyclaceae; genus Accumulibacter. Next base: position 421,604 of record JACKLX010000001.1, read on the forward strand.
AGCACTTCCGCCATTTGCCCGTTCTGGACGACCAGCGAAACCTCGTCGGCATCATTTCGATCGGTGACGTGGTCAAGGAAATGATCAGCGAGCAGCAGTTCATCATCGATCAGCTGGGCAAGTACATCAGCGGCTCGGCCATCACCGAGCCGATACTCCCCGACTAGTCCCGCGACCGGCGACGACGAGAGCGGTTGCCGGTGTTCAGCCAGCCAGCGAGCGCTGCCCCTGCCTGATTCGCCAGAGCTCGTGTCGCGCGCCGCGGCGCTTGCCGCGGGCGGCCAGAAAACGCCGGCCGGTGCCCACCCCGTTTCGTTGTGCGCTGCCGTCGGCAGGCCGACTCGATATCAGTGCAGCTCGGCCCTGACCTGTGCCGAGCACGTGCGGAATTGGCAGCAGCCCAGGGCTGTTCACATGCCAGGCACGGCCGGCCTTGACCAGGCTGGCAAAGAGCATCCGGTATGACTTTCTCCTTGACCCGACGCGTCGCGCTTGCCGGCGCAGCGAGCCGACGCCCGCCGTTGTCCCCCCGAATCGACCGATGACCTATCCCACTATCCTCAGCGCCTCGCTGTTCCTGCTCATCGTTTTCTCGGTCGAGCGCGTCTGCCGGCTGTGGGGTGTGCCGTCGGTCATCGTCCTGGTCGCCAGTGGTCTGCTGGCGCGGCCGATGCTTGACTCGCTTGGCGTGACGCTTGGCTGGGCCGGTACCCTGGTGCCGATCGTTGGCACCATCGGCCTGGTGCTGATCGTCCTCGAAGGCGCCCTGGACATCGAGTTGCGGCGCCAGCGCGTACGCCTGATCGGCGCCACCTTCTTTCTGGCGACCGCGGGCTACCTCATCTGCGTTCTCGTCTTCGCCACGATCGGCCGTTTCATGCTTGGCTTGAGTGCCGTGCAGGCGGTCTTGCTGGCGACCTCGGTCGCCGTGATCAGCAGCGCGGTGGCCATCCCAGGCAGCACCTTTCTGCCACCCAAGGCGCGCGAGTTCATCGTCTACGAGAGCTCGATGTCGGACATCATCGGCGTTCTGGTGTTTTTCTCGCTGCTGCACTCGGATGGCAGTATCCAGGGCGCGGTGCTGGCGCTGCTCGGCGGCGGCCTCCTGTCACTGCTCCTGTCGATACTCTGTGCGCTGGTCCTGATGATCCTGCTGCTGCGGGTTTCCGGTCCGATTCGCTTCGTACCGCTGCTGGCGGGTTTGTTCGCGCTGTACGCGACCGGTGAACTGTTGCACCTCTCGCCGCTGATCATGGTGCTGTTCCTCGGTTTGTTGCTCAACAAGCCTTCGCTGGTTACCCGCTTCCCGCCGTTCCGAACATGGGTCAGCAGCGATTACGAATCGACCCTGTCCGAATTCCGGACGCTGGTGGTCGAGTTGACCTTTGTTGTCCGCGGCTTCTTCTTCGTGCTGCTCGGCTATTGGACCGACCTCTCCGATCTTGCGTCGGCGCCGGCGTGGATCTCCGCGGCGCTGGTGCTGGCGGTGATCTACGGCAGTCGCTTCGCGATGCTGCGGATGGTCTTGGGCCGGGCCGCGGCGGGGCCCCTGACGTGGATTGCGCCGCGCGGCCTGATCACCGTCCTGCTGTATCTGCACGTTCGCGCCGCTTTTTCGCTGCCAAGCTACCTGAATGGCGCGATCATGCTGGTGGTGCTGGTCTCGTCGGCGCTGATCCTGGTGGCCAGTTTTCAGGTCGGACGCCGGCTGCCGGCCCGTGTCCCTGGCAAGGCGCGCTTCCTGCCGCCCCCCGACGAAAAGCTGATCGCTGCCAGCGGCGACGAAGTCGTCGGCGAGTCGCGTGAGCAGGTGTGAGCCACGGCGCAGTAGCGCCAGGCGGGCAACCAGCGCAACGCGCCGCCTGCCGCGGGTGCCGGCGGGGCCCGGCCTACTGGCGCTGGGATCGGCGAATCGGGAGCGGATCCGCGATCGAAGCGCTTGCATTTTTCACGGCGCAAGGTTCTAATCGGGGTCTCGCTTTCCTGGCTTCGAACCGACGACGATGCTGCCCTCCAACGACCGTGATGCGATTTGGCTTGCGCCCTCTGAAGCCGCCATCGGCGTTGCCGCAGTGAATCTGTCGGTGGCTGTCGTAGGACGCGTCGTACGTGTAGTACACGTAGCGGCTGACGCGCCGTCGAGGGCCGGAAGAAGATAAGTCGAAACGCAGCAAACGACAGCAGATTCCAGAAACCCCCGCCGGTGCAAGCTGAGCGGGGGTTTCATTTTTCGGAACCACCGCCCGGCGATGCCACCGGCAATCCAACTTATTGAGGAGAGTTCCTTGTCCAGGCAAACCCCCGAAACCCTCAGCGGTGCGCAGATCGTCGTTCGCCTGCTCGAACGGCAGGGCATTCGTACGCTGGCCGGCATTCCCGGCGGTGCGATTCTGCCGATTTACGACGCCTTGTCGCAGTCGACGCGGATCCACCACGTACTGGCCCGACACGAGCAGGGTGGCGGCTTCATGGCGCAGGGAATGGCTCGTGCCACCGGCGTGCCGGCGGTATGCCTGGCATCCTCGGGACCCGGAGCGACCAATCTGCTGACCGCGATCGCCGACGCCAAGCTCGATTCGATACCACTGGTGGCGATTACCGGACAGGTGCCGCGAGCGATGATCGGTACCGATGCTTTCCAGGAGGTCGACACCTACGGTCTGAGCATTCCGATCACCAAGCACAATTTCCTGGTCGGTGCCGCCGAGGATTTGCTGGAGGTGGTGCCGCGCGCTTTTCAGATCGCCGCCTCGGGGCGCCCCGGGCCGGTGCTGATCGACATCCCCAAGGACGTCCAGAATCAGCTGGTCGAAGTCAGTGAGTGGCCAGCGCCGGGCGGCGCGGCTCCGGTCGCGCCGCCAGCTGACGAGCTGATCGAGGCGGCGGCGGCGATGATCAATGAGTCGCTGAAACCGATTCTCTACCTCGGTGGTGGTGTGGTGCACTCGGGTGCTTCGGCGGCCGCGGTGATGCTTGCCGAAAAAGCCCGATTGCCGACGGTGATGACCTTGATGGCGCTCGGCGCGATGCCGGTCGAACATCCCTTGTCGCTTGGCATGCTCGGCATGCACGGTGCGCGCTGCACAAACCTCGCGCTTGACGAGTGCGACCTGCTGATTGCCATCGGTGCCCGCTTCGACGACCGCGCGACGGGCAAGGTGGCGGGTTTCTGTCCGCAGGCGAAAATCGTCCACATCGATATCGATCCGTCGGAACTCGACAAGATCAAGACCGCGCACATCGGAATCGCCGGTGACGTGTGCACGGTGCTCGACGCGCTGGTGCCGCGTGTCGAGGTGCAACAGCGCGCTGCCTGGCGGTCGCGAGTGGCCAGCCTCAAGGCATCGTATCCCCTGCGCATGCCGGGAATCGACGACCCGCGAACGCCTTACGGACTGATCCGCGCGGTCGCCAATTGCCTCGACGATCAGGCAACGATCACCACCGACGTCGGTCAGCACCAGATGTGGGTGGCGCAGGCGTATCCGCTGCGCCGGCCTCGGCAGTGGCTGACCTCCGGTGGCCTCGGGACAATGGGCTTCGGGATGCCGGCGGCGATCGGTGCGGCGCTTGCCGAGCCGGAGCGGACGGTGGTCTGTTTCACCGGCGACGGCAGCATCCTGATGAACATTCAGGAACTGGTCACCGCCGCCGAAGAAAAGGTCAACGTCAAGATCGTGCTGATGAACAATTCGTCGCTGGGCCTGGTGTTCCAGCAGCAGACCTTGTTCTACGGCGAACGCATCTACGCGTCGAAGTTCAAGGGTATGCCCGATTTCGCCGCGCTCGCCGAGGCCTTCGGGGTGCCGGCCGTCGATCTCGACCAGGAGAGCGATCCCCTGGCGGCGCTGTCCGCGGCGTTATCGGTGCGCGGCCCGATGTTGATCCACGCCAGCATCGCCATCGACCAACAGGTGTTGCCGATGGTGCCGCCCGGTGCCGCCAACAAGGACATGATCGGAGGCTGAACGATGAACTCTATCTCAGGATTGGAAAATCAGGCGCTGGCGCGCACGGTGCTCGAGCTCGACGTCAACAATCACGCTGGCGTCATGTCGCACGTCGTCGGCCTCTTTTCGCGCCGGGCCTATAACGTCGAAGGCATCCTGGTGATGCCGGTCGGTAGCGGGGTGACCAGTCGCATCTGGCTGCTGGTCAACGAGGACGAGCGCCTCGACCAGATGGTCAAGCAGGTGGAGAAGCTCGAGGACGTGCTCGCCGTCCGTCGGCACGGCGCCGAGCACGAGGTCTTTGTGCGTCTCGAGGAGTTCTTCCGCTAGCCGGCGACCGGTGGTTCTGTAACCGTCTTGCCGCTTCAGCGGCCGCGTTGCTGCGGGTCGAAACGGACGATTGTCCTTCCATCGACGGTCTTTCGCGGCGGCGCTTTCCAGGCGTGGCCGTAGACTACCTCCATCGTCGCCGGCAAGCGGCCGTCGCGGGCCAGGCGCGCGTACGCGGCGCGGGCCTCGGCCCACACCGCGCGCCCGGTCAAGCCCGGTCGTCTTGCCTGCATGGCGCACGTCGAGCCGCTCTTGCGGAGGTCGGCGAGCAGGTCGTCGATGCGGCAGTAGGTGAGGGTCAGCAGTTCGGCATCCATCACCGGGTCAGCGAAGCCGCACTGGACCAACATATCGCCATGGTCGTGCATGTCGATGAACCGCTGAGTGTGAACCTGGCCGTCGGCGAAACTGGCGCGCAGTTCCTTGAGCGTATCGGGTCCGAAGGTCGAGAACATCAGCAGGCCGCCGACCTCCAGCGCCCGGTAGGCCTCGCAAAAGGCCGCCCGCGGGTCGTCGAGCCAGTGCAGCATCAGGTTTGACCAGAGCAGGCCGATCGACTGTGGCCTGAAAGGCAGGCTTGCCGCGTCGGCCGCCAGCAGCGGTGTGCGATGACTGCGCAGGAAGGGCAGCAGCCAGCGCAGGCGTGAGCGCTGCGCCCGGTTCGCCAGCAGCATCGGCGTGCTGAGATCGGCGCCGATCAGCAGCGCCGCGGGGTAGCGTTCCTGCAGCGCCGTGAGGCTGGCACCGGTGCCGCAGCCGAGATCGAGAATGCGCCGTGGTTCGATGCGCACGTAGTCCAGCCGTTCCAGCATCCGGCTACCGACTTCGCGCTGCAGTACCGCCACCTCATCGTAGCTCGACGCGGCGCGCGCGAAATTCCGTCGCACCTGGCGCTGATCGACGAACGACGCCACGGCCTTCATCGACGACGGCTGACCGCCTGCATCCCGAGCACCGCCGGCAATCGTCCGGCCGGCGGCGCGGCCGTGTTCGGCAGGCACGCCGCCGACCGCGCCGCGCGGACCATCGCTCAGATCGGTCGCAGGCCGAGTCTCTCGAACAGCGCTTCGTCGCGGTCGGCCTCCGGATTGCCGGTAGTCAGCAGCTTGTCGCCGTAGAAGATTGAATTGGCACCCGCCAGGAAGCAAAGCGCCTGCAGCTCGTCGGACATCTCCTGGCGGCCGGCGGACAGCCGTACAAAACTGGTTGGCATGGTGATCCGCGCCGCTGCAAGGGTGCGGACGAACTCGAAGCCATCGACCGGCGCGACGTTGGCCATCGGCGTCCCGGCAATCGGCACCAGGTTGTTGATCGGCACCGACTCGGGTGGCGGATTGAGGTTCGCCAGCTGGACGATCAGTGCGGCACGATTCCGGCGCGACTCGCCCATGCCGATGATGCCGCCCGAGCACACCTTGATGCCTGCTTCGCGTACCTGCCCGAGCGTGTCGATACGGTCGGCATGCTTGTGGGTGGTGATCACCTGGCCGTAGAAGGACGCGTCGGTATCGAGGTTGTGGTTGTAATAGTCAAGACCGGCCTCCTTGAGTTCATCCGCCTGGCCGTCCTTGAGCATGCCCAAAGTGACGCAGGTCTGCAGGCCCATGCCCTTGACCGTGCGAATCATCTCGGTGACCTTGGCAAGATCCTTGTCCTTTGGGCCGCGCCAGGCCGCTCCCATGCAGAAGCGCGACGCTCCCTTGTCCTTGGCCGCCTGCGCTGCGGCGATCACTTCGTCGAGCGGCATCAGTGCTTCGCGCTCGGTGCCGGTGCTGTAACGCGCGGCCTGCGAGCAATAGCCGCAGTCTTCGGAACAGCCACCGGTCTTGACCGACAGCAAGGTCGAGCGTTGAATCTCGTTGGCGTTGAAATTCTCGCGGTGTACCTGCTGGGCGCGGTAGAGCAGGTCCATCAGCGGGAGCTGGTAAAGTGCTTCCACTTCGGCGACCGTCCACCGCGGTGCGGAGGCCGTTGGCGAGCGATCCGGGGTGAGGGTGACGGCTTGAGGAATGGCGTTCATGGGCGAGACCTATGGGTTGGGGTAAGCTGAGGGCCGTCGGCGTGGATCCGTCATGAGCCCGTCAAGGATGCCAATCTTAACTCAAACTGCCCGGCTGGTCCGCGCATCGTGTGCGCGACTGCTGGCCCAGGACTGCCTGCTTTGCGGCGCAACGAGCGGCGCCCGCCTGCTCTGTGCGGCCTGTGAGGCCGATCTGCCGCGACTTCCCGAAGCACGCTGTCGGCTCTGTGCCTTGCCGACGGCGAGCGGCGAAACCTGTGGCCGATGCCTGTCCAGGCCACCGCCTTACGATCTGACGCTGGCGGCGTTTCGCTACGACTTTCCGCTCGACAAGCTGGTTCAGTCTTTCAAGTACGGTCACCGCCTGGCGCTTGGCCGTTACTTCGGCGAGCAGCTCGCGGCGCTGACGACGAATGACGCGGCGGACCTGATCATTCCCGTGCCGCTGCACCCGCTGCGCCTGCGGGAGCGGGGTTTCAACCAGGCGCTGGAACTGGCACGGCCGGTCAGCAGGGCCTGGCGAATACCGATCGACCTGCGCAGCTGCCGTCGGATTCGTCACACCAGCGTGCAGGCCGAGCTGCCCTGGCGCGAGCGGGCGAAGAACGTCCGCGGCGCTTTTCACTGCGCTGCGGACTTCAGTGGCCAGCGCCTGCTGCTGGTCGACGATGTGATGACCACCGGCGCGTCGCTCGACGAGCTGGCGCGTACCGTCAAGCGGCAGGGCGCGGCGCACGTCGCGCTGCTGGTGCTGGCGCGCGCTTTGCCCGGACGGTGACGCGTCCGACTGCCGGGGTCGGGGACGAGCGCTCGACTGGCAAGACGTCGGCGCAATCAGCGTCGTCGGTGGTTGCCGCAGGGCTCTGCGGCGTCGTTCAAAGATGCTCGTATTCGGCAATGTCGGCGGCGGGACTGTTCGCCGACGAGGCAAAAGCAATGGTGCCGCTGCCGCGCAGAACGAACTCCTCGCAGCGAAGAAACAGCTCGGGTTCGCCGTTGACGGTCACGTAAGTGCCGTTGGTGCTCAGGTCGCTGAGTACGAAGTGCTCGCCCCGTCGCTCGATGCGTGCATGATTGCGCGACGCACGGCGGTCACGAATGGTGATCTCGCAGCTCGAATCGCGGCCCAGCAGCACGCGCGGCCGGTTCTTGTCGAGCAGCTTCACCTGGCCGCCATAGCGCAGGCACAGTCGGACGCTGCGTTCCTTGACGGTGGCCGTCGCTGGCGCCGCCACCGCCGGCCGTATGGCGGGCGCTGGCGGGGCTGCCGGCGGTTCGGGCATGACTTTGGTCGCCGTCTCCCTCGCTTCGGACCACAGTACTTCGAATACCGGCGGCTCCTCCGCGGCGCCTGCTTCAGCTGTCTGCACCAGGCAGTGCGTCGACAGCTGCAGATGCGGCGGCAGCCGCGCGCGGGTTTCGCCGCTGGTCAGGATCTGTCCGGCGGTGGCGAGCGCCGCCAGGCTTTCGGCGATGCTCAGGCCGCTGCCGGCGAGTTCGCCGCCTTCGTCGACCAGTGGCCCGTGGTGGAAGCCGACGCGGATCGCCAGCTGGACGCCGGAAACGGGCGGCAGGTCGGCAACCCGCCTCTGCATGGCCATTGCTGCCTGGCACGCGTCGTCGGCGTGTTCAAACGCGGCGACGATTTCATCACGGCCGGAGCGCAGGATGTCGCCCCGAAAACCATCGACGCCACGGCTCATCCGTTTCCGGCAGCGTTCGACGGCGTGCAGGGCCTCGGCGCCGCCGCGTTTCTCGAACAGTCGCGAGCTGCCGGCGACGGCAGCGCAGAGAATCGTCAGCCTTTTTTCCTTGCTGCTCATCGGGCGAGCTCCCATAGTAGTTCGCGGCAAGTGCGCTGGCCTTTCATGACGAAATCACCGGTAGCGGCGACGCCGCGAACGGCAACCAGCTGGTGCCGTGCGCCGGCGGGTCGAAGACCGCGTCGCCGCCAGCCATCGTCGCCAGATCCTCGCCGGGGCGCAGGCTCTTGAAGTCGAACAGCGACTGATCCGCCAGATGCGAGGGAACGATCTTTTGCAGCGAAGAAAAGACCGCTTCGCTGCGGCCGGGAAAACGCCGGTCCCAGTCAGCCATCATTTCGCGAATTTTCTGCCGCTGCAGGTTGTCCTGCGAGCCGCAAAGCGTGCAGGGAATGATCGGGTAGGCCATGCCGCGCGCGAAGCGGGCGATGGCCTTCTCACTGCAGTAGGCGAGCGGCCGGATCACCACGTGCGCGCCGTCGTCGGTCACCAGCTTGGGCGGCATCGCCTTGAGCTGGCCTGCGAAGAAGAGATTGAGGAACAGGGTATGGACGATGTCGTCGCGATGGTGGCCAAGCGCGATCTTGTTGGCGCCGAGCTCCTTGGCGGTGCGATAGATGACTCCGCGGCGCAGGCGCGAACAGAGCGAGCAGGTCGTCTTGCCTGCCGGAATCCTGTCCTTGACGATTGAGTAGGTGTCCTGCTCGACGATGCGATAGTCGACACCGAGCGTTGTCAGGTAGGCAGGCAGCACCTCGGCCGGAAAGCCCGGTTGTTTCTGGTCGAGGTTCATGGCGATCAGGCGGAAATCCACCGGCGCCCGCTGACGCAGGGCGAGCAGCACCGAGAGCAGCGTGTACGAGTCCTTGCCGCCGGAAACGCAGACCAGCACGGTGTCGCCGGCCTCGATCATGTTGTAGTCGGCGATCGCCTTGCCGGCGCTGCTCTCCAGGCGCTTGCGCAGGCGCTGCAGGGTGTTCGATTGTTCCAACGGAATCCTCTCGTGCGGCATGACGAACTACAGATGCGCGGTACGACCGCCATCGACATTGATCACCTGCCCGGTTACGTAGCTGGCATCCTCGAGCAGGTAGCGCACCGCCCGGGCGATGTCGTCCGGGCAACCGGCCCGCTGCAACAAGGTGTGCGCGACGATGTCCTGGCGCGTGGCGATGTCGAAGACGTCGCTGTCCGGCCACAGGATGGGTCCCGGCGCGACCGCATTGACCCTGACTCGCGGCGCCAATTCGATGGCCAGGGCGCGCGTCAAACCGAGCAGGCCCGCTTTCGCCGCGCAATACAGCGGGTAACCGGCAAGCGGTCGCTCGGCATGGATGTCGGTAATGTTGACCACCGCTCCGCGCGCCGCCAGCAGGTGCGGCGCGGCCGCCTGGGTGAGAAACAGCGGCGCCTTCAGGTTGCTGCCGACGAGGTCGTCCCAGCTCGCCAGGTCGATTTCGCTCAAGGGTGTGGGAAAGAAACTCGAGGCATTATTCACCAGGGCATCAAGGCGACCGAAGCGGCAAACCGTGTCGGCGACCAGCCTCGGCAAGCTGCCAACATCCAGCAGGTCGGCCTGCAGACAAGCCGCCGACGACGCCCTGACCGCGTTCAGTTCCCCGACCAGCGCTTCGGCAGCGGCCGAAGCCTGACGGTAATGCAGCATGACGTTGGCGCCGGTGGCGTGCAGCTCGCGGGCGATGGCGCTGCCCTGGCGTCTGGCAGCACCCGTCACCAGTATTGTTTTCCTGCTCATCTCCCTTTCCAGGCCCACCCCAACAAGGACTTGATTTTAGCGGATTCTTGCCGCTTTCTCGCGAAAAACAACCCGCCACCCTAGTCACCGCGTTAAACTTCCGGGCAGTTTCCATCCCACATCCGGAAGAGCCTCATGAGCACGCCCGACAAGCCGCTGGACGCTGACGATCTGCTGATTCTGGCCGAGCGCGTCGGCGAACTGCCGGCAGATCATGCCGAGTGGGTCGGCCGTCTGGTGCAGGAGCTGCTGCGCTGCCGCGCCAGCGAGGCCGAACTCCTCGCTCGGCAAGCCGACAGTCGCGAGAACGCCGCGCACGATGCCGCGGCCTTTGACGAACAGATGGCGCAGGTCGCCCTCGACACCGCCGAGTGGCTGCGAACGCTCTGGGAGGTCGGCTACATGGGTGCCGGCAACTTCCGCTCGCAGCCGCGCTCGGCGTTTCCGGCAATCGACCTCGAAGACGTCCGCAAGTCATCGCTGTTCGCCCGCATTCGCCAGGGCAAGCACGCCCTGCCCTTTCCGCCGCCAACCCGCCGGGGCCTGCCCTGGCACGAACTGCTCGAAGGTCCGGCGAGCCGCCACACGGTCCGCGCCGAGCTTGTTCGCGACGAAGCGGGCCAGCCGCTGGGCGCAATCATCGAAGCCTGCGGCGAATGGTTGGTGATCGAGGAAGCGGCCGACCGACACGAGTGTATCGTGCAGCATCAGGGCAAGGGGCCGCGCTTCAGATTGCGGCCGCTCGACGAGCTTACCGCCGAACTGCGTCGCGAGCCACCGACGCTGACCCGCGCCATCCACCTGCAGGGGCGTGGCGGCTTCCACTCCTATACTCTCGAATGGCCGCTCGATGATGGCAGCACGCAGTTCGTTGCCCTGCGTGCGGCGACCCTGGAACGGGCCCGATCCGAGGCCGAGAACTGGCTGGCCAACAGCCATCCCGAGTTGTACGGACAAGTCCGCTTCGTGCAAAGCGAGGACTGAATCCGCCAGCATCGGCCTGCCGACCCGCTACCGAACTGCCGCATGCAGCTGCCGGCACCGACGCCCGATGCGCTCGACTTCAGCGCGGCGCTGGTCAGGCGCATTGCCGCCGAAATTGTCGCCGCCGACGGCTGGATCGGCTTCGACCACTTCATGGAGCTGGCGCTTTACGCGCCGGGACAAGGCTACTACTCCGGCGGCGCCCACAAGTTCGGCGCCGCCGGCGATTTCGTCACCGCGCCGGAGCTCGGTCCGGCCTTCGCGCAGGCCCTCGCGACGCAGGTCGCGCAGCTGCTCGCGCTGAGCGCGCCGGCAATCATCGAGGTCGGCGCCGGTAGCGGTCAACTGGCGAGCGATCTGCTGCGCGAACTGGAGCGGCGCGATGCATTGCCCGCGAGCTACGCGATTCTCGAACTGTCCGGCGAGCTGCAGGCCCGTCAGCGCCAGACGCTTGCCGCCGACGTCCCGCATCTGCTGCCGCGCGTCGATTGGCTGGAGCGTCTTCCCGAACGCTTCGACGGTCTGGTGTTGGCCAATGAAGTGCTCGATGCGATGCCGGTGAAACTCGTGCGGTGGGATGCGACAGGCGTCGCCGAGCGCGGCGTTGCCGTCGCCAGTGGTCAGTTCACCTGGGTCGATCGTCCGGCCAGCGGCCGGCTGCGCGAATGTGCGCAAGCGCTGGCCGGCGAATGCGCGCTACCCGCTGGCTACCTCAGCGAGGTTTCGCTGGCCGCGCGCGCCTGGGTCGCCGAGTGGGCGGCGATTGTCGGGCGCGGCGCACTCTTGCTGATCGACTACGGATTTCCGCGGCACGAGTACTACCATTGGCAGCGCGACGCCGGCACGTTGATGTGTCACTACCGTCACCATGCGCACGCCGAGCCGTTTTACCTGCCGGGTCTGCAGGACATCACCGCGCATGTCGATTTCACCGCCATCGTCGAAAGCGGCTGCGAGGCGGGTTTCGAGCTGCTCGGCTACTGCACGCAGTCGAGCTTCCTCTTCAACTGCGGGCTGACCGAGATCCTGGCGCGCACGCCGGCCAACGATCCACGACGCTATCTGCCGCTGGCCGGTGCGGTGAACAAGCTGGTCTCGCCAGCCGAAATGGGCGAACTGTTCAAGGTCATGGCGCTCGGCAAGGGGGTCAGCGCGCCCCTGCTGGGTTTTGCCAGCGGCGACCGCAGCGCGACGCTCTGAGCGCCGGAAGTTGGACGCGTCGGCGCGCGATCACAGCCCCAGCCAGCGGCCGATGATGTTGCGCTGCATCTCGCTGGTGCCCGAGTACAGCGTCGAACCGACCGCGTCGCGTAGCGCGCGTTCGACCTCGTACTCTTCCATGAAACCGTAGCCGCCATGCACCTGGACAGTGTCGAGCGCAGTCCTGAGCAGCGATTCGCTGACGAACAGCTTGGTCACCGCGGCGTCGAGCGAGATGCTGCGCGTCGTGGTCAGCCGCGAAGCGGTGCGGTAGACCAGTAGCCGCGCGGCCTCGAGTTGCACCTTCATGTCGGCGATCTTGTGCGCCACGGCCTGGAACTTGCCGATCGTCTGGCCAAACTGCGAGCGGCTGCGGGCATAGGCAATCGAGGTGTTCAGCAAACGTTCGATGGTGCCGACGTGCGCCGCCACCAACAGCGAGCGTTCCCAGTCCATTGCCGTGCCGAAGACGCTGGCGCCGCCACCGACGGTGCCGAGGACCGCGTCGCTGGCGACCACGGCGTCCTCGAAAACCAGTTCGCCGACCGGTGACGTGCGCAGGCCCATCTTGGCGAACTTCTGGCCAGCCGAGAATCCGGCGAGGCCGCGGTCGACCAGGAAGGCCGTGACGCCGCCGTGAAAGCCCTTCGCGGGGTCGGTGACAGCAAACACGACCACCACGTCGGCGACCGGGCCGTTGGAGATGAAGGTCTTGCTGCCGTTCAGACGCCAGCCGTCGCCGGCGCGCTCGGCGCGCAGCCGCATGGCGAAGGTATCCGACCCCGAATCGGGTTCGGTGATGGCGTGCGCGCCAACCAGCGTGCCGTCGCACAGGCCGCGCAGGTAGCGCTGCTTCTGTGCCTCGCTGCCGTGTTGCCAGACCGGAACGACGCAGGCCAGGACATGGGCGCAGATCGAAAAAACCAGGCCACCGTCGCGGCAGCCGTAGCCGAGGGCCTCGAGCGCGACGGCGCAGCTCAGCGGGTCAAGGCCGACGCCGCCGTACTCTTCCGGCGCCGGCAGGCCGAGCAGGCCGACGGCGGCGCAATGGCGCCACAGGTCGCGCCGGAAGCTCTGCGCGCGGTCGCGCTCGACCACCTCGTGATTGAGTTCGCCGCGGGCAAACCTGACGATGCTGTCGCGTAGCAGCTTCTGCTCGCTGCTCAGATCGAAGTCCATCAGCCGATCTCCTTCAGGCGCTGGTAATCGATCTTGTCGGTCGACGTCTTGGGCAGGCTGTCAAACCAGGAGAACTTGTCGGGAATCATGTACAGCGGCAGGTTCTCGGCGCAGAAGCGCTTGATCTCGATCAGTGACGGCCGCTTGACCTCGTCGCTGCTCAGGAACGCCGTGATGCTGACGCCGGCCTGTTCGTCGGCGAAGGCCAGCACCGCGGCTTCCTTGACCTTGGCGTGGCGGTACAGGCCGGCCTCGATTTCGCCGAGCTCGACCCGGTAGCCGCGGCGCTTGACCATTCGGTCGCGCCGGCCAAGGTAGGTATAGCAGGCGTCGTCGGCTTCGTTGACGATGTCGCCGGTGCGATACCAGGCGGTGCCGTCGGCGTCGATGAAGAAGCCCCGGGCGGTCTGCTCCGGCAGTTCCCAGTAACCGCGCATCACCGCCGGCCCGGCGATGCACAATTCTCCCTCGCTGCCGCGGCCGACCGCCGCGCCGCCATCGTCGAGTACGCGGGCGCGCAGGTGCGAACAGACCTTGCCGATCGGGTAGGGCGTGTTGCGCTCGGCTGGCACCGGCAGCGGCACTTCGTACCAGGTGCAGACGTTGGTTTCGGTCGGACCGTAGAGATTGAAGTAGCGCGGCCTTGGCCAAAGTGTGCTGAGCGTGCGCAAGTGCTTGACGGCAAATACTTCGCCGGCGAACAGGACCTGCCGCAAGGCCCCGTAGTCGTGCCTGGCGAGGCCGCCGAACTGCGCCAGCAAGGCGAGGATCGACGGCGCCGAGTACCAGATCGAAATGCGCTCGTCGGCGATCAGCTGCGCCAGGCGCGGCGCGTCCTTGCCAATGTCCTCGCCGATCAGGATCAGCGTCGCGCCGTGCTTCAGGCAGACGTGGATGTCGAGGATCGACAGGTCGAAGTGGAAGGGTGCGTGCGACGAGAAGCGGTCGGCCGCGGTCGGCGAGAAACTCTCGGAGCACCAATCGACGAAGCTCAGGGCGTTCTCGTGCGACAGCATCACCCCCTTCGGCTTGCCGGTCGACCCCGAGGTGTAGAGGATGTAGGCCAGGTCGTCGGGCTCGTTGCCGACCTTATCGGCGGCGACCGCAGCGGTTTGCCGGTCCGCCGCGTCGAGCGCGCTGTGCAAGCCGCTGCCGGCCGCCAGCGAAACGTCGACGGCGATCGACGCCGGCGTCGCGCCGAGCTCGCCGAGCGCGCTGCCGAGCTTGTCGGCCAGACTTGCCGCAACCACCACCACCTTGACCCGGCAGTTGTGCAGGATGTATGCGCCGCGCGCCGCCGGCGCGCCGGGATCGACCGGCACGTAGGCCGCGCCGGCTTTCAGCGCGCCGAGCAGCGTCGCCACCGAGTCGATCGACTTGGGCAGGTAGATCCCGACGCGGTCGCCGCGCCCGACACCGAGCTTTGCCAGCCGGTCGCGCAGCCGATCGGACAGGGCGTCCAGTTCGCCGTAGCTGATCGAGCCCTGGCCGGGCTCGACGACAGCCACCGCCTGCGGGTTTTGTCGCGCGCTGGCGATGAACAGCTCATGCAGGCAGCTGGTCGCGCTCATCACGCTGCCGACGGGTTCTTGGCGCGGAGCAGGCGGACGATGCTGGCCAGATCGTCGAGGTTCTCCTTATCGACCTCGTGCGGCTCGAAGCTGACGCCGTACTGCTCTTCCATGAACATCACCAGCTTGAGCGTCGCGATCGAGTCGAGAATGCCACCACTGATCAAGGGCGTCGTTGCGGTAAGTTCATCGGGGTCTTCACCGGGGAGGAACTCCTCCATGATGAAGTTCTTGATTTTCTGCATCAGCTCGTCGGACATCGGTTGGCTCCTGAAGGATGGTGGAACGGTGGCGACGCGGCAACGGCGTCGCTGGTGCTCAATTGCCCGCGCCGCCGGCAGCGCGGCCGAAGAGGATCGCCGGATCGGCCTGCAGGCGACGGTAAAGGGCGTCGGCGACCAGGCGGTGACCGAGTTCGTTGGGATGGTCGTCCCACTCGGCGAGGCGCAGGGTGTCGACGTCGTGACCGGCGTAGACGTCCGCCAGGTTGATCACTTCCAGCCCCACTTCGCTGGCGATGCGCAGGGTTTCCGGCGTCTCTTCCTGCCAGCTGCCTTCGCGCACCTGTGGCAGGAACAGCAGGATCGCGCGGATACCCCGTTGGGCACTGGTGTTGGCGACGCGTCCGTAGACCTTGCGCAGGATCTCCGGGCCATACGGCAGCAGCAGCTTGAGCGCTTCGGTCTCGTCCATACCGGCCACCGCGCCCGATTGCTTGACGATCGCCGCCAGCTCGGGGTAGGGAATCGGCAGGCTCTTGTGCACCACCTCGGCGAGGTACGACGCAGAGCGGCGAATTTCACGGCCGGTGGCGACAAAGATGATGGCGTTGGGCTGGAAGTCGAGGGCCTTGTCAAGACTGACCAGTTGCGTTGGCGGCTGGTAGCCGGGAACGCCGAAGTTCAGCAACTCGACGTGCTTGAACGCCTTGCTGACCGGTTCGCGGTTCAAGCGTTCTTCGAGCAGCGCCTCGAAGGTCATGCCGTCGCCGACCCCCCAGCCCATCACCGTTGATGGGCCCAACACCGCTGCCCGCAGAGTTTCGGCCGGGCGTTCCTGCGGGTAGTCCTGGTCGCGCATTCCCCAGCGGTTGATGGTCACCGTGCCGTACTTGGTGGTCGACACGAAAGAGGGAATCAGGTCGGTCTGGCCGAAGCCGCCGGTGAAACGCCGTATGCCGGCATTCTCGACATCGAGCCAGTTCGCCGGTTTCTTCGAATACACCTCCCACAGCTGCGAATTGAAGCGGTCGACCGACAGCAGCCCTTCGTAGTAGCCACGCTCGAGCTTGGCATTGTCAAGGCGGCTGAGATGCGCCGAGCGCATCGAGTGCATCAGTGTCGCGAATTCGGCGCTGACCGAGGTGTGCACGCCCTCGATCGAAATCAGCACCAGCCCGAGCGCCCAGGCGACCGTGATCGCGCGATCGCGGAGCCACGGGCGCAGCCCGTTGGCCGGCGCGGTGACCGCGCCGATGCCCGGCAGGTCGACCGTGCCGAGGACGATCACCAGCAGGCTGAGGAGCGGAAAGAACAGCGCTTCGCTGGTGTAGGGCCCTTTCAGGGCGGGCCACAGGGCCAGCCAGTCGGTGATCGACTCGCTGGTCCAGAACGACCAGAGGATGCAGATGAACCAGAACGTTGCGTACGTCTTGGCGATCGTCAGCGCGGTGCTCTGCCAGGTTTTTTTCGCCTTGCCAAGACTGCGGTTACGGCCGTGCTTTATTTCGTAGAGCGAGTTGGCGACCACCAGCAGTCCGAGAACGGCCCAGAAGAGCATGTCGTGCCAGGCCAGCAGCCAGCTGCCGCGCAGCCAGAACCACTGGTACGAATGCAGCAGCCAGGTCAGCAGGAAGACGTAGAGCGTGGCGATGATGATCGCCTTGTTGGTTCCCAGCCGCTTCAGTGCGAACACCGCTGGAAAGTAGAAGATCTTCTGCATGAAGTCTTTCCAGTAGATGTTGATGCGGCGCCAGAAGTCGGTGAAGCTGGCCGCGAGGAGGTAGCGTTTGTGCGTTTCGGGGAGGTCGAAACCGAACAGATGCACCATGCCGACAACCAGGTGAAACAGGCCCGAAACGCGCAGGTAGAGCAGGAAGTTCGATACCACGTATTGCAGGAACTCGGCCGGGCCGGTCACTTCCGAAGGCGCCAGCGTGCCGTAGTAGTAGATGTAGCGGTAGAGCAGCAGATGAACGATGCCGCGGACGATCCAGTCGACCCCTTTCTGGTAGGTGCGGTGGGCATCGGTGCTGTAGTGGCTGCGCCGGTAGGTCTTGAAGTCGATGACCGGCAGCAGCGGAAAGCAGGCATTGGGCAACATGAAAAAGTAGCTGGTCGACTGCGCCAGTGTGACCGGCGCCTTGTCGTGGCGCAGATCGTAGAAATAGGCAATCAGCCGGAACATGAACATCGCGCCGAGGATCGGCCAGATCGCTTCCGACCAGGGCGTCGGCAGCAGGCTGGCACGCTGGCCGATCAGCAGTGCGCCGAGGCCGAGCAGGATCGCGCCACGGACGCGAAAGGAATACGGCAGGTGGCAGGCGGCAATCAGTACCAGGCCGATGCCGATCAGCCAGACGCCGTTGACCAGGCCCAGGGTCAGCGGGATGGAGATCAGGCTGAGGGCGCTGAAGAACGGCAGCCGCGCCGGCAGCGGCAGGAAAGCGTGTACCGCAAAACCGGCAAATGCCAGCATCGCGAGCAGCCTGAAGGCCGGGCTTTCGATCTGGAACTGGCGCAGCAGCAGCAGCACCAGGCCGAGCTGAAGGGCTATCGCGGCAAAATCCCGGAAGCGGATACGGCCGCGCGGTTCGTCTGCCACGGTGGCGCGTGCGGCAGCCTGAGCTGCAGTGAGTGTACTATCCATGAGCGAGTTGGCGAGGGCCTCGTCCTTCCGTGGTGGGTGAAGTGCCGGCGTGCAACGCGGGTCGTTTCACGCCAGGTCGCAGGGTGGCGGTTGATACCTCGCGCCGGTCTGCGACAGCTTGCGCAGCGACGGTGTCGGCACGGTTTCGGGGGCTTTCGACAGGCGAAGCCGGCGTCGTGCGCAAGCGTCTGGAGGCGAGTATCCAGAGATGGGGGTGGTATGGCAAGCCCACACCTGGGTCTACTGTGACAAAGTTGGCAGTTGGGCCGCCAAAGATCCGGCGGCGGTGCCCTTCCCGACCGCCTGCGTTTGCCCTATGCAAGCGGCTTGTCGGGCGTTGCCAGCCGTTCGACGGCTGCCACCCGCGCTTGATGGACGCGTCTGCCGATCTCTGCCGGGTCGGCGCAGGCGCGCGCTATCGCCGCCGCATCGACGCCCTGCGCCAGCGTCAGGGTCTGGCGCCACAGCGGTGCGGCGGGATAGGAGGCGTTCTGCCAACCGAGGCGGCCGTGAAAGTCGCAGGCGCAGGCCTCGAGCAGCTGTTCGAAGCGGCCCGGCCGACGCAGCGCATCGGTCTTCTCGAGCAGGCCGACGAGCGCTGCCGCGTCGAGCTGCGGCGCGCGATGAATCTCGCCGTGGTAACGCGCGGTCAGCACTGCCAGGTCCCGGCAGTCGGCCGGCACCCTGAGGCGCGCGCAGACGCCAGCGACCAGATCGACGCTGCGTGCTTCGTGTCCGGGATGGCGGGGCAGGTCGGCTTCCGGCGTCGTTCCCTTGCCGAGATCGTGCAGCAGCGCGGCAAAGCGTACAGGCAGCGCACAGCCTCGTTGCGCCGACTGGTCGACGACCATCGTCACATGCACGCCGGTATCGACCTCCGGGTGGCATTCCGCGCGTTGCGGCACGCCGTACAGGCGGTCGAGCTCCGGCAGCAGTCGCGCCAGGGCGCCGCATTCACGGAGCACGGCGAACATCCGCGACGGCCGGTCGGCCATCAATCCCCTGCTCAGTTCCTGCCAGACGCGCTCGGGGACCAGGTGATCGACCTCGCCGTCGGCGACCATGGCCCGCATCAGCGCGAGCGTTTCGGGCGCGACCGTGAAGTCGGCAAAACGCGCCGCAAGACGCGCCAGGCGAAGGACACGCACCGGATCCTCGACGAAGGCCGGGCCGACATGACGCAGCACGCGGCCGGCGAGGTCGTCGACGCCGTGGTGGGGATCGATCAGCGAGCCGTCGCTGGCGCGTGCGATGGCGTTGATCGTCAGGTCGCGACGCGCCAGGTCGTCGCCGAGGCTGACTTCGCGCGCGGCGCTGAAAACGAAGCCCTGGTAGCCCGGGCCGGTCTTGCGCTCGGTGCGCGCCAGCGCGTACTCCTCGTGCGTTTGCGGGTGCAGAAATACCGGGAAGTCCTTGCCGACCGGCCGGAAACCGCGAGCCAGCATTTCTTCGGGCGAAGCGCCGACGACGACGAAATCGCGATCCTTGACCGGCAAACCCAGCAGTTCGTCGCGGACCGCGCCGCCGACGGCGTAAACCTCCATCAGCGCTGTCGGCGGCTGGCGCGTTCAGCGGCCGGCACGGAAACGATAGCGGTCCAGTCGCAGTTGCTCGATCTCGTTTGGCGAGAGATAGGTCGGCGCCACCGCTTCGAGTGGCGTTGGCTGCCAGTCCGGATAGTCGTGCGTGCCGTCGGTGACGCTGTCGACTTCCATCGAGCGCAGGTTGTCCGGCGACATCGGTGGTTTCGGCAACAGCCACAGCAGGCCGGCCTGCAGGTAAGCCCAGCCACCGTCGCCGAGATCGACGATCCGGCGGGACTTGCCGATCAGTTGCCCGGTGTATTCGACCAGCTCGCGCAGGGTGTAGACCTTCGGACCGCACAGATCGTAGGTCTGTCCGAAGGTCGCGCGAACGGACAGGCAGTCGACGAAGACTCTGGCGACGTCGCCGACGAAGACCGGCTGGAAGCGCGCCTTGCCGCCGCCAAGCGGCAGGATCGGGAACAGCTTGAGCAGCTTGGCGAACATGTTGAGGAAGCTGTCATCGGGACCGAAGATTACCGACGGCCGGAAAATCGTCACCGCCAGTTCGTCGGCCGCCGCGCGGACGATCGCTTCGCCTTCGCCTTTCGAACAGAGGTATTCGGAGGGCGCGTTGAGCGCCGCGTTGAGCGCGCTCATGTGTACCAGGCGGCGGACCCCGCTGTCTTTCATCGCCGCGACGATCATCCTTGGCAGATCGACGTGCGCCGCCGCAAAGCCCTTGCCATAGGGCAGCCGCGAGTCATTGTCGTGAAGAACACCGACCAGATTGATCACCGCGTCGTGGCCCTTGACCAATTCGGCCAAGGCCTGCGGATCGTGCACGTTCGCCTCGACCATGCTGACCGTCGGCAGCGTGATCAGTCGCTTGGTGTTATCGCGCCGGCGGGTCGGGATCGTCACCCGCACGCCGCGCTGCGAAAGGCCGCTGGCAATCCAGCCGCCGACAAAGCCACTACCGCCGATCAACAACACGTTCTCGAGTTCCATGGCGCCCTACCGCTGAAATAAGTGTTCAAAGACCGACATTTTAGTTCAAATCTTCGCCCTTGCCCTCGCCGCCGGTACGTGGTGCGATGACACCAAGCCGGCTCTTGAGCGTTTGCGGCTTGCCATTGAACAGCGCCGAATAATAGACCGAGTTGCTCATCACCTTCTTGACGTAGTCGCGGGTCTCGCTGAAGGGGATCGTTTCGGCGTAGATGGCACCTTCGAGTGGCGTGTCGGCGCGCCAGCGGCGCGCCCGACCCGGCCCGGCGTTGTATGCCGCCGAGGCGAGCACCGGATGATTGTCGAGGTCTTCGAGTACCAGTCGCATGTAGCTGGTGCCCAGCAGCAGGTTGGTTTCGGTGTCGTTCACCCGGCTCGGGTGGAAATCCTTGAGGCCGATCTTCTGGGCCACCCACTTGGCGGTAGCCGGCATCAGCTGCATCAGTCCGGAAGCGCCAACTTGCGACTTTGCGCTGCTGACGAAGCGGCTCTCCTGACGCATCAGGCCATAAACCCAGGCGTCATCCAACGCCTGATCGCGCGCCGCCGGTCGCACCTGGTCGCCGTAGGGGGCGAGGTAACGCAAGGAGTAGTCGTGCTCCTCGCGGGTGCGATCGGCAGCGACGATCGCGCGGTCGTAGATGTCGGCCCGCAGGGCGATTTCGGACGCCGTCAGCAGTTCGCGGTCGCTCATGTCGCGCAAGGCGAAGTTCCATTCCCTGACGCCCTCCGAACGCAGGCCAAGGCGAAAGAAAGCCAGCGCGCGCTGCACTCCCGGGTTGGCCTGAACCTGCGCCAGTTGCTCCCGGCTCGGTGGCGGCGCTTTCGGCGGCGTGGTGATCGCCCGCCCGAGATCATCACTCGCCAGATTGCCGTAGAAATCGGGCTGCCCGGCGATCCTGGCGAACAGCGCGTCGGCCTCGGCAAGTCTGCCGCCAGCACGGTAGGCGCGACCCAACCAGTAGATCCAGGCAGCTTGTGCGGCGAGTGCCGGCGGCATTTTCTCGATCGTCGAGCGGACGGCGCCCCAGTCCTGCGCGCGCAGCGCAGCGCGTACCTTCCACTCGGCCGCGTCGTCGCTCAGGGGGGCGTCGCCAGCCTGCCGATACCACGCCACCGCCTCCGGCAGGTGTCGCTGTGCAGCCTGTCGGCCGATCTGCGTCCACGCCCAGCCTTTTTCGTTGGCCTGCAGCGAAGGCGAAATCCGCTCCAGTTGCTCGGCGGCCATGCGTGGGTCGTTGCGGGCAATGCGCTGGATCGCCAGCACCGCCAGTTCGCGCTGCATGCGGCTGGCCGAAAAATCGCCTGGCAGCTTGAGCAGCCACGGCAGTGGCTTGCCGGTGATCGTCTGCGCCAGTTTCTTGTCCGGGGTCTGGCTCGGCGGCAGGTAGTTCATGCTGTAGATCGCCGCTTCGATCTTGTTGGCCTCGAACTGTCTGCGAATGCGTGCCCAGACCGCATCGGCGAGGACGCGCTTGTCGATGATCAGCGCTTCCAGGACCGGGTAGCAGGGTTCGGGCGGTTCGAGCAAGTTCAGCCACAAGGGCATCGCATCGTCGAGCGCGCTGCTATCGCCCCGCGCCCGCCGGCTCTGCAGCGCGTAGCAGGCGAGGCTCTGGTCAGGCTGGGCAAGCCGCGAATACTCGACGTCGAACTGCTCCCACTGCTGTTGTTTGCCCGTTTGCCGGAGCCAGTCGATGCGCAACTTCTCGGCGACGTAGGTGTTCTGGTTGCGCTCGAGAAACAAGCCAACGCTTGCCGGGTCGACATCCTTCAGGTCGAGCAGAATCCGCCAGTAATCGACGTAGGGGGCAAGTTCGTAAGCCTGCAGCGTCGGCGCCAGACGTTCCAGCTTGGCCTTGTCGCCGGCTCGAGCGGCGTCGCGAGCGGCCAGGAACTGTTCGTCGGCGGTCTGGGCGACGGCGCCGAGGGGCGTCAGAAGCCAGGCAAAGAGGGCGAGGAGGAGGCTCGGGCGACACTTCATGATAAGCTGGACTTCCGCAGAAAACTTGTCCTGAGCATATCACATGGCTGCCAGCATGATCCTGCAAACCGCTGCTCCGGAGCCGCGCCGGGTCGATCTCAGCGCACGACGACGGCGTCCACCGGGGCGGGGGAACAGGCCGCCGATCGGCGCGACAGCGATCGGCCGCGTCGGCGCCCGGGCGGCTTGCCGAGCGCCCCTTGCCGATCGGCGGCGGTTTTCGCGATGACCCCAGGTAGCACCCCAGATGGTTTTCCCGGCGGCCGCCTTGCCGCTCGTGGCGAACTGCGCAAGGCGCTGGTCGAGCGCCGGCTGGCGATGCCGATGGAGCAGTGGCAGCGCCATTGCGAGGCGATCTGCGCACACCTGCACGCCGGCTTTCGGCAGCTCGCGGCAATGCCTGTGGCGTTCTGCTGGCCGCTGCGCAGGGAACCGGACCTGCGGCCCGCGATCGATCGCTGGCGCGCCGAGGGCCACCCGGGTTTTGCCGCACTGCTGCCGGTAGTGATCGACGAGGACAGCGCCCTCGGTTTTCGTGCCTGGTCGTCAACGACGGCGATGTTCGCCGACCGCTATGGCATCCCGACGCCGGCCGACGGCGATTTCCTGAGACCGCAGGCACTGCTGCTGCCGGTCAACGCTTTCGACGCCGCCGGTTATCGGCTCGGTTACGGCGGCGGCTACTTCGACCGCACGCTGGCCGGGCTGGCGCCGCGGCCATTGGTCATCGGCGTCGGCTTCGAGCTGGCGCGAGTGGACTCGATCCGCCCCGAGGCGCACGATCAGCCGCTCGACGTGATGGTCACCGAAGCGGGTATCTTCCGGCCCGTTCGCTAGGGTTGCAACGGCTGGTGGCCGACAATGAAGGCGGCCAACTCGTCCGCCGGCATCGGGCGGGCCAGCCAGTAACCCTGCATTTCGTCGCAGTCGTACAGCCGCAACTGCGCCACGACCTCGGCGTCCTCGACGCCCTCGGCGACCGTCCGCAACTTGAGTCCGTGCGCCATCTGGATGATCGCGCGAACGATCGCCGCATCGCCCGGGTCGCTGACCAGATCGCGGACGAAGGGCCGGGCGATCTTCAGCTTGTCTACCGCGAAGCGCTTGAGGTATGCCAGGTTGGAGTAGCCGGTGCCGAAATCGTCGACCGATAGTCGGACGCCGATGGCCTTCAGGCGGCGGGCCGTTTCGAGCGCCGTTTCGGCGTCCTGGATCATGATCGACTCGGTCAGTTCGAGTTCCAGCCACTCCGAGTCGAGGTCGGCGAGCACCAGCGAATTGATCACCGTTTCCACCAGGTCGCTGCGGCGAAACTGCAGCGCCGACAGGTTGACCGCCACGGCAATCGGCGGCAGTCCGGCATCCTGCCAGGCGCGCGCCTGGCGGCAGGCCTCGCCCATCACCCACTTGCCGAGCGGCACGATCAGACCCGTTTCTTCGGCGATCGGGATGAAGGTGGCCGGCGCGACCAGCCCGTCATCTGGCGTTTGCCAGCGCACCAGCGCTTCGACGCCGGTAATCCGCCCCGATTTCAGGTCGGCCTGCGGCTGGTAATGCAAGACAAACTCGTGACGCTGCAGGGCGTGTCGCAAGCGGGTTTCGAGATGCATGTGTTCGACCGCCTGCACGTTCATCTGCTCGGTGAAGAAGCGGTGCGCGTTGCGGCCGGCGTGCTTGGCGTGATACATCGCGGTGTCGGCCTTCTGCGTCAGGCTGTCGAAATCGTCGCCGTCGTCGGGAAAGAGGGCAATGCCGATGGAAAACGAGGTCGACAGGGCATGGTTGTCGATCAGGAACGGTTCGGCCATCCGTTGCTGGACCTTGTCGGCGAGCCGCGAAACGGCCTCGCTGTCACGCGCGTCGCGGAGAACGATGACGAACTCGTCGCCGCCCTGGCGGCTGATCGTGTCTGATTCACGAACACAGCTTTGCAGCCTTCCGACCACTGCCTTGAGCAGTTTGTCGCCGACCGGGTGGCCGAGCGAGTCGTTGATCGTCTTGAAGCGGTCGAGGTCGAGGAACATCAGCGCGACGCGGCCGTGCGACCGCCTGGCCAGGGCCAGCGCCTGCTCCAGCCGGTCGCGCAGAAGCAGGCGGTTGGGCAGGCCGGTCAGCGGGTCGTGATGGGCCAGGAACTCGGCGTGCTGTTGCGCCGCCTTGCGCTCGGTGATGTCGGTAAACGTCGCCACCGCGGCGTTCGGTCGGGTGGCATCGCCAGCGTACAGGGGCGAGGCGTTGATCAGGATCCAGCGCAGGCTGCCGTCAGCAGAGCGCAAGCCCATGACCACCTCGCGCACCTCGCAGGCATCGCGGATGGCGACCACCCACGGCCAGTCCGTGGGCAGAAACGGCTGCCCGTCCTCGCCCAGCCGCTCGCTGCCGCCATCGCCTGACGCGTCAGCCGGGAAGCCGGCCGGCGAGCTGGCAAAGATCTCGTCCGCCGCCGGGTTGGCGAACAACAGGCTGCCGCCTTCGGACCACAACATCAGTCCTTCGGCCATCGCCGACACGACGCCACGGAAACGGCTTTCGCTTTCGTGCAGGCGGTCGAGCATCTGCCGCAGCTCGCTGATGTCCTCCTTGATCGCCACATAATTGGTCGTCCGGCCATCACCGTCCTGGACCGGTGCGATCAGCGCGCGTTCCTGATACAGCGTACCGTCACGGCGCCGGTTCTCGAACTCGCCGTGCCAGCTGTGGCCGGCCTTGATCGTCGCCCACAGCTCGGCGTAGGTCGCCGCGGTGGTCCGCCCGGACTTGAGGAGGCTCGGCTTCTCGCCGATGACCTCGTCTTTCGGGTAGCCGGTGGTTTCGACGAACTTGTCGTTGACATATTCGATCCGTCCCTCGGTGTCGGTGATGACGATCGTCGCCGGGTTCTGTTCGACGACCAGCGACAGCTTGCGTGCCCAGGACTCGGCCCGGTGGCGCTCGGTGATCTCGTGGAAGATGGCCAATGCCGTTTCGCCACCGGCCTGCGCTGCCGCTTCGGCGACCACCACACCGTCGAAGAAGCGCGGCCCTTGCGGTGTCGGAAAGCCGAACTCGACGTGCTGCGAACGGCCACTGGCATGGACCGCATCGAGGGCCGCCTGCCATTGATCGATCAGGGTCGGGTCGACCCCCGGGTAAGCCTCGAAGACCTCGCGCACGGTCTTGCCGAGAACGCTGCCCGGTGGCAGCGCCAATGCTTGCTCGAAGGCGCGGTTGGTGAACAGGTGGTGATGGTGTTCGTCGTAACGACCGATGATCGCCGGCAGGTTATCGACCAGTGTTTCGTAGGACTGCTGCCGCTGGCAGAGGTCGGCGGTCCGCTGCCGAACCAGTTCTTCGGCCATTGCCCGAC
This sequence comes from Accumulibacter sp., assembly GCA_024235695.1. Classification (GTDB taxonomy): domain Bacteria; phylum Pseudomonadota; class Gammaproteobacteria; order Burkholderiales; family Rhodocyclaceae; genus Accumulibacter. The sequence continues at coordinate 447,089 of JACKLX010000001.1, forward strand.
GGCTCAACAGGCTGTGCAGATAGATCAGCAGCAGCAGCGTGACCAGTGCGCCGAGCACCGGAACGTAGGCGAGCGACGGCGAACCATTGGCGGCCAGCCACGCCGGCGTCGCCTCGACCTGGATCGACCACAGGCGCCGGCCGATCTCGAGGTCCGCACGCTGGCGGGCGATTGCCGTCTCCTCCGGCAAAGTGGTCAGTGACGAGCCCGGCGTCCAGGCACGAATCAGCTGTTTTTCCTCAGGTTGCGTCTGGTCGAGCAAAAAGACGTGCAGACCCGTTTCGCTGTCACCGGCATTGGCCGCGTCGAACATCTGCGCCATGCTCAGGACCGCAAGAACGATGCCGCGAATGGCCGCGCGCCGTTGATCGCGCGTCGGCGGCACCTGGTCACCGTGATAGACCGGCGCGACGATCACCACGGTATCGGTCTGGCGGCGGTCGATGAGCAGCGGCCCGACATCGCTGCCGACCTGCAGGCCGGTGTCGATGGCCTGGTCGATCAGCGGACCGCGGCTGGCCGCCGCATGCAGGTTGAGGCCGATGGCGCTTCGATTGGGATCGAGCGGAACGGCATAGAGCACCGGGAAATACCGCTGTCGACGTTGCATCGGCAACTCGGAACCCGCCGCGTCGCGCTCGCGGATCGCGAAATCATCACCCCACAGCTGCCGCGCGCGGCGTTCGAAATCGGCCAGATCGGCGGCTTCGACCGCCGGCAACCAGCCAAAGCCGCGGATCCCGTGGTCACCGATCATCGGCTCGGCAAAGCTCCGGAAAGCCGGCCAGCTGACGTTGTCGACACTGCTGAAAAGGCGTTGCAGTGTCGTCAGATTGTCCAGCTGCTCAAGAATGCGCTGCCTGACGAGGTTGCTGCGGGTGGTCGCCACCTGCTGAAAGCGTTGCTCAAGCCGTTCCTGGGCTGCGTCGGACAACGACTTGCTGACCCAACCGGTGATCAGGGAGGCGGCAAGGCCGACGCCGATCAGGATGGTCCAACGACCGGACCACAGTGTACGAAAGGGTGGAAACAACGCCATTTATCGGGCCTGACCGTAGCGGCACACCGCGGCTGGCATGCATCCGGCCATGCTATGCGCGCCGTTGCGCGAAAGCAATCCGCGTCAAGTTGGCGGGGCCGTCTCGGCTGACCCGGCAGCGGCCGCCCGCAGACGTTCGATGGCCGTGTCGAGCGTTGTGCGTGGGCAACCGAAATTCAGTCGCAGCCAGCCGGGGAGGCCAAAATCTGCACCGTTGGAGAGACCGACGCCGGCCGCCTCGAAAAAAGCCGCCGGATCGTCAACGCCCAGGCCGCGCGCGTCGATCCATGCCAGGTAGGTCGCCTCGACGTGCGTCTGGCGCAATCCGGGGATGCCGCTCAATGCCGCTGCCAGCCGGTCCCGGTTGCTGCGCAGGACCGCCAGCAGCGCCCGGCGCCAGTCGTCGCCGTGGCGATAAGCGGCCTCCGTCGCGACCAGTCCAAGGACGTTGACGTGCGGCACGATGCCGCGCATGGCGTCGATGAAGCGCCGGCGAAGCGCGGCCTCGGAAATGACCGCGAAGGCACAGCCGAGACCGGGGATATTCCAGGTTTTCGAGGGTGCCATCAGGGTGATGCTGTGCCGTGCAAGGTCGCCATCGATGGTCGCCAGTGGCAGGTGCTGGCGATGTTCGTCAAGCAGCAGGTCGCAGTGGATTTCGTCCGAGCAAACGGTCAGCTCGTGGCGTTTGCAGAATGCGGCGATCTCGGCAAGCTCGTGCTCGTGCCAGGCGCGGCCGACCGGATTGTGCGGGTGACAGAGCAGCAGCAGGCGGCTGCTCGGCTGCAGCGCCGCCGTCAGCGCGGCGAAGTCCCAGCCCCATCGGCCGCCAGACAGGCTCAGCTCGGCAGTGGTCAGCCGTCGGTCGGCGAGGCGTGGTGCCGACAGGAAAGGCGGGTAGATCGGAGTCGCCGTGACGACGTCGCCAGCGACCGCCCGGCAGGCAATGTTGAGGCCGCTGACCATGCCCGGTAACCAGACCAGCCAGTCGGCCTCGACCCGCCAGCCATAAGCGCGCCGCAGATGCCCGAGGACGGCGTCGTAGAGTGCTGGCGTTGGTGCCGCGTAGCCGAAACAGCCGTGCGCGATACGCTTTTCGAGTGCCTCGATGATCGCCGGCGGCGCCGCAAAGTCCATGTCGGCCACCCACATCGGCAGTACGTCGCGGCCGGCGTACTTGTTCCACTTGACCGAGTCACCGCCGCGACGGTCGATGACGCGCTCGAAATCGAAGCCATCCATCGCCTGGCCCCGGTCACACCTCGAGATGCGCGAACAGCTGGGTCGACAGGTAGCGTTCACCGAACGACGGGATGACCACCACCGTCAGCTTGCCGGCATTCTGCGGTCGACGTGCCACTTCCATCGCTGCCCACACCGCTGCGCCGGAAGAGATGCCGACCAGCAGGCCTTCCTCGGTGGCCATTCGGCGCGCGATGGCGAAGGCGTCGTCGGCGGTGACGCGGATCACCTCGTCGTAAATACCGGTGTTCAGCACCTGCGGCACGAAGCCGGCGCCGATTCCCTGGATCGGATGGGGTCCCTTCGCTCCGCCCGAGAGCACCGGCGACGCGTCGGGCTCGACGGCGATTACCTGCACGCCCGGCTTCTTCTCCTTGAGGACTTCGCCAACGCCGGTGATGGTGCCGCCGGTGCCGACTCCCGAGACGAAAATGTCGACCTGGCCGTGGGTGTCGCGCCACACCTCCTCGGCGGTCGTCGCGCGGTGGATGGCCGGGTTCGCCGGGTTGTCGAACTGTTGTGGAATGAAGTAGCAGGCATCGGCGGCAGCCATTTCCTCGGCGCGGCGGATGGCGCCGGCCATGCCGTCCGCTCCTGGCGTGAGCACCAGTTCGGCGCCGTAGGCCTTGAGCAGCAGGCGGCGTTCGCGGCTCATGGTCTCGGGCATCACGAAGCAGCACTTGATGCCTCGCGCCGCGCAGACCATCGCCAGGCCGATGCCGGTATTGCCCGAGGTCGGTTCGAGGACGATCGTTTGCGGGCCGATCTTGCCGGCCGCCTGTGCGGCATCGATCATCGCCAGAGCGATGCGGTCCTTGACGCTATGCGCCGGATTGCAGAACTCCAGCTTGACGACGACCGTGCCGTCTATGCCTGCCGTCAGCCGGTTGAGCCTGACCAGCGGGGTATTGCCGATCAGTGCAGTGACGTTGCTGGCGATGTTCATGGGCATCTTTGAGGTCTCCTCTGAAGCAGTCCGGGTGGACTGGTTTGGTCAACAAGGCCGGCCGATGTCACACACCGGCCAGCAGCGGTGCGCGCAGGCGGTCCTCGCGCGAGTCGTTCTTGCCGATCGGCTTGCCGGCGGTCGACCGATAGCCGGTGCGCCCGACCGGCGCGGCAATTGCCAGGGCGCCTCGGAAGCCGCAGCGGCTAGCCGAGGAAGAGTCGGTAAGCCTGATTATTGGTTTCGTTCCAGTGCGCGTAGCCGAGCTTCTTGAGGAAATCCTCGAAGGCGTCCATGTCGCTCGGCGGTACCTGCATGCCGACCAGGACGCGGCCATAGTCGGCGCCATGGTTGCGGTAATGAAACAGGCTGATGTTCCAGCCGGCGCTCATCCTGTTGAGGAAGTTCATCAGCGCGCCGGGGCGCTCGGGAAACTCGAAGCGGTAAAGGATTTCGTTATCTATCCTTGGCGAGTGTCCGCCGACCAGATGGCGGATGTGGCCCTTGGCCATTTCGTCGTCGGTCAGGTCCAGCGTCGCGTAATCGTGCTTGTGGAGATGCTCGAGCAGCCGCACCGACTCGGCGCGTGAGGCGACCTGAATGCCGACGAAAACGTGCGCTTCGTGCGGGTCGTTGTAGCGATAGTTGAACTCGGTGATGTTGCGCGACCCGATCAGTGCGACGAACTTCTTGTAGGCGCCGGGATGTTCGGGCAGGGTGACGGCAAAAACAGCTTCACGCTGTTCGCCGAGTTCGGCGCGCTCGGAGACGAAGCGCAGACGGTCGAAATTGAGGTTGGCGCCGGAGGCGGTGACCACCAGCGTCTTGTCCTTCAGCCGGTGTGCCCTGGCGTATTCCTTGGCACCGGCGACGGCCAGTGCGCCGGCCGGTTCGAGGACCGCCCGAGTGTCCTCGAAGACATCCTTGATCGCCGCACAAATGGCGTCGGTATTGACCAGCACCATTTCATCGACGTACATCTGACAGAGCCGGAAGGTTTCCTCGCCAACGTACTTGACCGCTGCGCCATCGGCGAACAGACCGACGTGATCGAGCCGGACGCGCTGACCCGCCTTCAGCGAACGTGCCATGGCGTCGGCGTCGTTGGCCTCGACGCCGATGATCCGGGTTTCCGGTCTGACCCGCTTGATGTAGGCGGCGACACCCGAAATCAGCCCGCCGCCGCCGACGCAGCAGAACACCGCATGAATCGGCTTGGCATGCTGGCGGAGAATCTCCATGCCGATCGTCCCCTGTCCGGCGATCACGTCCGGATCGTCGAAAGGGTGCACAAACGAGAGCTTTTCCTTACGTTCCAGCTCGAGGGCGAGGGCGTAGGCGTCGTCGTACGACTCGCCGGCGAGGACCACTTCGCCACCGCGCTCGCGTACCGCCTGGATCTTGATCTGCGGCGTCGTCGTCGGCATCACGATCACTGCCCGGCAGCCGACCCTGGCCGCCGCCAGCGCCACGCCCTGGGCGTGGTTGCCGGCCGAAGCGCAGATCACGCCGCGTTTGAGTCTCTCGGCGGACAGATGGACGATCTTGTTGTAGGCACCGCGCAACTTGAACGAGAACACCGGTTGCAGGTCCTCACGCTTGAGCAGCACGCGGTTGCCGGTTCGTGCCGACAGGCCTGGGGCGAAGTCGAGCGGTGTTTCGATCGCGACGTCGTAGACCTGCGCGTTGAGTATTCTTTCGAGGTAGTCCGTGGGCATGGCAGCAGGGAGAAAGCGTTGGCTTCGGGAAACCGGCGATTCTAGCAGCAGAAGCGCTGGGCGGTGGCCGAAGGTCGACCGCCGGCGGCGGCGAACGACCGCCTGTCGCTCGCCAGCCGTCCTGGCAGGGGTCGCAGCGGCCGGCATTCCGGGCCGGCAGCGCCGATCCGCACGACCTTGCTCGCCGGTCACTCGCAACGCGTCTCGTGCGGCTTGCGCCGTATCCCGAAGGTCGCCAGGGGTGTCACGGCCGTCCGGATCACTTCTTTCGCCCCAGGCGGAAGAGCGTCACCGCGGCATCGACCATTCCCTGAACGCTGCCCGCCTCGCGAAACTGCTGGCGCAGAAAACTGGCGTGGTTGCCCTCGCAAGCGACTTCTCGATGCAGCCTTTCGAGCGCACTCTCGCTGCCGAGCGCGGCGGCGTGTGGTGTCAGCTGGCGCAAGGTGGTGAGGATGTCGTCGCGCAGCAGCAGGCTCTGATTGCTCTTGGGGTGGACCAGTACGCCGTCGAGCCCGAAACGGCACGCCTGAAAGCGGTTGTAGTTGTAGACCAGGTAATCGTCCTCCACCGGCGCGATGTCGTCGCGCTGCAGCAGCATCCGGCACAGCGCCTGCAGGTAGGCGGTCAGTGCGGCAGCGCGTTCGACGGTCAGCGGCGTGTCGCAAACGCGCAACTCGATGGTGCCGTACTCGGGCTTGGGACGAATATCCCAGTAGAAATCCTTCATGCTTTCGACCACCCCGGTCTTCTCCATCTTGGCAAAGTAGTCGTGCTCGAATTCCTGCCAGTCGAAGATCAGGGGCGCGCGGCCGCTCAGGGGAAAGGCGAAAACCGAGTTCAGGCGTGCCGAGTCGAAGCGCGTGTCAACCCCCTGATAGAACGGCGACGAGGCGGACAAGGCGATGAAATGGGGCAGATAGCGATTCAGAGCGTGCAGCAGGTAGAGGCTTTCGTCGGCACTGGCGCAGCCGATGTGGATGTGCTGACCGAAAACCGTGAATTGCTTGGCCAGGTAGCCGTACAGGCTCGAGAGCTGGATGAAGCGCGGCCGGGCGGAGATCCGCTGTTCCGACCAGCGTTGAAACGGGTGGGTGCCGCCGCCGCACACCGCGACGTTGAGACGGTCGCCGGCGGTGACCAGCGCGTCACGGATGCTCTGCAGCTGCTGCAGGAGCTGGTCGTGTCGATGATGCACGTGCGTCGCGATTTCGATCATGCTCTCGGTGATCTCGGGCTTGATGTCACCGGGAAACTGCTTGCCCTCTAGCAGGTGAAGGATGTCGCCGGCCGACCCCGCGAGGTCGAAATTGGTCCAGTTCACCAGTTGCAACTCGAGCTCGATGCCGATCGTCAGGGCTTCGCTGGCTTTGAAGGTCGCGAGTGGCATGCTCAGCGGTTCTCGAGCTGACGCGCTTCGCCGGCCCAGATCAAGGCCCGCTGGGTGATCAGTGGCCCGATCACCTCAAGCAACAGGACGATCATGGCGAGGCCGGCAACCTGGTCAAGTGCATAGAGCTTGAGGTAGCGCGTTTGCTCGAGGAGCACGATGACCAGTACCGACATCGGCGTCATCGCCAGCCCGGTCAGTGCGCCCTTGCGCCAGCTGACGCCGCTGAGATGGGCGAATGCGGTCGCTGCCAGGGTCTTGACCGCCAGGCGAACGACCACCACGGCCAGTGCCAGGCCGATGCTGGTCGGTGCCGGTCGCCAGTCGAGCGAGGCGGCGACGAAAACGAACAGCAGCACCGTCAACAGGTCGCCGAGGGTGCCGAAGTTGCTCTGCGCCTGCGACAGGATCACTCGCCGGTGCCGGGCGACCAGCCCGAAGGCCAGCGCCGCCAGCAGCGGCGAAAACGTCAAGGCGTGCGTCAGCGCCGTGAGCAGCAGGGCAGCGACCGCGAAGGCAATGGTCGCGTTGCGCTCGACGTCGCCGATCTGGCGCAGCAGCCAGGGTACTGCGAGGCCGAAGACACCACCGATTCCCGCCGATACGGCGACCACCACCAGGCTTTCCCAGACCGCTTCGAAGGCGCTGCCAGCGCTGGCCAGCACCCAGTAGCCGACAACCGCCTTGAAGGTCAGGACCGACAGGACGCAATTGAACGCTGTCAGGTGCAACAGGCGCTCGGTGACCTGACCCGAACTGCGCACCTCGTTGGCCACCCGCAGCACCGCTGCCGGTGAAGTCGACATCGCCAGTGCCGACAGCAACAGCGCCGGCACCAGCGCTACGCCAAAGGCCACCGCCAGCATCAACACGGCGGCAAAGCTGCTCGCCGCCTCGACGACGCTGGTTGCGCCCAGCCACGGATTGACGCGTAGCCAGCGCAGGTTGACCCGGTAGCCGAGTTCGAAGAGGATCAGCGCGAAGGCAAAGTGTGCCAGCAGCGTCACCGGCCCTCCCGACGGGTTGGCAAGAAAGCCGCCCTGGTTGGCGGCCATGACGACGCCGGCGACGCCGTAGCTGCTGATTCGTGGCAGCGACAGCAGGCGGTAAGCGACTTCGCCGGCCGTCCATGCCAGGGCGATGGCCACCGGCCAGGCGATGCTGGTCAGTACCGTCAGCAAGGTTTCGGGCATTACCTCTTCCTTCCACACGCTGGCACGAGCGGTTTCTGGACCAGAGCGTCGGGCCATCTGGCCGTCGCTGCTAATTTCTTCCGCCGCGTCTCACGGCCAGAGAATAACCGACGCGGCGGGGGCGGACCAGCGCAATCGCGATCGCCGCCGCCGCGTGTTGCCGCGCGTGCCCGGAAGCCGATCACCCGGAGCGCCCGCGGCTCCGGTCGGTGCTGTGATGCTGCACTGCAGTAAGCTAGAATCTGGGCTTTGACGGCAGCCGAGGCCATCGATGAACGCACGTCTGCGCGAAATCCCCTACAACTACACGTCGTTTTCGGACCGCGAGATCGTCATTCGACTGCTCGGGCCCGAGAACTGGACATTGCTCGACCAGTTGCGTGCCGAACGAGTCACCGGTCGCTCGGCGCGGATGCTCTATGAGGTCCTGGGCGATATCTGGGTGGTCCAGCGCAATCCGTATCTCGAGGACGATCTGCTTGCCAATGGCGAACGGCGACTGGCGCTGGTCGAAGCGCTTCGCCATCGCTTGCGGGAAATCGAAAAGCGTCGACAAGGCAACAAGCGGGTAGCGCAACTGATCGTCGCCGCCGGGGCGGCCGTCGACGCCTTCGAGCGCCATTTCGACCACACCACCCGCTTGCGCGCCAGGGTGACCAGGGAGTTGCTCAGGCACACCCGCCGCGACAACATCGCTTTCGACGGTCTGGCGCGCGTCTCGCATGTCACCGACGCGACCGACTGGCGCGTCGAGTACCCCTTCGTCGTCGTGCACCCGGACAAGGAAGGCGAGATCGCGCCGCTGGTGCGGGCCTGCATCAAGCTCGGGCTGACGATCATTCCGCGCGGCGGCGGCACCGGTTACACCGGCGGCGCGATTCCCCTGACAGCGCTATCGGCGGTGATCAATACCGAAAAACTGGTCGCCATCGGCGGCGTCGAGGAACTGCTGCTGCCGGGCTGCGACCGTCCGTACGCGACGATCCGCACTGGCGCCGGAGTGGTCACCGCCAGCGTCGCGGCCGCGGCGGCGGCGGCCGGGCGCGTCTTCGCCGTCGATCCAACCTCGGCCGAGGCCTCGTGCATCGGCGGCAACATCGCCATGAACGCCGGTGGCAAGAAGGCAGTGTTGTGGGGAACCGCAGTCGACAACCTGGCGTCGTGGAGGATGGTCGATGCCAGCGGCCACGAGATGGAAGTGACGAGGATTGGGCACAACTTCGGCAAGATTCACGAGCAGGAGCGAGTGTCATTCGAGATCAGGCGCTTTCGCAAGGACGGCAAGACGCTCTACGGGCAGCCGGAAATTCTCGAAATTCCGGGGTGCCGGTTCCGCAAGGCAGGCCTCGGCAAGGACGTTACCGACAAGTTCCTGGCCGGCTTGCCGGGCGTCCAGAAAGAGGGGACCGATGGCCTGATCGTCGCCGCGCGCTGGATCCTGCACCAGATGCCGCGGCACACGCGGACGATCTGTCTGGAGTTTTTCGGCCAGGTGCGCGAGGCGGTGCCGGCGATTGTCGAGATCACCGCGTGCTTTCAGCCCGGCGGTGCTGGCCGGCAGGCGGAGGTGCGGCTCGCCGGCCTCGAACATCTCGACGAACGCTACCTGCGCGCCGTCGGCTACGCGACTAAGGCCAAGCGCCGGGCGGAAACCGCCGGGCGGCCAAAGATGGTGCTCATCGGCGACCTTGTCGGCGACGACGAAAACGCCGTGATGAGCGTCGCATCGGCAGTCGTTCGGCTATGCAACCGGCGCGGCGCCGAGGGCTTCATTGCCGTGGACGCCGAGACGCGCCGAAAATTCTGGCTCGACCGGTCGCGCACCGCCGCCATCTCGCGTCACACCAACGCCTTCAAGCTGAACGAGGACGTGGTCATTCCGCTGCCGCGGATGGGCGAGTACTGCGACGGCATCGAACGGATCAACATCGAACTGTCGATCCGCAACAAGCTGACGCTGTGCGACGCGCTCGGCGAGTTCCTGCGGGGCGACCTGCCGCTGCACCGTGGCGATGCCGACCTCGACAAGGAGTTGTTGATCGGCGAGCGACGGCCGGCGGCGCTCGCAGCGGTGGCCAGCGTGCGCCGGCGCTGGCAGTGGCTGCTCGACAGTCTTGACCTGCCGTTGGCGGACGCCGAGGAGCGCTTCGCAGCGCTCGGCGTGTGCGCCGGCGACCTGAAGAACCAGGCGCCCAGCCCGATGCTGTTCCACCGGCTGCAGGACCATTCGGTACGCGTGTCGTGGAAGGGCGAACTCGAACCCCTGCTTGCCGACATCTTTGACGGCGTCGTCTATCGGCCGGTGGTCGAGCGCTTCGCCGCCATTCACCGCCAAACGCTGCGTAGCCGGCTGTTCGTCGCCCTGCACATGCACGCCGGCGACGGCAATGTCCATACCAACATCCCGGTCAACTCCGACAACTACGACATGCTGCAGAACGCCTACGCGGTGGTCGAGCGGATCATGGCGCTGGCCCGGCAACTCGACGGCGTCGTTTCCGGCGAGCACGGCATCGGCATCACCAAGCTCGAGTTCCTGAGCGAAGACGAAATCGCGCCGTTCCGCGACTACAAGGCCAGGGTCGACCCCGAAGGGCGTTTCAACAAGGGCAAGCTGCTGCCCGGCGGCGACCTGAACAAGGCCTACACGCCGTCGTTCTCCTTGCTGGGGACCGAATCGCTGATCATGGAGCAGTCCGAAATCGGCCACATCTCGGCCATGGTCAAGGACTGCCTGCGTTGCGGCAAATGCAAGCCGGTCTGTTCGACACATGTGCCGCGCGCCAATCTGCTGTACTCGCCGCGCAACAAGATTCTCGCCACCTCGCTGTTGATCGAAGCATTCCTTTACGAGGAGCAGACCCGTCGAGGCGTCTCGTTGAAGCATTTCGACGAGTTCAACGACGTCGCCGATCACTGCACGATCTGCCACAAGTGCGTGACGCCGTGCCCGGTCGACATCGACTTCGGCGACGTCTCGATCCGGATGCGCAATCTGCTGCGCGAACAGGGCAAGAGGAGATTCGTGCCAGCGAAGGCGGCGGCGATGGCCTTTCTGACGATCAAGGATCCAGCGACGATCAAGCTGGTGCGCAAGCTGATGATCGACTGGGGCTATCGGGCGCAGCGACTGGCCTATCGCGCCGCCCGGTCACTCGGCCTGATTCAGGGGCAGACCGGGCAACCGCCGGCGACGCTCGGTTCGCCGACGCTCAGGTCACAGATCATCCACTTCATCAACAAGCCGATGCCCGGTGGTTTGCCGAAGCGCACGGCGCGCGCCCTGCTCGACGTCGAGGATGACAGGATCGTGCCGGTGATCCGCGACCCGCACAAGGTCGCCGCACCCGATTACGACGGCGAAGCGGTGTTCTACTTTCCCGGCTGCGGCTCCGAGCGGCTGTTCTCGCAGGTGGCCCTGGCGACCCAGGCCATCCTCTACGAGATCGGCGCGCAGACGGTGCTGCCTCCCGGCTACCTGTGTTGCGGCTATCCACAGACCGCCGCCGGCGACGCCGATCGCGGGCTGACGATCACCACCGACAATCGGGTTCTCTTCCACCGCGTTGCCAACACGCTGAATTACCTCGACATCAAGACGGTGATCGTCTCCTGTGGCACCTGCATGGACCAGCTTGAGAAGTACCACTTCGAGCAGATCTTTCCCGGCTGCCGGCTGCTCGATATTCACGAGTACCTTCTGGAGAAGGGCGTCAGGCTCGACGGCGTCAGCGGCACGCGTTTCCTCTACCACGACCCCTGTCACGCGCCGATGCGGACGATGCCGGGGATCCGGGTGGTCAACGCGCTGATCGCGCAGCCGGTCGATCTCTCCGATCGTTGCTGCGGCGAATCCGGAACGCTGGCGGTCACGCGCCCCGACGTGTCGACGCAGGTGCGCTTTCGCAAGCAGCAGGAGATCGAAAAGGGTGTCGACAGCTTGCGGGCGGATGGCTTCGCTGGCGAGATCAAGCTGCTGACCTCGTGCCCGTCGTGCCTGCAAGGACTGTCCCGATATCGCGACGACGCCGGCGCCGAGGCCGACTACATCGTCGTCGAGATGGTCAAACGGCTGCTCGGCGACGACTGGCTGGTGCGGTACGTCAGCCGAGCGAACAACGGCGGTATCGAGCGCGTGCTGTTGTAGGCCTGCCGCTCGCTTCCGGGCCACCGATGGACGTCGCCGGACGCTCGATTCGCGGCGCTGTCGAGAAGCATTCGGGTTAGAATGCGCGCCTCAGTGCGACTGCCAGGATAGCGAATGCACCCGGACTTGCCGCTCGACTCTTGCGCCCCTGACCTTTTCGGACCTGTCCGTGCCTGGCCGATCCCGGCCTTTCCTTCGGCTCGTCGAGAAAGCGGCTGGCCAGCACCGTGAAGCTGCCCGCTTCGTCGGCGTCCCGTGGCTCGCTACGATTTCTCGCCGAGAGCCGTTTTGCACCGGCCTTGTTCGTCCTTGGCGTGCTGATCACCGGCTTCGGTTTCCTGATGCTGATCCCGCTGGCGATTTCCTGGTTGATGGCCGATGGTGCCCATGGCGCCTATGACGAAGCCGTGTTGATTACCATTTTCACCGGTTCGCTGCTGGCTTTGTCGGTTGGCCGGCAGCATCGCGAGATGCGCGTCCGCGAGAGTTTCCTGCTGGTTGCCCTGATCTGGTCGCTGCTGCCGGCCTTCGGCGCACTGCCGCTCTATCTGCACATCGAAGGCCTGTCGTGGACCGACGCCTATTTCGAGGCCGTCTCGGGGTTGACGGCGACCGGCGCGACGGTGCTGTCGGGGCTCGACAAGTTGCCGTTGTCGATCAACTTCTGGCGCACCTTCATGCATTGGGTCGGCGGCCTTGGGGTGGTCGTCCTCGCCGTCGCCATCCTGCCTTTGCTCGGCTTCGGCGGTCGTGGCATGCTGCGCGCCGAAACGCCGGGTCCGATGAAGGACTCCAAGATCACGCCGCGGATCACCGAGACCGCCAAAGGCCTGTGGGTGGTCTACGTGATTCTCACCGTCGCCTGCGGCACCAGCCTCTACCAGATGGGGATGGACGGCTGGGATGCGATGATGCACGCTTTCTCGGTCATGGGTCTCGGCGGCTTTTCGAGCAAGGATGCCAGTCTCGGCCACTTTGACAGCCTCGACATCGAGCTGGTGGTGATTTTCTTCGCGCTGCTCGCCGGGATCAACTTCAGCACCCATTTCCTGGCCTTCTCGCAGCGCTCGCTGCGCGCCTATCGCGTCGACACCGAGGCGCACTACTTCCTCGGTATCCTGGCGCTCAGCATCTTGGCGCTCTCGCTGTACCTGTGGCCGGAGGGCATCTATCCGGATTTCCCGACGACCCTGCGCTACGTCGCTTTCCACTCGGTTTCACTGGCCACGTCGCTCGGCTTCGCGACTACCGACTACGTGCTTTGGCCGCTGTTCGGGCAATTGTGGATCCTCTTTCTCGGCAGTTTCGTCGCCTGCTCGGGTTCGGCTGGCGGCGGCATCAAGATGATGCGCGCCGTCGTCCTCTACAAGCAGGTGTCGCGTGAACTGATGCGCGCCATGCATCCGCGTGGACTGCAGAACGTCCGTTTCGGCAACACGGTGATTCCCGACCCGGTATTGCACGCGATCCTCGGCTTCATGTTCATCTACGTCGTCAGCATCGTCGCGATGACGCTGCTGATGGTCGCCTCGCACCTCGATATCATCACCGCTTTCTCCGCCGTCGTCGCCTGTCTGAACAACACCGGCCCCGGACTCAACCTGGTCGGCCCGTCGACGACCTACGCCGTCCTGACCGATTTCCAGACCTGGGTGTGCACCTGGGCGATGCTGCTCGGGCGCCTCGAGATCTTCACCCTGCTGGTCCTCCTGATGCCCGCTTTCTGGCGACGTTAGCACGGAGCATGGCAAGCCGCTGCGCTTGCTGCGGCGGCGATGCTCGCGGACCCGCGGACCCTCCCCGGATCCTGCCGGCGGTGGTCGGGAATCGTTCGCGAGTACGGCTGTTCCTTGCACCGATTCACGCCGGACAAGCGCGAGCGCGCGCGACCACGGCATCGCGAGATAGTTCGACGATGCTGTTGACTTTCCCCGGCGGTGTCAGTTTCCCGTAAGAATCGCCATCAATAATCGCCCCCGTGGTTCCCTTGGTCTTTCTGGGAGCCGCTAAATCGATCGAAGAAAAAATTGGAGGAGGTAATCATGGACGACAGCGGAAAGGCTTATTGGTCGGCAACCCTGAGGTTGCTAACCAAGATCCTGGTGATTTGGTTCCTGGTTTCGTTCGGTGCGGGAATTCTCTTCGCGCCGGCACTTAATAGCATCCATCTCGGCGGCTATCCCCTGGGCTTCTGGTTTGCCCAGCAGGGAGCGATGTACGTCTTCATCGTGCTGATCTTCTATTACAAGAAGAAGATGGGTGAAATCGACCGTCAGTTCGACGTTCACGAAGAATAAGGGGCCAACCATGGATCTGCAAACAACGATTTACCTGGTCGTCGGCGCGACTTTCGCGCTGTACATCGGCATTGCCCTCTGGGCGCGTGCCGGCAGTACCAGCGAGTTCTACGCCGCGGGCGGCCAGGTCGGGCCGGTGATGAACGGTATGGCGATCGGCGCCGACTGGATGTCTGCTGCCTCGTTCATTTCGATGGCCGGCCTGATCTCCAACATGGGCTACGGCGGCGGCCTCTTCCTGATGGGATGGACCGGCGGTTACGTGCTGCTGGCGATGCTGCTCGCGCCGTATCTGCGGAAGTTCGGCAAATTCACCGTGCCGCAGTTCATCGGCGACCGCTACTACTCGAAGTCCGCCAGCACGGTTGCGGTGCTCTGCCTGCTGGTCGCTTCGCTGACCTACATCATCGGTCAGATGACCGGTGTTGGCGTGGCGTTTTCTCGCTTCCTCGGCGTATCGAGCGAAACCGGTATCTACGTCGGTATGGGCATCGTCTTCGTGTACGCCGTGTTCGGTGGCATGAAGGGCATCACCTACACGCAGGTGGCGCAGTACTGCGTGCTGATCTCGGCCTATATCATCCCGGCGATCTTCATCTCGATCCAGCTCACCGGCAACCCGATCCCGCAACTCGGTCTCGGCTCAAGCCTCACTGGTCACGACGTTTCGCTGCTCGCCACGCTAGATAAGGTGGTAGCCGATCTGGGCTTCGCCAACTACACCACTTCGGACGCGGGTGGCATGCTCAACATGTTCGTGTACACGATGTCGCTGATGATCGGTACGGCCGGTCTGCCGCACGTCATCATGCGCTTCTTTACGGTGCCGACGGTTGCTGCCGCACGTAGTTCTGCCGGTTGGGCGCTGGTCTTCATCGGCCTGCTGTATACCACGGCGCCTGCCGTAGCGGCGATGGCCAAGACCAATCTGCTGCGCACGATTACCCCGGGCGTCGTGATGCAAGGCACGGATCCGTACGCTGCCGACGCGCAACTGGTGTACGCTGATCGTCCGGACTGGATGAAACGCTGGGAGAAGACCGGTCTGCTGAAGTGGGAAGACAAGAACGGCGATGGCCGCATCCAGTACTACAACGACAAGTCGAAGAGCGACGCCTTCAAGGCCAAGGCCGAAGCCGCTGGCTGGAAGGGCAACGAGCTGACGGTCAATGCCGACATCATCGTTCTCGCCAACCCGGAAATCGCGCTGCTGCCGAACTGGGTGATCGCGCTGGTTGCTGCCGGTGGCCTGGCCGCTGCCCTGTCGACCGCCGCCGGCCTGCTGATGGCCATTTCGGCCGCCGTCTCGCACGACCTGATCAAGAACGTCTTCGTTCCGGATATCAGCGAGAAGGGCGAACTGCTGGCCGGCAAGATCTCGATGGCCGTGGCGATCGTGATCGCTGGCTATCTGGGATTGAACCCGCCTGGCTTCGCCGCCGGTACCGTGGCCCTGGCCTTCGGTATCGCAGCGAGTTCGCTGTTCCCGGCGATCATGATGGGCATCTTCTCGAAGAAAATGAACAGGGAAGGCGCCATATGCGGCATGCTCGCTGGCCTTTTCGTCACCCTGTTCTACGTCTTTGCCGCCAAGGGTATCTTCTTCATCAAGGGCACCGAGTACCTCGACCTGATCGGTGGGCCGAACAGCTTCTTCGGCATCACACCGGAGGCCTTCGGTGCGATCGGCGCGCTGGTCAACTTCGGCGTTGCCTTCCTGGTCGACAAGATGACCCCGGAACCGCCTGAACACATCCAGGCGATGGTCGAGTCCGTGCGCATTCCGCGCGGCTCGGGCGCGGTCACGGGTGCCCACTAAGCGCAGTTAGCTTATGATCAATGCTGTCGTCGGCTTCGCGCCGGCGGCAGCGGGCAAGGAAGAACCCCGCTGGTCGCCTTGGCGGGGTTTTTCTTTGCCCGCTTGCCGACGTCTTTCTTCCTGCCGGCACGGCGGCACGGAACAAAAGGAGTACTGGATGACTATCAGCGTTGCGCTGACATGGATACTTTTTCTCGGGCTCTTTCCGATCGTCTTCTTCTGGCTGAGGCGGGCGTGGCGCATCCTCTTCAAGAGGGATTTTTCCGAGGTGGCGCTCAAGCGCGGCCAGCCGCCTGCGGACCCCGCCAAGTTTGCTCCCTACGCGGCGGCCATCAATCTGGTGGCCGGTGGCGTCATTGTGGCGGTGATTCTGATGGTGGTCATCGGTGGGGCCGCCTACGACACCTGGACCGCGATTGCCGGCTCGACGATCTGGATAAAGTTCCTCGCGGACTTCATCCTCAGCCGTCACGCGCACCCGGTGTGGGGCAAGAAGCAGCCGGCAGCACCAAAGGACCGGCCCTGACCAGCCAACCGCCCGGTTGCCGATCGCGGAAAAGCAGCCCGAAGCGCTGAATCGCGAGCGACTGGCCGCCCGCGCGACGGTATGATGCGCCGCTTGCTGCCCCGGTCCTTGCTGCGGTCGGTTGGCTGGCGCTCAGCCGCCATCGATGCTGTCAGGGTTGGCGGGTTTGCTCGGCTCGACCTGCACATCGAGTTCTTTGGCCCTGGCCTCCGGGATGATCTCGAACAAGGTCACGACTTTCTTGACGTCGCTGGTCGTACGGGCGATCTGGATCGCTGCGTCGGCTTCACGCTGGGTGACCAGGCCGAGCAGGTAGACGACGCCATCCTCGGTCACCACCTTGACGTAGACGGCGTTGAACTTGCCGGCGTCGACGAAGCGGGCCTTGACCTTGGTGGTGATGTAGGAGTCGTTGCTGCGCGTCCCGAATGAAGTCGGCGGCGCCACCACGAGTTCGTTGTAGACGCCCCGGACCTGCGGCAGGGCGGCGACCCGGCGCTCGACTTCCGTCTTGATGTTCTCGGACGGGACCTCACCGCTGATCAGCACCTTGCGGTTGTAGCTGGTGAAGTTGGTATGCGACTCCTTGCCGCCTATCTCGCTGATCTGTACAGCCGCTTTCCACTCGATTGTTTCGTCTTCGGTTTGCGTGCCGAGCGATCGGCGGTCCACCGCCGATAGCGTCGCCTGGGTCGCACCGGCCGCGACCAGGGGTACGCAGGCCTGCAGCATCGGCAGCAGCGCTGCACCGGCGAGGAGGCTGGTGGCAAGGACTTTGTTCATTGGTCAACTCCCATGAGCAGGCAATCGATACCATCGCAAAGACAGTGGATGGTGAGCAGGTGCGTTTCCTGGATGCGCGAGGTGCGGTCGGCCGGGACCGAGATATGGACATCCGTTTCGCGGAGGATTTCGCCGATTGCGCCACCACCGCGGCCGGTCAGCGCCACCACGCGCAGGTCGTTCTCGTGGGCGGCGTTGATCGCTTCGATGACGTTCGGCGAGTTGCCCGACGTCGAGATGGCAAGCAGCACGTCGCCGGCTTGCCCGAGTGCCCGCACCTGCTTGGCGAAGACCAGTTTGTAACCGTAGTCGTTGGCGATGGCGGAGACGATCGACGAGTCGGTGGTCAGTGCGATCGCCGCCAGCTCGTGCCGTTCGACCTCGAAGCGGCCGACCATTTCAGCGGCGAAGTGCTGCGCGTCGGCGGCCGAGCCACCGTTGCCGCAGGCGAGGATCTTGCCGTTGCCCAGCAGGCTGGCGACCATCATCTCGATCGCCTGGGCGATCGGACCGGCCAGCCGTTCGACGGCGTCAAGCTTGGTTTGCGCGCTGTCCTTGAACTGCTGACTGATACGAGAGATCAAGTCCATGGCGTGTGCGTCGGCTCCGGCGATAGGCGAGGGCGAGATTCTAACATCAGCCGCGCGGCGGGGCCGCGGTCTTGGCCGGCCGTCGGGCGATCGCGGCGGGCGGTCGTGGCCCCGTGGCCCGGCCCCGCGGGGCCCTGTCAGGAGGCCGAAAAAGCGTCACGGATCCACTCGATGGCCGCTTCGGAAAGTGCGTCGAGCAGAATGCAGTCGAAGCGACAGTCGACGTCCCGGCCGGCGTGCGACGCCAGGTAGTGTCGTGCGGCAAGCGCGATGCGAGTCTGCTTGGCGGTGGTGATGCTGGCCGCTGCGCCGCCGTGGCTGGCACTGCGCCGCAGCCGTACTTCGACGAACACCAGCGTCCGCCGTTCCCGGCAGACCAGGTCGACCTCGCCACCCCGGCAACGATAGTTGCGAGCGATGACGACCAGACCGTGGCGTTCGAGGAAGCGCGCGGCGAGGCCTTCGGCGATCACGCCGGCGCCGGCAGGGCGGGTCGTGCTATCGTTGTCGCTCACCTGCAGGCGGCTCATCATGACGGAAGAATTCCCCGCATTATATGTAGTTCCGACGCCGCTCGGCCATCTTGGCGACATCAGCCAGCGTGCGATTGACGTCCTGCGGCAGGTGCCGTGGGTGGCCGCCGAGGATACCCGCCACAGCGCGCCGCTGTTGCGCCATTACGGCAGCAACGCGCGCCTGCTGGCGGCACACCAGCACAATGAGGAGAGCGCCGCGCAACAGGTCATTGCGCGGCTCGCCGCCGGCGACTCGGTGGCGCTGGTGGTCGACGCCGGCACGCCGGCGGTGTCCGACCCGGGGGCACGCCTGGTCGCCAGGGTGCGCGCCGCAGGCTACCGCGTGACCCCCCTGCCGGGACCGTGCGCGGCGGTCGTCGCGCTGTCGGCTGCCGGTCTCAGCGAAGCGCACTTCCTGTTCTACGGCTTCCTGCCGGCCAAGCCCGGGCAGCGCGCCGAGGCCTTGCGGGAATTGGTCGATTTGCCCTACGCGCTGGTCTTCTACGAGGCCCCGCATCGAATCGTCGATACTGTCGCCGCTCTGGCGGCGACCTTCCAGCCGACGCGAACGCTGGTGCTGGCGCGCGAACTGACCAAGCTGTTCGAGAGCATGCACGCCTGTCCGCTGGCCGAGGCGAGCGACTGGCTGCTGGCCGACGTCAATCGCCAACGCGGCGAGTTCGTGCTGCTGCTCTCGGCGGCGCCACCCGCGGCCAACGACGGCGAAGGCGAGCGGGTATTGCGCTTGCTGCTCGCCGACGGCCTGCCGGTGAGCCAGGCGAGCAGGCTGGCGCACGCGATTACCGGTTCGCGAAAGCAGGCCCTGTATCAGCTGGCCTTGCGCTTGCAGCGCTAACGGTCATCGACCATCGCGACGCCTCCAACCCGGTTGCCGCGCCCGGGAGGAGGTTCCGCCAGTCGCCACCGCGACTTTCACGGTAAGCCTTGCGCGACGAGCGGCCAGACGAGGCGTGTCCAGCCAGTTGCCGTGAAATCATCTAGAATCCCGCCATCAGCTTCGCCAGGTTCGACCATGCAGATCAGCCTTACCCGCCCCGACGACTGGCACCTCCACCTGCGTGACGGTGCCGCGCTGGCAACCGTCCTGCCGCATACGGCGCGCCAGTTCGCGCGGGCCATCGTCATGCCCAATCTGCGCCCGCCGGTAAGCACCGTTGCCGCTGCCGGCGAATATCGACAGCGCATCATCGCCGCCTTGCCGCCGGCGATGGCGTTCGAACCCCTGATGACCTTGTATCTGACCGACCGCACCAGCGTGGACGACATCCGTCGCGCCGCCGACAGCGACTTCGTGCACGCCGTCAAGCTCTATCCGGCCGGGGCGACCACCAACTCCGACGCCGGCGTCAGCAATCTCCGGCAGTGCGACCGGGCGCTTGCCGAGATGCAAAGGTGCGGGCTGCCGCTGCTGGTGCATGGCGAGGTGACCGATCCGACGATCGATGTCTTCGACCGCGAAAAGGCGTTCATCGATGCGGTGTTGCAGCCATTGCTGCGGCGCTACCCGGCTCTGAAGGTGGTTTTCGAACATATCACTACCAGCGACGCTGCCGACTTCGTCGTCGCCGGCGGGCCGCTGCTTGGCGCGACGATCACCGCCCACCACCTGCTGTACAACCGCAACGCGATTTTCGCCGGTGGCATTCGCCCGCACCACTATTGTTTGCCGGTTCTCAAACGCGAGAGCCACCGCCAGGCGCTGCTGCGCGCGGCAACTTCGGGTAGTCGGCGTTTCTTTCTCGGCACCGACTCGGCGCCGCACGCGCGGACGACCAAGGAAGTCGCCTGTGGCTGCGCCGGCTGCTACACCGCGCACGCGGCGCTCGAGCTCTACGCCGAGGCTTTCGAGTCGGTCGGGGCGCTGGATCGACTCGAGGCTTTCGCCAGTTTCAACGGCGCCGATTTCTACGGCTTGCCGCGGAATTCCGGCAAGGTAAGCCTGGCGAGAGACGATTGGCGGACGCCGACCGAGTTCGCCTACCTCGGTGGCGACACCCTGGTACCGCTGCGCGCCGGCGAACTGCTACGATGGCGGATGCTCGACTGACGTCGTCGCGTCGCTGGACGTGCTGTTGCTGGCCTGGCTTGTTGAGGAGATTTGCCGTGTCGCGGAAGATGTTTCTGCCCCTGTTCCTGCTGCCGCTGCTGGCTGCCTGTTCCGATCAGCGGGCGGCCTTCGAGATCGACGGCTCGAGCCAGCATTCGCTGACCCTGATTCGCGTCCAGAATTTCTTCTGGCAGAAGACCGCCGACTACTCGCTGGTCGCTGCCAGGATGCCGGACTGCATGCGGCGCCACGACATCGGGCCAGGCAACGCCGACACCAGGATCGAGGTCTACGCGCCCGGCAACGATGCCTGGATTCTCAAGCAGGGTCAGCGGATGTTCGTCGTCGAAACGCGGA
Organism: Accumulibacter sp.; assembly: GCA_024235695.1. Classification (GTDB taxonomy): domain Bacteria; phylum Pseudomonadota; class Gammaproteobacteria; order Burkholderiales; family Rhodocyclaceae; genus Accumulibacter. The sequence goes on from JACKLX010000001.1 coordinate 467,719, forward strand.
CCTGTCAGGGATTCGCTCGCCTCGACCAGGTACCCGATGGCGGTACCGGGCCGCTGCAGGGGGTCTTCCAGATGCGCGCTGGCAACCTGAGCTTTGTCGCTGCGCCGCAAGGCGATGCGCCGGCGACGAATTGAATCGGCCCGGCTTCCCGTCGCCGGGCGGCCTGCTGACACCACTGTCGCCGCTGCTTGAACAAGTCCCTTTCGCGCCGGACACCGCGTCGCTGGACCTGCTGCTTGTCGGTCGCGAAGTGCGTACCGCCAGTGGCCAGAGGCTGTCCTTCGTGCCGCCGACGCGCGATGGCCTGGCCTATGAACAGCGCATCTGGGCGCGCGGCGAGGTGGCGACGCGTCGGGACAACTGGCACGATTTCTTCAATGCACTGGTCTGGTTGACTTTTCCGCAGAGCAAGGCGGCGCTCAATGCGCGCCATGCTTCGGCGCCTGCCGGTGCTGCGTCGGAGCAAGCTCGTGGTCGCGAGCGCGACGCGCTGACCCATTTCGATGAATGCGGGGTGGTCGTGGTCGCGTCCGACGCGTCGCTGCTCGACCTGGTGCGGCGTTTCGAGTGGAAAGCGCTGTTCTGGGAGCGGCGCGTCGACCTGCGCCGCGCGCTGCGCTGCTTCGTCTTTGGCCACGCCACCTACGAACAGCTGTTGCGGCCGTTCCGCGGCCTGACCGCCAAGGCCTTGCTGTACGAGGTCAGCGACCGCTGGCTGCAGGCGTCGTTGCGCCAACAATTGGCCGACATCGACCAACGTCTGGCAGACGAGCTGGCCGGCGGCAAAATGCTGCTGCCGCAGGCCTTCCATCCGCTGCCCCTGATGGGCCTGCCGGGCGTCACCCCGGCCAGTGAACACGCCACCTACTACGACGACCGCTGGCAATTCCGGCCGGGCCGCGGTACGCGAGGCGTATAATCACAGCGGGAAGTCGGTCAGGCAGCCGCTGGGCAAAAGGTGAAAGCCTGGCGCCGAGAGGAAAGTCCGGGCTCCAAAGAGCAGGATGCCGGTTAACGACCGGGCACCGTGAGGTGACGGAAAGTGCAACAGAAAGCAGACCGCCGATGTCCTCGCGCAGGCGACTGCCAGGGCAGGCAAGGGTGAAACGGCGAGGTAAGAGCTCACCGCGGACGTGGTAACACGGACGGCACGGCAAACCCCATCCGGAGCAAGGCCAAATAGGGAAGCATCGGCGTGGCTCGCGCTGCTTCCGGGTAGGCCGCTTGAGCGTGCTGGCAACAGCACGTCTAGAGGAATGGCTGTCCACGACAGAACCCGGCTTATCGACCGGCTTCCCCCCTTCTCGCTCGCCCCGTAAGCATTCGCGCCACCATCTCGGCGCTTCGCAAGCCCCCGAATCGATTCTGATTGTTCGCGGCCAGCGGTTTCGCAGCCGTTCGCGGCGCCGTTGACGCGCGTTCAGGGCCGCTTTATAAGAAAGTACTTTAACTCAGGGAATTGTAGCCTTGTTTTATATAAACAATGTTCTTCAAACCCTGTCTCAGGATGCGTTCATAAGTCCTTGTCGGCATTGGGAAAAGCCGCGCAATACCCCTTGCTTTAGCGCAATCTTTGTCTTAAAGTGGGGGCAAGTAGTAAAAAGTGGGATGCTTGGGGTGGTATCGGAAAGAAAACAAGGGGTGGTTCGGATCGATGTTTCAGGGTGCGGCGGCGTTAAGTCTCGATGTCAAAGGCAGGCTGGCAATTCCGGTGCGCCATCGGGAGGTGTTGGCGTCGGCTGCCGAAGGTCGTCTGATACTTACCGCGCACCCGCATCGTTGTCTGCTGCTGTACCCCGAAGCGGCCTGGGAGCCTATTCGCGACAAGCTGCTGACGTTTTCCAGCTTCAATCAGCAAGCGGCGGCGATTAAACGTCTGCTGATAGGTAACGCCCGCGAAGAACGGATGGATGCTGCCGGCCGTTTGCTGATCGCGCCCGAACTGCGGCAGTTCGCATTGCTCGAGAAGCAGGTTTGGCTGGTTGGCCAGGGCAGTCACTTCGAAATCTGGTCGGATGGCGGTTGGCAGCAGCAGCAGGAAGCCGTCTTTGCTCTGGGTGATCAGTTCTTGCCGCCGGGTCTCGAGGACCTGGCGCTGTGAGTTTGCCGTCACCGCATCAGACCGTCCTGCTGCGCGAGGCCGTTGATGCACTGGCGATCAAGCCCGCCGGTACCTACGTCGACGGTACCTTCGGTCGCGGTGGGCACAGCCGGGCGATTCTCGAAAGGCTCGGCGCCGATGGCCGCCTGGTGGCACTTGATCGCGATCCGGAGGCGGTAGCGCTGGCGTGCGAAACGAGGGATCCGAGGCTGCTGGTCATCCATCGTTGCTTCGGGGAGTTGCTGGAGGCCTTGCAGTTTGCGGGTGTCGAGATCGGCGAAGGCGTCGACGGCGTGCTTCTCGATATCGGCGTTTCATCGCCGCAGCTTGACGACGGGCGGCGAGGCTTCAGCTTTCGCCATGACGCCCCGCTCGACATGCGGATGGACACGAGTCAGGGGGAGACCGCGGCGCAGTGGCTGCAGCGGGCGGGCGTGCACGAGCTTACGGAGGTGATCAGGAACTATGGGGAAGAACGGTTTGCTGTCCAGATTGCAAAGAAGATTGTGGCTGCTCGGCGAGAGCGGCCGCTTGCAACCACGGGTGAGCTCGCCGCCCTTGTACGCGCGACCGTGCGGACCCGCGAGCCCGGTCAGGACGCGGCGACGCGTACCTTTCAAGCTCTACGGATTCATATCAATCAAGAGCTCGAACAGCTCGCGCTAGCGCTGCCGCAGGCAATGGCGGTCCTGCGGCAGGGAGGACGGCTGGTGGTGATCAGTTTTCATTCACTCGAAGACCGCATCGTCAAGCGCTTCATGCGCGCCGAGGCTGCCGTCGACGGCTTGCCGAAAGGCCTGCCCCTGCGCGCCGATGAGCTGCCGGCAGCCGCGCTGCGGCTGGTCGGCAAGCCGGTCAGGGCGAGTGCCGCAGAAGTCGCCGCCAATCCGCGCGCCCGCAGCGCGCTGATGCGGGTGGCCGAAAAACTCGCCAGAAGGGCGGCCTGAGATGCTGCGCCTGAACGTCATCCTGTTGCTGGTGGTGGTCATCTGCAGCCTCGGGGTGGTGACTTCGCAGCACAAGGCACGACAGCTCTTTCAGGCGCTCGAGGTGCAGCAGGAGCGGAAGCGCCAGCTCGACGTCGAGTTCGGGCAACTGCAACTGGAGCTTTCGACCTGGGGTACGGCGCCGAGAATCGAAAAGATCGCCGTCGAGAAACTCGGCATGCGGACGCCCGAAGCCGACCTGCTGGTCCCCGCCAGCAAGCCCGCGCGAGGGTCGCCGCGATGATGCGCTTCAAGGGCCAGGTGGCACACAAGTTCGCCGAAAGTCCATTGCTGGAGCTGCGCATGCCGCCCTGGCGTTCGCGCTTGATGGCTTTGCTGATTCTCGGCTCGTTCGTCGTACTGATCGGCCGCGCCTTCTACCTGCAAATCGTCAACACCGACTTCCTGCAGGAAAAGGGCGAATCACGCTATCGGCGGGATATCGAAATCACCGCATCGCGTGGACGCATCGCCGATCGTCATGGTGATGTGCTCGCCATCTCGACGCCGATGAAGTCGATCTGGGCGGTTCCGCAGGCTGCGTCGCTGACGCCCGAACAGACGCGCCAGCTGGCTCAGCTGCTGGAAGCCGACGTCCAACAGCTGAGCCGCAAGCTGGAGAGCGAAAAGACCTTCGTCTTCCTGCGTCGGCAGATCCCGCCAGCGGTGGCTGACCGGGTGGCGGCGCTGAAGCTGCCGGGAATCGGTCAGGACAAGGAGTACCGCCGCTTCTATCCGACCGGTGAGATGACGGCGCACATGGTCGGTTTCACCGGCGTGGACGACAAGGGTCTGGAGGGAGTCGAACTGGCGTTCCATGGCCAGCTGCTCGGACAACCGGGCAGTCGCAGCGTGATCAAGGACCGGCGTGGTCAGATCGTCGAGGACGTCGGCTCGATCAAGCCGCCACAGGATGGCAAGGACATTCGTCTGGCGCTCGATTCGAAGATTCAGTACCTGGCCTACAGTCACCTCAAGCAGGCGATCGCCGATAACAAGGCGAAGGCTGGCGGTGTTGTCGTGCTCGATGCCCGGAGTGGTGAAATCCTGGCGCTGGCCAACTGGCCAACCTACAACCCGAACAACCGCGAGAGTCTGACCGGCAGCCAGCTGCGCAATCGTGCGGTAACCGATACCTTCGAGCCCGGGTCGACGCTCAAGCCGTTCACCATCGCGCTGGCGATCGACAGCGGCAAACTCCGTTTCGATACCATCATCAACTGCGCACCGGGCCGCCTGACGATCGGCCGGGCGACCATTTCGGACACCCATCCGCACGGCGCGCTGACTGTCGCGCAAGTCATCCAGAAATCGTCCAACGTCGGCGCGGCCAAGATCGCCGCCATGCTGCCGGCGCAGAAAATGTGGCAGATGTTCGATGACGTCGGCTTCGGTCAGGTGCCGCAGCTCGGTTTCCCGGGCGAGGTGACCGGCCGGCTTCGCCCGTGGAAGACCTGGCGGCCGATCGAGCAGGCGACCATGTCCTATGGTCACGGCATTTCGGTATCGTTGATCCAGCTGGCGCGTGCCTACTCGGTCTTCGCGCGCGACGGCGATCTGGTGCCGCTGTCCTTGACCCGGGTCGACTCGCCGGCCCGGCGTGGTGCGCAGGTGTTCAGCCCGCAGACCGCACGCGAAGTTCGGGCGATGCTCGAGATGGCCGTGCAACCGGGCGGGACAGCGCCCAAGGCACAGATTCCCGGCTATCGCGTCGCCGGCAAGACCGGCACCGCGCGCAAGCTTGCCGGTGGCCACTACACCACCAAGTACGTCTCATCCTTCGTCGGCTTTGCTCCGGCCTCGGATCCAAGGCTGATCGTCGCCGTGATGATCGACGAAGCAGGTGGTACGAAATACTATGGTGGCGAGGTTGCCGCACCGGTCTTCGCCGGGGTGATGAGCAGCGCGCTGCGGACCCTTGGCGTTGCGCCGGACGCGCCGCTGGAAGTCGCGCAGAGTCCAAAAAACCCGCTTGCGAAGGCCAGGCTTTGAGCATGTCGGCGACCGCCACCCGCCCCGACGCCGTCAGCCAAGTGCTGCAGCGGCTGGCTGCACTCGGTGTGCTGCCGAGCGGTGTCAGCGATGACAGCCGCCAGGTGCAGTCCGGTGACCTCTTCCTCGCCTATCCGGGTGAGCGGGCCGACGGCCGCCGGCACATCGCCGCGGCGATCGCTGGTGGCGCCGCCGCCGTGCTCTGGGAGGCCGCTGCTGGCGATGGCTTCGCCTGGAGCAGCGCCTGGCCGATTGTCAATCTGCCGGTGGCGGGCTTGCGGCAGCTGCGCGGACATCTCGCGAATGCTATCTACGGACACCCGAGCGAGCGCTTGTCGCTGGTGGCGGTGACCGGTACCAATGGCAAGACCAGTGTCACGCAGTGGATTGCCGCCAGCCATCCGCGCCGCTGCCCGCTGATCGGCACGCTGGGTGCCGGGATGCCCGGCGAACTCGTGGAAACCGGCTTCACGACTCCCGAAGCGACGACGTTGATGCGCTACCTGGCGGCTTTTGCCGACGACGAGGCGCAGGCCTGCGCACTCGAGGCCAGTTCGATCGGCATTGTCGAGGGGCGCCTCGATGGCGCACGGGTAGACGTTGCGGTATTCACCAACCTGACGCACGACCACCTCGATTACCACGGCACGATGGACGCCTACGCCGAGGCCAAGGCGAGGCTGTTCACCTGGCCACGCCTGCGCCTGGCGGTGTGCAATCTGGACGACCCCTTCGGCCGCCAACTGGCCGCGCTGAGCAGCGCTACCAAGGTGGTCGGCTACACGCAGCAGGATCATCGCGACGCTCGTCAGGGGACGATTCGCGCCGAGAACGTCGAGCAAACCATTGCCGGCCTGCGTTTTCGCCTGTGCGCCCCGAATGGCCGCGCGCAGGTCGAAAGCGGCCTGCTTGGCAGCTACAACGTCGCCAATCTGTTGGCCGTTGCCGCCGTGCTGATCGACGCCGGACTGACGCCAAAGGCCGTCGCCGAGCGTTTCTCTCGGCTGTCGTCGCCGGCTGGTCGCCTGGAGAGGATTGGCGGTCACAACCAGCCGCTGGTCGTGGTCGACTACGCGCACACCCCGGATGCGCTGGCCGCAGCGCTGTCTGCCCTGCGCGCTGTTGCCAGTGCGCGCGGTGCTGGCCTGGTCGTGGTCTTCGGCTGCGGTGGCGATCGCGATCGCGGCAAGCGGCCGCTGATGGGCGCCGTCGCGGAACGGCTCGCCGATCGCGTCGTGCTGACCAGCGACAACCCCCGCAGCGAGGACCCGCAGGCAATCGTCGACGACATCCGGGTCGGCGCCCCGGCTGCCGAGATTGTCGCCGATCGCGCCGATGCCATCCGGCGGACGATCCTTGCGGCGCATCCGGCCGACGTGGTGTTGATCGCCGGCAAAGGGCACGAGGCCTACCAGGAGGCCGGTGGCGTGCGGCGGCCGTTTTCGGACGCCGCGCAGGCGCGTGCCGCACTCGCCGCCCGCCAGGAGAGCTCGTCTTGACCGTGATGATGGATCTCCTCGCCGCGGCGCACGCCACCGCCGGCCGGCTGGTCGGCGACAATGTCAGCTTCAGCGGCGTGTCGACCGACAGTCGGAGTATCGCTGCCGGCGAGCTGTTCGTCGCGCTGCGCGGCGAGAATTTCGACGGTCATGAATTCGTCGTCGCGGCCAGGGAGCGTGGGGCGGTGGCGGCGGTGGTTGCTGCCGACCGCGCCGATGACCTGCAGGACAGCGGCCTGCCACTGATTGGCGTCGCCGAGACGCGTTTGTCGCTCGGTGCCCTGGCGGCCGACTGGCGGAGTCGCTTCAGCCTGCCGCTGATCGCCGTCACCGGCAGCAACGGCAAGACGACAACCAAGGAAATGATCGCCAGCATCCTGCAGGCCGCTCTTGGCGACACCGTGCTGGCATCACGCGGCAACTACAACAACGACATCGGTCTGCCGCTGACCCTGCTCAGGCTCAACGCGACGCACCGCGCGGCGATCGTCGAAATGGGCATGAATCATCCCGGCGAAATCGCCTATCTGGCGGGAATTGCCCGCCCCGGCGTCGCTGTGGTGACCAACGCACAGCGCGCGCACCTCGAAGGAATGGGCTCGCTGGAAGCGATTGCGGCCGAGAAGGGCAGCATCTACACGGGTCTAGCCGAAAGCGGCGTGGCGGTGTTCAACGCCGATGACCAGTGGGCTGGATTGTGGCGAAAGCAGAGCAGCGGACTGCACGCCATCACCTTCGGCCTGGAAAGGGACGCGGACGTCACTGGCCGCCTGCATCTGCACGGGCTCGAGAGCCGCTTGACGATCCTTACCGCCGACGGCGAGGCCGATGTCGCCCTCGCCCTGCCGGGGCAGCACAATGCCCGCAACGCGCTGGCCGCCGCTGCCGCCGCCCTGGCGGCCGGCCTCCCGCTGGCCATCGTCGCGACCGGGCTGAGTGCCTTTCGCGGCCTGAAGGGCCGTCTTCAGCGTCGGCCGGCGCTGCACCAGGCGGCGCTCCTCGACGACACTTACAACGCCAACCCCGATTCGGTGCGCGCCGGCATCGAGGTGCTCGCCGCGACCGTCGGCAAGACCATCCTGGTGCTCGGCGACATGGGCGAGATTGGCGAAATGAGCGGCCAGTTTCACGACGAGATCGGCGGCTATGCCAAGAGCCAGGGCATCGACCGTCTGTTGACCCTGGGCGAGGCGAGCGCCCTCGCCGCTCACAACTTCGGCAGCGGCGGCGAGCACTTCAGCTCGCTCGAGCGGCTGATCAAGACGCTGATCAGCGAATTGACGCCGGAGACCACGGTCCTCGTCAAGGGTTCGCGCTTCATGCGCATGGAGCGGGTGGCGGACGCCATTGCCGTTTCACCAGCCGCCGGAGGTCACTGATGTTGCTCCTCCTCGCGCAATGGCTGGCACAGGACATACGTGCCTTCAACGTCTTTTCCTACATCACCCTGCGCACCGTGCTCGCCGTGATGACCGCGCTGATCATTTCCTTCGTCGCCGGCCCGTCGCTGATTCGCTGGCTGGCCGCCAAGAAGATCGGCCAGGCAGTCCGCCAGGACGGACCGGAGACGCACCTCGTCAAGTCCGGCACCCCGACCATGGGCGGCGCGCTGATCCTGATCGCGATCAGCATCACGACCCTGCTGTGGGGCGATCTCGGCAATCGCTACGTGTGGGTCGTGCTGATCGTCACCATCGGCTTTGGCGGCATTGGCTGGTACGACGACTGGCAGAAAGTCGTCAAGCGTGATCCGCGCGGGCTGGCCTCGCGCTGGAAGTATTTCTGGCAGTCGGCGCTCGGCCTGCTGGTAGCCCTCTATCTTGCCCTCAGCGCCAGCGGCCCGGCGCAACTGCAATTGATCGTGCCCTTCTTCAAGACTGTCTCCTATCCGCTGGGGATCATCGGTTTCATCGTTCTCAGCTATCTGGTCGTCGTCGGTACCAGCAACGCGGTGAACCTGACCGACGGTCTCGACGGCCTGGCGATCATGCCGGCGGTGATGATTGCCGCTGCCCTGGCGATCTTTGCCTACGTCGCCGGCAATTCGGTCTATGCCCGCTATCTTTTCCTGCCGTACGTTCCTGGCGCCGGCGAGCTGGCCATCTTCCTCGGTGCGATGGCGGGTGCCGGCCTCGGCTTCCTGTGGTTCAACGCCTATCCGGCCGAGGTGTTCATGGGCGACGTCGGTGCCCTGGCGCTTGGCGCGGCGCTCGGCACGGTGGCGATCATCGTTCGACAGGAGATCGTGCTGGCGATCATGGGCGGCGTATTCGTCGCCGAGACGCTGTCGGTGGCCGCACAGGTGGTCTACTACAAGGTCACCGGCGGTCGCCGGATCTTCCGGATGGCGCCGCTGCACCACCATTTCGAACTCGGCGGCTGGAAGGAGACCCAGGTCGTCGTCCGTTTCTGGATCATCACGATCATGCTGGTGATGGTCGGTCTGTCCAGCCTGAAACTGCGCTGAGATGGAACTGCGCGGACAACAGACGCTCGTCATCGGCCTCGGCGAAAGCGGCCTGGCGATGGCCCGTTGGCTGGCAAGGCAGGGTGCGCGGGTGCGCGTCGCCGATAGCCGCGAGGCGCCGCCGCAGGCCGCCGCGCTGCGTGCCGCGGTCGCCGACGCGGTGCTGTTCGCCGGTCCATTCACCGCCGAGGCTTTTGTCGGCGTCGACCTGATCGCCATTTCTCCAGGCGTGCCCGTGCAGGAAGCTTTCGTCCAGGCGGCCGTTGCCCGTGGCGTGCCACTGGTTTCCGAGATCGAGCTGTTCGCCTCGGCAGTACGCCGCCTGACGCCAGCGGCGGTGGTGATCGCCATCACCGGCAGCAATGGCAAGACCACCACCACCGCGCTCACCGGTGCGCTATGCCGAGCGGCCGGTCGGCAGACGGCGATCGCCGGCAACATCGGCCCGGCGGCGCTGGACGCCTTGATGGCCGCGATTGATGGCGGCGAGTTGCCGTCCGTCTGGGTGCTCGAGCTGTCGAGCTTCCAGCTCGAAACGACCCATTCGCTGGCCGCCGACGCGGCAACCTTGCTCAATGTCAGCGAGGACCATCTCGATCGCTATGGCGACCTCGACGCCTATGCTGCCGCCAAGGCACGGGTCTTCCAGGGTCGCGGCGTGATGATCGTCAATCGCGATGACCCGCGCAGTCTGGCAGCGGCGCGCTGCGACCGGCGGGTAATCAGTTTCGGTCTCGATGCCGCACCACAGGCGGGCGACTATGGGCTGGTCGACGGCTGGCTGGCACGCGGCAGCGAAAAACTCATTGCCTGCAGCGCGCTGCAGCTGGTCGGTCGCCACAACGCCGCCAACGCGCTTGCCGCGTTGGCCCTGTGCGAGGCGATCGGTATCCGGCCGCAGGCGGTGTTGCCGGCGCTGGCGGCCTTCAGAGGCCTCGAACACCGCGTCGAATGGATTGCCGAAATCAATGGCGTCAGTTACTTCGACGACTCCAAGGGAACCAACGTCGGTGCCACCCTGGCCGCCATCGAGGGTCTCGGCCGCAAGGTCGCGATCATCCTCGGCGGTGACGGCAAGGGGCAGGACTTTTCGCCGCTGCGGCGCGGTGTCGAACGGCACGCGCGTGCGGTGGCGCTGATTGGCCGCGACGCGCCGCTGATCGCCACTGTCCTGGCCGGTGGCCAGGTACCGGTGCGTTGCTGCGCCGACATGGCCGAAGCGGTCAGCTGGTGCGCCGCGCAGGCGCAAGGCGGTGACGCGGTGCTGCTCTCGCCAGCCTGTGCCAGCATGGACATGTACCGCAACTACGCCCATCGCGCCGCGGTCTTCGTCGAGGCCGTTCGCCGCATCGAAAGGGAGGCTGCCTGATGCTGCGAGCTCTCGACGCACCGCGTCGGCTACCTTCGGAAGTCGATCTGGCGCTCCTCTGGAGCAGCCTGATCCTGCTGCTGATCGGTATGGTGATGGTGTACTCGGCATCGATGGCGACCGCCGAGGCGGCACGCGGCACCGGCAATCAGGCCGCCTATTACCTGGTTCGCCATGCCGTTTTTCTGGTCATCGGCCTGCTCGCCGCCGCCGTCGCCTTCCAGGTGCCCCTGTCTACCTGGCAGCAGTGGTCGCCGTGGTTGTTCGTCGCCGGCTTCGTGCTGTTGGCGGTGGTGCTGATTCCCGGCGTTGGCCGCGAGGTCAACGGCGCGCAGCGCTGGCTGCCACTGGGGATCGTCAACCTGCAGCCGTCGGAGTTGATGAAATTGTTCGCCGTCCTCTACGCCGCCGACTACACGGCGCGCAAGATGCCGCACATGCACGACCTGAAGAAGGCCTTCCTGCCGATGGCCGGCGCGATGGTCGCGGTTGGCGTCCTGCTGCTCAAGGAACCCGACTTCGGCGCTTTCGTGGTGATCATCGCCGTCGCCTTCAGCATCCTCTTTCTCGGCGGCATGCGGGCGCGCCTGTTCGTCGTGCTGATCGTCGTGCTGGTCGCCGCCTTTGCCGCGCTGATCATTCTCTCACCCTATCGCCGTGATCGCATCTTCGGTTTCATGGACCCCTGGGCGGATGCCTTCGGCCGCGGTTACCAGCTGTCGCACGCCCTGATCGCCTTCGGCCGCGGCGAGTTGTTCGGTGTCGGCCTGGGCGCCAGTGTCGAGAAGCTGTTCTACCTGCCGGAAGCGCATACCGACTTCCTGCTGGCGGTGATCGCCGAAGAGCTCGGTTTTGTCGGCGTGCTGGTGGTGATCGTGATGTTCGGCCTGCTCGTTCAGCGCGCCTTCGCGATCGGTCGTCAGGCGGTCGCTCTCGATCGCCTCTATTCGGCGCTCGTGGCGCAAGGTCTGGGGGTCTGGCTCGGCGTCCAGAGTTTCATCAACATGGGCGTCAACACCGGCCTGCTGCCGACCAAGGGCCTGACCCTGCCGCTGATGAGTTTCGGTGGCTCGGGGATCCTGGCCAACTGCGTGGCGGTGGCGGTGCTGCTCAGGATCGACTGGGAAAACCGCCAGTTGATGCGCGGAGCGAAGATTTGAGCGCGCCCCGCCTGTCCGCCAGGCCGTGGGGGCTGGCCTGATGAGCCGCACCCTGATGGTGATGGCCGGTGGTACCGGTGGCCACGTTTTTCCGGGGCTGGCGGTCGCCGACCTGCTGCGCAGCCGCAACTGGAAGGTCGTCTGGATGGGGGCGCCGGAGAGCATGGAAGCGCGGCTGGTGCCGGCTCGTGGCTACGAAATGGCCTGGGTGCGCTTTGCCGCGCTGCGCGGCAAGGGCCTGCTGCGCAAGCTGCTGCTACCTTTTCATCTGCTTTCGGCGTGCTGGCAGGCGCGTCGCGAGCTGCGTCGTGTCCGACCCGACGTGGTGCTCGGAATGGGTGGCTACATCAGCTTTCCCGGCGGTGTCATGGCGGCCCTGTTGCGTTACCCGCTGGTCATTCATGAACAGAATTCGGTCGCCGGCCTGGCCAACCGGGTGCTCGCCAGGTTCGCCGACCGGGTCGCCTGCGGTTTTCCGGACGTCCTGCCCAGGGGCGTCTGGGTTGGCAATCCCCTGCGTCCCGAGATCAACGGCGTGGCGCCGCCGGCCGAACGTCTGGCTGGCCGGCAGCCGCCGCTGCACCTGCTGGTGCTCGGTGGCAGCCTCGGTGCCGCGGCGCTCAATGACGTGGTACCGAAGGGTCTGGCACTGATCGACCCGCAGCAGAGGCCGCAGGTCGTCCATCAGGCCGGCGAGAAACACCTCGCGCAACTGCGCGACAACTACCAGGCGGCCGGTGTGCAGGCGCACTGCGCAGCCTTCATCGACGACATGGCCGGCGCCTATCAATGGGCCGACCTGGTGCTCTGCCGCGCCGGCGCCCTGACCGTCGCCGAACTCGCCGCGACCGGTGTGGCGAGCATCCTGGTGCCCTTCCCGCACGCCGTCGACGACCATCAGACGAGCAACGCGAAGTTCCTTTCGCTGGCTGGCGGCGCGATTCTGCTGCCGCAGGATCAGTTGACGCCGGAGTCGATCAGCCTGCTGCGCAACTATCCGCTCGGCCAGCTCGGGGAAATGGCCGAGCGTGCGCGCACACTGGCCAAACCGGAAGCGACCGCCGACGTCGCCCGGATGTGCGAGGAACTGGTCACGTGAAACACAAGGTCAAGCACATCCACTTCGTCGGCATCGGCGGTGCCGGCATGAGCGGCATCGCCGAGGTGCTGGCCAATCTCGGCTTCGCGGTCAGTGGTTCGGACCTCGCCGACAGCTCGACCACCCGGCGCCTGGCCCGAATCGGCGTGCGCACGGTGCTCGGCCACGCCGCCGAAAACGTCACCGGTGCCGACGCGGTGGTCGTGTCGACCGCCGTCAAGGCCGACAACCCCGAAGTCGTCGCCGCCCGCGAGCGCAAGGTGCCGGTGGTGCCGCGGGCGCAGATGCTGGCCGAACTGATGCGTCTCAAGCAGGGCATCGCCGTCGCCGGTACGCACGGCAAGACGACCACTACCAGCCTGGCGGCGTCGATCCTTGCCGAGGGCGGCATGGACCCGACCTTCGTCATTGGTGGCCGGCTCAATGCTGCCGGTGCCAACGCCCGCCTCGGCTCCGGCGAGTTCCTGGTGGCCGAGGCCGACGAATCGGACGCTTCCTTCCTGTTCCTCTCGCCGGTGATCTCGATCGTTACCAACATCGACGCCGACCACATGGAGACCTACGGGCACGACTTCAACCGCCTGAAGCAGGCTTTCGTCGACTTCCTGCAGCGCCTGCCGTTCTACGGCGTCGCCGTGCTCTGCGCCGACGACGCCAACGTCCGGGAAATCATTCCCCAGGTCAGCAAGCAGATCGTTACCTACGGGCTCGATGCTTCGGCCAACGTCTACGCCGAGAACGTCAGCGCCGTCGCCGGCCTGATGCATTTCGATTGCGTGCGAGTCAATGGCAGCACCAGTCGCCTGCCGGTGACCCTCAATCTTCCCGGTCGGCACAATGTGCTCAACGCGCTGGCGGCGATTGCCGTGGCCAGCGAGCTGGGCGTTGCCGACGATGCCATCGTCAAGGCGCTGACCGACTTCAAGGGTGTCGGACGGCGCTTCCAGCGCTACCCGGACGTCAACCTGCCCGACGGTGGCAGCTTCAGCGTCGTCGACGACTACGGTCATCATCCGGTCGAAATGCGGGCGACCATCGCTGCCGCCCGCGGTGCTTTTCCCGGCCGGCGTCTGCTGCTCGCTTTCCAGCCGCATCGCTACAGCCGCACCCGCGACTGTTTCGAAGACTTCGTCAGCGTCCTCAGCGGCGTCGACGCGCTGGTCCTGGCGGAAGTCTACGCCGCCGGCGAACAGCCGATCGTCGCTGCCGACGGGCGGGCGCTGGCGCGTGCCCTGCGCGTCGCCGGCAAGGTCGAACCGCTGTTCGTCGAGGGCGTCGGCGAGCTGCCGCAAGCGATTCTCGACGTCGTCCGCGATGGCGACGTGGTGGTGACCATGGGTGCCGGTTCGATCGGCGCTGTCGCCGGCCAACTGCGGGGCAGGTTAGGATGAACGGCCTCGACGTCCGCGATTTCGGCAAGGTGGCGGTGCTTTTCGGCGGCCGCTCGGCCGAGCGCGAGGTCTCGCTGAACAGCGGCTCGCGGGTACTTGCGGCCCTGCTCCGTCGCGGCGTCGACGCGCATGCCTTTGACCCGGCACAGCGCCAGCTCGACGAGCTGGCCGCCTTCGATCGTGCTTTCATCGCTCTGCACGGGCGCTACGGTGAAGACGGCACGATTCAGGGTGTCCTCGAACTGATGGGCATTCCCTACACCGGCAGCGGCGTCATGGCTTCGGCGATTGGCATGGACAAGTGGCGCAGCAAGATGCTCTGGCAAGCCGCGGGCGTGCCGATCCCGCCCTACGCGCTGCTGGCCGAGGGCTGTGATGGCGCTGCCTACGCGCGCGTCGAAGCCGAGCTCGGCCTGCCGCTGTTCGTCAAGCCGGCCTGCGAAGGGTCGTCGATCGGCATCAGCAAGGTCAGCTGCGCAGGCGGCCTGGTCGCGGCGCACGCCGCCGCTGCCAGACATGATCAGCTGGTGATCGCCGAACGCGCCATTCTTGGCGGCGAGTATACGGTGGCCATTCTCGGCGACCAGTCGCTGCCGATCGTCAAGATCGAGCCCGGCGTCGAGTTCTACGACTACGACGCCAAGTACCTGCGTGACGACACCATCTACCGTTGTCCCTGCGGTCTTGGCGAGCGGCGGGAGAACGAACTCCGCGGCCAGGCGCTGGCGGCGTTTCGTGTTCTCGGTGGCCGTGGCTGGGGCAGGGTCGATTTCCTGATGGACGGCGGCGTCGACGATGCTGGCGCGCAGGCGTATTTCCTCGAGGTCAACACCTCGCCAGGCATGACCGATCACTCGTTGGTGCCGATGGCTGCGCGAGCTGCCGGCATTTCGTACGACGAGCTGGTCGTCCGCATCCTTGCACTAGCCGCCCTGGGATGAGCGATGTGGCACAAACCGCACTTGATGACGGCCGTTTCCGACCTGCTTTTTCTCGCCGCAGGCGCCGCCTTGCTGGCCGCAGCGGTGATCTGGGGAATGCCGCGCCTGCAGCTCTTGCCCTTGCGCGAGGTGCGGGTGACCACCGCCTTGCAGGAAGTTCAGCGCGCCGAGCTCGAGCAATCGCTGGACGAACTGCTGCGCGGCAGCTTTCTGACCGTCAACCTGGAGGCCCTGCGTCTGGCCCTCGAGCAATTGCCCTGGGTGCGGCGTGCCGAGGTCTGGCGCAAGTGGCCGCCGCGGATCGACGTCGAACTCGAGGAACAGCGGGCGGTGGCGCATTGGGGCGACGGCGAGCTGGTGAATACCTTCGGCGAGGTGTTTGCCGCTGTACTGCCCGACGATCGGCAGCTGCCGCGGCTCAGTGGGCCGCCAGGCACGGCGGCCGACGTGCTGCGCCATCACGAGGAGTTTGCGCAGCTGCTGAGACCGATCGACCAGCGGCTGGCACAGGTGGCGTTGTCGCCGCGGCTGGCGTGGGCGCTCGAACTGGAGGACGGAATGGTGGTTGAACTCGGCCGCGAGCAGGCAAAGGCACCGATCCGGATGCGCCTGCAACGCTTCGTCGACTACTACCCGACGCTGTCGGACACGCGCCACGGGCGGCCGCTGGCGGTGGACATGCGGTATCCCAATGGTTTCGCGCTGCGTTTCGCGGCGAGCACGGGTCAAGAAGGCAAAGGAAAGAAATGAGCAGGGATAGCAAGGATCTGATCGTCGGACTCGACATCGGCACGTCGAAGATTGTCGCGCTGGTCGCGGAGCTCACGCCGGAAGGCCGGGTGAATGTGATCGGCATGGGTTCGCAGGAATCGCGAGGGCTCAAGAAGGGCGTGGTGGTCAACATCGAGGAAACCGTCGCCACCATTTCGCGGGTTCTGCAGGAAGTCGAACTGATGGCCGACTGCAAGGTTCGCGACGTCTACACCGGTATCGCCGGCAGCCACATCAGGAGTTTCAACTCGAACGGAATGGTCGCCATCAAGGACCGCGAGGTCACCCCGATGGACGTCGAGCGGGTGATCGAGACGGCGCGCGCGATGCCGATTCCCGCCGATCAGGAAATCCTGCACATCCTGACCCAGGAATTCATCATCGACGATCAGGACGGCATTCGCGAGCCGATCGGCATGAGCGGCTTCCGCCTCGAAGTCAAGGTGCACATCGTCACCGGCGCGGTTTCGGCGGCACAGAACATTGTCAAGTGCGTTCGCCGCTGCGGTCTGGAAGTCAACGACCTCGTGCTGCAGCCGCTGGCCTCGAGCTGCGCGGTGCTCTCCGAGGACGAAAAGGACCTCGGTATCTGCCTGATCGACATCGGCGGCGGTACCACCGACCTGGCGGTCTGGACGCAGGGCGCGATTCGCCACACCTCGGTGATCCCGATCGCCGGCGATCAGGTGACCAACGACATCGCCATGGCCTTGCGCACGCCGACCCGTGAGGCCGAAGACATCAAGCGCCGCTTTGGCTGCGCCCTGGCCGATCTCGCCGACCCGGAAGACGCGCTCGATGTCGTCGGCGTCGATGACCGGCCATCGCGCAAGCTGTCGCGACGCGCGCTGGCCGACGTCATCCAGCCGCGCGTCGAGGAACTGTTCGAATTGATCCAGGCGGAGTTGCGCCGGTCCGGCTTCGAGGACGTGCTGTCTTCGGGCATCGTCCTCACCGGCGGCGCCTCGGTGATGCCGGGGATGATCGAACTCGGCGAGGAGATCTTCCACATGCCGGTCCGCCTGGGAATACCGAAATATCAGGGGGCGCTCGCCGACGTCGTCCAGAGCCCCCGTTTCGCCACCGCCTGCGGTCTGCTGCTCGAGGCGCAGACGCAACGGAAGCGCGGTTTGAAGGTGCGGGAAACAAGAGACGTCAAACAGGTTTTCGGGCGCATGAAGTCCTGGTTCGAGAAGAACTTCTGAACCCATGACGGGTGGCAATCCACAGCTTTTTTACGGCAGCAAGTCTTTTGCAGAGGAGACGACTATGTTTGAAATCATCGACAGGGAAGAAAAAAATAGCGAGCGGGATACCGTGATCAAGGTCATCGGCATCGGCGGGGCTGGCGGCAACGCCGTCGACCACATGATCCGCGAGGGCGTCAATGGCGTCGATTTCATCACCGCCAACACCGATTCGCAGGCGCTCAGCCGCAGCGTCGCCCTCGAGCGACTGCAGCTTGGCAAGACCGGCCTCGGCGCCGGCGCCAAACCGGAGGCCGGACGTAGTGCGGCAATCGAGGAGCGCGACGCCATTGCCGCATCGCTGGCCGGCGCGCACATGGTCTTCATCACGGCCGGCATGGGCGGCGGTACCGGCACCGGCGCCGCGCCGATCGTCGCCGAGGTGGCGCGCGAGCTCGGTGTTCTCACCGTCGCCGTGGTCACCAAGCCGTTTGGCTTCGAGGGCAAGCGGCTGAAGATCGCCGAGGCGGGTATCGCCGATCTGCAGAAACACGTCGACTCCCTGATCGTCATCCTCAACGACCGCCTTATGGACGTGCTCGGCGACGACGTGTCGATGGACGACGCCTTCAAGGCGGCCGACAACGTCCTGCGCAACGCAGTGGGAGGAATTGCCGAGATCATCAACTTCCCGGGCCTGGTCAACGTCGACTTCGAAGACGTGCGCACGGTGATGGGCGAGATGGGCATGGCGATGATGGGCTCGGCCAACGCCTCCGGCGTCGACCGGGCGAGGATTGCCGCCGAGCGGGCGGTGGCGTCGCCGCTGCTCGAAGGCGTCAACCTTTCGGGCGCCAAGGGCGTGCTGGTCAATATCACCGCCACGCGTTCGCTGAAGATGAAGGAAGTGAACGAGGTGATGAACACCGTCCGCGCCTTTGCCGCGGATGATGCGCACATCATCTTCGGTGCGGTCTATGACGAGAGTATCGGCGAGGAGATTCGCGTGACGGTGGTGGCGACCGGCCTTGGCCAGGCGCAGGCCAAGCGGCAGAGTTTCGAGGTGATCAATACGGCCCAGGCGACCGGTACGCACGGCCCGCTGGCGAACCAGGGAATCGATTACTCCACCCTCGACCAGACTCCGGCGGTGTTCCGCAAGGGACGCAGTGCCACCGTCGAAGCGTTGGCCAACAGCGGTGTCGATCGCTGGGATATTCCGGCGTTTCTCAGGAAACAGGCCGACTGAGCCTGGCTGGCGTCTTCTCTGCAGGAACAGGCGAGTTCCGGCGCGGCTCCGGCCGTGCTAGAATTCGTCGGTTCCACCGTTTACAAAGCTCATGTTAAAGCAACGAACACTCAAGTCGGTGATCCGCGCCGCCGGCGTCGGCCTCCATTCGGGCATCAAGGTGAACATCAGCCTGCGCCCGGCCGCCCCCGCCACCGGCATCGTCTTTCGACGCACCGATCTCGAGCCGGTGGTCGACCTGCCGGCATCGGCCTTGCTCATCGGCGATACCCGGATGTGCTCCTGCCTCGAGCGCGACGGTGTCAAGGTCGGCACCATCGAGCACCTGATGTCGGCGTTTGCCGGCCTTGGAATCGACAACGCCTTTGTCGACCTCGATGCCGCCGAGCTGCCGATCCTCGACGGTTCGGCAGCGCCTTTCGTGTTCCTGATCCAGTCGGCCGGAATCGAGGAACAACCGGTGGCCAAGAAGTTCATCCGCCTCAAGCGGCCGGTCGAGGTTCGCGAGAGCGACCAGGGCGGCGACAAATGGGCGCGTTTCGAGCCTTACGACGGCTATCGCCTGAGCTTCTCGATCGGCTTCAACCATCCGGCGATCGACCGCACCGGTCAGTCGGTGACGATCGATTTTGCCGAGAACTCATACGTTCGCGAAGTGGCGCGGGCGCGTACCTTCGGCTTCATGCAGGAAGTCGAATGGTTGCGCGAGAACGGTCTTGCCCAGGGTGGCGGTCTGGAGAACGCCGTGGTGCTCGACGAATACCGGGTACTCAATGCCGAGGGTCTGCGCTACAGCGACGAGTTCGTCAAGCACAAGGTGCTCGACGCCATCGGTGACCTGTATCTGCTCGGCCACCCGCTGCTGGCATCCTTCGCCGCCCACAAGTCCGGGCACGCACTGAACAATGCCCTGGCCCGCAAACTGCTGGCCAGCCCCGACGCCTGGGAATACGTCAGTTTCGAAGACCGGGAACTGGCGCCACAGTCGCTTTCTCGCTGGTTGACCCTGCCGGCGGTCTGAGCGGATGTGGTTGCTGCGCCTGCTGGCGGTACTGACGGTGATTACCGTCGCCGTCGGCGTCGTGGTTTTCCTGTTCACCAAGGACCCGCGCTACCTGCATTTTTCCTGGCGCGTCTTCCGCTATGCGCTGGTCGTCGCGCTGCTGGTCTTCGCGCTGCTGATCCTCGAGCGGGTCGCCGTCATTCCCGTCTAGCCGCGCGTGCCAGCAAGTTCTCGAGGGCGTCACGCAAGGGCGACGCCGGCAGCGAGTCACGCAGCGCCGTCAGCCGCTCGCCGGTCGCGACGCTGAGCGGCTTCGGCGCCGGTTTCGGCGCCGCTGGGCGACGGTCGCGCGCTTGCACTTTGACCTGAACGCCCCTACACTCTACTCCCCGTTTCAAGAACTCGTCGATCAGCGTCGGCGCCAGCTGGCGTAGCTTGGTCGCGACCGCGCCGCTACTGGCGTGGATAAGTATCATCCCCGACTTGTAATTGGCCAAGGCACTCGCCTGGCCGAGATGTGGCGGTGCGATCTGCTGGTAGAGAGCGGCCAGCTTGCCGAGCAGTTTCGCGTGCGCCAGGACCTTGCCGGTGCCTTCGGCTGCTTCAAGCAAGTTCTGCAGTGAGTCGGCCATCGCGGGTTTCAGGGAGAGGCAATCGATGCATCTTATTCTCGTCTCGAATCGTCTGGCAACCGCCAAGACGCTGACCGTCACGCCACGTCTGGTGAGTTTCGTGGTGCTCGGCTTTCTGATTCTGGTGGTTTCGACCTCATGGTTCTTTTCTTCGCTGCTTGGCTCGCGCCTGCGGCCTGCGGAGCCCGAAAGCGCTGCCGCGGCATTGACCATGCCGCATGCACAAGCCTCGGGTGCGCAGGACTTTGCGCGCGGCAGCCTGAACGCCATGGCAGCGAAACTCGGCGAGCTGCAGGCGCAGATCATGCGCCTTGATTCGCTCGGTGAGCGCCTGACGGGTCTGGTCGGCATCCCCGCGCCGGACAAGGCGAACGGCAAGCCCGGCAGCAAGGGCGGTCAGGGCGGGCCGCTGATTCTCGACCTGACCTCCTCGTCGCTGTCGGAGCACGAGCTGCAACGTGCGCTTGAGCAGCTGGAAGGCGTCCTTGAACAAAAGAGCGACAGCCTGACCGCGCTCGAGTCGCAACTGCTCGAGAAGCGCATCCAGAGCAGCTTGTTGCCGACCCTGTCGCCAATCGACGGACGCATCGGCTCGGGTTTTGGCAGTCGCTCCGATCCGATTGCCGGCGTCCGGGCGCGGCACGAGGGGATCGACTTCGTCGCCGACCCCGGCACGCCGGTCGTCGCTTCGGCCGGCGGCGTCGTGGTCAGCGCTGAATTCCACGCCGAGTACGGCAGACTGATCGAGATCGACCACGGCAACGAGTTCTCGTCACGCTATGCCCATCTGACACGCATGGATGTCGAGCCGGGCCAGATCGTCAGGCGCGGCGAGCAGATAGGTACCAGCGGCAACAGCGGCCGCTCGACCGGGCCACATCTGCACTTCGAGGTGCGCTTCAAGGGCGTCGCGCAGAACCCCGGGCGTTTCCTGCGTCAGGACACCTTGCTGGCGGCCAGGCAAAAGGGCTCCTGACCGGGCCTTGCGCCGCCCGGCCAGCCGAGCGACGCCGCGAGCGCGTGCCTGGCAGGACGGCGTCTACCGCCGACAGCGCTCGTAGACCACGAAATCGAAGGCCGGAAGATGGCCATCAGCCCTGCCGCCGGCAGGTCGGGAATCGCCGGCGCGGCGCGACACCTCGCGCCATTCGCCAGGCGCCAGCGCGGGAAAGAAGCTGTCGCCGGGGCAGTCGTCGGCGACTTCGGTCAGATAGAGCCGCTGCGCCAGCGGCAGTGTCTGCCGATAGAGATCGGCGCCACCGATGACAAAGACCTCGCTGCCCTCGCCGGCGAGGGTGATCGCCTCGTCAATTGAACTGGCCAGCGTTGCGCCGTTCGGCCGGTAGGCCGGGTCACGGCTGACGACGATGTTTCGGCGCCCGGGCAAGGGTCGAAACGCGGTCGGCAGCGACTCCCAGGTCTTCCTGCCCATGATCACTGTCTTGCCGCGAGTCGTTTCGCGGAAGTGCCGCATGTCGTCCGGCAGCTGCCAGAGCAGCTGTTGGCCTTTGCCGATGGCTCGATTCCTGGCCAGCGCCGCGATCAGCGAAATCATTCCGCGATCGGCCAGGCTTGGCTGGCTCGGGTTGGCGATGCTGCCAGTCGGTCGCTGCCTGCCTGCGCCAGCGGTCTGCTCTCGCGGATCTTTGGCCTAGACGGCGATCGGCGCGACGATGTGCGGGTGCGGATCATAGCCTTCGAGGCTGAAGTCGTGAAAGCGGAACGCGAACAGATCGTCGACCGCCGCGGTGAGGCGCATGCGTGGCAAGGGGCGGGGTTCGCGGGTCAGCTGCAGACGTGCCTGGTCAAAGTGATTGCTGTAGAGGTGCGCATCACCGAGGGTGTGCACGAAGTCGCCCGGCTGGAAGTCGCAAACCTGTGCCAGCATCAGGGTCAGCAAGGCGTACGACGCGATGTTGAAGGGGATGCCGAGAAAGATGTCGGCGCTGCGCTGGTAGAGCTGGCACGATAGCCGTCGGCGGCGGTCGGCCGCGCCCGGCTCCGGCGCGGCGACGTAGAACTGGAACAGGGCGTGGCAGGGCGGCAAGGCCATGCGGTCCACGTCGGCGGGATTCCAGGCGCTTACCAGATGGCGGCGTGAGTCCGGGTTGTTCTTCAAACCGTGCACCAGCTGCGCGATCTGGTCGATCTCTCGCCCGTCCGCCGTTTGCCAGTGCCGCCACTGGTGCCCGTAGACCGGGCCCAGGTCGCCGTTCGCGTCGGCCCACTCGTCCCAGATGCGAACGCCGTTTTCGCGCAGGTAACCGATGTTGGTGTCGCCCTGCAGGAACCACAGCAGCTCGTGGATGATCGACCGCAGGTGCATCTTCTTGGTGGTCAGCAGCGGGAAGCCGGCGCCGAGGTCGAAACGCATCTGCCAGCCGAAAACCGAGCGGGTGCCAGTGCCCGTGCGGTCGGCCTTGGCGTTGCCGTGTTCGAGGACATGGCGCATCAAGTGGAGATACTGCTGCATGCTTTTGGCCTGTCGATCAGTCAGGGCGAATTGTAGAGTCAAACCGGCGTGACCGGTCGCCGATCCTCGCCGCCTTGCCAGGCTCGGCGTCATTCGGTCGAAAGTCGACCGCGCAGTGGTTTACAATCGCTAGTCTGTACCCGCCGCTTCCTGACGAGGTTTGGCTTCCCATGATCCTGAATCTGTTCGCGCAACGCCCCGATCATCCGCTCGCCGACGCAAAGGAGTTGAAGCGGATTCTTGCCGATCTGCACGTCGACAAGGCGGCCAAGGCGGTGGACGAGCTGCGTGGCTGGTTCGAGACGCTGCGGCACGCCGAGCACTTCCGGCTTGACCATTTCTTTGACGTGCTCCGCCAGCTCGACGAGGCGGCGCAACCGCATTTGCGGAATCTCGTGCGCGACTACCTGCAGTCACCGCGTCTCTCGAAGCTCGAAGAGGAACGCCAGTGGGCGCGAAGTTACGGCTATTGGGACGACGTCGCGGCGCTCTACGACAGCTGCGTAGAGCGCGCACGCCTCGACCCCAAGAGCAAGGGCAGCGACGCCTTCAAGGCGTCGCTGCCGCTCGCCGTCGTCCGTTCGCAGGCGGCGCGCTGCATACAGCTCAAGTGGCTGGCGTACCGCTACGCGACCGCTGCCGAAGACCTCTGGAAGTTCCTGGGGAGCGGCTACATGGCCGCCGAGGCGGCGGCCAGCGCCCAGAAACCGGTGCCGCTCTATCCGGCCCAGCGGGGGCTGGCCAGTGTCGCGCAGCAATACCTGCACGCGGTGGTCTTCGCCACCTCGTCGATGGACAGCCTGACGCCGCTGCAGATCGAGTTGGCCGACCGCCTGATCGCCCATTTCCTGCCCTATTTCGTGATCTCGCCGGATTGCCGTCCCGATAGCGTGTACTGGGTCGACGCGGTCACTGGCTCGCTGCCACTGCGCCTGGCCCGTCACCCTGGCCCGGCGCGGCCCGGCCTGCGCTTTTTTTCACCGGGGACGGCGCCGCAGGCGCTCGACGACCTGATCCATCTGGTCGAGCGCGGCGAGACGCCAGCCGACCTCAATCTTGGTGGCGGCTATCCGCCGAAGGTGTTGCTGCCGGTGTTGCGGCATCTGCGCGTCTATTGGGCCTGGCAGCCGCCGCAGCGGCAGCATCGAAGGCATCCGGTCAAGACGCGCATGCTCGTCCTGCGTGGTTTTGACGAGAGCTATACGGTCTTCTCGGGTGCTCGGCAGTCGCCGGCGCAGGCGCCGGGGAGCGAAAGCTGGCTGGTCGAGAACATCAGCCTCGGTGGCTTTCATGCCGTTCTCGATGACGCGCCGGGCGAGCGCGTCAAGCTCGGCGCCTTGCTCTGCGCGCAGCCAGAGGGCGGCGATAACTGGCTGTTGGGCGTGGCCAGGCGTTTCAACAGGCTCGGCGGTCAACGCGCCAGCCTCGGTGTCCAGGTGCTGTCGCGCAACGCGCTGAGCATCGAGCTGCGCCCGCGTCGAAGCGGCTTCTCGGCGGCGATCGCCATCCCGGCGATCTGGTTGCGTGACGGTGGCGACGCCGGCGTCGAGCGCATCCTGCTGCCGATCGGTGGTTTCAATGTCCGCGAAGCGGTCGAGTTCCAGCACCAGAACCGGCTGCTTTCGCTGACTCCGGTCGAGCTGGTGGAGACCGGCAGCGACTACGAGATTGGCCGCTTTCACAGCCAGTCGCCGCTTACCGTGTAAGGCGCGTCTCCGAGTCGCGAATCGCCCCGTTCCCCGGCGCGCGCGGTCCTGGAATGAGCGAGGCGTTCATGACCTGCATGAGCGGGGGCTGGTCTCGACGGTTGCTGACCGTTTGACGACAACCGCCAGTCAGGCCGAGGCCGCAGGCCGGCGTGCCGATTTCGGTCGGAAGGCGTCGACCACCTGCTCGACGGTTTCGACGTAGGGCCCGCCGAGGAGGTCCAGGCAGTACGGGACGGCCGCGAAAATACCGTTGACCCGCAGCGAGCCGTCGGCGTCCCTGACACCTTCCAGCGTCTCTCTGATCGACTTCGGTTGTCCTGGCAGATTGAGGATCAGGGCCTTGCCACGAATCACGCCGACTTGCCGGGAGAGGATCGCCGTCGGCACGAAGTTCAGGCTGATCCGGCGCATTTCCTCGCCGAAACCGGGCATCAGCCGGTCAGCGATGGCCAGCGTCGCTTCCGGCGTGACGTCGCGCGGTGCCGGGCCGGTGCCGCCGGTGGTCAGGACCAGGTTGCAGCCGAGCTCGTCTACCAGTTCGATCAGCGTTCGTTCGATCGACGCCTGGTCGTCGGCGATCAGGCGAGTCACGGTTCGCCACGGGCTGCTCAGCGCCCTGCCAAACCACTCCTCGAGAGCCGGGATGCCCAGGTCTTCGTAGACCCCGTGCGAGGCGCGGTCGCTGATCGACAGCAGTCCGACCAGCAGCTGGTTATCGTTCATCGCGGTCATCGTCCTTGCCGGTGATTTTCTCGCCAGGCTCCAGTTCCTTGAGTAGCTGAAAGATCGCGCGGTAGCTGCGCGGCGGCTTGCCCTGCGCCTGTTCGAGCAGAGCCGCACGGCGCAGCGAGCGCAGCTGCTGCAGATCAACCGACGGGCAGCTCTCGGCGATCCCGTAAAGCATTGTTTCGTCCGCCAGCAGGTCGGCACGCAGGCGTTCGAGGCGATGCAGACGTGCCGTTTCCTCCAGCGAGTCGCCACGAAGCATCGCCAGCGAGCGGCGTATCGGCTCCGCGTCCACGTCGCGCATCAGCCGGCCGATGTACTGCATCTGTCGCCGCCGGGCCTCGTCGAGCCGGTTCATCCGTTGCGCCTCGTCGACCGCTGTCCGCAAGTCCTCCGGAAGGTCTATCTTCCGGCTGCGATCGGGCGGCAGCGCCACCAGTTCCTCGCCGAGCGCCTGCAGGGCCTCCATCGCCCTTTTGCGTTGCGTCTTCGACAGCGGGACGGATTCTTCTTGGCGGGGATTCATGGGCTCGTGGTGCGCCTTGCGCAGTGGCAGACAGGTAAGCTGCGGCTCGTCGACGCCGGGGCGGACGCCTCCGGGGAACTGCTATGATAACGACTTTCGCTTCCGGCCACCGCCCGATGTCCCATCAAGCCGCCTCAGCCATCAGCAACTCGCGTTTCAGCCACCGTCGCGATACCCTGCAGCAGCTCGCGCGAGACGTTCTTGCGCACGCTGGCAAGTGCGGCGCGAGCGCCTGCGAGGTCGACGTCTCGGACGGCTTTGGCCAGTCGGTGACGGTTCGCCGCGGCGAGGTCGAAACGATCGAATACAATCGCGACAAGTCGATCGCCGTCGCGGTCTACCTCGGGCAGCGAAAAGGCCAGGCGAGTACCTCCGATTTCTCGTCGACGGCGCTGCGCGAGACCGTCGAAGCGGCACTGAACATCGCCCGATTTACCGCCGCCGATCCCTGTGCCGGTTTACCCGACGCCGAGTTGCTGGCGATTGACTGCGATCAGCTGCCCGACCTCGATCTCTACCACCCCTGGCTGTTGTCGGTGGATGGCGCCGTCGATCTAGCCCGACGTTGCGAAAACGCAGCCTTCGCGGTCAGCCCGCAGCTGAGCAATTCGGAAGGCGCGACGGTATCAACCCAGGAAGGGCATTTCATTTCGGCCAACAGCCTCGGTTTCATTGGCGGCTACCCGACCTCGCGCCATTATCTGTCGTGCTCGATGATTGCCGGGGCCAACGAGCACATGCAGCGCGACGACTGGTACGAAACCGCCCGCGATCCGCTGAGTCTCGGCTCGCCGGAGCTGATTGGCGAGCACGCCGCCCGGCGCGCCCTGGCGCGGCTCGGCGCGCGCAAGATCAAGACCTGCAAGGTGCCGGTGCTGTTCGAGGCGCCACTGGCGGCCTCGCTGATCGGCCACTTCGTGCACGCCGTCAGCGGTGGCAGCCTGTACCGCAAGACCTCGTTCCTGGTCGACAGCCTCGGCAAGCGCGTTTTCTCCCGCAAGGTGCGCATCGGCGAGCGACCGCATCTGCCGCGTGCGCTGGCCAGCGGCTATTTCGATAGCGACGGCGTCGCCACCCATGATCGCGAGCTGATCGTCGATGGGCGGCTGCAAGGCTACTTCCTCAGTGCCTATACCGCGCGCAAGCTGGGAATGCAGACCACCGGCAATGCCGGTGGCAGCCACAATCTCATCGTCGAGCCCGGCAAACGCGATCTCGCCGGCCTGTTGCGCAAGATGGGGCGCGGCCTGCTGGTCACCGAGCTGCTCGGCCATGGCGTCAACTACGTCACCGGGGACTATTCGCGCGGCGCCGCTGGCTACTGGATCGAGAACGGCGAGATCGCCCACCCGGTCGAAGAGATCACCATTGCCGGCAATCTCCGCGACATGTTCAGGAATGTCGCGGCGGTCGGCAACGATGTCCTCGTGCGCGGCTCGAAGCAGGTCGGTTCGCTGCTCATCGAACAGATGAAGGTCGCCGGGCACTAGATTCTGCGGAACCCGCATCGGTCGCAGCGCTGGTCGGATTCTGGCAAGAGCCAGCGGCAAGTCGTACCTCAATGATCGATCGCTTTCGTTATAATCGCCGGGCAACATCCTTACAAGAACTCACATAGGAGACGAATTGTGGAACGACGTTCATTCCTGAAGAATGCCGGGGTCGGCCTGGCTGCCGGTACGGTCGCGATGCCGGCAATTGCACAGAGCGCGCCAACCATCAAGTGGCGTCTGGCCTCGAGCTTCCCGAAGAGCCTCGACACCATCTATGGCGGTGCCGAAGTGATGGCTGCACGGGTCGCCGAAGCGACCGGCGGCAAGTTTCAGATCCAGGTCTTTGCCGGCGGCGAAATCGTCCCCGGCCCGGCGGTATTCGATGCCGTCAAGGACAACACCGTCGAAATGGCCCACACCGCGTCGTATTATTTCTTCGGCAAGGATCCGACCTACGCTTTCGACTGCACCATTCCATTCGGGATGAACAACCGCCAGACCGACGCCTGGATGCGTTACGGCAACGGCGGCAAATTGTTGGGAGCGTTCTATGGCAAGTCCAACATCGTGCCGATTCCCTGCGGCAACACCGGCACCCAGATGGGTGGCTGGTTCCGCAAGGAAATCAAGACCGTTGCCGACATCCACGGTCTCAAGATTCGAATCGGCGGTTTTGCTGGCGAAGTGCTCACCAAGCTTGGCGCGGTACCGCAGCAGATTCCGGGCGGCGACATCTATCCGTCACTCGAAAAGGGCACAATCGACGCCGCCGAGTGGGTCGGCCCCTACGACGACCAGAAACTCGGTTTCAACAAGGTAGCCAAGTACTACTACTATCCGGGCTGGTGGGAAGGTGGTCCGCAGCTGTCGGTCTATGTCAACAGCGCCAAATACGCCGAGCTGCCGAAAGAGTACAAGGCGATCCTGCACATGGCCTGTGCTGACGCGCATGTCGATATGATGGCCAAGTACGATGCCAAGAACCCGATTGCGCTCAAGCAGCTGGTCGGTTCCGGCACGCAGTTGCGGCAGTTCCCGAAAGCGGTGATGGACGCATCGTACAAGGCGGCAATGGAAGTCTACGCCGAGACCTCCGCGAAGAATGCGGAGTTCAAGAAGATCTACGACGACTACAAGAAGTTCATGGCCGACGAAGTCCTGTGGTTCCGCATTGCCGAAGGCTCGTACTCGAACTACCTGGCAACATTGAAATAGCCGGCGCAGCGAGGGGCCCCGCGACAGGCCACTCGCGTGCGGAAGCAAGAAAAAACGGAGGCCTTGCTGGCCTCCGTTTTGCCGATCGTGGCGCGACCCGGGGGTCGGGCCGACGCTGCGATTGCCAGGGTAAGGACTACTTGTTCTTTTCCTGCTCCTTGAGCATATCGAGAATGGCGTCGGTCGCGGCGGCGCCTGGCCTGGGTCTTTCCTGTTGCGGCGCATCCGGCGCCGAGGGCGCTCCGTAGCCGCCGCCATAGCCGCCGCCGTAGTCCGAGGTCGGGATGTCGATCTCGACCTTGTCGAGATCGACCTTGACCTTCTTGTCGAGGCCGAAGGTGACCAGTTGCGGGAAGGCGATCAGCAGCCCGACCATGATCACCTGGATGCAAACGAAGGGGATCGCTCCCCAGTAGATATCGGTGGTCTTGACCGAAGCCGGTGCTACCGAGCGCAAAAAGAACAGCGCGAAACCGAAAGGCGGGTGCATGAATGAGGTCTGCATGTTCACCGCCAGCAGGATGCCGAACCAGATCAGGTCAATGCCCAGTGCCTGCGCCACCGGCCCGAGCAGCGGTACGACGATGAACGACAGTTCGAAGAAGTCGAGGAAGAACGCCAGCAGGAACACCAGCACGTTCACCACGATCAGGAAGCCGACCTCGCCACCTGGCAGTCCGGTCAGCAGATGCTCGACCCAGCGGTGTCCGTCGACACCGTAGAAGGTCAGCGAAAAGACCCGCGCGCCGACCAGGATGAAGATCACGAAAGTGGTCAGCTTGGCGGTCGATTCCATCGCCTGCTTGAGCAGGGTCAGCGACAGGCGGCGACGTGCCAGGGCCATGATCAGCGCGCCGCTGGCGCCCATCGCGCCGCCCTCGGTCGGCGTCGCGATGCCCATGAAGATCGTGCCGAGTACCAGGAAGATCAGGAACAGCGGCGGGACCATGGTCGTCAGCGCGCGCATCAGCAGCCTGCTGCCGTGCAATACGCGCGCTTCGGCCGGCAGCGCCGGCGCCCATTTCGGCTTGAAGATCGCCACCAGAGCGACGTAACCGACGTACAGCGTGGTCAGCGCGATCGCTGGCACGAAGGCGCCCTGATACATTTCGCCGACCGACTTGCCCAGCTGGTCGGCCATGATGATCAGCACCAGCGAAGGCGGCATGATCTGCGCCAGCGTTCCGGATGCGGCGATGATGCCGGTCGCCAGCTTGGTGTTGTAGCCGTAACGCAGCATGATCGGCAGCGAGATCAAGCCCATCGAGATCACCGATGCGGCGACCACACCGGTCGTCGCGGCGAGCAGCGCGCCGACGAAGATCACCGCGAAGGCGAGGCCGCCACGTAGCGGCCCGAAGAGCTGGCCGATGGTGTCGAGCAGGTCCTCGGCCATTCCCGAGCGTTCGAGGATCAGACCCATGAAGGTGAAGAAGGGAATCGCCAGCAAGGTGTCGTTGTTCATGATGCCGAAGATGCGATCCGGCAGGGCCTGGAACAGCTGCGGGCCGAGCAGACCCAGTTCGATGCCGATCAGGCCGAAAAAGATGCCGTTGGCGGCCAGCGCGAAAGAGACGGGGAAGCCGACCAGCAGGAAGACGACCATCGACGCGAAGATGATCGGCGCCATGTTGTTGATCAGGAATTCGGTCATCAGAGTTCTCCCTTGCGGGCCTTGATCGCCAGCGCCAGTTCTTCCTCGGCGGTCGGCTTGTCCGGCTTGGCGGTCGGATCGGGGCACAGACCGCGCAGGAAACCGATTCGCTTGATCAGTTCCGAGATGCCCTGGATCACCAGCAGGAAGAAGCCGATCGGCACCAGCAGGCGCACCGGCCAGACAGTCAGCCCGCCGGCGTTGCTCGACTGCTCGTTGGTCTCATAGGCAAGAACGAAGATCGGCCACGACATGTACATCACGGCGACGGCCATCGGCATCAGGAAGAAGATGATGCCGAAGACGTCGATCCAGGCCTGTCCGCGTCGAGAGAGGCGGCCGGCGATCAGATCGATGCGGACGTGCTCGTTGCGCATCAGCGTGTAGCCCGCGCCAAGCAGGAAGATCGCCGAGAACAGGTACCACTGGATCTCGAGAAAGGCATTCGAGCTGTAGTCGAAGGTGTAGCGCATGACCGCGTTGCCGGCACCGATCAGCGTAACGATCAGAACCAGCCAGATGATGCTCTTGCCGACGCGCTCGGTGAGACCGTCGATCAATCTCGAGAGTTTGAGTAAACCATTCACGGGGAACCCTCCATAGATGCCCTGAAACTCGCTCCTCCCAGACGTGATCGCTTGCCCTTTGTGGTTTTGCCCGACGGGTGTTCCGGGCGACAGCGAGCAGGCGGCGTACCGTGCCGGCGAGGCGGCAACAAGGCGGCGTGATTATGGCACATCTTCGATCTATGCGAAAACCATTGCACAATCCGAAACCCATCCTGCCTTGGTGGGAAAAAGCTCGGCCGATCATATGTTTAGGGCGGCGACCGCGAGTGAGCCAGAGGCCGCTGGGAGCGGGCGCCGGGGCCCTGCCGGGCAGCTCAAGCGATGGCGGATGCCGCCGCGGCGCCGTCAACCGCCTTGACGCGGTAGCAGGCGGCGTAAAGTGCCGGCAGAAAGAGCAGCGTCAGCAAGGTCGCGACGATCAGGCCACCCATGATGGCGACCGCCATCGGACCCCAGAAGACGCTGCGGGTCAGCGGAATCATCGCCAGGATCGCCGCCGCAGCGGTCAGCATGATCGGCCGGAAGCGCCGCACCGTCGAACCGACGACCGCCTCCCAGGCGGTCGTGCCCGCCTTTTCGTCCTGCTCGATCTGGTCGACCAGAATCACCGCGTTGCGCATGATCATTCCCGACAGTGCGATGACGCCGAGATTGGCGACGAAGCCGAAGGGAACGTTGAAGATCAGCAGTGCCAATGCGACGCCGATCAGCCCGAGCGGCGCGGTGACCAGTACCAGCAGGGTACGGCCGATGTTCTGCAACTGGATCATCAGCAAGGTGACGACCCCGACCAGCATCAGCGGCATCACCGCCTTGATCGAATTCTCGCCCTTCGCCGATTCCTCGGTCGCGCCGCCGGCTTCGATGCGAAAACCCGCCGGCAGCCTGGCGCGCAAGGCGTCGAGCTGGGGATCGATCTCGGCGGTCACCACCGGCGCCTGGATGCCGTCGCGAAGGTCGGCGCGCACGGTCACCGTCGGCAGGCGGTTGCGTCGTGCGATCAGGCCGTCCTCGAGCTCGTAGCGGATCCTGGCCAGCTGTGCCAGCGGCACGTAACGACCGTTGCTGGTGTGGATGTTGATATCGGCAAGCGCCGAGATGCGGGCACGTTCGTCGCCGGTGGCGCGGGCGACGACGTCGATCAGGCGGTCGCCCTCGCGCATCTGCGTGATGTTGACGCCGGTCAGCATCGAATCGAGAAAACCGGCCAGCTCCTGTGAGCTGATGCCGAGCGCGCGCGCCCGATCCTGGTCGATGTCGATGCGCACCACCTTGCTCATCTCGTTCCAGTCGAAGTTCACCTCCTGCAGGTGAGGATTGGCGCGCATCACCGCGGCGACCTCGCCGGCGGCACGGCGCAATTCGTCGAGGTCGTCGCCGGAGACCCGGAACTGCACCGGGAAGCCGATCGGCGGGCCGTTCTCGAGGCGCAGGACGCGCGTACGCAGGCCGCTCCATTCGCCGTCCGGATCGCCAAACCGTCGTTCGAGACGGCGCTTGAGGTCTTCGCGCGCGTCGATGTCGTGCGTGGTGATGACAAACTGTGCAAAGTTGTCGTTGAACAGTTGCTGATCGAGCGGCAGATAGAAACGGGGGCTGCCGTTGCCCAGATAGCTGGCGTAGTACTTCACCGAACTGGTCATCTGCGGCTCGGCAAGCAGGCGTTCGACCCTGACGACCTGCGCTTCGGTGGCGATCAGCGACGCGCCGTTCGGCAACCACAGGTCGACCAGCAGTTCCGGTCGGCTGGACGCCGGAAAGAACTGCTTCTGGACGCCCAGCGCGAGTACCGCCAGCGACGCGGCAAAGGCGATCGCCGTGGCGCCGATCACCAACCAGCGATGCCGCAGCGACCACGCGATGATCGCCCGCACACGACGGTAGAAGGTCGTGCCGTAGGGGTCGCCGCCGTGCCTCCCGGCCTGGTGGCGCAGCTTCTCGGGGTCCAGCACCAGGTAGCCAAGATAGGGCGTAAACACCACCGCCACCAGCCATGACACCAGCAGTGCAATACTGACCACCGCGAAGATCGAGAAGGTGTACTCGCCGGCTCCGGACTTCGCCAGTCCCACTGGCATGAAGCCAATCGCCGTGATCAGCGTACCGGTGAGCATCGGAAAGGCGGTCGAGGTATAGGCGAAGGTCGCCGCCCGGAAACGATCCCAGCCCTGCTCCATCTTGACGACCATCATTTCGGCGGCGATGATCGCGTCGTCGACCAGCAAGCCGAGGGCGATCACCAGCGCGCCGAGCGAAATCCGCTGCAGGTCGATGCCGAAGACCGCCATCAACAGGAAAGTCACCGCCAGTACCAGCGGAATCGACAGTGCGACGACGGCGCCGGTGCGCATGCCGAGGCTGAGGAAGGACACCGCAAGAACGATCAGCACCGCCTCGGCCAGCGACGACATGAACAGGTTCATCGACTGGCGGACGATCTGCGGTTGATCGGCGACGACGTGCAGGTCGATCCCCAGCGGCAGTTCCCGCTGCAGGCGGGCGGTCTCGGCGTGCAGGCGCTCGCCGAGCTCGATGACGTCGCCGCCCTTGTTCATGGCGATGGCGATGCCGATCGCGTCCTCGCCCTGGACGCGCATCCGCGGCGTCGGTGGCTCGGCAAAGCCGCGCCTGACCCTGGCGATGTCGCCAAGCCGGAAAAGGCGGCCGCCCGCCTCGATACCGAGTTCGCTGATGCTGTCGACCGAATCGAAGTCGCCGCTGACACGAATCCGCACCCGGTCCGATGGCGTTTCGTAGAAGCCGGCCGGCGTCATGGCGTTCTGCCGGCGCAGCGCGTCGACGATTGCCAACGGGTTGAGGCCGAGCGTCGCCAGCTTGGCGTGCGACACCTCGATGTAGATCTTCTCTTCCTGCACGCCGATCAGTTCGATCTTCTTGACGTCGGGCAGTCGGCGCAGTTCGCGGGCGATGCCGTCGGCGTGCCGGCGCAGCGCCGCGAGGTCGAAACCGTCGCCGGTCAGCGCATAGACGCTGATGAAGGTGTCGCCGAATTCGTCGTTCGGAAACGGGCCCTGCACGCCTTGCGGCAGCGTGTGGCGCAGGTCGGCCAGTTTCTTGCGAACCTGGTACCACGCTTCGGGAACCTCCTTCCTGGGCGTGTAGTCCTTGAGCAGGACGGTAATCAGCGACTCTCCGG
This sequence comes from Accumulibacter sp., assembly GCA_024235695.1. Lineage (GTDB taxonomy): Bacteria > Pseudomonadota > Gammaproteobacteria > Burkholderiales > Rhodocyclaceae > Accumulibacter. The sequence continues at coordinate 501,088 of JACKLX010000001.1, forward strand.
AGCGTGTCTGCGAGCGCAGCACGTCAACCCAGGCGACCTCCTGCAGGCGCTTTTCTATCCGTTCGGTGACCAGCAATTCGACTTCGTCGGCGGTCGCACCAGGCCACAGGGTGCGCACCACCATTGCCTTGAAGGTGAAGTCGGGGTCTTCGGCGCGGCCGAGTTTGAAGTACGACAGGACCCCGCCGACCATCAGCACGACGATCAGATAGGCGACCAGCGAACGATGGCGCAGGGCCCATTCCGAGAGGTTGGGAGGGCTCATCGCGTCGGCGCCGGCGGCCGCTCCGGCGCCGCGCCGGCGGCCGGCCCGGCCGCCGGCAGCGAGCGGTCGATGACGCGTATCCGCTCGCCATTGCTCAGCTTGTGTACGCCGGCGACGACGATTCGTTCGCCGGCCCGGGCGCCGCTTTCAAGTACCGCCGTCTCTTCGCGGTAGCTGGCGATCGCCACCGGCCGCAGTTCGACGCTCTGATCGCCCTTGACCACCCACAGCGCCGGTTTGCCGTCGTGCTGGAAGATCGCCGTCAGCGGCACGGTCAGCCGCTGCCTGCCCGGTGGGCGGAGAAAGCGCAACTTGGCGGTCATGCCGAGCAGGATTCTGGCGTCGGGGTCGCGAATCGCGACGCGCGCCGCGTAGGTGCGCGTCACCGGGTCGGCGACCGGTGACATCTCGCGCAACTCGCCCTGGTAGCGCGCCTCCGGGTCAGCCCACAGGCTGATCTCGGCGTCCTTGAGCGCGCGCACTTGCGGCATTCGCGCCTCGGGAATCGCGATCGCCACCTCGAGGGTGTCGGCCCGCGCCAGCCGCATCACCGTCTGGCCGGCAGCGACGACCTGGCCGACTTCGGCCGAGATCAGCCCGACAACGCCGGCCTGGTCGGCGCGCAGGACGGTGTACGCGGCCTGGTTTTTCGCCAGCTCGGCCTGTGCCCGGGCCGCCTTGAAGGCGGTCTCCCTGGCCTCCAGCGCTGCCGCACTGACGAAATTCCTCGCGCGCAGGTCGCGGAAACGCTGCCGGTCGCTGCTCGCCAGTTGCAGTTGTGCCGAGGCAGCCGCTGCCGAAAGCGCACTGTCGCCAGGATCGAGGCGGGCCAGCGCCTGGCCGGCGCTGACTACCGCGCCGGTATCGACCAGCCGGGCGGTGATCTTGCCCGGAATGCGAAAGGCCAGCGCCGCTTCGTAGCGCGAGCGGATTTCGCCGGAGTAGCCGACAAGCTCGTCGCCGGCGTCATCGCCGAGCAGCCGGGTCAGCACCGGGCGTATTGGCTCCGGGCGGGGCGCTTCCTTGCCGCAAGCGGCCAGCAGCGCCAGCAGTGACAGGGTCAGTAGCCAGCCAGCGAGTCGGCGGCGCGCGCTGGCGGGGCGGCTCCTCATGCGGCCGCCCCGGCTGGCGAGGCCGGCGCTCGGCCGGCGCCGCGCAGGCCGTGTACCAGCAGCTCGAAGTGCGTCCGCAGGTAGGCGTCAGGCGTCGTCTCCTGGCAGCAGAAGGACAGCGAGAAACGTGAGATCGCCAGCATCAGCAGCGGCGCCATGATCACGTCGATCGCCGTTTCGATATCCACGGCGTCAAACTCGCCACTGGCGACGCCGCGTTCGAGCGTCGTGCGCAGCAGCGCCCGACCGCGCTTGATCACCCGCTCGTGGTAGTACTGGGCCACCTCGGGGAAATTGCGCGACTCGCAAGCGATCAGCTTGGTCACGCCGGCCATCGGTGTCCGGCCGATCTGCTCCCACCAGCCGAACAGCAGCTGGTGCAGGAGCTCGCTGGCCGACCCCTGAAAGCCCGACAGGCGCTGTTCGGCGGCCGCCAGCGCGGCAACCATGCCCTCTTCGACGACCGCCCTGAAGAGCGCTTCCTTGCTATCGAAGTAGAGATAGAGCGTGCCCTTGGAGACGCCGGCGCGGGCAGCGACGTCGTCGAGGCGCGTCGCGGCGAAGCCCTTTTCACCGAACAGCGCCAGCGCCGCGGCGGTCAATTCCGAGGGCCGGGCTTCCTTGCGCCGGCGACGCGCCGTCGGTTTGTCGGCGACAGTGTTCGAGACCGCCGCATTCGACGCGCCGGGAGCGGGGGGATGATTCATCGAGGTATATTACTGACTCAGGAGTCAGTAATATACCGGCCTGAGGGTGAAGCGTCAAGCCGGGGCAAAGGCGGCTGGCAAGACCGGCCTCCGAAAAAGTGCCGGCAAGCCGGCCGGCCGCGACGATGCCCGCGAGGCGCCGCCGGGGACCTTCAGGACAAGGACGAATTGAAGCGAATGCCGAGTCGGCCGAGCGTTCTTTCGGCGGCCAGGACGCCGCGGAAATGCGCTTCCTCGAACAGCGAGAAGCCGCTGACGTCGGCGTGCGCGAAACGCAGCCGCTCGCCGTCAGCGGCAAACAGCTGCCGCGCCGCGCCGCCGATCAGTCCAGGTACCGGCCGGGCCATGGCGTGGGCGTTGCGGAAGACGTCGAGGCGGGTTGTCACTTGCCGGATATTCGCGTGCGGTCGTTCGAGTTCGGCGAGGATCTCGTCGGCCCAGACCGCGCGCGGCGTATCGCGCAGCAACACGCGGCCCTGCTGGGGCGCCATTTCGGCGAAGGCGCGATACCAGGTCAGCACCGTCGCTCCGGGCCGGACGCGCAGCTGCTGGTGGCTGGCGACCACGTAACCGAGGCCGGAGCTGCCGTACAGCACGTTGTCCCAGGCCATCGGCGCGCCATGGCGATCGTCGGGGAAGCGCGACAGGGTCAGGTTGGCGACCAGCCAGGGCGCATAGCTGTAGGTGCGCGCGGCGGCCCCGAGGGCCGGCTCGCCGCCAAACACGTGCGGCACAAGGAACAGCGGTGCCGCCCAGATCAGTTGCTCGGCGAGCAGGCGCAGCGTTCGCCGCTCGGCCGGCAGCCACAGGTCGATCGTCACCCGGCCGCGCTGCGGCCGACCCTCGTTCAGGGCGACGCGAAACGCCAGCGCGCCGTTCAGCAAGCGCTCGCCGACCCGGGCTTCGATCGAGCGCAGCATGCCGCTGGCCAGCCAGGCGTTGCCTTCGGGCGCGGTGAGGACGGTGTCGCTGTCGGCGTTGTCTGCCTCGCCGTCACGGCAGGCAAAATAGTGGATGCCCGCCCAGGCCGAGACGGTGGCGCTGTTCGAGCCGTAATCGTCGCGACAGGCGTAATCGACATACCAGTGAAGCTGCGGCGAATCGAAGTGCTGCGCGTGCAGCCAGTCGCGCATGCTGATGCCGTCGAGCGCCAGCAGCTCGGGGTCGCGGCTCGAGAGCGCCATCGGCAAGGCGAAGGCGCGCCGGCCGGCCGCGTCGCGCCGCCGCCGGAAGACTGCCATCTGTTCGAAAAAGCGTCGGTACTGCGCCCGTTCGGCGGCATCGGCGCCAGCTTGCGGCAGAATGCCTTCCTGCCAGCGGCCATCGCGATACAGCCGCTCCTGCGGCGTCGCGCACAGATAGCGCTCGTCGTAGGTCGGCCGCAGGGCGCGCGGATCGCCCTGCAGAACGCCAAGTTCGGCGAGCAGTTCGCGCACCGCCGTCGCCTCGCGCGTCGGCAACGGCAGGTAGTGCGCGCCCAGCGGATAGCTGCCGACGGCGTTGCGACCGGCGCGCGAGTTGCCGCCGGCTTCGCTCTCGAGCTCGACCAGCAGGAAATCGCTGAAGCCCGAGTTGGCCAGCTTCCAGCCCGCCGCCAGCCCACCGATGCCGGCGCCGACGATCGCCACCGGCACTTCCCGCGTTTCGTCCGGCGTCGCCAGGTCAGCATCGCGCAGCCGGTGACCGAGTTCGAACGACGTTCCCGACAGCTCGCCCGGCGGCAGCTCTGGCGGCCGGCCACGGCAGGCCGCCAGCGACGCTGCGCCGGCGCCGGCTGCGGCGGCAGCGACCGAGCCCAGGAAGCGGCGGCGATCCATCGCGCTAGCGGATCACCTGTCGCCACTCCTGCTCGAAGTAGCGTACCAGTACCTGGCTGTTCAAGCGGTTGACCTCGGCATCGATACGCGCCATGTCCTTGGGAAAAACGAACAGCGCCGGCGTCATCGCCGGCGTCAGGAAACGGGTGTTGACGGCGTAGGACTGCGGCGGCCGGTAGCCGCGCCGACCGGCGACAACGAAACCCCACTCGCCGAATGATGGCACCAGCGCGTGGTAGGGTGTCGCCACCAGGCCGACGCTCTCGAGCGTCGTGACGATGCACCAGAACGACTGCCGGGCGTAGAGTGGCGAGGTGGACTGGATCACCGCCAGCGCGTCGCCGCTCAGGTGTTTCTCGAGCAGGCGGTAGAAGGCCGAACTGTAGAGTTTGCCGATCGCGAAATTCGACGGGTCGGGGAAGTCGACGACGACGAAGTCGAAAAGCTCGTCGTTGGCCTCCAGCCACTGCAGCGCATCGGCATTGACCACCCGGACTTTCGGCGATTGCAGCGCGTCGCCATTGAGCCGGCGCAGTGGTGGCGCACTGGCAAACAGGCGGGTCATCGCCGGGTCGAGGTCGACCAGAGTCACCGACTCGATCTGCGGGTACTTGAGGATCTCGCGCACCGCCAGCCCGTCGCCACCGCCAAGCACCAGTACCCGCCGCGCCGCCGGCAGGGTCGCCAGCGCCGGATGGACCAGCGCCTCGTGGTAGCGGTATTCGTCGCGCGAGCTGAACTGCAGGTTGTTGTTGAGATGCAGGCGAAGGTCGTCCTTCCAGCGGGTGACGACGATCCGCTGGTACGGCGTGTTCTCGGCATGGACGATATCGTCGGCGTAGAGATGGCTTTCGGCCATCGACGTCAGCTCGCCGGCGGCGATGAAGGCTGCCAGCAGCCCGAGCATCGCCGTCGCGCCCTGCCCCAGCAAGCCGCGGAAGTTTCGCAGCTGTTCGCGAAACAGCCAGCACGCCCATAGCGCCACGGCGACGTTGAGCAGCCCGAAAAGCAGGCCGCTGCGCATCAGGCCGAGGTGTGGCACCAGCAGCACCGGAAACAGGATCGATACCGCGAGTGCGCCCAGGTAATCGAAGGTCAGGACCTGCGAGACGAGGTCCTTGAACACCAGGTCGCGCTTGAGGATGCGCATGATCAGCGGGATCTCGAGTCCGACCAGCACGCCGATGGCGAACACCGACAGGTACAGCGCCAGCTTGAACGGCGCCGACGACCACGCAAAGATGAAGAACAGACCGGTCGCCGACAAGCCGCCGACGACGCCGACCAGCAACTCGACCTGGATGAAGCGCGCCACCAGCTGCCGTTCGACGTAGCGCGACAGCCAGGAGCCAATACCCATCGCGAACAGGTAGCTGCCGATCACCGTCGAGAACTGGGTCACCGAGTCGCCGAGCAGATAGCTGGCCAGCGCGCCGGCGATCAACTCGTAGGCCAGGCCGCAGGAGGCGACGATGAACACCGAGAAGAGCAGTGCGTGATTCATTCCCGCGATCTCCCGGTCGTCGCCAACCCGGCCTGCGCCGGTGCCGCCCCAGTCGTCTCGCGACGCCGGGCCGCGCCGGCGATCGGCTCGATGCGGCGACGTCGCGGCGAGATCGATGCCGGGTTTCCGGCGTTGTGGCAGGTGGCGGCAGTCTTCGGCACGCGCCCATTCTATTCCGGAACGCGGCGCCCGCCGCCGAAGGCGCCAACCCGGCAGCGGCGCCGGTGCGGCGATCTTTACAGGCACCATGACCTTGGTCGGTGGCGTCGCCGGTGGCGTCCGCCAGGCCGGCGGCGCGGCGTAGGTCCCGAATGCCGAATTGCGCTACCATGCGCGGGCGGCGGGCTCGACCGCCGCCGGCCCGCCAACGCCGCGAGCGCACGATCCGGACAAGTGAACGATGAACACCGCCGACAAGACCGAAGTCACCCGTACCACCTTCGCAGTGCTCTTCATCTGCGCGCTGATCGCCGCTTCGGTGTGGATTCTCAAGCCGTTCCTGCCGGCCCTGATCTGGGCGACGATGGTCACCGTCTCGAGCTGGCCGGTGATGTTGCGCGTGCAGCGCCATCTTGGCAACCGGCGCCTGCCGGCAGTGATCGTCATGACGCTGCTCGTCCTGCTGGTGCTGGTCGTCCCCTTGTCGCTGGCGATCGCCACCCTGGTCGAGCACGCGCAGCAGATCGTCACCTGGGGGAGGCAGCTGACCACCTTCGTCGTGCCGGCAGCGCCTGTCTGGCTCACCGACCTGCCGTTCGTCGGCAGCTGGATCGCCAAAGTCTGGGCCCACATCGCCGAAGTGGGAACGTCGGGAGTGGCGGCCAAGATCGCTCCCTACGCCGGCAACCTGACCAAGTGGTTTGTCGGCGAGGTCGGTAGTTTTGGCCTGGTTTTCGTTCAATTCCTGCTGACCGTCGCCCTGTCGGCAATCCTCTTCTCTGCCGGCGAGCAAGCGGCGGACGAAGTGCGCCGCTTCGGCCGCCGGCTGGCGGGTGATCGCGGTGAAGGTGCCGTGGTGCTGGCCGCCCAGGCCGTTCGTGCCGTCGCGCTCGGCGTCGGCATTACCGCCTTCGTGCAGTCGGTCCTCGGCGGCATCGGCCTGGCGATCGCCGGCGTGCCGTTTGCCAGCATGCTGACCGCCCTGATGTTCATGCTCTGCATCGCCCAACTGGGGCCGGTGCTGGTCCTTGCCCCGGCGGTCGTCTGGTTGTACTGGAGCGGCGACACTGGCTGGGGCAGCTTCCTGCTGGTATGGACGGTGATCGTCGGCACCATGGACAATTTCCTGCGACCGTTGCTGATCAAACAGGGTGCCGACCTGCCCTTGCTGCTGATCCTTGCCGGCGTCGTCGGCGGCATGCTGGCCTTCGGCCTGGTCGGCATCTTCGTCGGGCCGATGGTCCTGGCGGTTGCCTACACCCTGCTCGAAGCGTGGATGGGTGAGGGTGTCGCCGCGGCGGCGGTCGGGTCGGCGAGCGCTGACGGTCTGCCGGCGCCAGCAAGGGACGAATCGGCCGCTCCCTGATACCGTCGCAATCGATGGTGTGCGGCCGCGGCGTCGGCGAGGGGCGCGGCGGAGCGGCATGCTAGAATCCGGCGCTCCTTTCCCCCGCTTTCTCCTGCTCGCCACCGGACCATCGCCATGTTTTCGGGAATCATCGCCGCCGTCGGCCAGATCACCGCCATCGCGCCGCGCCACGACGGCGCCGCGACCGTTCGCCTGAGTATCGACGCCGGCAGGCTCGACCTTGCCGACGTCGCGCTCGGCGATTCGATTGCCTGCAACGGCGTCTGCCTCACCGTCGTCGAGCAGCAAGCGCCGTGCTTCTCTGTCGACGTGTCGCCGGAATCGCTGGCGTGTACCGTCGGCCTCGACCGGCCAGGGCCGGTCAACCTCGAGAAGGCGCTGCGGCTCGCCGACCGTCTCGGTGGACACCTGGTCTCCGGGCACGTCGACGGCATCGGCGAGGTGCTGCGTTTCGACCCGGTGGGTGACAATCGACTGCTCGAAATTCGGGCACCGCAGGCACTCGCCAGATACATCGCCCGCAAGGGGTCGATCACCGTCGACGGCGTCAGTCTGACGACCAACGCGGTCGATGGCAGCCGCTTCACCATCAACCTGATCCCGCACACGCTTGAAGTGACGACGCTCGGGAGCTTGCAGCGCGGCAGCCGGGTGAATCTCGAAATCGACCTGATCGCGCGCTATTGCGAACGTCTGCTGAACGCCGATGGCGACGGTGGGCATCGCTGACGCCGTCGGTTAGTCGCTTCAGGCAATGGCGGAGAGCAGACGACGGCGAAAGGGAAAGGGCCGCCCGCAACAAACGTGGGCGGCCCCCGGAGTGCGACAGTGTGACTACCGGCGCGTTGGCGGCAGACTAACGACGACGGCGGGAGGCGGCGAAGCCGGCGAGGGCCAGGCCGAGCAGCGCCAGCGAACCCGGTTCCGGCACCTGCTGCCCGGACGCGAAGCCGGCGACGCGGATCAGGTCGAGCTCGGGCGAACCGGTGACGCGAACGGTATCGATGCTGGCGCCAAGCCCGAGGCCAAAGGCCGAGAGATCGACCGGTGTGACGTACAGCTCGCAGCCGTACGGCCCGCCCCCACCGTAGAAGTACGAGCAGGCGACGCCGGTCGCAGTGGCGTCACTTGCGAGGAAGGACAGGGCACCTTCGAAGGACCCTCCGCCGTTGGTCGATACGTCCAGACTGATCGTGTCGCTGAAGCTGTAGCGCGCGGTGACGATGCCCAGATCGACGCCGACGCCGTTGACGATCGCCGTGCTGTAGCCGATGGTATAGGTGGGCGCACCGGGAATGTTGGCGATGCCGGTGTCGAAGTTGGCGCCGGTCAGGTAGCCCGGGTTGCCGGGGTTGGCATTGACGACATTCAGCCAGTTGGTGGACGAGAAGGTGCCGCCGTCGCTTTCGCCAAGCGTGTTGCCGAATTGGGCACTGTTGAAATCGTAGGTTCCGAGGATGATGTCGGCGTTCGCGCTGGCCGAGCCGAGAATGCCGACAGCGGCGGCGACCGCCAGGCGTTTCGAGATGTTCATTGTTACCTCCATGGGTTAGGTCTGGTTCGTGCAGCTTGGCAATCGAGTGCGGCCGTCGGAAGGACGAACGCCGTCAAGCGAGCGGCTTGTGGCAGGTGATGCATTGAGAAGCTTTGAAAATACAGAACCGCAACGAAGCCAAAGCAAATTGCGCGCCTGAATCCGTAAGCAATTGATAGATATAAAATCCTTGCGTCTTTCCGTGATCCTGAATTGTCCCGGTGTAAAGCTTTTCGACAGCCGATCGCGTTTTCTCCTGGTCAGGGCAGGTGCCACGCCTGCCAACAAAGTCGTTCGGCCAGTGGCAATTCGGCGGGTGGGAGGACGGCGGCGATGCTGCCCGGTCTTGCCGACGGCTAGATTGCACCCACCCTGGTCAGCCATGGCAGGAGTGCCGCCGCCGCGTCCGCGGCGCCTGATGGTCGTGGCGTCGGCGGCGCGACCTGACGCCACAAACCCTCGAGCGCCGGCTGCAGACGACCGGCAAGCAGGTCGGCATCGCCGATTTCCCGGCAGCGGCCGTGCCTGTGCAGCCAATCGATCAGGAAATCCTGCTCGGGCCAGTTCTCGCGCCGCAGGTAGAGTAGCGGCGTGCCGTTGCAGGCGGCCTCGGCGAAAGTGCCGTAGCCGGGTTTGCCGAGCGCCGCGTCGACCGAACGCAAGAGGTCGGTGATCGACAGCGCCAGCGGCTCGAAAGCGGTGAGGCCCGGCCCTTCGACCTGCCAGGCTTCCGGGATCAGCCAGCGCACGCCGCTGATCGCTGGCCACCGCTCGATCGGCAGCTGCTTGTTGACGCCGCCGAAGGCGATCAGGACCAGTCGCTCGTCGCGGCGGCAGCCGAGCTGTGCGCGCAGCGCCTGCCGGCAGTCACGGCCCAGCGCGGCAATCGGGCCGACCGGCCGCAGGCGCGGCAGGTCGGCCATCGCCATACCCGGCGTGGCGCGCAGGAAACACTCGGCGCCGTTGTACGCATCGAGCATCTGGCGATGAATCGCCGCTGCCCAGTCCTCGCTGGCAAAGAAATGCGCGAACAACTCGGCCCAGTTGAGCGAGCACATGGCTACCGCCGGCACCCCGGCGCGCGCCGCGCCGGCCAGCGGCAGGTAGGCGACGTCGCTGAGCACCAGATCCGGCTGCAACGAGCGAAACAGGTTGGCGTCGGCATCGACCAGCGCTTGCCAGTGGGCGTGCTGACGGCGATAGGCTGCGGCCGTCGCAGCCAGGTCGACGCGCACGGCATCGTGCATCACGTAGCCGAAGTCGCTGCTCGCCTGCAGGTGGGTGAACTCACCTGCCACACGGGCCTGCAGCCGGGCGGTCGGCAGGCCACTGCGGATCGTCAGACGCAGGGCCGGCAGCTGCCGGCTCAGTTCCTCGAGCACCGGCGCCACCTGCGCCAGATGGCCGAAACCATGTGCCGAGATGTCGACGAAGAGGTGCGGCCGGCGCATCGGCGTCGGCCGGATCAGACGAAACGCGCCAGCATCGCGCCGGGCAGTTCGGCCGGCAGCGGGATCCACACCTGATGACCGTTGCCCGGCGCGACGCAAATGGCGGCGCCGTCTCGGTTCTCCATGTGTTCGAGAGCGATCACCCGGTTACCCGAGGGATGGATGATTTCCAGACGATCACCGACCGCGACGCGGTTCTTGATGTCGATCAGCGCCAGTTGTCGCGCGACGTTCCAGTCGATCACGTTGCCGACGTAGAGGCTGCGCCCCGATTCGGAGTGGCCGCGCAGGTAGTTCTGTCGTTCGTGCTCGTGGTGGCGCTGGTAGAAACCGTCGGTGTAGCCGCGATTCGCCAGCCCCTCGAGTTCGCCGAGCAGGCCGGCGTCGAAGGGACGGCCGGCGACGGCGTCGTCGATGGCGCGGCGATAGACCTGCGTCGTGCGCGCGACGTAGTACGACGACTTGGTGCGCCCTTCGATCTTCAGCGAATCGACGCCGATCTCGGTCAGCCGGCGGACGTGCTCGACGGCACGCAGATCCTTCGAGTTCATGATGTAGGTGCCGTGTTCGTCCTCGTCGATCGGCATCAGTTCGCCGGGGCGCTCCTTCTCTTCGAGCAGCCACTCGCCGCTGCTCGCGATCGCCTTCGACGAATGGCATTCGCCAATCCTGCCGGCAGCGCCGTCGGCCGCTTTGAGCTGGTAGTCCCAGCGGCACGAGTTGGTACAGCTACCCTGGTTGGGGTCACGATGGTTGAAGTAGCCAGACAGCAGGCAGCGGCCCGAGTAAGCGATGCACAGGGCGCCGTGAACGAAAACCTCGAGCTCCATTTCCGGGCATTCCTGGCGAATCTCGGCGACTTCGTCGAGCGACAGTTCGCGCGACAGGATGATTCGCCGGATTCCCAGCTTGCGCCAGAAGCGCACGGCAGCAAAGTTGACCGTATTCGCCTGTACCGAGAGATGAACCGGCATTTCCGGCCAGTTCTCGCGAACCAGGTCGATCAGCCCGGGATCGGCCATGATCAGCGCGTCGGGCGCCAGCGCCACCACCGGCGCCATGTCGGCGAGGTAGCTGCGCACCTTGCGGTTGTGCGGCAGGACGTTGCTGACGAGGTAGAACTTGCGGCCGGCCGAATGTGCTTCGCCGATCGCGCCAGCCAGCGTCTCGAGCTTGCCGAAGTCGTTGTTGCGCACGCGCAGGCTGTAGCGCGGCTGTCCGGCATAGATCGCGTCGGCCCCGTAGGCCAGCGCCGTGCGCAGCATGGCCGGCGAACCGGCCGGCGCGAGCAACTCGGGAGAAGCCGGGGGCAACAGGGTAGAGGTGGCGGACATCCGGGGAGGGGGCGTGACGGGGTAGAATGCGGCGAAGCGCGATTTTACCCTCATTCCCCTCGTTCCCCACATCGGCCCGTCAATGCCAGAAGAGATACTGATCAACTTCACGCCGCAGGAAACGCGCGTCGCCGTCATGCACCAGGGCGCCGTGCAGGAACTGCATATCGAGCGCAGCGCCAGTCGCGGCTTCGTCGGCAACGTCTACGTCGGACGCATCGTCCGCATCCTGCCCGGCATGCAGTCGGCGTTCATCGAGATCGGCCTTGGCCGCACCGCCTTCCTGCACGTTGCCGATATCCGGGAATCGCGGCCCAGCGACGAACCCCTGCGGCCGATCGAGCGCATGCTGTTCGAAGGGCAGAGCATCCTCGTCCAGGTGATCAAGGACCCGATGGGCAGCAAGGGCGCGCGCCTGTCGACGCAGGTTTCGATTGCCGGGCGGATGTTGGTCTACCTGCCGCAGGACAACCACATCGGCATTTCGCAGCGCATCGAACGCGAGGCCGAGCGCGAAGCGCTGCGCGAGAAACTGGCGCGCCTGGTGCCGAGCGAGGAAACCGGCGGTTTCATCGTCCGGACGATGGCCGAGAACGCCAGCGAAGCCGAGCTGGCCAAGGACGTCGAGTACCTGCGCAAGATCTGGCGCGACATCCAGCTGCAGTCGACCAGCGCCGCGCCGCCGGCACTGCTTTATCAGGAGTTGTCGCTGGCGCAGCGCGTCCTGCGCGATTTCGTCAATCCCGAGACCGCGACCATCGTTATCGACTCGCGCGAGAACTTTCAGCGGCTGAAAGCCTTTGCCGCCGAATACACCCCGACCGTCGAACCCCTGCTCGAGCATTACACCGGCGAAAGGCCGCTGTTCGACCTGCACGGCGTCGAGGACGAGATCCAGAAAGCGCTCGCCCGCCGGGTCGACCTCAAGTCGGGCGGCTACCTGATCATCGATCAGACCGAGGCGATGACCACCATCGACGTCAATACCGGCGGTTTCGTCGGCGTGCGCAACTTCGACGACACGATCTTCAAGACCAACCTCGAAGCGGCGCAGACGATCGCCCGCCAGTTGCGCCTGCGCAACCTCGGCGGCATCATCATCATCGACTTCATCGACATGGAGAACGAAGAGCATCGCACGGCGGTGCTCAGCGAGTTCAACAAGGCACTGGCACGCGACCATACGCGGCTGACGGTCAACGGCTTCACGGCCCTCGGTCTGGTCGAAATGACCCGCAAGCGGACCCGCGAATCGCTCTCGCACGTGCTCTGCGAAGAGTGTCCGACCTGTGGCGGGCGCGGCGAGGTGCGAACGGCGCGCACGGTCTGTTACGAAATCCTCCGCGAGTTGCTGCGTGAGGCCCGCCAGTTCAACGCGCGCGAATACCGCGTGCTCGGCAACCTGGCGGTGATCGACCGCTTCCTCGACGAGGAATCGCAAGGTCTGGCGATGCTCTCCGACTTCATCGGCAAGCCGATCTCGCTACAGGCCGAGCCCAGCTACACCCAGGAGCAATACGATATCGTCCTGATGTGAGCAAGCTCCGAAGCGGCCCTCGCGGCGAGCTTCGGCGGCAAGCGGTGGCAGGTTCGGCCGGCGCTCGAGGCCGTGGCACGCAGCCGGTGCAGCCAGGGAGCAGCCAGATGCTGAGGTCTGATCGGATTCGCTGCAGCTTGACCATCAACCGGCGGCAGTCCTATAATCTGCCGCCCTGTGGTGATGTAGCTCAGTCGGTTAGAGCGATGGATTCATAACCCATAGGTCGGTGGTTCAATTCCACCCATCACCACCAACGAATCAAGCATTTAGCCCCGGTCAAAAACCGGGGCTTTTTGTTGGGCCAACGGTCACGAAGCGCCGCGACACGCCCGACCATGACGCCGCGACAGCAACGTTCGCACGACCTTCGCGGTCTCAAGACAAAGCCCGGGGCCCGGGTCCTGCCGTCATCACCAAGGAGCCGCCAATGAAAACCATGAGGATCGCCGTCATCCCCGGCGACGGTATCGGCAAGGAGGTCGTCCCGGAAGGCCTCAGGGTTCTTGACGCGGCCGCGAGCAGGTTCGAACTGGCCCTTCAGTGGGATCATTTCGACTGGAGCTGCGACTACTACCTGCAGCACGGCGCGATGATGCCGGCGGACTGGAAGGAGAGCGTTGGCGGGCACGATGCCATCTTCTTCGGCGCCGTGGGCTGGCCCGAATCGGTCCCTGACCATATCTCGCTGTGGGGTTCGCTGGTGAAGTTCCGTCGCGAGTTCGATCAATACGTCAACCTGCGGCCGGTGCGGCTGATGCCCGGCGTGCCGTCGCCGCTGGCCAATCGTGTCGTCGGCGACATCGATTTCTACGTCGTGCGCGAGAACACCGAGGGCGAATATTCGCGCGTCGGCGGACGGATATTCGAAGGCACCGACCGCGAGGTCGTCGTTCAGCAAAGCGTTTTTTCGCGGCACGGCGTCGACCGGATCATGAAATTCGCCTTCGAACTCGCCACGCAGCGGCCCGGGCGGCATGTGACCTCCGCCACCAAGTCCAACGGCATCTTCATTTCCATGCCGTACTGGGACGAGCGCTTTGATGCCATGGCCAGGAACTATCCCGAGATACGTGCCGACAAGTATCACATCGACATTCTGACGGCGCATTTCGTGCGCAATCCGCAGTGGTTCGACGTGGTCGTCGCGTCGAACCTGTTCGGCGACATCCTTTCCGACCTCGGCCCGGCGTGCACCGGCACAATCGGCATCGCACCGTCGGCCAATCTCAATCCCGAGCGCTGCTTCCCGTCGCTTTTCGAGCCGGTACATGGTTCGGCCCCGGACATCTACGGCCGGGGAATCGCCAATCCGATCGGCCAGATCTGGGCCGCTCTGATGATGCTCGAGCACCTCGGGCATCCGCAAGCGGCGGCGGCGATCATGCGTGGCATCGAGGCCGTGCTCGCCGAAGGCCCGCGTACGCCCGACATGGGTGGCACGGCGACGACCGAGGATGTCGGCAAGGCGGTCGCCGCGATGGTGGCGGCCGGATCGTAGACGGGTCGGCAGGCAAATTTCCGGTTGTCGGCCCTTCCGGGCGCCGCATATACTCGCGTCGGCGCCCAGGCCGCAGCTCCGTGCCTCGGGCCGTCATGCCCGCCATGCCAATCCGAAGCGAGGCCGACCCATGACCGAAGAACTGTTTCGCGAAGATGCCACCCTCGCCACTTGCGCGGCCCGAATTACCGGCGTCGATGAGCGCGGCGTGCGACTCAATCGCACGGTCTTCTACCCGCTGGGTGGCGGCCAGGCGGCCGACCGTGGTGTGCTGGTCCTTGCCGACGGCAGCGAGCTCGAGATCGTCGACACCCGCAAGGGGATGCTGCCCGGTGAAATCGTGCACGTACCGGCACCGGGCCAGCAGCCGCTGCTGGCGCGACTCGCCGTCGGCCAGGCGGTCGATGCGCGGATCGATCTGCCGCTTCGTCGGCGCCACATGCGCTTTCATACCGCCACCCACCTGCTTTGCGCGCTCGTTCCCTACCCCGTGGACGGGTGCTCGATCACCGGCGACTACGCGCGGCTGGACTTTCACATGGTCGAGCCGCTCGACAAGCAGCTGCTCAGCACTGGCCTGGCGCGGCTGGTCGCCGAGGCCTGTCCGGTGCACCACAGCTGGATCAGCGAAGCCGAGCTCGACGCCAACCCCGGGCTGGTGCGCAGCATGAGCGTGCAGCCGCCGCGTGGTCACGGGCGGGTGCGCGTGCTCGAGATCGAAGGCGTCGACCTGCAACCTTGCGGCGGTACGCATGTCGCCAACACTGCCGAGATTGGCGCGGTCATCGTCACCAGGGTGGAGAAGAAAGCGGCGATGACGCGCCGCGTCGTTCTCGGCTTCGCCCGCGCGGAGGCTGACGCGAACTGACCGCAGGGGTCGCGACCCGTCAGCATCACCTGGCGGCGCACGCCACCGGCACCCTTTCGCGAATGATCCCGGCCAGGCGCCGCACGCCGGGGCCGGCAAAGTCGGGATCCGCCAGCACCAGGTACAAGGCCACCAGGCGCTCGCCTCCTTCGCGCAGCGGCAGGGGTTCGAGCAGGCCGGTCGCGAGTTCTTCGCGGATGTGCTCGCGCGGCAACCAGGCAAAGCCGTGGCCCATGCGGACCGCCTCGATCGAGCTGGCCATGTGACTGACCGTCCAGCGCTGGTCCACTTCCACCGACAGCGCACGCCGATCGCGCGTCGCGCCGGAATCGCGTACCAGCACGTGCCGGTGCCCGCGCAGATCGCGCGCGGTGAGTTCGCGGCCGAGCCGATGCAGCGGATGGGCGCGGTGGGCTACGGCGATCACCGGCATCTGCATCAGCGGATCGCCGAGGAAGCCGGGCGGCATTCGCGGCGAAATGGCGAGATCGGCCTGCCCGGTAAGCAGGGCTTCGGTTGTGCCGCCGAGCACCGACTCGATCACCGTGATCCGCGTACGCGGACTCTCGTCGCCGAAACGCGCCAGGCAATCGAGCAACAGCCAGGTCGGGAAGAGGATCTCCACCGCCAGGTGGATCTCCGCCTCCCAGCCGGCAGACAGCAAGTGCGCGGCGCGCTCGAGGTCGCTCGCCTCGTGGACCAGCGCCAGCGCCCGGCGGTACAGCATCTGGCCGGTGGGCGTCAGCACCGCCTTGCGTCCCTGGATCTCGAAAGCCTTGAGAGCGAGCAGCGATTCGATCTTCTGCACCGCGTAGGTCACCGCCGACTGGCTCTTGTGCAGCGCCAGTGCCGCCTGGGCGTAGCCACCGGCCTCGACGACGGCGATCAGCGCCCGCCATTGGTCGAGAGTGATGTGCGGCGCCTCAGACATATATTCAACCAATAGATTGAAAAGACCGAAATATTGTTCTTTTTTATCGCACAGGTAAATAGTTAAATGAGCCCTTCCACCAGCGCTCATGCCCTGACGACCGCAGCCCTCTCCTGCCGGGTCGCGACGGGAAACCGGCGAGTCGCTGGCCCCCGTTCACAACAATCCGGAGGTGTGCCATGAAAGCCCTGTTGCAACTCAATACCAGCCTGTTTTCCACCGCTGGGCAGTCCAGCCAGCTAGCCGATCAATTCGTCGCCGCCTGGCGGGCCAACAACCCCGACGCGCGCGTGATCGCCCGCGACCTGGCCAGCAAACCGCTGCCGCACCTCGACGCCGAGCGTTTCCTGGCTTACACCGCCAGGCCGGACGACCGTTCGCCCCGGCAGCAGGCGCTGGTCGCCGAGTCGGATGCGCTGATCGACGAGATCCGGCAGGCCAATCTGATCGTTCTCGGGCTGCCGATGTACAACTTCGGCATCCCGTCGACGCTCAAGGCCTACTTTGACCATATCGCCCGCGCCGGCATCACTTTCCGCTACACCGCCAAGGGCCCCGAAGGGTTGCTCGGCGACAAGAAAGCCTACGTTTTCGCGGCTCGTGGCGGACTCTACGCCGGTACCGGGCGCGACAGCCAGACGACCTACGTCAGCGACTTCCTGGCCTTCGTCGGGATTGGCGATGTCGAGTTCGTCTATGCGGAAGGGCTCAACATGGGCGAGCACCGCAAGCAGGCCGCCCTCGCCGATGCCCGTCAACGGCTGCACGAACTCGCTGCCTGATCGCTCACGCCACTGCCAGGAGATGCTCATGACCACGCGCAAACTGCAACAGGTGATTCGCTCGCTGCCGACCTCGGATGGTGCCGGCGTCAAACTTCGCCGCAGTCTCGGCCAGGCGCCGGGCTTGCGTCTCGATCCGTTCCTGATGCTCGACGAGTTCTCGTCGGAGAACGCCGACGACTACATCGCCGGCTTTCCGGAGCATCCGCACCGCGGCTTCGAGACCGTCACCTACATGCTCGATGGCCACATGCTGCACCAGGATCACCTCGGCAACCGCGGCGACCTGCGCAGTGGCGGTGCGCAGTGGATGACTGCCGGCCGCGGCATCATCCATTCCGAGATCCCGCAGCAGCAAAGCGGGCGGATGCGCGGCTTCCAGTTGTGGATCAACCTGCCGGCGCGCGAGAAAATGAAACCGGCCGCCTACCGCGACGTGCAGCCGGAAGAGATTCCGCTGGTCACCATCGCCGGCGGCGGCGCAGTCCGGGTCATTGCCGGTGCCCTGGCGGCGGCAGGTGACAGCCAAGAGGGCGTGCGCGGGCCGATCCAGGGGATCAGCACCGAGCCGCTGTTTGTCGACGTGCGGCTGCCGGCCGGAGCACGTTTCGCGCAGCCGCTGCCGGCCGGGCACAACGCCTTCGTCTATCCCTACGAAGGGCAGCTGGGCGTCGGTGCCGGCGACCAGATACGCGCGCTGGCAGCGCACGAAGCCGGCGTGCTCTCCGGTGGCGAGCGGGTCGAAGTGCGCGCCGAGGATGGCGCCGCAGCCTTCCTGCTGCTCGCCGCGCGCCCCCTGCGCGAGCCGGTGGTTCAGTACGGTCCCTTCGTGATGAACAGCCGCGACGAAATCGAGCAGGCCATTCTCGACTACCAGCATGGCCGGCTGCTCTGAGCGGTCGCGCTGGCAAGGAGCAAGCCGCGACCGCTAGGGTCGCGCACCCTGGAGAAACGAATGACTACCCTGGTTGAACTGTTCGCCGAACATGGCCTGCTGGCGGTCTTCTTCGGCGTTCTCGTCGAACAGCTCGGCGCGCCGCTGCCGGCATTTCCCTTCCTGCTACTCGCCGGCGTCGCCGCGGCCAACGACGGCGTCCTCGCCGTCAAGGCGCTGCTGGCAGCGACGCTGGCGTCGATGATCGCCGATGGGCTGTGGTTCCTCGCCGGCCGGCGCTACGGGCGGCGCGTGCTGGCGCTACTGTGCCGGATTTCGATTTCGCCCGACAGTTGCGTCCGCCAGAGCGAAGCGAGCTTCGCCCGACGCGGCGTCGCCACCCTGGTCGTCGCCAAATTCGTCCCCGGCCTGGCGACGCTGGCGCCACCGCTGGCCGGTGCGCTCGGTATGCGCAGCGGCTCGTTCTTGCTCTTCAATCTTGCCGGCACCGCCTTGTGGGCCGGCAGCGGCATCGCCGGCGGCCTGCTCTTCCACGACCAGATCGAACGGCTGCTCGAACATCTCGGCGACCTCGGCGGCCTGGCGCTGCGCGTCGTCGTCGCTGTCCTCGCCCTCTACCTCGCGCTGCGCGCCTGGCGGCGCTGGGGAACGGCGCGTCGCCTGGCGCGTCTGCCGCGCGTGCGGCCCGACCAACTCGCCGCGTTGATCGCCAGCGGCAGCGAACTGGTCATCGCCGATGTGCGGGCCGCGGCGATGCACGACACGCCGGGCCAGCGAATCCCCGGTGCGCGTCACCTCGAACTGGCGACGATGGCGCGGGCCAGCACCGACGACTGGCCCGCCGGCGCCGAGGTGGTCACCTACTGCGCCTGCCCGAACGACGCGTCGGCGCTGAAGGCGGCACAGATTCTCGGTGAACGGGGATTTCGCGTGCGAGTGCTGGCCGGCGGCATCGATGGCTGGCTGGCAGCGGGCTACCAGCTGGAAGTGGCCCCGACGCTTGCTCTTGCCTGACAAGAACCGGTCCCAGGCCGGGCCTTCGCGGCGCAGCGAACACGGTCGTTCAGCCCCTGCGGCGACTGCTTGCTGCCGGCCATTGCCGCCGGCCGGCGTCAAGCACGCGCGCCTCTGTCAGGCGCTGCCGCCCAGCCTGGCGACGATGATCCCGATCAGCCAGAGAAAGCCGATAATCTGCGCGAAGAAGAAGCCGAATCGGACCGATGTCACGGCGTTGGTCTGGACGAAACCAGCATGCACCAGCGATTGTGCGATGCGGGCAACGAGAATCGCCACTGCCAGCGCATCGACCAGGGTGCCGCCGACGTCGCCGATGTGCAGTGCGATAACGATGGCGGCAAAGACCGGCAGGTTCTCGACGCAGTTTGCGTGTGCCCGCATGGCGCGCTTGTAGCGATCGGCTCCCTCGACCGGATCGGCCCGGAAGGCATTGATCGGTACCCGACCGCTGAGGATCAGGCCCCAGCGGTATACGCCAACCGTGGCCAGCAACAACACTACGGTCCAGGCAGCGAATCCCAGCAACATCCATACCGGCACGCTCATGGCATCACCTCACGAGGTCTCGTCGGTTCGCAGGGAGCACGCGCCTCTCGGCGCGCGCCGCCCAAAACACGGCAGCTACGGGCCAGATATTCGCCGGCCCGCGCTAATGAACGGTGGCCGTGGCGCCAGGCGGCGTGGCCCCGGTTTCGCGAACAGGTGCAGTCGCGACGATCGACCGTGCCCTTGTGCTGCACGACCGTCACGCGCCATGAATGCGGCAGGTGAGCAAGCGGTTGCCGACAGCGAGGTCGAGCAGCAGGCGCAGCGGACGAATCGGGTCGGAGACATTTCGCTTTCATGGTGAGCCCCTTTCGGCAGAAGTCACGGCTGAATGCTTGCGACCCGTTGCCGGCTTGACTCCGTAGCCGACAACGAATTCGCCCGGGATGGCGTAGGCCTCGCCGCGTCTGTACGATTCCACCGATTGCAGGTATTCCGCGCGTACGGCCGCACGGGTCGCGGCATCGAAGTGCGAATAGGCGAGGGCGACCGGGCCACCGAGGAAGGCTGCATCGCAGGCCTCGTCGGCGCTGACATAGCGCAGCGTCACCGACAGGCGTTCGGTCGTCACCCCGCTCAGGCCGGCAGCATCGAGAGCGTGGTGCAGCGTATCTCCTGCGCCGGTGCGAAAGAACAAGGGGCAAACCTCGGATTCGACACGGGCGTCGACGATGGGGAAGATGTCGGCCCAGGCGCACCGACTGCGCTGCCCCCAGACCGACACCGCCACGCGAGCGCCCGGCACGAGCTGTTGCGCCAACACGACGAGTGCGCGCTCCGGGTCCGGCATGTACATCAGGCCGAGGCCGCACAAGCCGACGTCAAACTCGCCGCCGAGATCGGGCAGCGCCTCGGCGTCGCCGCGTTCGAAGCGGCAGTTGTCGAGGCCGAGAGCCCTGGCCGCGGTCTGCGCGGCCTCGACCATCTTCGCCGACAGATCGATTCCGGTCACCGAACCGTTCTTGCCGACCCTGGCCGCCGCGGCGATTGCCAGGACGCCCGTCCCGCAGGCGACATCGAGCACGCGGTCTCCCGGCGCGATGGCGGCGCGTTCGAGTACGCTGCGGGTCGCCGGCAGGAGCCGACTCAACCAGCACTGGTCATAGAAATCGACGGCACGATCCCAGCCATAACGCTGGATGCGTCTTTGCAGTCGCGCGTCCATCACGCCACCGCCGCTGTCGGAACGACGCGCATGGTGCGGCTCACACTCAGCGACTTCCTGAACAGTTGCAGATACGGGCTGCGCTCGTCGGCCTCGTCGAGGACCCGCTGCAGATCGCTCTCGGGCGCATCGCTGTCGAAGCTCACGAGGTAGGCGAGGCGGCTGTAGTTCGGCACTTCCGCCTGCCCGCAAAACATGCCGCGAAGGTCGGCGTCGACCTGCACTTCGACCTCGACGCCGCGAATCGGCACGCCGAGGTAGGCCGCGCGCATCGAATAGCCGATCGCCAGGCAGGTACCGAGCGCTGCTCGTACAAAGGTGCTCGGCGTCGGTCCGGTGGCGGTGCCGCCGAGGGCTTCCGGCATGTCGGCGACGAAGCGCCAGTCGTCTTCGCTGAACTCGCAGCGCATGCCTTCGCGGACGGTCGCCCGGGCAATCACCTGCAGTTTCGCGGCACCGGGATGCCTGGAAAAGACGTGTTCGGCGCGTTGCAGCGCCAATTGCATGGCTTCTTGGTTCATCTGCTTTCTCCTGACGAGGTGTCGACCGGTGAGCGTTCGGTGCCGGTCTGGTGCTCGTCATGAGTGTCGGGCGGCGGCGTCAAGCGGACGTCCCGGACAGCGTCAATCCGCCGTCAATCGGCGCGCGATCTTTCAGGATTCTTGGAAACCTGACGACGAGGCGAGATCGTCGAGGGCGCCGCCGACAAAGCGCCGCATTTCGGCCCGACTGAGCCGTGGGCGGATACGCCTTGCTTCGGCGAGTGCTTCGGCCGCCTCGGACGCCTTGCCAAGCTTCGCCAGGACCATCGCCAGGACGATCCGGGCGGGATAGAACTTTGCATCCGACCGGCAAGCGCCGTGCGCGGCGTCGAGCGCTTCGTCGAGCCGGTCGAGGCGGACCAGGCCACTGGCCAGGGCAGTCAGCCAGACCGAGCGACGGTAATCGGTCGGACTGGTCCGCAGACCGCGGCGCAGCGCTTCGACGGCGGTCTCGAATTGCATCTGCAGCAAGCGGGTGGCGCCGAGCGCCGCCCAGGCCTGCGCGTTGTTCGGATTGTCCTCGATCGCACGTTCCAGCAGCGGCACGGCGCGAGCCGGATCGCCCAGGTGGGCAATGGCGCAAGCCGCCAGGCCGAGAACTTCGGATCGGGTCGGCTCGAGCTCCAGCGCCCGTTCCGCGTCGGCACGGGCCTCGTCCCGGGCCGTGTCGCCGCGGAGCAATCCCCAGTCCTGGGCAAAAGCCATGATCAGCGCCTTGTGCGCCCGTGCCAGCGCGAGTTTGGGGTCGAGCGCGATCGCCTCCCGAAACAGGCGCACGGCGTCGTCCACGGCATCTTCCGACCATCCGGCCGAGAACAGGGCGCTGCCGGCCTGGTGCGTCTTGTGCCAGGCATCCGGCCGCTCGTCGTAGCGATCGTCGCCAGTGCCGTCAGCGCCACCACCGGCCTCGGCGAGCGTCAGTTGCTGCTCGATCCGGGCGGCCGTCCCGGCAACGAAGTTGTCGACATCGGCCGTGTCGCCGCGCGCCGTCAGATCCTGCTGCAGGCTCCACAGGTACTGGGCCGTTTCGCCATCGACGATCTGGACGGCGATGCGCAGAACACCGGCTTCGGGCTGACGCAGGCTGCCGGTGACCAGGTAGCTGGCTCCCAGCACGCGCGCGATTTGCGTCAGATCGTCGGGATTCGGCCGCATCGCCGCGACCACCGCGGGCTGCACGACCACCCGGAAGCCGGGCACGCGCGCGAGTTGCCTGCTGATCTCCTCGGCAATGATCGCGGCAAGCGAGTCGAGCTCGGGGCGGCGTGCGGCGTTGACGAACGGCACGACGGCAACGACGCGCAGCCCGTGTCCCTCGCTGTCACGCCGCGTGAAGTTGTCCCGGCGGATGGAATCATGGAGCGCCTGCGTCGCCGCGTCGGGCTCGACCTGAAGCTCTTTCAGCAGCAGTTCCCGGCACAGCTTGTACTGGTACAGCGCTTCGCTGCGCCGGCCGAGCGCCTCGAGCGAGCGCATCAGCGCGCGGTGGGCGTCTTCGTTCGCCGGATCGCCGGCCAGCAGGCGTTGCAGCAGTTGCACCGCAGCTTCGTGCTTTGCTTGCCCCGCGTGGTGTGCCGCAAGCCGCGTCAGTGCGGCCGCCGCCGCCTGCGACAGCCGCCTGCGTTCGGCGCCCAGCCACGCCTCGAACGCCTCCTCTTTGGCGGACAGTCCGTCGAGCAGAGGCCCGCTGTCGAGCGCCAGTGCACGCTCGAGCTCGCCGGGGTCTGCGCTCGCCGCCAGCGCAGCGAATTCAGCCGCGTCGGCGGTGCAAATGCGGCTGTCAAGGCGTAGCGTTTCGCCGCTCGCCTCGACCACCGGCGCATCTCGCCGCAAGGCCGTAAGCACCTGGCGCAGGCTGTGCCGGGCACGCTCCTCGGCCAGATCGCCCCAGAATATCGCCGCCATGCGCTCGCGCGTGACGGCCGCCGGACCATGGACAGCGAGAACGGCGAGCATTCCCTTGGCCTTGCGCGATGCGACGGCGATTTCCCGGCCGTCCTCGTCGTCGAGGCGGAAGCCGCCGAGCAGCGTCAGACGGAATTTCGCCATGTCGTTGGTTTGCCTGGCAGTTGAAGGTGAATCGCCATGCTCCCGGATTCCTCTGCTAGGCTGCTTGCCGGACAACCCTGGTCAGCAGCGAGTTTGCACCAGTTTCGCACCGTTCAAGTGCGGAAAACAGCTTGCGCGGCCCGCTGATCGGTCGCCTGCCTGCTGGTCGCCGCCTGCGGCAGAGGTCTTGCGACGCCGGGCGCGGCGAAGCGCTCGAGATCGCCGTCGGGTGAGCCGACTAGCTGCCGAATACCGCCAGCAGCAAGCCGGCGGCGACGGCCGAACCGATGACGCCGGCGACGTTGGGGCCCATCGCGTGCATCAGCAGGAAGTTGTGCGGATCATAGCGGGCGCCGACGTTCTGGCTGACGCGGGCGGCCATGGGTACGGCGGAAACGCCGGCCGAACCGATCAGCGGGTTGATCTTGTCCTGGCAGAACAGGTTCATGATCTTGGCCATGATCACGCCACCAGCGGTACCCATGGCGAAGGCCATGACCCCCAGCAGCAGGATGCCGAGGGTTTCCAGGTTGAGGAAACTGTGGGCCGAGAGCTTCGACCCCACACCCAGCCCGAGGAAGATGGTGACGATGTTGATCAGGGCGTTCTGCGCCGTGCTCGACAGGCGCTCGACGACGCCGCATTCGCGAAACAGGTTGCCGAGGGCGAAGAAGCCGATGAGGGGAGCCGCCGAGGGCAGCAACAGCGCGACCAGGAGCACCAGCACGATCGGGAACAGGATCTTCTCCCGCCGCGATACATGTCGCAGTTGGCGCATGCGTATCCGGCGTTCCGCTTCGCTGGTGAAGAACTTCATGATCGGTGGCTGGATCAGGGGCACCAGAGCCATGTAGCTGTAGGCGGCGACGGCGATACTCCCCATCAGACGGGGCGACAGCCTGGATGAGAGGTAGATCGCTGTCGGGCCGTCGGCGCCGCCGATGATGCCGATCGAGGCGGCGTCGGGAAAGCTGAAATTGATCCCGGGTACGAAGTAGGACAGCGCGACGGCGCCCAGCAGGGTGGCGAAAATGCCGATCTGCGCGGCGGCGCCCAGCAGCAGGGTCTTGGGATTGGCGATCATCGGACCGAAGTCGGTCATCGCACCCACACCCAGGAAGATGAGCAGCGGGAAGACGCCGGTGGCGATGCCGACGTTGTAAATGTGATAAATGATGCCACCCTCGTCCGAAATGCCGGCCACCGGGACGTTGCTGAGGATGCAGCCGAAGCCGATGGGCACCAGCAACAGCGGCTCGAATCCCTTCTCGATGCCGAGGAACAGCAGCAACAAGCCGATGCCGATCATCGCCAGCTTGCCGAAACCGTCGATGAAGGATTCGGCATGGAGTACGTCGGCAATGCCCGTCGATTGCCACAGTTTCTCGAACATGCTGCCCATGGCGGGAAGGTGATCGAGGACCGTGGCGTCGGCCACCGCCAGCGAGGGAAGCAGCAGCAGAAGGATGCCTGTCAGCCACCAGCGGATACCGGGCGCGTTGCTCATGCTTGCTTTTCCTGGGTGGGCCGGCGATCAGCCGATAACCATCATGACCTGGCCGGCGTGGACCACCGAATCCTTGGCGACGTGAATCACCAGGACCTTGCCGCCCACGGGTGCCTTGATCGGCGTCTCCATCTTCATCGCCTCGAGAACGACAATCAGGTCGCCCTCGGCAACGGCCTGGCCGAGCGACACGGAGACGTTGAGTACGTTGCCGGGAACCGGCGCGGGGATCTCCGTTCCGACGACAGCGACGACCGGCGCGGCAGCGGCTGCGGTGGCAGCGGCGGCAGCCGGCTGGGCCGAGAGCACCTGGCCCGTTCCCTCGGCAACCTGGACGTCGTAGCGCACGCCGTTGACCGTCACCGTGTAGTCGCCGACAGCCGGCGCGTCGGCCGCCGGAGCGACCGGCCTGGCCGCCGGAGCGGCGGCCTTGTGATCCGTTGTCTCCTTCGTCTCGGCCTTGCGCACGTTGACACTGAACTGGCCCTTGAGGAAGTCGAGCCCCTTGTTGCCGCCCGTGGTGGCGAGGGCGCCAATGATGAAAATGTTCTCGTCGGTGACCGGCAGGCCGTTGTCCTGGAGAATCTTCCTCGCCGCGGGAATGCCGGGCTCGATGATGTCGACCGGATCGCCGGTGAACACCGGCTTGCCGAGTTGCCTGGCGGCGATCTCGACGATTTCGGCGTCGGGCGGCACGGGAGTGCGCCCAAAGTAGCCGAGGACCATCTGGCCGTAGCCGTCGGTCATCTTCTTCCAGGGACCCTGGGTGGCGTTGGCGTAGGCCTGCTGGAAGTAGAACTGGGACACCGGCGTGACGGAAGCGGCGAAGCCGCCGCGCGCGACGCACTCGGACATCGCCTTGATCACCTGCGGATAGAGGTGGAAGGTGCCGGTGTCGCGCATCATCATGGTGTTGGCCGTGAGGGCGCCGCCGGGCATCGGCGAAAAGATCACTTCGGAGTCGATGGCCAGCGCTTCGGGCGGGAAGAAATAGTCCTTGAAGCATTCCTTGGCGACCTGGTTGGCCTCCATGAGCCTGGCAACGTCGATGTCGAGCGCGTAGTCGGTCCCCTTCAGCGCGTGCCACATCGAGAACAGGTCGGGCTGGGCGGTACCGCCAGAAAGCGGCGCGCGACCGACGCAGATGCCATCGCAGCCGCCCTCGATCGCAGCCAGGTATTGGGCGACGCCGGTACCGCAGGTGTCGTGGGTGTGCATGCGGATCTCGACTGCGTCGCCGAGCAGCTTGCGCGCCTGCCTGAAGGTCTCGTGGACCTTGCGCGGGTTGGAGGTGCCGCTGGCATCCTTGAAACAGACCGAGTGGTAGGGAATGCCGGCGTCAAGGATGTCGCGCAGCGTCT
Organism: Accumulibacter sp.; assembly: GCA_024235695.1. Taxonomy (GTDB): domain Bacteria; phylum Pseudomonadota; class Gammaproteobacteria; order Burkholderiales; family Rhodocyclaceae; genus Accumulibacter. Next base: position 527,041 of record JACKLX010000001.1, read on the forward strand.
TGAGGTAGAACGCGGGATCGTGCGCGCCGGTGCAGCCGAGCGGCAGCTCCATCATCGAGATCACCACCTCGTGCTCGAGACCGGCATCGGTGATGCACTGGCCCGAGTAGGTCAGGTTGCGCACGTCGTTGAGGGCGTCGAAGTTGCGGATGCGCGTCATGCCGTGCTTCTTGAACATCCGGGCATGCAGGTCAATCATGTCCCTCGGCTGCTGGCCGAGGGCCACGACGCTGATGCCGCGGGCGAGCGTCTGCAGGCGGGCGTCGGGACCGGCGGCGGTGCGGAACTGGTCCATCATGTCGAAGGCCGACTCGCCGCAATAGAGGAACAGGCTCTGGAAGCGGGCGCCCCCGCCTGCTTCGAAATGGCTGATGCCGGCGGCGCGCGCCGCTTCGATGGCGGGGATGAAGTCCCTGGTAAGGGCGCGGGCACCGAAGACGGACTGGAAGCCGTCGCGGAAGGACGTGTCCTGGAAGAGAATCTTCTTCATGGGCGAGCTGTTCCAAAAAATTTGGTGGAAATCCGGGGCTGAAGGCCCGGCGAGGGCTAGCGACGTCCCTTGCGAAAGAGGGCCACGGCGATGGCGATGGCGGCGGCCACCGCTCCGGGATCGATGGCAGGCGTCGCCGGCAGCACGGCGGTTACGGCGCGGGGAGTGGCGACCGGCGGCGCTTCCGGGGGAAGCAGCCTGCCGATGGCGGTTACTACCCACATCAGCAGGGTGAGAAAGCTCAGCACCACGGCCATGCCGATGAAGGCGAGCTGGAGTGCTTCGAGGATGAAATCCATACAGGCTCCTGGGGAACGGCCGATCAATTGCCGACAGATGCTTTCCTGGCGACGTCGAGCGACATTATCGGTTGCGCCGTGTTGTTGGCCAAGAGGAACCGCCGGGGTCGCATGACGCCCGGCCCTCGAGTCCCGCGGGAGGTCCCCGGTCGCCGGCGCGTTCGCCTGCCACCGCCTCGCTTTGCAGGCCAGCCTATCGCGAGTCCTGTTGGCCGCCAGCCTTGGCGACGGTCGCGTAGCGGCCCGTCGCGGGCAGCATGGCGCTCTTGGTTCTGGCTGGACGCCTACGCCTTCCCTCCGCCGAAGAACGCCTGCGGTGCCCGCTCGCCCAGCGCGAGCCAGATCTTGATCACCTCGTAGACGATCACGGTCGCATAGCTCACCGCCATCCACACCAGTGGTTCCTCGATCGGCAGGCCGTGCCAGGCATCGATGGAGAGGCCGATCATCGCTTCCGGCCGGAAGCCCCACCAGCCGTACGGCAGGGCCAGCGTGACTTCCCAGAGCAGGCTGATGAGCAGCATCAGCAGGAAGGTGAAGCTGAACGCGCGCCAGTTGATGAACGACCGGGCAGTGTGGAAGAGCGCTGCCGAAGGGACCAGGGCGCCCAGCGTGAGGTAGGTGAAATACCAGGGAAAGCCTGCCGGCGCGTCCGAGAAGCCGCGTTTGTACGCGGCGGCGGCAGCGATCAGCGCGATTCCGCACCAGACCGACGGATAGTGCGGGCGGACGAAGCGCACCAGGCCGTTGGCCTGCCCGCGGTAGTCGGGAACGTTGTAAGCCCTCATCCAGTATTCGTCGGCCCAGACGTAGCTCAGCAGCGCGGCCATGAAACCGCTGAGGTAGAAGACGAACTCCTCGACCGGCAGCGCGCCGCCGACGGCGGGAACCGTGATTCCGAGCGTCGCGCCGTGATTGCGGAAGACGAAGAAGGCGTTGCCGAAAGCCAGATCGAGCACGAAGCCCAGTGGCACCAGCACGGCCAGCGTTCGCCAGAACGCCTGGCGCGGGAAACGCAGCGCCGGCCGGCGAGCGAACCAGCTGCCGAGCACCGCTACCGGCACGATGAACAGCAGCAGGCTCCAGGTGTAGCCGTAGGGCGTCGGGTTGTCGGAGGCGACGTTCAGCACGCCCGGATGTTCGACGCTCGACAGCGTCAGCGCGGTCGGCACGATCAGCATGGCGGCGAGCAGGAACAGAACCCGGTAGGGTGGTCCCGATGGCTGCCGCCCCCGCCTGCCATCGCTCCCATCGCTATCAGCGCTATCAGCGCTATCAGCGAACTCTGCGCGGTGCTCGCTTTCTCCGGTTTTCATGTCGGGCCCCTGGGTCGATCACAAGTCGGGACATTCTGCGCCAAGCTCGGTCGTCTTTGAAGCGGCGGCAGCCGCTTGCCGGGCACCGCCGCGATTTCAGGGGCCGGCATTCGTTTTCGCGGCCAGCGGCGCCGCCGTGTCGGCTTGACCATGGAGCGTCGCGGCGCCGAGATCGCGGCGCTGCGACGAGCGCGACGGCAGACTCGGCGATTGACCGTGGCGACGGGAATCATCGATACTTTGCCACGGTCTGTTGTATTCCTGGCGGGCGATCCGTTGCGGGTGGTGTGCGGACCCCCCCTTTTTTCCAGGGCCGGCCGCCAGCGCCGGTGGCGGTCGGCGGCGACCACTGGCCGGTGAGCACCAGGGTCCGTGACGGAAACGAGGAGGCATCCGATGCGGCTTCGCCAAGGCCGGATTTGTCGAACGCGTTGCATACGAAAGCCGTGCGGTTTGGCCCTGGCCCGCTTCGCGGCCGATCGATCGGCGTGCTTCAGCCATGCCGCAAGACGCTAGCGCAGGCTGGCGTTCGCTGCCACGCCGGGCAGCGCTCCTGGTCGCCGTCGGTGTGGTCGTCCTGGGCGGCTGCGGCAAGCCGCCGGCGAAGCCGCCCCCGGCGCCGCTGGAGGTCACGACGATCACAGTCGAGGCGCGCGATGTGTCGGTGTCGGCCGAGTACGTCGCCCAGACGCAGAGCTCGCAGGCGGTGAACATCCAGGCGCGCGTCTCGGGTTTCCTCGACAAGCGCGTCTACACCGAAGGTTCGCTGGTCAAGGCCGGCCAGGTGCTTTTCCGCATGGACCCCAAGCCGTTCCAGGCGCAGGTCGATGCCGCCGCCGCGGCGATGCAGCGCAACCAGGCGTCGCTGCAGGTGGCTACCGCCAACCTCAAGCGCACGCGGCCGCTGGCGGAGCTCAACGCGCTGTCGCAGAAGGACCTCGACAACGCCGAGGGGCAGTACGAGCAGGCGGCCGCAGCGGTGGCGCAATCGAAGGCGCAGCTCGACTCGGCCAAGCTCGACCTGTCGTACACCATCATCCGCTCGCCGGTGAACGGCATCGCCAGCTACGCCGCGGTCGCCGACGGCAGCTATCTCAGCCCGCAGAACAGCCAGCTGACGACGGTGTCGGTGCTGTCGCCGATGTGGGTCAACTTCAGCCTGTCCGAGAACGAGTTCCAGCGCATCGAAAACGATATCAAGGCCGGTCGACTGGTGTTGCCGAAAGACCGCAACATGCTGGTCGAGATCGAGCAGGTGGACGGCAGCGTCTATCCCTACACCGGTCGCATCACCTTCACCGACCCGGCATACAACGCGCAGACCGGCACCTTCCTGATCCGTGCCTCGGTCGACAATCCGCAGGGCCAATTGCGGCCGAACCAGTACGTGCGGGCGCGGCTGAAGGGCGCGGTGCGGCCGGGCGCGATCCTGGTGCCGCAACGCGCGGTGCAGCAAAGCGGTCAGGGCCATTTCGTCTGGCTGGTCGGCAAGGAAAGCCGAGTCGAGCTGCGACCGGTGGTGGTCGGCGACTGGTATCGCGACAGCTGGTTCATCAGCGAAGGACTGCACACCGGTGACCAGCTGGTGGTCGACGGCGCCATGCGCCTGTCGCCCGACGCCAGGGTCATTGTCAGGGCACCGCCCGCCACAGCGGCGACCACCGCTACCGCCGCTGCCGCTGGCGCCGCAGGCGCCGCGGCCGGCAGCCGCTGACGCTGCGGCGCGACATGTTTTCGCGCTTCTTCGTCGAACGGCCGATCTTCGCGGTGGTCGTCGCCTTGCTGATCATCATCAGTGGCGCCGTGTCGCTGAGCCAGCTGCCGGTGCAGCAGTATCCGTCGATCACGCCGGTGCAGGTCACTGTCCAGGCGACCTATCCCGGCGCCGACTCGAAGACGCTGGCCGATTCGGTGGCGGCGCCGATCGAGGCGCAGATCAATGGCGTGGACAACATGCTCTACATGTCGTCCACCAGTTCGGCGACCGGGCAACTGCTGCTGACCGTCTACTTCGCGCTCGACACCGATCCCGACATCGCCCAGGTGCAGGTCCAGAACCGCGTCAACCTGGCCTTGCCGCAACTGCCGTCGGCGGTCACGCAGCAGGGCGTTTCGGTACAGAAGAAATCGGCGACGATCATGATGCTGGTCGCGATTACCGGTCAGGGCGATCGTTACAGCGCCGCCTATGTCGCCAATTACGCCAACGTCTATGTCCTCGATGCCCTGAAGCGCGTGCCGGGCGCCGGCCAGGCGCAGATCATGGGCGTCCCCGACCAGGCGATGCGCATCTGGATGAACCCCGACCGGATGGCGTCGCTGGGGGTCACCACCAGCGACCTCGCCAACGCCGTCAACTCGCAGAACGCCTTGTTCGGCGCCGGCCAGATCGGCCAGCAGCCGGACGCCGGCGACGTCCAGCTGAGCTTCCCGGTGGTCACCCAGAGCCAGTTCACCGACCCCCGGCAGTACGAGAGGATCATCCTGCGCGCCGACCAGAACGGCAGCGCCATCGTTCGCCTGGGTGCGGTGGCGCGCGCCGAGGTCGGCCTGCGCCAGTACATCGTCGAAAGCCGGCTGAACAACGCGCCGGCCACCCTGATCGCGATCTACCAGCAGCCTGGCGCGAACGGGCTGCTGGTGTCCAAGGCGGTGCGCAACGCACTCGAGCAGATGAAGGCGCGTTTCCCGGACGGCCTCGACTACGCCATTGCGCTGGACACCAACGACTTCGTCCGGTTATCGATCGAGGAGGTCCTGAAGACGCTCGCCGAGGCGCTGCTGCTGGTGGTGCTGGTGGTGTACCTGTTCCTGCAGAGCCTGCGCACGACGCTGATCTGCTCGGTGGCGATCGTCGTCTCGCTGATCGCCACCTTCACCGGTATGCTGGCTCTTGGCTTCTCGATCAACCTGCTGACCTTGTTCGGACTGATCCTGGCGATCGGCATGGTGGTCGATGACGCCATCGTGGTGGTCGAGAACGTCGAGCGAAACATGGCGCAGCACCACTTGAGTCCGCGCGACGCGACCCTGCGCTCGATGGGCGAGATCGGCAGTTCGCTGGTCGCCGTGGTATTGGTGATGGCCTCGGTGTTCGTTCCCGCCGCTTTCCTGCCCGGCACCACCGGGCAGCTGTACAAGCAGTTCGCGATCACCATCGTCCTGTCGGTGGCGGTATCCGGCTTCATCGCGCTGACCCTGACGCCGGCGATGTGTGCGCTGCTGCTGAAGCACACGCCGCCACCGCAAAGCGGTTTCTTCGCCTGGTTCAATCGGCAGGTCGAACGGGTGACGCGCGGCTTCGGCCATGCCGTCGAATTCGTCATCAAGCGGACGCTGATCGCCCTCGCCCTGCTCGGCGTATTCCTGTGGGCGATCTGGCATCTCTTCCAGCTGCTGCCGACCAGTTTTGTGCCGCAGGAAGATCAGGGTTACGCGATGGTCGCGATCATCATGCCGCAGTCGGCCAGCCTCGACCGCACGCAGGCGGTGGCCGAGCGCGTAGACGCCCTGCTGGCGAAGACGCCGGGGGTGGACAAACGTTCGATGATCACCGGCTACAGCCTGATCGACGGCGGCTTCAAGAACAACGCGGCGACCTTCTTCGTCACCTTCAAGGACTTCAAGCAGCGCTATGCGACCATCGCCGACGCGCGCGAGCAGAATGCCCGCGCGATCATCTTCTCGTTCTTCAACAAGGCCAAGTACATCGAAGAAGCGATCGTGCTGCCGATCGCGCCGCCGCCGATCCCGGGCATCGGTACCACCGGCGGCTTCGAGTTCTGGATCCAGGATACCGCGGCTGGCAGCCCGCTGGCGCTCGAAACGCAGACCCGGGCCTTCCTGCAAACTGCCCAGGCGCGGCCCGAACTGAGCAACCTGCATTCGACCTTCACCGCCAGCGCGCAGCAGTTGCGCGCCGACGTCGACCGCGAGAAGAGCACGCTGCTCGGCGTGCCGGTGCAGGACGTCTATAGCGCAATCCAGGCGCAGTTCGGTTCGCTGACGGCCAGCCAGTTCAGCCAGTTCAGTCGCGTGTGGTGGGTGATCGTGCAGTCCGATGCCCCCTTCCGGCAGCAGCCGAGCGACCTGACGCGGCTATACACCCGCTCCAACCAGGGCAAGATGGTACCGCTGTCGGCGGTGGTCGAAACGCGCTGGACGTCGGGCCCTGACATCCTGCCGCATTTCAACGGCTTTCCGGCCGCCAAGATCATCGGTAACGCGGCGCCGGGCTACAGTTCCGGGCAGGCGATCGCGGCGATGGAAGAGGTCGCGACGCAGTTGCCGCCGAACTACGCGGTTGCCTGGTCGGGCCTCGCCTTCGACGAGAAGCAATCGGGCGGCACCTCGAAACTGGCCTTCGCCTTCGGCTTTCTGATCGTCTTCCTGGTGCTCGCCGCGCAATACGAATCCTGGTCCCTGCCGGGCGCGGTGATGACCGCGATTCCCTTCGGCGTGCTCGGCGCCTTGCTCGCCAACGCCATCCGTGGGCTGGAGAACGACGTCTATTTCCAGATCGGCCTGCTGGTGCTGATTGGTCTGGGTGCGAAGAACGCCGTGCTGCGGGTGTCGGCGGCGGTCGACTTCCGCAAGCAGGGCAAGAGCATCATGGAAGCGACCGTGCTCGCCGGCGAACAGCGTCTGCGGCCGATCATCATGACCTCGCTGGCCTTCGCCGTCGGTTGCCTGCCGTTGGCGCTGGCGGTGGGTGCCGGCGCCAACGCCCGCCACTCGATCGGCACCGGCATCATCGGCGGCATGATCGGCGAGACGACGCTGGCGATGCTCTACGTGCCGCTGTTCTTCTTTCTCTTCGACCGCTTCGCCGAACGTCGCAAGGGCGGCGCGGCGACCGTCGACGATGGTGCGCCGGCGGCGGAGGAGTCCTGAGGTGCGGCGCCTGCTTGCCATGACTGCCGCCACCGTCGCCGCCGGCACGATGCTTGGCAGCTGCACGCTCGGCCCGGACTACCGGCGACCCGAGGTGGCGGCGCCGACGGCCTTCCAGTACGCCAGCAAGGACGTCATCGACAGCGCCGACACGCTGTGGTGGAAGCAGTTCGACGATCCGGTGCTCGACGCCCTGATCGACGAAGCGCTGGCGCACAACAGCAACATCGCCATCGCCGCGGCGAACGTCGAGCAGGCCGCGGCGTTGTTGCCGCAGGTGCGTTCGCAGCTCTTCCCGCAGCTCGGCTACAGCGCCGGTGGCGGCCGCGAGCGTGGCCGCGAGCCGGCTTTCGCGGCCCGGCTGCCGAACGACCCGAATCCGACCACTGCCTACCAGGCGGCCCTTTCAGCGAGCTGGGAGATCGACCTCTGGGGCCGCATCCAGCGCCAGTCGGAAGCGACGCTGGCCAACCTGCTGGCCACCAACGAGGCGCGCCGCGGCGTCGTGCTGTCGCTGGTGGCGTCGGTCGCCAACGGCTACCTGCAGTTGCGCGGGCTGGACGCGCAACTGGTCGTCGCGCGGCAGACCTTGCAGACTTACGCCGAATCGGTCGATCTGTTCAAGCTGCAGTTCAAGTACGGCCAGGTCTCGCAGATGAACGTCGCGCAGGCCGAATCGCAATACCAGTCGGCGGCGGCGCAGATTCCGCTGATCGAGTCGAATATCGCGCAGACGCAGAACTCGCTGGCGGTGCTGGTCGGCCGCAACCCCGGCCCGATCGCCCGCGGCAAGCCGCTCGATCGCTTGCTGTTGCCAGCCGTGCCGGCGGGCGTGCCGTCGCAGCTGCTCGAGCGGCGGCCCGATCTGCTGCAGTCCGAGCAGCAGCTGGTCGCCGCCAACGCGCAGATCGGTGCCGCCAGGGCGCTGTACTTCCCGAGCATCTCGCTCACCGGCGCTTTCGGCGGCGCCAGCAGCGAACTGTCGAAACTGTTCTCCGGGCCGGCCAGGGTGTGGAGCTACGCCGGCTCGCTGGCCGGGCCGATCTTCACCTTCGGCGCCGTCAGCGGCCAGGTCGCGCAGGCCGAGGCCGCCCAGCGCGCCGCGCTGCTGAGCTACCAGCTGGCGATCCGCAACGCCTTTGCCGACGTCGACAACGCACTGGTCGCCAACGCCAATCTCGGTCAACAGCTGCAGGCCCAGATCCGCCTGGTGGCGGCACTCAAGGAATATACCACCCTGTCGCGCAAACTCTACGAAGGCGGCTACGCCGATTATTCGACCGTTCTGCAGGCCGAACAGGCGCTGTTTCCGGCCGAGCTCAACCTGATGGCGATTCGCGCGCAGCTGCTCGCCTCGTCGGTGAACATCTACAAGGCGATGGGCGGCGGCTGGGTGACGCAGGCCGACCGGCTGACCGCCGGCGGTGGCCGGCCGCCGCCAGGCGAAGCGGCCGGGCCGCCGCTGTTCTGAGCGGCGTATTCGCGACAAAGGCAGCGAGGGACGTGCGATTCGCCCTGGCTGTCAGGCGGCTTTCGGCGCCGAATGCGCCATTGACGCCGCTTGCTGGCGGCTCCTACACTCGCGCGAGCAGCCATGGTGTTACCGGGCTGTGCCGACCACAACCATAATCCCTGCCCGCCGAACGGAGCCACCCATGGCCGATCGCCTTGGCGTCAAAGCAATCGCCAGACTCCCCATCCTCGACTACGATCAGGTTCGCGATCAGCTGCGCACCGGCGACATCGTTTTCTGCTCGGGGACCTACTTTTTCTCGAAGACCATCCAGTGGTTCACCCGCTCCGTCTGGAGCCATGTCGGCATTATCTATCGCGACGACAATCTGCTGCGCATCTTCGTTCTCGAGAGCGAGATCGCCATCGGCGTCCGCCTCGTTCCCCTGTCCAAGTATCTTCGCGATTACCACGGCAGGAACAAGCCGTACAAGGGACACATCGTGATCGCCCGCATCGCGCCGGACGCCGACGACGGCAAGCTCAAGACGGCGATCAGCTTCGGCATGGACGAACTCACCCGGCCTTACGACAACTGGGAGATCTGCCGCATCGCGATGCGCATTCTCTTTCGGCGGGGCCGCAAGAACCGCGATCGCAAGTACATCTGCTCCGAACTGGTCTACGAGGCGTTTCGCCGGGCGGATGTCTCGTTCAGGTTCAACCGGAATTCGATCAGCCCGGATGACATCTGGAGCGATCAGCGGGTGATGATGAAATACCGCATCATGTGATGCGGCCGGCCCTCGATGCCTGCACAAGATCACCGTCGGCGCCACCCCGCGGCCAACAGAAGCGACCTCCGCCCGACGACGATGCCGGAGTCCGGATGCGCCGGCCTCTCTGCGATGCAGGCCGATTTCGCACCCGGGCCACCGGTTTGAAACGCACCGTCACTGCACGCGCTGGGCCTTACCCTGGAAAACGTTGTTGGCCGGGTTTTTCTGGATCATCCAGATGGTGTCGCCTCTTGGCGGGTCGACGACAATGGTGAACGCCACGCCAAGCATGTCGGAAAACGTCACCTGGCCGCTACAGTCGCTATTGATGGTATACGTGCCACTGGCGCCGGGGCCGGGCGGAGTGATGACGCCCGAGTCACCGAACGGATTTGCGACGGTGACCAGTGGCGTGCTCAGCGTGCCGTCGCCATTGAAATGCAGGACTTCGAGGATCGCCTTGGGAACCCAGGCGGGCGATCCAGCCCGGGTAAACCCGCTGGCGGTGAAGACGTAATCCCCTCTCAGTATGTCCTCCGTGCAACGGTTCGTCGGCCGGGCGTCGGCGAGTCCGGGGAGACAAAGGATCAGCGGGAGGATGGCGGCGCACCTGGTCATCAGCTTGTTCATGGGATTCTCCTTCGGTGACACGTCATTGAGGAAAATGACGGCGCGCATCAACAGCGCGCACGCGACCATGGATAATCATTTGAACCATTTTTGCGCACCGTCGAAAACAGTATAGACGATCAAAAAAGTCAACCAAAGGCGAGAAACAACGGTGGGCCAGGCTTGATTGCGCTAATCATCGACCAATGCCGCGCCGGCGTTGATCGATTCATCGCGATGCCGCTTCGCTGCCCAATGCGCGGCGGGAATGGACATAATCCGTTGCCTGTCGATGAGCAGGCCTGCCACAGCCGACAGGGCTGATGCGGCAAGGCGCCACCCCGCGCCCAGGCGCCGGCGGCTGAGGCAAACTTTCCTTGCCGGGCGTGGTCGGACCTGACAGTTTTCCGCCAACCGGTGCTTGCGTTGCCCAGCCGGGGCGCGCCCGCCAACTACCGTCAAGGAGCCGCCATGACACCGCCAGCCAACACTGCCCAGGGCCCGAATTTCCTGATGATCATGGTGGACCAGTTACGCTATCCGCGGCTGGGTTACGGCACCGCCGGTTTCGTCGATCCGATCAAGGACATCCTGTCCTTCGTCGGCAACATCGACGGCAATCCCTACGCCCGGCACTTCCCGGGTTTCTGCAAGCTGCGCGAACACGCCGTGGTGTTGACCGACCACACCATCGCCGAGTCGGCGTGCGTCCCCAGTCGTGCCAGCATCATGACCGGTCAATACGGTCCGCGTAGCGGCGTCACCCAGACCGATGGCCTGTTCAAGAGCGGCGATGCGCAGGCTTTCCCGTGGCTGAAGGCCGATGGCACGCCGACCATCGGCGACTGGTTCCGCCAGTTGGGTTATTCGACGCATTACTTCGGCAAGTGGCACGTCAGCGATCCGCCGGAACACACCCTCGAGGGTTTCGGCTTCGCAGACTGGGAGCTGAGCTGGCCGGAGCCACATGGCGCCCTGATCAACAATCTGGGGAGCTTTCGCGACTACCAGTTCGCCGAGCTGGCCTGTACCTTCCTGCGTGCGCGTGGCCTCGGGGTGGCCTACGACCGGGCGATGGCGACCGAGGCCAAACGCCATCCCGACAGCGGCGACCAGCCGACGCCACCGCCGTTCTTTGCGGTGTGCTCGTTCACCAACCCGCATGACATTGCCGCTTATCCGACCCTGCCACGACAACTCGCTGCCGGTCAGGACCCGGATGCCGGCCCGCTGCAGACCCTCGGGGAGTCGTTCGGCCCGGGCAGGTCGGTGCCCATTCCCCGCCAGGGCGTCAGCAGCTGCACGCCGGTGCAGGGCAGCTTCCGCGTGCCGCTCAATCCCACCGGCCTGCCACAGCACTGTGCCACCGCGTCTCCCAGCCAGGACGAGGACCTGCTCGCCAACAACAAGCCGAGCGCCCAGTACGACTATGCCTACAAGGTCGGGCTGGGACTGGCGGCGAAATTCGGCCTGGCCGCTGCCCAGAGTGCCCTTGGTCAAGATGCCCGGCCGGCGGCGCTGCTCGAGGCGGCGGTCGCGGCGACCCTGCAGGTCGCCGTGCCGTTCCAGCTTCAGGACGATCCCGACGGTGCGGCGCAAGGTTTCCTGCAGTACTACGCGTACATGATCTCGATGGTCGATCGCCACATACTGCGGGTACTGGAAGCCCTAGAGGAATCCGGCCTGCGCGACAACACGATCCTGATCTTTGCTTCCGACCACGGCGAGTACGGCGCCGCCCACTCGATGATGATCGAGAAATGGCATGGCGCCTACCAGGAGGCGGTGCACGTACCGGTGTTGTTCAGCAGCGCGAAGCTGAACGGCGGCGACAGCCCGCGCGTGGTGACCGCCCAGACCAGTCATATCGACCTGCTGCCGACACTGCTCGGACTGGCCGGCTGCGACGCCGACCAGCGCGACCTGATCCGCCGGCAGTTGTCGATGACCCATCCCGCGGCACCCCTGCCGGGGGCCGACCTGACGCCGATCATCGCTGCCGGCGGCGCCGGCCCGGTCATCGGCCCCGACGGACGCGAGCGCCTCGGCGTGCTGTTCGTCACCGACGACATGATCACCGAGCCCCTGCCGCGCGACGACGACCCTCACAACAGCAGCGGCTGGCAACAGTTCGAAGTGTTCTGCGAAACGGTCAAGCGCCTGCGCGGCGAACCCGGCAAGCACGCTCATCATCCCTATCTGCCGAACTTGCGTCCGGGGCCGGTGAGCCAGCCCTGCCACGTGCGCGCCCTGCGCTCCGGGCCGTGGAAGCTGGTGCGCTACTGTGATCCATGGAGCGTCGACCCGGTGCCCGATCAATGGGAGCTGTACCAGCTGGAAGCCGACCCAACCGAGCAGTGCAACCTGGTGGTTCATGACGCGCCGTTCCCGACGGTGATCGCCGCCGATCAGTTCCCCGAACGCCTGCACCAGACTCCCGACGAGCTGGCCAGGATCGCACAGATGCTGCTGCTCGAACTCACCCGGCAAGAGGCCGAGTTGCTGACGCCTTACCCAAGCGCCTATCCGACCGCCGGGGCGATCGCCGGCCTCTGAACCCGGCCGCGTGGCGCCGATCCGTGCACGGCGATAGGCGGCAGCCGGCTTGCTCGATGGCGGGCTGCCGTCCGCGGGAGCCGATCGCGGGCGCCGGCAGCGGATCGGCAATTGACCGCGGTTGACCGGGCCGCCTATACTTTTCGTTGTTGACCGGTCGCGGGCCGACGCTTGCTGGGTCCGCATCCCGGCGTTCAGCCGCCGCGGTCTCCTTCCCTTCGGAGCGTGCCGCAGCCTGCCGCGTGCCAGCTCATGATGACGCCTTCAACCTCGCCGGGAGCGCGCGATGAGAGTCTTCCAGATCCAGGATGACTGGGGCATGGACCATCTGCAGTTGGCCAGTCGGCGCGATCCGCAGCCCGGCCCGGGGCAGGTGCTGCTGCGGATGAAGGCGGCCTCGCTGAACTACCGCGACCTGGTCGTACCGAATCGCGGCTACGGGTCATTTACCGGGACGCTGCCGCTGATTCCGATTTCCGACGGTGTCGGCGAAGTCGTCGAGCTCGGTGCGGGGGTGAGCCGGTTGTGCGTCGGCGACCGCGCCTGCCCCTGCTTCCACCAGGGCTGGCTGGCCGGCGCGCCCGATCTCGAGCGGCTGACACAGACGCTTGGCGGGCCGGTCGACGGGATGATGGCCGATCTCGTGTGCCTGCCCGAAAGCGGCGTCGTCAAGGTGCCCGCTCATCTCGCCGACGAACAGGCGGCGACGCTGCCCTGCGCGGCGCTTACCGCCTGGAGCGCGGTCGTCACCTACGACACGCTCGGCCCCGGATCGCGCGTGCTGGTGCAGGGAACCGGCGGCGTGGCGCTGTTCGCGCTGCAGTTCGCGAAGCTGCTCGGTGCGCACGTGACGGTCATTTCGTCGAGCGACGCGAAGCTGGCACGCGCGCAAGCGCTCGGCGCAGACGCCGGGATCAATTACCTGACGACGCCGGACTGGGCCAGGCCGGCGCGAGCGATCACCGGCGGGCGCGGCTTCGATCACATCGTCGAACTCGGCGGCGAGAAGACCTTGCCGCAATCCTTGCGCTGCATCCGGCCGGGTGGGACGCTGTCGATGATCGGCGTGTTGTCCGGGTCGAGCCTGGCGGCGCCGCTCGGGCTGGTGGTGACGCGGCTGGTGCGCCTGCAGGGGATCACCGTCGGACATCGCGACGGTTTCGAGGCGATGCTGCGGGCAATCGAGCAGCATCGGCTGCAGCCGGTGGTCGACCGCGTCTTTGCCTTTGAAGAACTCAAGGAAGCGATGGGCTGGCTGAAGAGCGGCGCCCATTTCGGAAAGATCTGCATCCGGCATTGACGGCGCGAGTGTCGCCGGCCAGCCGCGGCTGACCCTCGACGTGTCCTGGCCTGCGGGATCGGCGATGGTCGAAGGAGAATTTGATGTCCCGCGGTGCTCAGCCACACTCCCTGCATATCTCCTATCCCGACGATCTGCACGCCAGGACCGTGCAGCTGCTGGCGACGCTCGAGCATGCCGAAGACCCGACGGTGCACCGTGCTGCGCTGGGCGATCTGGTGGTGGAACTGACCAACAGCGGCATGGACTACTGCTTTCTCAAGCCGCTGGTGCTGGCCAAGGTCGGCTTCGTCGTACAGCAGTCGGCCAATCTCGGGGTGGCCGGCGCCACCCGGATCATGGCGCCGATGATCCGCAACATCATTGCGCGGCTGGACCGACGCCAGTTGCTGGTCGTTGCCGACTACATCCGGCACCTGATGGGTACGCGGCATCCCCGCTAGGCGACAACCGCGTCCACCAGCGGCGAAAAGCCTTGGCAGCACCTCCGAAGCTGGATTAGTCTGACGGCAGCCCGCTTTCCGACACCTTGCCGGCGGCGGCCGGCCGGCAAGCGCGGTTCGCAAGACCGGGTGGGAGAGCACGACTTCAGGATTTCCGGTGCCCGTGCTGAAAGGATTGTCGTTCGAGAATCGACCGAACACTGCGTCGCGGTCGTCCCTTTGATAAGATACATGCCGAGAATGTTCTGAGCGCTCTATCGTGATCTTCTTGCCCTTCCATCAGCCTGTCGATGCAGCGCACGGCGTCGTTCCGACGTCGCCGACGGAAGCGGCAAGCGTTTTCGCCCCGGCAGGTGGCTAGCGTGCATTTCGGACGAGCACGCTTGCCGAGGCGGTGCTGATGATCAGAAAACTGGTCATGCCGGTACGGAAACTGCTGCACGGAACGCTGAGGAAGTTGTTCAACTTCCTGCCGAGGAAACGGCGTTTTGCCGTGTACCGCAATTTCGTCGACTGCAATCCGGCCCCGAACGAGCGACTGGTCCTGAAGATCGCCGACACCCAGGAGGAACTCGAGGCGTGCTTTGCCCTGCTGCATGACGCCTACGTCGGCAATGGTTTCATGAAGCCGGATCCCTCGGGAATGCGCGTCACCATTTACCACGCCTTGCCGACGACGACGACGCTGTGCGCCAAGTACGACGATGAAGTGGTCGGGACGCTGTCACTGATCCGGGAGAGCGTGCTCGGCTTTCCGCTGCAGCGCATCTTCGATCTGACGGCGCTGCGCGAGAAGAAGGGGAATATCGCCGAGGTTTCGGCGTTGGCGATCCACAAGCGGTTCCGTCGAACCGGCGGCAGCATCCTGTTCCCGCTGATGAAGTTCATGTACGAGTATTGCACGACGTTTTTCGACACCCGGCATCTGGTCATCGCGGTCAATCCCAGTCATATCGAGATGTACGAATCGCTGCTGTTCTTCAGGCGGCTGACCCAGAACGTCGTCGAGAACTACGATTTCGTGAACGGTGCGCCGGCGGTTGGCGCGACCCTGGACCTTCGTTCGGCTCCCGAGATCTTCCGCAATCACTACGGGTCGAAGCCGCCGAAGCGGAACCTGTATGCCTTCTTCACGCAGGTGAAGCTGCCCAACATCCAGCTGCCGCAACGTCGTTTCTACACCACCAACGACCCCGTGCTGACGCCGGAGCTGCTCGACTACTTCTTCAACGTCCGCACGCGCGTGTTCAGTCAGCTGAGCGATCGCAAGAAGTGCCTGATGCACACGATCTATGATCTGCCGGCGTACCAGGCGGTGCTGCCGGTGGTTTCGGAAGGCAAGCAGGACGAGACGGGTCGCCGGCGACATCGGCGCTTTTCGGTCAGATGCCCGGCGAAGTTCCTGGTAGTGATGCCCGACGGCGCCGAGCACAGGGTCAACCTGGAAATCATCCAGCTGTCGCGTTACGGCTTCCAGGCACACGCGTTGGCACTGGTGCCGCTCAACGTCTGGGGCGAAATGACCATCCAGCTGGGGCCCGCCGAAGTGTCGCGAATCCAGGTTTCGGCGTCGCGCGAATCGGACGGTGGCATCTACGGCTTCCGTCTGGGCGAACCCGATCTGATCTGGCGCAAGTTCGTCAATGCCCTGTACAGCGGCAGTACGCACGCCGACCTGGCCGACGCGACGCGCTTCATGACCGACCGCTGAAACGATGCCCTCACCGTGGCTGCTGCGCTTGCAGTCGCTTGCGGTAGTGCGCCGGCGCGACGCCGGTCCAGCGCAGGAAGGCCCGGTAGAATGCCGCGCTGTCGGCGAAACCGAGGTCGCCGGCAATCTGCGCCAGCGATTGCCTGGTCTTGGCCAGCCGGTTGATCGCCAGGTCGCGTCGCAAGGCGTCCTTGGTCGCCTGAAAGCTCGATCCCTCGTCTTCCAGCCGGCGATGCAAGGTGCGTGGCGAGAGGTGCAGGGCGTGCGCGACTTCGGCGAGCGAGGCGGCAGCCGGCAGGGCGTCGCGCAGGGCATTGCGCACCCGCAGGACCGTTTCGCGGTCGCGCCGGTAGAGCATCGTCAGCTTGCCCGGGGCGCCGTCGAGAAAGCTCTGCAGCGCGGCTTCGTCGCGGCGCACCGGCAGCTCCAGGAGGTTGGCCGCGAAGCTGGCGGTGAGCGCCACGGCGTCGAAGGTCGAACGCGCCGTGAAAATCAACGCATAATCGTCGACGTGCGCCGGGCGCGGGTAGGGGAAATCCACCGAATCGAGAACGATGTTGCGTCCGACCAGCCACGAGAGCAGTCCGTGCAGCAGGCGCAGCAGCCACTCGAAGGCAAACACCCGGCCGATCGGCAGCGGCCGCGTTTCGCTGATGTGCAGGCGCGCCTGTTCGCGATGGCTATCGACCGATACCGCCAGGTCGGGCAGCAGCAGGCGCAGGAAGCGAGCGCTGCGCGCGGCGGCATCGGCCAGCGTCGGCGCAGTGATGCAGCTGCGACAGAGAAACTCGAAACTGCCGACCCGCATGGGCGCCGAAAAAAGTCCGAAGGCTTCGTCGTCGAGGTCGTGGTTGATCAGGTTGTAGAGCGCGGCATAGCGGTCGACGGGAATCCGGCCGGCCGGGTCTTCGAGCAGCTGCGGAGCGATGTTGGCACGGTCGAGCAAGGGCGCGGTATCGCGTCCGGCGTGCCGCAGACCGACCAGCATGCCGTGCACGAAGGCCATGGCGACCGTCGCGCGGGCCGGGGTGTTTCGGGAAGCAGGCTTGGCGGTCTTGTCAGGGTTTGCCATGGTCCTGGTGCAAGATGGTGTATTGACAGGATATTTCAAGTTGGCGAGATTTACACTGTTGAAGGCGTGTCGGGTAATGGCTTTATTCGGGTCAACTTCCTACCATGTACTTCCCTGTCCGGTTTTCTGTAATCAGGACCCTGCCGATTCTCCTGGAGCGCGAACCTCATGACCGATCTCTCGATTGCCAAGAAGCTTCTGCCCTACAAGCCGCAGCACAAGGTGCGTTTTGTCACCGCAGCCTCACTCTTCGACGGACACGACGCGTCGATCAACATCATGCGGCGAATCCTGCAGGCGACCGGCGCCGAGGTCATCCATCTCGGCCACAACCGTTCGGTTCAGGAGATCGTCAACGCGGCGCTGCAGGAGGACGTGCAGGGCATCGCCATTACCTCCTACCAGGGCGGCCACGTCGAGTTCTTCAAGTACATGATCGACCTGCTGAAGGCCGGCGGTGGCGAGAACATCAAGGTTTTCGGCGGCGGCGGCGGCGTCATCGTGCCGAGCGAGATCGATGAACTGCACGCTTACGGCGTGGCGCGGGTGTACTCGCCGGAAGACGGCCAGGCGATGGGTCTGCAGGGGATGATCAACGACGTCGCGGCGCGAGCCGATTTCGACCTCTCGGCCCTGGCGCCACAGGATCCCGAGGCGGTGCTCGCGGCGCTCAAGAGCGGTCACCGCCGGCAGTTGGCGCAGATCATCACGGCGCTCGAGAACGGCGTCTACCCGGCGGCGCTGCGCCAGCGCATCGTCGACGCGGCCGCCGGGCTGAAAGTCCCGGCGCTGGGCATCACCGGCACCGGCGGTGCCGGCAAGTCGTCGCTGACCGACGAACTGGTGCGCCGCTTCCGCCTCGACCAGGGCGACAGCCTGCAGCTGGCGATCATCTCGATCGACCCCTCGCGCAAGCGCACCGGCGGCGCGCTGCTCGGTGACCGGATCCGCATGAACGCCATCGAACACGCCAACATCTACATGCGCTCGCTGGCGACGCGCGACACCGGCTCCGAGCTGTCGGCAGCGCTGCCCGAGGTGCTGGCGGCGTGCAAGCTGGCCGGCTTCGACCTGGTGATCGTCGAAACCTCGGGAATCGGCCAGGGTAACGCGGCGATCGTGCCGCTGGTCGACGCCTCGCTGTACGTGATGACTCCCGAGTTCGGCGCCGCGTCGCAGCTCGAGAAGATCGACATGCTCGACTTCGCCGATTTCGTGGCGATCAACAAGTTTGATCGCAAGGGCGCCGACGACGCGCTGCGCGACGTCCGCAAGCAGTATCAGCGCAACCACGAGGCCTTCGGCCAGTCGCCCGACGAAATGCCCGTTTTCGGCACCATGGCCGCGCGCTTCAACGATGACGGCATCACCGCCCTGTACCAGGCGATGGTACCGACGCTGCAGGCGTTGGGCCTCAAGATGAAGAAGGGCAAGCTGCCGCTGGTCGCCGTCAAGCAGTCGTCGAACCAGCGCGCGGTGGTGCCGGCGCAGCGCGTGCGCTACCTGGCCGAGATCGCCGAAGCGGTGCGCGACTACCACGCCCATACCGCCGAGCAGGCGGAGATCGCGCGTCAAAGGCAGTCGCTGCGAACGGCGAAAGCGCTGTTCGTCGAGTGTGGCAAGCCGGCCGGAGACTTTGACGAGATGATCGCCTGGAAGGCGGCGCAACTCGACGCCAGGGCGACCAAGCTGCTCGACATGTGGCCGAAGACCGTCGAGCTCTATTCCCGGGACGAGTACGTGGTGAGGATTCGCGACAAGGAGATCCGCACCCGGCTGACCAACACCTCGCTGTCTGGTTCGCGGATTCGCAAGGTTTCGCTGCCGACCTACCAGGACGACGGCGAAGTGCTGCGCTTCCTGATGAAGGAGCACGTCCCCGGGTCATTCCCGTTCACCGCCGGCGTCTTCGCCTTCAAGCGCGAAAACGAGGACCCGACGCGGATGTTTGCCGGCGAAGGCGACGCTTTCCGTACCAATCGCCGTTTCAAGAAGGTTTCCGAAGGCATGCCCGCGAAGCGGCTATCGACCGCCTTCGACTCGGTCACCCTCTACGGTTGTGACCCGGACGCCCGGCCCGACATCTACGGCAAGGTCGGCAACTCCGGCGTATCGATCGCCACCCTCGACGACATGAAAGTGCTGTTCGACGGTTTCGAGCTGTGCGCACCGACCACCTCGGTTTCGCTGACCATCAACGGCCCGGCACCGATCATCCTGGCGATGTTCTTCAACACCGCGATCGACCAGCAGGTCGAGAAGTTCCGCGGCGACAACGGCCGCGAACCGACCGAAGACGAGATCGAGAAGATCCGCGAATGGGTGCTGGCCAACGTCCGCGGTACCGTCCAGGCCGACATTCTCAAGGAGGACCAGGGCCAGAACACCTGCATCTTCTCGACCGAATTCGCGCTCAAGATGATGGGCGACATCCAGGAGTTCTTCGTTCATCACGATATCCGCAACTTCTACTCGGTGTCGATTTCCGGCTATCACATCGCCGAGGCCGGCGCCAATCCGATTTCGCAACTGGCTTTCACGCTGGCCAATGGCTTCACCTACACCGAAGCCTACCTGGCGCGTGGCATGCAGATCGACGATTTCGCGCCCAACCTGTCGTTCTTCTTCAGCAACGGCATGGATCCCGAATACTCGGTGATCGGCCGTGTCGCCCGCCGCATCTGGGCGGTGGCGATGAAGAACAAGTACGGCGCCAACGAGCGCAGCCAGAAGCTGAAGTACCATATCCAGACTTCCGGGCGTTCGCTGCACGCGCAGGAGATGTCGTTCAACGATATCCGTACGACGCTGCAGGCACTGATCGCCATTTACGACAATTGCAACTCGCTGCACACCAACGCCTACGATGAAGCGATCACCACGCCGACCGAGGAATCCGTTCGCCGGGCGATGGCCATCCAGCTGATCATCAACCGCGAGTGGGGGCTGGCGATGAACGAGAACCCGAATCAGGGCTCGTTCATCATCGACGAGCTGACCGATCTGGTCGAAGAAGCGGTGCTCAGGGAGTTCGAAGCGATCGCTTCGCGCGGCGGCGTCCTGGGGGCGATGGAGACCGGTTACCAGCGCGGCAAGATCCAGGAGGAGTCGCTGTACTACGAGCACAAGAAGCACGACGGTTCGTTCCCGATCGTCGGCGTCAATACCTTCCGCAACCCCAAGGGTGACGCGCAGGTCGACATCGAGCTTGCCCGTTCGACGGAAGAAGAAAAACAATCGCAACTCAAGCGCCTGAGCGACTTCCAGCAGCGCAGTGCGGCGGCGTCGGGCGCCATGCTCGAGCGCCTGCAACGGACGGTGATCGAGGACGGAAACGTCTTTGCGGTGCTGATCGACGCCGTTCGGGTCTGCTCGCTGGGGCAGATCACCACCGCGCTCTATGAAGTGGGCGGCCAGTATCGTCGTAGCATGTAGGGTCGGCAACCGGCCGCTGCGCCGTCGCGGCCAGGCGGGTGATCGACGAGCGAGCCTGTCCGGGGTCGTCGCGACTGGCGATCCGGGATCGGCGTTGTTTGCCAACAGCAAGGAGGGGAGGAAGCATGTCCGATATTTACCAGCGGATCTACCAGCGCAAGAAGATGACGGCGGCAGACGCCATGAGCCTCGTCGAGGACGGCGATTTCATCAGCGTACCGACCGGCGTCGGCGAACCGCCGACCTTGCTGACGGCACTGTCGGAACAGCGCCAGCGCTTTCACGGCGTTACCGTCGGGCAGATTCTGCCCCTGCGCAAGTACGCCTACATCGACCCCGAGACGGTCGACCATGTCCGCCACCTGGCCTTCTTCTACGGTGGCGCCAGCCGGCCGGGCGGGCAGGCCGGCTGGATCGACTTTCTGCCGAGCTATTTCTCCGAAATGCCGTCGCTGATCACCAATCGCCAGATTCGTGTCGACCTGGTGTTCACCATGGCCTCGCCGATGGACGAACACGGCTATTTCGCGATCAGCCTGGCCACCGACTACACCATGGCCGCGATCAGCATGGCCCGGGCGGTGATTCTCGAGGTCAATCCCAACGTGCCATTCACCAACGGCAATTGTCACGTGCATATCTCGCAGATCGCCGGCTTCATCGAGAGCGAAGAGCCGGTGCTGGAAGTCGGCCTGCCGCAGATCGGCAAGGTGCAGGAGGCGATCGGCGAATACGTCACCGACATCATCGAGGACGGTTCGACGCTGCAGATCGGCTATGGCGCCATTCCGGACGCGGTGGTGATGCAGCTGGTGCACAAGCACGACCTGGGGATTCATACCGAAATGATCGGCGACGGCATTCTCAAGCTTCTCGAATGCGGCGCCGTGACCAATCGCAAGAAGACCTACCTGCCCGGCAAGATGGTCGCCACCTTTGCCCTCGGTTCGCAACAGCTCTATCGCTTCATGCATCGCAACCCGATGCTCGAGATGCACCCGGTCGACTACACCAATGACCCCTTCCTCGCCGCACGCAACGACAAGCTGGTGACCATCAACGCGACGCTGCAGGTCGATCTGATCGGCCAGTGTTGTTCCGAGAGCTTCGGTCCGCAGCCGTACTCGGGCACCGGCGGCCAGGTCGATTTCGTCCGCGCCGCCAACCGCTCGCGCGACGGCAAGTCGTTCATCGTCCTGCCGGCAACCGCCAAGGGCGACACCATCTCGCGGATCGTCCCGACGCTGACCGCCGGCGCACACGTCACGACCAGCAAGAACGACGTCAACTACGTGGTCACCGAGTATGGCCTCGCCCAGTTGCGCGGCAGGAGCGCCAGGCAGAGAGCGCAGGCGCTGATCGGCATTGCCCACCCCGACTTTCGCGGCGAGCTCAACGAGGCGGCACGCAAGCTCAAGCTGCTGTAGTTTTCGCGGCGCGCGCTTGCGGGCTCAGCGCCGCTCGTACACCAGTTCGACCTTGCGCATGCTCTGCCGGCAGGTTTCGCTGTCGCAGGCCTCCTTGCGGCTGTGCTCGCTGCCGACGGGCAGGCGCCGAATCTGGTTTCTCGGCACGCCGAGGGCGCGCAGCTTGTCGCTGACTGCCTCGGTGCGCCGGTCGGCGACGGCGAGGTTGTAGGCGGTGCTGCCGAGATTGTCGGTATGGCCGACCAGGGTGACCACCAGTTGCGGTTCTTCTTTCAGTTTCTGGGCGTTCTGACGCAGGATCTCGGCGCCCTCGCTACTGATCGTCGCCTCGCCAAAGCCGAAATAGACCGTCCGTTTGGCCTCGTCATCGGCGAAGGGCGTCCCCGGCGCCGGTCGCGACGTCGGGGTCTGCTCGGGCGCGGACTTTTTCTGCCTGGCGCGGGCGTCGGCGGTCTGTTCCGGTGAGGGGGTGTCGACCGTGCTGCAGGCGCTCAGCAGCAAGCCGACGGCGAGGCAGCAACAACGGAAGGTTCGGCAACGGGGCATTGAGGGGAAACCGGCAGGTCCAGACAAGACGCGGAACATCGAGGCCCCCAGTTTAGCAATGATTCTCGTCCGCCACATCGTTCCCGTCGACCGGCAACCAGCGCGCCGGCACCGCCGCTTGCCACTGCAGGCGAGCGAGCAGGAGGTAGAAGTCCCTGGCCAGCGGCGCCGTCAGCTCTAGCGGCACGCCGGTCACCGGATGAGTCAGGCGCAGTTCGGTGCACGCCAGCAGCAGGCGCTGGCAAGCGAACAGGGTCTGGAACAGGCGGTTATGACGTCCCTTGCCGTAGGTGGCGTCGCCGATCAGCGGGTGCGAAACGTGTTTGAGGTGCCGCCGCAGCTGGTGCCGGCGGCCGGTCAACGGTGCCAGTTCGAGCAAGGCATAGCGACTCGTTGGATAGCGGTCGACACGGTAGGGCAACTCGACGGTCGCCAGCCGCCGGTAGCGGGTCGAGGCGTCCTGCGCCGGCCTGGTGGTGAGCGTTGCGCCGGCGTGCGGCGCGGCGTCTGCGCCGGGGTCGGTGACGCGGCGCAACGGATGGTCGATCTCGCCGGCAAGTGGCGGATGACCACGCACTACCGCGAGATAGCGCTTGTCGACCTGTCTTCGTTCGAACATCGCCGCCAGCGATCGTCCGACCTCGCGGTCGAGCGCGAACAGCAGCACGCCGGAAGTGCCCTTGTCGAGGCGATGCACGGCATGCACGCGCCGGCCGATCTGTTCGCGCAGCATCTGCAGCGCGAAGCGGTGCTCGCGCCGGTCGACGTTGCTGCGATGCACCAGCAAGCCTGCCGGCTTGTGGATGGCGATCAGGTGCTGGTCCTGGAAGATGATCGGCAGCACCCTGTCGATGCCGTCACTCATCCGTGCGTGGCCGCCGGGAAGTCGCCGTCGAGGTAGTACCAGCGCTCGTTTTCTCGTACGAAGCGGCTGACTTCGTGCAGCCGATGGGCGCGTCCGCCGACCCGATAGCGGGCAACGAACTCGACGATCGCGGTGTCGGAACCGCTGGCCAGATGGCGGCGAACTTCGAGGCCGAGCCATTTCGGCGGAGCCGCCGTGTGCGGCGCGAGCTGCACGGGGCGGGTCGACGCGTGCCAGGTGGCCAGCAGGTAGGGCTCGATCGCCAGCACGTAGGCGCAGTAGCGCGAGCGCATCAGCGCCGCCGCGTCGGGCGCCGCACGGCCCTCGTGCAGCGGCCCGCAGCAGGCCTTGTAGGGCAGCCCGCTGTCGCATGGGCAAGCGCTGACGGCAAGTGCTGGCATGGCGGGAAGCGGCTGCTCGGCGACTAGCCGCCGCGTCGCGCCGGGCTGCGAAACAGCGCCGCGGTGGTGACGCCGCCATCTGCCCGGGGACGTTGCGGCCCACGCGGCGGTTGTTGCTGCAGCGGCGGATTGGTGCGGGCTGCTGCCGGCGAAGCGGCGCTCGGACGGCTCGGCGCTGCCGCCTTGCCCTGGTTGCGCGGCGCCCGGCCGTCGCGGCCAGGCGCCGCGCCGCGACGGTTGGCGTCGTGCGCACCACGCGGCGCGCCTGGCGTCGCCGCCGCTGCCGGCGGTGGCGTGCGGCCCGGCTCGAAGCCCTTGACGACCTGGCTGTCGATGCGACGGGTCAGCAGCTTCTCGATCGCCGCCAGCAGCGGCCGTTCCTCGCTCGAGACCAGCGACAGCGCTTCGCCGGTGCTGCCGGCGCGGCCGGTGCGGCCGATGCGATGGACGTAGTCTTCGGGAACGTTCGGCAGCTCGAAGTTAACCACGTGCGGCAGTTCCTCGATGTCCAGGCCGCGTGCGGCGATGTCGGTGGCCACCAGCACGCGTACGGTACCGTCCTTGAAGCCGGCCAGGGCTCGGGTGCGCGCCGGCTGGCTCTTGTTGCCGTGGATCGCCGTGGCCTCGATGCCGGCCTTGCACAGATACTCGGAGAGGCGGTTGGCACCACTCTTCATGCGCGTGAATACCAGCACCTGCCGCCAGTCGCCGGAGCCCACCAGGTGGACCAGCAGATCGCGTTTGCACCAGCTGTCGACCGGATGGACGCGTTGCGCGACGAGTTCGGAATCGGCGTTGCGGCGCGCCACCTCGATCATCGCCGGCTGGTGCAAGAGGCCGTCGGCGAGCTTGCGGATCTCGTCGGAGAAGGTCGCCGAGAACAACAGGTTCTGGCGTTTCGCCGGCAGCAGCGCGAGGATGCGGCGGATATCGCGAATGAAACCCATGTCGAGCATGCGGTCGGCTTCGTCGAGCACCAGGATCTCGACATTCGACAGTTCGACCGTCTTCTGCTGCAGGTGGTCGAGCAGCCGCCCGGGTGTCGCCACCAGGATGTCGACGCCGCGCCGCAAGGCGTCGATCTGCGGGTTGATGTTGACGCCGCCATAGATCAGCGTCGACTTGAGGCTCATGTACTTGCCGTAGGTGCGCACGCTTTCCTCGACCTGCGCCGCGAGTTCGCGGGTCGGCGTCAGGATCAGCGCGCGCACCCGCTGCCGTGGCTGGGTTGCCGCGCGATCGGCACGGCCAGGCGTCGTCGCCAGACGCTGCAGCAGCGGCAGCGTGAAGCCGGCGGTCTTGCCGGTGCCGGTCTGCGCGCCGGCGAGTACGTCGCGGCCTTCGAGAATCAGCGGAATGGCCTTGGCCTGTACCGGCGTCGGCTCGCTGTAGCCCTGTTCGGCGACAACGCGGGTGAGCTCGGCCGACAGGCCGAGCAGGGAAAACGATTGAGTCAAGGGGAATCTCCTGTTAACGACCTGCTGTGGCATGCTGCCAACAGAGCCGGTTCAGGCGTTTGCGACGGTGGGGATGGGGACGCCTGGTGGCGTTCGGCGAGTGCCGCGTGAGCAACAATCGCGAGAGCAGCGAGCTGCCGACCGGATGAAACGCGGCTCGCTACAGGTCGGCACTATACACGCTTTGCCGCGCTGCCACGAAAAACCGCCCCCGGCGAGCCACACTCGGCTGGCGCGATCGGGCGCGGCCGGGTGAAATCGACGACAGCCGGCAGACGGCGGCGCGCCTGCCGATCACATCGGCAGGTCTTTCGGAAAGGCGACCAGGTCGTCGTGGTCGAGCTGGTCGATCGCTGCCGGCCCCAGCTGGCGACTGTTCCAGGCGTAGTTCAGCTTGGCGTAGATTGCCGGCATGACGGCCGGCAACAGTTCATCGATCGCTTGCGGATCGGCCTCGAGTTCGCCAATGACTTCCTCGAGCGCTTCCATCGCGTCGGTTAGCGTCGTAATGACCCACTCTGCGTCCATTTGCGGCTCCTTCATCAGCTTCGAGTACGTCGTTGGTGGTGGGCGGCGTGAAGCGGCCGGCCAGGGGCGCGCGCCGCCTGGCGAACTATCGCTGCCGCGCCAGAAAGGCGTCGAGCTGCCGGGCAAACGCCTGCCGGTCGGCGTGGCTGAAAGCGGCCGGCCCGGAGATATCGACGCCGCTGCCGCGCAGCTCTTCCATCAAGTTGCGCACGCTCAGGCGTTCGCTGATGTTTTCGGACGAGTAGAATTCGCCGCGCGGATTCAAGGCATGCGCCTGGCGTGCGATGACTTCTGCCGCCAGCGGGATGTCGGCGGTGATCACCAGGTCGCCCGGCTGCACCTCGCTGACGATGCGATTGTCGGCGACATCGAAACCAGCCGGCACCTGCAGGGAGCGAATGTACGGCGAGGGCGGCACGCGCAGCATCTGGTTGGCGATCAGCGTCGTGACGATCTGCGCACGTTGCGCGGCGCGAAAGAGAATGTCCTTGATGACGCCGGGACAGGCATCGGCATCGACCCAGATTTGCATGTCGTGGCACCTTGACGAAGGCCGTAACAGTAGCAAGCTTGGACACTTCGTGCCAGCCGTCGGCGCGCTCCTGCTATGTCCCGCCGGCGAGCAGCGCCATGGCTTGCGCGTGCGTTCGCTGCGCGGCGGCCTTGCGCGCCGCCACGTAGGCCAGCAGGACGTCGTTGATCGGCTGGCCGGCCTTGCCGGATGTGGCCAGCGCGCTCAGCAATTCGAGCGGCGTCGCCTTGATCTGGGCGGCGTCGTGCAGGTGTCCGAGGTAGCGCCGGCAGGCGGCGAAGATTGCCGTCGCGTCATCGCCGTAACGCGCGCTGACCTGGTCGAGCAGGGCGCGCGTGCGCGTCACCGCCGGATCATCGGCAGCGACCTCGTGGCCGACCGACAGCGACGTCATCTGCAGCGCGACGGCGTCGGTCGACGTCGCCGCGGCGCTGCCGCTGGCCAGGGCGAGGATCAGCAAGAGGGCGGGTAGTCTTTTCATTACCATGATTTCCAGGTGACTCATCGATCTTCGCGCAGGCGCTTCTCGGCGCCGACGACAAGGTAGGCCAGCACACCGACGGCGAAGATCTCCAGCCACTGGCGGACACCGATCGGTGCCGTCGCGAACAGCCGGTTGAGCAGCGGCAGGTAGGTCAGCAGTGCCTGCAGCACGACCATCGTCGCGATGCCGTACCACACCGCCGGATTGGAGAACAGGCCGACGTGCAGCGCCGAGCGTGTCAGCGAGCGGCAATTGAAGAGGTACATCGCCTCGACGACGACGAAGACGTTGAGTGCGACCGTGCGCGCTTCGGCCAGCGACTGCCCCTGCGCCAGTTCGCGCAGGAACAGTCCGAAGGAACCGGCCAGCAGCAGCACGCTGACCAGCACGATCCGCCAGATCAGGGCCTGGTCGAGAATCGGCGTTCCCGGCCGGCGCGGCGCGCGTCGCATGACGTTCTCCTCGATCGGTTCGAAGGCCAGCATCAGCCCGAGGAATACCGCGGTGGTCATGTTGATCCAGAGGATTTGCAGCGGTGTGATCGGTAGTGTCGCGCCGGCGAGAACGGCGGCGAGGATCACCAGCCCCTCGCCGAAGTTGGTCGGCAGCGTCCAGGTGATGAACTTGACCAGATTGTCGTAGACGCCGCGCCCTTCCTCGACCGCCGCCTCGATGGCCGCGAAGTCGTCGTCGGTGAGGACCATGTCGGCGGCATCCTTGGCGACCTCGGTACCGGCCATGCCCATGGCGATGCCGATGTCGGCCTGCTTGAGCGCCGGTGCGTCGTTGACCCCGTCGCCGGTCATCGCCACTACCTCGCCATTGGATTGCAGCGCGCGTACCAGACGCAGCTTCTGCTCGGGCTCGACACGCGCGAAGACGTTGACCTCGCGCACCGCGCGGCACAGGCCAGGGTCGTCGATCGTCGCCAGCTCGCTGCCGCTGAGCGCATTTTCGTCGGCTCTGGCGATCTTCAGTTGGCGGGCAATCGACAGGGCGGTGACCGCATGGTCGCCGGTGATCATCTTGACCGAAATGCCAGCGGCATGGCAGGTGCTGACCGCGGCGATCGCTTGCGGGCGCGGCGGGTCGATCATGCCGACCAGGCCGATGAACTCGAGGCCGGCGTCGACGCTGCTTTCGTTCAGCGCCATCGTCTGCTGGCCGGCCAGGCGCGCCATCGCCAGGACACGCAGCCCGTCGGCGGCCATGCGGCGGGCTGCACGCTCGATCTCTTCCCGGCGCAGTTCGACCGGTCGACCGGCCGCGTCGAGCATGCTCGTCGAGCGGGCCAGCAACTGCTCGACGGCGCCCTTGAAATAGGCCAGCTGACGGCCTTCGATTTCGTGCAGCGTCGCCATGTACTGCCGTGTCGAGTCGAAGGGGATCTCGTCGCGGCGAGGGTGGCTCTTCAGCAAGCTGTCCTCGGCCAGCCCGGCCTTGCGGGCGACCACCAGCAGCGCGCCTTCGGTGGGGTCGCCGACGATCTGCCAGTGCCCCCCCTCGTCCTCGCTCAGGCCGGCGTCGTTGCACAACACGCCGGCCAGCAGGCATTCGCGCAGGGCGCCGGTGATCTCGCCGCCGTCGCCGATTTGCCCGGTGGGCGAGTAACCGCTGCCGCTGACCGTGGTCTGCACGCCGCCGGCGTACACTTCGCGCACGGTCATCTGGTTTTCGGTCAGCGTGCCGGTCTTGTCGGAGCAGATCACCGTCGTGCTGCCGAGCGTCTCCACGGCCGGCAACTTGCGGATGATCGCCCGTCGCCTGGCCATCCGCGATACGCCGATCGCCAGGGTGATGGTCATCGCTGCCGGCAATCCTTCGGGGATCGCCCCGACCGCCAGTGCCACTGCGGCCATGAACATTTCGAATGCCGACGAGCCACGCCAGATGCCGACGGCGAAAGTGAGCACGGCCAGCAGGCCGATGGCGATCAACAGCCAGTTGCTGAACACCGCCATCTTGCGCGTCAGCGGCGTCGTCAGATCCGGCGCCTCGGCGATCAGCCGCGAGATCCGCCCGGTCTCGGTGTGATCGCCGGTCGCCACGACGACGCCGGCACCGCGGCCGGTGATCATCACCGTACCGGCGTAGGCCATGTTGCGGCGATCGGCGAGAACGGTCTCGCGCGGCAACGCGTCACCATGCTTGGCCACCGCCGTCGACTCACCGGTCAACGCCGATTCGATCGCCTGCAGGTCCTTGGTGCGGAACAGACGCAGGTCGGCGGGGACCTTGTCGCCAGCGGCCAGCAGCACGACGTCGCCGGGAACCAGCTCTGTCGACGGCAGGCGCTGCTTGCAGCCGCCGCGCAGGACGGTCACCTCGCTGCTGACCGAACGCGCCAGCGCCGCCAGCGCGCTTTCGGCGCGGCCTTCCTGGATGAAGCCGATTACCGCGTTGATCAGCGTGACACCGAAGATCACGCCCGAGTCGACCCACTCGCCGAGAAAGGCGGTGACCGTACCGGCCAGCAGCAGCACCAGGACCAGTGGCTGGACGAACTGCAGGGCAAAGCGCAGCAGCGGGCCCTTGCCCGGTTTCGGAGTAATCCGGTTCTCGCCGTGCTCGGCGCGACGACTGCGCACCTCGTCTTCACCCAGACCGTCGTCGCAACTGGCCGAGAGGCGTGTCGCCGCTTCGTCGGCGGCAAGATGATGCCAATCGGCGTGCCTGCCTGGCTCGCTCATCGTGCTGCCCTTGCCGGCGGCAGCGGCCGACGGCTGCCGCGGCGGCCGCCGTTCACCCTCTGTTGCCTGCGATTTGCCGTTCATCCTGTCACTTTTCCGGTCTTGCCTCGTTCGCTGCTTGCATTATCCGGGAAAGCGCAGCGGATCGCTCGCCCGCCGTGACCGCCAGGCGGCTCGCGACAATGTTGCGACTTCGCCTGACGGCGTGCAAACTGCGCTGGAGGCGCGGCGCCCGGTCGCGAGACTGCTGTCGGGAAACTTGACAGTTCCCGGGCCGTTCTTCTTGCGAATCTAATAATAGATTGATTTAATGGGCGGCCTTCGACAAGGCGCAATTCTTGCTTCGCCGTCCATGATGGTCCTGGGTCGCTGGCATGCTTGCACATATCAAACGATGGCACCTGTTGCTGGTCCTGCCGCAGGCGATGTTGCTTGCCGCCAGGGTTGCGGCAACACCCATAGATCACGACGACCGCTCGCTTGAAAGCGACCGCCGCGGCGGCCGGGCCGTGCTCGCCGATGCCGCTGCGGCGGCCGCGGATCCCTGGATGGTCGCCATGGACGGCGCGGCGGCGGCCCTGCTGTCCACCGACGACAGTGACGGCAAGGGCCTGGCATCGATCGATGCCCTGCGCGGCGTCGCGCAGGAGGCACCCGCTTCGCTGTTCGTGAACACCGGGCCTGGTGCCGACCGAAGCGGCGGCTTTGGCCCCGCCGAGCAGCGCGACCCGCTGGCCAGGGTGCTGCGCGCCATGGTGAACGTCAATCGCCAGCGCCACATCAGCTACTACTCGCCGCAGGCGGTCGAGGCCGCCAGCCGGCAGGCCGGTCCGGACCTCGGCGAGGACGTCGCGGCGGCGATTCTGAAAATGGAGGCGTCGCTGGCGGCAGTGGTCAATGACGCGCTCGACGCGCGGGTTGACGACGACGGCCGGGTGACTTTCTCGCTCGCCGGCGTTGAAGGCTTTCACGTCACGGCGCGTGACGGCGAGTTCTTTCTGGGACGCGGCGACACGACGCTGGTCCGCACCGATTACGGCAGCGCCGCCATTGACCGACGGATTGCCGCGCTGGACGCGTTTCACGCGCCGCCGGCGCCGCCGTCGCGCAGTGCCAACCCGGTCCGCGAGCTGATCGACATGGGCGTCGCCATCGTCCGCTATCCGCTGGTCTGGGTGCTGGTCGCGCTGGCGGCGATCGGCAAGGTCGCCCTGATCATTGCCACCAGGCGCGCGCGGAGATCCCGTTCCGCCAGCGGCGCCGCCAGCGAGCCGACCAGAGTCAAGCGTTCGCGCAGCCGCTACCGGATCAAGCGCTCGCGCTCGCGAGGGCAGTTGCAGGAACTCTGAGCCGCAGGATTCGCCATCGTTCGCGCGACCTGTTCGCTGCCCCCGTTCGACGATCGCCGCCGGGCCGGCATGCGCTTGCCGGCTGCCGATTCCGGCCGCCTTGCCCAGGGAGTATACTGAGCCGATACGGTTCTTCGGCCGTTTCAGACGGCTGCCCTTCTGTTCCTTACGCTCTCTCACTCTCCCCAGGAATTCATCATGTTGCAGAAATTTGCCTCTTTCCCCGGTATTCAGGGTCCGATCGTCACGATCGTCATGGACGGCTACGGTATCGCCCGGTCCGACGTCGGCAGCGCCATCGCTGCCGCCAGGAAACCGACCCTCGACAGGCTCTTTGCCGATTATCCGAACATCAGCCTGCGCGCGCACGGCGTCGCTGTCGGCATGCCTTCCGACGACGACATGGGCAATTCGGAAGTCGGCCACAACGCCATTGGCGCCGGCCAGGTTTATAGCCAGGGCGCATCGCTGGTCGCCGACGCAATCGCCGCCGGCTCGATCTGGCAGGGTGCCGCCTGGCAGCAGGTCGTCGCCGGTGCCCGGGCGGGGCGAGGCGTGATCCACTTCCTCGGCCTGTTTTCGGACGGCAACGTGCACAGCCACATCGATCACCTGCGGGCGATGATCGTTCGCGCCCGGGAGGAGGGCGTGAAAACGGTGCGCGTTCATATCCTGCTCGATGGCCGCGACGTTCCCGAGACCAGCGCGCTCGACTACGTGCTGCCGTTCGAGGCCTTTCTGCGCGAAGTCAGCGCCGACGGCTTCGACGCGCGAATCGCCTCGGGTGGCGGCCGCATGAAGATCACCATGGATCGCTACGAAGCGAACTGGAGCATGGTCGAGCAGGGCTGGCAGACGCACGTTCTCGGCCAGGGTGAGCAGTTCGACAGCGCCGCCGCCGCCATCGAGGCGCTGCGCGTCCGCTTTCCCGGAACGATCGACCAGGATCTGCCGGCGTTCGTCATCGGCAGCGGCGGCAAGCCGGTCGGCACCATCGAGGACGGCGACTCGGTGGTCTTTTTCAACTTCCGCGGCGACCGCTCGATCGAGATCACGCGCGCCTTCGAAGAAGCCGCTTTCGACAAGTTCGATCGGCTCCGGGTGCCGAGCGTGACCTACGCCGGGATGTTGCAGTACGACGGCGATCTCAAGCTGCCGAAGCGCTTCCTGGTCGATCCGCCGGCGATTCTCGACACCATGGGCGAGTGGTTCGCGAAGGCCGGCATTACCCAGTTCGCGTGCTCGGAGACCCAGAAATTCGGACACGTGACCTATTTCTGGAACGGCAACCGCTCGAACAAGTTCGACGGCGAGACCTATCAGGAGGTGCCCAGCGACGTCGTGCCCTTCGAGCAGCGTCCGTGGATGAAGGCGGCCGAGATCGCCGACGCGATGATCGAAGCGCTGCAGAGCGGCCGCTACCGGACGCTGCGCTGTAACTTCGCCAATGGCGACATGGTTGGCCACACCGGCAGTTTCCGGGCAGCGACGATGGCCATCGAGGCGGTGGACCTGCAGTTGGCACGGCTCCTGCCCGTGATCGACGCGCTCGGCGGCGTGGCGCTGATCACCGCCGACCACGGCAACGCCGACGAGATGTACGAGATCGACAAGAAGACCCGGCAGCCGGCGAAGAACGCCGACGGCTCGTTCAAGGCCAAGACCGCGCACACGCTCAACCCGGTGCCGTTCATCCTTTACGACAACGTCACCGGCGGCAAGCTCGGCCTGCAGCAGACCGCGACCGCCGGGCTTTCCAATATCGCGGCGACGATCGCCAACCTGCTGGGCTTCGAAAAGCACGCCAAGTGGGATGACAGCCTGCTGGTCGTCAAGTAGCGGCGAGCTGCCGCTTCGCCGGCATTAGCCACGGCCGCCGCCGGGCGGCCGTCGTTTAACAGGGCAGGCGCTGCTCCAGCGCGAGGAGCTCGTCGACCGTCTCGCGGCGACGAACCAGATGCGCCTGCGCACCATCGACCAGCACTTCGGCGGCACGCGGTCGGGTGTTGTAGTTGGAACTCATCACCATGCCGTAGGCGCCGGCCGAGAGGATCGCCAGGAGGTCGCCGCCGGCCAGCGCCAGCGCCCGGTCGTGGCCGAGAAAATCTCCCGATTCGCAGACCGGACCGACGATTTCCCAGCGCCTGGTAGCGCCCGGCCGGGTGACGACCGGAACGATCTCGTGCCACGAACCGTACAGCGCCGGGCGCGCCAGATCGTTCATCGCCGCGTCGACGATCGCGAAATTCTTGACTTCACCCGGCTTCAGATACTCGACCCGGGTGAGCAGCACGCCGGCGTTGCCGACCAGGCGGCGGCCGGGCTCGAGCAGGATACGCAGTGGCCGTCCGGCGAGCCTGGCCAGCAGCGGCTGCAGGTAGGCGGCGACGGTGGTCGACGCGTCGTCGTCACGATAGCGGATGCCGAGGCCGCCGCCGAGGTCGATGTGATGCAGGACGATGCCGTCGGTGGCGAGCTGGTCGACCAGCAGCAACAGCTTGTCGAGCGCTTCGGCGAAGGGTGCCGGGTCGAGCAGTTGCGAGCCGATGTGGCAGTCGATGCCGGTGATTTCGACGTTGCCCAGGGCGGCGGCTTGGCGATAGAGCGCCCGGGCCTCGTCGTAGGCGACGCCGAACTTGTTTTCCTTGAGGCCGGTCGAGATGTAGGGATGCGTTCCGGCGTCGACGTCCGGATTGACGCGCAGGCTGATCGGTGCGCGCGTGCCGAGCTTCGCGGCAACGTCGTTCAGTCGCTCGAGTTCGGCGGCCGATTCGACGTTGAAGCAGAGGATGCCGGTGGTCAGCGCCAGTTCCATTTCGGCAGCCGTCTTGCCGACCCCCGAGAAGACGATCCGCCCGGGGTCGGCACCGGCCGCCAGGACGCGCTTAAGCTCGCCGCCGGAAACGATGTCGAAGCCGGCGCCACGGCGAGCGAGGAGGTCGAGAACGGCGAGGTTGGAATTGGCCTTGACGGCGTAGCAGACCAGCGCATCGAGGCCGCGCAGTTCCTGCTGGAATTCGTCGAGCGCCCTCTCCAGCGCCTGCCGCGAGTATACCCAGCACGGCGTGCCGAAATCGGCGGCGAGCTCGCTGAGGGCGACCGATTCGGCGTGCAGGACGCCGTCGCGGCGGCAGAAAGCGCTCATCGGGCCGCCTTCGTGGCCGTGCTAGAATCATCCGCAGCCGTCTCCGGGGCTGGCGTGGTGGCAGCGCCTGCCGTCGGTTTCGGCGGAAGTACCAGTGATCCCCGGGTGCCACAGGCGCCAAGGGCAAGAGCCGCCAGCAAGGCCAGCACAGGATATTGCCGCATAGTTCAGGGTGTCAAAAATGCAAAATGGTAGCACAGGATGAACGATAGCGAATTCAACGCGCTCGCCGACGCGGCGCTGCAGCGTATCGAAGCAGGGCTGGAAGGAAGCGCCGCCGACCTGGACTTCGCGATGATCAACGACAGCGTGCTGGAAATCGAATTTGCCGATGGCAGCAAGATCATCGTCAATCGGCACGACGCCGCCAGGGAAGTCTGGGTGGCCGCCCGATCGGGAGGCTTTCATTACCGCTGGGACGGCAGCGCCTGGCGCGACACGCGTCGCGGCGACGAACTGCTGGCGGCCTTGTCGCGGCTGATTTCCGAGCAGGCAGGCGAAACCGTGTCGCTGCCCTGAGCGGGCGGCGACGGCGCCGCGACGGCGGCGATGATTACAGGGCGATCTGCAGGCGGGCGCCGACGACTGTCGAGTTCGGCAGGTGCAGTCCGGGATTGAAGATCCGCTGTGCGACCGGCTGCACGACCACCCCGGGCAGCAGCGGCGCCTGATAGGTGAGCTCCACCACCGATTCGGCACTGGCCGTCAGCGGCGAGCCGACGTCGCTGGCCAGCAGCGTTCGCCCCTGCGGCCCGACGTGCGCGCGCGTCGCGGCGATGCCGAAGACGTCATCCTCGCGACTGGCGAACAAACCGCGGCAGTTCAGGCCGGCGCTGACCGAATAGTCGATGTTGTTGGTCTGGCCGTCGGTCACCCCGTAGCGAACGAAGGTCGTCACACTGCGCTTCGACTCCGGCGCCCGATAGACCGTCTGTTCGCCGAGCAGGTAAGCGCCCCAGTGCGTTGCCAGCGCTGGCTCGCCGGCGGCGTTGACCGCGACCAGCTCGGGGAACTGCGGCGTGAAACGCCAGGCGCCGACGGCCAGCTTGCTGATCGCTTCGAAACCGTCGTCGCGGTTTCCGGCGAGCGCGGGTCGTTCGCCGAGCAGCCCAGCCCTGGCCGGACTGAGGCCGATTTCGCCGATCAGCATGCTGCCACTACCCAGTTGCCAGCTGATGTTCGGGCCGGCGGTCGCGGCGCGGTCGCTGGACACGCCGCGGGTGATGGCCAGCATGGCGTACCAGGATGGATCGGGATCGATCCGCAGGCGGGCGCCATAGGTGCTGGTCGCATAGATCGACGGGCCGGCGAGCGTTCCGAAGTCGGCGGCCTCGGCGGCCATGCCGAACGATGGATGGATGAAGACGCCCGAAGACTCGGTGATGTAGAACTCGGAATCGATCGGGTACAGACCGACCCGCAGCGAGGCCTTGTCGTCGAGGAACGACTGCTGCAGCCAGGCCTGGAAGATGCCGCTGCGATTGACCGGCGCTTCCAGGTTGTCGACCCCCATCAGGCTGCCGACGTAGTTGAGATTGAAGCGTCCGCCGGCATTGCTGATCAATTGCAGATAGGCGGTGGCACCTTGCCAGCCGAGCAGCTTCTGGCCGTCAAGCTGGACCGCGAGATCGAGGTGGCCCATGTAGGCGCCACCGCGTTGCAGGCCGCCGGTGGTGTTGCGCAGATAATCGGCGGTGTACAGCGCGTCGACCTGGACGCCGGCATCGTAAAGCCGCTTGCGCGCGCCGCCCCAGTCGCCACTGAGGGTGCTTTCCCGCCAGTCGGGCGGCGCCTCGGTGGCAGGCTGTTCGCCTACCGGCACACTGTCCGGCCGCTCGTCGGCTTCGCTGGCGCCGCCGGCGCCAGCGGCATGCGCGGCCAGCGGCTGGGTCAGCAGGGCGACAAGCAGCATGGCACCGCGCGTGGCGCCGAGCGCATCGATGGCAAGGGTCATCTCATTTGTCTTTCAGGTGAATGATGGCGACCCGCGGCGGCGCCCGTTCGGGTGAGCAGCCGGTGCAGCCGCCGCAG
The DNA here is from genome assembly GCA_024235695.1 of Accumulibacter sp. Lineage (GTDB taxonomy): Bacteria > Pseudomonadota > Gammaproteobacteria > Burkholderiales > Rhodocyclaceae > Accumulibacter. Next base: position 562,851 of record JACKLX010000001.1, read on the forward strand.
GCGCTGTTTCTTTCGGCAGCGGCTCGCCGCCGCGCTGTCTTGGCGTCGGCCGGGGCGGTTGACGAAGCGCCGCGGCGCAGCGCCAGCCTTGCGCAGCGTTCGCCAAGCGCGCCGCGAAAGGCGGCCGGCATCAACCGCCAGGCCGCGTAGCTGGCGGCCCAGGCGACCGCGCCAAAGACCACCAGCTCCTCAAGCATGGCCACCTCCGACCAGCACCAGCGCGACGCGGTAGGTGACGAAGGCGGCGACGTAGGCGAGCGCGAAAAGATAGCCGGCCATCAGCAGCGGGTAGCGCCAGGAGTTGGTCTCGCGTTTGACCACCGACAGCGTGGACAGGCACTGCGGCGAGAAGACGTACCACACCAGCAGCGCGTAGGCCGTCGGCAAGGACCAGCCGGCGGCCAGCATCGGTGCCAGCTGGGCGGCGACGTCGTCGCCGGTGGCCGACAGCGCGTAGACCGTGCCGAGCGCACCGACCGCGACTTCACGCGCCGCCATGCCGGGAACCAGCGCGATCGATATCTGCCAGTTGAAACCGATCGGCGCGAACAGGACCTCGAGCGCCTGGCCGAGCATGCCGGCGTAGCTGTACTGGATTGCCGGGCCGATGGCGCCGTCGGGCGGCGCCGGAAAGGTCGACAGGAACCACAGCACGATCATCAACGCCAGGATGATGTTGCCGACGCGCATGATGAAGATGCGGGCACGTTCGAGCAGCCCGAGCAGCAGGTTGCGAGCGTGTGGCAAGCGGTAGGAGGGCAGTTCGAGCATCAGCGGATGCTGCAGCCCGCGGGCGACGGTCAGCTTGAGCACCCCGGCAACGGCCATTGCGCTGACGATGCCGGCGACGTAGAGAACGAACAGCACCAGCCCCTGCAGGTTGAACACCCCGGCCACCGTCGTCTGCGGAATGAATGCGCCGATGATCAGCGCGTAAACCGGCAAGCGCGCCGAACAGGTCATCAGTGGCGCGATCATGATCGTCGCCAGCCGGTCGCGCCAGTTGGTGATGGTGCGTGCCGCCATGATGCCGGGGACGGCGCAGGCAAAGCTCGAGAGCAGCGGAATGAACGAGCGCCCCGAGAGGCCGACGGTGCCCATCAGGCGGTCGAGCAGGAAAGCGGCGCGCGGCAGATAACCCGAATCCTCGAGCGCCAGGATGAACAGGAAGAGGATCAGGATCTGCGGCAGGAAGACCAGCACGCTGCCCACCCCGGCGACGACGCCATCGACCAGCAGGCTGCGCAGCAGGCCCGCCGGCAACTGCGCGGCGAGCAAGGCGCCGAAGGCCTCGACGCTGTCCTTGATCAGTGCCATCGGCAGCGCCGCCCAGCTGAACACCGCCTGGAACATCAGGAACAGCGTCGCGGCGAGGATCAGCATTCCCCAGAGCGGGTGCAGCACGACGCGATCGATGCGTTCGTCAAGGCGCGTGTCGATCGCCGGTTCGCGCACGCTGGCGGCGAGAATGCGCCTGACCTCGCGCTGCGTGGCAGTGACATCGGCGATATCCGGCGGCAGCCAGGCAGCGGCATGCGGCAGGTCGTCCGGCAGTGCCTCCTCGAGCCGCTCAAGCAGTTCGCTGGCGCCACCGCGCTTGACCGCGACGGTGTTGACCACCGGCATCGCCAATTCGCGCTGCAGGGCGGCGACGTCGATGGCGATGCCGCGCTTGTGCGCCAGATCGGTCATGTTCAGCACCAGCATCACCGGCAGTCCGAGGCGCCTGACTTCCAGGACCAGGCGCAGGTTGAGCTTGAGATTGGTGGCGTCGCAGACGCAGACGATCAGGTCGGGACGCTGCTCGCCGGCGAGCCTGCCGAGGACGGCGTCACGGGTGATTTCCTCGTCGATGCTGATCGCGTTGAGACTGTACGCGCCCGGCAGGTCGAGGACACGAAAGCGCTTGCCCCGAGGCGTCGTCAGTAGCCCTTCCTTGCGGTCGACGGTCACCCCGGGATAGTTGGCGACCTTCTGCCGGCTGCCGGTCAGCAGGTTGAACAGCGCCGTCTTGCCGCAGTTAGGGTTGCCGAGCAACGCCAGGCTGAGCACCGGCCTGGCCGCTTCGACAGCCGGCGGCGAGACGGCCGCTGCGACGCTCGGCGTGTTCATGCGCTGGCGACCTGGCCGGTGCGCAGCGGTGCCACCAGCACCCGTTCCGCTTCGAAGCGGCGCAGCGCGAACATGGTGTTGCCGACCCGTACCGCCAGCGGTTCGCCACCCGGATAACCGCGGGCGACGACGCGAACGCGCTCACCGTCGACGAAGCCGATCTCGAACAGACGCAGCGCCAGTTCCAGGTCGGTGGCGTCGCCGCTGCCGGCGAGGCCACCGCTGCTGACCGTACCCTCCTGACCCTGCGGCAAATCGAACAGGGTAATCAATTCAACTGGCTTCATGACCGCCGCTACCTCCCCTGGCCGGCGTGCTGATCGGCATGCCGGCGCAATTGTCCAAACGTGCAAATGTCCAGGCGAGAACCTGTCTCGCCAAACAGTCGAGCCGTCACTGTCACCCGGGCTGGGCCACGACTCGAAGCAATACGTTCGCACTATACATGAGAACCATTCGCATTGCGATAGGCGGCAAGGGTTTCTTGGCAAATATCCTGTCGGCACCGGCCTGCCCGCGACAGTTTGCCGCAGCCACGCCCGGGATTTTGGCAAGAGGTTACTATTGCAGCTTTCGACTGTCGCCGGTGCAGCCGCTATTGATGTCTCGAACCGATCAGGCGCAGGCCTTCCTGCCGGGCAGTGTCAATCCGCTGCGGCGGCTGCTCGCCTTGCGCCGGATCGAGGTGCTGACGCAGGCCGTGGTGCTGGTGCTGGCTGTCGCCTGGCTGAAGATCCCGCTCGAGGTGGTGCCGATGGCGGCGATCATCGCCCTGCTCGGCGCCGTCAATCTGCTCAGCCAGTGGCGCCTGGAACGCGGTGGGCCGGTCGGCGAGCGCGAGATCTTCGCGCACCTGGCGATCGACGTCGGCGTCCTGGCCGCCTTGCTGTACTTCGCCGGCGGTTCGGCCAATCCCTTCGTCTCGCTGTTCCTGCTGCCGCCAACGCTGGCCGCCGCGATGTTGCCGGCCCGACACGCCTGGGCGATGGCGGCCATCACCCTGGCGCTCTACACCTTTCTGGTATTCTGGAAACTGCCGCTACCGCCGCCGCAGGGCGACCTGGCGCAGTTCGATGCGCTGCTTGCCCGCGCCACCGGCGACGCGACCGAACACGCCGGTCATGGCAGCGGCTTTGCGCTGCACGTCCTCGGCATGTGGCTGAACTTCGTGATCAGCGTGCTTGTCGTCGCCTTTTTCCTGACCCGCATGGCCGCTGCGCTGAAGCTCCGCGAGCGCGAGCTGGCCAGTGCCCGCGAAGCTGTGCTGCGCGACGAGCAGATCCTCTCGCTGGGTACGCTCGCCGCCGGTGCCGCCCACCAGCTGGGGACACCACTGGGGACGATGGCGGTGGTGATCCGCGAACTCGAACTGAATCACCGCGGCGACCCGGAGTTGCAGGAAGACCTGCAGCTGTTGCGCGGACAGGTCGATCGCTGCAAGCAGACGATCTCGCAAATCCTCGCGTCGACCGATCGCTGTCGCGAAGAGAGCCTGCGCCCGCTGGCGCTCGATGCCTATCTGCAGCAGCTGCTCGACGAGTGGCAACTGATCCGCCCGCACGCCCGGCTCGACGTCAGCCTGCAGGGCGAGCAGCCGGCACCGCCGATAGTCGCCGACCGCACCCTGGTGCAGGCGATCCTCAACCTGCTTGACAATGCTGCCGACGCTCATGGCGCCAGCGACGAAACGCTGCGCTTTGCCGCCTGCTGGACGCCGGCCAGCTGCCGCATCGAGATCCTCGACCGCGGTCCGGGGCTGGACGCCGAGGCCAGGCAGCGCCTCGGCGAGGCGTTCTTCACCACCAAGGCCGATGGTCAGCAGCCGACGGCCGGCCTCGGCATCGGCCTGTTCCTGAGCAACGCGACGCTCGAGCGCTTTGGCGGCAAGGTCGAGCTGTTCAACCGCGACGACCCGCAGGGAGGCACATGCACCCGCGTCAGCCTGCCGCTCGATCGACTGAAAGCCTGAAGCCATGAGTACACCTTCCGAAGCCAACGCCAGGCTCGCCGACGACGACCGCCCGACGCTGCTGCTGGTCGACGACGACGATGTCTTTCGCCGCGTTCTCGCGCGCGCCCTCGATCGCCGCGGCTACGCCGTGACCGTCGCTGCCAGTGTCGACAGCGCGATCGCCAAGGTCCGGGAGCAGTCGCCGGAATACGCCGTCGTCGACCTCAAGATGCCCGGTGATTCGGGTCTGGTGCTGATCGAGAAGCTGCTCGAACTGGACGCCAATACGCGCATCGTGATGCTTACCGGTTATGCCAGCATCGCCACCGCCGTCGAGGCGATCAAGCTCGGCGCGATCCATTACCTGGCCAAGCCGTGTGACGCCGATCAGCTGGTCGCGGCGCTCAACAAGAGCAGCATCGGCGACTCGGCGACACCAGTGGCCGCTTCGCCGCTGTCGGTCGATCGACTCGAGTGGGAACATATCCAGCGAGTCCTCGCCGAGCATCAGGGCAACGTCTCGGCGACCGCGCGGGCGCTCAAGATGCACCGCCGCACGCTGCAGCGCAAGCTCGGCAAACGGCCGGTGAGGGCGTAGCCATGAGCGCCAACGAGCTGCTCGCGCCAGCAGCGATGCGCGTCGACAAGTGGCTGTGGGCGGCGCGTTTCTACAAGACGCGCTCACTGGCCGCGCAGGCGATTGCCGCTGGCCACGTCAGGATCGCCGGGCATGCCGTCAAGCCGGCGCGCGAACTGCGTCCCGGCGACAGTCTGGAGATCGCGATCGGCGACACCCTCTGGCAGGTCGTCGTGCGCGCCCTCAACGAGCAACGCCGCCCGGCCAGTGAAGCTCAGCAGCTCTACCAGGAGAGCGTCGTCAGTCGTGACCGTCGCGCCGCGCAGCAGGAGGCGCGGCGCCTGGCACCGGTGCCCGGCAGCCAACTGCGCGGTCGGCCGACGAAGAAAGCACGGCGGCTGATCAGAGGCTTCAACGAAGGCCTGTGAAGCGGCGCCCGGTGGTGTCGGCATGAGCGAGCGCCTGCTGGCCGACGCCGTCGTCGTGGTGCACCTGCTGTTCATCGCCTTCGTCATGGTCGGCGGCTTCGCCGCGCTGCGCTGGCCGCGCCTGGCGCTGGCGCATCTGCCGGCAGCTGGCTGGGCCGTGCTGGTCGAAGCGAGCGGCTGGATCTGTCCGCTGACGCCGCTCGAAAACCGACTGCGGCAGGCGGCCGGCGACGCCGGCTACAGCAGCAGCTTCGTCGACCACTACCTGCTGCCGATCATCTATCCGGCCGGCTTGACGCGCAGCAGCCAGTGGGCGCTGGCAGCGCTGGTACTGCTGGTCAACCTCGTCGCCTACGGCTGGCTGCTGCATCGGCGCCGGCGAATGCGGGACACCAGCGGCAGGAAGGAGCGCTAATCTGAAGTTCTTGGCAGAGACAAACGAATTTCTTCTATCTTTCAATCGCTTGCTTTGAGGAATGGCTTCCGGCTTCTGACTACGCCGTGATCTGTTCCAGGAGTTTCATGGCCCGCTGTTGTTTGGCGGAGGGCGTAGTCAAGATGTCGAAGGTCGGCGCGTCTGCGGCGGCCAGGGGTGTGCGGCAAGTATTGCGCACCAGGGTCGCCAGATCGGCCATCAAGGTCGAGAAGCTGTGCGCTGGCGAACCGTCGTCGAGGGTATGCTGGGAGACCTTGGCCAGAGCGGTTTCGGAGCGCGTCGCCGGCGCCACCGGGTCGCGGGTTGCCTTGGCCTCCTGATCGGTATCGGCGAACATCAACTCACGCCATGCCTCGCGCATGTGCCACTCGACGTAGTACGCGAGCATGCACAGGAAGATGTGCGCACGCACCCGATCCGCGAGACGGTGATGAATCGGGCGGACCTTCAGGTCGATCGTCTTGAGCGAGCGGAAAGCACGCTCCACATTGGCCAGCGACTTGTAGTTGCGCACACAGTCAGCCCCGGTCATTTCCGTGGCAGGTAGCGACGTGCGAATGATGTACAGGCCGTCCAGCGCCGCTTCTGCCGCGATACTTTCCGCCTTTCTCTTGAAGGAGAAAGTCGCTTCGTCGATGGTCAGCTCGAAGTGCTTGGCAACCTTGTACTGATTGACCACTTTCCCCACGCACACGCCAATCGCATCCTGGCCAGCGAGTCTTCCGCCGGCCACTCGGACCTTGATCGTTTCGAGCTTGTTCTCCGTCGCACACAGCAAGGCTTCACGCTTGTGCGCGCGCAGCTTGGCCAACTGCGGATTACGGCAGGCCACCAGGCGTTCGCCGGGATAGTCCGGGGAACTCAGTTCGACCAGGTTGCGCTCATCAAACAAGCCAAGCTGCAGCTGTCCCTGTTCGATCAAAGGGCGGATCGAAACGCTCTTGAGCGCCGTGATCCAGCCGATACCGTCGCTGTCGCGCATCTCCTGGATCGCCTTTTGCGAGATCATTCCCCGATCACCCACCATCACCATGTGCTCGATGCCAAAGTCGGTGCGCAGGCGCTGCACTTCAGGCATGAAGGTCGTGCTGTCCGCGGTGTTGCCTTCATGCACCGAAACGGCAACCGGACGGCCCCGCGCGTCGGTGAGCAAACCGTAGTTGACCTGCAGCATGCCGTGCTTGCCGTCGCGGTTGTAGCCGCGCTTGGCCAGCGGACAGGTCGTTCCCTCGAAGTAACTCGACGACAGGTCGTAGAGCACCAGACCGCCGGCGCTCAAATGGCGCTTGGCCAGCTTCTTCTCGATGGTCGCCTGGCGTTGCCGCAGCCAGTCCATCGCCGCGTACAGATCGTCCTCGTTCGCGTCGCTCACCGCGAAGTCCTCGGCCAGCGTTGTCGTGTGCCACCAGCGGGTCGTGGCCAGCTTGGTCTGCGGCGCCACGATGCGCGACGCGATCATGGCCAGCACCAGGTCACGCTCACGACACGGCTTGGCCGCAATCAGCGATGCGAATCCCAAGCGTTGCATGGCCGTTGATACAGCCTGCACCTGTCCGTGGGCGCGTGAGCGCTCGATCTCGAAGGCCTTTGCCAGCGGCACAAAGGTTTCGCCCTGCAACGATCGACGAATGATATCGATCAGCGCATCGGGCAGATGCGACAGATTGCCCAGCGTCTCGTTCTTGACCGCGCCGCCCTCGCGATAACTGCGGCGCAGCAGGTGGGTGTGATAGACCCGATCCTTGTACTTGCGGGTCGTAGTGACGACGTGAGCGGTTCCAGTGCGAGCAGGCATGCTCATAACAATAAAACAATAAGCAATACTTGTCAATACATATTAGTGACTACAAATTGAAGCCAAAAAACCCGCTTCTTGAACGGCTTTCTTAGAAAAAATAGATACTTGGCGCCCAGCTCGCGGCTGCGGGCGAACGGAACTTCAGGCTAATC
>JACKLX010000002.1 GCA_024235695.1 Accumulibacter sp.
CGTCGCGCCAGCGCATCGGTCGCGTTGCCAGGGGGATCATCCCGAACGCCAGGACGAAGGCATCCAGCAGGGGATCCGGCGAACCCCGCCGATGATGGAAAGCCAGCACGCTGCGCGCCGCGGTCGCCTGCACGCGGCCACCGCTCGATGACACCAGGCGGGTATCGCCGAGCAGGCCGGTCTCGGCCGCCAGCCGCCATTCGTCCTCGCCGGCCTTGAACAGCCATTGACGACCAGGCCCGGGGCTGCAGGCACTGGTCAGGGATGGGTCGTTGACCAGCGCCGCGACCGTTTGACCGACGCCCGGTTGGCCGTCGAGCGCGTATTCCCTGTCGTCGATCAGGCAGTGCACGAGGTGAAACGGCACGGTGGGCGACCCCAAAGCGAGGCCGCGCTGGACGTGCAGGTGGACGTGCGGCTGCGCCGACCGGCCGGAATTGCCGCAGCGACCGAGCATCGCACCGGCTGCCACACGCTGTCCCGGTGCGACCCTGATGCTGCCTCGACGCAGATGCGCCAACAGCACGTAGAGGCCGCCACCGATGTCGATCAGGACGTGGTTTCCCCAGTTCTCGACCAGGTTCATGTCGCCCGGGCGGTTGTCGGCAATGTCATCGCGGCAGGCGGCGACGCAGCCCTCGACCGGCGACAGCAGCGGCTGGTCGAAGGCATGAAAATCACTCAAGCGGCTGCCGTTGCGGCGGTGGCTCCGGCCGTCGACGGTGGCCACGAAGTCGAGAGCATAGCGCCATGCGCCGCGGTGGGTATGGGCACCGTCGACTGCTTGCGAGACGGTCATGCGGCCGGCGTACGGCGGCAGGAGCGCCGTGCTGCCGCCGGCCAGTCCGCGTGCGCTGGCCAGTCCGGCGTTGACCAGGCTGTCCTCGGGAGACGCCGGTACCCGGAGCCAGAAGCGTGCCCACCAGGCGCTGCTATCCGCCCGCAGGGCGGCACTCGCCAGCCACACGGTCAGCACGAACGGTGCCGACAGGGGCGGCACGCCGAAGGGTGCGGCGAGGGTGAGCAGAGCGGCCGACAGGGCGCTGGCGACGAGCACCGCGCCGGCAGCGAGCAGCAGCGTTCGCCGCGCTGGTGCGGCGAGCAGGCCGCCGACGAAGATCGCCACCAGGGTGCCGTTGAAGGCCGCCAGCAGTGGCAGGCCCGGTATCGCTGTCGTGCTGACCGCCGACAGCAGCGCACTGGCCAGCAGACCGCCGGCGACGGCGAGCAGCGCCAGGATCGGCGATGCCAGGAGCAGCGCCGCGAGGACCAGGACGCCGGCCAGCGGATGCGCGACGAAGAACAGCGCACCGACATGGGCAAGTGTCGAGGCGGCGGCGTCCGCCGCCGGCAGCCAGTCGGGCAGGACTGGCCAGGCCGGCCACAGCGAGCGTAGCGGCAGGCCAAGAGCCCTGGCCACCGCCAGCACGGTCCAGGCGGTGCCGAGAAAGGGCGCGCCGAGCAGCGGCAGGCCGCGGCCGCCGGACGGGCCGGCGAGCATCTGCCGCAGCGCGGTCGCCAGCGGCACGGCCAGCAGGCCGCCAAAGGCGGCGAGAGCAAGCAGGCGCGGCTCGCTGGCGTAGAAAGCGCCCAGTGCGAGGCCGGCGTAAATGGCGTTGAGGAGATCGGCCTCGCCCGGCAGGGCCGGCAAACGCAGCAGGTCGCGGGTCAGCATCGCGGCCAGGCCGGCGACCAGGCCGCACAGGCCGGTCGTTGGGTCGCACAGCGTCGCGGTCAGGATCAGCGAGCCGACAATCCGTCGTCGCGCCAGGAAGAGTGCGCCATAGGCGTCGAGAAGGCGGCATGCGCGGTCGATCAGGCCTGCCATTTCAGCCTCCGACAACTCGCCGCAGCGGCCCGCAGGCGACTGCCGCCGGCCCCCTGCGAGCCAGATGCGCGGGCAGTCTTTCCGGCCCGCAGACCGTCGCGAGGTCTTCCGCCGCACGGATCAGACTGACCTCGCGGTCGCCGTGGATCAGCACCGTCGCCGGGCGATACTCGATGAACTGCATCGACTGGGTGCTGTTGTAGGCGCCGACCGGCGCGATCACCAGCCGGTCGCCGACCGCCAGTGGCGGCAGTTGCACCGAATGCCGGACGACGTCGATGTTCATGCACAGCGGGCCGTAGAGGACGGTGTCGCGCGGCTCGCCGCGCGCCGGCGAGGCGAGCCGCACGGGGTGGTCGTACCACAGCGCCGTGAACAAGGCGTTCAAGCCGGCGTCGAGGATCGCGGCCGGGCGGCCGTCGGCGGTTTCCTTGCGGCCGACCACCGAGGTGATCAGGCTCTGGGCGTCGTCGATCACCGCCCGGCCGCTTTCAAAAACCAGCGCCGGCCGCGCTTCACCGTGCTCGACGCGGTAGGCGGTACCCTCCAGAAAGGCCTTGCAGATCGCTTCGGCGTATTCCTCGAGGTCCGGTGTGGACTGTTCCGGCGGCAGGTAGATGCCCTGCAGGGCGTTGCCGGACGGTAGGCCGCCACCAATATCTATGTAGCGCAGGCGCCTACCGTCGCTCTCGATCTCGCGGGCGAGCAGGCACAGCGTCGTCACGGCCGCCGCATAGGCGCGCGGGTCGAGAATGAAGGTGCCGATGTGACAATGCAGGCCGTCGATGCGCAAGTGCCGGCTGGCCTTTACCCGGCTGATCGCCGCGCGCGCGGCGCCGGATTCGAGGTTGAAGCCGAAGCGGCTCCACGGCTCGCTGTAGCCGGTCTTGAAATTGAGGCGCAGCGCGAGCGGAACGCGCTCGCGGCGTTCGGCGGCGATGCTTTCGATCAACTCCAGTTCGTCGCCGTGGTCGACGTGGATCAAGGCGCCTTCGGCGATCGCCCGTTCGAGAATCGCACGCGGCTTGTTCGGCCCGTTGAAGATGATCTGCTCGGCCGGCACGCCGAGCGCGCGCGCCTTTTCGTACTCGAAGCGCGACACGACCTCGGCCCAGGAGCCTTCCTGGTGGAGGATGGAGCAGACGGCGCCGTTGTAGTTGGTCTTGTACGACCAACCGTGAATGACGTTCGGGCAGTGCGCGGTGAACGCCTGGCGGATGCGCCGGATGTTGGCGCGCAGCCGCTGCTCGGAGGTCACATAAAGCGGCGAGCCATAGCGTTCGGCGAGCGTTTCTATCGGCACGCCGTCGATCTCGGACTGCACGTCGACGCCAGTGCGACGTCGGCCGAAAGGGTTGAGCGTTGGCAGCGCCACTGGCGTCATGCGGGGGGTCTGCCAGATCATCTTGGCCATTTTTTCTTTCTCCTTGCGGGGTTCAGGCGGCGCGGCTGGCGAGTGCGTGCGACCCGCTGCTGCTGCCGCTCACCGCCAGGTTGGCGATTTCGTCGAGCGTGACGATGCTTTCCTGGGCGTGACGGATGAAGGTGATTCCCGGGCGCGGCGGCGCCAGCTCGAGCTGCCCGGGCCTGGCGCCGTGCAGCAGGGCCAGCAGCGCCGCCGGCAGATTGCGGCCAACGCCATGCGCGAGATAGATCCAGGCCGGAAAGCGCGGGTTGATTTCGATCAGCTGCAGCGTTCCGGCGTCGTCGCGCAGCATCTCGATCTCCAGCGGGCCGCGCCACTTGAGCGCGTCGAACAGGCGCCGGCCGGCCTCGAGCAGTTGCCGGTCGTCGATGGCGACGCCGGCCCAGGCCTTGCCCTTGTCGGTGAGCGCCTGCTTGCGCATCATGACTTCGCCGATCATCGTGCCACTGCCGTCGCCGAGGGCGGTGAGATTGATTTCGTCGCCGTGCACGAACTTCTGCACCAGCACCGGGTAGCCCCAGTTGGCGACCATCTGTCGGTAGCGTTGCCTGGCTTCCTGCGCCGAGTGCACGACGTAGGCGTCGTAGCAAGCGCCTTTCACGACCAGCGGGTAATCCCAGCCGTCGGCACCACAGTGGTCGAAGAACCGCTCGTCGCCAAGGCATTGCACTGGCGGCGTGGCGACGCCGGCAGCGGCAGCCAGCGCCGGCAGACGGTCCTTGTCGCGGCGACGCAATTGCCGCCGCCGCGGCAGCAGGAGGTGGATGCCGCGCTGCTCGAGGGCGCCCTCGATGGCGATGAAGTTGGGAAGTTCGGCGTCGAGACAGGGCACGATCGCATCGACCGGATGGTCGCGCAGGATCTCGTCCAGTCGCTCCAGCAAGGCCGCTGCGCCGGTTGCCGGATAGGGCAGCAGGTGACCGCTGTCACAGCTCTCGCGCAGGTAGAGGCCGGCGTCCAGCGCGGCGTAGGCAAGGCCGACCAGCTGGCCGCGAAAAGCCGTCGTCTGCCGCAGGCAACGGGCGACGGCGCAGCCCGGGCCGGGGTTGTCCGGCCGGGCGTTGATGCCGGTGAGCGCGACGTTCCAGGCTGTCCAGTGGCGCTGCCGCGAGCGAGCGATCACGCCAGGTACCTCGCCAGCTGGTCGACAAGATGATCGACACCGCCTTCGACGGCCGCTTCGGGTTGGTCGCAAAGATCGGCCAGCGTTTCGATGATCGCTTGCCTCGATTTCCCGTCCTGGAGCATCAGCAGCGCGACCTGAGCCGGCGGATTGAAGCGGTAGCTTGTTCCCGTCCGGCTGTCGAAAGCGTGGCCGTTGGCGTTCAGGACCAGGGCCCCGAGTCGCTCGCCTGGAAGTGCCGGCATTTCCATGTTCTTCTCCTCTGATCAGCGGCGGCGCCATTGGCCAGCCATGAAAGGATTCTGGAGGCCGATCTGGCAGTCGCAATGGAGAGATCTGGGAGAAATTGCGGAGGCCGATTGCCTTGCACGAGCCCTCGCGTCGGTGCCTCGGCGGCGCGCCGGACGGCCGTGCTGCCGCCGGCGCAGGCAAGCCGGCTGCCTGAAGGCACTGCCCTGCACGACCAGACGACTGGTTCGGAAGCTGGTGCCGCAAGGCATTCATCACCGGGCAGCGAGCGCTTCGCCGATCGAAGGTGTGGGCAAGCGGGCGATCGCCTTGTCAAGCCGCAAGGAAACCGACCTTCAATCCGACCAGACAGAAATGTCGTCACCACAGCCTGTTCGCACCGCGCGACTTCGACGTCCGGCCGGATTTCCAGATCGTCAAGCCGGAACTGGTGGCGGGCTTTGATTTCGGGGCGGTGAACGGGGTCGACGCGCCGCCGGCCGAAGAGGCGCTGTGGTCGTCGCCAACGGCAAGCTATTCGTTCCGCTTGTCGCTGCCCTGACCGGCGCCTCTGACGTAGGCGCGCGCGATCTGCCGGAGCGAGTCCATCTGCTTGCCGAAGTTGCGGCAGCCGGCACACATCAGCAGGTGCATCCGCAGCGACAGGCGTTCGCCCAGGGCGAGCTATCGCTCCTGCGAATCCGACAGCAGGCGGGTCACTTCCCGGCAGTTCAGCATGGCTGGTCAGCCACCATGAACAAGCGGTTCTCGAGGTACTCGCGCAGGCGCAGGCGGGCGCGGTGCAACAGCACGTGCAGGTTGCTGACGCTCACCCCGACCGTCTGGCAGATCTCCTGCGAATCGAGTTCGACGAACTCGCGCATCATGAACACCCGCGTTTGTGTGGCGGGCAGGTTCTCCAGGCAGGCTTCGAACACCCGCCAGAACTCGCCTTGCCGCAAGGCCTGCTCGGGGTGCGGCCAGGCGGCCGGACGTTCGTCGGCCCGCCAGAAAACCTTGCGGTCGAACGGCGCCGAGAAATCCCCGTCGTCGCCGTCCTCATCGTCCTCGCGCAACAGGCTGCTGGCGTCGATCGAGCGCCGCTTGTGGCGCAGGATGTCGGCAATCTTGTTCTTGAGGATCGCGAAAACCCAGGTCTTCAGGGCGGCTCGTAGGCCGAACGAAGCGGCATTGCGCAAGGCGCCGATCAGCGCTTCCTGCACCGCGTCCTCGGCGAGCTTGGCATCGGACAGCTGCAGGGTGGCGAACTTCAGCATCTGTTGCCGCAGGCTCGCCAGGAACGCGGTGTCGGAAAGCAGCGAGCTGTCGTCGACTGCCGGTTTCCCGGCAGCGCTCGCGGCTGTTTCAGGACTCGACATCGGTGTTCCTCCGTGCGCCGCACAAGTCGGCCTTATCAGGGCTAACGCCGCCCGGTGACAAGTGCCCGAGCGCGGTGCCGCGCCGCGTTGCTGGTCAGCCGGTGAGGTCGCGCGTCGTGTCGGCCGTGATCGATGCCTCGTGAGCCGGCCTCGCGTGTCTTTCGGGAATCGCTTGGTGACCACGCTCAGTCCAGTTCGAAGCCTCGCAAGCGCTCACGGATGAGCGGAATCTGTGCCCTCACGAAGGAGTCGGTGAGATGATTGCTGTCGCGAAAGGCGACCACGCCCTGGTCGCTGACGGCGCTGCAGACGCCGTCCGGACAGACCAGATCGTTGAGGTCGAGCAGGTGCACATTCGGAAAGCGGCTGGCTGCCAGCGCAAGCGAGCGGCTGACCGCTGCGATGTTTTTCAGGCGATGCCTGGCCAGGCAAGGACCGCGTTCGAGGCGGCCGTCTGGCGCCAGCTGGCGGGCGAGGCAACCGGGGCCGTCAAAGCCGAGGCCGGGCGTTCCGGGGATGAGCAGAACCGTTCTGGCCGCCTTGGCGAGGCGCGCCAGAACCCTCGCACTGCCCTCCAGCCACTGCTGTTCGCTGAATCGATAGCTTGCCGCGCTGCCGACGATGATCACGTCGGGCCGGATTCTGTCCAGTTCGTCGAACACCGCGTTGCGCCAATCGGTGCAGACCCGATAGATCTTGCCAATCGGCGGGTAGTAGTAGTCTTCATCGACCATGGCACACGACGACTTGCTGAGGACGATGGTCCGCCAGCGCGGCTCCGGGAAGAGTGCGGGAATGATCGAGAACCACTGCATGGCGATGCTGTCGCCGAGGATGACGACGGTCCTGGCGGCGGTGTCGCTGCCGAAGACGCAGGGTTCGACCCGGGCGTGCGAATACCAGGCATCGCACGGCATGCTGTAGATGATCGGCGCGTCGCTTCGCCATTGATTGCTCAGGTCGGCGGTCGAGCCCGCCGGCGGCAGTTGACGCGAGCCCTGATACAGCACCAGGACCACCGCCGTCATCAGCGCCAAGGCAAGCGACAGGACGCGCAAGGAGCCAGCGTGACTGTACCTTCCCTTCCAGAACGGCAGTTCGATCAGACGGTAACTCAGCGTCGCGGCGAGCAGGGCGAGGATGATCAGGCCCAGCGTCGGAACGGTCTGGCCCTGCAAACCGAGCGAGAAGCCGAGAACGAAGATCGGCCAGTGCCACAGGTAAAGCGAGTAGGAACGATCCCCCAGCCACACCAGCAGTGGATGCGCCAGCAAGCCATATTCGCCCTTGCCCTGGAGATGGCCGGCGACGATCACCAGAGCGGCACCGGCCGACGGCAGCAGCGCCCAGAAGCCCGGATAGGCGAGGTCGGCATCGAGGCCTGCGCTGCAGCCGATGATCAGGATCAGGCCGGCGGCGAGCGCAAGACGGGCAGCGGTCGTTGCGGGCGTTGCCGGCCGTGCCTCGTGAGCCGCCTGGCGATCGCCGAAAACGAGGCAGACGATGGCGCCGAGCGACAGCTGCCAGATCCGCGAAGGCATCAGGTAGAAGGCCGCCTGTGGCAGGTTTGCGGTCAGGTAGAGCGACAGCGCGAGGCTGCTGACGAACGCCGCGGCAAGGCCGGCAAGCATCAGACGGTGCGCCCCCCTGCCACTCAGACCCCGCCATTTCCCGACCCTGGCCAGGAGCAGCAGGACGGCTGGCCAGATCAGATAGAACTGCTCCTCGACCCCCAGCGACCAGGTGTGCAGGAACAGGTCGCGACTCGCCAGTTCATCGAAATAGTCGAGGGTGATGAAAGCGAAGTAGAGATTGCTCGTCCAGGTCGCGGCAAACGGCGCCGATGCCAGTTGCGCGCGTGCTTCCACCCCCGACAGCAGCGACAGTGCCGCGGCGCAGGATACGACCAGCATCAGGATCATCGCCGGCAACAGTCGTCGCAGCCGTCGTGCGTAGAACGGCATGAAGGCGATGCGACCGGTCTGCGCCAGTTCGCGCCGCAGCAGACCGGTAATCAGGTAGCCGGAAAGGACGAAGAACAGGTCCACGCCGATGAAGCCACCCGGAGCAATTGCCAGGCCGGCGTGGGCGCAGATCACCAGGCCGATGGCGACCGCTCGCAATCCCTGCAGGTCGGGTCTGAAACCCGGACCGTGTTCAGTCGAGGTGTGTGTCAAAGCGTGCAATCTTCACGAAAGGCGTGCGCTGCCGCAGCTCCGTGATGGTCGCCGGGCGGCGTGAATGTATGGTCCGTGCGGCCGTCCGAGCGAGCGGCGTCGTTGTTCGCCAGCAGCCAGCCGGATCACTTCTCCAGGAGGCGTGCTTGTTCGAGCCGTGCCGAAAGCGCCGTGCGGCAAAATGCGCCTATTCTACTCGCGACCGATTGTCGCGCCTCGCGGCTCGTCGCGATCGGCGCCAATAGGGCACGACGATCGGCGGCGCGATGCCATCTGCGGGCCTCGGCGAAACGCGAAGGTTTCCTGGTGGAAGGCGCTCGCGGCGAGGCCGCGGCTGCTCGCGCCCGTGCACTCGACGATTTCCGGGTCGGCCTGGCGCCTGCTATGGAAGATAAGAGGTCCACCGGTGGATGGGCGCTGCTCCTGGTGGCGAGCGTTTCGAGGCCAGCGGCAAGGGGCGTCAGGCCGATGCCGTCGGCGCGAAAGGCAGCCGTTGTTTCCTGCGGCTTCGCCGCTGCCACCAGCGGGACATGGATCGGCGCCCCGCCGGCTGTCGGAGCGACCGGTCAGCGCGACTCGCCGATCAGTTCCATGAGTCGGCCGGTCGCGCCCTGACTCGAGAGCAGGCCGACCAGCGCGTGGCTCGTTTCATCGACGACCGGGATCGGACTGCCCTGCTGCACCAGCAGCCGGATGCCTTCCCACAGCGGGGTGTCGCGATGCACCACCTGAACCTTGGTGTTCATTACCGACGACAGTGCCATCGGCAACAGATCGTGCAGGTGTTTGGCCACATTGGGCGTTGCGTCGAGCAGGTAATCCAGGCGCATGTTGACATTCATCATGTCGTGGTGATCGACGGTCAGTGCCGTGGGCAGCAGGCTGGCGAGCATCGCATCAAGGCCGAACTGGCCGACCAGATGACCTTCGGCATCGACTACCGGCACAGCGCGGATACGGTGCCTGGCAAGTAGGGCCAGGGCATCGCGAATGGTTTGATCCGGACCGGCCGTGATGACGTCGGTGGACATCGCATGTCGGCAGAACATCGCTTTTCTCCCTCGTTGTTGGAAACCGGGCAGCGATCCAGTCGCAGTGGCAAGCGGCCTTGGCATGCCGCCTCACTTGATGTGGATCGGAGCCGAAAAGAAGTCGAAAAATACTACCAGCAGCACCGTGCAGACCAGCAGCGTCGCCAGCATGGCCGGTGTTCCCTTGCGAAACCACAGGCCCGGAGTAATCGCCAGCGTCGGGTCGCGCTCCTTTTGTGCCAGCCGCTCCGAAAGCGTGACGATGAACACGTTGGCGGTGGAGCCAATGTGCGTGCCATTGCCGCCCATCCCGACGCCCATTGCCAGACACCACCACAGCGGCGTGACGTTCAGTCCCTGCGTTTCCATGCTCAGCAGGATGGGAATCATTGCCGCCGTGAACGGGATGTTGTCGATGGCGGCCGAGAGAACGGCAGAACCCCAAAGCAGGGCAATGCTGGCGACCAGCAGGTCGTCCTCGACGAACGGCTTGATGTATTGGCCGATGTACTCGAGAAAGTGACTATGCTCAACGCCGCCGACCATCACGAACAGCGAGATGAAGAACAGCAGCAGGGCGTATTCGACTTTTTCCAGATAGGGATCGAGTTCCAGATGGCGGCCCACCAGGAACATGGTCACCATGCCCACCGTCGCCACCACCCAGGCCTCCCAGTGCAGATGGCGGTGGAAGATGAACAGCACCACCATCAGTCCGAGGACGATCAGCGACAGCCGCCAGGTCTTGGGGTCGTCAAGCTTGATGTCTTCGGCAAACTTGACGTCGGCGGTCTTGATCGCCAGTTCCTTCCAGAACAGGACGCGCAGGGCGAGGATGGTGGCCAGCCAGGCGCCGAACACCACCCCGCCCATGCGCAGGAAGAAGGTGTTGAAGTCGATGTTGGCAGCCGAGCCGATCATCAGGTTGGGGGGGTCGCCAACCAGCGTCGCGACACCGCCGGTGTCGCTCAGCAGGGCAGCCGCCAGCAGGTAGGGGATGGGAGAGACCTTGAGTACCTGGCAGATCAGTACGATCAACGGACCGAAGATGACGACCGTGGTGACGTTGTCGAGCAGCAGCGACAGCAGGGTGACCGCCGTGCCCAGCATTACCAGCAACGGGAACTGGCGGCCGCCGGAGATCCGCGCGATCCAGAAGGCCATCGCCTGGAAGCCGCCGGTGGGGATCATGATGGCAATGATCACCATCATCGAACCGAGCAGAAAGATGACGTTCCAGTCAATGGCGTGAAGTGCCTCGTCTGGTCCGTAAAAGCCAAAGATCTGGCCGCTGAAGACCATCGCCGCGGCGCCGAGCATGGCCACCTTCGTGCGGTGCATGTGGTGGACGCCTTCAGTGAAGATACCGGCGAAGGTGGCCGCGAGAACCAGGGCAGATACCAGCATCGGGGTATTCCAGACGAGCGTCTCCATGCTGACTCCCAGGTTGTCTCAAGAAAAGTACGGCGGAATAGTAGCAGGTGCACCGGGCGGTGCAACATGAATTCGCGGTGGTTGCCGATGTGCACCTCGCCGGTGCGTTTGCGACCGCTGTCGACGGGCCCGCCGGCGATCGCCGGAAGCCGTTGGTGGCACTGTCCCGGGCAGTCAGAGGCCAGCCGGAGGACGCTTCGCCCGACATCTCGACGGCGCCTTGCAGTAGGATTGCGAGATGTCCGACGCCAAATCCCCCGCGCCGCAAGGCGGCGAAACGGCCGCCGAGCCGCCCGAAGTGGAGGTGACGATCGAAGTGCCGCGCGGCAGCTTCCTGAAACGCGGCTCGATCGGCCACATCGACTTCATTTCGCCTTTCCCCTGTCCGTTCAATTACGGCTCGGTGGCGAACTATCTGGGGCTCGAAGGCGATCTGCTCGACGCGCTGGTTCTCGGTCCGCGCCTGCCCTTCGGCACGCGCATCCGGGTCAGGGCGTGGGGTGCGGTGACGCAGACCGACCGCGGCATGGTCGACGACAAGCTGGTCTGCAGCGCTCATCCACCGACGCCGGCGCAGAAAGCGCGGGTGTTGCGCTTCTTCCATTTCTACGCCAGATGCAAGGGCCTGCTCAACCTGCTGCGCGGGCGCCCGGGGCGCAACGCCTGCGACGGCTGGTGTTCGGCGGCAATGGCCATCGCCCGGGCGCGGCCGCGGCAGGAATCGTGGAAGGGGCCGGTGGTCAGGTACTGAAAGCCGGCTGTCGCGAGCGGGCTGCCTCAATCGCCTGACAATTTCTTGCCGTGCCGGCTTTGGCTGACGGCTCCGACCGCAAAGCGCTGGTCACGCTCGACTGGTGTTGCTTGATCGAGAAGAGTACTGGGGCGTCAGAGCTGATGCCGGCGGGCAGCGGTGCCGTGATGTCCGATCGTGCTGGCAATTGCGTAAGGATCCAGGGCTGCGGGCGACTCAGCCGCATGCAACTCGAAGCCGGCAGGCCAGATCTGCCCATCAAGCTCGCCGATCGCCATCCGCTGCACTGGCGGGTCGCCACCCTGTTGGGCGCCGGCGACCTGCCGAGCGACCCCGGCGTTCCCGCAGGCGACCGGAGGACCTCGGTCGGCGCCGGAGTCATGCCGCGGCGGCCATCCGGCGAGACGCCATGAGCACGATTTCGGTCGTCATTCCGGTGCTGAACGAAGAGCTGCGGCTTGGCGGGACGCTGGCCAACGTCCTGCCGCAGCTACCGGAGGAAGTACTGGTGGTCGACGGCGGCAGCCGCGACGCGACGGTCGCCATCGCGACGGCGACAGCGGGCGTGCGGCTGCTGCGCGCGGACAAGGGGCGGGCACGCCAGATGAACGCCGGCGCCGCGGCGGCGCGTGGCGACTGGCTGCTGTTCCTGCACGCCGACACGCTGTTGCCACCGCAGGCGCTGGCGCGCATTGCCGCTCTGCCGGCGAGCGTCCTGGCCGGCGCCTTCAGGCACCGCTTCTCGGGCGACGACTGGCGGCTGCGCCTGATATCCCGCCTCGACAACTACCGTACCCGCCTGACGCGCATTGCCTTCGGCGACCAGGCCATGTTCGTGCGGCGAGAGCTGTTCGAGCGCCTCGGAGGCTTTCCGCCCTGCGAGGTCATGGAGGACGTCGCCTTCGGCGAACGCCTGCGCCACGCCACCGCGCCGATTCTGCTTGCCGACGAGGCGATTACCGATTCGCGCAAGTTCGAGCAGATGGGCATCTGGAGCAGCCTCGCACGAGTCGCCGTGCTGCTCGTCTGCCACCGCCTGCGCCTGCCACTGGTGGGCCGGCGGTTTTTCAGCGAAGTACGCTAACTGCCGGCCGCATCGCGGCCGGAATGTGGAGATGTCATGAAGAACTGGCTTGTCGCGGTCGCCTTCGCACTGTTGCCACTTTCCGTCAACGCGGCGTTCGACCAAAGCCATGCCGCGTGGACGGCACTGCTCGAACGGCACGTCGTGCTGATCGACGGAGGTAAAGCGTCGCAGGTCGACTATGCCGGCCTGGCGAAGGAACGCAGCGCGCTCAAGGCCTATCTCGACAGCCTGTCGGCAGTGCCGCGGGCGCAGTTCGATTCCTGGAGCAAGCCCCGGCAACTGGCGTTCCTGATCAACGCCTACAATGCCTTCACCGTCGAGCTGATCCTCACCAGGTACCCGGACCTGAAGTCGATCCGCGATCTCGGCAACCTCGTCTTCAACAGCCCGTGGCAGCAGAAATTCTTCACCCTGTTCGGCGAGCCGCGTCATCTCGACTGGATCGAGCACGAAACCATACGCAAGCCGGGCGCCCATGACGACCCGCGCATCCATTTCGCGGTGAACTGCGCTTCCGTCGGCTGCCCGATGCTGAACGACGAAGCCTTCGTCGGCGAGCGACTCGACGCCCAGCTGGAGCAGCAGGCGCGCCGCTTCCTTGCCGACCGCTCGCGCAATCGCTTCGACGCGAAGACCGGCACGCTGATGGTTTCGCGGATTTTCGACTGGTATGGCAGGGATTTCGAGGCCGGCCATCGCGGCATCACCTCGCTCAAGCAGTTTCTCGGCAGCTACGCCGATCTCCTGGCGGCGAACCCCGCCGACCAGGCCCTGGTGCGTCGCGGCCTGGTGGAGATCGACTACATCGACTACGACTGGGCGCTCAACGGCGTGCAGCGCTGAGCGTTTGGCGCCCGGGGCCTTGCGCTGGATGCCGGCATGTCAGAGGGCAAGCTTCTGCCGCAAACGGTCTTCGTCTGCGGAAATGGCACGGCGGCAGGCGGTCTTCGTCGCCGCACGGGTCCTGGAGCTGGCAAGCGCAGCAGGTGCCAATGGCCGCCCGGACAAGCCGGTGCCGTTGGCAAGCTCCGGGCCGGGTTGCCGCCGGAACCTGGTTTCGCCATGCCGATGAGCGACATGGCTGTGCATTCGCGGCCATTCCCGCAGAAAAAAGAAGAAAAGCCGGCATGGTGTCAGCGATGCGCAGCTGGTCCAGCGGCCCCTGCTGGTCGCCGGGACGTGTGATTGTCGGCATTGACCCCGGTGGTTCGCCCTTTGCAGGACAGGCGCATGGACGGTCGATGAGCGACCGCAGGCGAAGGCCGGTTCTCGACTCTACCCCCTGATGATCATTGCGGCTCATTGACCGTCGCTGTCATAACGTGTATGAGTGGCGCGCGCAGTACACCTGCCGCGCACCCTTGCGTACGAGAGGAGACCTACAGTGTCAAGAAAGAGCGACAAGAAGAAATCCGCCAAGTCGGCGGCAAGGAATCTGCTGACCACAACCATTGATGCCATGCAAGTGTTGAATGATCGTCTCGCCGCGCTGGAAGAGCAGTTGGCAGCGCTGAGCCTCAAGGAGGGGCCGGCCGGACCGCCGGGCAAGACGGGATCAGCCGGGCGCAAGGGCGATCCGGGTCCGGCGGGTCCGGTGGGCCCGGTGGGTCCTGCCGGCGCTGCCGGAGCTCAGGGACCGGCGGGGCCGCAGGGCAAGCCCGGGCCGGCTGGCCCGGCGGGTCCCCAAGGCAAGGCAGGGCCAGCCGGTGCGGAAGGTGCGCCAGGAGCCAAGGGGATCCAGGGTCCCGCCGGTGCGCAGGGCAAACCCGGGCCGGAGGGGGCTCCGGGCAAAGCCGGGCCTGCCGGGCCTGCCGGGCCGGCGGGTGCTCCGGGTGTCAAGGGAGCACCGGGGCCGGCAGGTCCAAAGGGGGACTCCGCGCCGCCAGCCTGACGACCGCATCGCAGCGTTCTGCGCCGGGCGGTGAGTTGACGCGAAACAGCGGCTTGCCGCCCGCACCGCCCTGCCGGCGCGCGACCAGGTCGGTGATCTCCGTCGGCCGCCGTTTGATCAGGAAGATGCCTTCGACGTTTTCCGCGCCAGGGCGGACGAGCCCGCCTGCCTCCTGGCCGCGCGCTCGGGGCTGCAAGCGGCTTGCTCCCCGGCGTTGTCCTTGCTGCTCACGCCGGTGGGCGCTCGGGAAGCACGCCCGGACATCCTGGCGTCCGCGTTGCGTTCAGCAAGCCGGGACAGGGTCGAAGCGCCGGCCACCGTTTCCCCGGCCGGCCGACGCGCAACACGCATGTCGCAATCGACCGTGAGCGGACGTTTGGCCGCCAGCTCACAACATCGACTTGCCCTGGTCGAGAACCTTGTCGCAGATCTGTTTGGTGACCTTGTCCTTCAGGCCGCCACCGCTGAGGTCGAGCTGCTGGCCATCGCTGCTGCTCAGGATGCCCCTGGCGCCGCTCTTGTAGCCGCTGTCGGACGAGGACGATCCGCCGGGAAGCTTGCTGGTCAGGGCGTCCTTGACCGACGCCGCCCTGTTGCCGCCGAGATAGTTGTTCTTGATGCAGAATTCCAGCAGGCCGGCGACGTTGCCCATGCTGCCGGAGGTGATCGACTGTCCGGGCAGTGCGCCGCTCAGACCCCCCAGGTCACCGAGACCTCCCGATCCTCCGCCACTGCCGCCCTGTTTGAGGAGGTCGCCGAGCTGTGCGTGGGCGGCCTGGAAAGGGAGCAAGGCGGCGATCAGGATTGCGCTGGCGGTGTTGCGACCGATGCGTGCATTCATCTTCGAACTCCTCTGGTTGGCTGCAGGAATCTCCCACTGTAGTGCATTGCCGGCAGCTGGCCAATTGTCCCGGCGCCGGTCGTGATCCGTGCCGGTTGCTTGGGCGGCAGGCGGTCGGGGACACTCCCCCGGCGTGACCAGCGGCACGCCGGTGTGCCTCGCGGAAAGCGCCCGAAATGGCCGCAAAGCGCCGCGTTTTCTATACAGCAGGCACTTTTTCCCGTAGAATCCCTGCCCTTGTAAGCCGGCGCGCCTGCCTTCCCGAAGTGCGTCGGACCGGGCCGAGCTGGTCCGGGTGCTGGTCTCGTTATCCGGCGGCGCGAGCCGCCGTTTCAGTTTCAAACGCTCCGCAATGGGTGGTCCATGTCGCACGTGATGAATACCTACGCCCGCTTGCCCATCGCCTTCAGCCATGGCGATGGCAGCTGGGTGACCGATACCGAAGGCAAGTGCTACCTCGACGCTCTCGCGGGGATCGCCGTTTCCACCCTGGGGCACAATCATCCGGTGCTGGTGGCGGCGATCGCCGCGCAGGCCGGGCGTCTGCTGCACTCGTCGAATCTCTACCGGATTCCGCAACAGGAGCAACTCGCCGACAAGCTTGCCGAGCTGGCCGGCATGGACGAGGTCTTCTTCTGCAATTCGGGTTGCGAAGCCAACGAAGCGGCGATCAAGCTGGCCCGCTTCCATGGTCACCGGCAGGGCGTCGAGCGGCCGGCGATCGTGGTCATGGAGAAGGCCTTCCACGGGCGGACCATGGCGACGCTGTCGGCGACCGGCAACCGCAAGGCACAGGCCGGTTTCGAGCCGCTCGTTTCGGGCTTCGTGCGCGTTCCGTACAACGATCTCGAGGCGATTCAGGCGATTGCCCGGACGAACCACAATGTCGTCGCGGTGATGCTGGAAATCATCCAGGGCGAGGGCGGCATCAACATCGCCGACGTCGATTTCCAGCGCGGCTTGCGCGCCCTGTGCGACGAGAAGGGTTGGCTGCTGATCTGCGACGAGGTGCAGTGCGGCACCGGCCGCACCGGCAGCTGGTTCGGCTTTCAGCACTCGGGCATCCGCCCGGACGTCGTGACGCTGGCCAAGGGTCTCGGCGGCGGCGTGCCGATCGGTGCCTGCCTGGCCGCCGGCAAGGCGGCGGGACTGTTCAAACCCGGCAAGCATGGCTCGACCTTCGGCGGTAATCAACTGGCGACGACGGCAGCGCTGACGACCATCGCGGTGATCGAAGAGAACGGCCTGATCGACAGCGCGGTCGCCGTCGGTCGGCTGATTCGCGAGGGGCTGGCGCAGTCGCTTGCCGGCTGCGCGGGTGTCGTCGATATTCGTGGCCAGGGCCTGATGATCGGCATCGAGCTCGACCGTCCCTGTGGCGAACTGGTGAGCCGGGCGCTCGACGTCGGCCTGCTGATCAATGTCACCGCCGACAAGGTCGTGCGTCTGCTGCCGCCGCTGACCTTCAGCGCCGATGAGGCGCGTGAGCTGGTGTCGCGCCTGGCGGCGCTGATTGGCGATTTTCTCGCGACCCGATAGAGAGCAGCCATGGATGCGGCAAAACACTTTCTGCAGTTCAGGGACTTCACGCGCGGCGAGTTCGACCACCTGTTCGAGCGGTCGCGCTGGATCAAGGGGCAGTTCAAGTCGTACCGCAAGTACTGGCCGCTCAGCGACCGCACGCTGGTGATGATTTTCGAGAAGGCGAGCACGCGCACGCGTCTGTCGTTCGAGGCCGGCATGCAGCAACTCGGCGGTTCGGCGATCTATCTGAACAGCCGCGATTCGCAGTTGCAGCGCGGCGAGTCGGTCGAGGATGCGGCGCAGGTGATCTCGCGGATGAGCGACGTGGTGATGATCCGTACCTTCGAGCAGGCGATGATCGAGCGCTTTGCGGCGAATTCGCGGGTGCCGGTGATCAACGGCCTGACCAACGAGTATCACCCCTGCCAGATCCTCGCCGACATCTTCACCTTCATCGAGCATCGCGGCTCCATCCAGGGCAAGACGGTGGCCTGGATCGGCGATTCGAACAACGTCTGCAACACCTGGCTGCAGGCCGCCGAGGTGCTCGATTTCAACGTCCACGTGTCGACACCGCCAGGCTACGAGGTCGAGCCGGCACGTGCCGGTCTGTATGGAACCGATCACTTCGAACACTTTGCCGACCCGATGGACGCCGCGCGCGGTGCCGACCTGGTGACCACCGACGTGTGGACCTCGATGGGTTTCGAAGCCGAGAACGAAGAGCGCCGGCGTGACTTTGCCGACTGGCAGGTCGACCTCGAGATGATGCGTGCCGCCGGTCGCGAATCGCTGTTCATGCACTGCCTGCCGGTGCATCGCGGCGAAGAGGTCGAGGCGGCGGTGATCGACGGGCCGCAGAGCGTCGTCTGGGACGAGGCCGAGAACCGCATGCACACCCAGAAGGCGCTGCTCGAGTATCTGCTGCTCGGCCGGGTCGGCGTGTCGCCGTCCACGTCCTTCACATCATCCACCCCCAATGCGAGCGGGAACACGACAACATGAGCGACATCAAGAAGGCCGTGCTGGCCTATTCGGGTGGTCTCGACACTTCGGTGATCCTGAAGTGGCTGCAGGACACCTACCACTGCGAAGTGGTGACCTTCACCGCCGACCTGGGACAGGGCGATGAGCTCGAAGCGGCGCGGCCGAAAGCGCTGAAGTTCGGCATTGCGCCGGAGAACATCTACATCGACGACCTGCGCGAGGAGTTCGTTCGCGACTTCGTCTTTCCGATGTTTCGCGCCAACACCGTCTACGAGGGTGAATACCTGCTCGGCACGTCGATCGCGCGGCCGTTGATCGCCAAGCGGATGATCGAGATCGTCAATTCCACCGGCGCCGACGCGGTAGTCCACGGCGCGACCGGCAAGGGCAACGACCAGGTGCGCTTCGAACTCGGCGCCTACGCGCTGAAGCCGGAGATCCGGATCGTCGCGCCGTGGCGCGAGTGGGACCTGCTGTCGCGCGAAAAGCTGCTGGCCTATGCCGAGCAGCACGGCATCCCGGTCGAAATGAAGCACCGCCAGGGCGGCTCACCGTATTCGATGGACGCCAACCTGCTGCACATCAGCTACGAGGGTCGCCACCTCGAAGATCCGGCGGCCGAGGCCGAGGAGTCGATGTGGCGCTGGACGGTGTCGCCGGAAGCCGCTCCGGACGCCGCCGAGTACCTCGATCTGCAATTCGAGCAGGGCGACCTGGCGGCGATCAACGGCCAGCGGATGCCGGCGCACGAACTGCTGGCGCTGCTCAATCGGCTCGGTGGCAAGCACGGTGTCGGCCGCATCGACCTGGTCGAGAACCGCTACGTCGGCATGAAGTCGCGTGGCTGCTACGAGACCCCTGGCGGCACCATCCTGCTGCGCGCGCACCGGGCGATCGAGTCGATCACCCTCGACCGCGAGGTCGCGCACCTCAAGGACGACCTGATGCCGCGTTACGCCAGTCTGATCTACAACGGCTACTGGTGGAGTCCCGAGCGCCGGGCGCTGCAGACGCTGATCGACCACACCCAGCAAACGGTGAACGGCTGGGTGCGCGTCAAGCTCTACAAGGGCAACGTGATCGTCGTTGGCCGCGACTCGAAGTCCGATTCGCTGTTCGACTCGACGATCGCCAGCTTCGAGGACGATGCCGGCGCCTACGACCAGAAGGACGCCGGTGGCTTCATAAAACTCAACGCGCTGCGCATGCGCATTGCGGCAAAGCTGGCGAATCGCGCACGCTGATCTGGAGATGGGCCCGCAATGTTTGGGCTGACGGAAGAGCAGATATCGGGTTTCGGCATGACCTTCGGGATCGGTGCCTTCATGCTCTTCATGCTGTTCATCATTGGCGAGATCGCGTGGAAGTCGAAGGCCGGGAAGACCGGAACGATCGTGCTGTTCTTCGTGCTGTCGTTCGGGATGATCGGCTTCATCGCCAAGACGCTGATGGAAAAATTCTGGGGACTTTGAACATGTCGCAATTCGATAACGTCAGCGTGATCAAGCAGGCCAACGTTTACTTCGACGGCAAGTGCGTCAGCCACACGCTGCAACTCGCCGACGGCAGCCGCAAGACGATCGGCGTGATCCTGCCTTCGTCGCTGACCTTCTCGACCAACGCCCCGGAAGTGATGGAGGGCGTCGGCGGTTCGTGCCGGGTCCGTATCCAGGGCGAAAGCCAGTGGAAAGCCTACGGTGCCGGCCAGTCGTTCGCGGTGCCGGCCGATTCGTCGTTCGAGATCACCTGCGAAGACGCCTATCACTACGTTTGTCACTTCGGCTAGGGCGGGCGCGCCGGCCGCCGACTCCCGGCATCTGACGCAGCCGGCGTATCGCGCCGACATCGACGGCTTGCGCGCGCTCGGCGTGCTGCTGGTGGTCATTTTCCACGCCTTTCCGGAAGCGCTGCCCGGCGGTTTCATCGGCGTCGACATCTTCTTTGTGGTTTCGGGCTACCTGATCAGCACGATCATCTTCGCCAGCCTGGAGAACGGCAGTTTCACCTACGGCGAGTTCTACGCGCGCCGGGTTCGCCGCATCTTTCCCGCCCTGGCGCTGGTATTGTTCAGCGGCTGGCTGCTCGCCTGGCTGGTGATGTTGGTGGACGAGCAGCAGCAGCTGGGCATGCACCTCGTTGCCGGCGCCGGATTTGTCTCGAATTTCGTGCTCTGGAGCGAAGCGGGCTATTTCGACAGCGATGCCTACAGCAAGCCATTCCTGCATCTGTGGTCACTGGGCATCGAGGAGCAGTTCTACATCCTGTGGCCGTTGTTGCTCGCCTTCGTCTGGAAGAGGAAGTGGAACTTCCTGGCGATCACGGTTCTCGTTGCCCTGGCATCCTTCGCCGCCAATGTCCTGACCGTGGCGTCAGACCCGGTCGCGGCGTTCTATGCACCATGGTCGCGTGCTTGGGAATTGATGATCGGTGGCATGCTCGCCTGGCTGGCGTTGCATCGGCCGCGCAGCCTGACCGTGAACGCCGACTGGCAATCGGCAATCGGCTTGTCGCTGATCGTCGCCGGCGTCGTCTTGCTGGACAAGAAGGCAGCGTTCCCGGGCTGGTGGGCGCTGCTGCCGACCGTCGGCACCGCCCTGATGGTCGCCGCAGGCAGCAGCGCCTGGCTGAATCGAAAAGTTTTCGGCAGCCGGCTGATGGTGTCGATTGGGCTGATCAGCTATCCGCTCTACCTGTGGCATTGGCTGCTGCTCTCCTTCGCCTGGATCGCCAGGGGACGAATGCCGCCGCCCGGCGTTCGCAGCGCGTGGGTACTGCTCAGCCTGGTGCTCGCCTACCTGAGCTATCGTTTGCTCGAGAAGCCGCTGCGGGCGGGTGGCCCGAAGACCGCCCTTGCGCTCGCTGCGGTGATGGCCACCATCCTTCTGATTGGCGTCGCCACCGACGCGCGACTCGTTCGGCCAAGGAACGACGACGCGGCGATCGGGCCGATTCTCGAAGCGCTGCACGACTGGGAGTATCCGTCGGGTTTTCAGCGGACAAGCTTCGCGGGCGCGACGGTCAACGCCAGGAAGGGCGGCGCGAAGACGGTCCTGTTCATCGGCGATTCGCACCTCGAGCAATACGGACCGCGGGTCGTCGCGCTGCTCGACGGCGATTCCGCTCGCTACCACTCGGCGGTGTTCCTGACCAGCGCCGGCTGCTCGCCGGTTCCCGGCAGCGCCCAGGTCAATGGCTCGCACGCGGCGACCTGTACCGCTTTCAGGGAGCAAGTGGCGAAACTGGTCGCCAGCCCGGCGGTCAGCGCTGTGGTCATCGGGGCGGCCTGGAACGTCTACCTGATCGAGGCGAGTCCGCATGTCGTCGAGAGCGGCGACATCGACGCGGAGTTGCGTGGCCTCGAGAACTTCATCCGCTCGATCGCGGCCGACAAGAAGGTCTATTTGCTTCTCGACAACCCGAGCGGCGAGCAATTCGAACCGCGGAATTTCTTCGAAGGCAGTCGTTTGACCCGTCTGACGGTCAAGCCCTTCCAGCAACGGATTCCACTCGACCAGCAGCAGGATGCCCTGCGCAAGCGCCTTGCACGCCTGGCCGTTGCCGCCGGCGCGACGGTCATCGATCCGGTGGCCCAGATCTGCCCCGACAGGCATTGCCCGGTGATGACCGTCGATGGCCGGCCGATCTACAAGGATGACAATCATTACCGCCCGTTCTATGTCAGGGAATATGCCCAGTTCATCGATGTCGCTCTGCAGGACTGAACTTGACCCGGCCGGCGCCGCGGCGGACGATGTCGAGACAGGCACGCGCCGCGAGCCTGATGGCCTGGCTCGGCGGGCGCGTTGACGGCACTCGCGTTCGCCTGCCCGACTCGCCAAACCACTTACAACCGGACGGACTACACATGCCTTCATTCGATTTTTCCTCGGAAGCCGATATGGCTGCCCTGCACAACGCGATCGATGTCACCCGCCGCGCCATCGACAACCGCTACGACTTCAAGGCGACCAGCGCCAAGGTCGAGTTGAACGAGAAGGACAAGCTGATCACCCTGTACGGCGACTCCGATTTTCAGCTTGGCCAGATCAAGGATCTGCTTTTTCCGGCGATGGAGAAAAAGGAGAAGGAAAGCACCAAGCGGCTCGAAGACCAGGCGGTACAGCGAGTCTCGGGCAACAAGGTCAAGCAGGAGCTGAAAATCCGGATCGGCATCGAGTCGGAACTGGCGAAAAAGATTGTCAAGCTGATCAAGGATTCGAAGCTCAAGGTGCAGGCGTCGATTCAGGGCGACGCGGTGCGGGTCAGCGGCGCCAAGCGCGACGAGTTGCAGGCGTGCATCGCGATGGTCACCAGGGCGATTACCGATTTCCCGATCAAGTACGGCAATTTCCGTGACTGATGTCGACCGCCGCTGAAGCGCGCCGCGAGCGTCGTCGCGAGCTGTTGCGGCGCGCTTTCCCGCGGCCTCTCGCGACGCCGTTGTGCTACCCTAGGCGGTTATCGTTCGTCGTCGAGGTTTCGTCCAGCGCGTTGCTCGACGGCGGACAATCGATGACTCTCCTGTTGCGAGGCCAGCTCTTGGGTGCTTTGCCGATCACTTCGCTCCACCGATTCGCGGTCCGGCATCGCAGCAGCGCTCCCCGCCAGCATGGTCTTGCGGGTGTATAACCCGGCCGACGCTGCCGAGCCGGCGGATCGCTCCGAGCTTGGCGCGCTGTCGTGGACCGAGGAACTGCGACGGGTGGCAATGGCCGTCAGCAAGAAGGATCGCAGCCCCTCGGCCAATCGTCAGCGGCTGTTCTACTTCCTGCAATGGACGGCCGACCAGCGTGGTTTCGGAGTGACGGTGAACAAGGGTCGCGATCCGGAGAGCGCCGACGAACTGTGGAGCCTCGATCGTACACTCAGCAAGCCGCCACGCTTCGTCTGCGACGAAGATCGCGACATCCTGCGCCTGCTCTGGGCCGAGCGTTCGTTCGACACCGGTTTGCGGGCCTTTGGCCTGGGGCCGCTGAACGGCAGTCGGCTACTGCAGCTGATGGCCGACAGCGGCCGGCTGTGCCGCAGGGACGACTTCTCGACCCTGACCCTGGCCGTGGCGCGCCCGGCGACGCTCGGCTGGCGGCTTAACGAAGACGGGCGTCGGCTGCCCGTGCTGACGCCGGCGCCGATCGCCGCTCTGGTGATTCCGCTGCCGGCGCCGTGGTACGTCGACCTCGACAGACGCCTGCTCGGACCCTTGCAGGTCGACGGCAACCCGGCGGTGGTGGCGCGCCTGTTCTCGCTGCCGCCGCTCTCGGCGACCGCCGCCGCGCTGGTCGATGAAGCCTTGATCGAGCCCGCCGGGGACTTGCCGAGTGACCCCGGGAACGCCAGCGTCGCGACCCGCAGCATTGTCGCCGAACCGCTGCCGGTGCTGCGCCTGCAGACCTTGCACACGCACGGCAACCGCAGCTGGCGGGAATACCTCGCCAGCCACGCGGGCGGACCATTCGACGTCGCCTTGCCGGTCTTTCGCTACGCCGAAGTCGAGGTCAAGCCGGACGACACGCGCGATTTCTCGATCCTGGCGAGCGGCGAGATGGTGCACATCGAGCGTCAGCGGGCGCGCGAAGAGAAGTTGATGGACGAGTCGGCGGCTGCCGGCCTGGAGAAGGTCCCCGGTTACGTCCTGCAGACCTTCGGCAGGCCGCCCGACAATGCCTATGGCCTGGCGGTCGAGAGCGACTGGTCGGCGTTCATGCGCAACGAACTGCCGCGCTTGCGTGCCGCTGGCTGGCAGATCGAGTTCGGCGACGACTTCCGCCATCGCCAGCTCGAGGTCGAGGCCTGGGATGCCGATCTGATCGAGGCGGAGCATGGCTGGTTCGATCTCGACATGGGGGTGATCGTCGAAGGCGAACGCCTGCCGCTGGCGCCGCTGCTTGCCGCGCTGTTTCGCCGTGACGGGCGCTGGCTCGACGCCAGCCTGCTGGCGCAGATCGCCGACGACGAGATGATCGAACTGGTGACGCCGACCGGGCAGCGCGTGCGGGCGCCGGCCTGGCGTCTGAAGCCGTTGGCGGCAACGCTGATCGACCTCTTCGACGGATTTCCAGGCGGCAATACGCTGCGCCTGTCGCGTTTCGACGCGCCGCGCCTGGCCGAGCTCAACGACGTCAGCCGCTGGCAGTTTCGCGG
This sequence comes from Accumulibacter sp., assembly GCA_024235695.1. Classification (GTDB taxonomy): domain Bacteria; phylum Pseudomonadota; class Gammaproteobacteria; order Burkholderiales; family Rhodocyclaceae; genus Accumulibacter. Next base: position 23,849 of record JACKLX010000002.1, read on the forward strand.
CCAGCGCGACGTGCTGGCGCTGGCCGACCAGCTGCAGGCGGCGCAGGGGATCAGCCACATCGATCCGCCGGCCGGCCTGGGTCTCGAGCTGCGCAATTACCAGACCGAAGGCCTCGCCTGGCTGCAGTTCCTGCGCGCCCAGCAGCTGTCGGGCATTCTCGCCGACGACATGGGCCTCGGCAAGACCGCGCAGACCCTGGCCCACCTGCTGCTCGAGAAGGAAGCCGGGCGGCTCGACCGGCCGGCGCTGATCGTCCTGCCGACATCGCTGATCTTCAACTGGAAGAACGAGGCGGCGCGCTTCGCACCGGGCCTGTCGATCCTGTCGCTGCATGGCCCCGAGCGCAAGAGCCGCTTCGCCGAGATCGCCCAGCACGACGTCGTGCTGACCACCTACCCCTTGCTCTGGCGCGACGCCGGGCAGCTGACCAGACACCGCTACCACCTGCTGATCCTCGACGAGGCACAGACCGTCAAGAACGCGCGTAGCCAGGGTGCCGAGGTCGTTCGCAAACTCGTTGCCCGGCATCGCCTGTGCCTGACCGGGACGCCGCTGGAGAACCATCTCGGCGAGTTGTGGAGCCAGTTCGACTTCCTGTTGCCGGGCTTTCTCGGCAGCAATCAGAACTTCACCAAGTACTGGCGGACGCCGATCGAGAAGCAGGACGACAGCGAACGCCGCGAGCTGCTCGCCCGCCGCGTACGTCCCTTCATCCTGCGTCGCAAGAAGGAGGAGGTGGCGCGCGAGTTGCCGCCGAAGACGATTATCGTCCGCAAGGTCGAACTTGCCGGCAGTCAGCGCGACCTCTACGAAACGGTTCGCGTCGCGATGGACGAGAAGGTGCGCGTGGAAATCGCCAGCAAGGGTTTCAATCGCAGCCAGATCGTCATTCTCGACGCGTTGCTGAAGCTCCGGCAGGTCTGCTGCGACCCGCGCCTGGTGCGGGCCAAGGCGGCACAGAAGGTCAAGGAGCGCGCCAAGCTCGACCTGCTGATGACCATGCTGCCCGAGCAGGTCGAGGAGGGGCGGCGGATCCTGCTGTTCTCGCAGTTCACCAGCATGCTGGCGCTGATCGAGAAGGAGCTGAAGCTGGCCGGCATCGACTACCTCTTGCTCACCGGCGACACCAGGGATCGCGAAGAGGTCGTTCGGCGCTTCCAGGTCGGCGATGTGCCGGTCTTCCTGATCAGCCTCAAGACCGGCGGCGTCGGACTCAATCTGACCGCCGCCGATACCGTCATCCACTACGATCCCTGGTGGAATCCAGCGGCGGAAAACCAGGCTACCGACCGTGCCCACCGTCTCGGTCAGGACAAGCCGGTCTTTGTGTACAAGCTGATCGTCGCCGGCAGCATCGAGGAGAAGATCCTTGCCCTGCAGGAGCGCAAGGCCGAACTGGCGGCGAGCATCCTGTCGGCCGATAGCGGCGTTCGCGCCAAGTTCGGCAGCGACGACATCGCCGCGCTGTTCGCGCCGCTGCCGAGCTGAACGGTCGCTGCCGGGCGACCATTGCCAGCGCCGCCGGCGTCGAGGCCACGCCGCCGCCGGGCGGCTTCGGGCGGCGCCGCCGACGGCTCAGCCATCGGGTCTGTCCTGGCTGACCCAGATCAGGCGGCTGGTATCGAAGCCCAGTTCGCCGGCCCTGGCCAGCAACTGCTCGCGCAGTGCGCCAGGCAGTTGCCGTTGCCGTGCCAGGATCCACAGATAGTCGCGGCTGGGGCCGACGACCAGCGCCCAGCTGTAATCGCGTTCGTCGAGCGCGGCGACGTGGTAGCCGCCGTAGAAGGGGCCGAAGAACGAGACTTTCAGCGAGCCCAGCGTCGGTTCGGCGATCAACTTTGCCTTGCCGTTCACTTCGCTCCAGGCGTTCCGGCTGGCGTTGTAGCCGCGGTTGATCACCGCGACGCTGCCGTCGGCGTTGCGCGCATAGTTCGCTGAAACGTCGCTGAGACCGCGTTCGAAGGAATGATCGAGACGTGCGATCTCGTACCACTTGCCGAGGTAGCGGTCGAGCTGGAAGTTGCCGACCGGCGTGATGCCGTCGGGAACGCCGCTGCAGGCGGCGAGCAGCGCGAGCAACGGCGTCAGGAGCAGGGTGCCGAGTGGCTTCATGGCATCGATCGTCAAGACACAGAGGCAACAGAGACAGCGCGCCGGCCAGGAGGTTCGCCGTCGCTGCGGCGGCTTGCCGGCTAGCGGCTGCCGGCGTGATAAAATCGGCCGCTTATGGAACTCCTGATCAACGGTGAACGCCGCCAGTTTCCCTCGCCGCTGACGGTTGCCGGGCTGGTCGAGGCGCTCAACCACGCCGGCAAGCGGATCGCCGTCGAGCGCAACGGCGAGATCGTGCCGCGTGGCTGCCATGCCGAGGCGGTACTGGCCGACGGCGACCGGATCGAAATCGTCGTTGCCGTCGGCGGCGGCTGAAGCCACTGAGGACAATTCGGAAGGCAAGACGAATGGATGCTTCAATTCACGGCCTGACGGTCGCCGGCAAGACCTATCGTTCGCGGCTACTGGTCGGCACCGGCAAGTACCGGGATTTCGCCGAGACGCGCGCCGCGATCGATGCCGCCGGCGCCGAGATCGTCACTGTCGCCATCCGCCGCACCAATATCGGCCAGAATGCCGGCGAGCCGAACCTGCTGGACGCGCTGCCACCGTCGCAGTTCACCATCCTGCCCAACACCGCCGGCTGCTACAACGCCGCCGACGCGGTGCGGACGCTGCGTCTGGCGCGCGAACTGCTCGACGGTCACGCGCTGTGCAAGCTGGAGGTGCTGGGCGATCCGGGCAACCTGTTCCCGAACATGCCGGAAACGCTGAAGGCCGCCGAAACACTGGTCAGGGAGGGTTTCGAGGTGATGGTGTACTGCGCCGACGACCCGATCCAGGCGCGCATGCTCGAGGACATCGGCTGCGTCGCGGTGATGCCCCTGGCGTCGCTGATCGGCTCCGGGATGGGCATCGTCAATCCCTGGAACCTGCGCCTGATCATCGACAACGCCAGGGTGCCGGTGCTGGTCGACGCCGGCGTCGGCACCGCCTCGGATGCCGCGATCGCCATGGAGCTCGGTTGTGACGGCGTCCTGATGAACACCGCCATCGCCCACGCCCGCGACCCGCTGCTGATGGCCAGCGCGATGAAGAAAGCGGTCGAAGCCGGGCGCGAGGCCTTTCTCGCCGGCCGCATGGCGCGCAAATTCTACTCGGCCGATCCCTCGTCGCCGACGACCGGCCTGATCGGTTCCTAGGCATGGGCGGTCAGCAGGCCGACAGCGCCGCCGTCCGGGCTGGGCATATCCGCAGTTTCGTCCGTCGCCAGGGGCGCGTCTCGAATGCCCAGCAGCGCTACCGGGAAGCGATGATGGACAGCATCGGCGTTCCCTACGCCGCGACGCGCGTCGATCTCGACCTGCTGTTCGGGCGGGCGGCGCCGAAGATCCTGGAGATCGGTTTCGGCATGGGCGAGACCTCGGCGGCGATTGCCGCCGCGCACCCCGAAAACGACTACCTCGGCATCGAAGTGCACACCCCGGGCGTTGGCAGCCTCTGCAAGCTGGTTGCCGAGCTTGGTCTGAGCAACCAGCGGATCATTCAGCACGACGCCGTCGAGGTGCTGCGCGAGATGATCGCGCCAGCGACGCTCGCCGGCGTGCACGTCTTCTTTCCCGATCCCTGGCCGAAAAAGCGCCACCACAAGCGGCGACTGCTGCAGCCGCCGCTGGTCGGTCTGCTCGCCAGCCGCTTGCAGCCGGATGGCTACCTGCACTGCGCCACCGACTGGCAGGACTACGCGCAGCAGATGCTGGCCGTGCTGTCGTCCGAAGCGCTGCTCGAAAATGCCGCAACGGATTTCGCGCCGCGCCCGTCGCATCGCCCGCAGACCCGCTTCGAGCAGCGCGGCCTGCGTCTCGGGCACGGCGTCTGGGACCTGCTCTTCCGACGCCGGCATGACTCACTCGAGGCGGAAGATCACCGGCAGGATCAACTCCCGTGAGTGCGCCCAGTTCACCTTGCCCATCGACCACGCCGCTCTTACGGCGGCCTTGTCGAGGATCGCGTGACCGCTGCTCAGCGCGACCGTGACGGCAGTGATGCTGCCGTCGTCGGCGACCGCAAGGATCAGGCGAACTTCGCCCTCGAGGCCGCGAGCGACGGCCTCTGGCGGGTAGTAGATGTATTCCGACAGCTTGCGCTGCGCCGCCTCGACCGCGCGCCGGGTCTCGGCTTTGGCCGCGCGCCGGGGCGGCGCGTCGTGACTGGCGTTGGCGCGCGGCGGCGGGGGCGGAGGCGGTCTGGCGGCGGCCGGCACCCTGGCGCTTGCCAGGGTGTCCTTCAACAGCGGTTCGTCGCTGGTGGCGCTCGCCTCGAGCGGCAGGCGCAGGGTCGCCTGCAGTTGTGGTCGCGGCGGCGCCGGGCTGCGCCAGAAGGCTGCCGGGACAAGCAGGCCGGCGTGCAGGGCGAGCGACAGCGCGAGAGCGAGAATCAGGCGGGACGGCATCAGCCCGACATTGTGAACCAAAAGCGTGCCGCGGGACACCGCGAGACGGCGCGCACCAACACCGTGCCGCGGGCTGCCGCGCGGTCCGCATGGAGCTGGGAGTGAGCGATTTCCTGAAGGATCTGATGGCTGGACCTGGGCGATCGCTGCTGTTCGCCCTGTGGCTGCTCGCCGGCGTGGTGTCGGCATCGGCGCAGACGTCAGCGCCAACGCCGACTGCGACTGCGACCGTGACTGCGGCACCCGACCCGATCACCTTCGGTTACGCCGTCGAGCGCGGTGACCTGCGCACCGTCACGCGCTGGCTCGACGAGGGCTTGAACCCGGACTACGAGGCCGCGCAGGTCGGTACCGGCCTGATGGTCGCCGCCTGGTACGGCAGGGTTGAGATGATGGCACTGTTCGTCGAGCGCGGTGCCGACCTGCGGCGGAGCAACCGCAACGGTGAGCAGGCGCTGCAGCTGGCCGCCTGGGGAGGACACCTCGAAGCCGTCAGGTGGCTGCTCGAGCACGGCGCGCCGCTCGAGCGGCAGGGTAACAACTGGGGGGCGCTGCACTACGCGGTGTTCAACGGTCACCAGAAACTCGCCGAGGAGCTGATCGCTCGCGGCGCCAACGTCAACGCGCGTTCGCCGAACCTGTCGACGCCGCTGATCCTGGCGGCCCGCGAGGGTCGCGACCAGCTGGCGCGACTGTTGCTCGAGTCGGGGGCCAATCCGAAGGCGCAGAACGACTGGGGCGATACGCCGCTGACGATGGCCATGCGCTACGACCACCTGCATCTGGCGAAGATGATCTCGTCGCCGGAGGAATTCGAGATCGCCGTCAAGGCGCCGAAAGAGAGTTTCGGCGAAGCCGTTCGTTCGGCGGCGGTGCCGCCCGAGATCGACGAGATTCTCAAACAGATTCGTGCCGCCGAAGCCGAAGGCCGTTCGAGCGTCGAACTGCACCGCAAGCTGCTGGCGACCGCCAACGCCTTGCGACGCGCCAGCGCGCCGCCGGTTGCGGCGCGCCAGATGCCGCGCCCCTACGTACCGCCGTCGATGGTCATCACCGCTCGTCGCGGTCAGCCCGGTGCCGAGCGAGCGCAACTGATGGTCAACGGCAAGCCGGCCGCAGCGGCGGCGTCGAGCGGCGCGACGGCCAGCAAGCCGGCGACCGCGGGCAAGCCGGGCAGGGCGCAGCGCGAGGCCGCCGCGCAGGTGTCCGATCTGCTGCGACAGATTCGTCTCGCCGAGGGGCAGGGGCAGCCGGCCGACGAACTCCGGCAGCGGCTGTATCAGGCGGTCGAGGCCATGCAGCAGTAGCGACGTTCAGCCGCGTTCGACCAGGAAGCGTTCGAGCAGCCGATTGAGAAAGCGCCGACCGCGATCGCTTGGCGCGATCCGTGGCCCGCATCGCTCGATCAGCCCGTCGTCCTCGGCCTGTCGCAGTTCGTCTTCGATGCCGAGCAGCGGCAAGGACGTGCGCCGCTCGAACAGCGGCGCGTCGAAGCCGTGGATCAGGCGCAGCGCGTTCATCATGAATTCGAACGGCAGGTCGGCGGCGGCGACCCTGAACTCCTCCTGCAGCGGCGTGCCGGCGGCGACGCTGGCGAGGTATTGCTCGGGGCGCTTCCAGCGCATCTGGCGGACGACGCGGTCGTGCAGCGTCAGCTTGCTGTGCGCGCCGGCGCCAATTCCGAGGTAGTCGCCGAATTGCCAGTAGTTGAGGTTGTGCTGGCAGTGCTGGCCGGGGCGCGCGAACGCCGAGGTCTCGTAATGGTCGTAGCCGGCAGCCGCCAGCCTCGCCTCGATCGCATCCTGCATGTCCGCACAGGCATCGTCTGCCGGCAGCGGCGGCGGCCGGGCGGCGAAAGCGGTGTTCGGTTCGATCGTCAGTTGATAGCACGACAGGTGCGGCGGCGCGAAGGACAGCGCGGCGTCGATGTCGGCCAGCGCCTGGTCGACGGTCTGGCCGGGCAGGCCGTAGATCAGATCGAGGTTGAAATTTTCGAAGTGCCGCCCGGCGAGGGCGATCGCCTGCCGCGCCTGGTGATCGTCGTGGGCGCGGTCGAGCGCCTCGAGGTGGCGCCGGTCGAAGCTCTGGATTCCGATCGACAGGCGGTTGACGCCGGCGGCGCGAAAGGCGGCGAACTTGTCGGCGTCGGCGCTCGCCGGATTGGCCTCGAGGGTGATCTCGGCACTCGGCAGGAGTGGAAGGCGACTGCGCAGGGCGGCCAGCAGGCGGTCGACCGCTTCGCCGGAGAGCAGGCTGGGCGTGCCGCCGCCGAAGAAGACGCTGTCCACGCGGCGCCCCCAGATCATCGGCAGCGCCGATTCGAGGTCGGCAAGCAGCGCCGCCAGGTAGTCGTCCTCGGGGATCGCCGGCGTTTCCTCGCCGTCGCCCGAGGTCGGCAGGGCGTGCGAGTTGAAATCGCAGTAGGGGCACTTGCGCACGCACCAGGGAACGTGTACGTACAGTGACAGCGGCGGTGGCGTACGAAAGGCGATCTCGCCGCGCCTTGCCGATAGTGGCTGCGAGCCCTGTTGCGGGACCAGCGGGATGACCTTGCGGCCGCTCCGCGCCGGCATCAGCGCCGTGCCAGCAGGCGCTCGACGAGTCTGGCCAGCGCCTGGCCGCGATGCGAGCGGCGGTTCTTTTCGGCGGCGTCGAGTTCGGCGGCGCTCTTGTCGAGTTCGCCGATGTAGAACAGCGGATCGTAGCCGAAACCGTCGTCACCGCGTGCGGCCGGCAGGATTTCGCCGTGCCATTCGCCCTCGGCGATGATCGGCTGCGGGTCGTCGGCGTGGCGAACGAAGACGATCAGCGAAACGAAGTGCGCCGAGCGCCGGCAGTTGTCGCCGAGTTCGGCGAGCAGTTTCTGGTTGTTGCGGGCATCGGATTTCGGTTCGCCGGCGTAGCGTGCCGACTGCACTCCCGGCGCGCCGCCGAGGGCGTCCACGCATAGTCCGGAGTCGTCGGCCAGCGCCGGCAGGCCGGATAGCCTGGCGGCGTGGCGGGCCTTGGCCAGCGCGTTCTCGACGAAGGTGCAGTGCGGCTCTTCGGCCTCGGGGATGGCGAGCTGACCCTGGGCGACGAGTTCCCAGCCGAGCGGCGCGAGGATCGCGTCGAGCTCCTTGAGTTTCTTGACGTTGTTCGAGGCGAGGACCAGTTTCATATTCCCAGCGACGCCTTCTGGTGGGCGATCAGACGACCGATGCCGGCGTCGGCGAGGTCGAGCAGTTCGCTCATCTGCTGACGCGTGAAGGGTTCGCCCTCGGCCGTCCCCTGCACCTCGACGATGCCGCCGCTGCCGGTCATCACGACGTTCATGTCGGTATCGCAGTTGGCGTCCTCGGCGTAGTCGAGGTCGAGCACGGCGATGCCGTTGTAGATCCCGACCGAGACCGCTGCGACGTGATCGCGCAGCGGGTTGCTGGCCAGCTTGCCCTTGCTCAAGAGCTGTTCGCAGGCGTCGTTGAGGGCCAGCCAGGCGCCGGTGATCGCCGCGCAACGCGTGCCGCCGTCGGCCTGCAGGACGTCGCAATCGAGCGTGATCTGGCGTTCGCCGAGGGCCTTGAGGTCGGTTACCGCGCGCAGCGCGCGGCCGATCAGCCGCTGGATTTCCTGCGTGCGGCCACTCTGCTTGCCCTTGGCGGCTTCGCGGCCGGTGCGGGTGTGCGTCGAGCGCGGCAGCATGCCGTATTCGGCGGTCACCCAACCCTGGCCGGCGCCCCGCAGGAAGGGCGGCACCGATTCCTCGATGCTGGCCGTGCATAGCACGCGCGTGTCGCCCATTTCGATCAGCACCGAGCCTTCAGCGTGGCGGGTGAAGCGGCGCGCGAGGCGGACGTTGCGCAGCTGCGAGGGTTGACGGTGGCTGGGGCGCATGCGGTTTCCTGTGGGCTTATTTCGAATACTTTTGGATGGTCGAGCGGATCTCTTCGATCGCCAGCTCGATTTCCTCGTCGGAGAGCTCGGTCTTGTGGCCGCCGTGGTGCCCGAAGCCGGTCATGCGGGTTGTGACCGTGTCGCGGGCCATCGACTTGGTCGAGATCAGGCTGCTGCCGCCGCTGCTCTCGTCGACGTAGGTATCCTGCCAGCGTACGGCGATCATCGACAGGTTGTCGGCGTGCGGACCGCCGCGCGTTTCGGCCTGGCCGAGCAGGACCGGTACGGCGCGCATCAGGTTGGCCGTCTTCAGCGTTGCCGCCAGCATCTCGCCGGGCAGACCGCTCCAGACGCCATCGGTGCACAGCACCAGCACGTCTTCGGCTTCCAGCGTCATCTTGCGCGAAAACTCGATCTCCGGTGTCTGCTGGCCGCCGAGGCAGCCGTAGATCTTGTTGCGATCGGGATGATCGTGCACCTGATCTTCAGTGATGACGCCCTGCTCGACCAGCAGGCGGACGCGTGAATGATCCTTGGTTTGCGCCAGCACCCGGCCCTTGCGCATCAGGTACAGGCGCGAATCGCCCGAGTGCGCCCAGTAGGCGATGTTGTTCTGGATGATGCAGGCGACGCAGGTGGTGCGCGGCGAATCGAGCAGATGGTGCTTGCCGGCGAAGTCGAGAATGCCGCGGTGGCCGTTGAGCATTCCCGTCTGCAGGAACAGGAAGGGATCGCGAATGCGCGTCTTGACCTCGCGCTGGAAAGCCTCGGTCAAGGTCTGCACGGCGATCTGCGCCGCCACCTCGCCATAGTAATGACCGCCCATGCCGTCGGCGACGACCATCAGCAGGCTGTCGCGCGAGTAGCAGTGCGCCAGGCGGTCTTCGTTGTTGGCGCGCCTGCCGGTGCGGCTTTCCTGATAAATGGTGAATTTCATGAGTTGCGAGATCTCTTCAGTTTGCCGACCACCTGGTCGAGCCAGTTTTCCTTCGGCGGCGGTGGCGACGGCGCGACGACCGGCTCGGTCAGCGCCTTCTGCAGCGCGAATACGCTCTGCGGCCGATAGCGATGGTTCAGGCACAGGCACCAGTCGATGGTCTCCAGCAACTGGTCGGAGTACTGACCCTCCCAGCGAACCATCGCCGGCGCCAGACGGTCCTTTTCGAGGCGGCTGTCGGCGGCTTGCGGCGTGCTGCCCGAAATGCACGCATACATCGACGCGCCGACGCTGTAGATGTCGCTCCACGGGCCGAGCAGTTCGCGCTGGTTGTAGTGCTCCGGCGACGCGAAGCCGGGAGTGTACATCGGCTTGAGCATCGGCGTATCGCAGGCCAGCGTCTGGCGCGCGGCGCCAAAGTCGATCAGCACCGGCACATGGTTGTTGCGCATGTAGATGTTCGATGGCTTGAGGTCGAGATGCAGCAGGCGGTGCGAGTGCACTTCGCGCAGGCCGTTGAGCATCTTGGTGAACACGTTGCGGATGAAGTTCTCGGTGACGCCGGCCCGGTTCTTCTGGATCAGCTCCTGAAGCGTGCGGCCGTGTTCGTACTCCATGACCATGTACACCGTGTCGTTGGCGCGAAAGAAATTCAGCACCCGGATGACGTTCGGATGCGAAAGGCCGGCCAGCGCGCGGCCCTCCTCGAAAAAACATTTCATCCCGTAGCGGAAGGCCGGCAGATGGTCTTCGGCGATTACCGGCGCCGTCCGGCCTTCACCGCGCAGGGCCAGGGTATTGGGCAGGTACTCCTTGATCGCGACGCGCTTCCCTTGACTGTCCGTGGCGACATAGACGATCGAAAACCCCCCCAGGGAAAGTTGATGTTCGATGCAATATTCATCGAGCTGAAACGCAGCGGGGAGGGGGTGGTTCGCTTGTTGCACCATCGGTGTCAAGGCTATTATTCAGAGTGTCGGCCATTGTCCGGTCTTTGGGGGTGGGCTGTAAAGCCGGCGACATGCCCACCACCATCCACACGTCAGGATTCAGATGATCTACAGTATGACCGGCTATGCTGCCACGACGCGTGCCGTCGATGGTGGTGTACTTCACATTGAGCTGAAAAGTGTCAACTCCCGCTACCTGGATTATCAGTTCCGCATCTGCGACGAGTTGCGCATCGTCGAACCGGCACTGCGCGAACTGATCGGCACGCGCGTCGCCCGTGGCAAGCTGGAGTGTCGGCTCAGCTTCGTCGCCGCGAGCGGCGCCGGAAAACAGGCCAGCCTCAACGCCGAACTGCTCGCGCACCTGAAGACCTTCGACAGCCAGATTCGCGATGCGTTGCCGCTGGCCGCGCCGTTGGCGGTCAGCGACGTGTTGCGCTGGCCGGGCATTTTCGGCGACGACGGGCTGGACATCGAGACCGCCGCTCCGGCCTGCCTGGCGCTGGCCAGCGACGCGCTCGACGAGTTCGCCGCCAGTCGCCAGCGCGAAGGCGAGAAGCTGTCCGCCGTCATCCGCCAAAAGGTCGCCAGCATGCGCGCGCTGCTGCGCGACGTCGAACCACGCATCCCGGCCGCACTCGCCGCTTTCGACGACAGGCTCCGGCAGCGCCTGCGCGACGCCGTCGACACCGTCGACGACGACCGCCTGCGGCAGGAAGTGGCGGTCTTCGCCGCACGCATCGACGTCGCCGAGGAACTGGCGCGGCTGTCGACCCACCTCGACGAGGTCGAGCGCGTGCTGAGCACCGGCGGCGCCAGCGGCAAGCGCCTGGATTTCCTGATGCAGGAACTGAATCGCGAAGCGAATACCTTCGGCTCGAAGTCGCTGGTCGCCGAACTGTCGCAACTGGCGATCGAGTTCAAGATCCTGATCGAGCAGATGCGCGAGCAGGTGCAGAACATCGAATAGTCCCGTCGTACCGTCACGGCGCCGGGGCCCGCGCAGGCCCAGTTTCCTTCACCTTGCAGCGCTTACCTCAGCGCCAACTTCGCCGCCGTTTGGTGCCGCCAGACTGGTGTGTACTTGCGCAGCCGTTAACACGGGGTTCGCCCGCTCGATCCGCTGCACAGCAGGCACACAAGAATCGTGGCGTGGATTGCCAACAAGGCCGCTATCGAGCAGCCGACGGACGAGCGAGCCGGTCCGCGCCTGGTGAAGGGCAGCCGGAAATGACGGCACCCCCGCACCGTGCAAGTGCATTGCCCTCACTAGAGAACTTCTGTAACCTTTACGTTACGAACTCTTGTTTGACATTCTCGACTATCTGACGGAAGACGGCCGCGACCCGTTCAAGGAGTGGCTGGCAGGTTTGGCAGACCGGCGGGCACGCGCGCGGGTGGCCGTTCGGGTCCAAAGGATGGCTGGCGGCAACTTCGGCGACCACAAGCCGCTGAGCGATGGGGTGTGGGAACTGAAGATAGACCACGGCCCCGGCTACCGGGTGTATTACGCTCAGGCCGGCCGCCGAGTGCTGTTGCTGCTGGTCGGTGGTGACAAGCGCCGGCAGCAAGCCGACATTGCAACCGCCGTCCGCCACTGGCAAGACTGGCAAGAGAGGAACGCACAATGAAAGCTGCCCGCTCCCACGATGACGCAATGGTGGAGCTGCTTCGCGAAGACCCGGCCTTTGCCGATGAATACCTGGCGGCCGCGCTGGAAGAAGCGGAAGAACCCGGCGGCCGGCAAGCGCTGTTGCGCGCCCTGCGTCATGTCGCCCAAGCGCAAGGCATGGAGGAAGTGGCACAACGCGCCGGCCTGCGCCGTGAAAGCCTTTACCGTGCGCTGTCTCCCAAGGGGAATCCGACACTTGAAACGCTGCTGGCGGTCCTCTCCGCTGCCGGTCTGCGCCTGGCGGTGGCGCGACGGGGGGAACACCCAGCCTGACCGAGCTTTGCCGCGTCTGTCCCGACGGCGAGAAAACCGAGCGCCTTCACCCGGCTGGTTTGGCACCGCAATGCAACCGGTAATCGCTCGGCGCTCCTCGCGCGCGCCGCCGTGCAGCTGACCTTGCCTTGATCGGAATGTCAGATCAGGAAGCCAAGATGGCGACGACCAAGGATGGAGAGAGTCGGTGTCAGCGATCCAACCCGCGAATCGGACCTGTTGCCAACATCGACTTCTTGCGCGTGCTGACTCGAGGTGACGCTCGGCGTCTGCACGACATTGCCTATCGCGCGTGGCTGGCCGTGGCGCCGGTCGCCGCGCTTTACGTGCCCATAGCCGCGGCGTAGCCTTCCGGCGTGCGAATGGCCTGTGATCCACACAGGTGGTCGCCCCTGGCAGCTCGCGAAGAAGGGCGCGAATGAAAATCTTCCTCTCGGCAGTCTCTTCACAGTTCAAGGACTGCCGCGAAAAGCTGCGCAGCGACCTCAGCGCGGTCGGCGCAGAGGTCGTCGTGCAGGAGGATTTTCAGCAGCACGGCGGTTCGCTGCTCGAAAAACTCGAAGACTACATCGCCGGCTGCGACCGGGTCATCGCGCTGATCGGCGACGCCTACGGCTACGAGCCCGATGAATCGGCGCGCCCGCCCGGCTCCCCGCGGCGCTCGTACAGCCAGTGGGAGTTCTTCTTCGCCCGGGGCGAGCGTCTGGACGGCCTGCCGCAGCCGGCGAAGGACCTCTTCGTCTATTTTGCGGCGCCGGAGTTCATCGCCGGCAACGCCGTCGGCCAGAGCGAAGAAGCCGCCAGCCTGCAGAGCGATTTCACCAGCGCGTTGCGACGCAGCGGCAAGGACTGGGGCTCGTTCAACTCACTCGACGGCCTGCGCGCCCTGGTCCTGCGCGATGGCTTTCGTCTCGACGATCATGATCCGCAGTTGCGCGATGCGCCGCGCGCAGTAGTGCGCGGCAACCAGAACATCGTCGTGCAGATCGCCGGCGACGGCAACCATGTAGACATCCACCACCCACACCTGAGCCTGCTGCGCCATGGCCAGCTCAGCGTTCGCGACGGCATTGGCCTGCTCTACGCGCAGGCGCGCGCGATTCCCCTGTTCGGCCGCGACGAGACGCTGCAGAGCCTCGAAGCCTGGGCGAACTGCTCTGCGAGTTCGGCGAGTTCTGCCATTTCGATCCGCGTCATCGTCGGTGGTGGCGGCAGCGGCAAGACACGCCTGGCGATGGATTTGTGCGACCGCCTGAGTGACGTCGGCTGGCACGCCGGTTTCCTCAGCGCTGCCGAGTTGCCTCGTTTCCTGGCCCAGCAGAACCTAGCCACCTGGGGCTGGAACCGGCCGACGCTGGTGGTCATCGACGACGCCGCGGCACGCGGCCAGGCCCTCGGCGCCTGGTTGAGGGAACTCGCCGGCAATCCGGGCGAGAGCGACCAACCGCTGCGCCTGCTGCTGCTCGAGCGCCACGCCGACCTCAACGGCGGCTGGTGGCCTGAGGCATTCGACAGCGGCGACGGCAGCGCCTACGCCCTGCAGGGGATACTGAATCCGCGCGAGCCGGTGAGGCTGCAGCCGCTCGCTCCAGCAGCGCGTCGGCAGGTGCTCGAGGCGATGCTGGCCAGGCTCGGCAGCGGCGAGCGCGTGCCGCCGGCGGGTGCGGCGCCGGGCTTCGACGAGCAACTCGCGCGCCTCACCTGGGGTGGCGAGCCCTTGTATCTGATGATCGCCGCCAGCCGTGCCGCCGAAACCGGGCTCGGCAGCCTGCTCGCGCTCAACCGGGTCGAACTGCTCAAGGCGGTTGCGGGTAGCGAACGCGCGCGGCTCGCCAGGCAGGCGCAAGCCTGCGACCTCGCGCCGGAAATCCTCTGCCACCTGGCCGCGCTGGTCACCTTGTGCGGCGGTCTGAGCTGGGAAGCGCTCGCCGACGCCGTCCCGGCAGAATTGACCGCGCTGCGCCGCCTCGATGCCCACCCTGCGGCCGAACTTGCCAACGCCCTGTGCGCAGCGCTGCCGGGCCCCGACGGCAGCGTCGCCGCGATCCTTCCCGATGCCGTCGGCGAAGCCTTCGTCCTCGACGTTCTCGGCAGCAGCCGCAACGCGCAAGGCGTCGTCAGGCGCGCGTCGGCGCTGTCGGGACTGGCGGTCGCCGACACGCTGATCCGTTGCGCGCAGGACTTCGGCGAAGCGGAAGGCCGCGTCGCCCTGCAGTCGCTGCAGTCGCTGGCGGACGACTTGAATGAGCCCGCCGCGTTGGACGCGCTGCTCAATCGGCTACCCAAATCGAGCGTCACGCTGCGCAAATTCGCGGCCGGGTTGAGCCGGCGCATCGTCGCCACCCTTCCCGGCGACGATCGCTCGCCCGAAGCGCGCGTTTTTATGGCGCGCTCGCTCCATAAACTAGCCAACCGCCTGAGCGAACTGGGCGACCGGCAAGGCGCGCTGGTACCAGTGCGCGAGGCGGTCGAGATTCGCCGCGAACTGGCGGCGAACAGCCCCGACACGTTTCGCCCAGACCTGGCGAGCTCGCTCAACAACCTGGCAGCCTTCCTGAGCGAACTGGGCGAACTGCAAGGCGCGTTGGCGCCGGCGCGCGAGGCGGTTACGATCTACCGCGAGCTCGCGGCCAACACCCTCGACGCGCATCGCCCCGACCTGGCGACGTCGCTCAACAACCTGGCCATCCACCTGAGCGAACTGGGCGATCGGCAAGGCGCGCTGACGCCAGCGCGCGAAGCGGTCAATCTCTACCGCGAACTCGTGGCGCACAACCCCAACGTATTTCGCCCGGGCTTGGCGATGTCGCTCAACACCCTGGTGAACTGCCTGAGCGAACCGGGCGATCGGCAATCCGCATCGGCGTTGGCGCGCGAGGCGGTCGAGATCCACCGCGAGTTGGCCGCGACCAACCCCGACGCGTTTCGCCCCAACCTCGCGATATCGCTCAACACCCTGGCTACCCAGCTTAGAAACCGGGGCGACTGGCAAGGCGCTCTGGCGCCAACGCACGAGGCGGTCGCGATCTACCGCGAGTTGGCCGCGAACAACCCTGACGCGTTTCGCCCCGACCTGTCGGCGTCGCTCCACAACCTGGCCATCCAGATCAGTGAGCTCGGCGACCGGGAAAGCGCGCTGGCGTCGGCGCGCGAAGCGGTCGAGATCCGCCGCGAGCTGGCTGCGAACAACCCTGACGCGTTTCGCCGCGACCTGGCGAGCTCGCTCAACACCCTGGCCAGCCGGCTCAGCGGACTAGGCGACCGGCAAGGCGCTCTGGTGCTGGCACACGAGGCGGTCGAGATCCACCGCGAGCTGGCCGCGAACAACCCTGACGCGATGCGCGCGGACCTGGCGAGCTTGCTCAATAACTTGGCCTGCTTCCTGAGCGAGATGGGCGAACGGCAAGGCGCGCTGGCGCCGGCACGCGAGGCGCTCGCGATCCGCCGCGAGCTCGTCGCGAACAACCCCCTCGCGTTTCGCACGGACTTGGCGAGCTCGCTGCACAACCTGGCCAACTGCCTGAGCGAGGTGGGCGACCGGCAAGGCGCGCTGGCGCTGGCGCGCGAGGCGGTCGAGATCGACCGCGAACTGGCGACGATGAACCCCGACGCGTTTCGCCCCGACCTGGCGAGCTCGCTCAACACCCTGGCCGTCCACTTGAGCGAACTGGGCGATGGGGAAGGCGCGCTGGCGCCGGCACGCGACGCCGTCGAGATTCGCCGCGAGTTGGCGGCGAACAACCTCAGCGGGTTTCGCCCCGACCTGGCGATGTCGCTCCACACGCTGGCCAACTGCCTGAGCAAGGGGGGCGACCGGCAAGGCGCGCTGGCGCTGGCGCGCGAGGCGGTCGAGATCCGCCGCGAACTGACGGCAGACAACCCCGACGCGTTTCGTGCGGACCTGGCGAGCTCGCTCAATAACCTGGCCACCTTCCTGAGCGAACTGGGTGACCGGGAAGGCGCGTTGGCGCCTGCGCACGAGGCGGTCGAGACGCTGGCGCCCGCTTTCCTGCTCTGTCCGCAAGCATTCGCGTCATGGATGGCGACGATGGTGCGAAATTATCGGAACCGCTGTGCGGATTGCGACGAGGAGCTGGACGAGGCGCTACTCGACTCGATTGCCGCTGCGCTAGCCTACCAAAGGAGACCCCCCGGCTTTGCCGGGGTGGCAGTAGAAGTTTGACAGTGTAGGGAGTCCATCGAAGAAACTCTCCGTCGTGAGCCGCCAAGCACACGAAAGGGAATTTCACGATGGACGAGTTTGAAAGCCTAAGTCACACGAAGTGGGAGTGCAAATACCACGTAGTCTTTATTCCGAAATGCCGGAGGAGGGCGTTGTACGAGCAACTCAGGAAACACCTTGGCGAGGTTTTTCGCCGGCTGGCGCTTCAGAAGGAGAGCCGGATTGAAGAGGGTCACCTGATGCCGGATCACGTTCACATGATGATCGCGATACCGCCGAAGTACGCTGTGTCTCAGGTGGTCGGGTATATCAAGGGCAAGAGCGCGATTCACTTGGCGCGGGTCTATGGAGAGCGCAAGCGCAACTTCGTGGGCCAGCACTTCTGGGCGCGAGGGTACTTTGTTTCGACGGTCGGCAGAGACGAAGCCGTAATCCGGGAGTACATCAAGAACCAGGAGCATGAGGATCAGCGACTGGAGCAGATGAACCTGTGGCGCTGATTGGCCACTGCTGGTGGCTCAACGAATCGGGGCCGCGTTAGCGACCCCGAATTGCCGCTTTGAGCGGCTCACAAACTAAAGCCCCCGGCTTTGCCGGGGGATACTTACCGGTGCTTCAGGGTGACGAGCGAACTTGACGGTCCCGAGCGCGGCTAGAGTGCGAGCGCCGAAAGGCTGCGCGGCGCGCAGTCAGGATCCCTTTCAGCGCCTTTTCCCCGCTCTGCTGCGTAGTGGCAGCATGTGGCGGAGGGGGAAGCATCTGGATGGGCTGGGGAGGATACCTTCGGTCTGCACGTCGCGCTCGGCGAGGCTTGCTTTCAATGGACAGCTACCCATAGGGCTATCGCTGCCGCCACACACGTAATGCACGACGCCGCCACGTTCAAGGTGCCGATTCGTCGGGCATCGCCAACTGGGCCAGCGACGTGGCGCAGCGCCACATCGATTTCATCCCCCGGAAGCGGCCGCTTCCTTCGCGCCTTCTTGCATGAGCTTCGCCGTGGCTTCCTTGCTGGCCGCAAGGGACACATCCAAGATTCTTTCCGCTTTGGCCTTGGCATCGTTTCCCCAGCGCAGCGCAAGCGCTTCCAGTTCGACCTCGTACGGATCGAGCATGACTTGCTGGGCCCTGGCGCTGTCCTGCACCAGCCTGGTGTTGATTGTTTGCCGGATCAGGGTCGGGTCATCGCGGCTGACGGCGACGCGGTGCTTGGCCGCGATTTCCTGGATCGGCTCGTCTGCCGGGTCGGCCATCACAGAGCCGCCACTCAGTCCGGTTGCCGATTCCACACCGGCCCGGATGACGTGGATCACACGGTCGGCGGGTTCGTCAGCGATGCGCTCCGCCATGAAGGCTTGGAGATCGGCGCGCTGCATGGCACGTGTGCGTGCTATTGGGTCCCCGAACCACCTTTCCGCCACCGGTGCTTCGCTGCTGCGCGCGTATTCTCTTGTGGCGATGCTCAGGCCCAGCGTTGGCAGCGCGCCGGGTCTCGCGTTGGCAGAATTGGTGTGGCGGGATTGCTTCGGATGGCTCAAACCTGGCGTCATCGTCATCCTGACCACACGGAGCTCGCAAAGCAAAAGGCCCAACCTTGTCGGTTGGGCCTGCTGCTTGATTTCGTTGGTGGGTCGGGTGAGGCTCGAACTCACGACCAATGGATTAAAAGTCCAGTGCTCTACCGACTGAGCTACCGACCCCCGAAAAACGCCGAATTATAGGGAAGGGCCCTGGGCCTGTCAATGCGAGCGGACGAGAAACGAGCGCTGCGCGGCGCCGCGCACAGGCCAGCGGTCGGGGCAAAAAAGCGGGCGCCGCGTGGGCGCCCGAAGGGGAGAGTCGAGTTCGGCGGGCGGCTCAGTAATGGTAGGCCGATTCGCCGTGCGAGGTAATGTCGAGGCCTTCGCGTTCTTCGTCTTCCGGCACCCGCAGGCCGATCAGCATGTCGACCAGCTTGAAGGCGACCAGCGAAACGACTGCCGACCAGACGATCACCGTACCGACGCCCCACAGCTGGCTGATCACCTGCGCGGCCATGTCGTATTCGCCGACGGCGTTGGCGACGTAGTCATAGACGCCGGTGCCGCCGAGCGAGGGCGCCGCGAAGACGCCGGTCAGGATGGCGCCAAGGATGCCGCCGACGCCATGGACGCCGAAGACGTCGAGCGAATCGTCGGCACCGAGCAGGCGCTTGAGGCCATTGACGCCCCACAGGCAGATGACGCCGGCGAGCAGGCCGATGACGATGGCGCCCATGACGCCGACGAAACCGGCTGCCGGGGTGATCGCCACGAGGCCGGCGACCGCTCCCGATGCCGCACCGAGCATCGACGGCTTGCCCTTGAGCATCCATTCGGCGAGCATCCAGGACATCGTCGCGCAGGCCGTGGCCAGCCAGGTGTTGACCATCGCCAGCGCCGAGCCGCCGGTCGCTTCGAGCGCCGAGCCGGCGTTGAAACCAAACCAGCCGACCCACAGCAGCGAGGCGCCGATCATCGTGAAGGTCAGGCTGTGCGGCGCCATCGATTCGCGGCCGTAGCCGATCCGCTTGCCGATCATGAAGGCACCGACCAGGCCGGCAACCGCGGCGTTGATGTGCACCACCGTGCCGCCGGCGAAGTCGAGCGCTCCTTTCTGGAACAGGAAGCCGGCCGTCGCGCCCGCTGCTTCGGCGGCTGCCGCATCGACGTAGGCGTCCGGGCCCGCCCAGTACCACACCATGTGCGCCATCGGCGCGTAGGAGAGGGTGAACCAGATCACCATGAACACCAGGATCGCCGCGAACCTGGCGCGCTCGGCGAAGGCGCCGACGATCAGGCAGCAGGTGATCGCCGCGAAGGCCCCCTGGAAGATGACGAAGGTCAGCTCCGAGATGAACACGCCCTTGGAGAAGGTCGCGCCCAGCGAATCGGCGGTGATTCCCTTCAGGAAGACCTTGTCGAGCACGCCGAAGAAGCTGCCGCCTTCGGTGAACGCCAGCGAGTAGCCGTAGACCACCCACAGGACGCTGATCAGCGAGAAGGTCACGAAGACCTGCATCAGCACCGAGAGCATGTTCTTGGTGCGGACCAGGCCGCCGTAGAAGAGCGCCAGACCGGGCAGCGACATCAGGATGACCAGCGCCGCGCAGACCATGATCCAGGCGTTGTCGGCCTTGCTGAGCGTTGGCGCCGGTTCCGCCGCGGCAACCGCGCTGGCGGTGGCGGCGACTTCCGCGGTAGCCGCTGGCGCCTGCGCGACAACGATGGCGGTGCTCGTGGCGCTCGCTCCGGCGGGGTTTTCGTCAGCCCAGGCCGGCGCGCCGGTGCTGACGGCGCCGAGCAGGGCGAGGATGGCGAAGATGCGTTTCATGACTGACTCCTCACAGGGCTTCCTCACCGGTTTCGCCGGTGCGAATGCGGATGACTTCTTCAATTGCCGAGACGAAGATCTTGCCGTCGCCGATCTTGCCGGTGCTGGCCGACTTCTCGATCGCTTCGATGACCTGCTCGAGGAGGTCGTCGCGGATCGCGGCTTCGACTTTCACCTTGGGCAGGAAGTCGACGACGTACTCGGCGCCGCGATACAGCTCGGTGTGACCCTTCTGGCGGCCGAAGCCCTTGACTTCGGTGACCGTGATGCCCTGCACGCCGATCGCCGACAGCGCTTCGCGTACTTCGTCAAGCTTGAAGGGCTTGATGATGGCGGTAACGAGTTTCATGTTGCACTCCATGTCAGGGGACGGCGGAGCGTCCCCGGTTGAACGAAAGATGGTCTGGTGGTCTAGACGCGGCGGCGCAGCGAAGCTGTCAGGCTGGCTTCAGTGGTCGCCGGGGACGTTGGCGCCGCCATGGTTGCTGCGGCAAGAGCGATGTGGGTCATGCTTGAGCCCTCGAAGGAGTGGGAAAGGAATTGCCGAGCAATGCACAGCACTTTCCGTGCCAGAGCTTTTTGTGCTTGCCAATCAGACGTTTGCCGATTGCCGTGCGTCCCGTGTGGCTTCTGCTGCACTGCGATCGCGCAGCAAACGGGAGTGATGCACCACGATGGTGCATTGCCTGCCGGCGCACTCGCCTGTGCTAAACTCGCCCGACCAAGAAACCAACCGTGCCTCGGTGACGACCATGCTCGACCCCAGAATCCTCGAAGACCTCGGCGCCCGTTTGAGCGGCGTTATCGCCGCCAGTCCGGCGGCCGACATCGAAAAGAACGCCCGCGCGCTGCTCGCCAGCGTCCTCGGCAAGCTCGATCTGGTCAGCCGCGAGGAGTTCGATATCCAGACGAAGGTCCTGCAGCGCACCCGTGAGAAGCTGACGGCGCTCGAAGCGCGGCTGGACCAGCTGGAAAACCCGCCCGACCAGCCGGCCTGACCGGGGGACGTCGGCGCCGCTGCAGCCGTCGCCTTTCGATCGCCCGTTCCCGGCCTGCGCCAACGATCCGCGACCATGCCCCTGGCGATCGTCCATAGCCGCGGACTCGACGGTCTGTCGGCCCCCGAGGTTGCCGTCGAGGTGCACCTGGCCGGCGGTCTGCCAAGCGTCACGCTGGTTGGCCTGCCCGATACCGAGGTCAAGGAAGCGCGCGACCGGGTGCGCGCGGCGCTGCAGAACTCCGGCTTCGACTTCCCCAGCAAGCGGATCACGGTCAACCTGGCGCCGGCCGATCTGCCCAAGGAGTCGGGCCGCTTCGACCTGCCGATTGCGCTCGGCATCCTCGCCGCGTCGGGGCAGATGCCGGCCAGCTTGCTCGCCGACCATGAATTTGCCGGCGAACTGTCGCTTTCGGGCGAGCTGCGGCCGATCCGTGGCGCGCTGGCGATGGTCCTGGCGGCCGGTGGCCAGGGGCGCAGCTTCGTGTTGCCGGCGAGCAGCGCCCGCGAGGCAGCGCTGGCGGCGAAGGTGCGCGTGCTGGCCGCCAACACCCTGCTCGAGGTCTGTGCCCATCTCGCCGGCCGCGAGTCGCTGAGCGCCTGCGCCGCCAGCGACGGTGGTGGCGCTGGCGGCGGTGAGGCGTGTGCCGGCGACGCCTATCCGGATCTCGCCGACGTGCGCGGTCAGGCGCAGGCCAGGCGGGCGCTCGAGGTGGCCGCCGCGGGTGGCCATTCGATCCTGTTCGCCGGTCCACCGGGAACCGGCAAGTCGATGCTCGCCAGCCGCCTGCCCGGCTTGCTGCCGCCGATGACCCTGGCCGCCGCGCTCGAATCCGCCGCGGTGCTGTCGCTCGCCGGCCAGTTCGACCCCGGACGGTTCCGCTGCCATCCCTACCGGGCACCGCATCATACGGCCTCGTCGGCGGCGCTGGTCGGCGGCGGCAGCGTGCCGCATCCCGGCGAGATCTCGCTGGCGCATCAGGGCGTGCTGTTTCTCGACGAGCTTCCCGAGTTCGACCGACGGGTGTTGGAAGCGCTGCGCGAGCCGCTGGACAGCGGCCGTATCCATATTTCCCGCGCCGCCCGGCAGGCCGAGTTTCCGGCCCAGTTCCAGCTCGTCGCGGCGATGAATCCCTGTCCATGCGGCTATCACGGCGATTCGCGCGGCCGTTGCCGGTGCACGCCCGACCAGGTGCGGCGCTATCGCAGCAAACTCTCCGGTCCCCTGCTCGACCGCATCGACCTGCAGGTCGAGGTGCCGGCGCTACCTGCCGAGGTGCTGCAACAGGCGGCGGACGGCGAAGCATCGGCAGTCGTCCGGGGGCGCGTCGCAGCGGCCCGCGCCAGGCAGAGCGAGCGCCAGGGCAAGGCCAACGCGCGCCTGACGACGCGGGAAATCGATCAGTACTGCCAGCCGGCAGCGGCCGCCGCCGCCCTGCTGAAACACGCCATCAGCCGCTTCGAACTCTCGGCGCGCGCCTACCATCGCCTGCTGAAGGTCGCGCGCACCGCTGCCGACATGACCGGCAGTGCGACGATCGAGGTGCAACATGTCGCTGAAGCCGTGCAGTATCGTCGCTTCGCAAAGGAATGACGGGCTTGACCCGGAATCGCTGCTAAAGGTGGCGCGCGCAAGTGCCGATATGACAGGCAGCGATACCATCGAGGCGCAGCATGTCGCTGACGCCGTGCCATATCGCCGTTTCGCGAAAGAATGACGTGTTTGACCCGGAACCCCTGCCAGCACCGCGCGGCATTGCTCCTGTCCTGGCCGCGATGGCCGCCCTTGGCCCTTTTTCGATCGACACCTACCTGCCGTCGTTCGGCGATATCGGCGAGTCGCTGCTGGCGACGCCGCTTGAAGTCCAGCAGACGCTGACCGCCTATCTGTTGCCGTTTGCCGCGATGACGCTGTGGCACGGCGCCATCTCCGACGCACTTGGCCGCCGCCGCGTGATCCTGGTCGCGGTCGCCCTGTTTGCGGTGGCGTCGGCCGCCTGCATGTTCGTGACGCGCATCGAACAACTGTGGTTGCTGCGCGCGTTGCAGGGAATGACCGCCGGCGCCGGCATGGTCATCTGCCGGGCGATCGTCCGCGACCTCTACGACGGCGCTCCGGCGCGGCGGCTGATCGCGCAGATCACGATGATGTTCGCGCTGGCGCCGGCGATCGCGCCGGTGCTTGGTGGCTGGCTGCAAACGTGGTTCGGCTGGCGCGCGGTGTTTGCCCTGCTGGTGCTGCTCAGTGGCGCGCTTTGGCTGGCCTGCTGGAAACTTCTCCCGGAAACGCTGCCACCGCATCGGCGGCAATCGCTGCGGATCGGCTATCTGGCGAAGACCTACCGCCAGGTGTTGACGTCGCCGGCCTTCCTGCTGATCTGCGGCGCGCTGGCGCTCAACTTCGTCGCTTTCTTCATTTACGTGCTGTCGGCGCCGGTTTTCCTGGTTCGCCACCTGGGCGTTCCGGCCACCGGATTCCTGTGGCTGTTCGGACCGGCGATGAGCGGCCTGCTGCTCGGCGCCTGGCTGTCCGGCCTGGTCGCCAGCCGCTTCTCGCCGGCTCGCACGATTGTCGCCGGCTACCTGGTGATGGGCTTTGCGGCGGCCTGCAATATCGGCTTGAACCTGGCCGCGCAGCCGGCGCTGCCGTGGAGCGTCTTGCCGCTGTTCGGGTTTACCTTCGGCATGTCGCTGGCGATGCCATGCCTGACCCTGCTGGCGCTGGACCTGTTTCCCGAGCAGCGCGGTCTGGCGGCGTCGTGCCAGTCCTTTGTGCAGGCCGCCTGCAACACGCTCGCTGCCGCCGTGCTGGCGCCGGCGTTGTGGGCGACGACGCTGTCGCTGGCTTGCGGCATGGCCGGCCTGATGCTGCTTGGCGCCGTCGCCGTCGCGGTCTTCTATCGGCGAAGCGTTGCCGGCGGCTTATCTGGTTTGCTGGCAGTGCGTCTCCCGGGCGAACGGGATCAGGCAAAGCGAAACCAGCAGGCAGCCCGCCATCAGGCTGAACGCGGTCTGATACGCTGCCGCATCATAAATGCGGGCGCCGCCGGCTGTGGCGCCCAGCCAGTTGCGGTCGAGCATCCAGCCGACGGCCGGTTGTAGCAGCATGCCGCCGAGCAGCGGCCCCATGTTGCAGATTCCCGAGGCGGTGCCCATCAGGCGCACCGGCACCGATTCCTTGGCGAAGGCGAAACCGATGATCAGGTTGCCCGAGACCAGTCCGGTGAACAACAGCGTGACGATCAGCAGCCAGATCGGAATCGGCGCGAAGATCACCACCGTCCAGCCGGCGAGGGCGGCGGCCGTGGTCCACACATAGAGCGGCCGGCGGCGGCCGATCCTTTGCGACAGGGTGCCGAGCAGCGGTCCGCCAACCGCCCAGGCGATCAGCAGCAGTGAAGTGATCGCCGCGGCGGTCCTCGTTTCCAGGCCGTGCACCTGCCGCAGATAAGGCACTCCCCAGAGGCCGGCGAAGGTCAGCACCGCGCCGGCGACACCGATCGGCGTGATCAGCAGGATCCAGGTGTTGCGGTAGGAAAGCACCTCGGCCATGCCGTGCAGGATCGAGCCATGCGGCCCGCCGCCGTGCGTCGCCAGGGTATGGCTGTCGTAGCCGCGATCGACCGGGTCGTCGCGGACGCGCAGCCAGATCGCCACCGCCAGCACGGCCGTCAGCGCCGCCGATACGGTCATCACCGGACGCCAGCCCCAGGCTTCGATCAGCATCCGCAGCGGCACGCCGGCAATGACTCCGCCGACGACGCCAAAAACCAGCGCCAGCCCCGAGGCGAGGGCGAACTGCTGCGGCGCGAACCAGTGGCCGGCGAGCTTGAGCATCGACACGAAGGCGACCGCCACCGAGGCGCCGATCAGCAGCCGGCCGCCGCTTGCCCACCAGAGGTCGGGGGCGCTGGCGAACAGGGCGGTGCCGATCGCCGCGACGACCGCGCCGGCCGTCAGCAGGCGGCGCGGCCCCCAGCGGTCGGCGAGGATGCCGGTCGGGATCTGCATCGCTACGTAGGAATAGAAATAGAACGCGGAGAGATTGCCCAGTTCGGCGGCGCCGATCGCGAAATCGTTCATCAGCCGGTCGGTCATTACCGCCGGTGCGACGCGCTGGTAGAAACCGATCAGGTACAGCAGGGCGCCCAGCCCCCAGACGGTCCACGCCATCGCGGCCGGTGGATAGCCGCGCCGGCCGCCGCTCAACACCGTCCCCAGGCGAAGAATCCAGGCGGGCGGCGATCGGGATGGTCAGGGCGGAAGAGCGGCTCACGGCGGCGTTCGGCGGTTGGCCGCGGCCTTGTGCGCCGGGTAAAGTTCGGGGGCTCGATTGCTCGCACGGGACTCCTTGTGGCGCCTTCGTTTATACTCGGGGCTTGCCTGACGGCCATGTGCGGTCGAAACACCGCCGATCGCGAAGGTCGTGGCCGATTCCCTGATTTCCGACCGTCTTTGCTGCGCACGGCAGAAGGGAGACCGGTGAGTCGGATGCACCGGCGACTTTGACGGTAAGCGATTCTAGCCGCAGTGACAGGAGCACGGTAGACCTGATGTCGAGAAAGCTGTTCGCCGGCCTTTTCCTTTCCGGCCTGATCGCCACCGTACTGTCGGCCTGCGACGCCGACAAGCTGAGCAAGCTCAAGCCGGGCAGTACCCGTGCCGACGAAGTGCGTCGGCTGATGGGTCCGCCGACCCTGGAGTGGGTAGATGCCGACGGCAGCCGCGTCTGGGAGTACCCGCGAACGCCCGAGGGAATCGTCAACTACATGCTGGTGATCGGTCCGGACAACGTCTTGCGCGAGGTGCGGCAGGTGCTGACCGACGAGAACTTCGCCAGGGTCAAGCCGGGCATGACTACCGACGAGGTGCGCTATCTGCTCGGCCGGCCGGCGCACGAGCGCTACTTCTCGCGGCAGCAGGAAACCGTCTGGGACTGGAAGACCAGGGTCGAGCCGGGGATGACGTGGTATTTCAACGTCCATTTCAACAATGACGGCGTGGTCAGCAAGACCAGCAGCAGCTTCGAGCCCGGCGCCTGAGTCGGCGAAGCGGACAGGGCCATGTCCTGGCGCGCCGCGGCCAGCCTGGCCCGACGGGTGATCAACGGTCGACAAGCCGCCGATCATCAACAACATGAGCGTTTGCCTCACTTGGCTGCCAGCGCCTGCGCAGGGAAGAGCGGCGATTGGCGAGTCGCAGACGTGACGCGCGCCGTGAAGCAGGGAGCTTGCCATGCATGGTCTGCACCTCATTGCCGAGCTTCATGACTGCCGTTGCGATCGACGGCTGCTGGTCGATGCGCAGGCCCTGCAGGAACTCTGCCTGGCGGTGTGCTCGACGCCCGGGCTGACGCCGGTAGGCTGGCTCTTCCACCAGTTCGGCAGCGCCGTGCAACCCGCCGGTGCGACCGGTGCGGTGATTCTCGCCGAATCGCACCTGGCGGTGCACACCTGGCCGGAAGCGGCAGCGGTGACGCTCGATCTCTACGTCTGCAACTTCAGCCAGGACAACAGCCGCGCGGCGCGCATCGCTGGCCAGCGATTGATCGCTGCCTTTGCACCCGTGCGGGTGCAGCGGCGCGACCTCGAGCGGGGCGTCGCGGGGCTGGCCGGTGCGCTGCCGACTGCCGGTGGAAGTGATTGGCCGGGAGGCTGAGGGGGTATACTTCGCCAGGTCGACAAGAAAAAAGCCAGGGAGGCTTCGTGGAATCATTGCGCATAACCCTCGAACAATCGGAGATTCCGACCCACTGGTACAACGTCGTCGCCGACATGCCGACGCCGCCGGCGCCACCGCTCGCTGGTGACGGCCAGCCGGTATCACCGGAGCAGATGGCAGCGATCTTCCCGGCGGCGATCATCGAGCAGGAGATGTCGGCCGAACGCTGGATCGCGATCCCCGAGCCGGTTCGCGAGGTGTATCGGCTGTGGCGCCCGTCGCCGCTGATCCGCGCCCGGCGCCTGGAAGAAGCGCTCGGCACGCCGGCGCGCATCTACTACAAGTACGAGGGCGTGTCGCCGGCCGGCTCGCACAAGCCGAACACCGCCGTGCCGCAGGCGTTCTACAACCGGCAGGCGGGAATCAGGCGCATCACCACCGAGACCGGCGCCGGCCAGTGGGGTTGTTCGATGGCCTTTGCCGGCCAGATGTTCGGCCTCGAGGTGCGCGTCTACATGGTCAGGATCAGCTACCAGCAAAAGCCTTTCCGGCGCTCGATGATGCAGACCTGGGGCGCCGAGGTGTTCGCCAGTCCGTCGACGATGACGCAAACCGGCCGCGACCTGCTGGCCGGCGATCCCGAAAACCAGGGCTCGCTGGGTATCGCCATCTCCGAGGCGGTCGAGGAGGCGGCCAGCCACGCCGATACCAGCTACGCGCTGGGTTCGGTCCTCAATCACGTCGCCCTGCATCAGACGATCATCGGGCAGGAAGCCAAGAAGCAGTTCGACAAGGTCGGCGACTGGCCGGATGTGATCTTTGCGCCCTGCGGCGGCGGCTCGTCATTTGCCGGCGTCGCCTTCCCGTTCATTGCCGAGAATGCGGCTGGTGGGCGAAACGGGCGCCCGACGCGCCTGGTGGCGGTCGAACCGAGTTCGTGCCCGACCTTGACCCGCGGGGCCTACGCCTACGACTTCGGCGACGCCTCCGGCTTCACGCCGCTGATGAAGATGTATACGCTCGGCCACGACTTCATGCCGCCGGGAATCCACGCCGGCGGCCTGCGTTACCATGGCGATTCGCCGCTGGTCTCGCAGCTCTATCATGATGGCTTGATCGAGGCCGTCGCGGTCGCACAACTCGCCACCTTCGAAGCCGGCGTGCTGTTTGCCCGTGCCGAGGGCGTCATTCCCGCACCCGAGTCCAACCACGCGATCCGCGCCGCGGTTGACGAGGCCTTGCGCTGCAAGCAGAGCGGCGAAGCGAAGACGATCTTCGTCAATCTCACCGGCCACGGACACTTCGACATGGCTGCCTACGACAGGTATTTCGCCGGCGAACTCGAGGATTTCGAGTATCCTGCCGAAGCCATCCAGGCGTCATTGGCACATCTCCCGAAAGTCGGATGATCGCCGCGATGCGCAGCGCCGTCTTCCTGCTGCTGCTGGCCAACCTGCTGCTCTTTGCATGGGCGCGTGGTTACCTCGGCGCGCCAGCCAACCCGGACGCGCGACGGTTCGAGCGACAACTGCTGCCCGAGCAGGTGAAGATCGTCTCGCGCGGGCAGCCGCCGGCGGCAAAGGGCAAGAAGGAAGAGGCCGAAAGGCCGGCCGAGAAACTGCTCGAGAAGAGTGCCGTGGCCAGCTGCCAGCTGTGGAGCGATCTCAGCAGCAGCGATGCCGACCAGGTCGAGCGCCTGCTGACCGACAGGTTCGCGGCCTTCAAGGCCACCCGCGGCACGACCGGCGAAGCTGCCGGCTACTGGGTATTCATCCCGCCGCTGGCCAGCAGGGAAGAGGCCAACAAGAAGACCGCCGAACTGCAGCAGCTGGGAATCCAGGAGTTCTTCGTGGTGCCGAACGGCGATGCCAACCAGCTGGCCATTTCGCTCGGCGTCTACAAGAACGAAGATGCCGCCAAAGCGCGCCTGGAGACCTTGCGTGCGAAGGGCGTGAGGTCGGCGAAAGTCGGCGAACGCAAGGGCAGGGCGACGCTCAACACACTCGAGATCGTCGGACCGGAAGCGCAGTCCGAAGCGCTGACGCAGGCGATCGTCGCCCTGCTGCCGAAGGCGAGTCCGGCGACGTGCAAGCTGAGGACGGGGGGGGCGCCATGAGTTTCATCGTTGGCTTGACCGGCGGTATCGGTAGCGGCAAGAGCACGGTCGCCGAGCTGTTTGCCGAGCGCGGCGCGGCGCTGGTCGATACCGATGCCATCGCGCATCAACTGAGTGGCCCGCAGGGCGAGGCCATCACGGCGATTGCCGCAGCCTTCGGCGACAGCGTCTTGCGCGAGGATGGCGGTCTCGACCGCCCGGCGATGCGCAGCCTGGTCTTTCGTGATCCGGCAGCGCGGGCACGGCTGGAAGCGATTCTCCACCCGCTGATTCGACAACGGAGCGACGCCTGTTGCGCGGCTGCCGAGTCGGCACCTTACGTCTTGCTGGTGGTGCCGCTGCTGGTCGAGTCGGGCAGCTATCGCCGACGTGCCGACCGGGTGCTGGTGGTCGATTGTGACGAGGCCATGCAGATCTCGCGAGTGATGGCGCGCAACGGTCTGAGCGAGGCGGCGGTCCATGCGATCGTCGCCACGCAGGCAACGCGCGAAGAGCGGCGGGCGATGGCCGACGACGTGGTGAGCAACGATGGCGAAATCGAGGCGCTGCTGCCGCAGATCGACGCCCTGCATCGGCGCTATGTCGAGATGGCCACGGCCAAACTTCATGCGGGTCGTTGAGGTTTTGTTGCAAATGCTTCAGAATTATCGAAAATTTCGGTCTCTTTGACGTTGGCGGAAGTGTGATCACTTACGAATACCCTTTCAACGAACGCATACGGACGCTGTTGCGCCTGGAGGATCTCTTCCAGAAGGCGAACAATTTCCTGCAGCGCGACGGCGCCCAGGAGCATCACATCGTGTTGCTGACGCTGTTCGAGATCCTCGAGGTCGCTGGTCGTGCCGACCTCAAGATGGATCTGATTCAGGAGCTCGAACGCCAGCGTCAGAGCCTGCTGGCGTACCGCAACAACCCGGAGATCTCGGAAGAAGCACTGGCGGGAGCGCTCAGCGAGATCGAGCAGGCGTCGGCGGCGCTGCTCGCGATGACCGGCAAGATCGGTCAGCATCTTCGCGACAACGACTGGCTGATGAGCATCAAGAGTCGGGCGAGCATTCCCGGCGGGGTCTGTCAGTTCGACTTGCCGTCATATCACTACTGGCGGCATCAGGAGGCCGGTGTTCGCCGCGAGGCGCTACTGTCCTGGTTGCAGCCACTGCTGCCGCTGCGTGACGCTCTGGCGATCGTCCTCCGACTGCTGCGCGCCAGCGGCCGCTCCGAGCACCATGTCGCGAGCAACGGCGCTTTCCAGTTGATGCTCGGCGGCAGCAGTTCGCAGATGGTGCGAATTTCACTCAGGCTCGACGATCCCTACATCCCCGAGATCAGCGCCAACAAGTACGCGCTGAACATCCGCTTCACCCGTCCCGACAGCGACCATCGACCGCGGCAGTCCGATAGCGACGTCCAGTTCGACATGCTGTTCTGTAACCTCTAGGCGTCCGGCCGGCTGCCGCCGCCTTCCGGCCCCGCGCCGGTCGGCCACTGCCAGCGCCATGTTCCGAACTCTCAACCAGCCAGCCCTGTGGGCGATCACCCTGTCGGCGGCCGCCATCCTGATGGTCACCATGGGCGCTCGGCAGTCGCTCGGGCTGTTTCTTTCGCCGCTCAACACGACCACCGGTCTCGGCGTGACGGCGATCAGCCTGGCGATGGCCATCGGTCAATTCACCTGGGGGGCGATCCAGCCACTCGCCGGTGCCGTTGCCGACCGCTACGGACCTGGCCGGGTGCTGCTCGGTGGCCTGCTGCTGCTGGCCGTTGGCAGTGCGATGACGCCGTTGATGAGCAGCACCGTCGGGCTGATCGTTTCGCTCGGGCTGTTCTCGGCGATCGGTTCGGGCGCCGGCAGCTTCTCGGTACTGATCGGTGCCGCCAGCCAGCGCCTGCCGCTGGCCGCGCGCGGTGCGGCCTCCGGGGTGATCAACGCCGGCGGTTCCTTCGGCCAGTTCGTCTTCGCGCCGCTGCTGCAGGCGCTGATCCAGGCGTTCGGCTGGATGGCCGCGATGTGGTCGCTGGCGGTGATGACCCTGGCGGCGACACCGCTGGTGCGCGTCCTGTCGAAGCCGGTCGAGCACTTGCCGCCGCGTGCGGCCGATGAGGCCGGTCTGTGGCAGAGCGTCCAGAATGCCGTCGGCGACCGCAGTTACCAGCTGCTCAACCTGGGTTTCTTCAGCTGTGGTTTTCACATTGCTTTCCTGGTGACACACTTGCCGGGCGAGGTGGCGCTGTGCGGCCTGCCGTCGGCGGTGGCCAGCTGGGCGCTGGCGATCATCGGCCTGTCGAATATCTTCGGCAGCCTCTATGCCGGTGCCTGCGTCGCCCGCTACCGCAGCAAGTACGTGCTGTTCTGGATGTACGGCTCGCGTGCGCTGATGATCGCGCTCTATCTGGTGGCACCAAAGACCGATCTGACCTTCTACGTCTTTGCTGCCGGATTGGGGTTCACCTGGCTGGCAACGGTGCCGCCAACGGCGGCCATCGTCGGCAAGCTGTTTGGCGTGCGCTATCTCGGCACGCTGTTCGGCATGACACTGCTGTCGCACCAGATCGGCGGTTTCTTCGGCGCCTATCTGGGTGGCATCGCGCTCAGCCGTTTCGGTGACTATGGCTGGATGTGGTATGCCGATATGGCGTTCGCCGCTGCCGCCGCGTTGCTGAATCTGCCGATCCGGGAAGCGGCGCTGCCGCAAGCCGGCACGGCAAGCTGATCGGGCAAGAAATGCGGCTGAACAACGCTCTTCGGAAGGCCCTCGGCAGGTGACAGACGAGCTTGGCGTCGGCGGGCAAGGGCAGCATTTCCTCGCGACTGCGACCCGCACTGCGGCGCGCACGGGGTGGCCGTGGCAAGGGCGCGGCGCCGCCGGGCGTGCTTCCGGGGTATGATGCCGGGAACACGGCAATGGCTGCGCGACGGCTTGCCGCTGGCTGGCGGGATGATCGCCTTCTTCGGTTTTCCTTGCGCCAACCGGGCTGGCCCGTCGGTCCAGCGCGGCGGCAGCCGCCTTGTGGCAGGGCAATCTTCAACCAGACGACGGTACTCGCCAGATGACGCCAGACAGCAACTACATGCCGGTGGTCAAGAACGACATCGTGCTCGGCAAGCCCCTTCCATGGGCGGTCTTTGACGGCAACCAGCAGCTTCTCCTCGAGGCGGGCTTTGTCGTGGCGATGCAGTCGCAGCTCGACGCCTTGCTGGCAAAGGGGCTCTACCGCGAGCGGCGGGCGGCGAAGGGCAGGAGCGATCAACGCAATGCCGAGGGGGGCGGCGAGCCGGCCGGCGAGCGCGCGCTGCCGCTCGATGAAATCAAGCTGAGTATCGGCGATCCCTTCCAGATCCAGACCCAGGTCGAACACGCGGAGGCGCGCTACTACGTCAAGCTGATCGGTTATCTCAAGGGCAAGAGCGTCCTCGTCACGCTGCCGGAGGTCGATGGCCGGCTGTGCCTGGTGCGCGAAGGACAGGCTTTCGTCGTGCGATTTTTCTCCGGCAAGAGCGCCTATGCGTTTACTGCCAACGTCCTGCGGTCGTCGAGCATCCCCTTTCCGCACATGTACCTCAGCTATCCGCCACAGGTGCGCGGTCTGGTGGTGCGCACCGGCGAGCGCGTCCCGGTGCGGATCATCTGCGCGATCTCGATGCAGGAGGATACGCGGACGGTCAGTGGCGCCGGCGTGCTGACCAACCTCAGTGTCGGCGGCGCCCTGTTGTCGTCGAAGAACAGGCTGGGCAGCCACGGCGACCTGCTGTCGATCAAGTTCCGTGTCCAGATCAGGGAGATCGAGTTTTTCGCAGCGCTCGACGCGACGATTCGCTCGCTGTCCCAGGATGACTCGGGCGACTTCCTGTATGGCATCCAGTTCGCCGGCTTGCCCGACGACGTGGCCATCGCGATGACCGCTTTCGTCTATCAGAAGCTGGCGGAGACCTCGCACTGAGCCGTGCGCCGAGGCGGCCGGCGGCGAGGCAACACCCGGACGCCTACTCGGTGAGAATCAGATTGTCGCGATGGATGATCTCGGGTTCTTCGACGAAGCCGAGAATGCCCTCGATGGCGTGACTGGCATGGCGCGCAATGCGCCGCGAATCGCTGCTGCCGTAGTTGATCAGGCCGCGGGCGATCTCGTGACCCTCGGCGGCGATGCAGGCTACCGCAGCGCCACGTTCGAACTCGCCGCGGACGGCGACGACACCGATTGGCAGCAGACTCTTCCCTTCCCGCAGAGCATTGATCGCGCCGCTGTCGAGGACCAGCCGGCCGTTCAGCTGGAGGTGGTCGGCAAGCCATTGCTTGCGCGCCGTCAGCGCCTGTGTTTGCGAAATGAGCAGCGTGCCGAGCGCTTCGCCGCGCGCCAGGCGAACGATGACATCCTGCTCGCGGCCGCTGGCAATGACCGTGTGTGCGCCGCTGCGCGCCGCGCGCTTGGCGGCGATGACCTTGGTAATCATGCCGCCCTTGCCGAACTGGCTGCCGGCTCCGCCGGCCAGTGCTTCCAGCTCGGCCAGTCCCGCCCGCGCCTCGCTGATCAGCGTCGCCGCGGCGTTCTTGCGCGGATCGGCAGTGAATAGTCCCGCCTGGTCGGTGAGGATGATCAGGCAATCGGCTTCGACGAGGTTGGCGACCAGCGCCCCGAGCGTGTCGTTGTCGCCGAACTTGATTTCGTCGGTGACGACGGTGTCGTTCTCGTTGACGATCGGCACGACGCCGAAGCGCAGCAGCGTGTTCAGCGTCGATCGGGCATTGAGGTAGCGCTTGCGATCGGCCAGGTCGTCATGGGTCAGCAGAACCTGCGCAGTATGCAGCGAGTAACGGGCGAAGGCTCGTTCATAGACCTGCACCAGGCCCATCTGGCCGACCGCCGCTGCAGCCTGCAGTTCATGCACCGCGTGCGGGCGTTTTCGCCAGCCGAGACGCTGCATGCCGCAGGCGATGGCGCCCGACGATACCAGGATGACCTGCTTGCCGGCCTGGCGCAATTCGGCGATCTGCCGCGCCCATTCGTCGATGGCGGCGAGGTCGAGTCCTTCACCATTGTTGGTGATCAACGCCGAACCGGCCTTGATCACCAGCCGGCGGGCCGAGGCGATGCGCGAGGTCGCCATCGTCAGGAACCCTGTTCGCCGTCGGCGAATGGATCGTCGGCCAGAGCCGCCGACGCGGTGGCGGTTGGCGCGGCGGTTGCGCTTGCGCTCGGCAGTTCTTGCAGCGTCTCGTACAGCGCACGCGTCAGTTCGCGACAGCCATCGCCGCTGATTGCGCTGATGCGAAAACAGCGGCTGCCGGCGGCGCTCGCCTGGCAGGCGTCCAGAAAATCGGCAACGCGTTGCTCGCGCTCGCCTTCGGCAATCAGGTCGAGCTTGTTGAGAACCAGCCAGCGGGGCCTGGTGGCCAGTTCGGGGTCGTATTTCTCGAGTTCGTTGACGACGGTCCGGGCATCGCGGGCCGGGTCGGCCGCCGGGTCGCAGGGGGCCAGGTCGACGATGTGCAGCAGCAGGCGGGTGCGCGCCAGATGCTTGAGAAAGCGGATGCCGAGACCGGCGCCGTCGGCGGCGCCGTCGATCAGTCCGGGAATGTCGGCGATGACGAAGCTCTGGTCGTGGTCGACGCGCACCACGCCGAGGTGGGGTTGCAGGGTGGTGAAAGGATAATCGGCGACCTTCGGGCGTGCTGCCGATACCGCCCGCAGGAAGGTGCTCTTGCCGGCGTTGGGCAGGCCGAGCAGGCCGACGTCGGCAAGCAGGCGCAGTTCGAGCCGCAGTTCACGCTGTTCGCCTTCTTCGCCGCGGGTGCATTGACGGGGCGTACGATTGACGCTCGACTTGAAATGGATGTTGCCGAGGCCGCCGCGTCCCCCCTTGGCGAGCAGGGCCTGCTTGCCGTCCACGTCGAGGTCGGCAAGGACCTCATTGCTGTTGATGTCGGCGATCGTCGTGCCGACCGGCACGCGCAGCGTCAGATCCTTGCCGCGCTTGCCGTAGCAGTCGCTCGAGCCGCCGTTCTGACCGCGCTGGGCGCGATGCCGGCGAGCGTAGCGGTATTCGATCAGGGTGTTGACGTTGCGGTCGGCGACAAACAGCACGCTGCCGCCGTTGCCGCCATCGCCGCCGTCCGGGCCGCCTTCGGGTTCGTACTTGTCGCGCCGGAACGAGGCGATGCCGTTGCCGCCGTCGCCGGCGGCAACCAGAATTCTCGCCTCATCGATGAATTTCATGTCAGCTTCCGTCGGTGTGCCCGCGGTGAAAAGCAAAAAGCCCTACCGTCAGGGATAGGGCTTGGTGCTCAGTGCCGGCATGCCGCGGGGCAGCCAGCGTGCCGGCGATGTCAGGCCGTGGCAGGAACGATACTGACCGTGCGGCGGCGCAGCGCGCCCTTGATGGCGAACTGGACGTGTCCATCGACCAGCGCGAACAGCGTGTGATCCTTGCCGATGCCCATGTTTTCACCGGGGTGGAAGGCGGTGCCACGCTGGCGGACGATGATGTTGCCGGCGCGGACGAGTTGGCCGCCATAGCGTTTGACGCCCAGGCGTTTCGCTTCCGAATCGCGGCCGTTGCGTACGCTGCCGCCTGCTTTCTTGTGTGCCATGAGTCAGACTCCTCTCAAATCAGGCTGAAGGGTCGAGCGCCGCGCCGTCGGCAATCGCATCGACCCGGATTTCGGTGTAATTCTGGCGGTGTCCCTGATGTTTCTGCGAGTGCTTGCGACGACGAAACTTGAAGATCCGGACTTTGTCGTGGCGGCCTTGCGAAAGCACAGTGGCCCTGACCGAAGCTCCGGCGACGATCGGTGTCCCGACTTTCACGGTTTCGCCTTCGCCTACCATGAGGATCTGGTCAAGGGTGATTTCTGCGCCAACTTCTGCCGGTATCTGTTCTATTTTCAATTTTTCGCCGCTGACAACGCGATACTGCTTGCCACCGGTTTTTATGACCGCGTACATGTTGGACTCCAAAGAACTGAACGAAGTGAAATGAAGAACCGCGCATTATACGTGCCTTTCTTTTCGCGTCAAAGGGTTTGCGATCGGCCAGGGCAAGCCTTGCTTGACGGCACACCGGTCGGCGCCTAAGATTCCACGGTTTTTGTGCCAAGGTGCCGTGTCGTGAGAATGGAGCAGTTGTACAGCCTGATCGGGGCGGACATGAAGGCCGTTGACGAGGTGATCCGCCAGCGACTCCATTCCGAGGTGGCCCTGGTCCGGCAGGTGGCCGAGTACATCGTCCAGGGCGGCGGCAAGCGCCTGCGCCCCGCTCTGGTACTGTTGTCGGCCGGCGCCATGGGTTATCGCGGCCGCCATCACCACGAACTCGCGGCGGTCGTCGAGTTCATCCACACGGCGACGCTGCTGCACGACGATGTGGTCGACGGTTCCAATCTTCGGCGCGGGCGCGAAACAGCCAACGCGCTGTTCGGCAACGCCGCCAGCGTGCTGGTTGGCGACTTCCTGTATTCGCGGGCCTTCCAGATGATGGTGGCGGTCGACGACATGCGCATCATGCGGGTGCTGTCGAACGCGACCAACGTCATCGCCGAGGGCGAGGTGCTGCAGTTGATGAACTGCCACGATGCCGACATCGACGAGCAAGGCTACCTGCAGGTCATTCGTTACAAGACGGCCAAGCTGTTCGAGGCGGCCGCGCAGCTCGGTGCGATCATCGGTGGCGGCGAGGCCGCAGTCGAGCAGGGTCTGGCGGTGTACGGTCTTCACCTCGGTACGGCGTTTCAGTTGATCGACGATGTGCTCGATTACTCGGGGGCGGAAGTGGAAACCGGCAAGCACCTCGGTGACGACCTCGCCGAAGGCAAGCCGACGCTGCCGCTGATTTTCGTCCTGCGCAACGGCAACGCCGAGCAGGTGGCTTGCGTGCGGCGCGCGATCGAGAACGGTGGGCGGGAAGATTTTCCGCTCGTTCTGGCGGCAATCCGCGCCACCGGGGCGCTGGAATACGCCCGCCAGAAGGCCAGGGCCGAGGCGCAACTCGCAGCATCTGCACTTGATGCCCTGCCTTCTTCTCAATACAAGGATTCCTTGCTAGAATTATGCCTCTTCGCTGCCGCTAGAAATTACTAGCGCAGTTGTCGCCTCGGTCGGGGCGTAGCTCAGCCCGGTAGAGTACTGCGTTCGGGACGCAGGAGTCGGAGGTTCGAATCCTCTCGCCCCGACCAATTGCTTGACAACGATTTGCCTCGTGCGCTGCCGCGATATCCCGATCGCGTGACCGACGAGGAATCCCCCAGACTCTTGTTACGCGGTTTTCGATCAATCGCCAGCGGCGCTATCTCCGTCTGCAGGAGCGTCTGCTATGCTTGAACGCTCTGCAGAACTTCTCTCCAAATGAGCAAATACCTGCTACTTCTCGGACTGATCTGGGCTGTCTGGTGGATCTGGCGCAAATCGCGGCTGTCGTCGCGCGATCGCGCGGCCAGCGGCAATGTCCAGCGCGAGGCCGAACGTATGGTGCAGTGCGTACGCTGCGGTGTCAATCAGCCGATCAGCGAGAGTATCCTGGCCAACGGCCGCTATTACTGCTGTGCTGCCCATCTCGCTGACGCCAGGCGCGAAGACGGCTGAGGTCTCCCGTTGACCCTGGCGCCATCGACCTTCGAGCCGTTCTCCGAGACGCACTGGAAGTCACTGCGCTACTTCAACCTGTATCGTTTTGCACTCGCGTCGCTGCTCTTCTTTTCGGCGCTGCTTTATCCCGCGGCCTTGCCGATCGCCGCGTCGGGACAGGGGGCGCAGTACCTGGCGCTGGCCGGCGTGTATCTGGCCAGCACTGCGGTGGCGGTGCTGATGGCGTACCGTTACCGCCAGCACGCGACGATGCAGCTGACGGTCAGTGTGCTGCTCGATGTGCTGGTGATGACGCTGCTGATCCACGCCGGCGGCGGCCTCGGCAGTGGTCTCGGTTCGATGCTGCTGGTGACGCTGGCCGGCGCAGGCCTGGTCGGGCAGGGGCGGCTGGTGCTGTTCTATGCCGCGATGGCGACGCTGGCGGTACTGTTCGAGCACTCCTACCGGGCCCTGCAGGACAATTTCGATGCCGCCGGCTTCTTTCACGCCGGCCTGTTCAGCGCCGGCTTCTTTGCCGTCGCGGTTTCGGCGCGCTTGCTGGCCCGTCGGGTGATCGCCAATGAGGTCTTGGCGCGCCAGCGTGGTATCGACCTGAACAATCAGACCGTGATCAGCCAGCGCGTCATCGAGGAAATGCAGGACGGCGTGGTGGTACTCCGTCGCGACGGCAGGGTTCGGCAGAGCAATCCGCGCGCCCGGCAACTGCTGGGACTCGATGGCGGCAGCGAGCAGTTGCTGACGGCGTATTCTCCCGAGCTGGCGATGGCTTTCGTCGACTGGTGCCGCCATGGCAGCGACCAGGCGGTGCTGGTGCGGGTGCCGGCGAGCGGCCTGCAGTTGCGGGCGAGATTCGCGGCGACCGCGAGTTCGGAGAGCGACGTGCTGGTGTTTCTCGAGGACATGGGCCGTTTGCAGGAGCAGGCACAACAGCTGAAGCTGGCGGCACTTGGCCGTCTGACGGCCAATATCGCGCACGAGATCCGCAATCCGCTGTCGGCGATCAGCCATGCCGGCGAACTGCTGCATGAAGAACGGCGCGGCGAAATGCACGACCGGTTGTTGCGGATCATGCACGACAATACCAGGCGGCTCGAGCGGATCGTCAGCGACGTGCTCGAACTCGGGCGTCGCGACCGCATCTATCCGGAAGCGATCGATCTGCGCGAGGCACTGCCCTTGCTGGTCGAGGAGTATCTGGCGAAGGAGCAGTTGCCGGCCGAGGTGGTTCGCGTCGACCTGTCGGGCGTCGCCGTCCTCGACTTCGACCGTGCGCATTTTCATCAGGTCTTGGGAAATCTTCTGGGCAATGCCTTGCGTCACTCGCAGCGCATGGCCGGCAGCGTTTGCCTGCGCGCCTGTGACGGCAAGGGCGACGGGCAGGTGGAACTGGATGTGATCGACGATGGCGAAGGTGTCGGTGAGGCGAGCCGGGAGCATATCTTCGAACCGTTTTTCACCACGCATCACCGCGGTACCGGTCTGGGGCTGTACATTGCCCGCGAGTTGTGCGAGGCCAACGGCGCGCAACTCGAGCTGCTGGGTTCCGGACCGGGTGCCGATTTTCGCCTCACGGGGAGGGTTGCAGGGTGTCAGTAGTCAAGACGGAGCGTCGCCCGCGCGGCGAGTTGGCGCGGGTACTGGTGATCGATGACGAGGCGGATATCCGCGAGCTTCTCGATCTGACGGTGGCGCGCATGGGCCTGTCGGCCGACTGCGCGGCGAGCGTCGCCGAGGCGCAGGAGCTGCTGGCCAGGCAGCGCTATCAATTGTGCCTGACCGACATGCGCTTACCCGACGGTGACGGTCTGGAGATCGTCAAGCTGATCGGCGAGCGCTATGGAGAGACGCCGGTGGCGGTGATTACCGCCTACGGCAGTGCCCAGAACGCGGTGGCGGCGCTGAAGGCCGGCGCCTTTGACTATCTGGCCAAACCGGTGGCGCTGGAGCAGTTGCGCAGCCTGATCAAGTCGGCGCTCAGCCTGCCACGCCAGAGCGGCGTCACCGACGACGGGCAGGCGGCAGCGACCGCCGGTCAACTGATCGGTGAATCGGCCGCGATCGAGCAGGTGCGGCAACTGATCGGCAAACTTGCACGCAGCCAGGCGCCGGTCTATATCTCCGGCGAGTCGGGAACCGGCAAGGAGCTGGCAGCGCGCCTGATTCACGACCAGAGTTCGCGCCGCGCGGCACCCTTCGTGCCGGTCAATTGCGGGGCAATCCCCGAGAACCTGATGGAGAGCGAGTTTTTCGGCTATCGCAAGGGCGCCTTCACCGGCGCCGACAGCGATCGCGAGGGCTTCTTCCAGGCGGCGAAAGGAGGTACGCTGTTCCTCGACGAGGTGGCCGACTTGCCGCTGGCGATGCAGGTCAAGCTGCTGCGCGCGATTCAGGAAAAGAAGGTTCGCAAGGTCGGCAGCACCGCCGAGGAGGTGGTCGACGTGCGGATCATCTCGGCGACCCACCGCATCCTCAAGGATTGTGTCGATGGCGGCCTGTTTCGCCAGGATCTGTACTATCGCCTGAACGTCATCGAACTGCGGATGCCACCATTGCGCGAGCGGCACGAGGATGTGGCGCCGCTGGTCGAGGCGCTGCTGCGGCGCATCTGCGGCGCGCAGGCGCCGCGGCTCGCGCCACCGGCTTTGCAAGCGCTGGCCGGCTACAGCTTCCCGGGCAACGTCCGGGAACTTGAAAACATTCTCGAGCGAGCGACTGCGCTGTGCGTCGACAACGCGATCGCCATCGCCGACCTGCAACTGGCACCGGTGGCGGCGGTCAGCGGCAGCGTCGGGCGCGACGGCGAAACGCTCGACGAGTACCTCAATCGTGTCGAGAGGCAGGCGATTCTGGAGGCTCTGACGAAAACCGCTTTCAACCGCACGGCGGCGGCGCGGCTGCTCGGCGTGACCTTCCGTTCCTTGCGCTACCGCATCGAGCGGCTGGGCATCGAGGAGTGAATTCTGAATCGGTGAAATCGCCGGCCACCGTCGCCGTTCTGCGAATGGGCGCCGAAGGCTGGCTCGATGGCGCCTGCCGGATCGTCTCGGCCAATAGCGATCAACGTCCGGCTGGTGAAGCGGTGTCGCTGATCGTCGTGCATGCGATCAGCCTGCCGCCAGGGGAATTCGGTGGCGACGGCATCGTCCGGCTGTTCACCAACTGCCTCGATCCCGCGGCTCACCCGTACTTCGCGCAGATCGCCAGCTTGCGGGTGTCCGCCCACTTGCTGATTCGACGCGACGGTGAGCTGATCCAGTTCGTCGCCTGCGGGCAGCGTGCCTGGCACGCCGGGCTGTCGTCATGGAACGGGCGTGCGCGGTGCAACGACTTCTCGCTGGGCATCGAACTGGAGGGCTGTGACGGACTGCCCTTTACCGACGCGCAGTACCGCCGCCTGCTCGACGTCGTCGACGTGCTGCGCGCCCACTACCCGATCGAAGCGGTGGTCGGGCACAGTGATGTTTCGCCTGGCCGCAAGACCGACCCCGGCCCCTGCTTTGACTGGCGGCGTCTGGCAGCCGTCGGCGACTTGCCCGGAGCCTGCCGTGAATGGCCGTCGTCCGGCCGCGGCACGGCGGCGAAATGACCGTCGCCGGCACCGGCGTGCGAGCGCTGCAGCCCGCGTGCGGCAGGGACGCGCGGAGCGCTCAGCCGAGAAAGCGGCCGATTCGGTCTGCTGCCTCGGCCAGGCGTTCGACGCCGGCGGTGTAAGCAAGGCGCAGATGCTTTTCCGGAGCGTTGCTGCCGAAGTCGAGTCCCGGGGTGATCGCTACGCCGGCCGCTTCGAGCAGAGCGCGGGCGAAGCGATCGCTGTTGTCGGT
Organism: Accumulibacter sp.; assembly: GCA_024235695.1. Taxonomy (GTDB): domain Bacteria; phylum Pseudomonadota; class Gammaproteobacteria; order Burkholderiales; family Rhodocyclaceae; genus Accumulibacter. The sequence goes on from JACKLX010000002.1 coordinate 64,765, forward strand.
CAAGGCACTGCAATCGGCATAGATGTAGAAAGCGCCTTCGGGCCGGGTTGGCAGTCTGAAGCCGAGACGCTCGAGCGCCGGCGCAAGGAAGTCGCGGCGGCGCCTGAATTCGTTGCGCCGTCCTTCGAGGATGCTGATCGTCGCCGGTTCAAAGGCGGCCAGTGCGGCGTGCTGTGCCGGTGTCGATGGCGAAATGAAGAGATTCTGCGCGAGCTTCTCGATGTCTCGGCCGAAGCGTTCGGGAACGACCAGCCAGCCGAGTCGCCAGCCGGTCATGTTGAAGTACTTGGAAAAGCTCTGGACGACAAAGATGTCGTCGCCGAAGCGCAGCGCCGTCGACGCCTCGCGTTCATAGGTGAGTCCGTGGTAAATCTCGTCGACGATCAGTTGGCCGCCCTGCTGCCGTACGAAACCGGCGATCGCCGCCAGCGTGGTGTCGTCGAGGAGCGTGCCGGTAGGGTTGGCTGGTGACGCCAGCAGGACTCCTGCCGTGCGTCGGGTCCAGTGCCGCTCGATGTCGGACAGCGTCGGCTGGAAGTTGTTTTCGGCGTGGACGGGTATGCCGACCGGGACTCCTTCGAAGCTGCGCACGAAATTGCGGTTGCACGGATAACCGGGGTCGGTGAGCAGCCATTCGCTGCCGGCTTCGGCCAGACTGGCCATGGCCAGTAACAGCGCCGCCGAAGCGCCGGCGGTAACGACGATGCGCGAGAAGGGGATGTCTACGCCATAGCGGCGGGAGTAGAAGGAGGCGATGGCGCGGCGCAATTCGGGCAGGCCAAGTGCCGGCGTGTAGAACACCCGGCCGGTGGCGATCTGCGCCTGTGCCGCGGCGATGATCGGTTCCGGTGTCGGGAAGTCCGGTTCACCGACTTCCATGTGTACGATGTCGTGCCCCTCACCCTCGAGGGTCTTGGCACGGGCCATCAGTTCCATGACGTGGAAGGGGGCGATGTCGGCGAGACGGCGGGCGGGAAAGGTCGGCATGATCGGTCGGCGTGTTTCAGGAAAGAAAACAGTTTAACCACTCGGCGGTTGCGAGGCGAAAAAAAGGCCGCCAGTAGGCGGCCTTTCGCTGTCCGGGGTGGCCGGTGATCAGGCAGCCTGGAATTCCTTCGCCAGCTCGTTGCGAATCTCTGCGAGCTTGGGCGGCAATTTGTCACCCATCTTCGCGAACCACTCCTTGACGCCTTCCAGTTCGCTCTTCCAGGCCTGCTGGTCGAGGCTGGTAACGCCGGCAAATTCGTCCCTGGAGAAGTCTACCCCGGACCAATCGATATCCTCGTAGTTGGGCATCCAGCCAAGGGCGGTCTTGCGTGCCGCGACCTTGCCCTCGCAGCGGTCGATGATCCACTTGAGGATGCGCGCGTTGTCGCCGAAACCGGGCCAGGCGAAGCCGCCTTTTTCGTTCGTCCGGAACCAGTTGACCATGAAGATCGGCACCGGCGTGTCGGCCGCGCTGCCCATCTTCAGCCAATGGCTGTAGTAGTCCGCCATGTTGTAACCGCAGAACGGCAGCATGGCAAACGGGTCACGACGAACGACACCCTGCTGGCCAAAGGCGGCGGCGGTGGTTTCCGAACCGAGCGTCGCGGCGGCATAGACGCCGTGATCCCAGTCAACCGTCTGGCAGACCAGCGGTACCGTCGAGGCACGACGGCCGCCGAACAGGAAGGCCGAGATCGGCACGCCCTCGGTACTTTGCCACTGGTCGTCGATGCACGGGCACTGCGAGGCGGGCGCCGTGAAGCGCGAGTTCGGGTGGGCCGCCTTGGTGCCCTTCTCCTTGGCGATTTCGGGCGTCCAGTCGTTACCCTGCCAGTCGATGGCGTGCGCCGGCGGTGGGCCCATGCCTTCCCACCACACGTCGCCATCGTCGGTCAGCGCGACGTTGGTGAAAATGGTGTTCTCGGCAAGCGAGGCCATGGCGTTGAAGTTGGTCTGCTCATTGGTGCCCGGTGCGACGCCAAAGAAGCCGGCTTCGGGGTTGATTGCATACAGACGCGTGACGCCATTCTTGTCCTTGCGCGGCTTGATCCAGGCGATGTCGTCACCGATCGTGGTGACCTTCCAGCCGTTCAGGCTGGCGGGCGGCACCAGCATCGCGAAGTTGGTCTTGCCGCAGGCCGACGGGAAGGCGGCAGCGACGTAGTGCTTGCGGCCTTCGGGCGACTCGACGCCGAGGATCAGCATGTGCTCCGCCATCCAGCCGTCATCACGCGCCATGTTGGAAGCGATGCGCAGCGCCAGGCACTTCTTGCCGAGCAGCGCATTGCCGCCGTAGCCCGAACCGTAGGACCAGATTTCGCGCGTTTCGGGGTAATGGACGATGTACTTGGTGGTCGGGTTGCACGGCCAGCGCGGATCTTTCTGGCCGGCCTCCTTGGGGGCACCGATCGAGTGCACGCATGGGACGAAGGCACCGTCGGTGCCGAGCACCGGGAAGACGTCCTTGCCCATGCGGGTCATGATCCGCATGTTCACGACCACGTAGGCGCTGTCGCTGATTTCGACCCCGATCTGGGCGATCGGCGAGCCGATCGGCCCCATCGAGAAGGGGATGACATACATCGTACGACCCTTCATGCAGCCCTTGAAGACGCCGTTCAGTGTCTGGCGCATCTTGGCCGGGTCTTCCCAGTTATTGGTCGGGCCGGCGTCTTCTTTCTTCTCGGAACAGATGTAGGTGCGGTCTTCGACGCGGGCGACGTCGGAAGGATCGGAGAAGGCCAGGAAGGAGTTCTTGCGCTTCTTGAGTTTGGTGAAGGTGCCGGCAGCCACCAGTTCGGCACAGAGACGGTCGTACTCTTCCTGCGAACCGTCGGCCCAGACCACTTGAGCGGGCTCGGTGAGGGCCGCGATTTCGGCAACCCATCGCTTCAGGCGTTCATGCTTGACGTAGTCCGGGGCATTGATGGAAACAGTCTGGTTCATGGTAATCACTCTCGAAGGAAGGTGGAGGAGCGGAAGTTACCGTGGCGCGGCGCGCGCAGATACTGGCCAACGGAGCGGGGACCCGAGAAGGTCCGTCCAGCCCAGTCGGAGGCGACGCGTCGGTCGCGGCTGGCGAAAAAAGGCCCTGTGTTGCAGGGGGATATCGGCATGCTAGAGGTTGCTGCGACAAGGTTGTCAGGTTTGTGTAATTATGCCACAGGTCCGATCGGCACTGACGATCGTTCGACAACTGCCGTTGTGCCGGCACGACCGAACGCGCTGTCTGGGAGGGCGTCCTTGAGTGGCCCTTGGCGAGCCACGAGTAGCCGCTATGGCTTGATATTCCGTCAGGAGAGTGAGCAGTCATGAATAAACTGAAAGACCAGTTGCGAGCCGCTGCCCTGTTCTACCATCGCAACCCGAAACCGGGCAAGGTGGCGATTCAGCCGACGACCCAGCTGACCAACCAGTACGATTTGTCGATGGCCTATTCGCCTGGCGTGGCGGCCGCTTGCGAGGAAATCGTCGCCTTCCCGGCGGAGGTCAGTACGCTCACTTCGCGTGCCAATCTCGTTGGTGTGATCACCAATGGCACGGCGGTGCTGGGCCTGGGGCCGATCGGCCCGCTGGCGGCGAAGCCGGTGATGGAAGGTAAGGCCGTGCTGTTCAAGAAATTCGCCAACATCGACGTTTTCGACCTCGAGATCGACGAGCTCGATCCTGATCGCCTGGTCGAGATCATCGCTTCGCTGGAGCCGACCTTCGGCGGGATAAATCTCGAGGACATCAAGGCGCCGGAGTGCTTCCACGTCGAGCGGAAGCTGCGTGAACGGATGAAGATTCCGGTGTTCCACGACGATCAGCACGGTACGGCGATCGTCGTCGGTGCGGCGATTCTCAATGGCCTGCACTTGCAGGGCAAGGATCTCGACAAGGTCAAGCTGGTGACTTCGGGTGCAGGCGCGGCAGCACTGGCCTGCCTCGAACTGCTGGTGATGCTGGGTATCCCGGTGGAAAACATCTGGGTGACCGACATCAAGGGACTGGTCTACGAGGGTCGCGTCGAGGAAATGGACGAGATCAAGGGCCGTTACGCCAAGAGCACCGACGCCCGCACGCTGGGCGAGGTGATCGACGGCGCCGACGTCTTTCTCGGGCTGTCGGCGGGGGGCGTACTCAAGCCCGAAATGGTCGCCAGGATGGCGCCGTCGCCCTTGATCATGGCGCTCGCCAACCCCAATCCCGAGATTCTGCCGGAGGATGTCAAGGCGGTGCGCAGCGATGCGATCATCGCCACCGGGCGCTCGGACTATCCCAACCAGGTCAACAACGTGCTGTGTTTTCCGTTCATCTTTCGCGGCGCGCTGGACGTCGGAGCGACGACCATTACCGAGGCGATGAAACTTGCCGCGGTCAAGGCGATCGCCGAACTGGCGCGCGTCGAGCAATCGGAAGTGGCCGTCAAGGCGTACGGCGAGAAGGTCTCGAACTTCGGTCCCGAATACCTGATACCGAATCCTTTCGATCCGCGCCTGATCAGCAAGATTGCGCCAGCGGTCGCTCAGGCGGCCATGGAATCCGGCGTCGCGACCAGGCCAATCAAGGACCTGGAAGTCTACGAAGATAGCCTCGACGAGTTCGTCTACCACTTCGGCTTGATCATGAAGCCGGTCTTCTCGCAGGCCAAACAGGCGCCCCGGCGGATCGTTTTTGCCGAAGGCGGCGACGATCGCGTGCTGCGTGCCGTGCAGGTGATCGTCGACGAAGGTATTGCCAAGCCGATTCTGATCGGCCATCCTGGGGATATCCAGCGCAAGCTGGAGGCGGCGAACCTGCGAGTCCGCCCGGGTGTTGACTTCGACATCATCTGCGCCGGCCATGGTGACTTCTTCGACGACCATTTCGAGTCGTACTGGAAGGAATACCGGCGCTTGATGGAGCGCAAGGGCGTTTCGGCCGATTTCGCCAAGCGCGAGGTGCGGCGCCGCCCGTCGCTGTTCGGCGCGCTGATGGTGCGCATGGGCGACGCCGATGGCCTGATCTGTGGCACCTTCGGTCGTCACCACGTCCATCGCGAGCACGTCGAAAACGTCATTGGCCTGGCACCGGGCGTCAAGGGTCTCTACGCCATGAGCGTGCTGCTGCTGCCGGATCGCACGCTGTTCATTGCCGATACCTACATCAACTACGAACCTTCAGCCGAACAACTGGTCGACATGACCCTGCTGGCGGCCGACGAGGTGCGCCGCTTCGGCGTGACGCCGCGGGTGGCTTTGCTCTCGCATTCTTCCTTCGGTACCGAGAACACGCCGACGGCGCTCAAGATGCGCGAGGCGCTGCGTCTGCTGAAGGAGCGGGCGCCGCGCCTCGAGGTCGAGGGCGAGATGCACGGCGATGCGGCGATCGACGACGAGATCCGGCAGCGGGTCTTTCCGAGCGATGCACGGCTGAAGGGGCAGGCCAACCTGCTGATCATGCCGACCCTCGACGCCGCGAACATCTCGTTCAATCTGCTCAAGATCGCCTCGGGCGACAACCTCACGATCGGGCCGATCCTGTTGGGCGCCGCACAGCCGGTGCACATTCTGACGGCGACCGCGACCGTTCGCCGGCTGGTCAATATGACGGCCCTGGCGGTGGTCGACAAACTGATGAACGAGCGCTGAACGCCCTCCGGCGACTGATTGCCGCGCCATCGCCGGGTGGTGAACGTGGCTTGTTTGCGCGCCGTAGATTTGCGTCGCGGTTCGCGAGCAACGAGCGATGAGCGGCAATGACCAGCACTAGAATCGCCCTGGTTCTCGGTGGCGGCGGTGCGCGTGCGGCGTATCAGGTAGGCGTCCTGCGCGCCATTGGCGAATTGCTTGGTGACCGCAGCCGGAATCCGTTTCAGATTCTTTGCGGCACTTCGGCTGGCGCCGTCAACGTCGCGACGCTCGCCTGCTATGCGCACAATTTCCGCGAGGCGGTCGAAGCGCTCGATGACGTCTGGCGCAACATGCATGCCAGCCAGATCTATCGCGCCGATCCGATCGGTATCGGCATCGCGGTGGTGCGCTGGCTTGGCGCGTTCCTGCTCGGATGGGTGCTCAAGCGCAGCCCTCGCTCGCTGCTCGACAACCAGCCTCTGCGCCGCCTTCTCCAGCAGAAGCTTCATTTCCGGAACATCGAACGTTCGCTCGCGAACGGCATGCTTTACGCTGTCAGCATCACGGCGTCGGGCTATGCCAGCGGCGATGGTATCAGCTTTTTCCAGGCCCATCCGGAAGTTCGAAGCTGGCGGCGCACCCAGCGCAGCGGTTGCCGCACGCAACTGTCGGTGGAACATCTGATGGCTTCCAGTGCCATCCCGTTTGTCTTCCCGGCCGTGCATCTCAATCGCGAGTACTTCGGCGATGGCTCGATGCGTCAGTTGGCACCGATTTCCCCGGCCATTCATCTCGGCGCCGAGAAGATTCTGGTCATCGGTGTCGGCAAGGTCAACGAGCTGAGCCAGCGGCAAAGCTCGCGAAGCTATCCGACCCTGGCGCAGATCGCCGGGCACGCGCTCTCGTCTATCTTCCTGGACAGTCTCGCGGTTGACGTCGAGCGAATGGAGCGGATCAATCGGACTCTGTCCCGCTTCCCGGAGGAATTGCGGACGCGTACCGACCTTGCCCTGCGACCGATCGAGTCGCTGATCATCTCGCCGTCGCAAAGTCTCGATCAGCTGGCAGCGCGCCATGCGGGCTCGCTGCCGTGGGCGGTGCGGCTGCTGCTGCGTGGACTGGGGGCGATGAACCGGCGGGGTGGCGCATTGACCAGCTACCTGCTCTTTGAACGGTCGTATACCGGCGCGTTGATCGATCTGGGCTACCGCGACACGATGGCGCGCAACGAAGACGTCAGAAGGTTTCTTGAAGCCTGACTGTATGTAATGTGCTACATTACATAGCCAGTCTATCCCCTTATTTTTCTGAAGATATGGTTCTCTTATGAAAGGTTCCGGTAGAATTGCAGCGAATTGTGAGTCGTGCGGGAGGCTGGCGATGCGGATGATGCTGAGAGCGGTGTTGCTGATGGGCGCCCTGGTGGGAACCGGTGCGGTGTCGATGGAAGCCGCGCAAGCGGCGGAAAAGGCCAAGAGCAAGACGCAGGCAACGTCGAAGGAAAAGGCGTCGTCGACCGCCAGAACGAGTTCGGCCAAAGGCGCCGCGCAGACGAGCAAGGCCAGGCCGAAGTCATCGGCGAGCGGGTCGACGCGGGTCGCCAAGGCCAGCAAGACCGCTTCCCCGGCCAAGGCCCGGCGCGAAACGGCCGACTCCAGGAAGAGCGCCAGCCGCGTTCTTCCCAGCGACGTCGACCTTTGGCAGGAGTCGGGTCATCTGGCTGTTCGCTCGGGTTCGGCGCTGGTGATTTCGCAGGATGGCGGCGAAACGCTGTACGAGAAGAACGCCCGTGTCGTCGTGCCGATCGCGTCGATCACCAAGGTGATGACGGCGATGGTCGTGCTCGACAGCATGCCCAACTTGCAGGAGTCGATCACCATCACCGACGACGACGTCGACTACCTCAAGGGTAGCCGCTCGCGACTGCGGGTCGGCGCCGTGCTGACGCGCGAAATGGCGTTGTTGTTGGCGCTGATGTCGTCGGAAAACCGGGCGGCCAACGCGCTGGCCCGCCACTATCCGGGTGGTTTGCCCGCGTTCGTTGCGGCGATGAACCGCAAGGCGACATCCCTCGGGATGGCCAGGACGCACTTCGAGGACCCCACCGGTCTGACCAGCCACAATGTTTCCACCGCGCATGACCTGGCACGGATGGTCGCTGCCGCGTATCACTACCCCCTGATTCGCGAGTTCTCGACGACCTCCGGTGTGACCGCCGAAGTGAAAGGGCGCGAGCTCGAGTATCGCAACACCAATCAGTTGGTCAAGAGCCCGACCTGGGAGATCGGCCTGTCGAAGACCGGCTATATTCAGGAAGCAGGGAAGTGTCTGGTGATGCAGGCGCGCGTCGCCGACCGGCCGGTCGTGATCGTGCTGCTTGATTCAGACGGCAAGCAGACCCGTATCGGTGACGCGAATCGCATCAGGCGGTGGATGGAGAGCGTGGCGTCTTCGGGCAAGCAACCGACGCCGGCGTGACTTGCGCTGCGGGACGGCCGGGCCACGGTATGCCGTGGCCTTTTTTTTGTCGAGCCCGCGCCCCCGGACGCTGATTCCCTCCGGAACGCCTCGCGAGCCGTGCTCACCAGCCGCCGCCTTGGCCTCGCCATGCGCCCTCAGCCGTCGTTAAGCGTCGCCCTGGCGTCGACGATGACAATCGATGGTACGCCGCCGTTGTCTGCTAGGATGCGCGCGTGATTGAAAAGCTTATTGCCATTAAATTCGTGACTTCGCTGAGCCGATCGCTGCTCGGAGGGGCGTTGGCGAGCGTCCTGTTGGTCGGCAATGCCCATTCCCAGACGGTCGAGTCGGCAATGGTCGCAATCGCTCATCCGGCGACTGCCGAAGAGGCAATCCCGCGCGCCTCGCTGCGTGCGATTTTTGGCATGCTGCTGCAGAAATGGCCTGCGGACACTCCCGTCAAGGTCTTCGTACTGCGGGACGACGCGCCCGAACACGCGACCTTCAGCAAGAGCATCCTGCAGGTATTTCCCCATCAGTTGCGAATGGCATGGGACCGACAGGTTTTTTCCGGCCAGGGACAATACCCCGAACAGGTCAATTCGACTCAGGAGATGTTATCGCGAGTGGCGTCCACACCGGGCGCGATCGGCTACGCCAGGGCCAGCGAGGTTGATAAGAATGTGCGTGTACTCAAGATTCGCTAGAGTTGCATCGCGTGCCGCCTTGCTCGGCGCACTGGTGCCATGGGCGGTGCCGGTTGGTGCCCTGGATCTGCTGGACGGCGATCTGCAGGTACATGGTTTCGTTTCTCTGGGGCTGGTGAACACCACCGACAACAACTTCTTCGGACAAAGTGACGACCGCGTCAGCAAGGATTTCAGCGAGATCGGCATCAATGGTTCGTGGCGTGTCACTCCGGACGTGCAGTTGTCGGCCGAGTTGCTTTCGCGCACCGCGGGTGGCACGGACGATGGCAGCGCCCGCCTGGACTACGGTCTGGTTGACTGGACCGTCTCGTCGAGCGAGGAAGGACGCGGTGGCCTTCGCCTGGGACGCGTGAAAACCGCCTATGGTCTGTACAACAAGACGCGCGACATGCCTTTTACCCGGCCCAGCATCGTTCTGCCGCAATCGATCTATTTCGACCGGACGCGCAACCTGACCGTCTCGGCCGACGGCGCGGAAATCTACCTCGAGCGCTACGGCGAAGCCGGCACGCTGTCCGCCAGTCTGGCGCTCGGGCAGCCACAGACGAATACCGAGGCGGCGACGGTGGCGCTGGTCGGTCTCAATCCGCCCGGTCATCTGGATTCCAAACTGGCGCCTGACTTCCAGGCAATCTATGAAGGTGCCGGTGGCAAGTACCGCCTTGCATTCACCGCCTTGCATCTTGACCTGCGCTACCGGCCGGGCTACGGGGATCGTTTGGGGTCGGGTCGCTTCAAGCTGACGCCGCTGATCTTTTCGGCCCAGTACAACGCCGAGAACTGGAGTCTGACCAGCGAGTACGCAAGTCGTCGCACGTCGGTCAAGGATTTCGGGCGGTTCTTCTACAACGGTGACGCGACTGGCGAGAGCTATTACCTGCAGGGCACGTATCGCCTGGCGCCGAAGTGGGAAGCGCTCTTGCGTTACGACGTCTATTACGCCGACAGGGGCGACCGTGACGGTGAAGATTTCTCCGCCGCCACGCGCCTGCCCGGTTTCACTCGCTTCGCAAAGGATTGGACGTTTGGCGTACGCTTCGACGTCACACCGCAGTTCATGCTGCGCGCCGAAGTTCACAGGGTCAACGGTAGCGGTTTCCTGGCTGTGCAGGACAACCCCAACGCGCGGGATCTGCGGCAGTATTGGGACAACTTCATGTTGCTCGGTTCGTTCCGTTTCTAGTGTTTGCAGATGCCGGATAGTCTTTCTCCGCCGATGCGCAGCGGCTCCAGATTCCTCAGTCTCAAGTGGAAGGTGCTGCTGACCCTCGGTGGCGTGATGTTGTCGGTCAATGGTGCGCTGTCTTGGCTCCACTTTCACGATCTGACGAGCCGCTTTGAAGTGCAACGGACGGCGACCAGGGAGCGCCTCGTCGCGCAGGCCTTTGCCCTGCGCAGCGACTTCGGTTTGCGCTTGCAGGCACTGGCGGGCATGCTCGCTGCGCTCGATTCGGTCGGCGTGAGCCTGTTCCAGACGCAGGCAGGCAATGCGCTGCTGCGACAGCACTTCGACAGTTACTGGTCGGTCCTGCAACTGGACCTTGGCCTCGACTCCTTGCAGGTGTATCCCAAGAACGGTCCGCCTCTGGCCACCTGGCGGACCGACACGCTCGCCGAGCTGGATCACGATGCGCAGGTGCACACGGTCATCGCGGAGGAGCGGGCGATGCACTGGACGCGCTGCCAGCAACGCTGTACGCAGTTCGCGGCGGCGCCGATTCTGTCGGCTGGTCAGGTCGCCGGTGCGGTCGTGCTGGGAAGTTCGCTGGCCGACGTGGTCGTTTCGTTCAATCGTCTGTCCGGCGCAGATCTCGGTGTTCTGGTTCCGGCGGCCAACGGCGAGGGCAAGAACGCCTTGCGCGAGCTTGGCTTGCAGGTCATCGGCCTCAGTGGCGCCGAACGGAACCTGCCATTGCTGCAGCAGTTGACGGCACTGCCGCCGATGCCTGGCGGCAGTGCGTGGCGCTTGCTGTCGCACGACGGTAAGCAGTTCGAGCTGTCATTCATCGCCATCGATGCCGCCGATGGCGCCGCGGCGCCGGCTTTGCTGGTGGTGATCGATGATCTCACGCAGGCCTTGGCGGATATTCGCAAATCGGTCTGGAGTCGCTTGCAGGGCGAGTTGCTGGCGTCGCTGCTTTCCTTGTTGCTGCTGGCGCTGCTGGTGCACGCGCCGCTGCAGCGCATGACCCGGGCGGTGCGCGCCATCCCGCTGCTCGGTCGTAGCGCTTTTGCCGAAGCACGAGCGCGGATTGCACCACGCGCGCGGCGGCTGGTCGATGACGAAATCGACAGCCTCGACGAGGCGGCGATCGCTCTGTCGTATCGGCTGGAAACACTGGAGCGAGATGTCGCGGCGCATTCGGCCCAGATCGAGGGGGTGTTGCAGCGCATTTCGGTCGAGCGCGATTTCAGCAAGAGCCTGCTCGACACGGCGCAAGTCATCATTCTGACGCAGTCTGCCGACGGGCGGATACTGACCCTGAATCGCTATGGTCGCCTGCTTTCCGGCTGGACCGAGGACGAGCTGCCGGGCAAGCGTTTCTTCGAGTTGGTCCAGCCGGATGGCCTGTCTGAAATGGCGATCCAGCAGGCGGTGCAGGAAATCGCGGCGGGTGATCGTCAACACGTTCAGCTCGAATCGATTCTGGAGGGCGCCAGCGGTCAGTCGTATGAAATCACCTGGAATCATTCGCGTCTTTCCGAGCGTCCTGACGATGCGCTAATGATCCTGTCGGTCGGCATCGACCATACCGAACGCAAGCGGGCAGAGTCGCACGTCAGCTATCTGGCCGAACACGACCCGCTCACCGGTCTGGTCAATCGGCAGCATTTCCAGCAGCAACTCGATCAGGCGCTGGCCAGCGCCCGCCGCCTGGCGCACGATGGCGCGCTGCTGTACCTTGACCTCGATGGCTTCAAGTACGTCAACGACCTGAGCGGACACCAGGCCGGCGACGCCCTCTTGCGGGTGGTTGCCGATGAGGTCGGCAAGGTGGCGCGTGCCAGCGATCTGCTGGGCCGCCTGGGAGGTGACGAACTGGGCCTGCTGCTGCACGAATGCGATCGCGATGGCGCCGTACAGGTCGCCGAAAAGATCAACAACGTGCTCGCGGAGATCAAGTTCCCGAGCCTGGGAGCGAATCATCGGGTTTCCGCCAGCATCGGCATCGTGGTTTTTTCGGAAGCGATGATGGACGTCAAGCAGTTGCTCGCCAATGCCGACATCGCGATGTATCAGGCGAAATCGAAAGGCGGTGCCGGCTGGCACCTCTACTCCGAGGGCGAGGGCGTGCAGGAGAAGATGCAGAGCCGCCTGTATTGGGAGGAAATGATCAATCGCTCGTTGGTCGATCAGGGCTTGGTCGTCCACTACCAGCCGATACTCGATATCCGTGCCAGGCAGGTCAGTCACTACGAGGCGTTGGTGAGGATGCGGGCAGCCGACGGCTCGCTGATTCCGCCGGGAGTCTTCATGGAGGTGGCCGAGAACAGTGGCCTGATCCGTGAAATCGATCGCTACGTGATCCATCGCGTGTTCGGCAGGATGCTGCAACTGTTTGCCGTCGGCACCCATTACAAGGTCTCGATCAATCTCTCCGGGGTCAGCATCAACGATCCGCGCCTGCTGTCGTTCATCCGTGACGAGCTCTCCCGCGACCCGTTGCTGCCCAGCCATGTCGTCTTCGAGATCACTGAAACCGCTGCTGTATCGGACTTCTCGGCAGCCCGCACGTTCATGAACGCAGTGCGGGAACTCGGCTGTGCGTTCTCTCTGGACGACTTCGGGGTCGGCTTTTCTTCCTTCAATTATGTCAAGCAGCTGCCGGTCGACTACGTCAAGATCGACGGTTCGTTCGTCCGCACCCTGGTCGAGAGCCCCGACGACCAGGTCTTCGTGCGGGCCCTCGCCGAGGTCGCGCGCGGATTCGGCAAGAAGACAGTGGCCGAATTCGTCGAGGACGAGCGCGCCCTGAACATGCTCCGTGCTTTCGGTGTGGACTACGCGCAAGGGTATTTCATCGGCAAACCGGCGCCGGACATCGCCTGAGCGCGGCGGCACAATTCGCCGGATTCCGCGCGCCGGGAGGGCGTGTGGCGCGAGTGATATAATCGCCCGCTGATTTGCCTCTACCTTGGCCTGACATCTTCCACGCATGGCGCTGTTTACCCTTGGCATCAACCACCACACAGCGCCACTTTCGGTCCGCGAACAAATCGCGTTTCAAACCGACGCGGTGCCGCATGCGCTTGCCGACCTGACGCGTTGCAAGGCGGTCGATGAGGCCGCGATCCTGTCGACCTGCAATCGTACCGAAGTCTACTTCGCGACCGACGCGCCGGAAGCCGCCACCCAGTGGCTCGCCGACTACCATCGCCTGGCGCGCCACGAAATCGAACCGTACCTGTATACCTACCCCGAACGCGAGGCCGTCCGGCATGCCTTCCGCGTCGCGAGCGGCCTCGATTCGATGGTGCTCGGCGAGCCGCAGATCCTCGGCCAGATGAAGGAGGCAGTCCGTGCCGCTGATCAGGCGGGTACGCTGGGTACCACCCTGCACAAGCTCTTCCAGCATTCCTTTGCGGTCGCCAAGGAGGTGCGCGCGACGACCGCGATCGGCGCCAACGTCGTTTCGATGGCGGCTGCCGCGGTGCGTTTGGCGGAGCGCATCTTCGAGCGCATTGCTGACCAGACGATCCTGTTCATCGGTGCCGGCGAGATGATCGAATTGTGTGCCACGCACTTCTGTGCCCAGCGCCCGAAGCAGGTGGTGGTCGCCAATCGAACGGTCGAACGTGGCCTGGCGCTTGCCGAACGGCTGGGCGGCAAGGCGATCCGGCTCGAAGAGCTGGGTGAGCGGCTGTCACAGTTCGATATTGTCGTCTCCTGCACCGCCAGTCCGTTGCCGATTCTCGGCCTGGGATTGGTCGAGCGGGCGATCAGGACTCGCCGTCACCGGCCGATGTTCATGGTCGATCTGGCGGTGCCGCGTGACATCGAGTACGAGGTCGGCGAGATGGATGACGTCTTCCTGTATACGGTCGATGATCTTGCGCAGGTGGTCGAGTCGGGCCTCGAGTCACGGCAGGCGGCGGTGGTCGATGCCGAGGCGATCATCAGCGAGCGTGTCGACGGCTTCCTGCGCTGGCTGGCGACGCGTGGTACAGTGCCGGTCATTCGCTCCCTGCGCGACGCGGCGGAACGGGCGCGGCGACACGAGATGGAGCACGCGCTGAAGTTGCTGGCCAGGGGCGAAGACCCGGTGCGGGTTCTTGAGCAGTTTTCCCACCGCCTGACCAACAAGTTCCTGCATGCGCCGACGCAGGCGCTGGTGCAGGCCGGCAGCGATCGGGATGACTTGCCGGCGCTGGTCGGGCGACTGTTTCACCTTCATCCGGATTCCGGCTACGGTGACTAGCCGTTCGATTTCCCGCCGCCAACGGTCTGATGACTGATTCCTTTCGCGCCCGCGCGCTTCAACCGATTACCTGATGAACCAGAGCATTCGCGACAAACTAGAGCATCTCAGCGGTCGACTCGACGAACTCGACCGCATGCTGGCCAGCGGCGACGCGACCAGCGACATGGATGAGTATCGCAAGCTGTCGCGCGAGTACGCCGAGCTCGGTCCGGTGGTCGCGCTCTACCAGACCTGGCGGCATACCGAGGCGGATCTGTCGTCGGCGCTGGAGATGCTGGTCGACCCCGAGATGCGCGAAATGGCGGAGGCGGAGGTGGCCGCGGCGAGAGAGCGCCTGCCGCAAATCGAGGCCGATCTGCAGAAGCTGTTGTTGCCAAAGGACGCCAACGACGATCGCAACGTCTTTCTCGAGATTCGCGCCGGAACCGGCGGCGAGGAGTCGGCACTGTTTGCCGGCAATCTGTTCCGCATGTATGCGCGCTACGCCGAGCGCCAGCGCTGGCAGGTGGAGGTGCTTTCGTCGAGCGTCTCGGACCTCGGCGGCTACCGCGAAGTGATCGCCCGCATTGTCGGCAATGGCGTCTACTCGCGGCTCAAGTTCGAGTCGGGTGCGCACCGCGTGCAGCGCGTGCCGGAGACCGAAACGCAGGGGCGCATCCATACCTCGGCGTGCACCGTCGCGGTGATGCCCGAGGCCGATGCGCTGGAAGCGGTGCAGATCAACCCGGCAGAGATCCGCATCGACACCTACCGGGCGTCGGGTGCCGGCGGGCAGCACATCAACAAGACCGATTCGGCCGTGCGCATCACTCACCTGCCAACCGGGATCGTCGTCGAGTGCCAGGATGACCGCTCGCAACACAAGAATAAGGCGCAGGCGATGTCGGTCCTGGCTGCCCGCATCAGGGACATGCAGGAACGCGAGCAACACGAGAGCATCGCATCGGAGCGGCGCAACCTGATCGGCAGCGGTGACCGTTCGGAACGAATCCGGACCTACAATTTCCCGCAGGGGCGGGTCACCGACCATCGCATCAACCTGACACTGTACAAGATCGAGGCGATCATGGACGGTGACCTCGACGACCTGCTCGGCGCCCTGACCGCCGAGTATCAGGCCGATCAGTTGGCGATGCTCGCCGAAGGCGAGTGAGGGCGCTTCGCGGGCACCGTGCATCCAGCCGCGTGTTCCTGACGATCCGATTTTGGCGTTCATTGGCAAGCCGTTGACGGTAATGGCGATCGGCATCGGCGAAGCGTGGCGTCTGGCCAGTCAGCGCATCGATCGTCTCGACGCGCGCCTGCTCGTCGAGCACGTCGCCGGTTGTGCGCACGCCGACCTGATCGCCCGGCCGGAACGTTTGCTGTCGGCAGAGCAACTTGCGACCCTGGCAGCACTGATCGACCGGCGTGCTGCCGGCGAGCCGCTGGCTTACCTGATCGGCTCGGCGGCGTTCTACGGTCTCGAGTTCGCGGTCACGCCAGCGGTCCTGATTCCCAGGCCCGATACCGAGTTGCTGGTCGACCTGGCGATCGAGCGGCTGCGGTCAATGCCCACGGCACAGGTTCTCGACCTCGGCACCGGTTCGGGGATCCTGGCGGTGACGCTCGGGCACCTGTTCCCGAGCGCCGCGCTGACCGCGGTCGATCGTTCGCCGGCGGCGCTGGCGGTGGCCAGCGCCAATGCCGCGCGGCACGCGGTGGCGGTCCGCTTTCTTGCCGGTTGCTGGTATTCGCCGCTGGCCGGGACGCGTTTCGACCTGATCGTCGCCAACCCGCCTTATGTCGCACACGGCGACCCGCACTTGCGGCGCGATGGGCTGCCGTTCGAGCCAGCGATGGCGCTGACCGATGGCCTGGCAGGCGGCGACGGTCTGGCGTGCATTCGGGCCATCGTCGGCGGCGCGCGGGCGCATCTGCGGCCCGGCGGCTGGCTGCTGCTCGAACACGGCTATCGACAGGCGGCGGCAGTACGGGCGCTGCTCAATCGGGAAGGATTGGCCGAGGTTGCGTCATGGCACGACCTGTCGAAAATCGAGAGAGTCAGTGGTGGTCGTTTACATTGACGACGAATATCGACAAGCGGTAGACTGATATGTTGATCGTTTTTCTCAACTACTAGTATTGGCGAGGTTCGGTGATGGATGTGCAACAGCTGATCAAGGAGCAGGTCACGAGTAATCCCGTCGTGCTCTACATGAAAGGGACGCCGCAGGCTCCGCAATGCGGCTTCTCGGCGGTCACCGTGCAGATTCTCAGGGCTTGCGGGGTGGCCAGCTTCCTGAGCGTGAACGTGCTCGAGAATCCGGAGATTCGCAGCGGCATCAAGTCGTTCGCCAACTGGCCGACGATTCCGCAGTTGTACGTGCGCGGCGAGTTCGTCGGCGGCTGCGACATCATGCGCGAGATGTACGAGGACGGCGAACTGCAGAAACTGCTGGAAGGCCTGGTCGATCCCGTCTGAAGCAGCGTGACGTCTTTCGGCGGCGTCGGCAGGCGTCCGCCGCGTTCAGGCGGCGACCGGCGCCGGCGAAGTGGCCGAGCTGAATTCCTCGTAAGCCCTGACTGCCTCGGCGGCATACATCAGTGACGGACCGCCACCCATGTAGGTACATACGGCCAACGTTTCCATCAACTGCTGCCGACTGACGCCGAGGCGAATCAGCGCCTTGACGTGGAAGCCGATGCAGGCGTCGCAACGGCTGGCAACGCCGATCGCCAGGGCGATCAGTTCCTTGTCGAGCGCCGACAGTGCGCCTGGCGCGAGCGCCGCCTTGGCCATCGCGTTGAAGCCCTGGATCGTCTCGGGAACTTCCTTGCGCAAGCTTCCGAGTGCCCTGGACACGTCGTGGGTGATGCTGTTGAAAGACTTGCTCATCGGTGCACCGCTCCATGAATCAGAAAACGCTAATATACAACAAGGGAATTCCGCAGGGCAACCGGTTTCGATCCCGGTTTGGCGGGGTCCGGTCAGCGTCTGTCTTGCGCCAGACCGGCCCGTCGGGGTCGCAGTGGAGCAACGACTTCAACTTCCAGGTCCACGGCGAACCGGTCCGGGAGCGGCGATTCGGCGACAGCTGGAACGACGGCAGGTACCTTTCGCATCGCTCTGCGACGCCACGATCGGCGCCGTCGCACCACCGTGGCGGTTCGCGGTCAGGCTCAGAAGGTCACCAGACGAACGTTCGCCGCCGTCAGGCGTTCGCTCAGTACGGCGAGGAACGACTGATAGAAGTTGACACGGCACGATTCCGAGGATTTGCGCAACGCTCTGGCCGTAATCCGCACCAGCTTCACCTCGGTCACGGCAACAATGTCGGCGCCACGTTTCGACGTCGCCTTGCCGATTACGGCCATTTCGCCGAAGCACTCGCCAGCCGTCAGCATGTCCAGAATCAGCCCGTTCTTCAGAACCTTCAGTTCGCCTTCGGCCAGGAAGCAGAAGAAGTCGCCAAGCTCGCCGTCGCGAATGATCGCGGTGCCGGGCTGAGCGCGGCTCCATTCAGAGAAGCGCACCACTTCCCAGATCTCGACGTCGGAGAAATCGGCGAAGAAGGGAAAGGAGCGCAGGGTATCAAATTTCTCGAGGTCGGCGATCTGGTCGACCGCCCGCGTTGGTTTGCGGTCACGAAACGCCTGCGCCAGATCCTGGGCAAATTCCTGCCAGTTGGCGTAGCGCGTAGCGACTCGCTTGCTCATCGCTCGCGCGACGATGGCGTCGAGCGCCGCCGGGACCTCCTTGCGTAGCGTCGAAGGCCTGGGCGGCTCGGCGTGGATGATCTGGTAGATCATGTCGTAGCAGTTGTGCGCCTGAAAAGGCAGCTGACCGGTCAGCAGCTGATACATGACGACACCAAGCGAGTAGATGTCGGTTTGCTGATCGAGTGTCTGCTCCTTTACCTGCTGGGGCGACATGTACGCCGGCGAGCCGATCCCCATGACCAGCGTGCGGTCCGGCGAGCCGATGATCGCCGCTCCGAAATCGGAGATCTTGATGTCGCCCTGATTCGGATCGGCGTTGGTGAGAAGGATGTTGGCCGGTTTGATGTCGCGATGAATGATGCCGGCGCGGAATGCGAAGTCAAGTGCTCGCGAGCACTTGAAGACGATCTCGACGATGCGCTCGATCGACAACAGTCGGTCGGCTGCGCAGGCTCTCTCCAAGGTGTCGCCAGCGACGTATTCCATTACCAGGTAGCAGAAATTGTCGTCAACCACAGCGTCGTAGGTCTGCACGATGTGTGGGTGCGACAGCTTGCCGATCAGTGCCGCTTCGTTGAGGAACAGGTGGGTATACAGCCGGCCCCGCTTGGCATCCTTGAGGATGCCCGGGAAGGCCACCTTGATTGCCACCTGACGCTGGGTGAATGCGTCACTGCCGAGGTAAACGATCGACGTCGCGCCGCGGCCGATTTCCCGTTCGAGCTGGTACTTGCCGATCTTCTTCATCGCCGGGTCGGCCTTGCCGCGCTTCTAGGCGCGGCGGGCGCGGGCAATCGCCATCAGGACCTGCTCGGGAGCGGTGCCGCCAACATGTGCGCGGGCGGCCAGCGAGCCGTCGATCGTCAGCACCGCGAAGACGTCGTCGTCAAGCAGCGGCGAGAAGCGTTGCAGCTCGGCGATCGGCAGCTGCGCGAGGTCGACGCCGAGTTCCTCGGCACGGCGCACCGCCTGGCCAACCGCGGCGTGAGCATCGCGGAAAGGCAGGCCCTTGCGGGTCAGGTAGTCGGCGAGGTCGGTGGCGGTGGCAAATCCCTGCGCCAGCGCTTCGCGCATCCTTTCGGGATTGACGCTGATGCCGGCGATCATCTCGGCAAAAATGCGCAGGGTGTCGCTGACCGTGTCGATGGCGTCGAACAGGGGCTCCTTGTCTTCCTGGTTATCCTTGTTGTAGGCCAGTGGCTGACCCTTCATCAGCGTCAGCAAGGCGGTCAGGTGACCATAGACGCGGCCGGTCTTGCCACGGGCCAATTCCGGAACGTCCGGGTTCTTCTTCTGCGGCATGATCGAGCTGCCGGTGCAGAAGCGATCGGCGATGCTGACGAAGCCAAAGCGCGGATTCATCCACAGCACCAGTTCCTCGGACAGGCGCGACAGGTGCATCATCAGCAGCGCGCTGGCGGCGCAGAATTCGATCGCGAAGTCGCGGTCGGAAACGGCGTCGAGCGAGTTCTCGCAGACGCCGTCGAAACCCAGCAGCTCGGCGACGAAATGGCGGTCGATGGGGTAGGTCGTGCCGGCCAGCGCGGCGGCGCCCAGTGGCAGTCGATTGGTCCGCCGGCGGCAGTCGGCGAAGCGTTCGGCGTCGCGCTGCATCATCTCGAAATAGGCCAGCAGGTGGTGACCGAAGGTCACCGGTTGCGCGACCTGGAGGTGGGTGAAGCCGGGCAGCGGCGTGGCCGCCTCCTTTTCCGCCAGGTCGAGCAGCCGGGTCTGGAACTGCCGCAACAAGGGCAGCAGCGCGTCGATCGCGTCGCGCAGATAAAGACGGATGTCGGTCGCCACCTGGTCGTTGCGCGAGCGACCGGTGTGCAGGCGCTTGCCGGCGTCGCCAACCAGCGCCGTCAGGCGCTTCTCGATGTTCAGGTGCACATCTTCGAGGTCGAGTGACCAGGCAAAGCGGTCCTCCTCGATTTCGCGCACCACTTGCGCCATGCCGCGTTCGATGTCGGCCAGATCGGCGGCGCTGATGATGCCCTGCCGGGCGAGCATTGTCGCGTGCGCCACCGAGGCCCGAATGTCCTGGCGCCACATCCTCCGATCGAAGTTCACCGAAGCCGTATAGCGCTTGACGAGGTCTGACATCCGCTCCGAGAAGCGGCCGGCCCAAGTATATTGGGAGGAATCCGATTGACTCATGAGGGGCAGGTTCCTGGGCTAGAATCACTCGTAGAACCTTGGACAGGCGCCACTGCGAGTGATGGCAAGTATAAAGCAAAACCTGGCCGGCCAGCCGCTACCGGACTTCCGCAATTCCGGAGTCATGCTGCGCATCCTGCTCGGGGTGAACCTCCTGGCGCTGTTGGCAGCACTGGTCGAGAGCGATGGCGTGAGCGACAGCCTGCGACGCTACATCGACATGGCCGCCTGGGTACAACCCCTGTTGCTCTTCAACGTCGCCCTGCTGGGCCTGCTTGGCAAGCTCCTGCGGCGTGCGCCCACCTGGCTTGGGCGCGCCGCGGTGGTATTTCTGGCAGCCGTTTCGGCGATCCTGCTGTCGCTTCTCTGGCGTTCCCTGGCGCTCGATGATGGCAACGGGCAGCGCCTGGTCCGGGCGGGTCTGCTCGGCGCCGCGGCCGCCGGCATCATGCTGGCCTATTTCGCCCTGCGCGTCAGCGCCCTTTCGCCGGCCCTGGTTGAAGCGCGCTTGCAGGCGCTGACCGCACGCATCCGGCCGCATTTTCTGTTCAACAGCCTGAACGCGGTGCTCTCACTGATTCGCGTCGATCCGCGTCGCGCCGAGACAGCGCTGGAAGAGCTGGCCGAGCTATTTCGTGCCTTGATGCGCGATCATCGGGAGCTGGTGCCGCTGGCCGACGAGCTTGCCCTCTGTCGACAGTATCTGGACCTCGAGAAGCTGCGTCTTGCCGAACGTCTGAATGTCGAGTGGGAACTGGCTGCCGACCTGCCGCTGGCACTGAAAGTGCCGCCGCTGATGGTCCAGCCCCTGCTCGAAAATGCCGTCTACCACGGTATCGAACCGGCCGCCGACGGCGGTACCATCCGCATCGGCCTGACGCGCCGCGGCGACGAACTGCACGTCGACCTGGTCAACCCCTGCGGCGACGGCGTCGAGCGGCCGCGGGGCAACCACATGGCGCTCGACAACATTCGCGAACGACTGGCCCTTTACTACGATCTCGAAGCTCGCCTGGAAACCGGCGAAGTGAGGCGGCTTGACGGCCGGCGCGAGTATCGGGTGCGGATCGTCTTGCCGTGTCACGCGGATTCGCCATGAGTGCGCCGACCGCAACGACCGTGCTGTCGGTGCTGATCTGCGATGACGAAGCGCCGGCGCGCCGGCGCTTGCGCGATCTGCTGGCCGACATCGCGACGGAACTGCCCAACGAGGTGGTGGCGGAAGCCGCCAACGGTCTGCTTGCCCTGTCGGCGACCGAGGGCCGGCAGGTGGACGTGGCGCTGGTTGACATCCGGATGCCGAAGATGGACGGCGTCGAGCTTGCACGGCATCTGTCGCAGCTCGCACGGCCGCCGGCGGTGATCTTCGTTACCGCCTACGATGCCTATGCGGTGCAGGCCTTCGAACTCAACGCCGTCGACTACCTGGTAAAACCCGTGCGAGCGCAGCGCTTGCTGGCAGCACTCGCGAAGGCCAGGCAAAGCCGTCCGCCGCCGTCGACACTGCTGGCGCGTTTGCAGCCGGCGGCACGCCGCCATCTTTCCTGCCACGAACGCGGCCGTTTGTTGTTGATCGACGTCAGCGAGATCGTCTACTTCCGGGCCGACCTGAAGTACGTCGCCGCGCGCACCCGCGATCGCGAATTTCTGCTCGACGAGTCGCTGACGCATCTCGAGCAGGAGTTCGGCGAGCAGTTCATCCGTCTGCACCGCAGCGTGCTGGCCGCCAGAAGCGCGATCATCGGTTTTGAGAGGAACAGCTGTCTGGACGACGCCGAGGCGCAGTGGCAGGCGATCCTGCGCGAGATCCCGGAGCGGCTGCCGGTCAGCCGCCGGCAGTGGCCATTGCTCAAGTCCTTCGCGCGGCAACTGAGTTCCTGAAAGCGACCGCGTCAGCCGTTGCCAGTGGCCGGCCGGCGCTTCTTGACGTCCATCAAGGCAGCCGGCAAGCGCTTCCCTATAATTCCGTCTTCAAACTGTCGAGGTCGCCATGAGGCACTTGAGGCGCTGCAAGCAGCTGTTCTGCTTACTGTTCGGGGGCGTGGTCGCCGTCGCGGCGGCGGCAATCGACGTCGACCGGGCCAAGGACGTCTACGGCCCCTGCGCGGCCTGTCACGGCCCGTTCGGAGCCGGCGGCAAGCAAGGCGAGTACCCGCGCATTGCCGGTCAGTCACCAAAATACCTGGAGTTGCAGCTGCAAGCGTTTCAGAGCCAGGGTCGCATCAACCTGCCGATGTACCCGTACACCAGGGAGCGTGAGCTGTCGGACGAGGACATGAAGCTCGTTTCGGCCTATCTGGCTGAGATCGCGCTACCGACCAGGCCACCGGTCTTCAAGGATAGCGACGACGCCCTGACGCGCTTGCGGGCGATGGAAAAGGTCATGATCGTGCCGCGTGTCGAGGGTAATGTCGATAACGGTCAGGTGGTATACCAGAAGAACTGTGCGGTCTGCCACGGCAAGACCGGTCACGGGCGAGGCATGTTTCCGATGCTCGTCGGCCAGTACACCAATTACCTGCAGAAACAGATCGACGCCTATCTCAAGGGCGAACGACCGCACGATGAGGAGGGCGCCACGACCGGCGCCCTGTACACGCTCAAGGCCGCCGATATTCAGGACGTTCTCGCTTATCTGACGACACTGCAGGAAGTCAGGCCGTAGAGATCGAAAGGCTCGGCAAGGCGCTTTCGCAGACCGTGTCGAATGTTGCCCGGCAATCGAAGGCGGCGTCCCGGCTGCAACGCTCGGGCAGGGCGGCGTCGGCCGTTTGCCGCAAGCTCGAACCCCGATCCGCAGCTGGCGCAGGTGGTAGGCAGCTTGCCCGGCGGTGTGGCGCACCGTCGCTGCTACGCCCCGACTCAGCGTGCGCGGAGCAGGGGCGTCGCAGCGATCGGCAAAGCGCCGCGCGAAGGTCCTCGGCGCCCTGCGCCAGGCGCGCCCCGGGGGCGGCGAAGGTGCGCTACAAGCATGCTAGAATTGACCCTCTGATGATGATGTCTTTACGGTCGATGTTGCCGTCGCGCGCCGGTTGCACGGCGCCGGCCGGCGGCTTGTTACAGGAATCCAGCCTTGAATCCAGCAAATCCGGAGCGCGCTCGTATCGTCATCGCCTCGCGTGAGTCTCGTCTCGCAATGTGGCAGGCGGAGCATGTCCGCAGCCGCCTGATCGAATTCTGCCCACAGCAAACAGTGGACATTCTCGGCATGACCACCAGGGGCGACCAGATACTCGATCGCCCGTTGGCGGCGATTGGCGGCAAGGGCCTGTTCATCAAGGAGCTCGAAGTGGCGATGCAGGAGGGGCGGGCCGACCTCGCGGTACATTCGATGAAGGACTTGCCGATGGTGATGCCCGAGGGTTTTGTCCTGGCCGCCATCTCGGCACGTGAGAACCCGTGCGATGCCTTCGTCGCCAATCGCTACGCCGGACTCGACGACTTGCCTGCCGGCGCCGTCGTCGGCACCTCCAGCCTGCGTCGCGAGGCGACCCTGCGTGCCCGCCATCCACAACTGAAGATCAGGAGTCTGCGTGGCAACCTCGATACGCGCCTGCGGAAACTCGATGCCGGCGAGTACGATGCGATCATCCTCGCTGCAGCGGGTCTGATTCGGCTTGGCCTGGCGGACCGGATCAGGTCGGTGTTGACCCCGGAGCAGTCCTTGCCGGCGCCGGGCCAGGGCGTCCTTGGCATCGAGGTGTTGGCTGGACGTGCGGACCTGATCGCGCTTGTGGCACCGCTCAACGATCCGGCCACGGCGCCCTGCGTGCGTGCCGAGCGTGCTTTTTCGCGCGCGCTCGGCGGCAGTTGCCAGCTGCCGCTGGCGGCTTATGCGGAACTCGAGAACGGCCGGCTGTGGTTGCGCGCTTTCGTCGCCACGCCGGACGGCAGGCGAGTGGCGAGCGGCGAACTGCGCGGTGACCCCGAAGATGCCGAGTCGGTTGGCCGCGCGCTCGCTGACGTACTGCGCGAGCAGGGCGCCGATGCGATTCTCGAGGAGCTGGCTGCCGGCCAATGAGCGAGTGTCTGCACGGCAAGACCATCGTCGTCACGCGGCCGCTCGCGCAGGCCGCACGCCTGGCCGACTGGATCGCCGAACGCGGCGGCCAGCCGGTAGTCTTTCCCCTGCTCGAGATTTCTCCCGCCGACGACCCGCAGCCCTTGCAGCGGGCAATCGCGAACCTTGACAGCTACTGCCTGGCCATCTTCATCAGTCCGAATGCGGTCGATCACAGCGTGCCGGCGATTCTCGCCAGGCGAAGCTGGCCGGCCGGCCTGCGAGCCGTAGCCATTGGTCAGGCAAGCGTCGCCGCTTTGGCCAATTACGGTATCGACAACACGCTCGCTCCGGTCGAGCGTTTTGATTCCGAAGCACTGCTCGAACTTCCCGAGCTGCAGGAAGCGCTCGTCAGCGGCCATCGGGTAGTGATCTTTCGCGGCAATGGTGGTCGCGAGCTGCTTGCCGATGCGCTGCGGAAACGTGGTGCCCAGGTCGATTACGTGGCATGCTATCAGCGCTCGGCACCGGCAGATGCGGCACCGCTGGAGGCTATCTGGCGTCGCGGCAAGATCGACGCGCTGACCGTCTCCTCCAGTGAGGGGCTGCGCAATCTGGTCGCTCTGCTCGACGCTTCCGTGCGTGCGTCCTTACAGGAAACGCCGGTGTTCGTGCCCCACCAGCGAATCGCCGAGGTAGCCAGCGAACTCGGTTTGCGGCGGGTGATTCGAACCGGACCGGCAGACGCCGGAATCATCGCTGCACTGAGCGTATATAATTGGCGGTCATGATGAAAGAAGAAATCGATCCGCGATCTCCTCGCCCGGAACAAGTCCCGGCGGAGGCGACCGACCATCGGTCGCTGGCCGACCAGGCGTCGCCAGGAAGCGAAGCATCGCCCGGAAGCGAAGCATCGCCGGGAAGCGAGACACCGCCGGCGAGCGATGAGTCATCGGCAGGCGCGACGTCACCGGCGAGCGATACGTCGGCTTTGAACAAGGCGTCGCCAGCCAGCAAGGGCTCTCCGGAGAGCAAGGGTTCGCCGGAGAGCAAGGGTTCGCCGGAGAGCAAGCCGGCGCCAACCAGCAAGTCCCCGCCGCCGAGCAAGTCACCCGCTGCGAGCCAGGCGGCGGCTGCCAGCAAGCCGTCGGCGGCCTGGCGCAATCCGTGGTTGGTGGTCGTCCTGCTGGCCCTTGGGCTGGCGGCTTGGCAGTGGATTGAAACCCGCCAGAAGCTTACCGATACGCAGCAGGAACTGGCTCGTCGCCTGGCTGACAACGACTCCGTCGGCGCCGAGGTGCGCGGGCTGGCCAGACAGTCGCAAGAGCAGGTGGCCGGGGTTCTGGGCAGGCTCGGCGCGCTGGAGGCGAAGATCGCCGAATCGCAGAGTCAGCAGGCGGCGCTGGAGCAGTTGTATCAGAATCTGGCGAGCAACCGCGACGAGTGGGTGCTGGCCGAGGTCGAGCAAGGCGTGACGCTGGCGGCACAGCAGCTGCAACTGGCCGGCAATGTGCAGGGCGCGATGCTTGCCCTGCAGGCGGCCGATGCCCGTCTGGCGGGAAGCGATCGGCCGCAGTTCATCAGTCTGCGCAAGGTCCTTGCCGGTGATCTCGACCGCCTGCGGGCCCTGCCACAGATCGATACGGCTGGCATGAGTCTGCGCCTGGAAAGCGTCATCAACGCGATCGACACGTTGCCGCTGGCCGTCGAAGGGCGGCCTCAGGCGGGCGAGGCGGCGCCGGCGGTTGCCGCGGACGCGTCGGCTGAGGCACCTGCAGCGGCGAGTTCGCCATCGCCTTCGATCGCCAGCGTCGAGTTCTGGCAGCGCTTGGTTAGCATTGAACTGTGGCAGCGCCTCGCCGGGGAGTTCTGGAGCGAGGTCAAGTCCTTGGTCAGAATCCAGCGTTTCGACCGTGATGAGCCGGCCTTGCTGGCGCCTGGGCAGGCGTTCTTCCTGCGCGAGAATCTCAAGCTGCGGCTGCTGAATGCCCGCCTGGCCTTGCTGGCGCGTGACCAATGGACCTTCCTTAACGAGGTGCAGCATGCGCAGGCCTGGATCGATCGCTACTTCGATGCCGACGCGGCCGCGCAGCAAACGGCGCAGCTCGCTCTGAAGCAGCTTGCCGCGACCGAGATCAATATCGAGATGCCCACCCTCAACGAGAGTCTGTCGGCGATCAAGACCTTCAAGCTTGGCCAGGAGCGCAAATGAGGGGCCTGCTGTGGCTGCTGGCTCTGTTTGCCCTCGCCGTCGGCATTTCGCTGGCGGCGCGCTTCAGCGACGGCTACCTGCTGCTGGTGGTGCCACCATACCGGATCGAAGTGGCGCTGAGCCTGGCGATCTTCCTCTTCTTTGCGTCCTTCCTGCTGCTTTACGCGTTGCTGCGAGCCGTCCGCCTGACGCTGTCGCTGCCGACCCGGGTAAGCGCCTTTCGTGCCCGTCGTCGGCGCGAGAAGGCTGTTGTCTCTTTCGGCGATGCCGTCCGGATGCTGTTTGAAGGGCGTTTCGCACAGGCCTTGAGCAAAGCTGGCGAGGCGCACGCTGTCGGCCCGTCACCGGGCCTGGCCGCCCTGATCGCCGCGCGAGCCGCCCAGCGCTTGCGCGAACCGCAAAAGGAGAAGGAGTGGCTCGACCGGGTCAGCGTCGGCGACCGCAAGCTGGAGCCGGCGCGCTTGATGCTGGTGGCCGAAATGGCAATTGAACGCGGCCAGTTTCAGGAGGCGATCGCTGCGCTGCAGGACCTGCAGAACCTGACGGGCCGTCATATCGCGGCGCTTCGCCTCGAACTGCGTGCTCAGGAGGGCTGCGGTAACTGGCAGGAAGTGCTGCGCCTGACTCGCCTGCTCGAGAAACGTGAAGCGCTGGCGCCCGAACTGGCGCAGGACATCAAGACCAGAGCTCACCAGGAACTCATTCGCCAGTTGCAGAGCGATCAGGGACAACTGCTCGACTACTTGCGTCAGGTGCCGGCCAAGGAGCGTTCCGCTCAGCTTACGCATACCTCGGTCGAGGCCTTTCTCGAATGCGGCGCGCACGATGATGCGCAGCGATTGATCGAAAAGCAACTCGACGCGCGATGGGATTCGGCATTGGTCGAGCTCTATGGACGCGTCCGTGGCAGCGACCTGACGCCGTGCATCGCGCGCGCCGAAAAATGGCTACCGCTGCATCCCGATGACCCGCGCCTGCTCTTGACGCTGGGCCGCCTCTGTGCGGCGCAACGTTTGTGGGGCAAGGCGCAGATCTATCTCGAGGCTTCGCTGTCGCTGGCCGATCAGCGTGCTGTGCGCCTCGAGCTGGCGCGTCTATTCGAGCAAACCGAACGCGGTCAAGAGGCCATGCAGCACTATCGCGCCGCGGCCGAGCAACTCGCCTGAGACGGCGCCCGCTTCCGTCCTCGTCCTCCTCGTCCGTCGTGCGTCCTGCCTGGTGCAATCGTACGGTGGTGCTCTGGCGCCACTAGACCCAGTCGCGTGGCGGCAGCATCTCGTAGAGCTGTGCCTCGGCCGAGCCTGGCTCGGGTTGCCACTGGTAGCGCCACTTGACGATTGGCGGTAGCGACATCAGGATCGATTCCGTTCGTCCGCCGGATTGCAGGCCGAAGAGCGTTCCACGATCCCAGACCAGGTTGAATTCGACGTAACGTCCGCGTCGGTATGCCTGGAAGTCGCGCTCGCGTTCGCCGTAAGCGAGAACGCGGCGGCGCTCGATGATCGGCAGGTAAGCGTCGGCAAAAGCGTCGCCGACCGCTCGGGTCAGAGCGAAGCAGCGTTCGAAGCCACCTTCGTTGAGGTCGTCGAAAAAGACGCCACCGACGCCGCGCGCTTCCTGGCGATGTTTCAGGTAGAAGTAGTCGTCGCACCATTTCTTGTAGCGCGGGTGGACGTCGTCACCAAAAGGCTGCAGGGCCTGCTTGCAGGTGGCGTGAAAATGGCGGATATCGTCGGCGAAGGGATAATAGGGGGTCAAGTCCATGCCGCCGCCAAACCACCACGCGGCTTCGCCGTCGGGCCTGCTTGCCAGCAGCGCACGCACGTTCATGTGCGCGGTCGGGCAGTAAGGGTTCTCCGGGTGCATGACCAGCGAAACGCCCATCGCTTCGAAGGCGCGGCCGGCAAGCTCGGGGCGCTTGGCGGTAGCGGAAGCCGGCAACGCCGCGCCGCTGACCTGCGAGAAGGCGATGCCGCCGCGTTCGAAGACACGGCCACCCTCGATGATGCCGGTACGTCCGCTGCCCGCGAGCGGTTCGCCGGCGGCTTTCTGCCAGCTGTCGGCGGAGAACGTCTTGCCGTCCACTCCTTCGACCGCTTCGGCGGCAGCGATCAGCCGCGTCTGCAGACCGATGAAATACTCTCTGAGGAGCGCCGCGTCGATCATCCGCCGCGTGCCGTGGCCGGCGCGCCGTCACTCATCGCGTGAGCGCCCGGTGGCCGATGTCGTGGCGATACTGCATGCCGTCGAAGTGAATCCCGATAATCGCGTGGTAGGCGCGCTTCTGCGCCAGTTTGACGTTGTCGCCCAGGGCCGTGACGCATAGTACGCGGCCACCGGCGGTCACGATCTGGTCGTCCTTTTCGGCCGTGCCGGCGTGAAAGACGTGACGGTCTTCACTGGCCGCCGGCAAGCCGGTGATCACGTCACCGGTGCGCGGCGTGTCGGGATAGTTCGCCGCGGCCAGAACGACACCGAGCGCCACTCGACGATCCCAGGTCGCTTCGACCTGCTCGAGTCGGCCGGCGATGGCGTGCTCGAGCAACGTGAACAGGTCGGACTTGAGGCGCATCAGGATCGGTTGTGCTTCCGGGTCGCCGAGGCGGCAATTGAACTCCACCGTCTTGACCGATCCGTCCTTGCCAATCATCAGGCCGGCGTAGAGGAAGCCGGTGTAGGGGATGCCTTCTGCCGCCATCCCGCGGACCGTTGGCAGGATGATCTCGCGCATGGTCCTGGCGTGCACCTCGGGCGTAACCACCAGCGCCGGCGAGTAGGCACCCATGCCGCCAGTGTTGGCGCCGCTATCGCCGTCACCGATGCGCTTGTGATCCTGGCTCGATGCCAGTGGCAAGACGCCCTTGCCATCGACCATGACGATGAAGCTCGCCTCTTCGCCTTCGAGGAATTCCTCGATGAGTACCCGCGCCGGGCTCGCGTTCTCCGAGCGGCGATCATCGGCTTCCGGAAGCATGCGATCAATCGCGGCATGTGCATCGGCGAGCGTCATTGCCACCACCACGCCCTTGCCGGCGGCAAGGCCATCGGCCTTGACGACGATCGGTGCGCCCTGCTGGTCGAGGTAGGCGTGCGCGGCGGCCCTATCGGTGAAGGTTTCAAAGCGAGCGGTCGGAATGCGGTGTCTGGCCATGAAACGCTTGGCGAAGTCCTTCGAACTCTCGAGTTGTGCGGCCTCTCTGGTGGGTCCGAAGATGCGCAGACCGCGGGCGCGAAAGACGTTGACGATGCCGGCGGCGAGAGGGGCTTCGGGGCCGACAACCGTCAGCGAAACCTTTTCCTCTTCGGCGAAGTCGGCGAGTGCGTCGAGGTCGGTGATGTTGACGTTCTCGAGTTCGCGTTCCGCCGCCGTGCCGGCGTTGCCAGGGGCGACAAAGACCCTTTGCAGGCCGGGAGTCTTCGCCAGACACCAGGCGAGTGCGTGCTCGCGACCGCCGGCGCCGATTACCAGTAACTTCATAGGACTCCTTTTCCCACCCGAGCGTCGCGGCGCGGGTGCATGTTGCCTGCCAGGGGATCGGCCGTGCCGGCCAGCAACGGCCGCTTGACGATCATCACCTTGTCCTTGCGCTGCTCAGGCGATCAGTGCCGGAAATGGCGAGCACCGGTGAACACCATCGCCAGCCCATGGTCATTGGCCGCAGCAATGACCTCCTCGTCGCGCATCGATCCGCCCGGCTGGATGACTGCCCTGGCGCCTGCTGCGGCCAACACGTCAAGGCCGTCGCGGAAGGGGAAAAAGGCGTCCGACGCGACGCAGGAACCCGTCAGGTCAAGGCAGGCGTTCTGCGCCTTGCTGACCGCAATGCGGGTCGAGTCGACCCGGCTCATCTGTCCGGCGCCGACGCCGAGGGTCATGCCTGCACCACAGAAAACGATCGCATTGGACTTGACGAACTTGGCGACGCGATAAGCGAAAAGCAGGTCTTCGACCTGTCCGGCGGTCGGCGCGATCCGGGTCACGACCTTGAGATCGGAGGCCTGGACGTTGAAGCGGTCGGGCGTCTGGAGCAGCAGGCCGCCGCCGACGCGTTTCATTTCGAGCGCGTGACAGATCTTCGCCAGCGGCAGTTCGAGGACGCGCAGGTTCTGCTTGGCGGCCAGCAGTTCTCTGGCCGCGCCGGTAAAAGCCGGCGCCAGCAGGACCTCGACGAAATGCTTGCGGGCGTTCATCGCGGTGACGACGTCGGAATCGACGGTGCCGTTGAAGGCAATGATGCCGCCAAAGGCCGAGGTCGAGTCGGTCTGAAAGGCCTTCTCGTAAGCGGTCAGCAGGCTGGCGCTGACCGCGACGCCGCACGGATTGGCGTGCTTGATGATGACGCAGGCCGGCGTGTCGAAGGTCTTGACGCATTCCCAGGCGGCGTCGGCATCGGCGATGTTGTTGTACGAGAGTTCCTTGCCCTGTAGCTGCCGGTAATTGGCGATCGAGCCGGCGGTTGGCACGGGGTCGCGGTAGAAGGCGGCCTGCTGGTGCGGATTTTCGCCATAACGCAGCGTTTCCACACGATCGAAAGCCAACTGCAGCTTATCGGGAAACAACTGTGGCTGCTGCTGGTCATCGAGCGAGGTCAGCCAGTTGGCGATCGCCGCGTCGTAACGGGCGGTGTGTACGAAGGCTTTCCTGGCCAGCGCAAAGCGGCTTGCCAGGCTCAGCGACCCCTTGCTGGCGGTCATTTCGTCGAGCAGCGCCGGGTAGTCTTCCGGGTCGGTGACGACAGCCACGCCGGTGTAGTTCTTGGCCGCCGAACGGAGCATCGCCGGGCCGCCGATGTCGATGTTCTCGATCGCCTCGGCGAGCGTGACGTCGGGCTTGGCGACCGTTTCGCGGAACGGGTAGAGATTCACGCAAACCAGGTCGATTGGCGGAATGCCGTTTTCTTCGATGGTCGCCATGTGTTCATCGAGGTCGCGACGTGCCAGGATGCCGCCGTGAACCTTCGGATGCAGCGTCTTGACGCGTCCGTCGAGCATTTCCGGGAAACCGGTGTAGTCGCCGACCTCGGTGACCTCCAGCCCGGCGTCGCGCAGCATCTTGGCCGTACCGCCGGTGGACAGCAGTCTGACGCCGTGGGCGACCAGTCCCTGGGCAAACTCGAGAGCGTGGTTCTTGTTGGAGAGGCTGATCAGGGCTTGACGTATTTTCATGATGGCGGGCGCGTTAGCTAGGGAGGGGTGGGATTTCGTCAGACAATCAACTGGTGGTCGAGCAACTTCTTGCGCAGCGTATTGCGGTTGATGCCGAGGATCTCGGCAGCGAAGGTCTGGTTGCCACCAGCCTGCTCGAGAACGACTTCGAGCATCGGGCGCTCGACGCTCCTGATCACCATCTCGTACACCGGCACTGGCTTTTCGCCATCAAGGTGCTCGAAGTAGTTCTTCAGCGCGCTACGAACGCAAGATGCAATGTTCTCGTCATTGTCGTGATTTCGCTTCATGCGGCGAGATCCTCACAGTTGCGATGTGCCAGTACAGACGCATCGGGGCCGTTGGCGATGTAGGGCAGGTGCTCGTTGTGCTCGGCGAGCGCCAGGAAGAAGTCGTTGACCGCTTGCCGCTGCAGGGTAATCGTCGGCAACTGATTCATCATGTGGCGGAAAGCGGCCGACCCGACCAGACCCCTGGTGTACCAGGAGATATGCTTGCGTGCGATGCGCACGCCGGTCTCGCTACCGTAGAACAGATAGAGGTCTTCGAGGTGGCCGAGCAATACCTGGTGGATCTCCCCGACCGCCGGCGGCGGCAGCGGTGTGCCGGTGTTCAGGAAGTGTTCGATCTCGCGAAACAGCCACGGACGGCCCTGCGCCGCCCGGCCGATCATCACCGCGTCAGCGCCGGTGGTGTCGAGAACGAACTTCGCGGTTGCCGGCGAGACGATGTCGCCGTTGGCGATCAGCGGAATGCGCGCCTGCGCCTTGACAGCCCGGATGGTGTCGTACTCGGCATGGCCGCTGTAGCCACAGGCGCGTGTGCGGCCGTGCATGGCCAGCGCCCGGACCCCCGACTGTTCGGCGATCTTCAGGATCGTCAGGGCGTTGCGGCTGGCGGTGTCCCAACCGGTCCGGATTTTCAGGGTCACCGGCGTCTGCGGTACGGCCCTGACCACTGCTTCGAGGATCTGGCCGACCAGCGATTCGTCCCTGAGCAACGCCGAACCGGCCATCACGTTGCAGATCTTCTTGGCCGGGCAGCCCATGTTGATGTCGATGATCTGTGCCCCGCGATCGACGTTGTAGCGCGCCGCATCGGCCATCATCGCCGGGTCGGCACCGGCGATCTGTACCGAGATCGGCGCCACTTCGCCGCGGTGGTCGGCACGACGCCGGGTTTTCGCACTGCCATAGAGCAGGGAGTTCGACGTGACCATCTCGGATACCGCCAGGCCGGCACCCATGCGCTTGCACAGCTGCCTGAACGGGCGATCGGTTACGCCCGCCATCGGCGCGACAAACAGGTTGTTGCGAAGCGAAAATCCGAGGAATTCCATGGCGTGCGGAGCCGGTGGGCGCGAAGCAAGGGAACGATTCTACCGCGATTGCTGGCCGAAAAACAGCCGCGTGAGGCCAGTCGGTAGTACTCGAAGCGCCGGCGTCGCCGCGGGTTTGCCGGCTGTGCGCCAGTTCGAGCCGAGCGCTTGCCCGGCAGCCGCGCCCTTGCCAGCGGCAGCCGACCAGGGGTGAAGTGCAGCCTACGGCCTGTTGCTGCTGTCGGGCATGACGATGTTGACCTCGAGCACTTCCATGTTTCCCTGCTTCTCGATCGCCACCTTGATGTCTTCCGGGTTGACCGATATGTACTTCGAGATCACCGCCATCAACTCCTGCTGCAATGCCGGCAGGAAGTCCGGCCCGTCGTTGCCCGCGTTGCGTTCGTGAGCAATGATCAGCTGCAGGCG
Organism: Accumulibacter sp.; assembly: GCA_024235695.1. GTDB lineage: Bacteria > Pseudomonadota > Gammaproteobacteria > Burkholderiales > Rhodocyclaceae > Accumulibacter. The sequence continues at coordinate 97,924 of JACKLX010000002.1, forward strand.
TTCCTTGGCAATGGCTGCCGTCTTGGGCTTGTTGCCGAAGATCAGGGAGAACAGGGACATCCTCATTTACCCCCGAAGAATCGCTTCAACAGGCCGGGCTTTTCGTAGTCGACGAAGCGTAGCGGGATGGTCTCGCCCAAGAAGCGGCCAACGACGTCGAGATAGGCGCCGGCGACGTCGCTGCCGGCCAGGTGAATCGCCGGTGAGCCGGCGTTCGACGACTGCAAGACGGCTTCCGACTCGGGGATGACGCCGATGATCGGCACCCGCAGGATCTCCTGGACGTCCTTGTACGACAGCATTTCGCCTTCGTGGACGCGTTTCGGCGAGTAACGGGTGATCAGCAGGTGTTCCTTTACCGGTTCGCCGCCAAGCAGGGCTCGCCGTGACTTGGCCTGGATGATGCCGAGAATGCGGTCTGAGTCACGTACCGACGACACCTCGGGGTTGCTGACCACCAGCGCCTCGTCGGCAAAGGTCAGCGCCAGGACGGCGCCACGTTCGATCCCCGCAGGTGAGTCGCAGACGACGTAGTCGAAACCCATGTGTTCGAGTTCCTTGAGGACCTTCTCGACGCCCTCTTCGGTCAGCGCATCCTTGTCGCGGGTCTGCGAAGCCGGCAGCACGAAGAGGTGGTCGTTCTCGCAGTGCTTGTCCTTGATCAGCGCCTGCGTGAGCGTCGCTTCACCGTTGAGGACATTGACCAGGTCATAGACGACCCGACGTTCGCAACCCATGATCAGATCGAGGTTACGCAGGCCGACGTCGAAGTCGATGACGGCAGTCTTGTAGCCACGCAGAGCGAGGCCCGAAGCGAAGCTGGCGCTGGTGGTGGTCTTGCCGACACCACCCTTGCCGGACGTTACGACGACAATACGTGTCACGGATATTTCTCCGCAAATGAAAGGAGGGATTCTACCTGCAGAATGGGAATTCTGTTGAACGGTGCTGGCGACAGACTGAGCCGCAGCAAGGCTGACGTCATCGCTAGTCGGTCTTCAGCGGCTCGACGACCAGCTTCGCGGTGGCCTCGCCCGGAACTTCGGCGAGCCGGACCTGCACCGGCCTGCCCGCCAGATCGGCGGGGACTCCGCTGTCGAAGGTGCGGTACAAGCCAGCCACTGACACCAGTTGGGCGTCGAAACGCGAGCAGAAGATGCGCGCCTCGGCCGCGCCGCTGGCGCCAGCCAGCGCGCGACCGTGCAACGGCGCGTAAATGTGGATGCTGCCGTCGGCAATCACTTCGGCACCGGAATTGACGGCCGCGAGGACGACCAGATCGCCACCACGTGCGTACAGTTGCTGTCCGGAGCGCAGTGGGCGGGTGACGAACATCGTTGGCGCGGCGGCCGATGGGCCGGCTGGCGAAGCCACTGGCGCAGCCGGCCTGGCCTCTGCGGCGACCGGGTGGGCGACTTCGGGCGGGGGCGCCGGTGCCGGTGGCGGCGACGCAGCGGCGTCGCCGTCGGCGACCGGCATCGGGCGCGGCGAGCGCTCGGCCGCGGCGTAGGTCGGCAAACCCGCTCTGGCCGCGCTCTGGCGAAGTTCTTCGCTGCCGCCACGCACGCCGATCACGTGCAGGCCGTGCGTCTTCAGAACCTCTTTCAGCAGCTGCCATTTCGCCGATGACGTTTCGCCGGCTTGCGACAGTTCGAGCACTGCGGCGTCACCATCGAAGAACGGGTCGTCCCCGAACAGGGCAGTTGCGGCCTCGGCCACTTCGCTCGGGTGCAGCGAGCGCAGGGTGATCACGACCACCGGCAGGGTGGTCCCCTTGAATTCGATCAGCGGCTTGGTCTGGTTCGTTGGTGGCATGTGCGTCGGCGATGGCGGGCAAGGATTCGGAAAGCGACGGAGTCTAGCTGAATCGTCTACAAAAGCGAATACGCCAGGTGCGCGATCCAGCCGACGCGGCTGATCTGCGCGCAATGGCCGAACAAGCAGCCTGCCTCGAGCGGCCGGTCGCGCCGCACGCCTAAGGCCAGGCCCTGGCGCCCCAGATCATCCGCTTGGCGATGAAGTGGCGCAATGGCGGCAAGACGTCAAGGGCCAGCAGGCCGGCGCCGCGCATGCTTCGCAGCAGTACCCGGTCGTTGCCGAAGAGGCGCACGATGCCATCGGTGAAAGCGATGCTGCCCTGCCGGTCAAGGCAACGAGCGCGCGCATACGAGGTCAGCGTGCTGTTCTCGCCAGCGTCTCGGGTGGCGTTCGCGAGCAGTGCCTCGGCCAGTTCCCAGGCGTCGCGCAGGCCGAGGTTGAAGCCCTGGCCCGAAACCGGGTGCAGGCTTTGCGCGGCGTTGCCGATCCACACCTGGCGCGCACCGCTGAGCTGCTGGCGGACGCGCAGCGCCAGCGGGAAGCTGGCGCGCGGACCGCTGGCAACGAAGTCCATCCGACTGCCGAACTGCGCCCGCAGGGCGGCCAGAAAAGCGCCCTCGTCGAGGGCCAGCAGTTGGGCTGCCTTGTCCGGCGGCATGGTAAACACCAGCGAGTAGTCCTGGCCAAGCGGCAGCAGGGCCAGCGGCCCTGCCGGCGTAAAGCGTTCCCAGGCGCGCCGCGCGTGCGCCGGAGCGGGCCGGACTTCAGCGACGACGGCGTGTTGCCGGTAATCGAATACCTGCACGTCGGGGTCGTACCCCGGCGTGCCCTCGGCATGAACGACCAGACCGGCCGAAATCCGGCGGCTTGCGCCGTTGTCGGCAAGTGTGACTTGGGCTGCGTTCAGCCCACCGCTGACCTCGGTGACCGCGCAGCCGTTCAACAGTTGCCGAGGATCGATGCGGGCATCCAGCGTCGCCGCCAGATCCCGGTAACGCATGACGTAGCCAAGTGCCGGAAGGTCGTAGTCGCGGGCATCGATCAGCGTTCGGCCGAAGCCGCCACGCTGCGAAACGTGGATCGTCTCGATCGCCGTGGCGGCGGCGGCGTTCCAGGCTCCGAGTCGCTCCAGGAGCTGCCGGGTGCCCTGCGACAAGGCCAGCGCGCGCGGGTCGCCGGCCCAGGCGCCGCGCTCGCGGCTGTCGATCAGCAGCACGCGATGCGGACCGCCGGCCAGCGCCAGCGCCAGCGTCATGCCGACCGGGCCGGCGCCGACGATGGCGATGTCTACCCGCTCCGTCTGCTCAGTCATGGCGCATCACTTCCTCGATCTCGGCGATCGTCTTGGGCGCGTGGGTGTACACCGTGCAGCCCTCGGCGGTCACCAGAACGTCGTCTTCGATGCGCACGCCGATGCCGTGCAGGTGCTCCGGAATGCCGTTGCCGGGCCGAAAGTAGAGGCCGGGTTCGACGGTCAGCGTCATCCCGGGCAGCAGCCTGACCCAGTCATCGTCAGCGGTACCGGTCTTGTAGTCGCCCGCGTCATGAACGTCGAGGCCAAGCCAGTGGCCGGTGCGGTGCATGTACCAGGGCTTGTACGCGTCGCTTTCGATGGCGCCATCGACGCTGCCCGAGATCAGCTTGAGGTCGATCAGCCCTTGCGCGAGAACGCGCAGTGCCGCCTGATGATAGTCGGTGAACGAGGCGCCGGGGCAAACGGCGGCAATCGCTGCTTGTTGTGCGCTCAGAACGATCTCGTAGACCTCGCGCTGGACGGCGCTGAAAAGGCCACCAACCGGGAACGTTCGAGTGATGTCGGAAGCGTAGCCGGCAAGCTCGCAGCCGGCATCGATCAGCACCAGCGACTGGCTGGCCAGCAGCTTGTCGTTGGCGACGTAGTGCAGGATGCAGGCGTTGGCGCCGCCCGCGACGATCGGTGTATAGGCGTGGCCGTCGGCGCCCCTGCGGCGGAATTCGTAGGCGAGCTCGGCTTCGAGTTCGTATTCCGCCATGCCCGGCCGGCAGGCTCGCATCGCCCGGCTATGGCCGGCCGAAGCGATGTCGGCAGCGCGGCGCATGTTGTCGATTTCGTGCGCGTCCTTGATCAGGCGCATTTCGTCAAGCAAGCTGCGCAGATCGTGGATTTCGCCGGGCGTCCGCGTGCCGCCACGGCTCTGGCCACGAACCGAATTCAGCGCTGCGGCGATGCGCTGGTCCCAGGCGGTGTCGTGGCCAAGGGAATGCCACAACGCGCGACGATTGGCGATCAACTCGGGCAACTTCTGGTCGAGGCTGGCGATCGGATACGCTTCGTCGAAACCGAAGGCTGCTGCCGCGGCCTCGGGTCCGTAGCGAAAGCCGTCCCAGGTCTCGCGCTCCTCGTTCTTCTCGCGGCAGAAAAGCAGCGATCTCGGCTGCTGGCCACCGACCAACACGATTGCCGCGTCGGGCTCGGGAAAACCGCTCAGGTACCAGAAGTAGCTGTCGAAGCGATAGGGGTAATGCGAGTCGCGGTTGCGCAAGCGCTCGGGGGCGGTGGCCAGCACGGCGACGCCGTCGCCAAGTCGTTCGAGTACCCGCTGGCGACGTCGCGAGTAGGGTTGGTGAGTCATCGGGCGTCGCCAAGCTGCTGGTTGAGTTCGCCGAGACGGGCAATGGTTCCGACGTCGACCCAGTGGCCATGGAGTCGTTCGCCGGTGACCACGGCGTTGGCGATGCCTTCGTCGAGCAGCGGGCGCAGCTTCATTTTCGTGCCGGCGGCGACTCCGGAAAAGAACTCGGGCCAGAAAATGCCGATGCCGGCGTAGGTCAGCGCGTCCTCACGGCTGCTGACCGCCGGTCGCACGAGCTCGCTTTCGCCATTCAGGCGGAAGTCGCCGCCGGGGTGGTGCGGCGGGTTGTCGACCAGAACCAGATGGGCGCGGCGCTGGTCGGGCGCGCAGGCAATCCGTCGCGCCCGTGCGACATCCCAGTCGCACCAGATGTCGCCATTGAGTACCAGGAAGGGCTGCTCACCGAGCAGCGGCAACGCCGCGGCGATGCCGCCGGCGGTTTCCAGGGCGCCGGCCGGTTCCGGCGAGTAGTCGATGCGCAGACCGAAGGCGCTGCCATCGCCCAGTGCCGCCTCAATCTGCTCGCCGAGATGAGCGTGGTTGATCACCACCTCGCGCCAGCCGGCGGTCGCCAGTCGTTCCAGGTGCCAGACCACCAGCGGCTTGCCACCGGCGCGGAGCAGCGGTTTCGGCGTCGTGTCGGTGAGCGGTCGCAGGCGTTCGCCACGTCCGGCGGCGAGGATCATGGCTTTCATCAGAAGCTGTAGCCGACGTCGACCTGCCGCTTGCTCAGCGTATCGAGCAGGCGCGCAAGTGGCCGCAGTTCACCGTAGCGCTGGCAGGTCCGTCGCAGGTAGTTCATCACGCGCGGCATTTCGGCCAGGTAGTTTTCCTTGCCGTCGCGATGGTACAGGCGGGCGAAGATGCCGAGTACCTTGAGCTGACGCTGCGCCCCCATCCACTCGTAATCGCGATAGAAGGCGTGGAAGTCGCTCGCTACCGGCAATCCGGCCTGGCGCGCTCCTTCCCAGTAGCGGATCACGTAGTCCAGTTCCTGGTCTTCCGGCCAGTCGATGTACGCGTCACGGTAGAGCGACACCAGGTCGTAGGTCAGCGGCCCGTACACGGCATCCTGAAAATCCAGGATGCCGGGGCTGCCGGGGAATCTCGCGGCCTCACCGCCGACCACCATCAGGTTGCGCGAGTGGTAGTCGCGATGAACGAAGACCCGCGGCTGACCAAGGTTGTTGGCCAGGATTGCCGAGAAAGCGGCGTGCAGCGTTGCCTGCTGGTCGTCGTCCAGCGCCAGTTCGAGGTGTCGGCCCAGATACCACTCGGGAAACAGCGCCAGCTCGCGGCCTAGCAGGCTGTGGTCGTAATCGGGCAGGGCGCCGGGGCGGCTGGCGAGCTGGATCGCCAACAGCGCCCGGTTGGCGTCAGCGTACAGTCGCGACGCCGCGCTGCCGTCCCGCAAGGCACTCAGATAGGTGGTGGAGCCGAGGTCGGAAAGCAGCAGGAAGCCCTGCGCAAGGTCATGCGCGATTATTTCCGGGACGTGCACGGTGGCCTCGTGAAACAGCGCGCCGACGCGCAGGAAGGGCCGGCAGTCCTCCCTTTCCGGTGGCGCGTCCATGACGATCCGCGTCGTCCGGTCCGGCAGCGTGACGCGAAAGTAGCGGCGGAAGCTGGCGTCGGCCGAGGCCGCTTCGATGGTCAGTCGCTGACCGGGGAAATCGGCCTCGAACAGCTGCTGGACCCAGTCACGCAGCGCGGCGGTACGCGGCATGCCGCTTCTCCTTGAACGATGATGCTAAAATGTCCGACTAATTTTACCATCCGACAGGTGCTTAAGGCGCCGCCAGCGACGACACGCCTTCGCACCTTCACTGACGACTCCGCAATGACGTTTCCTTCTCGGCCCCGGCCGATGACCTTGCTGCTCTGTTGCAGTGTCTTTGGCGGCTTTGCCGCTGGCCTGCCGGGAGATGCTCAGGCGCAGCCCTTGCAACCCTTGCGGGTCGATCCGACCTTGCTCGGCTTGCCGCCGGTGACGCCGGTCAAGCGACCCGTCAAGGCGCCGCCCGGCAGCGCGCCGGTAGAAGTCCGGGCGGTCGAGGCGCCGGTCGTCGAAGCGCCACCGGAACACCAGCCGAGCGCCGAAACTCGTTCGGCTGAGGCCGACGGCGGGGCCGCCAGATCGTCGCCAGATACCGCTGTTGCGCCGGTTGTCGAGCCAGCCGGCGAAGCCTCGGCGACCGCCGTGTCGCCGACGCCACCGCTTCGCCAGGAGGCGACCACGCCCGCGCCATCGTTGGCGTCGCCGGCTCCTCAGCCAACCGTGGACACGCCGCGCCGCCAGCCGACAGCTTCGTCACCGGCGTCGACGGCTGCAGCGCCTGCGGCGGCACCCGTGCCGGGCGCCGTAACGCCGGAGCCGCAGGCGAGCGTGCCGCCGTCGCCCGCGCCGTCTTCCGAGTCGGGTGCCGCCACCAGTGAAAAGCTCGCCGAGCCGTCAACCGCGACCGGCGAGGGGCCGCAGGCAGCGATTCTGAGTGCGAAGCGTATCTCGGGCATCATCGATCGGGAGGTGCTTGCCGAGGACGACGCCGAACTGCGGCAGGGCGGCAAGGTGTTGACCGCCGAGCGCATGACCTACTGGCCGGTCGACGACGAGGTCGAGGCCGTCGGTGGGGTACGCTTTCAGCAACAGGACGATGTCATTACCGGTGTAAAGATGCGGATGCGCCTCGAAGACCAGTTCGGCTTCTTCGACGACGCCTCGTATTTCGTCAAGCGATCGCCTCCGGCGAGGTCGCGGGCGCGCGCCGACGGCTCGGCCGGGGCGACAGCGGAGTCTGCCACGCCAGGCAGCGAGTTCACCAGCGGTTTTGCCGCGCCCCGTGTCCTGGACATTGCACCAGGGCAAACCCGGGTCTCGATGCGCGACAGCGCGTTGAAGCAGCCCACGGAGGGGCGTGGTGACGCCGCGCGCATCGATTTCGAAGGCGAAAATCAAATCCGCCTGACGTCGGCGACCTACACGACCTGCAAACCCGGTAATGATGACTGGTACCTCAGCATCGCCGACCTCAAGCTCGACTTCGATAACGAAGTGGGCAGCGGCAACGACGCGACGATTCATTTCCTCGACGTCCCGATTCTCTATTCGCCGTGGATGTCTTTCTCGCTCAACAACAAGCGCAAATCGGGTCTTCTGACTCCCACTTACGGAACCAGCAGCGACAGTGGCATCGAGATAACGGTGCCGTACTACTGGAACATCGCGCCGAACATGGATGCAACCTTCGAGCCACGCGTGCTGACCAAACGCGGCCTGGAAATCGGCACCGATGTCCGCTACCTGAACGAGGCCTTCGGCGGAATCTATTCGAGCAAGGCGCGCCTCGAATACCTCCCCAACGACCGCGAGGCCGGCATTGATCGCTGGGGCGTCGCGCTGACCCACAACCAGGTGACGGCCAACGGCTTTTCCGGCGCGATCAACTACAACCGGGTTTCGGACAACAAGTACTACACCGACTTGTCGAGCCAGATCGCCAAGACCTCGGAAACGCAGCTGCTCGAACAGGGTTTGCTGACCTACAGTGGCGGTGGCTGGTGGAATGCGACGGTCAATTTGCAGTCATTTCAGACCCTGCAGCCTGACCCGAAGAACCCGGTTACGCCACCCTATCGCCTGTTGCCGCAGGTTACGGTCAACGCGCGCCAGCCCGATCTGTGGTCGACCGACAGTTCGTTTTTCGGGCAATACACCCACTTCGTCCATCCGGAGTCGTTCAAGGTCGAAGGGCAGCGAACCGTCCTGCAGCCGCAGGTTTCGCTGCCCTACGTCACGCCCGGCTGGTACGTGACACCGCGGCTGGGGGTCAATGTCACGCAATACGCCCTGTCTTACCCGGCGTCGGTGCTCAATGCCCGCAATTCGATCAATCGCAGCTTGCCGATCTTCAGCGTCGATTCGGGGATGGTTTTCGAGCGGTCCAGCAACTGGTTCGGTCGCGACTACACGCAGACGCTGGAACCGCGGCTCTACTACCTGAACATCCCCTACGAGAACCAGAACGACATACCGGTTTTCGACTCGGCACTGGCGGACTTCAACTTCGCGCAGATCTTTGCCGATAACCAGTTTTCCGGCTGGGATCGGATCAACAACGCCAACCAGTTGACCGCCGCCCTGTCATCGCGCCTGATCGACCCCAACAGCGGCAGCGAGATCATGCGCGGGATGATCGGCCAGCGGCTTTACTTCACCGACGACAAGGTCACGCTGCCGGGAACCAGCACCCGCAAGTGGGACAAGTCCGACTTGCTGGCCGGGTTTACCGGCCAGATCCTGCCGCGGGTATACGCCGACGCAGCGCTGGAATATACGGTCGACGATCAGCGCTTCCAGCGCTACTCGATGGGTGCGCGCTACTTCCCGGAAACGGGCAAGCTGCTCAATGCCTCGTACAGTTACAACACCCAGGCGGTTACGCCAATCAAGCAAATCGACATCTCCGGCCAGTGGCCGCTCGGTGGCCGCTGGCAGGGCGTGGGTCGTGTCAACTACTCGTTTCTCCAGAATCTGCCGATCGAGATCATCGGTGGCCTGGAGTACAACGCGGGCTGCTGGGCAGTACGCGTCGTGGGCCACCGCCTGCAGACTGCCGCCGACAGTGCATCGACGCAGGCCTTCGTCCAACTTGAACTCACCGACTTTGCGCGCATCGGTTCGAGTCCGCTAAACCTTCTCCAGCGCCGGATTTCTGGCTACGGGGTGTCCAATCACCCGATGACCGATTCGGCCTTGGCCGAACAGTAAGCTGAGGCAATGATGATCCATGTATTTCGCACGGCGCTGCTATTTGCTTGCCTGGTCGGACTGGCTGCGGCGCAAACCTCGTCCAGGCCAGCCAGCCAGCCGCTTGCCGCCGACCGGATCGTCGCCGTCGTCAATGACGAAGTGATCACGCACTACGAGCTGCGCTCGCGCCTCGATTCCGCTCTGGCGCAGTTGCAGCGACAGGGCACCTCCTTACCGCCGCGTTCGGTGCTCGAAAGCCAGATGCTCGAACGGCTGGTGATGGACAAGGTGCAATTGCAGTTTGCCAGGGAAGTCGGCTTACGGGTCGATGACGCGCAGCTCGATCAGGCGCTGCAGCGGATCGCTGCCAACAACAAACTGTCGTTACCCCAGTTCAGGGCCGCGCTGGAAAAGGATGGCATCGCGTTCGCTAATTTTCGTGAGGAGATCCGTGCCGAGATGACCATCGCGCGTCTGCGCGAGCGCGAAGTCGATAGCCGGATCTTCATCTCCGAAAGCGAGATCGACAATTACCTGGCCGGCGCGTCGGGGACGGGCAACAGCGGCGAGGAGTACCAGATTGCGCACATTCTGCTGCGCGCCCCCGAGTCGGCGAGCCCGGAGCAGATCCAGCAGCTACGTGCCAAGACCGAGCAGGTCGTCGAGCGGCTGAAGAAGGGTGAGGATTTCGCGCAGCTCGCCGCGGCCTATTCCGACGCCCCCGATGGCCTGCACGGCGGTGACCTCGGCTGGCGTTCTCTGGACCGGCTGCCGGCGATGTTTGCCGAAGTCGGTGGCAAGCTGCAGGTCGGGCAGGTGTCACCGGTGCTGCGCAGTTCGAACGGCTTTCACCTGATCAAGTTGCTCGGTAAACGCGGCGGTGGCGCCATGCCTGCGGTGCAGCAGACGCACGCCCGGCACATCCTGATCAAGGTGAATGAACTGGTGTCCGAACCGGACGCGCGGCACAAGCTCGAGAGCCTGCGCGAAAGGATCAAACATGGTGAGAGCTTCGCCGAACTGGCGAGGCTCTACTCGCAGGACGGTTCGGCGTCGAAGGGCGGCGATCTGGGATGGATTTATCCCGGCGATACCGTTCCCGAGTTCGAGCAGGCGATGAATCGACTGGCGCCTGGCGAACTCAGCGGGCCGGTTCAGTCGCCCTTCGGTTTTCACCTGATCGAGGTGCTCGATCGTCGCGTCCAGGACGTTTCGAGCGATCGCCAGCGTGCCGCAGCGCGGCAGACACTGCGTGACCGCAAACGCGACGAGGCCTATCAGGATTGGCTGCGGCAGGCGCGCGACCGTGCCTATGTGGAGCTTCGTCTGGAGGAGCGGTGAGCGCCTTGCGCGGTTTGCCGACAATCGCCGTCACCAGCGGCGAACCAGCGGGTGTCGGCCCCGAAATCTGCCTGCGCCTCGGCGATCGTTCTCTCGACGGACGCTTTCCCGCCCGTCTCCTCGTGCTGGGCGATCGTTTCTTGCTTGCCGAGCGCGCCGCGGCGCTGCAACTGCCGGTCCTTCTGCGAGACTGGGATCCGGCGCTGGTGCCGCAAGCCGGTACGCTCGACGTTCTTCACCTGCCGCTCGGCGCGATCAGCACGCCGGGCCTGGTTGACCCCGCCAACGCGTCCTACGTGCTGGCGCTGCTCGACCGCGCTCTGGCCGGTTGCCAGCGTGGCGAGTTCGCGGCGATGGTCACCGGGCCGGTGCACAAGGGCGTGATCAACGATGCCGGCATACCGTTTAGCGGGCACACGGAGTATCTTGCCGAGCGGACGGCAACGCCACGGGTGGTGATGCTGCTCGCCGGTGGTGGCCTGCGCGTGGCGCTGGTGACCACGCATCTGCCGCTGCGCGACGTCGCGGCAGCGGTGACCGCCGGCGCCGTCGAACAGACGCTACGGATTCTGCATGCCGAGATGGGGCGAAAGTACGGCATAGTCCGGCCGCGCATTCTGGTCGCCGGGCTCAACCCGCACGCCGGCGAGGGGGGTTACCTCGGGCGTGAGGAGATCGAGGTAATCGGGCCGGTTCTCGAACGACTGCGCGCCGAGCAAGGGATGGTCCTGCTCGGACCGCTGCCGGCGGACACCATCTTCTCGCCGCCGGTGCTCGCGCGCGGCGACGTTGTCCTCGCCATGTACCACGATCAGGGTCTGACGGCGCTGAAGTACGCGAGTTTTGGTCACGGCATCAACGTTACCCTTGGTTTACCGATCATTCGCACCTCGGTCGATCACGGCACGGCGCTCGAGTTGGCCGGCCGCGGCCAGGCCGACCCCGGCAGTCTGCTGGTCGCTGTCGAGCAGGCGATCGCGATGGCGGAGCGAACGGGCGGCGAGCCGTGAGCGCCTGAGTCGGTGAGGACCAGGCACGTCGCCCGCAAGCGCTTCGGACAGAACTTCCTGGTCGACCAGCAGGTGGTCGCCGACATCGTTGACCAGCTCGCCGTGCAGCGCGGTGACCTGCTGGTCGAAATAGGCCCCGGGCTGGGTGCCTTGACCGAGCCCCTGCTGCGACGCCTCGACCATCTCCACGTCGTCGAGATCGATCGCGACATCGTCGACCGACTTCGCCAGAGCTACCCCTCGGAACGACTGACCGTGCATGCCGGTGACGCGCTGGCTTTCGATTTTGGCGCCCTGGCCGGCGACGCGGCGGACGGCCTGCGCGTGGTCGGCAATCTGCCCTACAATATCTCGACGCCGCTGCTCTTCCATCTCGCCGGTTTTGGCGCCTGCCTGCGCGACATGCATTTCATGCTGCAGAGGGAGGTGGTCGAGCGGATGGTTGCCGAGCCGGGAGGCCGCGATTTCGGCAGACTGTCGGTGATGCTCCAGTATCGCTTCCTGATCGAGTACCTGTTCGAGGTGCCGCCGGACGCCTTCAGTCCGGCGCCGAAGGTGCACTCGGCGATGGTCCGGTTGATTCCTCACCTGCCGGAACAGCTGGCGGCGGCCGACGAAAAGCGCTTTTCGACGCTGGTTTCGCTGGCTTTTGGACAGCGCCGCAAGATGCTGCGCAACAGCCTCGGGGGACTGGTCGATGACGGCTGGCTGCAGGCGCTCGGTGTTCCTCCGACCGCGCGGGCAGAGGACTTGTCGGTCGACGACTACGTGCGCCTGGCCAACGCGCTGAAATGAAAACGGCGTGCCGCATCGACACGCCATCGGCGGCGCAAGGTCGCTGCTCAGGCGTCTTTCCTGACCGGGCAGGTGCTGGCGCCAAGCAGGCTGTAGGCCGGGCAGACGCCGAGCAGACCAGTGACCAGAGGCACCACTCCGATCCAGCCCCAGACCCCGACGACGCCGAGGGCGGCCAGGGCGATCAGCACGATACCGATGACAATGCGCAGGATCTTGTCGATTCCACCGACGTTGGTTTTCATGTTTGGCTCCGTGTAGGCTTGTGAATGACGGTGCCAGATTAGCCGGTCGCGCCGGTCGCGTATGTAACCGCGGTCACACAGGCGACACGCAGGTTCCCGCGGCCCGCGTCAGGCCGCGCGTCGCCGGCTCCGGTCAGCGATTGCTTGTCGCCAGTTGCTGCAGGCCGGCGCGGTCGATGATGACGATCTGCTCACGGCCGAGTCGTACCAGGCCCTGCACGGCGAAGCCCTTGAGCAGGCGGCTGACGATCTCGCGGACGCTGCCAAGCTCCTCGGCCAGCGCCTGGTGCGTGGCACGGATGGCTTCGCCCTTGCCGAGCAGCAGCTTGGCAAGGCGCTGGTCGAGGCGGTGGAAAGCGACTTCCTCGACCAGTTCCATCAATTCGGCAATACGTTCGGCAAAAAGGTGGAAGACGAAATCGCGGAACGTCGGGTTGCTGGCGACCAGACTGGCGAAAGCCGCCGTTGGCAGAACCAGCAAGGACAGCGGCGTTTCGGCGACGCCGCGCGCGGTGTAGGGCGTGTGGCCGAGCAGGCAGCTCGAACTGATGATGCACGAGCCGCCCGGCTCGACGCGATAGAGCAGCATTTCGCGGCCGCCGACGGTATTCTTCACCACCTTTATCGTGCCGGCAAGCAACAGTGGGAAACCCAGGCAGTCCTGCCGCTCGCTGAACAGCTGCGCACCGGCCGGCACGCTGCGCACGGCGCCTGGCGGGCACAGCGCCGCCAACTGCCCGGCCGGCAGCGAGCGCAGCGCCGGGTAGAGGGTCAGCAGCGATCGCGTCAGTTCGTCGGCAGATGTCGGCATCAGTCGGCCAGTTCGGCGGTCACCGGCGCGTGATCCGAGGGTCGCTCGAGCTTGCGCAGCGCGCGGCTGATCCCGGCGGCCGTGCAGCGCTCGGCCAGTGCTTGCGAGAGCAGGATGTGGTCGATCCGCAGGCCGTGGTTCTTCTGGAAGCCAAGCATCCGGTAGTCCCACCACGAGAAGCTCTTCTCGGGTTGCTCGAAGAGCCGGAAGCTGTCTTTCAGGCCGAGGCTCAGCAGCCGCTGGAAAGCTGCGCGCTCGGCTGGCGAACACAGGATCTGCCCGGCCCACGCCGCCGGGTCATGGACGTCACGATCGTCCGGTGCGATGTTGAAATCGCCGGCCAGGAGCAGCCGCGGATTGCGCGCAAGTTGCTCGCCGAGCCACCTGGTCAGTGCCTCGAGCCATGCCAGCTTGTAGGCGTATTTGTCGCTGCCGACGGTCTGACCATTCGGTACGTAGGCGCAGACGACGCAGATGTCGCCGACTGTCGCCGCCAGCAGTCGTTTCTGCTGGTCGGGGTACAGCGGATTGCCGTGCACGACGCTTGTCGGCTGTTCGCGGGTCAGCAGGGCGACGCCGTTGTAGGTCTTTTGTCCGGAGAAAACAACGTGATAGCCTGCTGTCTCGATCTCCTGCCGTGGAAAAGCCGGGTCGTCGAGTTTGGTTTCCTGCAGGCAGACGACGTCCGGTCGCTGGCTCGCCAACCAGTCGAGCAGTTGCGGCAGGCGCACCTTCAATGAGTTGACGTTCCAGCTGGCGATTTTCATGTGAACCTTCATTCCGGCGGCAAGACGTTTCCCGGGCTGCCGTCTTGCTGTCGCGCTATTCTTGGCGACGCAGCAGCCCGAACCTGCGGCCGCATTGTGCCAGTGCCGGTCGCAACAAGAAACCGCTTCGGTCCCGGCGCCGGTCGCGTCACGACGAGGCCCTCAGCGAGTCCGGCGTCGACCGACGTCGCTCGCGCATGAACGCCAGGTAGAGCAGAGGCACGGCAAACAGCGTCAGTATTGTCGAGAACATCAGCCCCCAGACGATGCTTGACGCCACCGGCCCCCACAGCAGGCTCTTGCCGCCGAGGCCGAATGCCAGCGAAAAGAGGCCGCCGATGGTCGTGGTGGTGGTGATCAGGATCGGCACGACGCGGCGGCGGCCGGCCATGATCAGCGCGTGCATGCTGCCCATGCCGCGCTGCCGGCGGTCATTGGCAGCGTCGATCAGGACGATCGCCGAGTTCACGCCGATGCCGGTCAGCGCGATCACCCCGTAAAGCGTGTACAGCGAAAGAGGATTGCCCGACAGCGCCAGTCCGAAGGCGACGCCGGTGAACGCCAGTGGCACGGTGATCAGGATCATCAGTGGCTGCCAGTAACTGGCAAACTGCGCGGCGAGAATCAGGTAGATGATGCCGACGCCGAGCAGGAACAGCATCTTCATCGCCGCCAGGCTCTCCTCGATGTCCTCCAGCTCGCCCGAAAAATCGAGGCTGACGCCGGGATGGCGGGAGCGGATCTGGTCCCACTCGCTGGCAATGATCGCGTTGGCGGCGGCGGTATCGGTGATTTCCTTGTCGAGATTGGCTTCGACGGTGACTGTACGGCGCAGATTGTAATGGCGGATGAAGCCGCGTCCAGGCGTGATTTCCTGCTCGACCAGCGCTCCCAAGCGGCTGCTCTGCCCGTCCGGCAGGGCGATCGGCTCATCGAGGAAGGTCGCCGGGTCAAGGCGTGCCGTTCGCTCCGAGCGTACCCGTAACTCGATCTTGTCGCCCTCGTCGCGGGTGAATGCCACCACCTCGCCGTCAATCGCGATGCGTACCTGCCGCGCCAGTTGTGCGGCACTGATGCCAGCCTTGCGCAGCGCGTCGCGGTCAAACTGCAGGCTCAACTGCGGGCGGCCGGGAACATTGTCGTCCTGGACGTCGCGGGCACCGGGGATGTGCGCGGTAATCGCCTTGAGCGCGTCGGCCGCGGCCTGCAGACTCGAGAAGTCGTCGCCACGCACCTTGACGCTGATCGCCTTGCCAGCCGGCGGCCCGCCCGAGAGCACGGTGAAGCTCTTGCGGCCCGGCCCGGGCACCGCTTCGACCGCGGCGCGCATCGCCTCGACCGCTTCGCTGACGCTGCGGGCGCCCTTCGACTGCGGGTTCAGCGAAACGATGACCTGGCCATAGGGGTCGCCATAGAGCGGTTCGGTATCGGTGAATTTGACGCCGGCGATGGCGTGGACCGAGCGCGCTTCGCCGCTCGCTCCGATGCCCTTGAGCTGGCTGCGAACCACGGTTTCTACCGCCTGCGCTTCCGCGCGGGTGTCTTCGAGCGTCGCCGTGGCCGGCATGTCGACGTTCACGTAGATGATGCGCATCGGGTCGAAAGCGAAGAACTGGACGCGAATCACGCCGCTGGCGACCAGCGCGACGGCTGCGGCAACCGCCGTCGCTGCCAGCAGCGCAAAGCGCTTCGGCCGTCGCAGCACGTACGCCAGTGTCTGGCCGTAGCGCAGGCGGATGCGGCGATTGAAGCCGTTGCGCCAGACCTGAAGGCGCGATGGCCGGTCGAGCCGCAGGCCGATGGCGACGACATGCACCGGCATCATCCAGAATGCCTCGAGCAGCGAGATCAGCAAGGCCAGGGTGACGACGAAGGGAATGATGAACATGAACTTGCCGACGATGCCCGGCAGCAGCATCAGCGGCAGGAAGGCGGCCATTGTTGTTGCCACCGACGCCAATACCGGTGCCCAGACTTCAGCGATGGCGTCGAGGCTCGCCGGCAGCGCCGCTTGCCCGCGCTCGATGCGGTAGTAGGTCGCTTCGACGATCACCACCGCGTCGTCGACCAGCAGCCCCAGCGCAATGACCACGCCGAGTAGCACCGAGACATTGACCGTGTGGCCCATGGCCGCCAGCACGGCGAAGGTGCCGAGCAGCGAGAACGGTATTCCCAGCGCCACCAGCAGGCCGATTTTGCCGCCGAGAAAAAGCCAGCAGACGGCGAGCACCATGATCACGCCGTACAGCGCGTTGGTCTGCATCACGCCGATGGCTTCCCTGGTCGGAATCGTCTGATCGTCGGCCAGCGTCAGTCGCAGGCCGCTGGCCGCGAGCACGACGTTCTCCTCATCGATGAAGCGGCGCAGGCGGTCCACCAGTTCCAGCGTGTTGCTGCCGGCTTTCTTGTTGATCGACAGCGAAACCGCATCGCGACCGTCGGTCGACGCGTACTGAGTGGCTGGCGCACGCGCGCGCTCGATGCGCGC
The DNA here is from genome assembly GCA_024235695.1 of Accumulibacter sp. GTDB lineage: Bacteria > Pseudomonadota > Gammaproteobacteria > Burkholderiales > Rhodocyclaceae > Accumulibacter. The sequence goes on from JACKLX010000002.1 coordinate 114,561, forward strand.
CAGTTCGTCTAGTCGGGCTGAAATCTCCGGTCGCGATGTTGAGCGGACCGGCAGCGTCGCCAGCGACTCGGGGTCGGTGAACACCCCCTTGACGCCGACCGACCAGGCGCTGCCCTGGCCTTTCAGCGTGCCGCCTGAAACGTCGCGGTACCAGGCCTGGACGCTGTCGGCGATGTCGGTGCTGGTCAGGCCGCGGGCGGCCAGCGCCTGCGGGTTGGCGCTGATCAGCAGCTCCGGGTCGCGCAGTCCCGAGGCGATGACGCTGTCGACGCCGCTCATCCGCTCGAGATCGGTCTTGATCCGGCGGGCGTTCAGTCGCAGGATTTCGTCGTCTGCCTGACCGACCAGCAGGATCGACGCAGTGGGAAAGCCGTTCGAGGTGGTAATTTCGGTGACCAGCGGATCCTTCGCCTCGGGCGGCAATTCGGACTTGGCCTTGTTCTGGATTTCGCGGCGCAGGTCGTTCATCCGCTTGTCGAAATTGCGCTCGGAAATCTCCCGGAAGCGCACCAGGATGGTCGAGATGTTCTCGCGCGAGGTCGAGATCACGAAACGAACGTCGGCGACGCCCTTGATGCCGTCTTCGAGCGGATTGGTCACCAGCCGTTCGACCTCTTCGGCGCTCGAACCCGGCAGGGCGGTGACGATGCTCACCCAGTTGAAGTTGATCTCCGGGTCCTGTTCGCGTGGCATCGTCAGGTAGCTGAGCAGCCCGAGCAACAACACCACCGCGAAGGCAATATTCGCCAGCGGATGGTTGGAGATCAGCGCACGCATCAGCTTCACGACCGCTTGCGCACCTTATTTGATCGCCGCGCCGTCTTGCAGTGTGGCCTGGCCGCGGACGACGACACGCGTATCTGCCGGCAGCTTGACCGCCGCCGCGCGACCTTCCTGCGCACCGCGCAGGGCGACGAAACGCGCGTCGCCGCCGCGCTGCACGAAGATGCCGATTTCGCCGCCGCGCCGCACCAGCAGCTGCGCTGGCAGGTGCGCTTGCGGTTCGCGCCAGAGCAGGCGGCCGTCGCTGCCCGGTGGCACCGGTGGCGCGGCTCCGGTGGCAAAACGCAGGCGTACTTCCTGCGTGCGCGCCGGCGCCGATACCGTGCCGCCGATGCGCAGCAGGCGCAGCGGGTAAGCCTCTCCGCCCACCTCGAAGGAAATCTCCTGGGCGCGGCGCAAGCCGGCGGCATCGGCCGGCGCGATGTTTGCGCTGACTTCGGCTGCCCCGCTTTCGGCCAGAACATAGAGCACGGTGCCGGGAGTGACCACTTCGCCGGTCTGCGCCAGGCGTTCCTTGACGCTCGCTGCAAATGGCGCGTGCAAGGTCGCTTTCGCCAGCTGGCGGCGCGCCACCGCCAGTTGCGCGCGGTGCGAAGCCAGTTCGCTGCGCCGGAGCGCTACTTCGGTGTCTCGCTGAAGCTGCGCTTCCTGTGAGAAGAAGCCGCGCGCAACCAGCGCCCTCGAGCGCTCACGTTGCTGCTCGGCCTGTTTCAGGCGCGCCAGCGAGCCGTCTACCGCCGCCTCCGCCTGCGCGACCGCGAGACGGAAGTCGGTTGGATCGATCTCTGCCAGTATCTGGCCCTTGTGCACCGTGCTACCTGCCTCGGCGGTCCAGCGCAGCAGGACGCCGCTGACTTCTGCCGACAGCTTCGACTCGTTGCGCGGGATCACGCTGGCGGCCAGTTCGCGTTGCGGATAAATCACCACTTCACGGAGCGCCCTTGTTTCGATGGTCACCGGCAGCGTGCCGGTGTTGGCTGCCGCTGGCTGAGCTGACGCGGGTGGAACGGCGACAAGTACGGCACCGGTCAGGGCAAGCGCCGCGGCTACGGTCAGCCGTGCCGGGCGGGGAGTCGGTTGCTGCACAGGAAAGGCTTTCACGAGAAGTTGCAAGAGTGGCGCCGGCGGGGTCTGCGGGCTGCTGGCACGCTCGCCAGCAAGTGGAGCGAAGTATCGTCAGCAACGGCGTCGCGGTCAAACAGACCAAACCCGCGCCGTCGGGAACACCAGCGCTCCAGGCCGCTTGGAAGACTGCCTGAGCGCCGCTGCCGGGTTGATGGTGATCGCGGCGACAAACTCGACCGGGCGTCAGCGGCACAACCGTGCTCGAATTGCGCACAAACCGGCCGGCATCCTGCGCGGCGCCACGGGCGCGAGGGACGAAGCCGGCCTGGAGCCGCGTTACCGCTGTTGTCGACGAGCTATTTCTTGTCCATGTCGCGAGCGGCCCTGATGAGGTCCGCGTCCAGGACGGAGGTGTCGGTTCCGTAACAGCGCACCATCTCGATTTCCTCGAACACCGGTGGCTCCTCGCCTGCCTGCGTGCGGTCGGCACTGGCTGCGTCGTAGTGGCGACCTCGCCAGCGTGCGACCATCATTTCCTGGTCGGTCAGCCCGGTCTTCATGCCCGGCGGAACCTCTACACCCATTTCTATCAGGGCCTTCACGACTTCGGTTCGGCGACCTCTGATGGCCATCGACAAGGGGGACGTCGGCTGCGAGTTGTCCGGCAGGTTGGCTTTCGCTCCACGTGCGATCAATTCGCGGACGATTTCGACGTAGCCCATGAAGCAGGCAACGCCCAGCGGCAAGCCCGGGTCGCCCCGGCCGTCGTTTATTTCAACCGAGGTTCCGGCATCCAGCAAAGCCCGGACCTCTTGCAGGCGGCCTGTCCGGATTGCTTTGAGCAGGTCAATGGCAGCGTTCACAACTCGTCTCCGATTCTGGCGGTTTCAAGGCGGCAAGCGAAGTATCTTCCCGGTCCAGGTTGCGGTCAATGCGTACGCCCCTGCGTTCGCAGGTGGTCATCACGCACGGTACCGCCGAGGCCCACATTCCTTTGAATACGGCGGCATGCGTCCGTCGGCTCACCGCGTCGGCAGGCGGTCGGGCCGGCAAGCTTCGTGGCAAGTTCCCCCGGGTCATTTCGGGGGCGCAGCAATCATTGCCCGTCGGTTTCGCCGTTCGGACGCGTCGGGCGACACGACCAGGCGGCCGGCCTGATCGACTTTCAGGCCAGGGCTTCGGCGCTGACCACCACGCCATCATGGTCGACGTAGATCCACTCGCCGGGCTTGAAGCGCACACCGCCGAAGCTTACGGTCAGGTCGCGCTCACCAACGCCTTTCTTGACGCTCTTCATCGGGTGGGTATTGAGCGCGCGAACGCCGAGGTCGATTGCCTTGATATCGTCAGAGTCGCGTATGCAGCCGTACACGACGATTCCCTCCCAGCGGTTCTTGTGCGCGAGGATTGCCAATTGGTCGCCCACCAGCGCACAGCGCATGGAGCCGCCACCATCTACCACCAGCACCCTGCCGGCGCCGTCTTCGGCGAGCAGCTCGCGCACCAGGGAGTTGTCCTCGAAGAGCTTGAGTGTCGTTATTCGGCCGCTGAACGAGGGCCGGCCACCGTAACTCCGGAAGATCGGCGCAACGACACGGACGGAGCCGTCAGCAAGTCCGCTTTCATGGTTGTCGAGGAGGTCGGCGGTCTTGAAACTCATGGTGCTTGTCTCGTGTGCCCAAATTGCAGGTGGCGGATCACTGGCCATGCCTTCTCCCGCATGGCCAGTGGCCAGGGAGATCTTCAGGCGACGGCCGCGGGTTCTTCTTCGAAGATCAGTTTCACCTTCTGCTCGTCGTCCAGGTCGACGATGACGTGCCCGCCGTGCGCCAGGCGGCCGAACAGCAACTCATCGGCGAGAGAGGCACGAATGGTGTCCTGAATCAGTCGAGCCATCGGCCGGGCGCCCATCATCGGGTCGAAGCCATGCGCGGCGAGATGATCCTTGAGTGTCGTGGTGAAAACCGCTTCGACTTTCCGCTCGTGCAGCTGCGCCTCGAGTTGCATCAGGAACTTGTCGACCACCCGCAGGATCACCTCGTGATCGAGCGACTTGAACGAGATGGTGGCGTCGAGGCGGTTGCGAAACTCGGGCGTAAAGATTCGCTTGATCTCGATCATTTCGTCGCCGGCCTGCCGCGTTGGCGTGAACCCCATCGTCGCTTTCTGGATGGCCTCTTGTCCGGCGTTGGTGGTCATGATGATGATGACATTGCGGAAATCCGCCTTGCGGCCGTTATTGTCGGTCAGTGTGCCGTGGTCCATGACCTGCAGCAGGATGTTGTAGATGTCGGGATGCGCCTTCTCGATTTCGTCGAGCAGCAGCACGCTGTACGGTTTCTTGGTGACCGCCTCGGTCAGCAGGCCGCCCTGATCGAAGCCGACGTAGCCGGGCGGCGCGCCAATCAGGCGCGACACGGCGTGACGTTCCATGTATTCCGACATGTCGAAACGAATCAGTTCGTTGCCGAGACAGTACGCCAGCTGTTTGGCTACTTCGGTCTTGCCAACGCCGGTAGGGCCCGAGAACAGGAAGCTGCCGATTGGCTTGGTCGGGTTACCAAGGCCCGAGCGCGCCATCTTGATTGCCTTGGCGAGCGCGTCAATCGCTGCGTTCTGGCCAAAGACCACGGCTTTCAGGTCGCGGTCGAGATTCCTCAGGTTGTTCCGGTCGTCCGACGAGACGTGGGTGGACGGGATGCGCGCGATCTTGGCGACGATCTCCTCGATGTCGATCTTGCCGATCATCTTCTTCTGCCTGGACTTGGGCAGGATTCGCTGCGCAGCGCCGGCTTCATCGATGACGTCGATCGCCTTGTCGGGCAGGTGGCGGTCGGTGATGAAGCGTACCGACAGTTCTACCGCCGAGCTCAGAGCCGCGGCCGAGTACTTGATGCCGTGGTGGGCTTCGAAACGTGATTTCAGACCCTTGAGGATCTCCACCGCTTCGGCGCTTGACGGTTCATTCACATCGATCTTCTGGAATCGGCGCGACAGTGCGTGGTCTTTCTCGAAAATCCCGCGGTACTCGTTGTAGGTCGTCGCGCCGATGCATTTCAGCTGCCCCGACGACAGCGCCGGTTTGAGCAGGTTGGACGCGTCGAGGGTGCCGCCCGAGGCCGAGCCGGCGCCAATCAGCGTATGGATCTCGTCGATGAACAGGATCGCCTGCGGGTTCTCGCTGAGTTGCTTGAGAACCGCCTTCAGGCGCTGTTCGAAATCGCCGCGGTACTTGGTGCCGGCCAGCAGCGAACCCATGTCCAGGCAGTAGACGTTCGCCTTGGCCAGGATCTCGGGGATGTCGCACTCGACGATTCGCCGCGCCAGTCCTTCGGCAATCGCAGTTTTTCCGACTCCGGCCTCGCCGACCAGCAGGGGGTTGTTCTTGCGCCGACGGCAGAGCGTCTGGATCACCCGCTCGAGTTCCCGGTCGCGACCGATCAGTGGGTCGATCTTGCCCTGGAGAGCAAGGGCGTTGAGGTTGATGGTGTAACTTTCAAGCGGGCCGGCAGCGCTCTGCTGGTCGACATCGGTCTCGACTTCCGGGTCACCCCGCGGGGCACTCTGCGGGATCTTGCTGATCCCGTGCGATATGAAATTGACCACGTCGAGGCGAGTGACGCCCTGCTTCTGCAGGTAATAGACCGCGTGCGAATCCTTCTCGCCGAAGATCGCGACCAGCACGTTGGCGCCGTTGACTTCCTTGCGGCCCGATGACTGGACGTGCAGGATGGCGCGCTGTATGACGCGCTGGAAGCCCAGCGTCGGTTGCGTATCGATTTCATCTTCGCCGGCGACGGTCGGCGTGTGTTCGCCGATGAAGCGGATCAAGTCCTTGCGCAATTGCTCGATGCTGGCGCCGCAGGCGCGCATCGCCTCGGCTGCCGACGGGTTGTCGAGCAGAGCCAGCAGCAGGTGTTCGACCGTGATGAACTCATGACGCTTCTGCCGCGCTTCGACAAATGCCATGTGCAAACTAACTTCGAGTTCCTGGGCGATCATTCAGTTTTCCTCCATTACGCACGCCAGGGGATGCTGGTTGCTTCGTGCGAAGGCAGTGACCTGTTCGACTTTCGTTGCCGCGACATCGCGCGGAAAGATCCCGCACACTCCTCGTCCATCGGTGTGAACTTTGAGCATGATTCGCGTCGCGTGTTCTCGATCCATCCCAAAAAACCTCTGCAGGACGACGATCACGAAATCCATCGGGGTGAAATCGTCGTTCAACAACAGAACCTTGTAAAGTGGTGGCGGTTTGAGCTGCGTTCGTTGCGCCTGGAGTAGGGAGTTGTCCTGATGCTGTGTTGCCATGAGTGAATTCTAAACAGTCTATTCGGATGCGCAATACCGCCGTTCGCCAAACCCCCGAACGGGTATCTGGCCTGGCGAGCGCCAAACACTGAAAACGCTTGACGCATCCGCCTGACTTGGCGTACAAATGCAGAATGTTTTCGTTCAAACTGCTGCTCGGTGGTTCTGAGTACCTGAACCCACGTCTCAGTCAGGCTTGAATCTGAAGCATGCAAGTCGGGCACTGCCCGGATTTAGTCTTTTTTCAAGGAAGTGGCAATATGGCAACTGGTACAGTCAAGTGGTTCAATGATGCGAAGGGTTTCGGTTTCATCACTCCGGATGATGGTAGTGAAGACCTCTTTGCCCATTTCTCCGCGATCACCATGGGTGGATTCAAGACCCTCAAAGAGGGCGAAAAGGTTTCCTTCGACGTAACGCAAGGCCCCAAGGGCAAGCAAGCATCGAATATCGCGCGCGCCTGAGTTTATTGGGTGTGCAATAGGGACCCGCCTCCGGCGGGTTTTTTTTCGCCAGTGCTTCGCGTCGCGGCGACGCCGTGGACGCGCCGGCATCTTCTTCCGGCCAGTTCTTGCCGTCCGCCGGCCTCAGGGTGCGAGCCAGTGCCCGGACTTGCCACCGGTCTTTTCGAGCAGGCGCACGCCCTCGATGCGCATGCCGCGATCGACGGCCTTGCACATGTCGTAGATGGTCAGCAAGCCGGTAGTGACGGCGCAGAGGGCCTCCATCTCGACGCCGGTGCGACCGAAGGACTCGGCGATGGTCACGCAATGGACGGCATTGGTCTGGGTGTCGATTTCGAATTCGACGGCAACCCGGGTCATCGCGATTGGATGGCATAGCGGGATCAGGTCGGACGTTTTCTTGGCGCCCTGGATCGCCGCGACTTGCGCCACACCAAGCACGTCGCCCTTCTTCGCCGTTCCTTGGACGATCAGCGCCAGAGTTTCCGGCCGCATCAGGATGCTGCCTGCGGCTCGTGCCCGCCGTGCGGTCGCCGCTTTTTCGCCGACGTCGACCATCTGCGCCTGGCCTCGCGAATCGAAATGGGTGAGTGGGTTCATGGGCAGTGGGGTCACGGCAGCCGGTTGGACGACCGAGCAATCATCCGACCGGCTGCTGGTCGCTGGTAACGCTTCGTAACAATTCTCGGCGCCTCGCGTGCGTATCATAGCACCATCTTTCTACGGCTCTTGCCGAGGCTTGCCGGAGGTTCCCCTTGATCAGATCGACGTGCGCCGCAACCTTTCTGGCTCTCGCGTTATCACTCGCTCCTTGCCCATCGCTGCCGGCCGACGAATTGCCCGAGCTTGGCGATGCGGCGCGCGCCGATCTTTCGCCCCAGCTCGAACGCAAGATCGGCCAGCGCATCTTCAACGATATCCGCCTGCACGAGGCCAGCTACGTCGACGACCCGGAGATCAATGACTACGTTAACCTGTTGGGAGGGCGGCTGGTGGCTGCCAGCTCGGGTCCGGCCGGCAGTTTCCAGTTTTTTGTCATTCGTGACAACACGATCAATGCCTTTGCCATGTTCGGCGGCTTCATCGGTGTGAACACCGGCACGCTGCTGACGGCGCAATCGGAGTCCGAGCTGGCGGGAGTGCTTGCGCACGAAATCGCACATGTCACGCAGAGTCATCTGGCCCGACAGATGGCTCGGGAAAAACAGCATTCGATCGCAACCATGATTGCCATGGCGGTGGGCGTCCTCGCTGCACGTTCCAATTCGCAGGTGGCGAGCGCGGCGATCGCCTCGGCGCAGGCTGGGTCGGTTCAGGCACAATTGGCCTACAGCCGGGATTTCGAGCGCGAGGCCGATCGTTTCGGCTTTCAGACAATGGTCAAGGCCGGTTACGACGCGCACGGGATGGGCGATTTCTTCGGTCGCATGCAGCAGGCGGGGCGAGTGTATGAGAACAACGCGCCGGTCTACATGCGATCGCATCCGCTGACGGTCGACAGGATCACCGACATGGAGAGCCGCGCGCAGAACGCTTCGTATCGACAGGTCGCCGACAGCCTTGACTTCCACCTGGTGCGGGCCAAGTTGCGGGTGCAGGCGGGTACGCCCGGCGAGGCGGTCAGCGAGTTTGGCAGACAACTGCGCGAAAAGAAATATGTCTCGGAAGCGGCCACCCGCTATGGTCTGGCGTACGCGCTGTTGAAGACCAAGGACGTCGCGGCGGCGCAGAAGGAAGTTGATGCCCTGCTGGCGCTCAAGCTGTCGTCACCAATGATCGCCGGACTGGCCGCCGAGACCAGGGCTGCCGCTGGTGATCGTACGGGTGCGCTGAACATCTATCGCAATGCCTTGCAGCGCTATCCGCAGTCGAAAGCCCTGGTCTACGCCTACGCCGAAGCGCTGCTTGCGGCGCGGCAATACGAGCAGGGCTTGCGCTTTCTTGACTCGCAACTGCAGCTCTACAGTTCGGACGACCAGCTCTACAGGCTGCAGGCCAAGACCTTCGCTGCGCTTGGCAAGCGCCTGCAACAACACCGTGCGCAAGCCGAGGCCTATCTCCTGCTCGGGCAACTCGGCGCCGCCGTCGAACAGCTGCAGTTCGCCCAACAGTCAGGCGACGGCAACTTCTTCGAACAGTCGGAGGTGGACGCGCGTCTGCGCGAATTGCGCAAGCTGCAGATGGAAGAGGCGAAGGAAAAGAAAAATGGCGGGTGGAATGGTTAGAATACGCGCTCAGTTTCACTGTGGACCCGACCAACATGCATTTCGACCGAGAACTCGACGTCAAGGGGCTGAACTGCCCGCTACCGATCCTGCGCACGAAGAAGGCGCTGTCCGAGATGTCACCTGGAGAAGTGCTGCACGTGCTGGCCACCGACCCGGGTTCGGTCAAGGACTTTCAGGCCTTCGCCAGGCAGACCGGCAATGAACTGCTGTCCGGCGCAGACCTGAATCAGGCACTGCCGACCGCGATCTTCGAGTTCTACCTCAAACGCAAGTAGCCGGGGCCTTGTTGCGCTGCGAGGGGCGGGAGTCAGCGACGCGGTCTGGCCGCTGTCGCGCCCGCCGCGAGGTTTCCGGTGATGTCTGACGGTGCTCGGTTCGCGCTGTTTGACGGTGATGGCGGCGGCGCCCTGTTGCTTACCGAACCGCAACAGTCTCTCCCCGGCGAGCACTCCAGCGGTCCGCTGGCGGTTTTCCAGGCGATTGAAGCCGCGCAGGCTGCCGGGCAATGGGTGGCTCTGGCGGCCGATTACGAGCTTGGCGCGAGTTTCGAGCCGGCTGTGACGCCGCCGTCGCGCGGCCGGCCGGTGCTGCGGGCCTGGGCGTTTGGCAGGAGCCGATGGCTTGATTCGTCGGCTCTTCGTACCTTTCTGGCCGAGCAGCTGGAGGCGTTGCCCGAGCATCAGCGATTGGCCGGAATCGCCGAGTTGTCGAACGGCGTCGATGCGCCGAAGTTCGCCGCGCAGGTCAGCGAGATTCGTCGCTGGATCGCCGATGGTGATTGCTACCAGATCAATCTCACTTTTCCGTTGACCTTCCGGATCTATGGTCACCCGCTGGCGCTCTATGCCGCACTTCGCGAACGACAACCGGTTCGCTACGGTGGCTACCTGCGCGCCGGTGAGGAGACCATCCTGTCGTTCTCGCCGGAGTTGTTTTTCCAGCGCACGGGGTCGCGCGTGCTGGCACGGCCGATGAAGGGGACGGCAGCACGCGGCGAAACGCCGGCGGAGGATCAGGCCAACCGCGCCGCCTTGCTGGCGTCGGCGAAGGAGCGGGCCGAGAACGTGATGATCGTCGACCTGCTGCGCAACGACCTCGGGCGCTTGGCGCAGCCGGGCAAGGTGTCCGTCGAAGCACTGTGCGAAGTGGAGGCTTACCCGACCCTGTGGCAGATGGTGTCTACGGTCGCCGCGGATTTGCCGGGGGTGCCCCTGGCAAACCTCTTTGGCGCGCTGTTTCCCTGCGGTTCGATTACCGGCGCGCCGAAGATTCGTGCCATGCAGCGGATTGGTGAACTCGAGGGCGCGTCGCGTGGGCTGTATACCGGCAGTCTGGGGTGGTTGTCACCGGGCGGTGACTGCCGCTTCAACGTCGCCATCCGCAGCGTCGAAGTCGGCCCGCACCAGCGGGGTACTCTCGGCGTGGGCAGCGGCATCGTGATCGACGCCGAACCGGCGCGCGAGTACGCGGAGTGCCTGTTGAAAGCGAGTTTCCTGACCGCCTTCGATCCGGGATTCGAACTGCTCGAAACCCTGCGCCTGGAAGACGGCGAGTATCCGCTGCTGTCCTTGCACCTCGAACGCCTGCAGGATTCGGCCCGCCACCTGGGCTTTCGCTGTTCGCTTGCGGCAGTGTCGTCGGTGCTGGCGGAGGAAGCGGCTGCGCGGCAGGCGGGGCTCCATCGCGTGCGCCTGACGCTGGCGCACGATGGCCGTTGCGCAGCGCAGGTGTCGCCCCTGGCAAACCATCCGGCGTCGACCGGCTGCGTCGTGCTGGCGGCCGAAAGGCTGCCCGCCGATGACTACCTCCGGGCTTACAAGACGACGGCGCGCGCCCGCTACGATCGCGCTCTGGCGGCAGTGGCGGCGCGGCCCGAGGTGTTCGACGTGATCTTCCTGAATAGTCGTGGGGAAGTCTGCGAAGGTGCGCGCAGCAACGTTTTCGTCGAGCGCGATGGGGTCCTGCTGACGCCGCCAGCGGCCTGTGGTCTGCTGCCGGGCGTCATGCGCCGCCGCCTGCTTGAATCGGGGCGTGCCGTCGAAAAGATACTGTGTCGCGAGGACTTGCGGCAGGCGCCGGCGCTGTATGTCGGCAACGCATTGCGCGGCCTGATGCCGGTGCGTCTCGTGCAGTGACTTGTCCGGCCCGTCGGAACGACGGGTGATCAGCAGGCGCCCCGCGGGGCCACGGTCCGCAGCTGCTGTCGATGCCTATCCGCGGTTCAGGCGTTGGCGTTGTGGTTCCAGTTTATCGAGCGTGGCGACGAAGTCCTCGAGCCGCCTGGTCTCCTGAGCGACCACTGCCGCCGGTGCGCGGGCGACGAATTTCTCGTTGGCGAGCTTCGCTCTGGCCTTGCCGATCTCGGCCAGCAAGCGGGCGATTTCCTTGTCGAGCCGTTCGCTTTCGACGCCAATGTCGATCTCGATCTGCAGCATCAGCTTCGTCTCGCCGACGATCGCGACTGGCGCGCTGGCGTCGGCGGGAAGGTCGTCGACGATCGCCATCTCGGAAAGCTTGCAGAGCGGCTTGAGATAGGCGGCGAAGCCAGCAAGCGAGGCACTGTCTCCACTGGCCAGCAGTGGTACCCGCTGGGCTGGCGAGAGATTCATTTCGCCGCGCAGGTTACGGCAGGCGTAGGCCAGATCCTTCAGTTGCTGGACCTGACGTTCGCTGTCCGGGTCGATCTTTTCCATCTGCGGCTGCGGATAGGCGGTGAGCATGATCGAGTCGTGCGTCTTGCGGCCGGCGATTGGCGCCAGTGCCTGCCATAGTTCTTCGGTAATGAACGGCAGCAGCGGGTGCGCGAGGCGTAGAACGGCTTCCAGCACCCGCGCCAGCGTCCGGCGTGTGGCGCGGATTTCCTGCAGGCTGCCGTGCTGCAGCTGCACTTTCGACAGCTCGACATACCAGTCGCAGAACTCGTCCCAGACGAACTCGTAGATCGCGCGCGCCAGCAGGTCGAAGCGGTAGTCGGCGTAGTGTTGCGCAATTTCTGCTTCGGTACGCTGCAAGCGGCTGACGATCCAGCGGTCGGCGAAGGAAAAGCGCAGCGTCGTCGAGCAGGTCTCCGGCGTGCAGGTGGCCAGTCCGAGGTCCTGGTCGGCGGTATGCATCAGGACGTAGCGTGCCGCGTTCCACAGCTTGTTGCAGAAATTGCGGTAGCCCTCGCAGCGGCTGAGGTCGAATTTGATATCGCGGCCTGGACTGGCCAGCGACAGGAAGGTGAAGCGCAGGGCGTCGGTGCCGAAGGCCTGGATTCCCTGCGGAAACTCCTTGCGCGTACGCTTTTCGATCTGGGCGGCCTGTTTGGGGTTCATCAGGCCGCTGGTTCGTTTGTCGACCAGCGCTTCGAGATCGATGCCGTCGATCAGGTCGATCGGGTCGAGGACGTTGCCCTTCGACTTGCTCATCTTCTGGCCTTCGGCATCGCGGATCAGGCCGTGCACGTAGACGTGCTTGAAAGGGATCTTGCCGGTGATGTGGCGGGTCATCATCACCATCCGGGCGACCCAGAAAAAGATGATGTCGAAGCCGGTTACCAGCACCGTCGACGGCAGATAGAGGTCCAGCGCCGGGTTCGATGCGGCCGGCCATTGCGGCGTCCAGTCAAGTGTCGAGAAAGGCCACAGTGCCGACGAGTACCAGGTGTCAAGGACGTCGGCGTCGCGCGTCAGCGGGCCGCGGTAGCCTTGCTCGGCGGCTTCTGCTCTGGCTTCCGCCTCGTCGTGCGCAACGAAAATCCGGCCGTCTTCGCCATACCACGCGGGAATCTGGTGTCCCCACCACAATTGCCGCGAGATACACCAGTCCTGTATGTTGTTCAGCCACTGGTTGTAGGTGTTGACCCAGTTTTCCGGAAAGAACCTGATCTCGCCCGAGGCGACGCACGCCAGAGCCTTGCCGGCGATGCTGCTGCCATCGGCGCCGACCTTGCTCATGGCCACGAACCACTGGTCGGTGAGCATCGGTTCGATGACCACGCCGGTGCGGTCGCCGCGTGGCACTTTCAGCGTGTGCGGCTCGACCTTGTCGAGGAAACCCTGCCGTTCGAGGTCGGCGACGATCTGCTGGCGCGCCGCGAAGCGGTCCATGCCCCTGTAGCAGACCGGTGCATTCTCGTTGATCTTCGCGTCCAGCGTCAGAACGGAAATCATCGGCAGTTCGTGACGCTGGCCGACCGCGTAGTCGTTGAAGTCGTGCGCCGGCGTCACCTTGACGCAGCCGGTGCCGAACTCGAGGTCGACGTAGGCGTCGGCGATGACCGGGATATCGCGGTCACACAAGGGCAGTCTGACCATCTTCCCGAGCAGGTGACGGTAGCGCTGGTCGTCGGGATGAACCATCACCGCGGTGTCGCCAAGCATGGTTTCCGGGCGTGTCGTGGCGACCGTCAGCGTCGCGCTGCCGTCGGCCAGCGGATAGCGGATGTGCCACAGCTGGCCCTGCTCCTCCTCTTGTACCACTTCCAGATCGGAGACCGCGGTCTGCAGCACCGGGTCCCAATTGACCAGGCGCTTGCCACGGTAGATGAGGCCTTCCTTGTACAGCCGGACGAAGCTCTCGGTGACCGTCCTCGACAGGCCGGCATCCATGGTGAAACGCTCACGGCTCCAGTCTGGCGATGTCCCAAGCCGCCGCATCTGTCTGGTAATCGTGCTCCCCGAGAACTCCTTCCACTGCCAGACCCTTTCGAGGAACTTCTCGCGCCCGAGGTCGTGCCGGGAAATGCCCTGTCCGTCCAGTTGGCGTTCGACGACGATCTGGGTAGCGATGCCGGCGTGATCCGTTCCCGGCTGCCAAAGCGTGTTGTCGCCGCGCATGCGGTGGTAGCGGGTGAGCGCATCCATGATCGCCTGGTTGAAGCCGTGCCCCATGTGCAGGGTGCCGGTGACGTTGGGCGGCGGCAGGAGGATGCAGAAGGCTTCGCGCTTCGCGCGATCGAGACCGGCGGCGAAGTAGCCTCGGGCTTCCCAGTCGGGGTACCAGCGACGTTCTATGTCCGCTGGTTCAAAGCTCTTGGCGAGTTCCATGGGGGAGCGTCTTGTGGATTGCAGGAGCGCGCATTATACCGGATCGTGCCACTGCTCCGATCGGCGACAGGCGCTGGCGCCGATGCCGCCAGATGCCGGCCTACTGCTTCTCGGCCGCCTCTGCTTGGCTGCTGTCAGGCGCTTCCAGGGGCAGCTGCAACTGCCCTCGCTGCATGACGAAGTCGCGCACGGCGATGTTGATCGTCGTCGCGATGTCGCTGCGCAAGTTGCTGGTGGCGTCGCGCAATGAGGCCTCGATCAAGGCCGGCAATTCGGCGGCCAGATGGCGGTCGAGCAATTCGGCAAGACTGGCGGCGAGTGCCGGGCGCAGGTTGGCGGCGATGCTGTCGATGCTTTCCTCCGGGGCGGGTTGCTCGGCAACGACCACCTCGGTAAGCAACGGCAAGTCATCTTCCTCGCCGCTCCGGCGGGTGAACCGCGTTGGGCCGTCGGGCGTATCCGATACCGCCGCCGCCAGAAAGCTGCGCCGCCGGCGGCTTGGCCGCGGGTTCTTTCGGCGCTCGCCGAGCGTCGTGCCGGCCTCGGGTTTGATCAGCGAGTCGGCCCGGCTGAGCAGATCCTTGTCGTCGGCCATCAGCCGTTCCCCGCGCAATCGACATACCTGACGTCGTAGCCGCGATCCTTGTAGAAGCGGGCACGTTGACGGCCGTCGGCACGCTCCTCGTCGCCTTGTCCGACGACTTCGATCAGACTGGTAAAGCGGGCAAAGCCTGGCGGTACGTCGCTGGCGAGGTTGAACAGCCGCTCGTCGTGCGGCACCGAGTCGAGCTTGCTGGCGATCAACACCGGCGTTTCGTCGGCGAGCGGCGAGTTGACATCGACGTGCGGGACGAAGCCCGTCGGCGGTTGCGTCCACAGCTGGCGGTCGAGGGCAGCCGCAAGCTGCGCATCCGGCGCATAGACCAGCAAGGCCTTCTTCTGGGCGAAGGCCTTGCCGATCAAGGCCGCGGTTGTGCGCACCCGATCCGGTGCGTTGTGATAGAAGAAGATCTGCGTCACCTGAGTTTCCCGCCGCGTTTCAGCAGGTAATGCATCAACAAGGGCACCGGTCGTCCGGTGGCGCCCTTGTCGGCGCCAGACTTCCAGGCCGTGCCCGCGATGTCGAGGTGTGCCCAGACGTACTTCTTGGTGAAACGGGCGAGAAAGCAGGCGGCGGTGATGCTGCCGCCCCAGCGGCCACCGATGTTTGCCATGTCGGCGAAGGGGCTCTTGAGCAGTTCCTGATAGTCGTTCCAGAGCGGCATCTGCCAGGCGCGGTCGTGCGCTTCGTCACCGGCGTTCAGCAATTCCCTTGCCAGCGCATCGTTATTGGCGAAGAGACCGCTGGCGACATGGCCAAGGGCGATCACGCAGGCGCCGGTGAGGGTGGCGACGTCGATCACCGTGTCGGGTTCGAAGCGGGCGGCGTAGGTCAGCGCGTCGCACAGAATCAGGCGGCCTTCAGCGTCGGTATTGAGGATTTCGATGGTCTGCCCGGACATTGAGGTGACGATGTCGCCGGGCCGACTGGCGCCGCCGCCAGGCATGTTCTCGGTGCTCGGAACGACCACGGTCAGGTTGATTGGCAGCTTCAACAGCGCCGTCGCCTTGAGGGTGCCGAGGACGGTCGCCGCGCCGCACATGTCGTACTTCATCTCGTCCATCTCCGGCGCCGGCTTCAGCGAGATGCCGCCGGTGTCGAAGGTGACTCCCTTGCCGACCAGCAGCACCGGTTTTTCATCGCCCTTGCCGCCCTTGTACTGCAGGACAATCAGCTTTGGATCCTGGTGCGAGCCCTTGGCAACGGAAAGCAGCGAGTGCATGCCCAGCGCCGCCATCTCGTCGCGTTCGATGACCTGGCAATCGATCTTGTGGTCTGCCGCGATCTTCAACGCAGTTTCCGCGAGATGGCCCGGGGTGCATACATTGCCGGGCAGGTTGGCGAGGTCCATGGCCAGCGCCATGCCTTCGGCTATCGCCTGCCCTTCGCTCAGCGCTTGTTCGGCGGCCGCCAGTTCGTTCCGGCGATCGACGACAAAGGTGAGCTTGCGCAGCGGCCGGCGGACCTTGTCCTTCTTGCTCTTGAACTGATCGAAGCGATAGACGGTCTGCTCGGCAACGATCGCCGCTTGCCGCACTCGCCAGGCCGCGCTGCGCTTGCGGACATTGGTTTCGGTCAGGAAGACCGTGCCGTCGAACGAGCCGGTCTCGTTCAGCGTCCTCACCGCACTGCGAACGGCGTCGCAATACTCCCGGTCGCCAAACTCCTTCTCCTTGCCCAGCCCGACCAGCAGCACCCGATCGCAGAGCGTTCCGGGGACATTGTGCAACAACAGCGTCGAGCCTGCCTTGCCCTCCATGTCGCCGCGGCGAACGATGTCGGAAAGATGGCTGCGCGCCGCGTTGTCGATGAGTTCGGCGGCCAGTGTCAGCTTGCGCGGCTCGAAAACGCCGACCACCACGCAGGCGCTGCGCTGCTTTTCCGGGCTGCCGCTTTTTATGCTAAATTCCACTCACCCTCCTCAGGACCGGCGCGTTTCTTGCGAAGCGCCGATTATCACTGCAGTTTTTCACCAAAGTCAAAGCATGATCTTTCAGCGCGCCGCCCGACGCGAGTTTGCCCACTCGACTGCCGGCGTTTTCACCGCGCTTTTCGCGATCATGGTGACCACGCAGCTGATTCGCCTGCTGAACGAGGCCGCCCAGGGCAGTGTTGACGCGGGCGCGGTGGCTGCCCTGCTCGGCTTCGCGGCGCTCAATTATCTCCCGCCGCTGTTGTCGCTGTCCTTGTTTGTCGCCATCCTGCTGTCGCTATCGCGGAGTTACCGCGACTCCGAGATGGTGGTCTGGTTCTCGTCCGGACTGTCGCTCACGGCCTGGATGCGACCGGTCCTGACCTTCGCCCTGCCGCTGGTCGTAACCATCGCCGCGCTTTCGCTCTTCCTGTCACCCTGGGCCTTGTCGCAGAGTGCCGAGTTTCGCGGCAAGCTGAGCAACCGCAAGGACGCCGGCCAGGTCGCGCCCGGCAGGTTCCAGGAATCGTCCTCCGGCGATCGGGTGATCTTTGTTGAAGGAGTCGCCGATGATACCAGCCATGTACGCAACGTGTTTGTCAATGAACTTCAGCCTGACCGCCTCGGCGTCACGATGGCCGGTACAGGCCATCAGGAGATAGCGGACAACGGCGACCGCTTCATCGTCTTGCAGGATGGTCGCCGCTACGAACTGGAGCCGGGCACGGCGAAATTCCGCATTCTGGAATATGCGCGCTACGCCGTTCGCCTGGAAACCAAAGAGGCGCGCGGCATAGAGCGGACTCCCAAGAACATGCCCCTGGTCGAGTTGCTGCAAGTCGACCTGCCGGTCTATCGGGCCGAGTTGCTGTGGCGTCTCGGGATGCCGCTTTCGGCCATCGTGCTGGTCCTGCTGGCGATCCCGCTTGCCTTTGTCAATCCGCGAGCCGGGCGCTCGGCGAACATGCTGCTCGCCATTCTGGTGTACGTGCTCTACAACAACCTGCTGACCATCAGCGAGGGCTGGGTGGCCAGCGGCAGGCTGTCGTTCGCTGTCGGACTGCTGGCGGCCCACCTGCTGATGCTCTTTCTCCTGCCGCTGATGTTCTACCACCGAATTGCCGTATCGTCGTTCCGGCGCCTGTCACGATGAAGATCTATCGTCGTTATATCGCGCGCGAGGTGGTCGGCGGCGTCCTGCTGGTGTTGCTGGCATTTCTCGCCCTGTTTGCCTTCTTCGACATGCTCGGCGAGATCAACAACGTCGGCCAGGGAGGCTACCGGCTGCACCACGCCTTCGGCTTCGTCCTGCTGCGCGTCCCGGGGCGGGTCTATGAACTGATGCCGATTGCCGTTCTGATCGGTACGCTCTACGCCTTGTCTTCCCTGGCCAGACATTCCGAGATCACCGTCCTGCGGGTTTCCGGGATGTCGTCGCTGGCCTTGTTGCTCGGATTGTTCCAGGTGGCGGGCGCTTTCGCCGTGGCGACTTTCCTGATCGGCGAGTACGTCGCGCCGCCGGCCGAGCGGGCTGCCAATGAGCTGCGTCTGAAGGAACGCGGCAGGATGGTCGGACAGGACCTGCGTTCGGGACTCTGGGTCAAGGATGAACGCAGTTTCATCAATGTGCGTGTGGTGCTACCGGATACGCGTTTGCGCGGCATCCGCATCTACGACTTCGACCCGGATGCGCGCTTGCGCTCGCTCACCGAAGCCGAGGCGGGTGAGTATGTTTTTCCCGACAGCTGGCGCCTGACCGGCGTGGTCCAGACAACCCTGCATGCCGACCGTTCGGAAGTACGGAGAATGCCCGAGTTCGTCTGGCGCTCGGCGCTGAACCCGGACATTCTGGCGGTCCTGATGGTCGCTCCCGATCGCATGTCCTTGCGACACCTGTCGGCCTACACCAAGCACCTGTCAGAGAATCGTCAGACCACCAATCGCTACGACATCGCTTTCTGGAAGAAGGTGGTCTACCCGCTGGCGGCGTTCGTGATGGTTGCGCTGGCGGTGCCGTTCGGTGGCGCTCATTACCGGGCGGATGGCGTCGGCCTCAAGATCTTCGCCGGGGTGATGGTTGGAATCCTGTTCCATATGCTCAACGGCTTGTTCGCGAATCTCGGCGCAATCAACAGCTGGTCGCCGGTGCTCAGTGCCGTGACGCCATCGGCCTTGTTCCTGGTGGCGGCGATCGCCATGGTTTGGTGGGTGGAGCGGCGCTAGTCCATTACCAGCTGTGTGCCGGCCAGGCGGTCGTGCAGGAACAGCCGGTCGCGGTCGAGCAGTGCCCAGATGATTCCGGCGCCGCCGAAGACGATACTGGGCCAGCATAGCAGGTAGCGCAAGAGAGCCTGCGCCGGACGGACGGCGAGTCCGTCTCGCGTCACCAGTCGGATGTGCCAGGTCTTCATGGCCAGCGTTTGCCGACCATTGCTCCAGAACCAGAGGCAATAGATCAGCATTACAAGGAAACCATGAGCCTGCACGATGACTGGCGCCGCCAGGCGATGGGCGAGGGCGCCCAGCAGCAGGTGGGGCAGAATCAGCAGTACGGCCAGCACGCCAAGCAACAGCAAGGACTCGTAGAGCATGCTGGCCAGGCGGCGGACGATGCTCGGCCGCCTGAACGGTTCCGACGCCGGCATCAATCCCTGGCGTCCGCTGCACTGGCGGGCGAGGCTCCCGGGGTGGTCGCCGGTGGCGGACGATGGATGCCAAGAGGCAGGAGGGCGGAAGAGCTGGTATTCAGACCGCTTGGCGTGCTGCTGCTGGCCTGCCCCGGTTTGGGTGCGAGCTGTCTGGCAGCGAGTTGCTTGAGCCTTTCCTTTTCCTCTGCCGGCAGGCTGGAGTATTCCTCCCATTTCTGCCTGAGTTGCTGTTGCTTCTCGACCGGCAGCTTGTTGGCGGTGCGGAAGTTCTCGCGCGCCACGCGCCGCTGTTCGGGCGTCAGTTTTCCCCAGACCACCATCTGCTCCTGAATTCGCCGTTGCTCTTGCGGCGTCATGTTGAAGAAGCGCCGCGTGATACCCAGCCATTTCTTCTGGCGGGCATAGTCCATGGCATCCCAGTCATAGCCCAGCGGCGCCAGGATGACCTTCTGTTCGACCGTCAGTTCACTCCATTGCGGTTGGGCCGGGGTCGCAATTGCAGACGGGCTGAGCACGTCTGCCCAGCCCGTAGCGGCGACAAGACTACTGAGGATTACTGCGATGCGGAGCTTTTCAGCCATGCATCAAAGCCCCGGTCGGTGAGTGCAGCGATCGGCAGGTCGCCGGCCAGAAGAGCGCTGTCGATGGCCTCCAGTTCGGCGATGCTCTGGTCCGCCTGCCAGTAGGTGTAGGAGGCGACGCCGACAACCAGCATCAAAGCCGCGATCACCTGCTTGAAGCGGGCGTTTTCCCACTGATCGTTGAGGAAACCGCCCGCTGCGGCGAGTACCGACTGGTGGGCGACGACTTTCTGCCGGGCCAGCGCCCGCTGCCTGGCGGCTTCCAGGCGCGCGTGCGTCGCCGGGGGCAGTTCGTGCAGTCCGCGGTTGAGGTGTTGCCGTGCCTTGTAGGCAAAATGCAGTTCATTCATAGGGTCACTCCCTTTGCTTTCAGTGCCGCCGCCAGAGCGTGATTCGCACGAGAGCAGTGTGTCTTGACGCTGCCCTCCGAGCAGCCCATGACCGTAGCCGTTTCAGCAACGTCCATATCCTCCCAGTAACGCAGCAGAAACGCTTCCCGTTGACGTCCAGGCAGCAATTCTATCTCTTTCTCGATCATCGCCAGGACTTGTGCCTGCTCGAACTGGCCATGCGGCGTATTCGGCACATTGGACCCCGTTTCGCCACTGATCGTTTCCAGCGGATCGTGATCCTCGTCATCGCCAGGGGAAAGCGCCGACAGCAGCGTGGTCCATAGCGAGCGCACCTTGCTGCGCCGGTAATAGTCGCGGATGGTGTTCTGCAGGATCCGCTGGAACAACATCGGCAGTTCGGTCGGTGGACGGTCGCCGTACTTTTCAGCGAGCTTCATCATCGAGTCCTGAACGATATCCAGCGCGGACTCTTCGTTGCGCACCGCGAACATCGCTTGCTTGAACGCACGGCGTTCGACTGCTGCGAGAAAGTCTGACAGTTCGCGTTGGCTGGCCAGAGCGGGAATCCTTGCTGTAGCCGGACGCGGAGCTGCGGTTTCCGGCGGCGGTTTTGTGTGAATGCCTTGACCAATCCAAGTCGAAGCTTTAACGTTGCAGACTTTTTTCGAGCAATTTGCTTGCTGGGGCGACGGTAATGACAATGATGACCGGTGCGGAGATTGTAATCAGGTGCCTGCAGGAAGAAAAGGTCGACTACGTATTCGGCTATCCGGGTGGTGCAGTCCTTCATCTCTACGATGCGTTGTTCAAGCAGGACCAGGTCAAGCACGTACTGGTGCGCCACGAGCAGGCCGCCGTACACGCGGCCGACGGCCTGGCGCGTTCGACGACCAAGGTCGGTGTGGCTCTGGTTACCTCGGGTCCTGGCGCGACCAATGCCGTCACCGGTATTGCCACCGCCTACATGGACTCGATTCCCCTGGTGATCATCTCGGGGCAGGTGCCGACCGAATACATCGGCCAGGATGCCTTCCAGGAGTGCGATACCGTAGGCATTACCCGGCCGTGCGTGAAGCATAATTTTCTGGTTAACGACGTGCACAATCTGGCGCTGACCTTGAAGAAAGCGTTCTATATCGCCAACAGCGGTCGGCCGGGGCCGGTGGTGATCGACATTCCGAAGGATATTACGGCGGCGAAGTGCAGGTTCGAGTATCCGGAGACCATTCAGCTGCGTTCGTATAATCCGGTGGTCAAGGGCCATCTGGGCCAGATCAAGAAAGCGGTTCATCTGCTGCTCGAGGCCAAGCGGCCGATGATCTACACCGGTGGTGGCGTCATCCTTTCCAACGGTTCGGAGCAACTGACCAGACTCACCCGTCGGCTGGGCTTCCCGATTACCAATACCCTGATGGGGCTGGGATCCTATCCGGCGACCGACCGCCAGTTCCTCGGCATGCCGGGGATGCACGGCACCGTCGAGGCCAACCTGGCGATGCAGCACTGCGACGTGCTGCTGGCCATCGGTGCGCGTTTCGACGACCGGGTGATCGGTAATCCGATGAACTTCACCAGCCTGCCGCGCAAGATCATCCATGTCGATATCGACCCCTCGTCGATTTCCAAGCGGGTCAAGGTTGATGTGCCGATCGTCGGCAACGTCCCTGACGTCCTCGAGGAAATGCTCAAGCTGCTCGAGTCGGGCAATGCCGGTCCGGATGCCGAGGTGCTCGCCGGCTGGTGGAAGCAGATCGAAGAGTGGCGTGGCAAGCAGTGCATGAAGTACCGGATGAAGAAGAGCGTCATCATGCCGCAGTACGTCATTGAAAAATTGTACGAGGTCACCGGCGGCAAGGCGATCGTCACTTCCGACGTTGGCCAGCACCAGATGTGGGCAGCACAATACTACAAGTTCGACCAGCCACGTCGCTGGCTCAACTCCGGCGGTCTCGGCACCATGGGGGTCGGCCTGCCTTACGCCATGGGGGCGTCGTTGGCGAACCCGGACATGCCGGTCGTTTGTGTCACCGGCGAGGGTTCGATCCAGATGTGCATCCAGGAGCTGTCAACCGCCAAGCAGTTTCGTCTGCCGATCAAGATCATCAATCTCAACAACCGCTACCTTGGCATGGTCCGCCAGTGGCAGGAGATGTTCTATGGCAGTCGCTACTCGGAGTCGTACATGGATTCACTGCCCGACTTCGTCAAGCTCGCCGAGGCCTACGGTCACGTAGGTATCCGTGTCGAGCGACCGGAGGACGTCGAGCCGGCGCTGAAGAAGGCCTTCGTCGACCACAAGGACGATCTGGTATTCATCGATTTCATCACCGATCAGAAGGCGAACGTCTTTCCGATGGTGGCAGCCGGCAAGGGCCTGGCGGACATGATCCTGACCGAAGATCTGTAAGGGAAAGACAAGATGCGACACATTATCTCAATCCTGCTGGAGAACGAAGCGGGGGCGCTGTCGCGGGTGGCGGGTCTGTTCTCGGCGCGCGGCTACAACATCGAGACGCTGACCGTGGCGCCGACCGAAGACATCTCGCTGTCCCGCTTGACCATCGTCACCTCGGGTACCGACGCCGTCGTCGAGCAGATCACCAAGCAGCTGAACAAACTGATCGATGTGATCAAGGTTGTCGACCTGTCCGAGGCAGCGCACATCGAGCGGGAGTTGATGTTGCTCAAGGTGCGTGCCACCGGCAAGGATCGCGATGAGTTGAAGCGACTGGCGGACATCTTCCGTGGCCATATCATCGATGTCACCGAGTCGACCTACGTGATCGAGCTTACCGCCAGCGGATCGAAGCTCGATTCGTTCATCCAGGCGATCGACTCCGGGCTGATACTCGAAACCGTGCGAACCGGCGTCAGCGGCATTGGCCGCGGCGAACGCATTCTAAAGGTCTAGCCAGACCGACCAGCAAGAGAGGAAATAGCATGAAAGTTTACTATGACAAGGATGCCGACCTTTCCTTGATCAAGGGGAAGAAGGTCACCATCGTCGGTTACGGGTCGCAGGGTCATGCGCACGCGCAGAATCTGAGCGATTCGGGCGTCAAGGTGACGGTTGGACTGCGCAAGGACGGTGCTTCCTGGAGCAAGGCGGAGAACGCCGGCCTGAAGGTGGACGAGGTCGCGCGGGCAGTCAGGGGCGCCGACGTGGTGATGATGCTGCTGCCGGACGAGAACATCCCGCAGGTCTACAATGCGGACGTCGCGCCGAACATGAAGAAAGGTGCGGCCCTGGCGTTCGCCCACGGCTTCAACGTCCATTACAACCAGGTCGTGGCGCGTGACGATGTGGACGTGATCATGGTGGCGCCGAAGGGCCCCGGGCACACGGTGCGCTCCGAGTACCTCAAGGGTGGTGGCGTGCCGTCGCTGATTGCCGTTCATCAGGACCGCTCGGGCAAGGCCCGGGACATCGCATTGTCCTACGCCGCGGCCAACGGCGGAACCAAGGGCGGGGTGATCGAGACGAACTTCCGCGAAGAGACCGAAACCGATCTCTTTGGCGAGCAGGCTGTGCTCTGCGGTGGTGCGGTCGAACTGGTCAAAATGGGTTTCGAGACGCTGGTGGAAGGGGGTTATGCGCCGGAGATGGCGTATTTCGAGTGCCTGCACGAGCTCAAGCTGATCGTCGACCTGATGTACGAAGGCGGCATCGCCAACATGAACTACTCGATTTCGAACAACGCCGAGTATGGCGAGTACGTGACCGGACCCGAGGTGATCAACGAGCACTCCCGTGAGGCCATGCGGGCGGCGCTCAAGCGAATCCAGAACGGCGACTACGCCAGGATGTTCATCCTTGAAGGGCGGACGAATTATCCCGCGATGACCGCGCGTCGCCGCCTGATGGCCCAGCACGAGGTCGAGATCGTCGGTGCCAAGTTGCGTGACATGATGCCCTGGATCAAGAAGAACAGGTTGGTCGACCAGAGCAAGAACTGATCGAACACAGGGCTTGCCGCGGCGAGGTGCGACCTCCTCCGCGCGCGAGCCCGCTCGCATCCCACAGCGCAATGCCCGATATCAAGCCTCGCAAGACCCTTTTCAACCCCGAGTTGCGGCGTCGCGGCATCTATCTGCTGCCCAACCTGTTCACCACCGCCGCCCTGTTCTGCGGATTTTTCGCCATCGTCAAGGCGATGACCGGCAGCTTCGAACAGGCCGCCGAGGCGATCTTCGTGGCCATGGTGCTCGATGGCCTCGATGGCCGGGTGGCGCGGATGACTCGCACGCAAAGCGCTTTCGGAGCGGAGTACGACTCGCTGTCGGACATGGTCTCCTTCGGTGTCGCACCGGCTCTGGTGACTTACGCCTGGGCGCTCAAGGACATGGGGCGACTCGGCTGGATCGCCGCCTTCATCTATTGCGTCGGGGCTGCCCTGCGCCTGGCGCGTTTCAATACCACGCTGGAAGTTGTCGACAAGCGCTACTTCCAGGGTCTGCCAAGCCCTGCCGCGGCGGCGCTGGTGGCCGGTTTCCTGTGGGTGATGATCGACAAGGACGTCGCTGCCGGCAACGTTCGCTGGCTGGCCTGCGCGCTGGTGATGTTCGCCGGCATCTCGATGGTGACCAATATCCAGTTCTACAGTTTCAAGGACGTCAATCTTCGCCGTAGCGTACCGTTTATCTTCGTCGTCGCCATTGCACTCGCATTTGCCGTGCTCTCGTACGATACGCCGGTGGCCCTTTTCGGCCTGTTTGTCGCCTATGCGCTGTCGGGCTACGTGCTGGCGCTGATGCGCCGTATCCGGCGCAAGGCGCCGCCGGCGCCGCCGCCGGCCTAGCCGGTGCCGAATGCTGGCCAGGAGGCGTGCGCCGGGGAGGTCGAAGCGGTGGCGGTTGCCGTTCGGTTCATTGACACGAAGTCTCGAAACTGTCTTGCCGTTCTTGTGCGCCTCTTCAATTCTGGCGGATATTCAGACGCGAATCCTGTATCTTTGCCAGCACGGTCGCGGCGCTGCGAGCGCCCGAAGACATCCTCCCACCGCCGCAGTTTCGGTCGGTAGGCCAGCATACAGGGGGCGCAGCGGCCGGCTATTCGCATGCTTAGCACCGGAGTCAGGACATGAAAGAACATCTCGTAATTTTCGACACGACGCTGCGCGATGGCGAACAAAGCCCAGGCGCTTCGATGACCAGGGACGAAAAGCTGCGCGTTGCGCGGCAACTCGAGCGAATGCGCGTCGACGTGATCGAAGCCGGTTTCGCCGCCGCATCACCCGGCGACTTCGACGCCATCAAGTCGATCGCGTCGGTGATCCGGGAGTCCGCGGTGTGTTCGCTTGCCCGTTCGAACGAGAATGATATCCGCCGTGCGGGAGAAGCGATCGCCCCGGCTGCGCGTGGCCGCATACATACCTTCATCGCTACCAGTCCGATTCACATGGAAAAGAAGCTGCGGATGACGCCTGATCAGGTGGTCGAATCGGCGGTGCGGGCAGTGCACTGGGCGCGCGAACATACCGACGACGTGGAGTTCTCGGCCGAGGACGCAGTACGTTCGGACGTCGATTTCCTCTGTCTGATCTTTGCCGAGGTGATCAAGGCCGGTGCCCGGACGATCAATGTTCCCGATACGGTGGGCTACAGCGTTCCCTCGGTCTGGGGCGATCTGATGCGCACGCTGATCGAGCGGGTGCCCGGATCCGAGCAGGTGGTGTGGTCGACGCATTGCCACAACGACCTGGGGATGGCAGTTGCCAATTCGCTGTCGGCGGTATTGGCCGGCGCGCGTCAGGTCGAATGCACGATCAATGGCCTTGGCGAGCGGGCCGGGAACGCTTCACTCGAAGAAGTCGTGATGGCGGTCCGGACGCGTGGCGATCTCTTTCCTGTCGAGACGCGCATCGATACGACGCAGATCGTGCCAGCCTCCAAACTGGTGTCGCAGATCACCGGCTATCCGGTCCAGCCCAACAAGGCCGTTGTCGGCGCCAACGCTTTTGCGCACGAATCGGGAATTCATCAGGACGGCGTGCTCAAGCACCGCGAGACCTACGAAATCATGCGTGCCGAGGACGTTGGCTGGGCGCAGAACAAGCTGGTGCTGGGAAAACACTCGGGACGCAATGCCTTCAAGTCGCGGTTGGCGGCGTTGGCTATCGTGCTGGACAGCGAAGAGGCACTGAACGCGGCCTTTGCCCGTTTCAAGGAACTGGCCGACAAGAAGCACGAGATCTTTGACGAAGACCTGCAGGCCCTGGTTTCCGATGAAGAACTTGCCCAGGATGGCGAGTACTACAAGCTGGTCTACTCACGGGTGTGTTCGGAAACCGGCGAGACGCCTGCGGCCGACGTGACGCTTACCGTCGACGGTGCCGAGAAGAAGGCCTCGGGGGTTGGCAGTGGTCCCGTCGATGCGACCTTCAAGGCGATCGAGTCGGTTGCCGCCAGTGGCGCCCAATTGCTGCTCTATTCGGTCAACGCGATCACCACCGGTACCGACGCGCAGGGTGAAGTGACCGTACGCCTCGGCAAGTGCGGTCGGATCGTCAATGGCAACGGTGCGGACACCGATATCGTCATCGCATCGGCGAAAGCATATCTCAATGCCCTGAACAAATTGCAGGCCCCCGATCGGCTGGATCCGCAGGCGGACGTCTGAGCGAGCTCAATCCCGACGCGAGTCGGCGACGGTCGGTAGCGTGCCGCCCGGCCGCGATGCCGACGGGCGGGTAAGTCTCGCAAAGGTCACCGTGGCGCCAAAAAAGATCAATGCGAGAACGGTTTCGGCGATTGCCAGCGTCTGTGCCATGCCCGTTTCGGTAGTCGCACGCACGACGCCTTCGGTGAAATAAAGCAGGATCAGCATGCTTGCCCACTGGTAGGAATAACGTCGGCCATTGAGAATTCCGAACAGCGGCGCCAGCAGCGGCAAGCACTTGAGCGCCAGCCACGAGCCGCCGGGCTGGACCGGCGCCAGGCGCAGTTCCCAGGCCAGACACAGAAAGATCAGCGCAATCAGACTGCCGCAGGCGGCGAGGTACATTGCGCGGATGATCACGAGGCGAGCCGCATGGCAATGCTGGCGAGTCGGCGCCCCTGCGCGAAGGCCAGTTGGCGTTCCTCGTCGCTGAGTGTCGGGTTGCCCGCGGCACCAGCGAGATGGCTGGCGCCATAGGGCGTGCCACCGCCACGCGTGCTCGACAGCGCCGCTTCACCATAGGGCAGGCCGACCAGCAGCATGCCGTGGTGCAGCAGCGGCAGCATCATCGACAGCAGCGTGCTTTCCTGTCCGCCGTGGGCACTGGCGGTCGAGGTGAACACGCAGGCTGGTTTTCCGGCCAGCGTTCCGGCAGACCATTCGCCTGCCGTGCTGTCCCAGAAATACTTCATTGGCGCGGCCATGTTGCCGAAACGGGTCGGGCTGCCAAGCGCCAGTCCGATGCATTCGGCAAGGTCGGCAAGCTCGGCGTAGGGCGCACCAGTCGATGGTATTTCGGGCGCGGTCGCCGCGCAAACGGTCGAAACCTTGGGGACCGTTCGAAGACGCGCGGAAACGCCCTCTATCGACTCGATGCCACGGACGATCTGCTGGGCGAGCGCCAGCACCGATCCCCGGTGGCTGTAGTAGAGGACGAGGATTTCCGGCATTGGGCAATTATCCTGAAAACAAGTGTTGACTGCGTAGCGGTGTGCGGAGAATCGCATCCTTCCGGGCGTTGTTGCCCCCCCGCTGGCGACGACCGGTCCCGCGGCGACGCTGCCCCGCAGCCGTTCGGCACAACGCTTCGATCGCTGGCAGTTGGCTGCCGGGAGCGCGCGCCGCGAGTGTACCCCAGCATTCGTCAAGGATCATCAAGCGCCCAGACCATTTCGGTGCTGCCGTCGGTCGGCCTTCGCCGTACGCCTCGGGCGTCGCCTGGTCGACAAGGACTTCGATGAGAACCGTGCCCGCCATGTTTTCAATGCGCTGTTCTCCCCGGGTGCCCACGGTCACCGTGATCCTCGGCATGGTAGCCCTTGTTCCTGGCTTTCTCGCCATCGTCGAGCCGCTTGGGTGGTTTCTGGCGCATGGCCTGTTTGCCCGAGGATGGCGGCGGGATGATCAGCGGCTACGTCCTTGACGTCTTCAGCAGGGCTGGCCAGTTTGCGGCGCTCGGTTTCGTGCTTCTAATGGCGACGGTGTTACCCTCGCTGCTGACCATCGAGCGAGCCTTCAATCGCGTCTGATCGGTGAAGCGGGGGCGTCGGTGGCGGCGGCACTTTGCTCGCGGCGATGCTCCACTACCGCAGAACGGTCGCTGTTGGCGACCATCCCTGGCGCTAGAAGACGTTCTGGTCCGGTTCGATCGACAAGATCTCGACGCTCCCCGTCTGTTCGTCAATGCTGATGCTCTTGACCTCTCGCACGGTCAGGTTCTGCTCCTCGATCACCAGCAGCAGCTTCTTGTCCTGTCCGGTCAGAGCTCCCGATGCCACGACCAGCAGTTGACTGGAGCGGAGCATCGGAATCTCGGGGAGGATAAGGACTCGCAGGTGTTGCGTCCCCTGGTTGTCCGACGGTCTGGCGAGGATCGCCGGCACGGCTCTTGGCGCGAGGATCTGCAGCCCCAGCTCCAGATGCTCGGGGTTTTCCGAGAGCGCCCAGCGGACCACACAGATCTGCCAGTTCTGGTCGTCACCCGTACGCACTGCGGCTACGTCGCCCACCGACAAACTGCCGATCTTGCCAGATACGTGCATGACCGCATAGCCGTCCGGGCTTTCGTTGGTAATCATCCAGTTCGACAACTCGAGACTCGCGACATTGCCCGTCTTGCAGAGTTGCCAGAGATCGTCGATGCCGGAGCTCAGGACGGTTCGATAGTTCTGCCGGCGGCGGTGAAAGCGGCGCTTGCCGGTTTCACTCCAGCGCCACGCCAGACGGTGGAGAGCGCCTAACCCGGCGGCGGTCCCTGCGAAGTCTGGCAGGCTGATCGCTTGCGGTGAAGTGCCGGCCTTGAGCTGGGCGACCTGGGTCTTGAGCAGCACACCCAGCCGGGCGCACGAAAAACACTCGAACGGCGACGCCGACGGGGCCACCTTGCGTGCGGACGACAGGGCCGCGATGTCGCGTGTCGGGTCGATCCAGAAGGTGCCCGGGGCGACGGCGGCAGAAGCGGAGATCATTTCCATCTGGCCGGCAAATCGCTCGAAGTACGCGGCCAGGAACAGCACCTCACGTGCCGTCAGTGACGCGGGCTGCGCACAGCCAAGGAGCACTGCCGCGTGGTAAATGTGTTGCAGGCTGCTCGTCTGGCCACGCGGGATCGCCGTCTCAAGTCGCAGGCGGCGCGCAGTGGCGTAGGTCTGATGCAGTTGCTGCCAGGCGCCGGCTGGCGCCGGAGCAGCGATCAGGTGGCTGATCATCAGCTGCCGCGCGAGCGCGTGCAGGCTTCGCCAGAGGGCGAGATCGGCAGCCTGGTGCGGATCGGTGGTGTTCAGGCCATCGCCTCCCTCGAGCACTGCCAGCGTATCGTCAGCCAGCATTTGCAAGAGATCGAGCACGCTGCGGACCAGTCGTCGCGTCTTGCGCGGTACCGGCAGCAACAGGTCGGCGAGTTCGGGCAGCAGGGTCGCCAGGACTGACGAAGTGCGGGTGTACAAGCCATCCAGGGCGCTGGCGCGCTGCTTCGGCGTTCCGCCCACGTCGCGCAGAGCCTTGACCTGCGCACGCAAGGAGGGAAGTTCCTCGGCGGCATGTGGTGCCATTGGTGACTCGATCCACTGCAGAATGGTTCGTATGCCGGACTGCGGCAATTCGGCTTCATTGACGCCATGATCATCGGATGCGGTGTTGGTCATCGGGTCACCTGCCAAAGGGTCTTGCGTGCTAACGCGGTTGGCCTTGCCGGTACGTGCTGGCGCCCAGAGCGCCGGACGCCATCGTTTGATCGGAGTCCATGGCCCGGAGTCAGGCGCTTTTTTTCCGACTATGGTCCGGCCGATTATACCCGTGAGGCTTCAATACGGGGGCTCGCGCGCTTGCCGTGGCGGTCGTCGGGGTGAGGCCCTGGCACCGCGGGCGCGGTACGCTTTCCTGCGGTTCCCGGATCTCGCCGGCGCGAGCCAGGATAATTGCTTCGCCGGGTTGAGCCGCGCGCATGGCCTGGGGAGCGATGTTTTCGGCTGGCTTGTCCACCGGCGCGCTGGAACATGTTGAAAAGGCGCTTTCTTGCTATAATCGACGCCTTTTTCTGCATTCGGAAGAACTTGACATGGTTGTTATTCGCCTTGCCCGTGGTGGCGCCAAGAAGCGTCCCTTTTACAACATGGTGGTCGCCGACTCGCGGGCTCGCCGCGATGGTCGCTTCATCGAACGCATCGGCTTCTACAATCCGCTGGCTGCGGCGAACGAGCAGGGCCTGCGTATCGCGACCGACCGTCTCGGCTATTGGCAGCAGCAGGGTGCACAAGTGTCGTCGACGGTTGCTCGCCTGCTCAAGCAGTCCGCCGCCAAGGTGGCAGCCTGAGCCTTGCCGGCCGTTTCGCCGCCTGAAGTCGACGGTCTTACCGCGGCCAGCGAGGCGCCGCGTTCGGAGATCGTCGTCCTTGGCAAGATCGTGGGCGCACACGGCGTACAGGGCGCGCTTCGTGTCTTTCCTTTTGCCGACGATCCTGAAGGCTGGTCGCGGCTGCCGGCATGGTGGCTTGGTCGGGACGGCGACGCTGCCGGTCTGTGGCGCCGGACGAGTCTGCTGAGTTGCGATGTGCGTAACGGTCTGTTGCTCGTCCGTCTGGAGGGCGTCGCCGATCGCTCCGCGGCGGAGGCAATGGCAGGCGTGCTGGTCGGGGTTCCGCAGACCGAATTGCCGGCGACGGCGGCGGGCGAGTACTACTGGGCCGAGCTCGTCGGCCTGCAAGTGATCAATACGCGTGAGCAGTCGCTGGGCCGTGTTGTCGGGCTGATCGATACCCCGGCCAACGCCGTGCTACGGGTTGCCGACGACTCGCATGCCGAACGCCTGTTACCGTTCGTCGCAGCCGTCGTGCTGGAAGTTGACCTCGAGCGACGGTGCCTGCGCGTCGAGTGGGGGGCCGACTGGTGATTCCGTCAGGCGGCGCGCCGGGCGGGCGGCCGTTCGTGGTCGATGTGGTGAGCTTGTTTCCCGAGATGTTCAGGGCGCTGGCGGATGCGGGCGTCACCCGCAGGGCACTGGCCACGGGGCGCTGGAACCTGCAGTTGTGGAATCCGCGTGATTTCACCGCCGACCGCCATCGCCGCGTCGACGACCGCCCGTATGGCGGCGGTCCGGGAATGGTGATGATGCCCGAACCGCTGGCACTGGCGATCGCGGCGGCAAAGGCGAGGCAACACGCGGCTGGCGCGCTTGCCAGTCGGGTCATTTGCCTTTCGCCACAGGGCGCGCTGCTGACCCACCGGCGTGTGCTTCGGTTGGCGCAGGGTGATGAGGCGGTGGTACTGGTCTGTGGGCGCTACGAAGGCATTGACGAACGGCTGATCGAGGCTTGTGTCGACGAAGAGATTTCAATCGGTGATTTCGTTCTCTCGGGCGGCGAAATTCCGGCGATGGCGCTGATCGACGCCGTCGTCAGGCAGTTACCGGGTGTGCTGAACGACGTCGAGTCGGCACAACAGGATTCGTTTGTGGCGGGCTTGCTGGATTGCCCCCACTACACGCGGCCCGAGCAGTATGACGGGCGGCGGGTGCCGGAAGTGTTGCTTTCCGGTCACCACGAGCAGATACGACGCTGGCGGCTGCAACAGGCGCTGGGTCGGACATGGCAACGACGTCCCGAGTTGCTGGCGGGGCGTTCCTTGTCAAAATCGGAAACGCAACTCCTGGTGAGGTTTCAGGAGCAATGCGGTCAGGACAATAATGCGTAATGCGCAGGCATGGAGTTTATAAGATGAATCTGATCGAGCAGCTTGAACAAGAAGAGATTGCCCGTCTGGGCAAAGTGGTTCCCTCATTTTCGCCTGGCGATACCGTCGTCGTCCAGGTCAAGGTCAGGGAAGGTACCCGGGAGCGTTTGCAGGCCTACGAGGGTGTGGTGATTGCCAAGCGCAACCGAGGCCTCAACTCGAGCTTCATCGTCCGCAAGGTTTCGTCGGGCGAAGGCGTCGAGCGTACCTTCCAGACCTACTCGCCACTGGTCGCAGCGATTGAGGTCAAGCGTCGTGGCGACGTTCGGCGTGCCAAGCTTTACTACCTGCGCGAGCGCTCGGGCAAGTCGGCGCGGATCAAGGAAAAACTGACGCGCAAGGCGCGCTGAGCGACCGCGCAGCGACCATCGACGAAGAAGGGGGCGGGGTCGGGAGACGCCGCCGCCTTTGCTTGTGCGGTGCACTGCTCAGGCGCCGGCTCGCTTGTCGTCCTCGATCAGAGCGTACGCCGAATGATTGTGGATCGACTCGAAGTTCTCCGACTCGACCACGTAGGCATCGATCCGGCGCTCGGCGCTCAGGCGAGCGGCGACGTCGCGCACCATGTCTTCGACGAATTTCGGGTTGTCGTAAGCGCGTTCGGTGACGAATTTTTCGTCGGGGCGCTTGAGCAGGCCGTAAAGCTCGCAAGAGGCCTGCGACTCGACGAACTGCACCACTTCCTCGATCCACAGGTGATCGTTGATCCTTACCGTCACCGTCACGTGCGAGCGCTGGTTGTGCGCGCCGCGTTCGGAGATCTCCTTGGAGCACGGGCACAGGCTGGTGACCGGAACGACGACCTTGATCGTCGACTCGATCCGTCCATGGCAGATCTCGCCAATCAAGGTCACGTCGTAGTCCATCAGGCTTTGCACGCCAGACACCGGCGCGTCCTTGTTGATGAAGTACGGGAAGCTCATTTCGACATGGCCGGTCTCGGCCTCGAGCCGGTCTACCATGTCACGCAGCATGGCCGGGAAATTCTCGACCGAGATCTCGCGTTCATGGCTGTTGAGGATCTCCACGAAGCGCGACATGTGCGTGCCCTTGAAATTGTGCGGCAGGCCGACGTACATGTTGAACATGGCGATCGTGTGCTGCACGCCGCCGGACTTGTCGAGTACCTTGACCGGGTGACGGATAGCTTTGATCCCGACCTTGTTGATGGCTATCCGGCGGGTGTCGGCCGAGCCCTGGACGTCTGCCATCACGGCCGGGGCCTGCGGGGTTTCGGGTGCATTCATGGCAGCTCCTGTCAGTCCTTCCGGTTGTCCGGCTGGCCGCGTCCCGGCGGCCGGTCGGCAGCGTCCACGGCGTCCTGCCGGGCGCGCACCGCGGCAACGATCCCGTTTCGGTCGAGGCCGATTTCGGCCAGCAGGATCGACTGGTCGCCTTGATCGATGAAGCGGTCGGGAATTCCCAGTCGCAGCAGCGGCACGTCGCTGGCGAATTCTTCCAGCACACGCCCGATCTCGGCGCCGGCGCCACCGATCAGCGCATTCTCTTCGACGCTGACCAGCAGCGAATGTTCCGCGGCCAGGCTGGCGATCAGTTCGCGGTCGATCGGCTTGACAAAGCGCATGTTGGCTACCGTTGCGTCGAGCTCCTCGGCAGCTTCGAGTGCCGGCGTGAGCATGCTGCCGAAGGCGAGCAGCGCGACCCGGCTGCCACGTCGGCGCATTTCGCCCTTGCCAAGAGGCAGTCCGACCAGCGCCTGGTCGATGTCAACACCGGGGCCGCTACCCCGCGGGTAGCGTACCGCGCTCGGGCAGTCGAGGTGGTAGGCGGTGGTCAGCATCTTGCGGCACTCGTTCTCATCGGTCGGCGCCATCACCACCATATTGGGAATGCAGGTCAGGAACGAGATGTCGAAGGTACCGTGGTGCGTCGGGCCGTCGGCACCGACCAGGCCGCCGCGATCGAGCGCGAAGACCACTGGCAGCTTCTGCAGCGCTACGTCATGCACCAGCTGGTCGTAGCCGCGCTGCAAAAAGGTCGAGTAGATCGCCAGAACGGGCCGCATGCCCTCGCAGGCGAGGCCGGCGGCGAAGGTCACCGCGTGCTGCTCGGCGATACCGACGTCGTAGTAGCGCTCCGGGTAACGTTCGCTGAAGCGCAGTAGGCCCGAACCCTCCCGCATCGCCGGAGTGATGCCGACCAGGCGCGGGTCGGCCGCGGCCATGTCGCACAGCCAGTCACCGAAAACCTGCGTGTAGGTCGGTTTGGCGCCGCTCTTGCTGCCGGCAATACCGACCTCCGGCTTGAATCTGGAGACGCCATGGTAGAGGATCGGATCGACCTCGGCGAGCTTGTACCCCTGTCCTTTCTTGGTGATCACGTGCAGGAACTGCGGCCCCTTGAGGTTCTTCAGGTTGAGCAGCGTCGGTACCAGCGATTCGAGGTCGTGTCCGTCGATCGGGCCGATGTAGTTGAAGCCAAGTTCCTCGAACAGCGTACCAGGCGTCAGCATTCCCTTGACATGTTCTTCGGCGCGCTTGGCGAACTCCAGTAGCGATGGCGAGAAGTCGAGAATCTTTTCGCCGGCCTTGCGCGCGGCGTTGAAGGTACTGCCCGAAAAAAGGCGCGCCAGATAGCGGTTGAGTGCTCCCACCGGCGGCGATATAGACATGTCATTGTCGTTGAGGACGACGAGCATGTCGGCATCGGCGACGCCGGCGTTGTTCAGTGCCTCGAAAGCCTGGCCGGCGGACATTGCGCCGTCGCCGATGATCGCCACCACCTTGCGCGTCTCCTGTTTGATCTTGGCGGCCAGCGCCATGCCGAGCGCCGCCGAGATCGAGGTCGACGAGTGGCCCACGCCGAAGGTGTCGTAGCGGCTTTCGCTGCGCTTCGGAAAGCCGGAAATGCCGCCGTGCATGCGCAGCGTGGCCATGCCATCGCGCCGCCCGGTAAGCGCTTTGTGGGCATAGGTCTGATGGCCAACATCCCAGACCAGACGGTCGTGCGGCGTCTCGAATACGTAGTGGAGGGCGACCGTGAGTTCGACCGTGCCAAGGTTCGACGACAGGTGTCCGCCGGTTCTCGACACCGACTCGACGAGGAAGGCGCGTAACTCGTCGGCCAGCTGTGGCAAGTGTCGGCGGTCAAGCTTGCGCACCTGCGCCGGATCGCTGATGGTGTCAAGCAGAGGGTAGGGGGTCATTTTCTTGTCGGGTCCTGCAGAGGCGCTCGGATTGTCGGGGTGGACCGCGGGCGGTTAGCGGAAGCGGTGGCTAGAACTTGCGCTGGGTTATGAAATCGGTCAACTCGACCAGGCGACGCTTGCGTTCGCCGAAGACCGCGAGGGCGTCAAGTGCCTGGCGCTTGAGATCGGCCGCGAATTCGCGGGCGCGTTCGAGACCCATCAGGCTGACGTAGGTCGGTTTCTCCGCGGCGGCGTCCTTGCCCGCGGTCTTGCCCAGTGTTGCGGTGCTGGCCGTACAGTCGAGAATGTCGTCAACAACCTGGAACAGCAGTCCGGCACGCTTGGCAAAGCGGTCGAGCGAGGCGTTTTCGGAGCTGCTCAGCGCCGTGCCGCACAGCGCCCCAAGCAGCACCGCGGCGCGGATCAAGGCGCCGGTCTTGAGCGCGTGCATCAATTCGAGTTCGGGCTGGTTGAGGCTGGCGCCGACCGATTCCAGGTCGATCGACTGGCCACCGGCCATGCCCAGCGAGCCGCTGGCGCGGGCCAGCAGGCGCAGCATTTCCACTTGCCGTGGTGGGTCGCCGAAATCCTCGCGCGCCAGCAACTCGAAAGCCAGCGACTGCAGACTGTCGCCGACCAGCAGCGCGGTCGCTTCATCGTATTCGACGTGGCACGTCGGCCGGCC
The DNA here is from genome assembly GCA_024235695.1 of Accumulibacter sp. GTDB lineage: Bacteria > Pseudomonadota > Gammaproteobacteria > Burkholderiales > Rhodocyclaceae > Accumulibacter. The sequence continues at coordinate 150,254 of JACKLX010000002.1, forward strand.
GCGCCGCAGGACGTCATCATCCATCGACGGGAGGTCGTCATGCACCAGCGAATAGCTGTGGATCAGTTCGACGGCGCAGGCAACGAACTCCAGTCGATGCGCTGCGGCGGCGGTCAATTCGCCGGCGGCGAAAGCGAGCAATGGTCGTACCCGCTTGCCGCCGTTGAGCGTCGCGTAGCGCATTGCCTGGTGCAGGCGTCCCGGAATGGCCTCGCCGGGCGGCAAACAGCGAGCAAGGCAGGTTTCCACCTGCAGCTGGGTGCTGCGCATCCAGTCGGTGAACGGCACGCCTTCGGCTTTGCACGTCGCCGAGGGGGGCGTGCTCATTCGGCGTCTCCACCATCAGGAGTGAAAGCGCGCAGGGCGCCCTTCTCAAGGATCTGGATTTGGCGCTCGGCGTCGCCGAGCTGCTGTTGGCAATGCTCGAGCAGTTCGCTGCCACGGCGATAGGCGGCGAGTGACTCCTCGAGCGGCAGGCGACCGCCCTCCATGTCCTGGACGATCTGTTCGAGCTCGGCGACGGCGGCCTCGAACTTCAGAGCGCCAAGCGGTCTTTCGGCTTGGACGGACGTGGCCAGGTCAACCGGGGGCTCGGGTTTGCTTCGTGGCATGAGAGGGGCTCGAATCAAACCGCCGAAAATAGCGTATTAGTGCCCTTCCGGTCAAATGGCGGAGACGGCGTGCGCGTCGGCGAGCACCCTCTCGCCGGTGGGGCAAACGGTGGCACGGGCCTCGGGCGGCAAGAGCTCCGCCAGCGGCAGTGGTGCTACACTTGTGCAACGACAACGGGAGGAGACCATGATAGTCATCGAAAACCAGCCGAGGCGCGTCGAGGTCACGGTGTATGCGGAATTCACCCTCGCTGATTATCAGGAGTTCGAGAACGCCGTCAATTACGTGATCCAGTTCGAGGGGCAGGTAGACTTGTTCTTTGACTTGCGCGAAATGGCCGATTTCACGCTCGACGTCGCCTGGGAAGACATCGTCTTCTCGCGCGCGCACGCCAACGACTTCAGGCGGATCGCCGTGCTCACCGAGAGCCAGTGGGTGGCCTGGAGCGCTTGGCTGTCGCAGATTTTCGTGCACGCCGACATGCGGGTCTTCGACGACGAGCTCGAGGCTCGTTCCTGGCTGGGCGAAGACGCCGCCGAGGGAGACGGGTGAGCTACTCGACGCTGGTCAGCAGCACGATCCTCGCCGATCGCCTGAACGATCCGGGCTGGCGTGTCTTTGATTGTCGGCATCAACTCGCCGATCCCGAAGCCGGTGCCCGGGCCTACACGTTGGGGCACCTGCCGGGGGCGAGCTTTCTGCATCTCGATCGCGATCTGTCGGGCGAAAGGAATGGCAGCAACGGCCGTCATCCCTTGCCGAATCCGTTGCGCCTCGCCGCCAGGCTGGGCGAGGCTGGCGTCTCGCAGGAAACGCAGGTGGTTGCCTACGATGATTCCGGAGGCATGATCGCCGGCCGTTTGTGGTGGTTGCTGCGCTGGCTGGGTCACGACCGCGTCGCCGTTCTCGATGGCGGTATCGATCGCTGGCTGGCGGAAGGCAGGCGATTGTCGACCGAACAGCCGGAAGTGCTCGCGGCAGTTCTCCGTGTCGCGCGCCGCGACTCGGTGGCGAGCACCCAGGAGGTGCTCGCCGACATCCACGAAGGCCGCTTCTGCCTGATCGACGCGCGCAGCCCGGATCGTTTTCGCGGCGAGAACGAAACCCTCGACCCGGTCGCGGGGCACATCCCTGGCGCGCGCAATCGCTTCTTTCGCGACAATCTCGACGCCGACGGCTGTTTTCGTCCGGCCGCCGAACTGCGCCGCGAGTTTCTCGCGCTGCTTGCCGGGATCGACGCGCGACAGGCGGTGATGTCCTGCGGGTCGGGCGTCACCGCCTGCCACAACCTGCTGGCGATGGAGATTGCCGGGTTGCATGGTGCGCGTCTTTATGCCGGCTCGTGGAGCGAATGGTGCAGCGATCCCTCGCGACCGCTTGCTTGCCAGACCCCCTGATCGGCCATTTCGAAAGGAAGTGATCTGCCGTGTCGTGGTGGACGCGCAACGCGTGGCGGGCTGCAAGACCGGCCTGCGGCTTGCTGCCCATGACGGCGAACGTGGTATTCTTCATGACGATAGCTAGCTGGGCAGCCGAATCACGGCAACTGGTACTGAGGGGAAAACAGCGGGTGAGGCCAAGCATTGATCGGCCAGGCAAAAGGGCAGGGACCGCGATTGCTGCCGCGTCCGCGATTGCCCATCGCGCCTGGCATGGCCGACGGGCGGCAGGCGCGGTGTCGGCAGCGGACGAGGCGACTGCGCCGGTGCGGCGGTGGGCCCTTGCCCGCCTGGCACTGGCCTTGCTGTGCGCAAGCCTGCTGCCGGCGCCGGTGATGGCACTGACCGTCGGCAATGTCTTCGTTTCCTACGTCGACGGCGTCCCGCGCTATGCCAGCCAGCGTCTGGATGCCAGCTACCGGCTGTTCATTCGCGGCGACAAGGTCACCAGAGTTGCCCGCAAGTCGTCGGTCACGGTGGACAGCGAGAGCCGGCAGCGGGGCAGGCGGCAATTGACGCCACTGATCGAGCACTACGCCCGCGTTCATCAGTTGGCGCCGGAACTGATCGCGGCGGTGGTCGGCGTCGAATCGGGCTTCAATGCCAGTGCCGTCTCGCCGAAAGGCGCCACCGGCGCCATGCAACTGATGCCGGCCACCGCAGCGCGCTACGGTGTCACTAACGCCGACGATCCGGCACAGAACATCGCCGCCGGCGCGCGCCATCTCAAGCAACTGCTCGCCAGCCACCACGGCAATGTCGCGCTGGCACTGGCGGCCTACAATGCCGGCCAGGGAGCGGTGGCCCGCTACGGCAGTCGCATCCCGCCCTATCGGGAAACCATGCTCTACGTGCCGGCGGTGCTGGCTGCGGCGGCACGGGGGAGCCACCAGTGACCGCCGGTACGGCCCGCGTCGGGCGGCCGGCCGGCGGCACGAGAAGCCTGTCGGGCGGTCGTCGCACGCCGCTTGCCGCAAGGGGCTTCACCCTGCTTGAATTGCTGGTGGTGGTGACCATCATCGGTTTGCTGGCCGCCTACGTCGGCCCGAAATACTTCTCGCAACTGGGCCGTTCAGAACAGGGGATCGCCAGGGCCCAGGTCGAGGCCTTTGCCCGCGCGCTCGATACCTATCGCCTGGAGGTGGGCCGCTATCCGACCACTGAGGAAGGCCTCAATGCCCTGCTCCTCAGGCCGGCCAACACGGCGAAATGGAACGGTCCCTATCTGCAGAAGGCAGTTCCCCCGGATCCCTGGGGTCGAGCCTACATGTACCGCGCGCCGGGCGCCAACAGCGACTTCGAAATCGTCTCCTACGGCAAGGACGGCCAGCCGGGAGGGACCGGCGACGCCGCCGACGTCATCTATCCTTGACACGCGGGGGGCCAGGATGCGCTTTGAGGTTCGTGCCTTGTCTCCCGATAACCTGATCGAGACGCACACTGTCGACGCCTCCGACGCCGGCGAAGCCGGCCAGCTGCTCAAGCAGCGGCAACTGCAGCCACTGTCGATCAGGGCGGCCGGCGCTTCGGCTGGCGAGGCGACGCGTATGCCGGGGCGAGGCGGCAGATCGTTCTCGCTGCTGCTCTTCAGCACCGAGCTGCTGGCCCTGCTCGAGGCCGGGCTGAGCCTGGTCGAGGCCTTCGAAGCGCTGCTCGACAAGGAGACGTCGCCGGCCGCGCGCGCTGTCCTGCAGTCGCTCGGCCGCGACCTGCGCGACGGCTTGCGCTTCTCGGCGGCGCTGGCTCGCCAAGCCGAAGTGTTTCCGCCACTGTACGTCGGCATCGTTCGGGCGGCCGAGGGGACCAGCGACCTGCCGCAGGCGCTGTCGCGCTACATCGACTATCAGACGCGGCTCGACATGCTGCGCAGCAAGGTGCTCAGCGCGGCGATCTACCCGGCCATTCTGCTGATCGTTGGCGGCGCCGTGACGCTGTTCCTGATGGCGTATGTCGTGCCGCGTTTCGCCGGGGTGTACCAGGGCAGTGGCCGCTCGCTGCCGTGGCTGTCGCAGCGGCTCCTCGACTGGGGGCAGTTGGTCGGCCAGCACGCCAGCGCCGCCTTCTGGTCTCTGCTGGTGTTGACTCTGGTCGCCGCCTACTGGTTGCGTCGTTTCATCCAGAGCGGCCGCTGGCTCCTCTTCCTGACCCGCTTGCCGGGTATCGGCGAGCGGGTCAGGGTGATCGAACTGTCGCGGCTGTATCTGACCACCGGCATGCTGCTCGAAGGCGGCATTCCGATCCTGGCGGCGCTGGACATCGTCGGCAATACCGTTTCGCCGAGGACCCGCGAGGCGCTGCGCGCTGCCCGTGGCATTGTTTCCGACGGTGGCACGCTGTCACAGGGTTTCGACAGCAGCGGCCTGGCGACGCCGGTCGCGCTGCGCTTGCTGCGGGTCGGCGAACGATCGGGGCAACTGGGGGTCATGCTGACCCGTTCGGCGCTTTTTTACGAAGGTGAGAGCGCGCGCTGGATCGAGCGTTTTGCCAAGGTCTTCGAACCGCTGCTGATGACCGCCATCGGCCTGTTGATCGGGCTGATCGTGATCCTTCTGTACATGCCGATCTTCGACCTCGCCGGAACACTGCAATGAACGCCCCTGGCCGGGATGATCACCAGGGCGTCGATGATGCCGTTCTGCACAGAGCCAGGGAGGCTGCCCGGCTATCCGGTCGCCCGCTGGTCTCGGAACTCGAGTCGCTGACCGGCGTCGAGCCGCGCCAACTGGTCGACGAGCTGGCCAGGCGCTTTCGCCTGGCGGTCACGGATACCGCCGAGATGCTCGCCTGCGCGCCGGCTTTCGACCTGCTGCCGCTGGTCAGGGCTCAGCTGCGCGGCTGCCTGCTGCTGCGTTCGACGCCGGCCGGCGCCGGCAGTCAGGTGATCGCTGTGATCGCTGATCCCTTCGACAGCGATGGCATGGTCTGGCTCGCCAGCCTGGTCGACGCACCGGTTCTCTTCCGTCTGGCGCTTGCCGCCGACATCCAGGCCTATCTGTCGAAGCATGAGGAGTCGGTGCACGCTGTCCAGTCACTGGTGCACGACGCCGGCACCGCGCCGGAGCAATACCGGACGGCCGAGGTGCTGAGTTATGCGTCGGTCAGTGGCGCTTCCAGCCCAGCCGTCAAGCTGGTCAATTCGACCGTCTACGACGCGGTACGCGCCGCGGCCAGCGACGTCCATCTCGAGAGCACACCGACCGGCATCACCATCAAGTACCGTCTCGACGGCGTCCTCGACACGGTCGCGCAGATCAGCGGCGTGGCGCTCGCCGAGCAGGTCGTCTCGCGCCTGAAGGTCCTCGCCGAACTCGATATCGCCGAGCGGCGAACGCCGCAGGATGGCAGCTTTCGCGTCCAGGTCGCGGCTCGGGAGATCGATCTGCGGGTGTCGATCATGCCGAGCATTCACGGCGAGGATGCCGTCGTGCGGATCCTCGACAAGCGCGGCGTGATCGAGGCGCACGGCTCGCTGACCCTGGACCTGCTGGGCTTCGACGAGCATTCGTTGAAAGCCCTGCGGCGACTGGTCGAGGAACCCTATGGCATGCTGCTGGTCACCGGTCCGACCGGTTCGGGCAAGACGACGACGCTGTACGGAGCGATTTCCGAGCTCAACAACGGCCGCGACAAGATCATCACCATCGAGGATCCGGTCGAGTACCAGTTGCCCGGGGTCCTGCAGATTCCGGTCAATGACCGCAAGGGCTTGACCTTTGCACGTGGATTGCGCTCGATCCTGCGGCACGACCCCGACAAGATCATGGTCGGTGAAATCCGCGACCGCGAGACGGCCGAGATCGCTGTCCAGTCGGCGCTCACCGGGCACCTGGTGCTGACCACCGTGCATGCCAACAACGTGTTCGACGTCTTCGGCCGGTTTACCCACATGGGTATTGATCCCTACGCCTTCGCCTCGGCATTGAACGGCATCTGGGCGCAGCGCCTGTTGCGCGTGAACTGCTTGCGCTGCAGCGAGCCCTACCTACCCGGTGCCGCCGAGCTCGAGCGTTTCGCGATGGTCAGCGACGATATGGCGCGTTTCGACTTTCGCCGCGGCGGTGGCTGTGGCGATTGCCGTGGCACCGGCTATCGCGGCCGCAAGGCGATTGCCGAGATCCTCAACCTGACCGACGAGCTGCGCGAACTGATCATCGAAAAACGTCCGATCAGGCAACTGAAGGAAGTGGCCTACCGCAACGGTACCCGCAGCCTGACGGAAGCCGCATTGCGCCTGGTGGCCAGCGGTGAAACCACGCTCGACGAGCTGCGCCGTGTCACGCTTTCGGCTTGAGCAACTGCTGCTCGGCTGCGCCGTCGACGCCGCCGTGCTGCTGGCCGAGCCCGCGTCGGCGAGCGCTGCCAGCGAGTTGCTGGCGTCGCTGGCGGTGGGACCCACGTCACTCGCAGCCACGGCGGCCTTGTCCGTGGCCTTGCCGGGCCTGCGGATCGAGAAGGGCGCGCCGACGGCAGCCGTCTGTGACCTGAACGTGACGCTTGACGACAGTCTGGTCAGGAGTTTCGTCGTCACGCCGCCTGGTGGTGTGCGCGGACTGCGCGAACTGCGGGCCACGGCCGCGGCGCGCTTCGCGGCACTGTATGGTGAACCCGCCGAGCAATGGCTGTTGGTTGCCGACTGGCATGCACTCGAGCCGTTCGTCGCCAGTGCGCTGCCGCGCGCCCTGTATCAGGCGCTTGGTCAGCTTGCGGCGAGCAACGGCTGGCGCCTCGATTCGGTGAGTCCGGCCCTGGTGCGCGTCTACAACCGCGTCTGCGACTCGATTCCGGCGAACGGCTGGCTGCTGGTCGGCTTCGGACAGACCTTGACGCTGCTCGCGACTCGCGACGACCGCGTCGTTGCGCTGCGCAGCCTGCGGCTCTCTGATGCCCCGGACCTTGTCGAGCTCGAAACCCTGCTGACGCAGGAACTCCTCCGTGTCCCGGCGAGTGCCGACCGCAACCAGCGGCGGTCGTTGCTGTGGGCGGGTGCCGCCGACTGGTTGCCGGCAGCGACGAGCCTCGCAGGCCTCGAGTCGCGCACGATGGTGATCCGTCATCCGGCCCATGCAGGTGCTTCGGCTGCCGGCCAACTGGCGCTCGCGGGCCGCCGCCGATGAAACCGCTGGCGATTGATTTCGTCGACCGTCGCTGCTGGCAATTGCCGCTGGCGACGCGCGCCAGGGCGATCCTGATCGCCCTCGCGGTCGCTGCCCTGCTGGCCGGCGGCGCATTGCTGTGGTACGCGTTGCACCTGGCCCGCGAGCTCGCCGATAGCGCGCAGGCGATCACCTTGGCGCGCCAGCAATTGGTCGCCCGCACGCCTCCGCCGCTACCACCGCTGCGACTCGCGGAACGACAGGTGCTGGCGATCAACGCCGCCGTCGCTCAGCTGAACACGCCCTGGCCAGCGCTGCTCGACGGCTTCGAGAACGTCGCCAGCGCCGATATCGCCCTGCTGCAGATCGAACCGGACCACCGTCGGCGTCTGGTCAAGGGGGTCGCCGAGGCGCGGAATCATCAAGCGATGCTCGACTACCTGGCAGCGCTCGGGTCAAGCGCGCCTTTTGCGCGGGCGATGGTCACCAAACAGGAGGTCAACGACAAGGACCCGAACCGGCCGCTACGCTTCACCTTCGAAGCCTTGCTCGGTGATCCCGTGGCGGGGCCGACCTCGGCAACGGCAAAGGATGGCCAGTGAGCGGGCTGCCGCCGATCGCCGACCGTCTGCGGCTGGCCGCCGAGATCTGGCTGCATAGGCACGGACCATGGTCGCTGGTGTTGGCGGTGATCTTCGGCTCGCTGCTGTCCCTGGCCTTGATCCTGCTGCCCGGCCTGCAGTCCGAGCTGGCGGCCAAACAGGCGACTCTCGCCGACTTGCAGGCGCGCCTGACGAGTGGCGATTCGCCACCGGCTCCGCAGCAATCGGCGTCCGAAACTCACTACCAGTTGTTCCGCCAGACGCTCGCCGAAGAAGGCCAGGTGTTGGCGAGCATCCAGGCGGTACTCGATTCGGTCGCCAGCCACCAGTTGCTGAGCACCCGTGCCGAGTATCTGCGCGGCAACGATGCCCTGGCGCAGGCCGAGACCCTGCAGATGATCGTGCCGGTCAGGGGGCGCTATACCGACGTTCGTCGCTGGCTCGAGGAAACCCTGGCCAGGCAGCCCTTCATTGCGGTCAATGAATTGCGTTTCAAGCGTGAGGAGATTGGCCTCGACGAGATCGAGGCCCGGATTCGGCTGACCATCTGGCATCGCCCGGCGAAGTCGGCAGACCGGCTTGACGGTGTTGCCGCGGGCGAGGTGGATCGGTGACTGCGGGCCGCCTGATCCTGTTCGCGATGCTGGTGCTGGCGGCATGGCTGGCGCTGTTCGGTGACAAGACGCCGTCTGGGCATGACCTCGCCGAGGTCGTCGCGCCAGCCGCCGGTCGCGACCGCCAAGCGGTGATCGACGGCGTGTTGTCGGGCCAGACCACCTCGAACCGCGAAGTGGCGGCGCTGATTCCGCGCCGGCAATTGATCCCGGCGGACGACCGGCAGGATGGCCGGCATCTTCGCGATTTGTTTCCGTCGCTGAGCTGGGCAGCATCGTCGCCGATGCCCGAGGGATCGGCGAATCCGCCGCCGCCGATGGCCCCGCCGCTCGCCTTCGTGTACCTTGGCAAGAAACTGGAGGCCGGGCAGTGGGAAGTCTATCTCGGGCGTGGCGACGAGGTGTTCATCGTCCGCGAGGGGATGAGCCTGGACGGCTCGTACAGGGTCAAGAGCATTGCGCCGCCGACATTGACCCTGATCTACCTGCCGCTGAAACAGTTGCAGACCATCCCGATCGGAGGATCGCCATAGTGAGCAATGACAAATCGGGCGCCAGTCGACGCACCGCGTGGCGGCGCTTCTGGCTGGGCGCGGTGGTGGCACTGCTGCTGGCCGGCTGTGCCGCGCAGAGCGCGTTTCAGGAGGGTCAGGCGTTGCTGGCGGCCGACCAGGTGGACGCCGGTTTGGCCAGAATCCAGGAGGCAATGGCGCTCGAACCGAGGTCGGCCGAGTATCGCATTGCCTACCTTCAGGCCGTGGAACGTTACGTCAATGCCAGCATCGCCAGGGGCGAGGTCGCCGTCGCCGAATCGCGCTATGACGTGGCCGAAGCCGCTTTCCGGCGCGCGCTGACCTTGCAGGCCGGTAACGAGCGGGCGCAGTCAGGATTGCGGCTGATCGATACCGCGCGCCGTCAAGAAGCGCTTTACGCCGAGGCGGCCGCCGCCTGGAGCCGGCACGACGCCGCTACGGCGCGCGCCAGCCTGCGCAAGATCCTGGCGACCAACCCGAACGACGAGCGTGCGCGGGCCCTGATGAGCGTCATCGACGAGAGCTCCGCCGGCCTCGCCAAGGACTCGGCGCTGGCCGCGGCGTACCGCAAGCCGATCACCATCGAGTTCCGCGATACGCCGCTGAAAACGGTTTTCGAGGTGATTTCGCGAACTTCTGGGCTCAACTTCGTGTTCGACAAGGACGTCCGCGCCGACCAGAAGGCGACCGTGTTTCTTCGCAACAGCACCATCGAAGCGGCGATCAACCTGTTGTTGCTGACCAACCAGCTCGAACAACGCGTCCTCGACGGCAACTCGATCCTGATTTACCCGAATACGCCGGTCAAGCAGCGGGACTATCAGGCACTGACGGTAAGGACCTTCTACCTGGCGAATTCCGACGCCAAGACGGTCGCCGCAACGCTCAAGACGATCCTCAAGAGCCGCGACCTGGTGGTCGACGAGAAGCTCAACCTGCTGATGATCCGCGACAGTCCGGAAGCGATCCGCCTGGCCGAGAAACTGGTCGCCCTGCAGGACGTACCCGAACCAGAGGTGATGCTCGAAGTGGAGATTCTCGAGGTCAAACGCTCGCGCTTGCGCGACCTCGGCATCAAGTGGCCCGAAGCGCTGGCTCTCAGGCCGCTGCCTCTGGACGGACTGACCCTCCAGGATCTGCGCAACCTCAACTCGTCGACGATCGGCGTCGCCGTCGGCCCGACGGTGATCAACGCCCGGCAGCTCGATAGTGACGTCAACCTCCTGGCCAACCCGCGCATCCGCGCGCGCAACCGCGAAAAAGCCAAGATCCTGATCGGCGAACGCGTGCCGAACATCACCTCGACGATCACCGCCACCGGTTTTTCGTCGGAGTCGGTCGCCTACATCGACGTCGGTCTGAAGCTGGACATCGAGCCGACGATCTATCTCGACAACGAAGTCGCGATCAAGGTGACTTTGGAGGTCAGCAACATCGTCAACAAGGTCGAGACCAAATCCGGCACGGTCGCCTATCAGATCGGCACGCGCACGGCGACCAGCGTTCTGCGCCTCAAGGACGGCGAGAATCAGCTGCTGGCCGGCCTGATCAGCGACGAGGATCGGCGAACTGCCAACAAGCTGCCTTTCCTGGGCGAGATTCCCTTGCTCGGCAGGCTATTCGGAAGCCACAACGAAGAGGGAATCAAGACCGAGATCGTGCTCTCGATCACGCCGCGGATCATCCGCAACATCAAGCGCCCGGAGGCCTATCTGGCCGAGTTCGACGCGGGTACCGAGAACAATTTCCGTGGCCGGGTGGCGGCTGGCGGCGAAGCACTGTTCGGCGCCGCGGCGGTCGCCGCCGCAGCCGGCGATGCGGCGCCGGTGTCGGCAACGCCGTCGGGCGCCGGGGCCGCCAGCCGCGGCGCGCAGGATGATCCGGCAGCGCCGCCGGCGACAGCGAATGCCGCCGAGGCGGCCGCTCAGCCAGGTGGATCGGCGCAGTTGTTGTGGCAGGGTCCGACACAGCTGAAGACCGGCGACAGCTTTGCCCTGCAGCTGGTGATGCAGGCTGATCGGCCGGTGGTCAGTCTGCCACTGGCGGTTGGATTCGACCCACGCGTCCTGCAGGTTGCCGATGTCAGCGAGGGGGCGTTCCTTGGGCAGGGCGGCGCGCCGACCAGCTTCAGCTATCGTGTCGATCCCGGTGGGCAGGTACTGATGACCGCGACGCGCTCCGGGACGGGTGGCGCGACCGCCGCCGACGTCGTCGCCACACTCAACTTCCGCGCGCTTGCGCCAGGCAACTCGCGTATCGAGCTGATCACCATCGCGCCGGTTGCGGCCGGCGGTGCGACGATCAACGCCAGTCTGCCTGGGCCGCACGTGCTGACCATTACCCAGTGATCGACGATGTCGATGAGCGTGTTCTGTTTGCCGTCAGCTTTCGCCGCACGCCCTGCCGCGAGTTCGACCAGTCGCTCGGAAGGCGCCGGCGGCTTTTCGCTGATCGAATTGTTGATCACGCTGGCGGTGGTTGCGGTGCTTGCCGGCGTCGTCGTGCCGGTCGCCCAGACTGCCGTGCAGCGCGGCAAGGAGCAGGAACTGCGATTCGCCCTGCGTGACCTGCGTGCCGCCATCGACCGTTACAAGAAGGCCGGCGACGATGGCCGTATCCGCAAGTCGATGACCGACAGCGGCTATCCGGAGAACCTGCAGGTTCTGCTCGAAGGCGAGGAGGACCTGCGCGACCCGAAGCACCGCAAGATCTACTTTCTGCGCCAAATCCCCCGTGATCCGATGCACCCGGACAGCCAGCTGTCGCCGGCCGACACCTGGGCCAAACGGGCCTACGCCAGCCCGCCCGACGATCCCCGCGAAGGCGACGACGTCTATGATGTTCATTCGAAATCGAGCGGCGTCGGGCTCAACGGCGTGCCGTACCGGCAATGGTGATGATCGGCGATCAGCGCTGGCGGCCAGGAAAATGCCGACAGGCGGCCGAGTGCCACGGCGGCGAGGCCGGTCGGCCCGGGTGCCGGGGGTTCACGCTGATCGAGTTACTGGTCGTGCTGTCGATTCTCGCGCTGCTGCTGACCCTGGCGGTCCCGAGATACCTGCACAGCATCGAGGTCTCGAAGGAGGCGGTGTTGCGCGAAAACCTGCATCTCGTTCGCGAAACGATCGACAAGTTCTACGGTGACAAGGGGCGCTATCCTGACAGCCTGGAAGAACTGGTCAGCGAAAAGTACCTGCGTTCGCTGCCCTACGATCCGATCACCGAGAGCACCAGCACCTGGACGTTGATTGCGCCCGATGCCGGCGACGTCGGCGGCGGCGTGTACGACCTCAAGAGCGGCGCCATCGGCGCGGCGCGCGACGGCAAGCCCTTCGCGGACTTGTAGCGATGCTCGTCGCTTGTCTTCGCCGCAGCGGCGCCGGACGCCGCCAGACCGGCTTCACCTACCTCGGCTTGATGATCCTGGTCGCCATCCTGGCCCTGGCAACCAGCGGCACACTGACGCTGGGCAGCATCGTCCAGCGGCGCGACGCCGAGCAGAGGCTGCTCGAGGTCGGCGGCAGCTACCGGCAGGCGATTGCCAGTTACCTTAACAGCAGTCCGGCAGGTGATCGTCGTTACCCCGCCGCGCTGACCGACCTGCTCAGGGACCCGCGCGATCCGGGCGTTCGTCGGCACTTGCGGCAGCTCTACCCGGACCCGATTACCGGCAGCAGGGAATGGGGACTGGTGGCCGCCCCCGGTGGTGGCATCATGGGGGTACACAGTCGGTCGAAAGGGCAGCCGATCAAGATCGCCGAGTTCGACCCGGAGAACGCGTCCTTCGAAGGAGCTGCGAGCTATTCCGACTGGCTGTTTGTCGCGACCTCGGCGCCGGCAGGCCAGGGTCTGGCGCCGGGCCAGGGTGACAACGCGCCGCCGCCGATGTTGCCGCAGTTTCCCGGCGGGGAAGTGCAGCCGAATGCTCCTGCGCTGTCCTTGCCGAAGCCGGTGCCGACGACTCATCCCGGGGCACCGCTGCGCTGAGTATCGCCATCTGGCGGATTGCTGTCACCTGGCGTCGCTCGACAGCAGCAGGGGTCGCGCCGGGTGGCGTGGCGACAAGGCTTCGTCACGCTCAGATTTCGCTTCAAACGCCGACAGTGCTGTGTTAGCGTCGAGTTTCGTGTCTTGGAGGAAAACATGATGATCAATGGAAACCGTTTCAGGAAATTGAGCAAGGCAGCGTCTGCTGCCTGCGTGGCCGTGCTGTTCACTTGTAGTGCGATTGGCGCCGAAGAGGTACCGCTGGTCGATGGGACGCACTGGACGACGTCTGCTCCGGAAGTCAAGAAAGCCTATCTGGTGGGCCTGGCAAATGCCATGCAGATCGATCGGGCGTATCAGGCGGAAACTTCCCGTGCTGCCGCGGACGATTTTTCCGTGATCGTCGCCACGGGGATGAAGGGCCAGACCCTCGACGCCGCTCTGGCAGCACTGGACAAGTGGTACGCCGCGCATCCCGATCGCTTGCAGCGACCGGTCATCGAGACCATCTGGTTTGAAATGGTCGTTCCCGGACTCAAGACAAACAAATAACGGAGGCGAGAGATGAAAAGAACTGGATTGGTTTTGGCGGCGACCGCGGCCCTGACGGTGATCGGCTGCACCAACATGACCCCGCGCGAGCAGGGAACGGTGAGCGGCGCGGCGATCGGCGCGGCCGCCGGTGCCGGCATCGCTGCCATCTCGGGCGGCAACGGCTGGACCGGCGCGGCGATCGGCGGGGTCATCGGCGGCACGGTCGGCAACATCAAGGGCAAGCAGCAACAGGAGCAACGCGGCTACTGAGCGCGCTGCCCGCGCCGACAGTCATCGGCTGGGCAGACAGCCGTGACTTTCAAGGCAAGCCGATCGGCAGGCGACGATCGGCTTGCCGGAACGTGGCCGAGTCAGCGGCTGCTCTATTTGGTGATGGGGTCGTTGCGGCCTGAAAACTGGTCGCTGAGGCGAAACGCCGCATCACTGAAGGTGCCGCGCGGGTTGTAGTTGCAGTAGCGCGTGACGTGCTGCTCGACGGTGCCGCTGGAGATCGCCGATACCTGTTGGCTTCGATTGGCGTAGTTGTGGCCGGTCAGGACGCCGCGTACCCACGCAACATTGAGCGCGCGCTGTTCGGCGTCGCTCTTCGATTCCGACCAGGCGCGGCACGACATGTCGTCGAGGCCGAGGATCTTGATCGGCACTTCGGCCGCGTCGGCGTTGCTGATCAGCATCGTCGCCAGCGCCAGGATCGCACGCTGCATGTACTTGCGTCGGAACATCGACTTGCTCCTTGCCAGGTGATCGTCTGAAGTCACTGATTGTCCACGCTAAGAGCCGGCGAGTCCATGCCGACGGGTCGCCTTCCGCCGCCGCGGCCCGTTTGCCACCGCGCAAAGCGCCGCGGTCGACCGCTGCCGGTGTCTGCCAGACTGCGCCACTGCTCGCCGCACGGGTACAATCAGATCTTCGCATTCGCCAGCCAACATCACCATGATCGGGCAACTGTATATCGTCACCGCTCCTTCCGGCGCCGGCAAGACGACGCTGGTGCGCGCGCTGGTCGCGAACGATCCGGGCATCGCAGTGTCCATTTCTCACACCACGCGTGCGCCGCGTGCCGGCGAGCGAGATGGCGTCGAGTACCACTTCGTCGCTGTGCAGGATTTTCTCGACAAGGTCGCGAATGACGATTTTCTCGAATGGGCAGAAGTGCATGGCAACTACTATGGCACCGCGAAAAGCGGCATCGAGGCGGTCCTGAATGCCGGTCACGACGTGCTGCTCGAGATCGATTGGCAGGGTGCACAGCAGGTGCGGCGATCGTTTGCGGCGACGATTGCCGTCTTCATTCTGCCGCCGTCGCTCGCCGAGCTCGAACGCCGCCTGTGCGGGCGGGGTACCGACAGTGCCGAAACGATCGCTCGCCGGGTGGCCGCTGCGCGTGAAGAGATGCGGCATGTGGATGAATTTGACTATGTTATTATCAACGACGATCTGCAGCAGGCGCTGCAGGACCTGTTGGCGGTGGTTAACGCCTCGCGACTCCGCTACGCCGTGCAGCGGCAGCGCCATTCGAGTTTGTTCACAACTATGCTTTGATTCCCGCGGGAGATTGATATGGCCAGAGTGACCGTAGACGATTGTCTGCATCGCGTTCCGAATCGTTTTCAGATGACTCTGGCGGCGACCTACCGCGCTCGCCAGCTGACCGCCGGTGCCTCTCCGCTGATCGATCCCGGTCGCGACAAGCCGACGGTAATCGCCCTGCGCGAGCTGGCAGCTGGCAAAGTCGGTCTGGAAATTCTCAACCGCGGTCAAGCCTGACCCCTGCCTGACTTGCTTGCGCAATGCGTAATCGTCGAACCGGTTGCCGCCGCAAGCACACGCGTTGAGCCAGCGGTGGCTGATCACCCTTCAGACTTCCTTCCGCCAGAGGACGATCCGGCCTATCGAGTCTTCATCGACAGCCTGAGCTACCTGCCGCCGGAAGAAGTGCAGATCGTCCGGAAGGCCTATCTGTTCAGCGAAGAAGCCCATCGCGGGCAGCTTCGCCTGTCGGGCGAACCCTACATTACGCACCCGTTGGCGGTGGCGGGCGCCATCGCCGAGTGGCAAATGGATGTCGAAGGCGTCGTCGCCGCGTTGTTGCACGACGTGATGGAGGATACGTCGGTCGGCAAGGGCGAGATTGCCGAGCGTTTCGGCAAACCGGTGGCTGACCTGGTCGACGGCTTGTCGAAACTCGACAAGATCGAGTTCCAGTCTCAGGAAGACGCGCAGGCCGAGAATTTCCGCAAGATGCTGATGGCCATGGCCAGCGACCTGCGGGTGGTGCTGATCAAGCTGGCCGACCGTCATCACAATCTGCAGACGATGGCCGCCGTCCGCGTCGAAAAGCGCCGCCGAATCGCCCGCGAGACCCTCGAAATCTACGCGCCGATTGCCAATCGGCTCGGCCTCAACAAGCTTTTCAGCGAGCTGCAGGATCTCTCGTTCCAGTTGATCTATCCGATGCGCGCGCGCGTTCTCGGGCGCGCACTCAATGCCGCCCGGGGCAATCGGCGCGAGTTGTTGTCGCGCATTCTCGCCGGCATCAAGGGCAAGCTGCGCGCTGCCAATATCGACGCGCAGGTCTTCGGTCGCGAGAAAAGCCTCTATTCGATCTACCGCAAGATGCTCGACAAGCGGCTGTCATTCTCGCAAGTGCTGGACGTCTATGGCTTCCGCGTGGTGGTCAACGATGTGCCCACCACCTACCTGGCACTGGGTGCGCTGCACGCCCTTTACAAGCCGGTACCCGGGAAGTTCAAGGACTACATCGCGATTGCCAAGCCCAACGGTTACCAGTCCCTGCATACCACGTTGATCGGGCCGCATGGCACGCCGTTCGAGTTGCAGATCCGCACCGAGGCGATGGACAACGTCGCGCAGGAGGGGATCGCCTCGCATTGGCTGTACAAGGACAGCGAGTCCTTCGGTGCCGACCTGCAGAAGAAGACGACCAACTGGTTTCACTCGCTGCTGGACCTGCAGAACGCGACCGGCAATTCCTCCGAGTTCATCGAGCATGTCAAGGTCGATCTCTTTCCGCACGAGATCTACGTTTTCACGCCGAAGGGCAAGATCATTCCCTTGCCGCGCGGCGCGACGGTGGTCGACCTGGCCTACGCCGTGCACACCGATATCGGCAATCAGGCGGTCATGGGCCGGGTCAACTTCAACATGGTGCCCTTGGCGACCGAGTTGACCAACGGTGACCGGGTCGAGATCGTCACCGCGGCCGACGCCCATCCGCTCGCCGAATGGCTCAATCACGTCAAGACCGGCCGCGCTCGCAGCAAGATCCGCCACTACCTCAAGACGGCGCAGGATGACGAGTCCACGGCGCTCGGTGAAAAGATGCTCGGCCAGGAGTTGCGGGCGCTCGGCGTTGCTGCCTCCGAGGTGCCGGTGTCAAGATGGAAGAGCGTGCTGCGCGATTCGGGCAACAAGTTGATCAAGGAGGTCTACACCGACATCGGGCTCGGATTTCGCCTTGCCGGAGTCGTCGCTCGCCGCCTGCTGACGCTGGACGATTCGTCGCCGACTGCCGGCACGCCGGCATCATCGCTGGTGATCCGTGGCTCCGAGGGCATGGCCGTTCAGTTCGCTCCCTGCTGCCAGCCGATTCCCGGCGATCCGATCATCGGCTCGATCTGGAAGGGGAAGGGCCTGGTCATCCATACCCATGATTGTCCGGCCATCCGCAAGGCGCGGAGCGCCAAGCCGACCAAGTGGATCGACGTCGAGTGGGAGCCGGAGCGCGACAGGCTGTTCAGCGTTCGCGTGCAGGTCGTGGTGCAGAATACCCTGGGCGCACTGGGAAGGATCGCCACCGAAATCTCGAGCTCGGGGACGAACATCGTGAACGTCAACATGGACGACAGGCAGCCGGGGCTGTACACAACGCTGAATTTCACCGTCCAGGTGGCCGATCGCACTTCCCTGGCGCGGTTGATGCGCAGTCTGCGACGAATCCCGGAGGTGGTCCGCATTGCTCGCGCACAAGGGCTTCCTGCTTGAAGATTCTGGTTCTCGGCGCTGGTGTCGTGGGTGTCACCAGCGCCTGGTACCTGGCCAGGGCGGGCCACCAGGTGACGGTGCTGGAGCGCCAGGCGGCGGCCGGGCTGGAGACCAGTTTTGCCAACGGCGGCCAGATTTCCGTCTCGCACGCCGAGCCGTGGGCCAACCCGCACGCGCCGCTGCGCGCGCTCGCCTGGATGAGGCGCGAGGATGCACCCTTGCTGTTCCGCTTGCGCTGGGACGCGGCACTGCTCGACTGGAGCCTGCGTTTCCTGCGCGAGTGCAGCGTCCGGCGGACGCGCGACAACATTCGCAACATCGTCGCGCTTGCCCTCTACAGTCGCCGCCAGCTGCAGATACTGCGCGCCGAAGCCGAACTGGTCTACGACCATCTCGAGCGCGGCATCCTGCACGTCTACACCGATCGGCGCGAGTTTGCGGTGGCCCTCGAGGCCGCGGCGGTGATGCGTGACTTCGGCTGCGACCGACGGACGGTGAGCAGCGACGAATGCCTCGAGATCGAGCCGGCGCTGTTCCCCGCCAGGCGGCTGCTGGTCGGCGGTGACTATACGGCCAGCGACGAATCCGGCGACGCGCACCGCTTCACGCAACAGCTTGCCATCCGCTGCGCGGCGCGCGGGGTGAACTTCCGTTACGGACTGGCCATCGACCGGCTTGACTCCTCGGCGGGCCGCATTGCCGGCGTGCTGGCGGGCGGCGAACTGCACCAGGCCGACGCCTACGTCGCGGCGCTCGGCAGTTACACGCCCTTGTTGCTGCGCCCACTCGGTCTGCGTCTGCCGGTCTACCCGGCAAAAGGGTATTCGGCCACCGTCCCGCTCGGCAGTGACAGCGTCGCGCCGAGCGTCAGCCTGACCGACGACGGTCACAAGATCGTCTTTTCGCGTCTTGGCCAGCGCCTGCGAATCGCCGGTACGGCCGAGTTCAATGGCTACAATACCGAGCTCAATGCGGTGCGCTGCCGGGCCCTGACGCGTCGCGCGGCGGAGCTCTTTCCGGCCTTGCGGCCGGCTGGCGAGGTCGAATTCTGGTGTGGCCTGCGGCCGGCGACGCCGTCGAACGTGCCGGTGATTGGACGCTCGCCAATTGCCAACCTGTTCATCAATACCGGCCACGGTACGCTTGGCTGGACGATGGCCTGCGGCTCGGCTGCGGCGCTGGCCGACATCGTCAGCGGCCGGCAGCCGGAGCCGCATTTTCGATTTCTCTGAACGTGTGGCGGCCACGGCGGCGGTCATCGCGCGTATCCACCGTGATTGGCAAGCGCCGCCAGGCCACTCGCGGACCTGACCCCATGCGTGCCTGAAGGTGCTGCCGTGATGCTGATTGACACCCACTGCCATCTCGCTGCCGCCGAATTCGCCACCGATCGCCATCTTCTGGCGCCGGCGGCAAGGGCCGCCGGTGTGGCGGCGATGGTCGTTCCGGCCGTCGACATCGCCAGCCTCGCCGAGGTGCACGCATGCTGCGTACGCCATCCGGGATGTGCCGCGGCGTACGGCATTCATCCGCTGTTCGTCGGGCCGGCCGGCGAAAGCGATCTCGAGACCTTGCGCGGCCATCTTGAGCAAGCCCTGGCGGGGCCGCTTCGACCGGTCGCCGTCGGCGAGATCGGGCTCGACTTCTTCGTCGCCGACGCGGCCGTCGAGCGACAGGAGCATTTTTTCGTCGAACAACTCAAGATCGCCCGGGATACCGACCTGCCGGTGCTCCTGCACGTCCGTCGTGCGGTCGACCAGGTGCTCAAGAACCTGCGCCGGATCAAGGTCAGGGGCGGTATCGCACATGCCTTCAACGGCAGTCGTCAACAAGCCGAAGAGTTCATCAAGCTCGGTTTCAAGCTGGGTTTCGGCGGCGCCCTGAGTTATTCCGGGTCGACACGGATCCGCCGGCTGGCCGCAGAATTGCCGCTGGCGTCGATCGTCCTCGAGACCGACGCGCCCGACATGCCGCCGGCCTGGATCGCCGGCAGCCGCAATACACCGCTGCAGTTGCCGCGAATCAACGAGGTGCTGGCGGCCTTGCGCGGTATCGACGCGGGCGTGTTGGCGAGTGCCACCTCGGCGAACGCGCTGGCCGTACTTCCCGAGTTGCGTTTGCCCGAGTGATCGGGTACGTTACCGCCTGACGGCTTCGGGCTTCCGATTTTCCGAATGGGCGAGCAGCGGGCCAGCAAATGAGCAGAGCATGGGACAGCTCCCTATCCGAAGCGCGCAAGCTCGATGCGCAAGCGACGGTCACGGTTGCCGATCTCGCAGGATTTCTTGCTGAAGACAACCATTGGCATCCTCACAACATGAAAAACCACCTGGATCGACCGGCGGCTACCTGCGTGGCCGTCAAGGAAACCGTGCCCGCCGTACCGCACTATCTGCAGGCACATTACTGGTGGGCCTACGTCCATCCGCGTGCCGTGCATGTCTTCGAGCGGCAATGGCTGGTCAACCTCATTCTCTGGGGTAACTACAAGCGTTTGTGCAATGCGGTACTGCACGATTACGGTCATGACCTGCCCGGGCGTACGCTGCAGATCGCTTGCGCCTACGGTGATCTGACCTCGCGACTGGTCAACTGCGTGGCTCCCGGCGGGTCGCTGGAAGTCGTCGATATCCTGCCGATCCAGCTCGACAATCTCGCCGGCAAGTTGCCGGCGGATGCGCCGATCAAGCTGCACTGCATGGATTCTGCGGCGCTTGCCTTTGCCGACGAGAGTTTCGACCGGGCGTTGTTGTTCTTCCTGTTGCACGAACAGCCGCAGGCCGTGCGCGAGCGGACGCTGGCAGAGGCTCTGCGGGTGGTGCGTCCGGGCGGCACGCTGACCATCGTCGACTATGCGCCGCCCAATCGATTCAACCCCTTGCGCTATTTCTGGAAGCCGGTCCTCGATCGCCTGGAGCCGTTCGCGCACGACCTCTTCAGCGAGGAAGTCGCGGCCTGGTTACCGAAGGATGGCGCGCACCGTACGGTCAGCAAGCAAAGCTTCTTTGGTGGCATGTATCAGATATTGACGCTCGAAATCGTCGATCCGAGCAAAGGGTCGACTGGCTGACGAGCCGATTATCGGCTGGTCCCGTCGGAGCGCCAGCTCGGCCGGGGCTTCTCGGATGTTGGTCGTGACCGGCGCTGGCCGGCGCGAGAAAGGACGAAGCATGGAGAGTTACAAGGCAGACGTCGTGATCGTCGGCGGCGGCGGGGCGGGCTTGCGGGCGGCAATCGCCGTCGCGGAATCCGACCCGGCGCTGAGGATCGCGCTGGTCTCGAAGGTCTATCCGATGCGCAGTCACACCGTCGCCGCCGAAGGCGGCTCGGCGGGGGTGAAACTGCCCACGGACAGCCTCGAATACCATTTCAACGACACCGTCGGCGGTGGCGACTGGTTGTGCGAGCAGGACGTGGTCGAGTACTTCGTTGCCCATTGCAACGAGGAGTTGACCCAACTGGAGCACTGGGGTTGTCCGTGGAGTCGCACGCCGGACGGCCATGTCAATGTCCGCGCTTTCGGCGGCATGAAGATCGAGCGCACCTGGTTTGCCGCCGACAAGACCGGCTTCCACATGCTGCACACGCTGTTTCAGACGTCGATCAAGTATCCCTCGATCAAGCGTTTCGATGAGCATTTCTGTGTCGACCTGGTGGTCGATGATGGTCGCGTGCAGGGCGTGGTCGCGATCGAGATCGGCTCGGGCGAGTTCACCCTGGTCGAGGGCCGGTCGGTGGTCATCGCCACCGGCGGCGCTGGCCGGGTGTTTCGCGAGAACACCAATGGCGGCGTCGTCACCGGCGACGGCATGGCGCTGGCGTACCGGCACGGCGTGCCGCTGCGTGACATGGAATTCGTCCAGTATCACCCGACCTGCATGCCCGGCACCGGCCTGCTTTTCACCGAGGCGTGTCGTGGTGAGGGCGGCTTTCTGGTTAACAAGGACGGCTATCGCTACCTGCAGGATTACGGCCTTGGCCCGGCCGAGCCGTCACCGCGCAACAAGGCGATGGAACTCGGGCCGCGTGACCGGCTGAGCCAGGCCTTCTGGTACGAGCAGCAGAAGGGGCGCACCATCGAAGGGCCGCACGGTTCGGTCGTCCATCTCGACCTGCGGCACCTCGGTGAAGCCAAGTTGCGCGAGCGCCTGCCGCAGATCTACGAGCTTGCCGAGCAGTTCCTCGGCGTCGATCCGGCGCGCGCACCGATCCCGGTGCGGCCGGCGGTGCATTACACCATGGGCGGCATCCTGGTCGACGGTCTCTGCGCGTCGCCCTTGCCCGGCCTCTACGCGGCTGGCGAATGTTCCAGTGTCGGCATCCATGGCGCCAACCGCCTGGGCTCCAACTCATTGTCCGAGCTCTGCGTTTTCGGCAAGGTCGCCGGCGTCGAAGCCGCCCGCTTTGCCAAGGCGGCAGCGCCGGGCAATTCGGCCACCCTGCTCAAGCAGGCACAGGCGGTCGAGCAACGCGTTCTCGGCGTCAAGCAGAACACCGGCGGCAACGAACGGATCGCGACGCTGCGCAAGGAAATGGCGCAGACCATGGAAGACGGCTGCGGCATCTATCGCCTCGCCGAAACGATGCAGGCGACTTGCGACAAGCTCGACGAACTCAAGGAGCGCTTCAAGCGGGTGAACGTCGAGGACAAGTCGAGCGTCTGGAATACCGAGTGGCTCCTCGCCATCGAACTCGAGTACCAGATCGACGTCGCGCAGAGCATGGCCTATTCGGCGCTCAATCGACGCGAGTCGCGTGGCGCCCACCAGCGCCTCGACGGTTTCGAGAAGCGCGACGACGAGAACTTCCTGCAACACTCGCAGGCGCACTATGTCGCTGGCGGCCCGCCGCGCATCGACTACGGCCCGGTCAAGATCACCAAGTCGCCGCCGGGCACGCGCGCTTACGGTGCCGCAGGCGAAAAGGCAGAGCAGGAAAGGAAGGCATCTCATGGCTGAGAATCAGAGAACGATTGAAATCGAGGTCCTGCGCTACCACCCGGAAAAGGACAAGGCGCCGTACCAGCAGGTGTTCCAGGTGCCGTTTACCGACGACATGTCGGTATTGCAGGGCGTGCAATACATCAAGGACTACCTCGACGGTTCGCTGAGCTTTCGCTGGTCGTGCCGGATGGCCATTTGCGGCAGTTGCGGAATGATGATCAACGGCAAACCCAGCCTGTCGTGCGAAACCTTCCTGCGCGACTACTATCCGGCGCGGGTGCGCGTCGAAGCGCTGGCGCATTTCCCGATCGAGCGCGACCTGGTGATCAACATGGAAGGCTTCATCGAGAAGCTCGAGAGCATCCAGCCGTACATCATCCCCAGGGAAGCGCGCACGCTGGCCCAGGGTGAATACCTGCAGACGCCGGAACAGCTGAACGTTTACGAGCAGTTCAGTTCGTGCATCAACTGCATGTTGTGCTACGCCGCATGTCCGCAGTTCGGGCTCAACCCGGCGTTCATCGGACCGGGAGCAATGGCCTTGCTGCATCGCTACAACGTCGATTCGCGCGACGGCGGCAAGGCCGAGCGCATGGAGCTGGTCGCTTCGGAAGAGGGCGTCTTCCACTGCACGGCAGTTGGCTACTGCTCCGAGGTTTGCCCCAAGCACGTCGACCCGGCCAACGCCGTCAACCAGAACAAGACCAACGCCGCGGCCGACTATTTCCTGCGTTTCCTTGCCCCGAAGGGAGGTGCCAAGTGAACAAGCGTCGTCCCTATGTTCGTTCGATGGACGGGTGGTGGCGGAAGAACCCGTTCTTCGTCGAGTACATGATCCACGAGGGCACCGCCCTGTTCGTCGCGGCCTACGCCGGCATCCTGCTCAACGGGCTGCTGCACCTGTCGCGGGGCGAGGCGGCCTGGAATGCCTGGCTAGACGGGCTCAAGAACCCGTGGTATGTCGCCTTCCACATGCTGGCGCTGGTTGCCATCGGCTATCACACCTACACCTGGTTCAAGATCATGCCGCGGACGATGCCGCCGGTTATCGTTGGCGGCAAGCGGCTCGCAGACGGCGCGATCACCGGCGGCGGCCTGGCCGTTGCCGCCGCCGCCAGTCTTGCCCTGCTCGCCGCAGTCTGGGGGATGGCGCGATGAAAGCGATACGGAAACGTTCCAACGCACCGATTTTCTGGGCGCTGTTCGGGGCCGGCGGCATGCTGTCGGCGCTGCTCGGCCCGATGCTGGTGTTCATTACCGGCATTGCCGTGCCGCTTGGCCTCTTGCTGCCGGCGGACACCATGAGCTACGCGAACATGCTGGCCTTTTCCCAGAACCTGATCGGCAAGGGTTTCATCTTCGCCGTCATCGCGCTCTTTCTGTGGCATGCGGCACACCGCATCTTCCACAGCCTGCACGACATCGGCATTCACGCCGGTACGGCAGCCAAGCTGATCTGCTACGGCGGCGCGATGCTGGGAACGCTGATCGCCGCGTACGCCTTGCTGGCGATCGGTTTCTAGGCGCGCCAGCCGGCAGGTCGGGTTGCCGAGCGCCAAGCTTGCAACCCGGCTTCTTTCGTGCCCCGGCTGTCGAGGCCGACCAGGTCGTCGCCAGCGCTCGCGCGGGCGCTCAGGCCATGCCGCTCAGGCGGGCCTTGCGTTCGCGTTCGATGCGCGTGATGTAGCGCTGTACCATGCTCATCCGTGCGCCGGGGAGATCGATGAATTCGCAGCCGACGCGAACGTAGCGCGCCCCCCCTCTGGTCGTCACATCGAACTTGTTGCGCACGCAGAGCCTGGCGACCAGCAACCCTTCTTCGGGAAGAGTCATCTTGCAGTCGCTGAGGACGGCGCCGCTCGGCAGCAGTGCCGCCAGGCTGGGGGTGGCCATCAGACCGACGCCGCCACCGCTGATGTCGAGCAGGGACGCTTCGGCGACCAGCGTGCTGCCATCGACGCGACTGATCGCGGCGACGAATTTGACCGGCTTGGCGATTGGCGTCGACAGGCGAAAATACTCGCGACGCTGCAATCGCAGAACCTTGTCGGGCAAGGCCGCACGGAAAGCCGGACGGCCGGCGATCCGGGTTTCGGCAAGGCCACCGAGGGTGAATTGCACTTTCACCTTGTCGACCTCGGCCGACAATACCAACTGAGAGGCCTGCAGGGCCTGACCGTTGATCGCCTCGTCACGCCCCCAGTCGAGAAGCAGTTCGTCCGTCTCCGTCTGGATCTCGAGCAGCGAGGTCAGCAGGAAGGCCCTGCCGGAATCGATGTACGCGCTGACCAGCGCTCGCCGCTGGATCAGCGAGCGCAGCGCCGCGACGATCTCGGCCTTCGAGTGCAGCAGGTACTGACTGTAGGTCTCCGGCTGTTCGATTTCGAACTGCAGCGCTTGCGCGTCTGTTCTTCGCTGGCGGTTCGTTTCTTCCATCTGTCTTCCTGGGGTCGCCTGGAGGCCGCAGTTTAAAGCAAAACGGGCGCACCGGTAACCGACGACGGCGACTTCAGGGCGGCTGATTCGTTTCGCTGGGGGGGATCAAAACGCCTGCGGTCATCGCCGTCTGGCCGTTCTCCAGCCGGTACAGCCAGGCCAGCAATTCGGCGATCGCCAGATAGAGCTGCGGCGGAATGTGCTGGTCGAGATCGACCTGCATCAGCAGCGAGACCAGTTCGGCCGATTCATGGACGTAGACGCCGTGTTCGTGCGCGCGCGCGATGATCTGCTCGGCCAGTACGCCTCGCCCCTTGGCGACCACCCGCGGTGCCGCGTCGGTCTGGCGATAGGCGAGGGCGACGGCGTTCTTCAGTGCGTCATCCGGAGCCCTGGGCATTTCCCCGACCTCCCTGCCTTGATGCCTTGTCGCTCATCGGCCAGCGATCGAATGATCGATCTCGAGATCCTGCGCGCGAACTTCAAACGCTGCCGGCGGCAAGTCGTCGCACCAGCGTTTCCACATCACGCGCAACGCCCGTTCCAGGCCGGCTGCGATCAGCGCCGGCTGGCCGATGGCCGACCGCAGCAGGCGTTCGCGCAGGCCAGCCCGCAGCGCCGCCAGTGCCGTGATGTCGGTCGCGCAGGCGACACCTCTGGCAACAAAACCCGCCGCATCGTGGCTGATGAATGCATCCAGTCCGGTATGGCCCATGATCGACGCCCCCGGTCGTCCGGCAGCGGTATGACCGGCCAGCGTCAGCGTCGGAACGCCCATCCACAGCGCGTGCAGCGTGGTCGTTCCGCCAGTGTAGGGGAAGGTGTCGAGACAGATGTCGACCTGCCGATGCAGGCTCAGGTAGGTCGGCATGTCGGAGCGCGGATGGAAGCTCAGACGGTCTCGCTCGACGCCGTGACGAGCGAAGTCCTCGAGCAGTTGGTCCACTCGTCGATCGGGCCGCATCGCCCCGAGCAGCATCCGCGAGTTGGGCACTGCGGTCAGCAGTCGCGACCACAGGGCGATCACCGAAGGGCTGATCTTGGTTGGTCTGTTGAAGCTGCCGAAGGTGATATGTCCTTGGCGCAGGGCGGGCAGCGGGCTGACCGGCGGGGCGCCCGCGAACGGCAGGAAGGGCGCATTCGCCGGTAGCCGCACGATGCTTTCGACGAACTGGTCGTCGAGTTCGCCGGGCGGCAGATAGAAAGGGTCGGCCAGGAAATAGTCCATCGCCTGCAGGCCGGTGGTGCCGGGATAGCCCATCCAGCTGACCTGCAGCGGTGCCGGTTTGCGCGCGAAAGTCAGCAGGCGATGATGGGCGGTATGGCCGCTCAGGTCGATGAGAACATCGATCGAATCGCTACGGATGCGGTCGGCCAGCGCCGCGTCCGATATCCCGGCAACCGAATGCCAGTGCCTCAGGTGCTGCCGCAGACGCTGTGTCACCTCGTCTTCGATGCGCTGGGCAGCATAGGCGTGCAGCGACAATCGTCGTTCGCCGGCGAGTTGGGCCAGCACCGGCTCGATGAAGTTCGCCACCGCGTGGTTACGCAGGTCGCTCGAAACGAAACCGACCTGCAAGCATCGCTCTGGGTCTTTCCGGTTGCTGTGCGCTGGCCAGTGAACGCGCAAGGGTGCTTCAAACTGTTCGCCGAACCGACGGTGTTCGGCAAGCAGCGTATCTGCGTCGATTTTTTCGCTGTGGCTCAGGCAGAAAAGCAGATTGCTGTGCGCCAGCGGGTCGATTCGGGTTGACCGCCAGCGCCTGCCGGCAGGCCGCTGGGGACTCGCGGTGTCGGCCCAGTTCGGTGAGCGTGACGCCGAGATTGAGCAGCGCATTGGCGAGGTCCGGCTTGATTTCCAGCGCGCGACGATAGCTGTCTTCGGCTTCGCTGAGGCGTTCCTGGTCGCGCAGGATGTTGCCCAGATTGTAGTGCGCTTCATGCGAAGGAGGGTCGGAGTTGCAGGGCCCGCCGGAGACTGTCTTCGGCTTCAGTCAGTCGTCCCTGTTCCCTGAGCGCCACGCCAAGCACGACCAGTGCTTCTGGGAAGTCCGGTCGGTGTTGCAGGGCCAGGCGCCAGGCCGCTTCGGCCTCGGCGACTTGCCCACGGTCGCTTAGCAGACGTTGCCGAGGTTGAAATGCGCTTCCGCGAGGTCCGGCCGAAGCATGCAAGCGCGCTGTCCAGGGCGCTCGCCGCTTCCTCAGGTCTGCCCAGTGCCCCTGAGCGTATCACCGAGGTTGTTGTGTGCCTCGGCATAATCGGCTTTGCAGCGCAACGCTTGCCGATAGCTGCTTTCGGCTTGATCGAGATGCCCTTGCGCCTTGAGGGTTCTTGCCCAGGCTGTTGTGCGCTTCGGCCAGCTCGGGGTTGAGGGTCAGTGCCTGCCGGCAGGCGGTTTCCGCTTCGGCCAGCTGGCCCAGGTCCATCAGAGTGTTGCCCAGGTTGCAGTGCGCCTCGGCGAAGGTCGGCTTCAGCGCCAGCGCGCGTCGATAACTCGTTTCTGCCTCGCGGTGACGTCCCTGCGCGCCGAGGACGTTACCGAGGTTGTAATGCGCTTCGGCGAAGTCGCTGTGGATCTTCAGCGCTTGCCGATGACACCGCCTCGGATTCGACGAGGTGGCCGTTTGGCCAGTACCAGGCCGAGATTGTTGTGGACTTGCTCATCGCCCGGCAGCAGGTCGGCCGCCCGTCGCATCGCGGCAAGGGCTTCGCCATCGCGTCCCTGCGACTGCAGCATCGCGCCAAGCGCTTTCCAGCCAAGACCATGTTCCGGGAAACGTCCGGTCAGCGCCCGCGCGATCGTCTCACCTTCGCCGAAGCGGCCAGCGTTGAACAGTGTCACCAGGCGCTCTTCGTCCTGCACGCCTGGTTCGTCGCCCGTTTCGACTAGTGCTTCGCCTTCCTTGCCAGACGGCCTGACCGGGGAAACCTGCCGACCCTCGGTCAACTCGACCGGAGTGGCTTCTCGCCGACCGTTGGCGAGACGCAACAGCAGGGCATCGACCGCGTCGCCGCGCAGCCCATGCTGTTGCCCGAGTGCCAGCAGCTGGCGGGCGGTGTCGTCCTGACCGGTCAGGAGCAAGGCGTCGATATAGCTCAGCCAGTATTGCGCCTCCTCAGGCCGTGCTTCCAGCGCAGCGTTGAGGTACTTCAGGCCTTCTGTCGGCTGCTGCCCTTGCATCGCCAGCAAGCCCAGCTTGTGGTTGGCTTGCGGGTGGCCCGGTTGCGCCCCGAGGATCGCCCGATAGAGCTGTCCGGCTTCGCTCAACTGCCCGGCTTGTTGGCAGGCGACGGCCTTGCCGAGGGCCTGGGCAAGGAGCTCGTCAAGACCGGTCGCCGACAAACCGTCCCGGCTGGCGCCCGATGCCTTGGGCGGCTCGGGGTCACTCGCCAGCCGGGACATGCACTTCGTTCTCCGGTGGCGCGGCGATGCCGAGAGCGGCGAGATCCAGTCCGGCGGTAGTGAACTGGCTGCGCAGTGTGGCCGCCTCGTCGCGCAGCAGGGCGCGCGTCTTGGCGTCGCCGGCGATCAGCGTCAGCATCAGCTGCTCACCCTGGATGTGCAATCTGGCGTCGACCTCGCCGAGTCGGGGCAGGGTCAGGCGTAAGCGCGTCTGCCACCGCTCGCCGCTATCGCCGCCGCCGCCCTGCTGGTCGGCGGTCTCGCTGTCGATTTGCCAATGGATTTGCTGGCCGGGCCAGACCTGTCCCTGCCAGGAGAAAGTCTGCGTCGCGAAGGCTTCGAGCTGCTGCTGCACGATCGCCTGGGCTTGCGGGGCGACCGGCTGGAGAGCTGGCGCGCCGGCGCCAGGAACCGCCGGTGCTGTGTGTGGCGATGGCGTGGCTGCTGCGGCCTTGCTTGCGAGCCCGCTTGCCGGCTCAGCGCCATCCGCCGCTACGCTGGCCACCTTGCCCGTCGCACCGTTGCCGGATGATCCTGGTTGCGCGGGTGTTGCGGACGCCAGCTTTCCCTGTGGCTCCTGCAGCAATTGCGCCTTGCTGTAGCGGCCCTCGACCCATTCCGCCTGATGCGCTTCGTAAAACATGCCGCTCTGAACGATCGCCTGCCTGAGCAGGGGGAGCAAGTCGTTGCCGCTGCGCGGCGGACTGCTGGCGAGCGGATGATTGCCGTTGAGTGGCAGCGCTGTCTGGCCGGCCTTGCCGTCACGAACCCCGCCAAGGAGATTGCTGATCAACTGGCCGGTGCGGCTCAAGCTGGTGGCGGCCGACTCGCCGCCCGCCCGGCTGGTCTCGGACGCCGCGCGGGCAACGACCGCCAGGGTCAGCTTGCCGTCGCTCTGGGCGACTTCCAGTTCGATGGCGTCGCCGCTCTTGGCGGCGAACGGCAGCGCCAGCGTGACGCTGCGCTGGTTGATCAGCGCGCGATAGCTGCCATTGGGCATCAGCGACTGGATTTCGGCGAGCAGGCGCTGGCCGGCGACCAGACCGACCAGTTTGTCGGTAATCTCCGGCGCCGGCAGGGCCGGCCGCAAGGCCAGGTCGGCAGCCGGTTGCAGGCGGTTGGCGAGGTCGGGGCCGAGCATTTTCTCAGGCGCCGCCTGGCGCGGCCCGCAGCATTACGCGCAGTTCATTCTGGCGGACCGCGAGCAGTGGCTGAATGCGCGCGTCGCAGCGCAGGCAGGCCTCGATCAGCACGCGTGCACGCTCCTGGGCGGCGACCGGCAGGCCGACGGTCAGCGGCTCTGGCAGGCTGTCGGTCAGCGACCGCCGCGCGAGTTCGTGTTGGGCCAGCGCCTGCCAATCCTGCGCCGTTGCGGCGCCGAGCATTGCCTCGGAAAGCTCGGCCAGGCGTTCGAGGGTGCGCAACGCGGCGGTCATGCCACCGCTTGCTGCACCGCGTTCGGTGAAATCTCCCGCCAGGCGCCGTGAATTTCCTCGAGCAGGGTCGCGACTTCTTCGAGTGCGCGCAGATCGCCATCGAGGTTTGCCCTGAGCAGGCGCAAGACCAGGTAGTCGTAGAGCGCGTCGAGCCGTTGCGCGATTTCGCCGCCCTGTTCGAGATCGAGGCTGACCTTCAGACCATTGCCGATGATGTCGATCGCTTTCGAGATGGCTTCTCCGCGGGCGGCGATCTGCTGCTGCTGCATGGCGACGCGGGCGTTGCCGATCGCCGCCTGGGCGCCTGCGAAGAGCAGCAGGATCAGCCGGTGCGGGTCGGCGACCTCGATCGCCGCGTCGACGCCCACCTTCTGGTAGGCCGAAATCGCATTTCTTGCATTGCCGAACATTTAGGACCCCTGGTTGAAATTGGGCAGGCTGGCGAGCTGCTGTTGGAGAAAAGTGCTGGTCTTGGTCATTCCCGAGATCAGCAGGTCGAGCGAAGTGAACTGCTTGCGGTAGCGCGCCTCGATCTGCGTCAGGCGTGCCGAGATCGTTTCGGACTGTTTGCCGAGGCCCTTGATCGACGTGCTGAGTCCTTCGCTGCGGGCGGCGATCAGCCCGCCGGCTCCGACCAGGCCGTCGGCGGCGGCTTTGAAAGCGCTGCCGTAGGCGGCGACGAGCTCGGCGACAGCGCCCAGGTCGTCGGCGATGGCGCTGCTCATCCTGGCTGCGTCAACGCTCAGCTTGCCGCTTTTCTGCATCGTCACGCCGATCTCGGAAAGATGTTGCAGGGTCGCCCCGGCGAGTGGCGAGGGCGGGTTGCCGAGCACCGTACGGAAGGCATTCTGGGCCGTGCGCAAGGTGGTTTCGCCGTTCAGCGCGCCCGCTTTCTTGCTCGCCGCATCGTAACTGCCGAGGCTGCCGGCGGTCGTCTGGAAATCGTTGAACGCCTTGACCAGCGCGTTGACTCCCGCGCTCAGGCTGGCGTTGTCCTTGCTGATCGTCAGTGTCGTGCTGATCGCCGTTGCCGGCGCTTCCGGGCCTTTGAGCAGATTGATCGTTAGGCCGTCGACCGCCGTCGTGATGGTGTTGCTGAGGCCCGCGACGGCAATGCCGTTCAGCTTGAAGCTGGAACCCTGCGCCGCCTGTGTCTGCACCAGGGGATCGGTCAGCGGCTGCGGTGTCGCGTCGGGGTCGTAGGTCAGGCCGGCGACTCCGGAAAGCTTGATGAACTGGTTGCTGCCAGCGGTGCCGCTGGTCAGGATCAGCTGCTTGCCGGCCGTGCCGTTGATCACCAGCGCCGAGACCCCGGCGCCGGCGCCGTTGATCGCGTCGCGGATCTGCTCCGGCGTCGCGCCGTCGGCGATGGTGATGTCGGTGGTGGTGTGCGGGCTGGTGCCACCAGGCGAGTCGAGCGAAAGCGTCAGCGTGCCACCCACTGGCAGGGTGTCGCCGACGCCCGAGAAGGGCGTCGCCGTCCCGGTGGCGGTGACGACGCTGTGCGGCTTCGCGAGCTGGTTCACTTCCAGCTGATAGGTGCCGGCTACTGCCGTCGATGAGGTGCTGACCGAAGCGATGGTCGGGTCGCCGGCTGCCGCCTTCGCTACCGAAAATCTCTCGCTTGGTGTCGTGCCGCTTGCCGGCACCAGGCTGGCGGCAGCGCTTTGCAGTGCCGAGATCACGCCCTGCAGCGAACCGAGCGCCGAGATCTTGGCCTGAAAGCCGGCTTCCTTCTGGGCCAGCACGGTCAGCGGACGTTGTTCCAGCGACATCAGCTGGCTGACGATGCTGTTGACGTCCAGGTTCGAGCCCAGACCCGGTGAGGAAAGCGCCATCATCGTCTCCTGCGCCGCTGGCCAAAGGTCATGCCGGCGACGCGTCTTGCGTTCTTGTCAGGCCGTTTGGGTCACAAACAGCCCCTTGATGCTGTCCAGTGCCTTGGCAATCGAGAGCATTTCTTCGGATGGCATCTGGCGAATCACTTCCTTGGTCGCCCGATCGATGATCCTGACCACCAGTTGCCCGGTGTCTTCGTTGACGCTGAACTCGATATTGCTGTTGATCGGCTTGACGAACTCGCGGACGCTCTGGGTGGCGACTTCGAGCTTGTCGCGGTCGGGTTGTTGCGCCGGCGACGGTGTCCGGGAAAGCGCCGCAGCTGCTGGCAGTGTGTCGCCGGGTCCCGCGGTCGCACGCGCCCCATTGCTGACCAGCGCGTTGCCTTGCGGCTGTAGAGAAGCGCCAGCGGGTGGGATGTTCATTTCTCACTCCTTGCTGAAAAGGCAGCCGGGCGCGACCACGTTGCCGCGATCGCGCCCCTGATCTTACCGCTATTCAAACCTTGCAGCTTAACCGCGCAGCAGCGAGAGGACGTTCTGCGGCAGCGAGTTGGCCTGCGCCAGCATCGCCGTGCCAGCCTGCTGCAGAATTTGCGCGCGGGTCAGATTGGCCGTTTCGGCAGCGAAGTCGGCATCGACGATACGGCTGCGAGACGCCGAAAGGTTCTCGGAGGTTGTCGCCAGGTTGCTGACGACGCTGCTGAACCGGTTCTGCAATGCACCGAGGTTGGCGCGACTTGAGTTGATGTTGGCCAACGCCGAGTCGATCGTGGCGATTGCATTCTGCGCGCCGCTGGCGGTCGTCAGATCGACGCTGGCGATGCCGGCGCCGAAGGTCGCGGTCGCTGCCGTGTAACCGGCGGTCAGGGCGGTGGTGGCGATGTTGGCGCCGCCGACGTTGATTCCCGAGCTGCTGGTCGACGACAGCTTGATTCCGCCGTAGGTGTTGGTGGTGGTGTTGGCGGTGAAACCGGTGTTGGTCGCGGCAGCGGTGCCCTTGGTCTCGACGGTGATCGTGCGGCCGTCGGTGGCAGACAGGCTGATCTTCTTGCTGGTGTTGTCGAAGGTGGCGGTGACGCCGGTCTGGTTGGAGACCGCGTTGATCGCCGCGACGACGTTGTTGCCCTGGTCTGTGAAGTTGGCGTTGGTGCCCAGCGCAATCGCGCCGAGCTTGACGCCGTTGATCTTGATGTAGTCGGTATTGTCACCGGCGACGGCGGCGTTGGCACTGAGCGCGCCGCTGGTGACGCTGGTGAGGGTGGCGACGGCCGAGACGCCGGTTTGCCCGGTGACCGTATTGAACGCGGCCGCCTTGGCGATCGCGCTGTCCGATCCGACGGTCGTGGTGCCCGCGGTCAGCCCGGTTTCGGTGGCCGTCGCCGTTCCGGTGAGTTCTATCTTGATGCCGTTGCCGTCTCTTGAAGTCAGCGTCAGCACGCCGCCGGTGCTGGTGGCAACCACGCCGGTGGTGGCGGTGACGGTATTGATCGCTGCCGCTACCGCCGTACCTTGCGCCGTGACGTCGGCACCGGCTGTGACCGCACCGGCCGATACACCGTTGATCTTAAGGTCTCCGTCCACCAGGGCGCCGGTGGCGGTGACGGCGGTACCGGTGATGCTCGCTGAACTCGAAACCCCGTCCGAGACCGACGGGCCGACGCCGTAGCCATTGACCGTGATGCCACCGGTCGAGATCGCGCCGTTGGTCACCGTCGAGGTCAGCGAGGTGACGTACGAGGAGGTCGTGCCGACGCCAAGGGCATCGGCCTTGGCGCTGGCGATGGCATTGATCGAGATCTTTTCGCCGCTGTTCGCGCCGACCTGGAAGGCCTGCGAGTTGAAGGTGCCGTCGAGCACCTTGACGCCGTTGAACGCCGTCTGGCTGGCGACGGTGTTGATCTGCTGGACCAGCTGGTCGACTTCCTGCTGCAGGGCGGCACGGTCGGTGGCGGTGTTGGTCGCGTTGGCCGCCTGCACCGACAGTTCGCGCATCCGCTGCAGCGATTCGGTGATGCTCTGCAGGCCGCCTTCAGCGGTCTGCGCCAGCGAGATACCGTCGTTGGCGTTGCGCGAAGCCTGGTTGAGACCGTTGATCTGCGAGGTCATGCGCTGCGAAATGGCGAGGCCGGCGGCGTCGTCCTTGGCGCTGTTGATGCGCAGGCCAGATGACAGGCGCTGCAGTGACGAAGCCAGCGAGTTCTGCGACATGTTGAGACTGCGCTGCGAGTTGAGCGACGAGACGTTGGTGTTGATGACTTGGGGCATTTTCCTTCTCCTATCACGATCAAATTGACTTCGGGTTGGCGGTGGCCCGTCAGGTGAGGCACTTGCCGGCCCTTACTTTGTGGCGGTTGTTTCTCTGACAATTTTCCTTACGACCTGCCGCTGGAAAACTTGAGCAATTTCCGCTTGGCGTGTCGCGTGGGTTTCTTATCGGCAGCTGGTTGAGGAAGTTGAGGGCGGCCAGTGAAAACTGCTGGGTCGCGCGTGCTGGTCGCCCCGGGCGCGCGGGCGCAGGCGCTGGCGGCCTTCACCGTTGCCACCGGCGGCCGTGCGAAGTTGCCGCAGCGCCGCTCGGCGCGCGACAACTCTGTGTTCAGCGCCGCCTCGAGGCGGTTATAATTGATCTGCGTCTGGCTGCCGGAGTGTTTCGGGCCATGGCTGCCGGACAGTGGCTTCGGCGGACGTTCCAGGTGACTCCGTGGTCTGTGAAAAGGCCGGCAGATTGCCGGCCTTTTCTGTCTGTCTGCCCGGGTTCGTGCGAGTTGGTATGAGTTCCTACACTTCGTGGATGTTGGTGGATTGAAGATGCGGATCCTGCTCTGCAATGATGATGGTTATTTCGCACCCGGGATCGAGCACCTGGCGCGCGCACTGTCGGAACTCGCGGAGATCACGGTGGTTGCGCCGGAGCGCGACCGCAGCGGCGCCAGCAATTCGCTGACTCTCGATCGCCCGCTGTCGCTCAAGCGCGCCGCGAACGGCTTCTATTACGTCAACGGCACGCCGACCGATTGTGTCCACCTGGCGGTCACCGGCATGCTCGACGGCCTGCCCGACATGGTCGTTTCGGGAATCAACATCGGCGCCAACATGGGCGACGACACGATCTATTCGGGGACTGTCGCGGCCGCCACCGAGGGCTTCCTGCTGGGCGTTCCATCGATGGCCGTGTCGCTGTGCAGCAAGACCGGCGAGTACTTCGAGAGTGCGGCGCGAATCGCCTGTGAGCTGGTCGCGGTGCTCGAGGCGCAGGCGTTGCGCGAACCGGTGCTGCTCAACGTCAACGTTCCCGACGTACCCTGGGAGCAACTGCGCGGCAAGGTGGTCACCCGGCTCGGCAAGCGCCACAAGGCGGAGCCGGTGGTTCGGACGCTGTCGCCGCGTCACGAGACGGTGTACTGGGTCGGCGCCGCCGGCGAGGCGCAGGATGCCGGCGAGGGTACCGATTTCCACGCCGTGCAGAACAATCAGGTCTCGGTCACGCCGCTGCAGATGGACCTGACGCACAACGCCCAGCTGTCGCTGGTGCGCGGCTGGCTGCTACAATGAACCGCGTCGTTTCGGGTGTCGGGATGACTTCGCAACGCACGCGGGCGCGCATGATCGAGCGTTTGCGCGAACAGGGGATCGACGACGAGGACGTTCTTGCGGCGATCGCCGCCGTGCCGCGGCACGTCTTTGTCGAAGAAGCGCTGGCCTCGCGAGCCTACGAAGACACCGCCCTGCCGCTGGGCTTCTCGCAGACCATCTCACAGCCCTACGTGGTGGCGAGAATGATCGAAGCATTGCGTTCTGGCGGTCGTCCACTCGGCAAGACGCTGGAGATCGGCGCCGGCTGCGGCTACCAGGCGGCCGTTCTCGCGCAGCTGACGGACGAGGTGTACGCGGTTGAGCGGATCGCGCCGCTGCTTGCCAAGGCCAAGCTCAACCTGCGTGCGATCAAGCAGCTGCGAGTGCGTCTGAAGCACGCCGACGGTCGTCTCGGACTGCCGGAGGCGGCGCCTTTTGATACCATCATCGTCGCGGCGGCGGCATCGCGCGTGCCGCAAGCGCTGGTGCAGCAGCTTGCGCCTGGCGGCCGGATGATCCTGCCGCTGGGGGTCGCGACTCAGTATCTGGCGCTGATCGAGAATCAGGGCGAAGCCTGTGTCGAAACGCGCCTCGACGCGGTGCGTTTCGTGCCGCTGTTAACGGGAGTCGAATGAAGGATCAACGTTTTCTCGCCAGATGCGGGTCAGCAGCCGCTTTGCTGGCGGCACTCGTGCTCTCCGCCTGTGCGAGCAAGTCGCCGTCGTCGGTCAGCGACCGCGGTGCGGGCCAGGCGGCGATTACCCCGAGCAAGGATTTCTACCTTGTCAAGAAAGGCGACACCCTGCACTCGATCGCCGTCGATCATGGCGTCGAATTCCGCGACCTGGTGTTATGGAACACCATCGACAATCCGAACCGCATACTGGTCGGTCAGCTGTTGCGGGTCAGGCCGCTGACATCCTCGGTGGCTGGTGCGGAGACGACGGTGGTGCGGCCGATCGACACCACCTCGGGGGTCGAGCAGCGATCTCTCGCCGGCGGCGGCGACAGCCTGAAGCGCGAGCCCAAGGCGGGCAAGGAGCCGTACTCCGAACAGACTCTGGCGAGGGCGCAGGC
The DNA here is from genome assembly GCA_024235695.1 of Accumulibacter sp. GTDB lineage: Bacteria > Pseudomonadota > Gammaproteobacteria > Burkholderiales > Rhodocyclaceae > Accumulibacter. The sequence goes on from JACKLX010000002.1 coordinate 186,404, forward strand.
GTCGGTGCCGCCGAAAGCGGCCGCACCGGTTGCCGCCACCAGGACCGAAGAAGCGCCGGAAGCCGCGGCGGACAGCCAGGACGTGAGCTGGATTTGGCCGGCCAGCGGCCGCGTGGTCGGGACCTTCAGCGAAGGCGGTGCCAAGGGCATCGACATCTCCGGCAAGCCGGGTGACCCGGTGCTGGCCGCCGGCAGTGGCAAGGTGGTCTACAGCGGCACCGGCCTGCGCGGCTACGGCAAGCTGGTGATCGTCAAGCACAGCAGCACCTACCTGACCGCCTACGCGCACAACCAGAGCTTGCTGGTCAAGGAAGGGCAGAGTGTCGCCAAGGGGCAGAAGATTGCCGAAATGGGCAATACCGATGCTGACCAGGTCAAACTGCATTTCGAGGTCCGGCGTCAGGGCAAGCCGGTCGATCCGCTCAAGTATCTGCCGCCACGCTGACGACCATGGCGGGGATTTTCGATTCGGATCCTGATCGCCTCGAGAATCTTCTTAGCGAGTCCGAGTTCTCGGTCGACGAGCCGCTGCCGGAACCCGAGCCTGACGACTCGTCGAATCAGTCCCCGGAAGTCGAACTGCTCAATGACGTCACCCAGCACTACCTGAACGAGATCGGTGCCAAGCCGCTGTTCTCGCCAAGCGAGGAGGCGGACTGGGCAAGGCGGGCGAAGTCGGGAGAGTTCCTGGCGCGGCAGAAGATGATCGAGCACAACCTGCGGCTGGTGGTGAACATCGCCAAGCACTACCTCAACCGTGGCATGCCGCTGCTCGACCTGATCGAAGAGGGAAATCTCGGTCTGATCCACGCGATCGAAAAGTTCGATCCGGAACGTGGCTTCCGTTTTTCGACTTATGCCACCTGGTGGATCCGGCAAAGCATCGGACGCGCGATCATGAACCAGTCACGGACGATTCGCCTGCCGGTGCACGTGGTCAAGGAAATCAACGTCGTGCTGCGCGCCATCCGTCATCTCGAAGCGGCCAACGGACGGGAAATCTGCCTCGACCAGATCGCCCATCTGATCGACCGGCCGGTTGGCGACGTGCGCCGGGTGATGGCGCTCAACGAGCGTATCGCTTCGCTCGATGCGCCGCTACAGGTCGACCCCAGCCGGACCATCGGCGAGGTGATCGCCGACGACAGCCTGGTCGAGCCGGACGAACTGCTGCAGTCCAGCGAAATCGGCGACTTGCTGAACAACTGGGTCGAACAACTCGCCGAAAAGCAGCAACAGGTGCTGCAACGCCGCTACGGCCTGGGCGGCTCGGCCACCAGCACGCTCGAGGAAATCGCCCTGGACCTCAACCTGACCCGCGAACGCGTCCGCCAGATCCAGATCGAGGCGCTCGACCAGCTGCGCCGGATCATCAGGCGCGGCGGCGTGACGCGCGACAATCTGCTCTAGGGTTTCGCCGCCAGGCGATTGTTGCGCACTTCCCGCAGCGCTTCGGCGAGTTGGAAGACCGACATCGCGTAGAAACTCGAGCGGTTGTAGCGGGTGATGACGTAGAAGTTGTCGAAGCCGAGCCAGTATTCGGTCGGTTCGTTCGGAGTGACCAGGTCGATCAGCGCTGCCGGTCGTCCGGCGTCGTCGTCAGCAGCCGCGATTACGCCGCGCGCCTGCAGTTCCCGGACCGTCAGGACGGGTTTGATTCCTTCGGTGAGCAGGGCCGTGGGGTCGCCATTGACACGCGCCGGTACGGCGACCGGTGCGCCTTTTTCCCAGCCATATTGCTGCAGGTAGCTGGCGACGCTGCCGATGGCGTCGGCCGGGCTGTTGCGCAGGTCGATACGGCCGTCGCCGTCGAAGTCGACGGCGAAGCGGCGCTGGCTGCTCGGCATGAACTGCGGAATGCCCATGGCGCCAGCGTAGGAGCCCTTGATGTCGAGTGGGCTGACGCCGTTTTCGCGGCTCAGCAGCAAGAACTGCTCGAGTTCACCGCGGAAGAACTCTGCCCGGGGCGGGTAGTGGAAGGCGAGCGAAGCGAGGGCTTCGAGAACGTCGAAACTGCCCATGTTGTGGCCGTACTCGGTCTCGACGCCGATGATCGCGACGATCACTTCCGGCGGCACGCCGTAAATCGCTTCGGCGCGTTGCAGCAGCGCGCCGTGTTCCTGCCAGAAGCTCTGGCCGCCCGCCTGGCGGCGACCGTTGACGAAACGTTGTCGATAGCGTTGCCAGGAGCGCTGTTTGCCGGGCGACGCTGACGGGCGGATCAGGCGCAGCACGGTCGCGTTCGCGTGGATGGCGTCGAACTGACGGCTCAGGTCGGCGGCGTCAAAACCATGCTGCTCGTGCATGCTGGCGATGAAGGCTTGGACTTCCGGTTCGCTGCCGAATCCGGTACCCGCCTGCTGGGCGTGGCCGGACAGCGGCAGCAAGCCGCCGAGCACCACCAACAGCAGCGCGGTAGATAGGGTTTTCAAGCGTTTCTTCTCCTTCGGGGTGGCAGCCGGTCGATGCATTCCTGCAGCAGGCGCAATGTTCCGGCGGCATTCTGGTCGCTTCGCCCATAGCGCAGCGCGGCATAAAGAGCGGCGGCTTCGCCGGTGAGCGCGGCCAGCTCGGGCCTTTCGCGCGCCACTCGATGCGCGAACGCGACGGGACCTTCCCATTGCACCCGGCTGATTCCCCGCCGAGCGAGTTGCGCACAGTATTTCTGCCAGGCACGCTGTGCCGGGTCGACGGCGCGGCGGCGCGGTAGCGTCCACAGCGCGACGAGCAGTAATGCCACGCCGCAGAGCACGGCCAGCGACGCGGTCATGCTGCGCCAGTCGGGTTCCCGCCAGCCGAAGCGCGACAGGACTTCACGCTGGCGTTGCGGATTGTAACCGAGTACCCACTGGTTCCAGGTGTTGTTGGCGGCCTCCCAGCGATTGCGCAGTTCTCGCAGCCAGTCGCTGTCGATCCGGATGACCATCGGCAAGCTCTCGCCTGCCGGCAGCGCGGCGACGATACCCTGCTCGATGCGCGACGGTGCCACCGCTACCGTCGGGTCGAAGCGCAGCCAGCCCTCTCCGGCGATCCAGATTTCTGCCCAGGCGTGCGCGTCCGACTGGCGGACGTTGAGATAGCCGTCTACCGGATTGAGCTCGCCGCCCTGGTAGCCGGCGACTACTCGCGCCGGCACACCGGCGGCGCGCATCAGGAAGACGAAGGCCGAAGCGTAGTGCTCGCAGAAGCCGCGACGGCTGTCGAAAAGAAAGTCGTCCATTGCGTTAGGGCCGAGCAGTGGCGGCTGCAGCGTGTAATGGAAGTCTTCGTCATGGAACATTGCCAGCGCCGCTGCGGCGATTTCCCGCGGCGGGCGAGAGGCCCAGCCCGCGGCGAGGGCGCGGCTGCGCGGGTTGATGCGCGGTGGCAGCGCCAGCGCCTGTTGGAGGATGGCTGGCGTTTCGTCGACGTTGGCGCGGTAGGCCACCGACGAGGCGAAGGAAAATCGTGACCTGACGCGTACCGGTTCGCGCGCCAGGGCTTCGAGGGTCGGCGCCAGGCTGCTGTCCGGCGGCAGCCGGGTCGGCACGTCGAGCGCCAGCAGCCAGCGCCGGTTGTGCGCTTCGAGGATGCTGGTATAGGCCTGTGGCGGGCTACCTGCCGCGATCGTCGGCGCTTGCGGCGGCGCCTTGCCAGGCGGCTTGCTGGTGCGCCAGGTCAGGCCATCGTAGTCGTCGAAAACCGGGCCGCGCCAGTAGAGATCGGACTGGTCGGGCAAGTCGCCGACGAAGCGGCTGCGAAAGGCGATCGCACCCGACTGCACCAGTCGGCTGATCGAACCTGGCGCCATCTGGTCGGACAAGCCGCTGAGACCTGAATAGGCGTCTTGCGGCAATCCCCACAAGGGACCAGAGACGCGCGGGAAGAGCAGGTAGAGAATCAACATGAAAGGCAGCGCCTGCGCCAGCAGCAGACCGGCATGGCGGGCGACGGTGGCGACTGGCTGGGCGCCGCCGTGCAGCCTGATCAGGGTGGCGGTGAGCAGGGTGATCGCGACCAGCAGCCACAGGCCGGTGGGGATGCTCTGTGAGTAGAGGTAGTGGGTGAGCAGCAGGAAGTAGCCGAGCATGATCACCACCAGCGCGTCACGGCGCTTGTTCATCTCCATCGGTTTCAGGGCCATGAAGATGACCAGCAGTGCGACGCCGGCGTCTTTGCCCAACAGGGTTCGGAACTGCCAGCCGACCGCGGCGATCGTGCCGATCACCAGCAGGGCCAGCGTCCACCGTGGCGGCAGCTGGCGACGCTGTTGCCACAGCCAGGCACGCCAGCACAGGGCGCCGCCGACGAGCGCCGAGAGCCACCACGGCAGGTGTCCGAAATGCGGTCCGGCGGTGGCCAGCGCGACGGCCAGCAGCCATGGCACGGCGCCGTGTTCGAGCGGCACCGCCGGGCGGGTGCCAGGCTTAGCCGCCGCTTTCACCGCTTTCGCCATGCAGCGCCAGGGCTTGCAGGCAGTTTGCCCGATGCGCATCGCCCTGTCCCGGCGCGATCCGTCTGCCCGGCAGGCTCAGCCCGTAGCGCGCTTGCTGCTCGTCGCCGCCGAGGATCCAGCCGGCAAGGATCGACAGCCGCTCTTCTTCGCTGCGCCCGGGGGGCGTCAGCGACCAGTCGAACCACAGTTCTTCGGCCGCGCCACCGGCAAACTGCTTGACCAGGTGCGGTTGCTCGTCAGGCCGGCGGGCCACGGCTTTCCAGGCGATGTGCCGGGTCGGGTCGCTGATCTGGCGTGGCCGCAGGCCGGCGAAGTCCTCCTGGCCGTTGTCGCCCTGGAGATGGTCGGCGTGGACTGCCGCCGACGCTGGCGGCAGGGGGGTCCTGATCGGCTTCGGATAGACGATGCACGACCACGGCGGATGCGGATAGCTCCAGGCCCGGAACAGTCCCAGCGGATAGCGTGTGGACAGGGTGACGCGCCCGGGCTCGAGGCGCCCGCGTCGCCGCGTGGCGTAGGCAATGGCGATCGTCGCCTGCCCTTCCGCCGGCAGGTCGAAGCTGGCCACCGGCTGCCCGGCAAAGGCGAAGTCGAGCGCCCGGCGCGACTGCCGGCGGGTGTTTTCGAGCTGCAGCGGAAAGTGCGCCAGATCGCCACTGAAAACGGCCGCCGCTCGCCCCGGCGTCAGCCGCAGGCCGAAGAGGTTGTTGAAGGTGTGCACCATCGCCACGACGGCCAGTCCGGCGAGCAGGAAGATCAGCGCGTGGCCGAGACTGAGGTTGTAGTTGATGGCGCCGATCAGCATCACCGCGAGCACGGTCGCGAACAGCAGTCCGGCGCGCGTCGGCAGGATGAAGATCCGGCGTTGGCCGAGGACGATCGGCGACTGCCGGTCAGGCGTCAGCCGGAAGAGCCAGCGCTGGACCGAGGCGATTGCCGCCATCAGACCAGCGGCACGGACCGCATCAGGGCGGTGATGTCTTCGGCCGCCGGATGGCTGCCGCTGACCAGTCGCAGCCGGTGGCGGGCGACCGCCGGCAGGACGGCCTGCACGTCTTCGGGCAGGACCATCCCGCGTCCGTCGGTGAATGCCCAGGCCCGTGCCGCCGCCAGCAGCGACAGCGCGGCTCGCGGACTCAGGCCGTGCAGCAGGCGCGGATCGTTGCGGCTGGCCTCGACCAGCTGCTGCAGGTAGTCGAGCAGCGCCGGCGAGGCGTGCACCGCCGCCGCTTGCAGTTGCAGGGCGGCAAAGTCGCCGGCTGCCAGGCGAGCAGTCAGCGCCGGCAGCTGTTCGCGGCGGCCGCCGCTTTCCAGCAATGAGCGCTCGGCATGGTGATCCGGGTAGCCGAGTTCGATGCGCAGCAGAAAACGATCGAGCTGTGACTCGGGCAAGGGGAAAGTGCCAATCTGGCTCGACGGATTCTGCGTTGCGATCACGAAGAACGGTTCCGGCAGCGGCCGCGTTTCACCCTCGGTGGTCACCTGCCCCTCTTCCATCGCCTCAAGCAGGGCGCTCTGCGTCTTCGGTGTCGCCCGGTTGATCTCGTCGGCGAGCAGCACCTGCGTGAAGATCGGCCCGGGCAGGAACCTGAAATTGCTGCGCTCGCGGTCGAGGATCGAGACGCCGAGGATGTCGGCCGGCAGCATGTCGCTGGTGAATTGCACGCGCGCGAACCGGAAACCGAGCAGGCGGGCAAGCGTGTGCGCCAGGGTCGTCTTGCCGACTCCCGGCAGGTCTTCGATCAGCAGATGGCCCCTCGCCAGCAGGCAGCACAGGGCCAGTCGCGTCTGCCGGCTCTTGCCGAGAACGACCTGATCGGCGGCGGCAAGGATTTCGCCAATTGGCGGGGGTCTGGTGGTGGCTGGCATGGCTTGTCGTGGTAGCGCAATTGGGACGATAATAAACCATCAGCAGATAACTCGATTTCCCGCGGATCACGATGCCCATGGCGGCCTCCAACCGCGGCAGGAAGGCAACAGTGACCAGCACCGCATTCATCACCCACCGTGACTGCCAGCTTCACGACATGGGTTCGTATCACCCGGAGTCTCCCGAGCGCCTGACCGCGATCAGCGATCACATGATCGCGCAGGGGCTGGATTCGTATTTTGCCTACCACGATGCGCCGCTGGCCACCTTTCAGCAGCTCCGGCGCGTCCATTCGGCCGCCCATCTGGAACGTGTCAAGCGCGCCTCCCCGGAGTTGGGCATCGTTCACCTTGATCCGGATACGGCAATGAATCGGCATACCTGGACCGCGGCGCTGCGCGCTGCCGGGGCTGGCGTGCTGGCGGTCGACCTGGTGATGGCTGGCGAGGTGCAGAACGCGTTTTGCGCCGTCCGTCCGCCCGGTCACCATGCCGAGCGTGCCGTGGCGATGGGCTTCTGCTTCTTCAACAACATCGCCGTTGCCGCGGCGCATGCGCTCGACGCGCACCGGCTGTCGCGTGTCGCCATCGTCGATTTCGACGTCCACCACGGCAATGGCACCGAGGACTGCTTCACCGGCGACCAGCGCGTGTTGATGGTCAGCACCTTCCAGCATCCCTTCTACCCCTACAGCGGCACCGACAGCCGGGCGCCGAACATGCTCAACGTGCCACTCGGCCGTGGTGCCGACGGCGAGGAATTTCGCACTGTCGTCAGCGAGCAATGGATGCCGCGTCTGCGCGAGTTCCAGCCAGAGATGATCCTCATCTCGGCCGGTTTCGATGCCCACTACGAGGACGAGATGGGCGGTTTGAAGCTGCTCGAGAGAGATTACGCGTGGGTCACCGCTCAACTGACCGAGTTGGCCGAGGAGTGCGCGCAGCAACGGATCGTTTCGATGCTCGAGGGGGGCTACGCGCTGTCCGCGCTGGCACGCAGCGTGGTTGCCCACCTGCGCGTGCTGGCCGATTTCTGAGGGCGCTTTCCGGCCGCCTCGGCGGTCAGCCGGACGGTTTTGCGCGGTCCGTTTTCATGGCCAAGCGGCCGGCCTTCAGTTAGAATTCAACGCTTGAATTTTCACCACCGAGACCTTTCGGTCCAATCCAGGGCGCCCACCCATGACCATGATTAGCGGATCGATCGTCGCCATCGTCACGCCGATGCACGAAGATGGCAGCCTCGACTTGCCCGGCCTGCGCCGGCTGGTCGATTTCCACGTCCAGGAAGGCACCGACGCCATCGTTATCGTCGGCACGACCGGCGAATCGCCGACGGTAAACGTCGAGGAGCACTGCGAACTGATCCGCGTCACCGTCGACCAGGCGGCTGGCCGGATCCCGGTGATTGCCGGCACCGGCGCCAATTCGACGGCAGAAGCGGTCGCGCTGACCCGCTTCGCCAGGGAGGCGGGCGCCGACGCGGCGCTGTCGGTGGTGCCGTATTACAACAAGCCGACGCAGGAAGGCCTCTATCGCCACTTCCGGACGATCGCCGAAGCCGTCGACCTGCCGGTGATCCTCTACAACGTGCCCGGTCGGACGGTCGCCGACATGCTCAACGACACCGCGCTGCGGCTGGCGGAAATCCCCAACATCGTCGGCATCAAGGACGCGACCGGCAACATCGAGCGCGGCACCGATCTGATCGCCCGCGCCCCGGAAGGCTTTGCGGTCTACAGCGGCGACGACGCCAGTGCCTGTGCGCTGATCCTGATGGGCGCCAGGGGCGATATCTCGGTGGTCGCCAATGTCGCGCCGCGGCTGATGCACGAGATGTGCGTTGCCGCGCTCGACGGCAACGCGCTCGTCGCCCGCCAGCTTCATGCCCGTCTGCTCGGGCTGCATCGCCAGTTGTTCTGCGAGGCAAACCCGATCCCCGTCAAGTGGGCGTGCCGCGAGCTGGGACTGATCGAGGGCGGTTTGCGACTGCCGTTGACGCCGCTGTCGGCCGATTGTCACGCCCAGGTCCGTGCCGCCATGCGTCAGGCGGGTGTCGTCTAGATGCGGAGTTGCCACATGAGTCCTGTTGTTTCGCACTGCCGACTCGCTGCCGTGCTGGCTTTGTCGATACTGCTTGCGGCCTGCAGCGGCTCGCTGCTGGAAAGCAAGAAGATCGACTACAAGACCGCGTCAGCCAACCGCGTGCCGACGCTCGAAGTGCCACCGGACCTTACCTCGCCGACCCGCGACGACCGTTATGCGGTTCCCGACACCGGCGGCGGGAAGGGTTCGGCGACCTACTCGGCCTACGCTGCCGAGCGTTCTCCGGAGAGCCGCGCACAGCAAAAGAGCGACGTTCTGCCGGAGGTCGACAACTCGCGTATCGAGCGTGCGGGGAATGAACGCTGGCTGGTGGTCAAGGGTACGCCCGAGAAACTCTGGGGACAGGTCAAGGATTTCTGGCAGGAAACCGGCTTCGTGATCGCGCTCGATCTGCCCGATGCCGGCGTGATGGAGACCGACTGGGCCGAGAACCGCGCCAAGATTTCACAGGACTTCATCCGCAATATCCTCGGCAAGGTCATCGATTCCGTCTATTCGACAGCTGAGCGCGACAAGTTCCGCACCCGTCTCGAGCCCGGGAGCACGCCGGGAACGACCGACATCTTCATCAGCCATCGCGGGATGTACGAGATATTCATTTCCGAGGGCAAGGATCAGACACGCTGGCAACCGCGCCCGGCCGATCCGGAGCTCGAGGCGGAGATGTTGCGCCGCCTGATGATTCGCCTCGGCAGCGACGAGAAGCGGGCGACCGCGGCGTTGCAGGCGGCCAAGGAAAAACCCGTCGAGCGGGCCAAGCTTTCGCGCGGTGCCGATGGCGCCGGTACGCTCGAGGTCGAGGAGTCCTTCGATCGTGCCTGGCGGCGAGTCGGCCTGGCGCTTGATCGTGTCGGTTTCACCGTCGAAGACCGCGATCGTTCCCAAGGTCTGTATTTCGTTCGCTATGTCGATCCGGAAAGCGACGGCGACAAGCAGGGCGACGGCTTCTTCGCCAAGCTGAATCCCTTCAAGAGCAGTTCGAGCGGCAAACCGAAGATCCAGTACCGTATTTTCGTCAAGGGCGAGGGGGGCCTGTCGACCGTACAGGTGCTGACACCCGAGGGCGGCATCGACCGCTCCGAAACGTCTACGAAGATTCTCAATCTGCTCTACGATCAGTTGAAGTGATGCGTTTCGCATCGCTGGGCAGTGGCAGTCAGGGCAACGCCCTGATTGTCGATGCCGGCGAGACCAGGGTGATGGTCGACTGCGGCTTTTCGACGAAGATGGCTACCGCGAGGCTGGCCCGGCTTGGCGCCGCTCCCGACGATCTGGCGGCGATACTGGTCACCCATGAGCATGGTGATCACGTCGGCGGCGTTTTCGCTCTTGCGCGTCGCCACCGGTTGCCCGTCTATCTCACGCACGGAACGCACGCCGCGGCTTCGCGAGGCGTCGCTTCGCTGCCGGAATGTCGAGTGATCGACGGTCACACGCCGTTCGCCATCGAAGATCTGGAAGTTACACCCTTTCCCGTGCCGCACGATGCCCGCGAACCGGTGCAGTATGCCTTCGGCGACGGCCTGCACCGGCTTGGCGTGCTGACCGATACCGGCTCGATCACTCCGCATATCGTCGATGTCCTGCAGGCTTGTGATGCCCTGGTCCTGGAGTGCAATCACGATCACGCCATGCTCGCGGCGTCGCGTTATCCGGCGGCACTGAAACAGCGCATTGCCGGCCGCTTCGGTCACCTCGAGAATCAACAGGCGGCGACGCTGCTGCGACGGATAGATGCCGGTCGCCTGCAACATCTGGTGGCGGCGCATCTGAGTCAGGAGAACAATCGACCGGAACTGGCCGTCAGGGCGCTGGCGTCGGCGCTCGATTGCGGCGACGAGTGGATCGGCGTCGCTGACCAGGACGGTGGTTTCGGCTGGCGGCAGCTGCGTTGAGGGCCGCTACCGCTGACGGAAAAAAACCGGCGCGAGCCGGTTTTTTTTTTTGGATGCCGGAGCAATCGTTACTTCTTCATCGCATCCTTGGCCGCATCGCCAGCGCCCTGGGCAGCGGCGCCAGCCGCTTCCTTGGCCTTGTCCGCGGCAGCGTCGGCCATCGGCTTGGCAGCGTCCGCGGCGGCGTCGGTCATCGGCTTGGCGGCGTCGGCGGGAGCAGCGGGAGCGGCAGCAGGAGCGGCGGCGTCGGCCGGCGCGGCGGCAGGTGCAGCGGCCGGAGTCGCATCCGCAGGCGCGGCTGCAGGAGCAGCGGCCGGGGCGGGCGCAGCGGCCGGAGCCGGGGGCGCTTCCTTCTTGCCACAGGCGGTGACGGCCAGAGCAAGTAGTGCGGCAACGAGCAGCGAGTGTTTCATGATGGGGTTCCTTATGGTATTGGCAGTGAGATGACTACAACGAGCGAGTGGCTGGACGGTTGACCGTTCGGTCCATCGATCGGCTGACAATTCTAGCACTGGTCGCGGCTGTCCGCGAGTCTCGATTGCTGCGATGCGGTAGCGGTTGGCGCCGCGCTACGCGTGTAGCTATCGGCGCTATTGGTGGCGGAAACGAATGTCTCGCCGCGGCGCAGCAGCGATGATCGCGCTCGTCAGCGGTCAGCGGGAAGCGGCTTCGGGAAGAAGGAAGCGCGGTTCGATCCAGCCAAGGGCGACCGCGAAAAACAGGCCGATCAGCAGCGCCAGGAGCACTGTCACCAAGGTCCCGAGGATCATGTGGTCGGAAAACGCGCGCCGTGCCCAACCGCGCAGACCGAGGTAATCGGCGATCGACAGGCGGCGGGGAGCGGCCGAGGGATCGCCGTCCTCGACTTTTTCGATGAATCGAAGGCCGCATTCCTGGCAGCGGAATGGCGCCTGGTGCTTCAGGCGAAGGGCCGTTCCTTCCTTGGGACCGCGCCGCCTCGAGCGGCGGACATCTTCCGAAAAGCAGCTGGGGCATTTCATGGCAGCACGCGAGACTCCGACTGGTAAACCGCACCGGGGCGCCGTTGATGATCGCATCGCAGGCAGCGAACATTACAGCACTGATTTTATAGCGTTCGAAAAACCGTGCCGTGACTATTGTCATGAACCGGGCAAGGTTCTCGGCCGGCGCTGCGTGTTTCCTGTTGGCGTCCTGCCGCCTGCGGGTGCGCTGCCTTGCCATCTCGAGGAAGTGTTACACTTGCCGTCATGCGCCCGCCATCGTTCCTTGTTGTGCTATGGCTTGCGACGGCCGGCCAGGCTGTCGCGGGGACCCTGGCGATGCGTGCTGGCGTGCTGATCGGTCCGTGGTACGCGCCGTACGGTGCGCCCTATCCGGCACCTTTTGTCTATGATTCGCTCGGGCGCTGTCTGTCGCCCTACAATTGCCCCGACTACGAGCAGTTCAGGCAGTTCCTCGATCGCTACGAGCGCAACTACGGCCAGCGCCTTGCGCCGTCGCCGGTGTTGGCGGCGCCGCTGCAGCCGCGCGACGTCGCACCGACGCCGGAAGCGCACATCCAGCCCGCCTACCGCGGTGCGAGCCAGATTCGCCCGGAGTTCAGACGAAGCGGCGAGCCGCTCGAACCGGGTTCAAAGGCGGCAAAGCCGGCAGCCAAGCGGCCTCCGGAGGAATTGCGATCGTCGCGGCGCGGGACAGCGCCAGATGATCGGGGGCGATGACCTCGCCGGGCGTTCGCTGACGCGCCCGGGTGACGCCCGGCGCCAGCCTCCTGTCTCGGGTGCGCCCAGGCATGCGGCATGGCCGGTTTTCGCCGGCCACTTGCCCGAACGCCTGCTCGCCCGCTGCCAAGCGCTCGCTCGCCGGTGAATCCTGTTCTGCAGGCCGCCATCGGCTACCTGATGCTCCTCGGCCTGGCCTGGGTGAACTCGTCGCGGCGTCGCGCGATCCCCTGGCGAACGGTGTTCGGTGGCGTTTGCCTGCAGTTCCTTCTGGCGCTGGTGATCCTGCGGCTGCCGGGCGCGAAGGAGGTCTTTGCGTCGTGCAACGACGCCTTGCTGGCGATCGCAGCTGCCACTCGCCAAGGAACCAGTCTGGTTTTCGGCTTCCTCGGAGGGGCCGCGCTGCCCTATGCCGAAAGTTCTTCTGGGGCGAGCTTCGTGTTGGCGTTTCAGGCCTTGCCGGTGGTCCTGGTGATGAGCGCGCTGTCGGCGGTGCTCTACCACTGGCGCGTCCTGCCCTTGCTGGTGCGTGCTTTTTCGGTGGTGCTCGAGAGGATCCTGGCGGTCGGTGGTGCGGTCGGGATGTCCACGGCGGCCAACGTCTTTGTCGGCATGGTCGAAGCACCGCTGCTGATTCGTCCCTACCTGGCGGCGGTCAGTCGCGGCGAGATGTTCATCATCCTCACCGCCGGCATGGCCAGCGTCGCCGGCACGGTGATGGCCCTCTACGCCAGCATTCTCGGCGCAGTCGTTCCCGACGCGCTGGGCCACATCCTCACCGCATCGTTCATCAGCGCGCCGGCGGCGATCGTCTTCGCGGTCATCCTGGTACCGCCCGAGGGCCCGCCGGTCGGTCGCGATAGGCACTTGCCGCAAACCGACCGCAGCACCATGGAAGCCGTCACCCGCGGTACCGGCGAGGGGGTCGGGCTGTTGATCAACATCGTCGCCATGCTGATCGTCCTGGTGGCGCTGGTCAGCCTCACCAACCGGCTACTTGGCCTGTTGCCCTTGGTGGACGGTGCGAGCTTGTCCCTGCAGCGTCTGCTCGGCTGGCTGATGGCGCCGATGGCGTGGATGGCCGGCGTTCCCTGGGCCGAGGCGCCGGCCGCGGGTGCCCTGCTGGGAACCAAGACGGTACTCAACGAACTGGTCGCCTATCTCGACATGGCGCGGCTGCCGGCGGACGCGCTGGCACCGCGCAGCAAGCTGATCATGACCTACGCGCTGTGTGGCTTTGCCAACCTCGGCAGCCTCGGAATACTGCTTGGCGGAATGTGTGCCATGGCCCCCGAGCGGCGGGCCGAGATCGTTCAGCTCGGTCCGCGGACGCTGATTTCGGGGACGCTGGCAACCCTCTCCAGTGGCAGCGTCGTCGCCATGCTGCTGTGAGCCCACGAGTTTGCCGCTGGCGTCTCGCCAGCCGGCACGGCTACTCGATCAGCACGGCGGTGCCGCTGGCCGAGACCATCAGCATGCCGTTGCTCTGGCCCAGGACCTGGTAGTCGAGGTCCACGCCGACCACCGCGTTGGCTCCCAGTTCCTGGGCGCGCTGGCGGAGTTCCTGGAGGGCGATGTCGCGTGCGCGCTGCAGTTCTTTTTCGTAGGTCGCCGACCTGCCGCCGACCAGGTCGCGAATGCCGGCAAACAGATCCTTGAAGAGATTGGCGCCGAGAATCGCTTCGCCGGCGACGACGCCGTAGTAGCGGGTGATCTTCTTGCCCTCGATGTGGTGCGTGGTAGTGACTTGCATGTCTGCTCCGCAGTGGTGGTGGTTGGTGTGGCATGACTGGCCGTTCAACGCCGGAAAGCAAACACCGCCGGCCAGCGACGGAGCCCCGGTTTTCGTCGCTGCCGCCGAGCAGCCGCGGGGCGGCGCGTTCCGGGCCGCGCTGCCCCACTGCCAGCAGAATATATCGGGCCCGGCGCGGACTGTACAGCCGCGTGACTGCCCTTGCCGGGTTGCTGACGGCGCGCCGTCAGGCCTGGCCGCTGACCCCGGCCGACGCGAAGCTGGCCATCTCGTTGAGGAAAGCGGCCGCGGCACGGACCAGCGGCCAGGCGAGCGCCGCGCCGGTTCCTTCGCCAAGGCGCAGCCCGAGATCGAGCAGCGGCTCGGCGTGCAGTGCGTGCAATTGCGCCAGATGCCCCGGTTCTGCCGAGCGATGACAGAAAACACAGTAATCGCCAATGTTGGGGGCGATGGCGGCGGCCACCAGCAGTGCCGAGGTGACGATGAAACCGTCGACCAGCAGCAGCACCCGGCGCTCGGCGGCGGCAAGCATCGCGCCGGCGATCATCGCGATTTCAAAGCCTCCGAACTCGGCCAGCACGGTCAACGCGTCGGCCTCCGGCGCGAGTGCCGCACGGCGCGTCGCCTGCGCCAACAAGCGCTGTTTGCGGGCCAGTCCAGCGTCGTCGAGGCCGGTGCCGCGGCCGACGCAGTCGGCCAGTGGCGTACCGGTCAGATGGTGTGTGAGCAGCGCCGCGGCGGCCGAATTGCCGATCCCCATTTCGCCGAAAGCGAGCACCCGGCAGCCCTGGTCGGCGAGTCCGCGGGCAATGGCGGCGCCCCGGGCAAGCGCGGTGTCGCGTTCGCTCGCGCTCATCGCCGGCTGCTCGAGGTAGTTGTGCGTGCCGGCGGCGATCTTGGCGTCTACCAGCCCCGGACGAACGCCGAAGTCGTACGCGACGCCGGCGTCGATGATCTGCAGGGACAAGCCGTTCTGGCGCGCGAAAACGTTGATTGCCGCGCCGCCGGCAAGGAAATTCTCGACCATCTGCCAGGTCACTTCCGGTGGATAGGCCGAGACACCGGCGCCGGCGGCACCGTGGTCGCCGGCGAAGACCAGCAGTTGCGGGTGGTCGAGACTGGGCGTCAAGGACTGCTGCACCTGACCTATCTGCAAGGCCAGGCGTTCGAGGCGGCCGAGCGAACCAGGCGGCTTGGTCTTGCCGTCGATGCGCGCCTGCAGGCCGGCAACGACGGCAGTCGGCGGGATGGAAAACTGCATTTTCTGGCGATCCCCGGCAAAGCTCGCGATTCTACCCCGTCATGCTAATCTTCGCGGCATGCGAGAACTGATCATTGGCGGCGCCCGCTCGGGCAAGAGCTCGCTGGCGGAACGACACGCGAGCGAGAGCGGCCTGCAGGTGGTCTATGTGGCCACTGCGCAGGCGCTCGATGGCGAAATGGCGCGGCGTATCGAACACCATCGGGCGAGGCGTTGTGCCGATTGGCGAGTTGTCGAGGCGCCCCTCGACCTGGCGGGCGCGCTGCGTCGACACGCCGCACCGGGCGTCTGCCTGCTGGTCGATTGTCTGACCTTGTGGCTGTCGAACCTGCTGTTTGCCGGCGACGCGGCGCGGCAGGCAGAAGCTGGCGAGGCGCTCGCCTGCCGGACCTTCGACGACGCGGTCGAGGCGCTGCTCGACGCCCTGCCGCAACTGCCCGGGCGGCAGATCCTGGTGTCGAACGAGGTCGGCTCGGGTATCGTGCCGATGGCTGCATTGTCGCGCCTGTTCGCCGACCAGCAGGGCCGCCTGAACCAGCGCGTGGCCGCCGCGTGCGACCGGGTTACGCTGGTCGTCGCCGGTTTGCCACTCGCCCTGCGCTAGCTCGTGCTGTTTTCTGACAGCGCAGGGGTGCTATTCTTCAGCTTGTCCGACAACTTTGCAATTCGAGGAGCAGTGGAAGATGTACAAGCGAATCATGGTCGCCCTCGACCAGAGCTTCATGACCGGCAGGGTGCTGGCAACGGCCGTCGAACTGGCGAAAGCTACCGGCGCGCAGGTGGCGATCTGCCACGCCATCGACGAAACGCTGCTCGCCCAGCGGGAAGTCGCGATGATGCTGCCGAACAGCGTCGGCAAGACCGAGGCGCGCTTGCGGCTCGGCGCCCGCGGCTTCCTCGACCAGGCCGCCGAAACCGCGCGTACAGCAGGGCTGGAGGTCGAAATCAAGGTCGTCGAATCGGAGCACAAGCACGTCTCGGACATGCTCATCGAGGCCGCGGCCGAATGGCAGGCCGACCTGCTGGTGGTCGGCACGCACGGTCGTCGCGGCATCGAGCGCTACTTCGTCGGCAGCGTCGCCGAGCGCCTGGTACGCAAGGGTCGCCGCTCGCTGCTGCTGGTTCGCGGCGAAGCGCCGGACGATTGATCTCGGCCGGCATTGTCATCCGGCATCGTCAGGCGATTGCCTTGGCCGGCAGCCACGCCGCGAGCTGGCGAAGATCGAGGTGGCGTTCGACCGCGTCGGCGAGTCGGTCGAGGTCGTCCTGCCGCCGTTGTCGCGGATCGAAGTCGTGTACCGGCCGGTGGCCGGCCCATGCCAGCAGCGCGTTCAGCGCCGGTGGCGAGTCGAACAGGCCGTGGCAGTAGGTCGCCAGGATCTGTCCGTCTGCCGACAATGCGCCGTCGGGCTGACCGCCGAGCAGTAGCGCCGGCCTCGACAGGCCCTCGCCGCGCGTCACCCCCATGTGGATCCGGTAGCCGGCGACCGCCGCCGATCCCGGCAGCTGCAGCTCGCCACTGACATTCTGCAGCGTTTTCTCGGCGGCCAGTCGCGTTTCGTAGTCCAGCCATGCCAATCCCGCCGTGCTGCCGCGAGAGCCTTCGATTCCCAGCGGATCGTGCAGTTGTCGGCCGAGCATCTGCAGGCCGCCGCAAATGCCGATCAGCTTGCCGCCATAGCGCAGGTGGCGAGCGATCGCCTCCTCCCAGCCCTGCGCTCGCAGCCAGGCCAGGTCGGCCTGCACCGCCTTGGAGCCCGGCAAGACGATCAGGTCGCAGGCCGGCGGCGGTTCGTTGGGCCCGACGAAACGAAAATCAACTTCCGGGTGGAAGCGCAGCGGATCGAGATCGTTGTGATTTGAAATCCGCGGGTAGGCCGGGCTGATGACCCGCAGTGCGGCCGCGTCCTTGTCTTCGCTGCCGCACGGCAAGGCGTCCTCGGCGTCGAGGTAGAGGCCGTGCAGATACGGCAGCACGCCCAGTACCGGCTTGCCGGTACGCTCCTCGAGCCAGCGCAGGCCACCTTCGAGCAGACCGATGTCGCCGCGAAAGCGGTTGATCACGAAGCCCTTGACGCGCGCCTGCTCGCCAGGCGAGAGCAGGTCGAGAGTGCCGCAGAGGTGCGCGAAAACGCCGCCGCGATCGATGTCGGCGATCAGGATCACCGGACAGTCGACCGCCTCGGCGAAACCCATGTTGGCGATGTCGCGGTCGCGCAGGTTGATCTCGGCGGGGCTGCCGGCGCCTTCGACCAGCAGGCACTCGTACTGCGCGCCGAGGCGCTGCCACGATTCGAGGACAGCCTTCATCGCCCGCGGCTTGTAGGCATGGTAGTCGCGTGCGTCGAGGTCGGTCAGCACCTTGCCGTGGATGATCACCTGCGCCCGCTGGTCGGTCGCCGGTTTCAGCAATACCGGATTGAAGTCGGAATGCGCCGGCACGCCGGCGGCGAGCGCCTGCAACGCCTGAGCCCGGCCGATCTCGCCGCCGTCACTGGTGACCGCCGAGTTGAGTGCCATGTTCTGTGGTTTGAAGGGGGCGACGCGCACGCCGCGACGCTGCAGGATGCGGCACAGGGCGGCGACCAGCGTGCTCTTGCCGGCATCGGAAGTGCAGCCCTGAACCATCAGGCTGGGGGTGGGGCGCTCGTTCATCGTAGAATCCGGGGTTTCGTTGCCGCGATTCTCGCATGCCCACCGCCTCATTCCCGCAATGGTACTCGGTTCAGACGCTTGCCGCGCTGTCGCTGCCGCTGGCGGCAATTGCCGCGGTCGCGCTCGACCGCCTGCTCGGTGAGCCGCGGCGCTGGCATCCGCTGCATGGTTTTGGCGCGCTGGCCAACGCCGTCGAGCGAGCTTTCAACGTCGCCGCGGGAAGCCGTGCAGCTTCTCGGCAAATGCTGGATAGGCCGCAAACGCAGCACATCGGACGTGTTGCGGGCAGGCTGCGCGGGCTGCTGGCCTGGTCGCTGCTGGTGCTGTCGCCGACGGCACTGGCCTGGTGGCTGAGTCCGGCGGGGCTGCCGGGCTGGGCAATGGACGTCGTCGTGCTCTACCTGGCACTCGGTGCGCGCAGCCTCGACGAACACGCCAGCCGCGTCGCCAGTGACCTGGCGTCGGCTGATCTGCCGGCCGCGCGGCGACACGTCGGCTGGATGGTGTCGCGGCAGACCGCGCACCTCGATGCCGCCGGAGTCGCCGCCGCGTGCGTCGAGTCGACACTCGAGAATGGCAACGACGCCGTGTTCGGTGCTCTGTTCTGGTTTGCGCTGCTGGGCGGGCCGGGAGCGCTGCTGTTCCGGCTGGCCAATACGCTCGACGCGATGTGGGGTTACCGCAACCCGCGTTTTGTCGACTTCGGCTGGACCGCCGCGCGCGCCGATGACCTGCTCAACTTCCTTCCCGCCCGGCTGACGGCCTTCTCCTACGCGCTCTGCGGCCGCACGCGCAGCGCCTGGCGCTGCTGGCGGGGACAGGCGCCGGCCTGGAAGAGCGCCAACGCCGGTGCGGTCATGGCGGCCGGCGCCGGCAGCCTGGGTATCGCTCTCGGCGGTGCGGCGGTTTACCATGGCCGCCGCGAGCAGCGCCCCGAACTCGGCGAGGGCCGGCCGGCGACCGGCGACGATATCGCGCTGGCCCTGACGCTGCTGCGCCGCTGCCTGCTGCTGTGGTTGGCGATCATGCTTTGCTGGGGCCTGGCGCGTGCTTGAGCACGGCGGCCGCCTGCGTGCCGCCTGCCGGCAGTATGCCGCCTTCGGTGAGCGGGCACTGAGCGACTGGATCGACCTGTCGACCGGGATCAACCCTTGTTCGTATCCGGTTCCGGCGATCGACCCGGCGTGCTGGCGACGCCTGCCCGAGGACGACGACGGCCTCGAAGCCGCGGCGGCCGCCTATTACGGCAGCGAGCGCTTGCTCGCCGTGCCTGGCTCACAGGCGGCGATCCAGTGGTTGCCGGCGCTGTTCGGGCCGTTGGCGGTGGCCTGCATGACGCCGATCTACGAGGAGCATCCGCAGGCCTGGCAACGCGCCGGTCACAAGCTGCGCCGTCTGGAAAATGCGTCGCTGGCGCGTGCCCTGGCGGTGGCGACGCCGGTGATCGTTCTCTGCAACCCCAACAATCCGACCGGCACGACCATGCCGGCCGGCGCCTTGCTCGATGCGGCCGGCCAACTGCAGCGTCGGGGCGGCTGGCTGGTGGTCGACGAGGCTTTCGGCGACGCCGCCCCCGAGAACTGCGTCAGCGCGCTGGCGGGTGGCCGACAGGCACCCAACCTGATCGTCCTGCGCTCGCTTGGCAAGTTCTTCGGCCTCGCCGGTGCGCGCGTCGGCTTCGTCTTTGGCGCTGACGACAAGCTCGCCCGCTTGCGAGAAGCGATCGGCCCGTGGCCGCTGTCGGGTCCGGCCCGCGCCGTCGCCCGCCAGGCGCTGAGCGACACCGCCTGGCATCAGCGCAGCCGCCGGCAACTGCTGGCCGCATCGGCTCGCCTGGCGGCGCTGTTGACGCCGCTGGCATCGCCTGCGTCGTCGGCGCCGGTCAGCTCGTTGACCGGCGCGAGCCTGTTTGTTACTGTCGCCACGGCGCATTCGCAGGCGATCTTCGAGCATCTGGCGCACAACGCGATCCTCACCCGGCATTTTCCCGAGCATGCGCTGCTGCGCTTCGGCCTGCCCGGCAGCGACAGTGAATGGCAGCGACTCACCGACGCCATCGCGACCTGGGCGCACTGAAATGGCTCCGTTGACGTTGGCCTTCCTGCTGCTGGCAGCGTCGCTGCCGAGCGGCGGCCTGCGCGCCGAGGTCTCGGTGGTGGACGATGCCGGCACGACCCTTCGCCTGGCGCGGCCGGCGCAACGCATCGTCAGCCTGGCGCCGCACCTGACCGAAACCCTGTTCGCCGCCGGTGCCGGCGGGCGCGTCGTCGGCACCGTCGAATACAGCAATTTCCCACCGGCGGCGGCGAACATTGCGCGTGTCGGCGGTTACTCGCAGATCGACCTCGAGCGCGTGGTCGCGCTCAAGCCCGACCTGGTCATCGCCTGGCAGAGCGGCAATGCCGCTGCGCACCTCGACCGCCTGCGCGCACTGGGCTTGCCGGTCTACCTGTCGCAGCCCGACCGCATCGAAGACGTCGCCAGCGAGATCGAACGTTTCGGCGTGCTCGCCGGCAGCACGGCAATGGCCGCTCGCGGCGCCGCCGACTTCCGCGAGCGGCTGGCCCAATTGCAGCGCCGCTACAGCCGTCGACCGCCGGTACGCACCTTCTACCAGATCTGGAAACAGCCGCTGATGACCGTCGGCGGCAAGCAGATCATCTCCGACGTCATCCATCTGTGTGGTGGCGAGAACGTTTTTGCCAGGCTCGAGACGATGGCACCGACGGTAACCGTCGAAGCGGTCATCGCTGCCAACCCGGAAGCGATCGTTGCCAGCGGCATGGGCGAATCGCGGCCCGAGTGGCTGGACGACTGGCAGCGCTGGACGTCACTTACCGCGGTTGCGCGTGGCAACCTGTTTTTCGTTCCGCCCGACCTGATCCAGCGCCATACGCCGCGCCTGCTCGATGGCGCCGAGGAGCTCTGTCGACAGCTCGAAACGGCACGTAACCGGCGCCCCTGACGTTCAGCAGGTTGCCGGTGGCGCCGATGGCAAGCGCCGAATCGAGCGTCGCCCTTGGCGTTGCTGGCGTGCGTCGCAACTTCAGACGCCTTCGCGTGGCGGCTCAATCGCCGCCGCGCGAAGGCGCGAAGGCAGAACACGGTTGATCAGGTACAGGGGCCGCTTCTTGACCTCGTTGAAAATCCGTCCGATGTATTCGCCGAGCACGCCGACCGAGATCAGCTGGACGCCGCCAAGAAACAGCACGACGACCATCAGCGAGGGATAACCCCTGACCTCGTCGCCATACATCAAGGTCTTCCAGATCACGATCGCCGCGTACAGAAGCGACAGGACGGCGACCGACAAGCCCAGGTAGGTGGCGATCTTCAGTGGCCCGATGGTGAATGAGGTGATTCCCTCCAGGGCCAGGTTCCACAGGTGCCAGTAGCTCCATTTGCTCTTCCCGGCCGCCCGTGGAAGGCGGCGGTAGGGCATCGCCTTCGACGGGAAACCGACCCAGGCGAACAGCCCCTTCATGAAGCGATGCTGTTCGCGAAGGCGTGTCAGCTCGAGGACGACGCGCCGGGTCATCAGGCGGAAATCACCGGTATCGCGAGGGATGTCGACCCGGCTGACGCGCCGAATGAAGCGATAGAAGAGACTTGCCGTCCGCTTCTTCAGCCAGGTCTCGCCCTCGCGGTGGCTGCGTACGCCATAGACGATGTCGTAGCCCTCGCGCCAGCCCGCAAGCATCTCCGGAATCAGTTCGGGCGGGTCCTGCAGGTCGGCATCGAGGACCACCACTACCTCGCCGCTGGTATGGTCCAGGCCGGCAGTCAGCGCCAGTTCCTTGCCGAAGTTCCGTGACAGGTCCACCACCGTCAGGTGGGCGTCTGCCGCCTGCAAGGCGTCCATCACTGCCAGTGTGCGGTCGCGGCTGCCATCGTTGACCAGAACCAGTTCGTAGTCGGCGCCGATTTTCGACAGCGTCGCGCTGACCCGCCGATGGAATTCGCCGAGGACTTCCTCTTCGTTGTATACCGGCGCGACGACCGAAATGGTCGGCAGGGAATCGTCAGCTCGGGCGCGGATCGCGAAGGTCTCGGCGGTCGCCGCATCCCGGGGCAAGCTGGCGTGGTGTGCTGTTTTCATCGGCGGCGGCTGGCGATCGTCGGAAGCTGTGCAAGGCGTCGCCGGGGAGTGCTGGCCGCCTCGCGGGTGGGGTAAGTGCAAGAGGATAACGCGAGCCGGTCCGGATGTTCCAGCGCTATCGTTCGGGCGACCTCGTGCGCGGTCGCGGAGCGTCGTCCCGGCGGGCTTTTCGCGACCTGACGCGTCTCGCTCAGCGCTCCCGGAACGTCCAGTAGCGGTTGGCAAGGAAGTTCCACAGCAGCACGGCGCCGGTAACGACGACCTGTGCCAGCAGATAATGGATGTTCGCCCAGGACAGCACGACGGCCAGCAGCAGGCCGTTCAGCAGCCAGCCGCCGCCGGCCACCGCCAGGAACCTGGGGAGTGCGTCGCGATGCCTCTTCTGGCTGCGAAAGGTCAGGCGATAGTTCAAGCCGTAATTGACCAACGCACCGGCGACAAAGCCGGCGCTGGATCCGGCCACCGGGCTGACGCCGAAGCGGGATACCAGAACGTGGAGGACAAGAAAATGAGCCGCCGTCCCGAACAGCCCGACCACCGCAAAGGCGATGAATTGCTTCAGCAGCGGATCGGACGGCACGGCGATATCCCTCGACGGAGAAGCCTTCAGACGGGCAGGTTGACATCGGCTTGTCAGGCACCTGGTGGCGCCGGGTGGCGCTCGCGCCGTCGCTGCGCCAGCCTCGGCACGCCGCGATGGTAGCAAGAAGCGTGGCATTGCTGCACAGTTCCGCAGCACCCGGCGGCCGCGGCCGCCACCGCCGGTGACGATCGATGACGGTGATTTCAGCCGCTTGCGGTACTATTGGCGCCCAGCACGGCGAGGAGACGCTTGCGAAACAGCTTTCTCGCCGACCTGGCTGGCCGGATCGACGGCCATCTGCGGCGTTCGCGGGCAGCGCCCCGCTGCCGTGCCGCGCGCCGTTCATGGTCTCGGCCCGAAGCCGCTTCCTCCAGCTAACGAGCAGAAATGAAACGCTTTTTTTCTTCCCTCGCCGAGGGTCTCCTGGAGCCTCGGCGAGGCGGCCTGGTGCTTTTTCTCTGCCTCGCCTGGCTGACGCTGCTGGCCGGCATCAGGCCGCTGATGCTGCCCGACGAGGGACGCTACGTCGGCGTCGCCTGGGGGATGCTTAGCAGCGGCGACTGGCTGGTGCCAACGCTCGACGGCCTGCCGTTCTTCCACAAGCCGCCGCTGTTCTACTGGCTGACCGGGCTGGCGCTGCAGGTGTTCGGCAGCAACGACTGGGCGGCGCGACTGGCCTCGGTGATCGGCGCCGCGCTCGCCACCGGTGCGCTGTACCTGTTCGTCAGCCGCCATGGCGACAAGCGTCTGGCCGGCGTGTCGGCGGTGGTGCTGGTCAGCCAGCCGATGTTCTTTGCCGGCGCGCAGTACGCCAATCTCGACATGCTGGTCGCCGGCATGATCTCGGCGACCATCGTCTGTGGCGCCAGCGCCATCCTGCGCCTCGACCGCGGCCTGCCGTACCGGACGGTGCTGGCCGCGGCCTACGTCTTTGCCGCGCTCGGCGTTCTCGCCAAGGGATTGATCGGTTTCGTCCTGCCTGGCGCAGTCCTCCTGGCGTGGCTGCTGCTAGGCAAGCGCTACCGGCTGATCCCGGCACTGTTGTCGCTGCCGATGCTGCTGCTGTTTGTGGCCGTCGCGGCACCGTGGTTCCTGTGGATGCAGAAGTCGTACAGCGGTTTCTGGGATTATTTCTTCGTCTATCACCATTTCCAGCGCTTTGCCCACAGCGGTTTCAGCAACGCCCGCCCGTTCTGGTTCTATCTGCCGGTCGTGCTGCTCGGTGCGCTGCCGTGGTCACCGTGGATCGTCCGTCTCGGTGCGCCGAAGTTCCTCGTCGACCCGCCGCGATGCGAGATGCGCAGCCTGATGATCGTCTGGCTGCTGGCGATCCTGGTCTTCTTCTCCTGGCCGAATTCGAAACTGATCGGCTATATCTTTCCGGCCCTGCCGCCGCTGGCGTACCTGCTGGCCGACGCCATTCTGACCTGGCTGCAGAAGCGCCAGGACGCGCAGCGAGCCGATGCCTCGGGCTACCTGGGCGGCAGCGTGCTGCTTGCCGGCAGCCTCTGTGTCGCCTTCGTCGCGCTGGTCGGCCAGTTCGACCCGACCTCGACGCGCGCCCTCAGCCGCCAGGTGGCGCCGCTGTTTTCTGCCGACGACCAGCTGGTGATGATCGACGAGTACGAGTACGACCTGCCGTTCTACCTGCGTGCGCGGAAGAACTCGTGGGTCGTCAGCGACTGGCAGGATGCCGACATTCCGCTGCGCGACAACTGGCGCAAGGAGTTGTTCGACGCCGGCCGCTTCGCGCCGATCAAGGCGCAGGAAGTACTGCTGCTTGCCGGCGAACTCGCGCCGCGCCTGTGCGCCCTGGGCAGTGGTACGGTGTGGATCTGGGGAAAGACGGCGCAGGCCGCGCGCTATCCGTTCCTCAGCCAACAGACCGTCGCTTTCAGTGACGGCAAGAAAGCGGTCTGGCGGTTCGACGACGCGCAGCGACGGCGGCTCGCGGAATGCGCTGCAAGGTCGCCTGCACCGGGTTTCCCGGGTGCTGGCTGACGGTCGAGGCGTGCTTGCTAGGCGGACACTTCTGCCGCACCGTGGCCGCGCAGCCACTGCTCGAGCATCGTCAGGATCCACACCATTTCGCCGTAGTAGCCGGGGTGTTCGGGCAGGTGGTCGGCGAGCAGTCGCGCAACGAAGTCGGGGCGAACAATTCCCCGCGTCGCGAGGCTGTGCAAGGAGTCCGCGGCGAATTGCTTCAGCGCCGGGTTGCGCGTCGCCCAGACGCCGAACGGCAGGCCGAAGCCTTTCTTCTTCTTGGTGAGGATTTCGTCGGGCAGGTAACCGCGCAGAGCTTCCTTGAAAAACCAGCGCAGCTTGAAACGGCGAAGCTTCCAGTTGGCCGGCAGGGTCATCGAGAAATCGGTCAGGCGATCGCTCAGCAGCGGATAGCCGACCGCGATGCCGGCCATTGCGGTCGCGCCGCGCACTTTCGGAAGATCGCTGTCAGCCAGCGTGTAGCGCCAATCGTAGGCCAGCATGCGATTGATCAGGCTCGGCGCACGGCACTCACCCCAGGTCGCCTGCATGTGCCTCGACGGTTCGGCGAGGTCGATCCGCGCCAGGAAATCGGCGCTGAGGACCTTGGCCGGGTCGAGCTGCATGAGCAGGTTGAAACTCTGCAGCCGGTCCGGCATCGGTACCCGCGAATGACGAACGTAGCCGGTCGCCTGCCGCAGGCCGGGGATCCGGCGCAGCACGCTGCCGTCCTCGCACAGCGGTTCGATCGCTCGTCGCATGCCCTGTGGAACGGCGTGGTAGAACTCGAAGACGCGCTGCAGGGCATAGCGCGAATTGCCGCCGAACAGTTCATCGCCCCCGTCGCCGGCGAGCAGCTTGCTGCAGCCGTCGGCCTGGGCGATCCGGGCGCAGTAATACGCCGGCAGCGCCGACGAGTTGCCGAAGGGCTGGTCGTGGTGTCGTGCGACGGCCGGCATGCTCGCCAGCAGGTCGGCTGGTGTCACGTAGTACTCGTGGTGCTGGCAGCCGAAGTGCCTGGCGGCGATGCGCGCGTACTCCATTTCGTCGTAACCATCGGCTTCGAAACCGATCGAGTAGGCTGCCGCCGCCTGGCCGGTGACCTCGCCGAGCATGCCGGCGACCGTCGAGCTATCGGTGCCGCCCGAGAGGAAGGCGCCGACGCGCGGGTGGCCGTCGATTTCGTCGGCGACGCCGTCACGAACGAGCTTGCGGAAGCGGTCGCGGGAGGCCTCGAAAGGCAGTCGGTGCTGCTCATCGAAGCGCAGCGGCCAGTGACGTATGGCGCGCGCGCCCTGTCGGTCGACCAGCAGGGCGTGGGCCGCCGGCAGGCGGCGGACGCCGCTGAAGATCGTGCGCGGCGCCGGGATCATGTGGAAGTAGAGGTAGTCGAAGATCGCCTGCGGGTCGAGTTCGTCGGAACGCCCGGGAACGCAGTCGGCGCGATCGGAAAAGGCCAGCGTCCGCTGATCGCTGCGATAGCAAAGTGTTTCGATGGCGAAGCGGTCGACGGCCAGGAAGACGCATTGGCGCCGCGCATCGACGATCGCCAGTGCATAAGCGCCGCCAATTCGGGAGCACAGCTCGGTGCCGTTTTTCTGCCAGCAGGCGAGTAGGGCGGCAGCCGGCCCGGATGCGCGCACGCTGCTTTCGTCTTCCGGGTGGTGGAAACGTGGTGAGCCGACGATCGCGCAGGTGGCGCTCTCGTCGCGCGCCAGCAGGGGGCTGCGCAGGCCAAGAGAAGCGATCAGGCCCGGCGCGGACGCCGGGTCCCACAAGCGGGTCAGATCGACTTGGCCGGAAAGCTTGTCTTTCATGGCTCTTCTTCGAATCGGTGATTGTTCCGAACGCTGTCCGTCCGGACGCCAGGCGGTGTCCGCCGCGCGGGGCGTATAGTCTCACAGAGAGGTGCCGAGTGGTGGCACGCGGCCACCAGAGGTGGCCGCCGAGTCGCTCGAACTGGCCCTGGTTGGCGACCGGTTTGATCGGCGCAGTTGGCGACGCGGTTTGCGTGGCGCCCAGCCGATGCAGGTCAGCAGCAGCAGCAGCAGCAGGAATCGTGGCGTGTCGATGACCGTGTCCACCGTTGCGATCACCAGCACGCCGGTCAGCGCTGCCAGCGCCGCTCCGGCCAGTGGGCCGCCGCCGAGGGCTCGCCGGAGCGTTCGCGTCAGTGCCAGTGCGAACAGCGCCGCAAAGGCGGTGAGGCCGAGCCAGCCGAGGTCGAAGACAATCGCCACCGGCATGCTCCAGACGTGCCACGGCAAGTCCAGGTCGACGGTAAAGAACCATCGATCGAGGCCGCTGCTGAAGTCGCCGTTGGTGGCCAGTTGTTGCCCATCGGGGGTCAGCAGCCGCAGATTGTCGATCTCGACGCGGCTTGCCGAGGCGTTGTGCAGGGAGAGCTTCACTGGCCGTCTCGTTGGCCAGCTGCCGCTGCCGATCTCGCCGCTCGCCAGCCGCAGTTCATGTCGTTGCCACTCGCTGCCGCCCTGTGCGGCCGTGGCAGTTGCGGCGACGCAGCGCCCTGACGTCAGCAGCCACTTCTCGCACAGCGAGACCGCTACGCCGCCGTCGGCCTGCGGGCTGCGCAGGTCGAGTTGCACGACGTACTGAAGGCCGGGTTCGATGGTCACGAACTGTTCGGTGTACATCGCCGTGCCGGTGCCGAGCCGCAGAAAGCGGTTGCCCTGCTCGCTCAGCAGGCGGTAGCTGGTGGCCCTGGCTTCACTGCTGCGCCAGTAGTGGGTGTCCGGGAAGCGGCCGATGCCCATGCCCAGCAAGTCGGTGATCAGGCCGGGGTCGCGCATCGCCAGCGCATCGGCCCAATGCGCCTGGCGAACAGCCAGGTCTGTGGCGACCCTCGACAGCCGCTCCTGGGTGTTGGCGGCGGAGCAAATCCGTAGAAATTTGGCGGCGAAAATGCCGGTCTGCATGGCGGTAAGCACCACAATGCGGTGCTCACCGCCATGTCTGAGCATATCGCCCCTTCACCGCGTCAATGGTTCGCTTCGCCAGGCTGCGCAAGGCCGCAGTCTGCCATTGACCCGGCTACGGGGCTTGTCGGCAAGACGCTTCGACAGCAAAACGCGTGCCCGAAAAAAGAACGCCGCCAAATTTCTACGGAAACTGGCCGCCACGAACACGCTTGATCGCTGTTGAAGATTTCTGGTTTGCCGTGGCTACGCAGGGCCTCCTCCAGGCAATCGACACAGAACACCGATTCCATGCTGTTGCTGATCCGCCAGCTGAGCACCTTGCGGCTGAACCAGTCGATCACGGCGACCAGGTAGGCGAAGCCGTGCGCCAACCGGATGTAGGTGATGTCCGTGCTCCACACTTGGTTGGGTCTGACCACAGGAACGCCACGCAGCAGATACGGATAGACCGCGTGCTCAGGGCGCGGACGGCTGGTGTTCGGCCCCGGCGCCATGCCCGACAAGCCCATCAGTCGCATCAGGCGTCGTACCCGCTTGCGATTGACCGTGTGCCCCAACTGCTCAAGAAAGATCACCATCCGACGGGTGCCGTAAAACGGGTGGCGCGTGTACTCCTCGTCAATGAGCCGACTGTGGAGGAGATCGCCAGCATCGATCACCGGTGGCCGGCGCTGCGCGTAGACGGTGGCTCGGCATAACCCCGCCAGCGCGCATTGCTGCACCACCGCGACGGCCTCGCCGGGGTCGATCCATCCGCGCCGTATCACGGCAGGCTGATCCCAGACTTTTTTTCAGCCAGTCCAGTTCCATCTTCAACTTGCCGATCTCGCTGTACAACAGCTCCGGCTCCCGGTGCGCCGCCGCTGGCTTGGGGCCGCGCTTGCCTTCAAACAGCGTCTTGGCATTCTCCTGGATGGCCTTCTTCCATTGCCCAACCTGCACCGGATGCACGCCGTATTCCCGCCCAATCTCGTTGATCGTCTTGACCCCGCGTACCGCCTCCAGACCAACCTTGGCCTTGAACTCCGGCGTATGTACCTTCCGCGTCGTTGCTTCACTCATCGCTTCTCGCTCCCTATGACGGAGCACAGCTTAAACTACTGTCTGATTTCCAGGGACCACTATAGCTAACGGTCATTGCGGGACGGGCAGCCACCCCGTATCATAAAACATATTGAGGTCCAGTCTGCTCGCCGACCAAAGCTAGAGGCACCAGGGGTAGTGCTCGACCGAGGCAACAGAACGGGTCCGCCCGGCTCTTTTCTTCGCATCGCGACGTCATAGTCGGCGCTGCTTTTTTTGCGCCCGAAGATTGCGTTGTTTCACATTAAGGGTATGCGCGCTTTCCTGATTGGTTTGTTGATGATCGCCGCCGCAACGGTGACAGGCTTGACCGCGTACCGGCATTTCGGGCGCACTCCAGGTGAACTGATGGACTACGTCGATCGTCGCCTGGAAGGGCACCCGAAGCTCGAAGTAGTGGCAAAGCCCATCCTTGCTGAGTTGCGGCAGGTATTTGACGCCCCCTCTGTCGCCGACCGAGCGCGAATCCCGTTTTTGGTACCGCCTCCTCCGAAGCGCCGCGGCCCCGACGAGGTGGGCAGGCGCGAACCGCCTCCCGCCGGGGTCCGAGTCTGGCGCGTAGGCCCAAGTGGACCGATCACAAAGATCGGCGACGTCGCTCGCCTGGCACGCGACGGTGATCATGTGGAAATTGAAGCGGGCGACTACCACCAGGATGTGGCTGTGTGGGAACAATCAAAGCTGACGATCCGGGGGGTCAATGGGGCAGCCAGGCTGTTCGCGGATGGTCGCAGCGCCGAAGGCAAGGCCATCTGGGTGATTCGGCACGGCGTGTTCGATATTTCAAACATCGACTTCGTCGGCGCAGAGGTGACGGACGGCAACGGTGCTGGAATCCGCTTCGAAGGCGGCCATCTACGGCTTCGTGACTGCCTCTTCTGGGGCAATCAGATGGGGCTGCTGACCGGCGGGAGAAGTACAGCGCCCGACGCGACTTTGGTGATCGAGAACAGCGAGTTTGCTTACAGTCATGTGCAGAACAGGTGGGGGCACAACCTTTACGTCGGCACGATCGCATCGCTGACGGTCACCGGGAGTTACTTCCACCACGCCGGTGTCGGTCACTTGTTGAAGAGCCGGGCCGGGATTAGCGATATTCTGTACAACCGACTGACCGACGAGAGTGGTGGGCGCGCGAGTTACGAGCTCGACTTCCCGAACGGCGGAATGGTGCGGCTTGTCGGCAATGTGGTGCAGCAGCAGAGGGACACGGAACACTCGGTATTGATCGCCTTCGGGGAGGAGGGTTATGAGTGGCCCACGAACGTTCTCCTGATGGGTAACAATACGCTGATCAACGATCACCCCTACGGCGGAACGTTCCTGCGTGTCGCTGCAGGCGCCGACAGCGTGGAAGCAGCCAACAATCTGCTGGTAGGGCCAGGAACGTACCAAGTTGAGGACCATCTGAAGGTGTTCAACGACGTGAATGCCGATTGGGGGGCATTCTTCAGGCCGTCGCGCGAAGATTACCGGCTACTGCACCCTGGCGCGCGAATGGCCTACCAACCAAGTCCCGATACCGAACTGGGCCCGACATTCGCCCCAAAGGCCCAATATGTCCACCCGCGCCGCGTAAGGCTGCTGTCGACCGGGCCGACCTATGTCGGCGCGATTCAAGAAGTGGGCCAGTAAGTTAAACTCCGGTCTTCAGCCGGTGCGTAGGGCGTCCGGAAGGCGCTGCAATATGGCTTGCGAGGGATTTGGCATCATTCACAGAGCTGATTGGACGGAAGCGGAGGTCATTTGATAGGTTAGCGACTCGATTGCAAGCGGTACAGCGCGGACGCAAACGTCTCGATGGGAGACAGACAATGAGCACACCACCTGCAGATAGTGGTTTCATCGGCGAATCGACGGCTTTCCGGGAGATGCTGGCGATTCTCGCCCGGGTGGCGCGCTACGACACGACCATCCTGATCAGCGGCGAAACCGGCAGCGGCAAGGAAATGGCGGCGCGCGCCATCCATTACCAGGGGCGGCGCCGCGACCGGCCGTTCATCCCGGTTAACTGCGGTGCGCTACCCGATCAGCTGGTCGAGAACGAGCTTTTCGGGCACGCCCGCGGTGCCTATACCGATGCGCGCGAAGCGCAGGTCGGCCTGATCGCGCAGGCCGAGGGCGGCACCCTGTTTCTTGACGAGGTGGACACCCTGACTGCCAAGGCGCAGGTCAGTCTGCTGCGTTTCCTGCAGGATAGCCAGTACCGCCGGCTGGGCAGCAGCCTGGTCGAGAAGGCCGACGTGCGCGTCGTCGCCGCGTGCAACAGCGATCTCGCGCAGGCGGTCAATCGCGACGACTTCCGGGCCGACCTCTACTACCGCCTGACGGCCATGGAACTGTACGTCCCGCCGCTGCGCACCCGCGAGCGCGACGCGATTCTCTTGGCGCGCCACGTCATTGCCGAAGCCGCCAGACAGTACCACCTGGCGGTCAAGGACCTGCACCCGGATACCGTGCATTGGCTGCTTGCCTACTCGTGGCCCGGCAACGTCCGCGAGTTGCAGAATCGCATTCAGCGCGAGTATCTGCTGTGCGACGGATCGGAAATCGTCGTGCGCGATATCGCACCGGACAACGATCGCCGCCGCCAGCCGGATCGCCGCCTGGCCTCACCGACAACGCTCAACTTCAACGCCGCGAAGCAGCAGGCGCTGGAGGCCTTCGAGCGCGGTCAACTGCTGCGCCTGATGTCGGAATGCGACGGCAACGTCTCCAGCGCCGCGCGCCTGGCAGGCAAGGAACGGCGCGCACTGGGCAAGTTGCTCAAGAAGCACGGTATCGAACCCGAGCAGTTTCGGCGCCCCTGAGTTCGCGCGTCGGCGTCGCTGCCGCCGGCGGCGCGCAGCACCGCTGCGCTGCGCGACCCGTTCGGCGAGTTCGCGCAACCCCTCGCCCCGCGTCAATTTCCTGCCTCGGCCGCCAGCCGCCGGCCAGCCTGCATCTTCCTGCCCTCGCTTGCACCGGTCGGATCGTCGATAGCACGATCATTGCTTGCGGATAGGTGTCGTCCGAGGGGGAGAGCCGCCAATGGAACCGCAGCCACGCCTTACCGAGGTGGTAGACGCCATCCTGCGTTACCTGCACAGCCATCCCGAGGCGGCTGACACCGTTGACGGCATCTGCGAATGGTGGCTGCCAACGCACTGGCGGGTCGACCGCCAACGCGTCGAAGCGGCCCTCGGGCGGATGGAGGTGCAAGGCCTGGTGCGCCGGCGCGAGAACGCCGACCACCATGTCCTCTATTCGCGTGCGGACGGCTGGCCAGAACGCTCATCCGGTCGGCGCTAGGGTGGTTTCCCGGCCACCGGCGACGATTGACGGTGCTTCTCGGGGCGGGGGTGGGGCAATGGTGACCCACCCGGGTCGAATCTGCCCCAGCCCTGGCGGACCCCGCCGCGGTGCCGTACCTGGTGCTCCAGACGCCTGTTTACAAAGCGGATTGCTCAGCTGCCAGTCAGTCTGACGCGGCCGATGCGGGGCCGCAGGCCGGCACGAGGGTGGGTCAAATTCGACCCATGTCGACCTCCGGAGTGGCGTCGTCGTCGAGAAACAGCATGCGATACATGCAGTTAGATAGCAGTTGTGGACTGGCACGGGGTTTGCTCGAGAAGGTCCGAAGCCGTCAGCTGGCGAGCCTTTGAGAAGGCGAACAGACGCCATGCCGCGGCGGCAGACGATCAGGAACATCACGCCGGTCGAGGAGAGGGCAAGCGCATGGCTGGTCTTGCGGGCATGGTCGCTGTCGCGGGAGAAAGCATCGAGCCTCCGCTGGCTCGCACCGCCAGCGGTCGCGAGCCGCTCCCCGGCAGACGGAGCACGGCGGTGCCGGTGCTCACTGCCAGGCCGCCAAGCGCCAGGCGGCGGCCAGGGAAGCCGACGCGGACTGCCGCATGGGGCAGCCGTTGCGCTGCGCTCGAAGCCAGTGATTTCCCGGGGGAGGACGATGGCCAACGTATTCGCGGTGCACTCGGTGGGAACTTCGATTGCGACTTTCCTGCGCAATACCTACCCAACGGAGATAGGCGGTCGCGCCATGCCGGCATGCGATTTCGAACTGGTAAGCGCCGGCCAACTGGCCAGCGACAGCGAAGAGCGCAACCGCATCACGCTGTTTCTCTATCGCCTCACGGTCAATGAACACTCTCGGCAAAGCGGTCATCTGCGTGCCTCTGACGGTCGACCCGCACCGCTCGGGCTGGACCTGCACTACCTCATGAGCGCCTGGGCGATGACCGCACAGGATGAGCAGGTCAGCCTCGCCTGGGCGCTGCGACAGTTGCATGAATTTCCGGTCCTCGATGCCTCGTCGCTGACGCCCGACGCTGGATGGGCGAGCGACGAAGTGATCCAGATCGTGCCTGCCGAACTCGCCACCGAGGACGTGATGCGCATCTGGGATGCCCTGACGCCTTCCTATCGGCTATCGGTTTCCTACGTCGCGAGGCTGGTACGGATCGACCCGGATAGCGACGACGGGCAATTCCGTCCGGTGGTCAGCGGACGCTTCGCTTTCGGCCGGGAGGCGTCGTGAGCAGCCAGACGTTGCACGAACTCGAACGCCACGAGTGGCGGGTTCTCGCCGCGCTGCGACCGGTCGACGGAACGACCGGCATGGTCTTGCGCGGCCCGCTGGAGGTTTCCGGCGTCGGCGCGCGCATCGCCCGCAATCGCAGCGGTCTCTACGTCGTCCACCAATGGTCGCGCCTGGCCAGCCACGCCGCCGCCTTCGAGGCGCCACCGGCACTGCCTGCGTCCGCTAGCGAGCCGCTCGAGATTACGCTGCGCGACCCCGGCGGGCGCTACCTGTCGCGACTTGCGACCGTCGCGCTGCCCCGTGACCCGCAGGCGGTGGGCGCCGATTCGCTCTTCGCGCCGGTTGATATCCCGCTCTATCCGAGTGCCGTGGCGGGGCTCGGAACCAACTGGACCGCGCTGCGCGCCAGCATTACCGACAACGCCGACGGCGCCGCGCTTGGCGGCGCGTTGCTGCGGGTCGTCGCCGGCGGTGTCGTTCTCGCACGCGGCGTCAGTGACTGGCGCGGCGAGGCGCTGGTGCCGGTGGTCGGCGTGCCGGTGACGACCTGGTCGGAAGACGAGGACGCGGTGGTGGTGACCACTATCGCCGCCGCCGTCGAGGTGTATTTCGACATCGCACTGGGTAGCCGCACGCCGATTGCCGACGTCCGTGCAGGCCGTCAGCCGGCGGCAATGCCGCTGATCGACCCGGCCGATATCGAAAACCGTCGCGCGGCACTGGCGACGACGCAGCAGAACGTCAGCCTCGCTGCGCGGGGTGCCCTGAATCTCAACCTGGGCCTCGACCTGCCCTAGGCAGCGAGCCCTCAATCCGGGCATCGATGGCCCGGCCCGCTCGATCGAAGGAGACCTGCCATGCCCGAGTACCTAGCTCCCGGCGTCTATGTCGAGGAAACAAGCTTCCGCGCCAAGTCAATCGAGGGCGTGGGTACCAGCACTACCGCCTTTGTGGGACCGACCCGCAAGGGGCCGTTTCGCGCCACCACCGATGACCAGGAGGTACCCGAACTGCTGACCAGTTTCGGCGACTTCGAGCGCATCTACGGTGGCATCTCGGATCTGGCGCTGACCGGCGGCTCGCCGGACACCAACTACCTCGCGCACGCGGTGCGGGCTTTCTTCAACGAAGGCGGCTCGCGCCTCTACGTTTCGCGCGTCGTCGGTGCCGGCGCGGCAACCGCCAGCGCTGACGTGACGCCGGCCGGTACCGCGGCGGACGAAGCGGCGACCTTCGTCTCACGCTTCCCGGGCAGCATCGGCAATGGCCAGGTGGTGGTGCGCGAGCAGCTCGCCCCGGTGGCTGCGACGGCGATGGCCAATGCGCCGGGCGGTACCTTGCTGGTCACCGGCAGCGGTGGCGGCACTGCCTTCCATCTCAAGGTCGGCAATGGCTGGCATCCCGCCAACGATCCGAGCGCCGCCGCCGAAGTGCCGGCGACACTGGCCGCCGACACGCCGCGCATCGTCACCCTGCTGGTGGTGGCCACCGACGCCGACGGCGATGACCTGAGCTTCGAGGGACTCGGCTACGACCGCAGCCATCCGCTGTGGGCCGGTCATGTGCTGTCGGCGACGCCGGCGCGGCGCGCGGATCACCTGCAGAACATGTTCGCGATCTCCATCGGCGCCAACGTCAGCGCACTGGAACTGCGCAACGCCCTGTTCACCGGCGCCACGACCAACGCGGCCGGCGAACTGGAGCGCAGCATCGCGCTCGTTGGCGGCCTCGATGGTGCCGCGCCGGTGGCCGCAAACTACGCCCTGGCGCTCGGTGAACTGTCGGGTCTCGAGGACATCTCGATTGTCGCTGCGCCGGGCTCGTCGGCCTACGGCGAAGCGCAGGCGATCAACAACCTCCTGATTTCGCACGCCGAATCGCGGCGCGCCTATCGCATCGCCGTGCTCGACCTGCCGCGCGACCAGACCCCGGGCCAGGCACGCAGCCTGCGCGGCCTCATCGATTCGCGCTACGCGGCGGTGTACTACCCCTGGGTAGTGGTGCCGAATCCTTTGGCGCGGCCCGGTCGTGAGGACATTCCGCGCGAGCTGGCACTGCCACCGTCGGGCTTCGTCAGCGGCATCTACGCCCGCAACGACGTCGAGCGCGGCGTCTGGAAAGCGCCGGCCAACGAGGTGGTGCGCGGCGCCTTGCGTTTTGAACTCGACATCAACTTCGCGCAGCAGGAAATGCTCAACCCGATCGGCGTGAACTGCCTGCGCTACCTCTCGGGTCGCGGCTTCCGCGTCTGGGGTGCGCGCCTGGCTTCGTCCGACCCCGAGTGGAAGTACGTGAACGTGCGTCGCTACTTCAATTATCTCGAGTCGTCGATCGACCGCGGCACCCAATGGGCGGTGTTCGAGCCCAACGGCGAGCGACTGTGGGCCAATGTGCGACAGACGATTTCCGACTTCCTTTACAACGAGTGGCGCAATGGCGCGCTGCTCGGCAGCAAGACCGAGGAAGCCTACTTCGTGCGCTGCGATCGCAGCACGATGACCCAGAACGACCTCGACAACGGTCGGCTGGTTTGCCTGATCGGCGTGGCGGTGATCAAGCCGGCCGAATTCGTGATCTTCCGCATCGGCCAGAAAACCGCCGATGCCCGTGCCTGATCGAGGGGGACTGAACCATGGCTGAGCGAATCACACCCTATGGCGCCTTCAACTTCGTCGTCAATTTCGACGGTGGCGAGGAGTTTGGCGGCTTCTCCGACGTTTCCGGCATCGGTACCGAGGTAACCGTCGCCGAATACCGCTCCGGCAACGACAAGGAAAACCACGTCCGCAAGGTGGCCGGTGTGCACAAGGTGAGCGACGTCACCCTCAAGCGCGGCATCGTCAATTTCGACCGCCTGTGGTCGTGGCTCGACGAAACGCGCACTGCCGGCCCGGCGGCCCAGAAGACGGTCGCCGTGACCCTGCTCGATGAAGCGCACGACCCGGTGCGCACCTGGCTGCTGCGTGGCTGCATCCCGATGAAGTACAGCGGCCCGACGCTGGCCGGCAAGGGCGGCGGCGACGTTGCGATGGAGGAGATCGTGCTGGCCGCAGAAGGCTTCGAGATCCAGGCCTAGGCGAGCGCAGCGATGACCCGCAAGAGCCCGCAGACGGCGTCGCCAGCCACCGGCCTTCTTGTGCCTGAGCGCGCATGAACGGCCTGTCCTTCGAGCTGGCGCCGCCGGCCGTTGCCCCCGACCCGAATCGGGTCGACGTGGCCTGTTTCGTCGGCTACGTGGCGCGCCGGACGGCAGCACTGCCGGCCGGCGTGCGCAGGGCACTGGCCGAGGCACGCTGGATCGGTGGTCCCTGGGGGCGGCCCGATGCGGACGTCGAGGCCTTGCTGCAGCTGCCGGTGGTGGTCGAGAGCTGGAACGCATTCGACGCCCTGTTTGCGTGGGATGAGCGGCCGGTCGGCCGTGGCGGGCGGCGCTGTGCGAGTTATCTTGGCGCGGCCGTGCGCAGCTTCTTTGGCAATGGCGGACGACGCGCGGTGATCGTCCGCTGCGGCGATCCGTGGCCCTACCTCGAGGCTGCCGGAAACCGTGCGGCGCAGCGCAGCGGCCGGCTTGCGTTGCTGCTGGCGAGCGCTGCGAACCCGATGGACCCGACCAGCTGGATCGGCATCGGCCATCTCTCCGGCTTGCCCGAGGTGACGTTGCTATGCCTGCCCGATCTGGTCGACGCCTGCGCGGCGGAACCGGCGATCGTCGATGTGGCCGTCGAACCACCCAGTTCGCCCGAGCTGTTCGTCGAGTGTTCGAGCAACGCCGTGGCAGGCGTCGAGCAGGACGTCGGTCTGCGCGACCTGGCGCCGCCGCGTGCCGATCACGACGGTTTCATCGCCTGGCGAAATGCCCTCGACACTGCCCGCGAGCGCCTCGCCAGCCGGCACCAGGAGATGCTGTTGCTGGCGGCATTGCCGCTGCCGATGCCGGACGCCCGCAATGCCGACGTCTGGGCGCAGGCGGATTTCCACGCCTATCTCGAAAACGCCGGCGTGCTCGCCGTCGCCGACCGCGACGACGATGGCCGTCCGACGCCCAGCGCTTTTTCACAATTGGTCTGGCCCTGGCTCAGAACCCGCCACAGCGCCGACCTGCCGGGCGAGCTCGAAGCGCCCGACGGCCTGCTGGCCGGCCTGCTGGCGGTCAATGCCCTCTCGCGCGGTACCTTCCGCTCGGTCGCCGGCAGCCGCCTGGCGGCGGTGTCGGGCAGCGAACCGCTGCTGGCCTGGAGCGACATGGTCGCGACGCCGTCCGATCGCCTGGCGCAGCAAGTGTGCGTGATTGCCCCGTCGCCCGAAGGCTGGCGGCTGCATTCGGATGTCACTGCCAGCGCCGACAAGGACTGGCGGGCGGGTGGCGTGCGGCGGCTGATGGGCGCGGTTTTGCGGGCTGCCAGGCGCAGCGGCGAAACGGCGCTTTTCGAGGCCAGCGGGCCGCTGCTGTGGCAGCGCGTCGAGCGCAGCATGGAGCAGTTGCTGACCGCTTTCTGGCGCGAGGGTGGACTCGGCGGCGCCTCGCCCGACGAAGCCTTCAGCGTTCGCTGCGACCGCGGCACCATGAACCAGAACGACCTCGACAACGGCCGCCTGCGCGTTGAGGTCAGCGTCCTGCCGCTGGCCGCGGTCGAGCGCATCAGCGTCGTGCTCGATCT
Source organism: Accumulibacter sp. (assembly GCA_024235695.1). Lineage (GTDB taxonomy): Bacteria > Pseudomonadota > Gammaproteobacteria > Burkholderiales > Rhodocyclaceae > Accumulibacter. Next base: position 223,960 of record JACKLX010000002.1, read on the forward strand.
CACCGGCGGTGGCGCGGCGCAGCCGCTGCGCGAGGTGGCGTGATGAACGACATCCCGCTGCACGTCTTTCGCTTTCACGTCAGCTTCAGCCAGCAGTCGCTGGCCGAAGCCAGCGGCGCCGACGTGCCCCTGTGCCGTGGGGCGTTTTCGGAATGCAGCGGCCTGGAAGCGACCATGGAGCCGAAGGTGATCAAGGTCGGCGGCAGCAACTACGGCGCCGTGCAGCGTGCCGGCCAGGTGAGCTTCGCAACCGTGATTCTCAAGCGCGGCGTGACCGATACCCGCGACCTGTGGAACTGGTTTGCCGAAGTGGCTGGTGGCGCCTATGCCTATCGCCTGCGGGTCGAGATCGAGATGCGCAACAGCGCCGACCAGCCGGTCTTGCGCTGGGCGCTTCGGCGCGCGCTGCCGATCAAGTTCAAGGCCGCCGACCTCAATGCCAAGGGCAGCGAGATCGGTATCGAAGAACTGCATCTGGCCCATGAAGGCCTGGTGCTCGTTACCTGAGGCTGGCCATGTCCGAGCTGCCGCAACACCTGCCCGATGAGTCCGCCAGCTTTGAGGCCATGACCGGCCCGCACCGCGAGCCGATCAAGGTGCATTTCAATCCCGCCAGCCTGCAGCACACGGTCTCGAACACCCTCAAGGAAGAGGGCAAGGGCGCCAAGAAGAAACAGTACGTCAGCCAGACGACCGCCAAGCTGACCATGGACCTGGTGTTTGACACCACCAATACCGGCGAGGACGTGCGCATTACCACCAACAAGATGGCACAGCTCCTGCAGCCGATACCGGAGGGCCAGAGCAAGAAGGTGCCGCCGGTGGTGAAGTTCGCTTGGGGTGCCTATTCCTTCACCGGCATGGTCGAGCAGTACAAGGAGACGATCGATTTCTTCGCCACCGGCGGCCTGCCGCTGCGCTCGTCGATCAACCTGACACTGTCGAGTCAGGACGTCACCTTCGAGGGCGGCACCAGTCGCGATCATGCCTCGGTCGATGGCGACCTGACCGCCGAACCGGTGGTCGTTCCCGACGACGACGACGGGTTCGGGGGTCCCCAGGGCGTCGCCAACAAGGCCGGCGATCCGCGCGCCGCGCGCGGCATCGCTGCGGCCAACGGTGCGGCCAGCCTGCGCTTCGGCGCCGGCGGCGGACTCGCGGTAGGCGCGTCGGCAAGCGTCGGCTTCGCCGCCGGGGCATCGGTTGCGGCGGGCTTTTCGGCAGGGATCGGCGCGTCGGCGGGGGGTGGTTTCTCGGCGTCGGCCACGGCCGCGGCCGGTGGCAGCGCCAACCTGCTGCCGGCCGCGGCCTTCGCCGCCGGGGCCGGCGCCGGGGTCGGACTGAGCGTCGGCGCGGGCGCCGGACTCGGTGTCGGTGCTGGCGCAGGGCTGGGTATCGGTGCCGGGGCGGGCGCTGGCCTGGGCGTCGGCGGTGGCCTGTCGGCCGGCGCGTCGGCCTCTTTCGGCCTTGGCGTCGGCAGCTCGGCCAGCGCCGGATTCTCCGGGCTGCGCGTCGAGAGCACGCTCAGTTCGCGGTCGCTGTCGGCGGTCAATCTGCTGTCGGCCTCGGCGAGCATTTCGAGCGCCGGCAAGGTGGCGGTCGGCGGGCGGCTGATCGACGGCGGTGGCAGTGGCTTGAAGGCCAACGTCGGTGGTGACGCCGAATTCGTCATCGGCGCGCGCTGACAGTGATCACCTGTGGCGATGGCCGAGAGCCCGAAAGTCATGCCCATCGTCCTCGCTGCCGGCCCTTTTCCGGCTGCCGGAGAAGGGCGATTCCTGAGTCGCCAGGGCGACTCGCACGACTTGTACGCTTAGCGCAAAGGACCGATTGATGCCGATCATGATCGAAGAGATGCAGGCCGAGGTGACGCCCGAGCGCCAGGAGAATCCGGCGGCCAGCGCGGCACCGGCGCCCGATGCACGGCAAGCGGCGGAAGCCGTCGAAGCGACGCTGCGCGAGCTCGCGCTGCGCGACGAGCGCCGCCAGCGCTGGCAGGCCGACTAGGAAAGCGCCACCATGTCCGTCGAGACTTCCGTCAGTCAATCCGCTGTCTATCGTGCCCGGCCGACGCTGCGGCTCGCCGGGCAGGAGGATCTGCGCGTTTCGGAACTGCTCATCGGCATGCGCATCGAGGAATCGGAGGGTGGCATGAGCACCGCCGAACTTCGTTTTTCCAACTGGGCCAGCACGACCGACGCCAATGCGGAGTATGCCTTCGAGGACGGTTCGCGGCTCGCCCTGGGCACCGCCATCGAGGTTTACGCCGGCGACGAGACGCAGGCCCGCGAGCTGTTTCGCGGCGTCGTCAGCGGCCTCGAGGCCGAATTCGCGCAGGGTTCGCCACCGGAACTGGTGGTGCTCGCCGAAGATCCGCTCGGCCGTGCCCGCATGGCCCGCCGCAGCAAGGTCTATAGCGACATGTCGCCGGCCGACGTGGTCAATGCCGTCGCCAGCGAACTGGCGCTGCGTCCTTCGGTGCAGGGCTTGAGCGAGCCGGTCGGCACCTGGGCGCAACTCAACGAAAGCGATCTCGCTTTCCTGCGGCGCCTGGTCGGACGCTTCGACGGTGACCTGCAGATCGTCGGCGAGGAGTTGCAGGTGGCGCCGCGGGGCGACGTGCGGCGCGGTGAACTGACGCTCGAACTGCACGGCCAACTGGCCCGTGCGCGGGTCGTGGCCGACCTCTCGCAGCAGACCACCCGGGTCACCACCGCCGGCTGGGATCCGGTCGCTGGCAGTGCCGTGAGCGGCGACGCGAGCCGCCTGACGCACGCCGGGCCGGGTCGCGGCACCAGTGGTGCCGAGTGGCTGAATCGCGCCCTCGAGGCGCGCAGCGAACATCTCGGCCACCTCGCGGTGGCGACCAATGCCGAAGCGCAGGCGATCGCCGAAGCGGCCTTCGATCAGCGCGGCCGGCGTTTCGTCCGCCTCGATGGCGTCGCCGAAGGCAACGCGCAACTGCGGGTCGGCAGCCATGTCGCGGTCACCGGCCTGTCGGCCCGCTGGGACAACAGTTATTACGTCGTCGAGGCACGCCATCGCTACGATCTGCGGGCCGGCTATCGCACCGAGTTCGTCGGTGAGTGCGCCTGGCTTGGTGAGGCGTCCTGATGGACCGCGCCCGGCACTTCCAGCCTGCCGCCGGATGGCTGCAATCGGCTTGCCTGGCGCGGGTGGTCGACATCGCCGACCCGGAACGTCAGAACCGGGTGCAGGTGCGACTGTTGGCGTTCGACGCGGTCGACGGCCAGGACGTGCCGTTGTGGGCACGGGTCGTCTGCCCGTTCGCCGGTGCCGATCGCGGTGCCTTCCTGATGCCCGACGTCGATGACGAAGTGCTGGTCGTCTTCCTGCAGGGCGATCCGCGCTATCCGCTGATCATCGGCAGCCTTTGGAGTGGCGCCAACGCGGCACCGGCCGAACTCGGCGACGAGGGTAACCGCTTCAAGCGCATCCGTTCGAAGAACGGCGTCACGGTCACCCTCGACGACCGGCAGGGCCAGGAACAACTGGTGCTCGAAACGCCGGGTGGCCAGAAACTGACCCTCGCCGACGGCCCGGGCAAGGTCACCGTCGAGGACGCCAACGGCAATCGGGTCGAGATGGCAGCGGCGCGGATCAGCATTACCGCCAGCGCCGAGGTCAAGATCGATGCGCCGCAGATCAAGGTCAGCGCCGGCCTAGTGACCGTCGATACCGCGATGGCGAAGTTCTCGGGGATCGTCAAGTGCGAGGTCCTGCAGGCCACGTCGGTGGTCTCCACCAGCTACACACCGGGAGCGGGGAACATATGGTGAGCCATCACGAGATCATTCTCTCGGCGCCGCGCGACCTCGCCGATGGCGGCGCGCCGGCGATCCTGCAGCGCAGCGACGAAGACTTCATCGAGGCGGTACTGGCGAGTCTGCGTGATGCCAAGGGGCGGGTCGCTCTGCGCCACAGTCTGGCGCGCGCCGCCGCTGTCGCCGTCGGCACCGACAGCCGTCCTCGCAGCAGGCGCAGCGGCGGCCGCGAACTGTTCGACAAGCTGCGCGCCGCCAGTCGACAACTCGGCCTTGCCGGCGGGCGGGTCGCCGACGAGCCGGCAGTGCCCAATGCGCAGGAACGCGTCGAAGCTGTCCGCCGCGCTGCCGAAGGCGTCCAGGTGCTCAAGCTCTTCCAGCCGATCCAGCGCCAGTTCAACCTGGCGGTGATGGAGGCGCGCTGCGATACGCCGGGTGAGCCACGCATCGACCCGACGCGGGTGGACAGTGCCGGCATGGTGATCCGCCGGCTGGTGCGCGACGCCGGCGGCCGCGAAGTCAAGCAGGGCTGGATGCGCGCCGGCGAGAGTCTCAAGGGTTGGGCCCACATCGCCACCGCCGCCGACGGCGCGTCCAGTGGCAACCGCCATGATCCCGAGGCGCTGCGCCGCCTCGCTCGCCCGACCACTGGTCAAGCGGTCCTCGATCGCGAGGTAAGCGCGCTGCTGGCAGCGCAGGACGACGCCTTGCTCAACGAATCGGTGGTGCCGATGTTCCTTGCCCCGCCCGATGTTTGCCAGGCGGCCGCGGCGACCCTGTTCTACGGGCTGATCCCGACCACCAGCAGCGAAAAGGCGGAAGCCGGCGCGCCGGCGTTCGACGATACGGCATTCGGTCCGACCAGCGACGATTTCAAGGCACACCTGGTCGGGCCACTGGCCGGTCTCGCCGACGTTTTCCCGCGGCCGGGTCGTGCACTGACCCCCGATCTGGCGGCTATTGCCGGCAATCCAGCCGACCCGGATCGCAGCGCGATGAAGCGCCTGTTGCTGCTGTTGCGCCAGTTGGCGGTCGAGTTCGACGCCTTCGCCGACGGCGCCGAGGGCGACGCGCTGATGACCGTGCTCAATGGTATCGCCCTGCCGCTGGCCGACGCCGCCGGCAAGCCGGTCGAAGGCAGCCGTCCGGCGGGCGATTTCCTGGCGGCCGCCAGCCGCATCCTGCTCAACGCTGAGTCGCTGTCGCCGGCACCGAGCATCCCGGCCGGGTGGCCGGCGCTCGATGCGACCACCCGCGAGTCGCTGGCACGGGCGCTGTCGGCCTGCCTGCACCTGCGCTTCGACGCCGTAGCGGGCGTCGCTGGACGTTTCGACGATCAGGACGCCCGCTACGTGCTGCGCGCCTTCGTGCGCCTCAAGCCGGAAGGCAACTGCCCGGCGCGCACGGTGTGGGGCGACTACAGCCCGGCGTTCGTGATTGCGCCCTGGTACGAGGGCAGCGGTGCGCCGCCGGTACAGGTGCCGCTGCCCGACCCTGGCGACAGGGAAATGCTCAAGAAGCTCAAGCCAAACGTCGCCTTCACCGTGCCGGCGTCGATGCAGAACCTGCTCAGCGGCGACCCGCTCGACCTCATGGACGGCAAGAAGCCCGCCGACAGCGGCCTCAAGCTGGGCTGGATCTGCAGCTTCAACATCCCGATCATCACTATCTGCGCGTTCATCGTGCTGAACATCTTCCTGTCGCTGTTCGACCTGTTCTTCCGCTGGATGATGTTCATCAAGATCTGCATTCCGTTTCCGAAGAAGAGCGGAGGTGACTCGTGAGCGCCAGCCAGTTGCCGCGCCCGCTGATCGGCTGGCCCCTGTTCGCGCTGCCCGACGAGCATGGCCGGCTCGACTGGCCCGATCTCGAGGCCAGCGTGCGCCAGGGTATCCGCGTGATCCTCAGCACCCGTCCCGGCGAACGGCTGATGCGGCCCGAGTTCGGCGCCGGCCTCGACCGTCTGCTGCATGCGCCGAACAACCTCGCCACCCGACGCCAGATCCGCGACTGGGTGATGGATTCGCTCGCTCGCTGGGAGCCCCGCATCCTGCTCGACCGGGTGGAGGTGCTCGAAGTAGCCGACCAACCCGCCGACTTGCGGGTGGAGATTGCCTATCGGCTGGCCCGTTCCGGTACGCCGGCAGCGCTGGCCGTGACCGTTCGACTGGAGGAAGGCTGAAATGACACGACCCCCAGGAACAATTCCCCTGTCCTGCGCTGGCGGTCTTGCCGCGCCGGCCGTCCGGCAGGAGGTCTGAGATGCCCATCCTGCCCCCGCGTCTCGACGACCGCCGCTTCGACGACCTGCTCGAGGATCTCCTCGCCCGCATTCCCGCGCATACGCCGGAATGGACCAATCCGCGCCTCGGCGACCCTGGCCGCACCCTGCTCGAACTGTTCGCCTGGCTCGGCGATGCGCTGCTCTATCGCGTCAACCTGATTCCCGAGCGCCAGCGGCTGGTGTTTCTCAAGCTGCTCGGTCAGGGTCTGCGGCCGGCGCGGCCGGCCGCCGGCATCGTCAGCCTGACCTTTGCCCAGCCTACCGAGCTGGCGGCGGTGACGCTCGCCGCCGGCGCCCGGATCAAGGCGCCGGTACCCTTCGAGACGCTGGCCGAGACGACGCTGCTGCCGGTCGCTGCCGAGGCCTGGTACAAGCAGCCGCTGGCCGACACCGACGCGGCGCGCATGGAAGCGGTGATTGCTGGTCTGCAGAAAGTGCATCGCATCGACGGCGCCGCCAAAGGCTATCTTGCTTCGCCGTTGTTCGAAGGCGGTCAGGCGGCCGGCGGCGACGGCGTCGATGTCTTTGCGACGAGCGTCGACCGGGCGCTGTGGCTGGCACTGATGGCGCCTGCCGCAGCCCGTCCCGAACAGCAGACGGTGGTCAACAGCGCGGCGCGTGCTGCCCTGGGTGGTGGTGACAGCGGCGCGACCGCGATGCTGTCGGTCGGCGTGGTGCCGGCGATCGCCGCACCGGCGCTGTTCGAGGAAGTGGGGCAGCGGGCCCGGGTGTCGGTGCTGTGGGAGGTGGTGAGTCAGGCTGCCGACGGGGTCAACGCCGACTATCTCACCGTCGAACCCGTGCCGGGCGACGCCAACGACACCACCGCGGGACTGACCAGGCCAGGCGTCCTGCGTCTGCCGATGCCCGACGAATCGCTGATCTGGGCGCCGGCCAACGACGTTGGCGAAAACCCGCGCGCCGGTGTCGGCGACAATCCGCCGCGTCTCGACGACCCGGAAAAGGCCGCCCGCTTGATCGGCTGGCTGCGTTTGCGGCCCCAGCCGGGCAGCGGTGTGGCCAGTCTCAGGCTCGCCTGGGTGGGCGTCAACGCCGTCGCGGTCGATCAGCGCAACACCATCGAAGGTCGCGTGCTGGGGGTGTCCACCGGCGCCGCCGATCAGCTCTTTCAGTTGCCGGCGGGTTCGGTCGACGCCGATAGCCTGCGCATCGAGGTCGAGGAATCGGGCCGCGGCTATCAGCCCTGGGCACGGGTCGATGACCTCGCGGCGATCTCGGCCAACCCGGTGGTCGCTCGCGAGGCAGCGGTCTTCGAACTGGATGCCGAGGCCGGCAGCCTGCGTTTCGGCGACGGCGTGCGCGGCCGGGTGCCCGAGCGGCAGATGCGCATCCGCCTGGCCCACGGGCGCTTCGGCGGCGGCCGTGCCGGCAATCTGCCGGCGGCAAGCCTGAGTGAGGTTTCCTCGGCGCGGCTGGTCGGTGCGCCACGAAGCCTGCCGGCGATCAAGGTCGTGCAGCCGCTCGCCACCGAGGGTGGCGAGGATGCCGAAACCCTGGCGCTGGCCGAGCAACGGATTCCCTCGACGCTGCGCCACCGTGAGCGGGCAGTGACCGCCGACGATTACCGTCGCCTCGCGCAAGAGGTGCCCGGGACCGACGTCGCGCGGGTCGAAGTGATGCCGCGCTTCAAGCCGCGCGAACGGCGCTTCGACGTGCCCGGCGTGGTCAGCGTGATGGTCTTGCCGGCGCAGACTTTCGGCAAGGCGCCCAATCCGCGTCCCGACCGGCCCTTCATCGAACGCGTCCATGCCCATCTTTCGGTGCGCGCGCCGCTCGCCACCGAGCTCTACGTGATCGGCTGCGAATATCTGCCGCTGGGCGTTTCGGTGGGGGTGACGATTCGCGACGGCTTCGCTCGCGAGACGGTGCTGTTCGAGTTGCGCGAAGCGCTGCGCCGGCTGTTGTGGCCGCTGCCACCGCACGGCCCCGGTGGTTCCGGCTGGGCGCTCGGCCGCACCGTGCGCGAGCGCGAGCTGGAAGTGGAAGTCTCGCGGGTGGCCGGCGTGGCCGAGGTTGGCGGTGTCAACCTCTTCGCGCGGGCGGAGGTCGACGGCAAGGGTGAATGGCGGCTGTTGACCCGCAACACGCCCGACGGCACGCAGTCGCTGCAACTCGCGGCCTGGCAGCTGCCCGAGCTGCTGTCGGTGGTGGCGGTGGATAATCCGGCTGGTAGCAGCGGTGCGCCGGGCGACCTGTCGGCGGTGGCCAACCCGTTTGCCGACGACACCGCGGTGGCGGTGCCGGTCGTCCCCGAGGTGTGCTGATGGACGCCAACGGTCTGCGCTTCTGGTTGCTTGCCGACGACCGCCACTGGCCGGGGCGCAGTCACGTCGATTATCGCGCCGGCTGCCGGGCGCTGCGGCTGGCCAGCGAGCGCACACTCGCCACGCCGCCGGCCGACGCCGCGGCGATTGCCGCGACCGCGCTGGAGCGGCTGCCGCGGTCGGTCGACCGCCACGGCGCAAGCGCGCGCTGGGACGAGCTGGCGATGGCGATCGTCGCCAGCAGCCATCTGCCCGGGGCGGCGACCCTGCTGGCGCTCGCCGAGCGGCCGCAGGACTTTGCCGTTGGCTATGACGACGTGCTGTATGTGGCGCTGGCCGGTCGTCTGTTGCTGCACGACTTGCGCGGCCGCTGGCCCGATACCGTGCTGCCGACGCCGGGCTTCCAGGCATGGCGCATCGCCGTCGATCCGCTTGGCGGAAGCTGGCTGCTGGAGCGCGCCAGCGGGCGGCTGGGCCGGCTGAGCGGCTGCCTGCTGCCGGCCCGCCCGGGCGCCGATTACGCGCCGGGCACCTTCCGTCCCGATCCTGAAAACCCCACCCCGCCGACCCTCAGAATGCTCGACGGCGTCCGCTGGCCGGCTGGCGAACGGCCGCAGTCGCTGGCGCTCGCCGACGACGGCACGCTGGCCATGCTGTCATGGTTCGGTGACGGCGAGTGCCGCCTGCGGCTGTTCGACCGCCAGCTCGGCACGCTCGGGCCGGCGCAGACGCTGGCCGGCGCGGCGTTCGCCTATGCCATCGACTGGCTCGGCGACGGCCGTATTGCGGTCCGTCTGCCCGGCCGCCGTGACGTACCGGTGTGGCTGCCGCGGCGTTCAGCCGTTGCTGCGGTGACGCTGCCGCCGGCCGGCGATATCTACCCGCTGGCGGCCGATGCCGAGGAAGCGCCGTTCGCGCATCGGCTCGACGAGCCGCCGCGCTATCCGCTGGCCGGTGGTGGCGTAGAGCCGCTTTTCCGCCTGTCGCTGGCCAACCTCGCCCGCCGCGGCGAGGCAGCGAGTTTCAGCACGGCGGCGCTGCATCTCGTCGATAGCGGCGATCAACAGACGGTGTGGCACCGACTCTACGCCGAAGCCCGGCTGCCGGCGGGCTGTGGGCTGGTGGTGTGGCTGGCGGCGACCGCCGAGCCGAGCGCCGCGGCGGTCGATGAGTGGCATGCCCATCTCTTTGGTGAGCTGCCGGATGACGGACTGCCCGCCGGTCCCGTCCCGCGCGCCGTGTGGGAGCGGCAGGCATCCGAGCTTCCTGGCCATTCCGGGCTCGGTGCTTGGGGCTCTCCGGAGGCCGGCCGCGCCGGTCTGTGGACGGCCATGATCCAGCGCGCCGGGCATCGGGTGCGGGCGCTCAGCGGCCGTTATCTGTGGGTGCGGGTGGCGTTCTTCGGCGATGGGCGCGAATCGCCCGAACTGGCCGCACTGCGCGCCTACGGCTCGCGCTTCTCCTATCGCGATCAATATCTGCCGCGCCTCTATCGCGAGAGCGAATTCGGTGCCGCGGCCGAAGCTCCCGGCAGCGCGGTGGCGTCGGTCGATGCACCGCTGCTGGCTGCCGATCTCGATGCCGCGTTGCTGCCGCCAGCGCTGGCCGCCACCCTGGCGCTGGGCGAGGCTGCTCGCGTCGAGGTGCTGACTGCCGGCCGTCTTTGGCAGCTGCGCGACGGCGCGAGCAACTGGACGCTGCGCCGCGAGGACCAGCAAATCGTCGCCTATCGCCCGCAGGCAACAGCCGCGGATTTCCTCGAACGTCTGCTCGGCAACGTCGAAGGCGTCCTGACGCCGCTCGAGGACCGGGTTGCCGCCGCCCATCTGGCGAGCGACCCGGCGGCGGCACCGGATGAGTCGCTCGACTGGCTCGGTGGCTGGCTGGGGGTTGCTTTCGACAGCGCTCTGCCGGCCGCCCGACGCCGCCAGTGGCTGCTTCGTTCGAGCGAACTTGCACGTTTTCACGGCACCCGCCGCGGTCTGCGGCTGGCGCTCGAGATCGCTACCGATGGCGCTGTCCGCGGCGGCGAGATCGTCGTCCTGGAAGGTTTCCGGATGCGGCGGCTGATGAGCACGCTGCTCGGCGTGAACCTCAACGTCGAGGACGACCCACTCCTGCCGGGTCTGCTGATCAGCGGCAACTCGGTGGTCGGCGACAGCCTGATCCTCGGCGACGCCGAACGCGTCGAACTGCTGGCGCTGTTTCGCGACGAGCTGATCTCGGGCGTCGAGCGCGATGCCGTGCTGGCTTTCTACGACCAGCTCGCCTTCCGCGCCATGGTGCTGGTGCACCAGGCGGTCGAAGCGCCCGACCTGGGCCTGATCCGCCGCATCGTCGAGCTCGAATCGCCGGCCCACGTCGAGGTGCAGGTGGCGACCGCCAGCTGGCCGCTGCTGGTCGGCATCGCCAGCCTGGTCGGTGTCGACACCTGGCTCGGCCCGCCGCGCGAGCGCCGTCCGGCTCGCGCGGACGTCAGCAGCCTCGGCAACGGCGATTACGTGCTCGGCGTCGGAAGCCTCGACCCGCGCTTGTCGGCGGCCGCCGCGTCGCTACCGGTGGCGCCACCGGTGGCCGATGCCGGCGCCGACCTGACCGTTGCGCACGGTCGCAGTTTCGTGCTCGATGGCAGCGGCTCGACCGCCGCTCCCGGCGGGCGACTGATCGAGTATCGCTGGCGCCTCAGCGAGTAGGCGTCAGCGTCCCGGCAACTCAACCCGACCCAAGGAGCCCAGCATGGCCCAGTTCATCATCAACCAGGAAGTCAAGACCGACACGCCAACCGTCGAGGTCACGCTGTCCGCCACCAACGCCTTGCCGCTCGGGCGCCACACCTTCCGTCTGGTGGTCGTTGACGATTCCGGCAACGCGTCGATTCCCGACGAGGTGGTGGTCATCGTCGCCGATACGTCGGCTCCCACGGCGGTGCTCAGCGCACCGCGCAGTGTTGCCTTCTCGACCAGTTTCAACCTCGACGGCAGCAGGTCCTTCGACGCTGGCGGCGGTCGTGTGACGACCTATCTGTGGACCTACATGGGCCAGCCATGAGCAGCCAGGGAGAGCCGCTGCCATGACCACCTTCGTCAGGGGCCGTACCGTCAAGACCGCCGAAGCGCTGGTCGTGGTCGACGCCGGTCTGGCGGTCGGCACCCACCGCTTTCAGCTGGTGGTGGTGACCGGCGACGGGCGTCAGAGTGCGCCCGACGTGGTGGACGTGGTGGTCATCCGGCGACAGCAGATTTCGCTGCTGAGGCCGACCGTCACCGCTGTCATTACCCCGCGTGCACCCGACACCCCCCACCCACGACGCAAGACGCCGGCGCGCAAACGCGCAAAACCCAGGAGCGAAACATGAACAGCCCCCTTCGCCCGCCTTCCGACGACCCGCTCTACGCCTTGCCCGACCCGGCACGCCCGCACTACGCGACAGGCATGCTGCTCGATGCCGGCGACTTCGCCGACGAACAGACCTATCACCGCAGCCGGCTTGCCCGCGCGCTGGCCCTGCTCAGCGGCGCCGGCGGGCGGCGCTTGCCGGCCGGGCTGGATGCCGATGGTGCCGGTGCGGCGGGCCTCTTTGCTGGCGGTACGCTGGCCGGCCTGCGGGTTCGCCAGGTGCCGGCGGCGGGCGAGGCGGTGGAGGAAGTGCGCATCGCCCCCGGTATCGCGGTCGACCGGCTCGGTCGCCTGGTCGAGCTGCCGCGGGCGGCATGTCTGCGCGTCGAGCGCTGGTTCGACGGCGAACTGGCGCGCGACGGCGGTGACGCCCTGCGCCTCGCCGCACTCGACAACCCGGAACGCTTCGCCAGCGCCCGGCTGATTGCCGACGGCCCGGCGTTACCTGCGCGGGCGGTGATCGCGGACGTTTTCGTGCGTTTCGTGACCTGTCGTCAGGCGCTTACGCCGGCTTTCGCCAGTGGCCCTTTCGACGCACTCGACGCGGTTCAGACGGCGCGTCTGCGCGACGCTTTCGAAGTGCATCTGGTGCTGCGCGGTGACGGCCTCGACGACGCCTTCAATGGGTTGCCGCAGCAGGACCGCGACCTCTCGGCGCTCGATCCCGCGGCCCGCCGCCAGGCGCTGCACGACGCGGTGCTCGACGGCTGGCCCGATCTCGCCGGCAACAGCGGCGCGGCGGGCGAACTGCCGGCGCCGCCGGGGCATCCGCCAGGCCTCGACCCGACGGCGGTGTTCCTGGCCCGCCTCTTCGTTCCGGTCGCCGCCGGCAACCCGCCGGCGCGCAGCGGCGATGCGATCGTCGACAACCACGGCCGCCGGGTCTTGCCGCCGCTCGGCATGCTCGCCGGCGCACTGGGGCTGGGCGAATGAACAGCAAGATCAATGGCGCGCAATGCGTTGCCCTGGAGGAACAAGCATGAACCTGATCACTGGCCAAAGCCGCGAAACCATAGGCGCGGACGAATTGGCGCTGCTCAAGGGCAGCGGCGTGCTGATCGAAGATCCGCGCCGCGAACGTCCCCGCTACTTCGACGGCCGCTTCCTGGCGGCGCGCGACCTGATCCGCGACCAGCAGTACATCCTCACCCGCGAGGCCGATCTCGGCCAGGCCGCTGGCAGCGGCGTCGCGAGCGGCCTCGATGTCGAGCGCGGCAGCGCCGGCGACCGGGTGAATGTCGCTGCCGGCCACGGCGTGACTGCCGCCGGCGAACTGGTGTTGCTGCCGCGGGCGATCGAACTGCGGCTCGCCGACATCCCGCGTGCCGAGCAACTGTCGGCGCGCTTCGGGCTCGGCAGGGTGCCTCACCCGCCGCTGCGCAATCGCAGCGGCCTGTTCGTGCTGGCGCTGCGCCCGGTCGAATACACCGACAACCCGATCGGCGCCTACCCGACCTCGATCACCGGCCAGCGCACCGTCGAGGACGGCGACGTCGTCGAAGCGACGGCGATCGTGCTGGTGCCGTGGCAGGATGACGGCGCCGCCGATGCGCTCGCTGCCCGGCGCGGCCGAGCGGCGGCGGCGATCTTCGCCGGCGACGGCGTCCGCGGGCTGTCGGCAAATGTCCTGCCGCTGGCCATGTTGGCACTGTCCAACAACGTCGTGGTGTGGATCGACGAGGCCATGGTTCGCCGCGAACTGGGCGCCGATCGTGCCGACCTGCCGGGTCTCGGACATGCGCCGCGCGCGCTGCGCCTGGCGCACCTGATCCAGCACCAGGTGCATCTTGCCGATATCCTGCTGGCGAGTGGCGGCCGCGGCTTCGCGGCGCACGAGCACTTCCCGCTGTTGCCGTCGGCCGGGCCGGTGCCGGCCGGCATGATCGACAGCAGCGATTTCACCCAGCGCTATTTTCCGCCCGAAATGGCGGTCGATTTCTCGATCATCCCGGAGGACGAACTGCCGGCGCTGGTCGAGGAGGCGCTGTCGCTGCCGCCGATCGACCTCGAGGCGCCCTCGGCGGCACTGGAATCGACGGCGCTGCTGTTGCTGGCGCCGATCCCTCGCCACGAATGGCGCGCCGTGAGCGGCCGCCTGAGCAGCCGCAGCCGCACCCTGCGTCCGGCGGCGATCAATCTGGTGGCGACCCGCAAACCGCTGGAAATCCTGCAGCAATTGCGCATTCCGCGTTTGCCGCAGGCGTCCGAGCCGAGCGACCCGGCGCAGGCCGAATGGGTCCGGCTGGCGGCGCTGCCAAACCTGTGGTTCGTGCGCCGGCGCAATCTCGCCTATCGCGACGATCTGGCCGGTGAGGCGATCCGGGTTGCCGGTCACGACACGTTCGACACGGATGCACCGCGGCTCGCCGCGCTCGGTCTCGATGGCGCCGCCAACCGCGTCCTCGGCCGCGCGACGCCGCGTGCGGCGCTGGAAGTACGGAGCCTGCTTTCGAGCCCGCGCTTCGCCGAGTCGCCCAGCCTGACCGCCGCCGCGCTGGGCGAACTCGGTCGGGCCGAAACGCTCGATCAGGCGGCGGTACTGCGGGTCGCCGCGGACCTCTCGGCCCCGGGTGTCGGCGAGGGCCTGGCTCGCCTCGAGCGTTCCCGGCCGGAGACCGTGCCGAGCAAGGCGGCGCTCAAGGCGATCGCCGACGGCAGCGACTGGCGTGCTACCGACGTCGCTGCGACGGCTGCGAGAACGTCGCAACTGTCCGGCATGGCGCGGACGGCGTTGCGGCCGCAGCCGATCAGGCCGGCCGAGCCGGCCCAGCCGGCGCCGGCAGCACGCGCAACGGCTCGCCAGCGCGACGCCGAGACGACAACAGCCGCCGGCGAAAGGGCCGCCACCACGCCATCGGGCAAGCGCCGCAAGCCGGTTCCTGCCGCCGATGCCGGTGCGCCCACCGGCAAGCCCCGGGGTAGCCGCAAATGACTGAAGGAGGTGGATCGTGAGCATCACACCGATCGACAGGCCCCTGGCTGGCGAGCAGGTCGTCGGCCTGGCGCCGGAGAACGCCGCTGACGCCAGCCGCTGGTGGTTGCGTCGGCCGAATCTGTTTGCCGGTCGTCCGCTCACCGGGCCGACCTTGTCCGACCGCCAGGGCTGGGCGACCCGACACATCGCGCTGCGCGCTCAGGCGTTTACGCCGGGCGTTGTACGCGGGCTGGAAGCGGCCCTGTTCAACACCGCCGGCGGCCTTGCCGGCAGCCGGCTGGCGCTGATGCAGGGGCAGGGCCTGAACGGCGATGGCGAGGACGTGCGCGTGCTGCAGGCACTGGAGCTGGCGCTGGCCGATCTGCCGGCGGTTGCCGACCCGTCGGCCTTTGCCGGCATGGGTGGTGCTGGCGGCGTCGGCGGCAGTGTTGCCGCCAAGGTCGTTGGCCCGGCGCTCGGCGCGGTGGTGGCGGCTTTGCCGGACGCGCTGCCAAGGGTCGGCATATTGCTCTTGCAGCCGGTTGCCGGCGACCGCATCGGCGAGTTCGATGCCACCGACCCGTGTTCGCTCGACGGTTGCGGCAGCGCTAACGTGATCGCCTTCGAGGACTGGCGGATTGGTGATGCCGCGCGGCTGTTGTGGTACGCCTGGCCCGAGGAGTTCCTCAGCCTGCCGACGATGCCAGTGGCCGCGCCGGGGCGCTGGCGAAACGATCTGGCGTGGCGGATCTTCGACGCCGAGCGGCTGCTCGATCGCGACCAGGTTCTGCCCTGGGAGGCTTTCGGCGTGCCGATCGGGCTGGTCGCCTGCGACACCGACTGGACGCCGCTGTTTCTCGACCGCGCCAGCGTGGTGCGGAGCGGCGGGCGGGCGCGTTACGGACGAATGGGCGGCGCCGCCGACGGTCTTGGCATCCACTGGCGGCTGCCGGCCCTGTGGCAGGCGCGCTTCGAACAACTGGCCGAGCAGATCGCCGCGGCCGGCGAGCCGGTGGCAGACGCCGCAACGCTGGCGGTCGACTACGCACGCCTGCCGCCCTTTGGCCTGCTGCCGGCGCATGTGGTCGATCTCGCCACCTTGTCGAGCGATTTCTTCCCGGCCAGCTTCACGCTCGATGCCGCGCCGCTGCCGACCGAACAACTCGATGCCGCGCTGGCCGAGGCCGCCTCGCTGGCACCGCTCGACCTCTCGCTGGGCGAGCGTGTGCGCCTTCTGGTGCCGGTGCCGCAGTCGGTGTTCGAGCCGCGCCTGCTGATTCGCGAAGTGATCGACCCGGAGTTCGCCAGCACCCTCGCCGCTTTCCAGTTGCAGCGCGCACGTGCGCTCGGCGCCCGCCAGGGGTTGCGCACGCGGGCATCGGTGCTGGCCCGCGCGATCAGCGGCAAGGCGCTGGCCGTGCCGGCGATTGCCGACGATCCGGAAGCGCTCGAAGACGAGGCTGTGACGCCATGGGGTCCGCCGCCGGCGGGCGGCGGTCACCGCTCGGCGCTGCGTGCCGGCGTCCACCAGCATTTCTTCGAAGCGGCCACCGAGACGCTCGCGGTGGCGGCAGCTGATGAGCTGTTTGCCTGGGTCTATCTCGATCCCGACCATCCGCCGCGTGCCTTGATGCTGCAATGGCATGCCGGCAGCTGGGAGCACCGCGCCTACTGGGGCGAAAACCTCATCGACTGGGGGGCTGATGGCACGGTCGCGCGCGCCAACGCCGGCGACCTGCCGGTGGCTGGCGAGTGGGTGAGGCTGACCCTGCCTGCTTCGCTGGTCGGCCTCGAGGGTCTGGCCGCCGACGGCATGGCGTTCACGCTCTACGATGGCCAGGCGGCTTTCGCGATGAGCGGCGCGATCGCCGCCAGCGGCGCGCCGAAGAAGTGGTTCTGCAGCGTTCTTCCGGCCGGCGCCCAGCAGAATGGCGACGAACGCTGGGACTTCATGACCCACAACGATCTGTGGGCGCCGTTTGCGGTTTCGGCGGTGGTGCTGCCGGTCGATGGCGGTGGTGCACCGGCCGGTGGCGGTCACGGCGAGCCGCCGATGGCCGGCCTCCACCAGCACTTCTTCGAAAACGCCAGCGCCACCTTCACCGTGGCGGCCGCCGAGCGACTCTATCTGTGGGTGTTCGTCGACCCCGACAATCCACCGACCCAGCTGATGCTGCAGTGGCGTACCGGCACGAGCTGGGAGCACCGCGCCTACTGGGGCCTGAGTCGGATTGGCTGGGGTGCCGAAGGCACGGCGTCACGCCGCCGGATCGGCGCCATGCCGCGGCCGGGCCGCTGGCTGCGGCTCGAAGTGCCGGTGGATACGGTCAGCGGCGTGGATGTGGCGGGTGCGGCACTGAACGGCATGGCGTTCACCTTTTTCGACGGTAGCGCCGTCTTCGGCAGTGCGGGTGCGCTGTCGGCGACCGGCGTCGAACGGGCGTGGTTTTCCGGCACGCTGCCGGCCGGCGCGCAACAACGTGGCGTCTGGCAGTTCCTCGTCGCGCGCGACCTGCGCGCACCGACCACCGCGGCGCTCAACGGCCAGGTCGAGGCCGCGCTGCGGCTTTACGACAACCCGGCGCTTGCCCACCTCTCGGCGCAGGAGCGCTACCAGATCTTCCAGCGCGGCCTGGAGGGCTTCATCGCCTATCTCAAGAGCCGCGCCGATCGCGCCGACGATCTGGTCGACTACAACTTCGTCAAGGTGCAGACCGACATCTACCGGGTCCGCCAGCTGGTGCTCGGCACCACTGCCGCGACGCGGCTGGCGATTTCGCCGGCGTTGGCGAGCATCGCTCAGGCCGAGACGGCGGTGGCGTCCAGCGAGCGGATCGCCGGCTTCTTCGACGAACTGAAAAATACCCCGGCGGCCACCCAGACTCGTTCGGCGACGCCGATCGGTGGCTCGCCCGCGGCGACGCCGGCGGCCGCCGCGAGCGGCGGCGCGGTGGCGTCGGCCGGCAGCATTTCGACCGCCTCGGCACGCGCCGGCGGAAGTGCGCTGCTGGTCGGAGGCCAGACCTTCGGTGGCACCGCCGGTGGCGGCAGCCAGAGGCTGAGTGTCAATCTCGGCTCGGCCGGCACGCAGGCCCTGCTGCAGGCCGAGAGCAGCAAGTTCAGCGTCGCCGACTCCGCGGCGTCGAACCAGAATGCGCTGGTGCGCGATTCCACCAGCGCCAGGCTGCTGGCTGGCAGCAGCAGCTTCGTGCCGTCCGACATCACCAACGCCGCGCCGCTGATCGGCAAGGCCGAGGTGCGCACGCTGAGCATCGCCGAGCGGCTGGAGGCACCGAAAGCCAACGAGGCCAAGGACTACACCGCGTCTACCCGCTACGAGGCGGTGCGCGGCCTGATCGCGCTGGCCGATGCGCTCGAAGCCGAAGACGGTGGTGACAGCGCCGGCCTCTTCGAGGGCGTCGCGTTTCACGGCGTGCGCGGCGATCCGGCGCTGTTCTACGATAACGCGCAGGATGTCAGCGATCCGACGAAGCCGCTGCCGATCGTCGATAGCAGCGACTCCGCCGAGCAGGATACGCTCAACAAGCTGCGCCGCAGCCTGCCGCTGCGTACCGTGCTCAACGAGCGCTGGCGCCTGCCGCTGATGCTGCAGGCGCCGCGGCGCAGCAAGGTCGACGAGTCGGCCTACTTCTCGGATGGCGCCGACCTCTCCGACAACACCGTGGCACTGATGCGCCAGCTCGAAGGCCGCATCAAGCTCTATCGCAACGCCATGTCGCTCGGTCAGGCGCTGCTCGACGGTCTGCGGAGCGAGGCTGCGACGCTGGAACAGACGCTGCAGGCGGTCGCCGAGGAGCTGGCCGAGGCGCGCCACGACGTCGCGGTGACCCGCGCGCTGATCGCCGAGGAGGAGGCGCGGCTGGCGGCGATCAACGAGCGGCGTTCGCAGATCCTGCGCGATCACGTCAAGTTCGTCGCCTACCAGCGTCCGCGCGAGGCCGAGCTGATCAGCCAGGCGCCGCTGCGCCAGCTCGATCCCGGCTTGCTCGAAGCGCCCGTGCCGGCCTGTCTCAAGGCCCATCAGGAAGCGCCGGACGAACTCGCCGCGCTGTTGGCGGTGGTGCGCGAGGCGCCGTCGCGCTGGTTTGCCCTGCTGCCGGCGCTGCTCGATCGGCTCGATCGGGTGGACCTGCTGGTGAAGACCATGCAGTCGGCACAGTTGCGCAGCCAGATCATGGACCTGCGGCTGGCGGCGCAGCCGGCAGCCGGCGTCGTGCGCGGCGTCGCCGGCGCGATCGCTGCACTGCAGGGCAAGCAACTCGCCGCCGTCCAGCAATTGCGCAGCGCCGCAACGCGCATCGATCCGCTGATGATCGGTGGGCTGGGCTGGCAGCGGGCGCGGGCCGAAGCCGAGAAGGTCGTCTCGCTCGGCGATCTGATCGATGGCGAGCACGGCAGCGGCGCGGTGGCCAGCCGGGCCGCCGCCGTGTTCGAGAACATCTCGCGCATTGCCGCCTGCCTGCACGAGGCGTTTTGCGAAGTGCTGCCGGCGATCCGTCTCGACTGGGCCGAGCGCCTGTCGCAGTTCGACGCCACGCCGCGGCTCAGAAACCTCGCCGGTCTGCCCCGCTGGGGCGAGCTGGATTACCAGACGCGGCGGCAGTTGCAGGCCTACGCCGACTGGTTGTTCGGGCAGATCAAGGCTGGCGACCGTGAGGCCGAGGCGCTGATCAACGATGTCGTGCACATCTGCCTGCTGCTCGCCAGCCACGCACCGATCAACCGCATCATCTCCGGCCGCCTGCCGGCGCCGGTCACTGCCGTGCCCGGCGTCCGCCTGCCGATCCGTGTCAGCGATGGCCTCAAACTCAGGGTCGGCATGCAGGCGCTGGTGTATCAGGCCGAGCGGGTGGTGGCGCGGGCGCGGGTGGAGGACCTGGCGAGCAGCGAAGTAATGACCACGGTCCTGCACGTCGAGGGTAACCGGCTGGAACTCGCCGCCGAGACGCGCGTGCAGTTCGTCGCCGCCGACAGCCCGGTGGCGATGAGCCGAGCGCGGCTGGCCCGCGTCAAGATCAGCTAGGGCGATGCTCGTCGAGCGCACCGTTCGCCGCCTGTCGATCCGTGCGGCCGACGATGCCCGTGTGCGGCACGCCGCCTTCCTCATCGAGGACGCGCTGCGTACCGCCAGCCTGCCGGGCGACGGCGCCGACTTGCTGCTGCTGCGCCGGCTGCGCCTGCCGCCGTTCGCGGCCGGCGCGTCAGCGCAGCAGGTGGCGCTGCGGCTGGAAGCCGCCTGCCGCGGCGCGATCGCCGTCGATGGCGCGACGGCCGACGATGCCGCGCTGGCGGCGGCGGCGGCGGTGCGTTTTGCCGATGCGCTGACCGCCCATCTTGCCTTGAGCCGCCTGATTCTCGCTGGCGCGTCGCGCCAGGCGTGGTGCTGGCCGATGGTCGTGAAGGCGTATCGGCCGCCGCTCGGCAGCGCCGCGGCGCTGCGCACGGTGGCTCTGTCGCTGGCGCAACTGCCCGAGGCGCCGGCGGCGCTGCCGCGCTGGGTCGCCCGGCTGGTCGCTCACGGCGGAGGTGCCTGTGGCACGCTGCTGCTGGCGCTCGATGGCGAAGATGCGGCGCTGTTGCGCGGCGCTTGCCGCGGTGCGCTGAAACTGCCAGCGCCGGCTGCGCCGGCGCGCTGGCAGTCGCTGCTCGACTGGTCGGTCGGGGGCCTCGGCGCCGAGGACACACGGCACCTGTGGTTGCTCGACATGGCGCGGCTGTGCGGCGTCGCCGTCGATCGACACGTCGGGTGGCCGCGCGGCGCTCAGGACGACGGTCGCTGGGGGCCGCGCGGCCCGCTTGCTGCGCGCGGCGAGGGAATTGATCGACCCGATCGACACGATCAAGACGATCGACCAGCACGACCGGTGCCCGCGGCCGCCGATGAGCGGTCGGGAGAGAACTTCGAGGCGGCGCCCGCGGCACGCAGCCCGGAGGACGGCAGCGGTGATCAGGAGCGGACCCGAGCGGGCCTCGATGCCACGGCTGCGGCGCCGCCGCGCGAGCGCACCGCCTGGCCCGGCGAGACGCGGCCGGCGATTTCGCCAGTAATGCCCGAGCTGCCGAATCGCCGCGACCCGGCGTCTGCCGTGGCGACCGGCGCTACCGCCCGAGAGCGCCAGGCGCCGGCGCCGGCGGCCAGCGACGGGCCGCCCGTGGTGTCGGCCGGCGACCTGCCCGGCACTTTCGGAGAGGAGGTCGCTGAAGTCGGCGGCGACCTGGCGACCGCGGCCGGTGGCCTGCTGTTCCTGGTGCCGCTGTTGACCCGGCTCGGCGTGGTCGCGTGGCTGGCCGAAGATGCCGCGCGCATTGACCTGCCGCGACGCTTGTTCGCTACCCTCCTGCAGCGCCTGCCGATCACTGACGCCGACCCGGCGTGGTGGTTGTGCGGCGGGCCGCCGGCGCGTGACCGGCCGGCGGTTGGCGATGCCCTGCACTGGCTCGGCCGCTGCCGCCGCCATCTGCGGCTGCAGGTCGGCATCGGCCTTCACTCGCTGGTCTGCCGTCCCGCCCGCATCACCCTTACCGCTACCCACGTCGATGTCCGGCAGGCGATCGACGACGTCGACCTGCGCGTTCGTCGCGCCGGCCTCGATCTCGACCCGGGCTGGGTGCCGTGGCTGGGGCGGGTGCTGCGTTTTCACTACGCGAGCGATCGCCGATGAACCGGCCCGAGGAGCCGGGCGTCGCGATGGCCGGTGCGCCGACGCAGGTGGTGCTGCCGCGCCTGGCTGATCTCGCCTTCGCGCTGCTGGCGACCGAGTGCGACGCCACCCAGGGGGCCGAAGCGGCCTGGCTGGAAGCGCTCGGCCGCGCTGTCGATCGCTGTGGTCGCGCCCTGGCACCCGCTGCGCAGGGCCGCGAGGCCGTCGTGCAGGCCCTGATGTCGGCCTGGCTCGGCGATCCGCCGGCCAGCGACCGTGCGCTTTACGCGCTCGCCGCCCGCGAAGCGCTGAGTCTGCCCGAGACCCTTGCCGCCGCCTTGAGCTGCGTCGCCGAACTGACGCCGATGGCGGCGCGGAGCTTGATCTGGCTGCAGCATCCGGTCGGCAGCGCGCGACCGACCGTCGGGCTACTGGCGAGCTTGTGCGCGCGCTTGGGCGAAGTCGATACGCTGGCGCTGCTGGCCGAAGGCGACGGCCGGCGGATCGGCCTGCTGCAGCTTGAGCCCGAGGAGCGCCCGCTGTGTGAACGCAGCGTGCGGACGCCGCTGCCCCTGGTCATGGCGCTGGCCGGTTACCAGGGCTGCTTCGACGGCGTCAGCAGCGAAGGCCATGGCCTGCCGATGCTGCCGGAGTCGACCGTCGCGGCGGCGTCCAGCCAGGCCGCCGGCCTGCGTCAAGACGGCGCCCGGGTGTTGCTGCTGCGCAGCGCGGTGGCGGGCGAGGCACGGGCAGCGGCGGTTGCGGTGGCCGCCGCCAGTGGTCGTCGGCCGGTGTTCTACGAGGGCGAGCCGCCGCGCGGACTGGGACCGTGGTTGTGGCTGCAGGACCGCGTGCCGGTCTTGCAGGTGGTGCTGGCGCCGGGCGAGCGGCGGCGTCTGGTCGAGATTCCCGGCTACGACGGCCCGCTGCTGGTCGCCACCGGACTCGAAGGCAGCATCGAGGGACCCGGTGCGGTTAGCCAGTGGCGTCTGCCGGTGCCGCCGGCCGACGAGCGCGCCCGCTTGTGGCGCGTCGCGCTCGGCGACGCGCTGGCAGTCGACAAGCTCGCCGCGCACCATCGCCATGGTGCCGGGCGCATCGCCGAACTGGGTCAGGCGGCCCGTTCGGCAGCGGCACGAGCCGGCGACACGCCCGGCGTCGCGCATGTCGTCCAGGTTGCCCGCCGCGGCGTCGGCGCCGACCTCGGCGCGCTCGCCGAATTGCTCGATGACGACATTGCCGACGAAGCGCTGGTGCTGGCGCCGGCACAGCGCCAGGCGCTGGATTCGCTGGTGGCCCGCTGCCAACTGCGCGACACGCTTGCGGCGCGGCTCGGGCTGGCCGCGCGGGCGCGCTACAAACCCGGCGTGCGCGCACTGCTGGTCGGGCCCTCGGGCACCGGCAAGACGCTCGCCGCGGGCTGGATCGCGACCCGGCTGGGGCTGCCGTTGTACCGCGTGGACCTCGCCTCGGTGACCAGCAAGTACATTGGCGAAACGGAAAAGAATCTTGCCGAACTGTTCGGCCGGGCCGAGCACGCCGAGGTGGTGCTGCTGTTCGACGAGGCCGACTCGCTGTTCGGCAAGCGTACCGACGTCAAGGATGCCAACGACCGCTTCGCCAACCAGCAGACCAACTACCTGTTGCAGCGCATCGAGAGCTTCGAGGGAATCACCCTGCTCACCAGCAACAGCCGGGCGCGCTTCGACTCGGCCTTCACCCGGCGGCTCGACGCGATCGTCGAGTTCCTGGCTCCCGGACCGGTCGAGCGGCGCGCGCTGTGGCTGGCCCATCTCGGTGAGGCCAACACGCTCGATGCGGTGGCGCTCAACCGCTTGGCTGCCAACTGTGACCTCGCTGGCGGTCACATCCGCAACGTCGTGCTCGCCGCCGCGGCGATGGCAGGCGCGCGAGGGCGGCAACTCGGCGAGGCGGATCTCAGCGCCGCGCTGGCCGCCGAATACCGCAAGCTGGGCAAGCAGATGCCGGCCGGCACCGGAGGCGCTTGATGAACCTCGTGCTCGACCGGCGGCGCCAGCCCGATGCCGCGCAGCCGGGCAATCACCCGGCCTGCGACTGTGACGCGCCGCTACGATCGCTGGCAGGCGTGCCGCGTTGCCTCGGCGGTGACGGGGTGCAGGCCCGGCTTGAAGTTGGCGAGCCGGACGACCCGCTCGAACACGAGGCCGAGGCCTTTTCGCGCGCCGTCGTGGCGGGCGCTCCGCTACCGCGCTTTCTCGGCCAGGATGATGGTAGCTTGCCGCGGCGGTTGTGCCCACAATGCGCCGAGGAACTCGTCGAGGAGGTGGCGTCGCCGGTCAATGACGAACAGCCGCTGCGCCGCCAGCGTCTGCGCGCGGACCCGCCCGACGACGGCGATGGCGGACAGGATGGCGCTGCCGCCGGCCGGTCGGCACCTTACAGTGGCGCTGGCACTGGCCTGCACGGCGCGCTGCGGGGTCGACTCGAAGCCGCGCTCGACACCGATCTCGGCGCGGTGCGGGTGCACCAGGGCAAAGTGCCGGGGCGCGCCGCTCGGGCCATCGGCGCGCGCGCCTTCACCCATGGCCGGGAGATCTGGCTGGGCACCCGTGAGCGCGCCGATGACCTCGGCCTGATCGCCCACGAGGTGGCGCATGTGGTGCAGCAGCGCGGACAGGCTGGGGGGGTGCTCAGGCGCTTTCCGGACGACCAGGTCGCCGGCATGACCAGTGCCGATGCGGCAAGCGTGGCGGTGCCACTGGCCACCAGTTCAAGTGGTGCTACCCGCCCCTCGCTCATGCCGCCTGGTCCGGGCGCTGCCTACGATCCCTGTGCCGTGTCTGCCCGTGCGCTGAGCAATGCCGAACTCCTTGCTCACTGGCAGCGAGTCGTCGCCTTCCTTGGCGATCGTCGTCCCGACTCACAGCCTGCCTACGACCACGCCAACCTGCGGCGGCGCCTTGCCGGCGAACGTCGTCGGCGCGGCAACATGGGCCACTCATGGCTGGCGGAGGAGGGCATCACGGCGGTGCCGGCAACGCTCTACGAGATCCGGCCGGTCGGTCCCGACATGCTCGCGGTGGTGCTGGCCGATGCGGCGCGCGAGGAGGGGCCGGCTTTTCAGCACGAGGGGCAGGTACTGACACCGGCCCAGTTCGACCGGTTCCTGGCTCGCTACAACGTGCCGCAGGTCGACGTGGGCGAGTTCTACGCCAGCCACGACCCCTTCTCGCAGGCGCTCACGGTTCGCCTTCCTCCCCCGAATCCGGGGCCGGCGCCGTTGTGGCCGGGGTTCGGTGCGGGGCCGGGACGAGGGCCAGGCCTGGGGCCGGGCTTCAGCTTTACCGATCCGGCGGCAACGGGTTTTCCGGGTGCCCCGGGACGGCTGTCGGGGGCGTCGACCACATCAATCCTGCCGACCGACCTCTACGCCAACCCGACCGATCTCTATACTCGAGATGCCTTCCTGCGCCCGCTGGTGACGCCGGGTACCGATCCGTCGAACCCTGCCTCGATGCGCGGCGCTGGCGTTAACTGGCGTGGCACGATGTTCGAAGAGCTGCACCTGGGCGCCGATCTTCCGACCATTCTTGATCCCTCCGTGGTTGATCTGAACCGCCTGCAGGCCAATGCGCCGACCTTCGACACCCTTGATCTGCGGACCGGCCAGCTTGAGTCTCTCACCCACTCGCTCAGCGGCGTCGATACCGGCGGTCCGCTCAATCCGGATCACTATTTGACCAAGTTCATGCGGATGATGAGTCCGACCGCCGAGGGCTCGACACTGACCTCTGCCGCAAGCATGCTTGGCCCGGTCTATCCGGAGTTTGGCACCGCGCTGGACGCGGCGGCGAGCGCCCGGCTGCTGGTGCCGGACGAGCATGTCGGGGCGGTGCGCGCGGCAGTCGAGACGATGGTGGCCGGCGGCAACCTCTCGCGCGCCGATTTTGCGACGGCAATCGAGAGCGGAGTCAGCGCGTCGCCGTCGCGAATGACCGATGCCAGTCGTGCGCTCATCGAGGCCTCGTTGGGCGCCGATCCGATAAGCCACGGCGGCAGTACCTACTCGTCATGGGATCAGGTGCGTGCGCTGTCGCCTTCGAGCCGGGCCTACCGGAGCATTCGCGCGCAGCTCCGTGCGCGCTTGCGGGCCCGCGCCCTGGCAGGCGATCTGCGTGGCGCGGTGGCCGGCAGCGTCGACGCCAGGCTGGCGTCGGCGTGGCGCGAGCGGGCATCGGCGGGCCGTTTGGCGCCGGTGTTCGACGCCTTGATGCATGGCGCGCCGGTCGGCGAGGGCGCGACGGCGATCGCCAGTTGGGCGCAGATCGAAGGGCTGATACTTTCGGGCGATGGCGCGGCCAGCGCCCGAATCCAGGCGGTGTTCGGCGAGGTCGCACAGCGCGCTGGCGGGCGGGTGGCGCCGATGCGCGCGACCCTTGCCTCGGTGATGGCGCTGCAGCGTCTGAACACCCTGGCGGTATCCCGCCTGCAGCGCAACGTCCTCTTCCCGCCGGAGGTCGTCGAGTATCACCGTCTGGTGGCGAACGGGGTGGCAGCCGACGAGGCCCTGTCGACGGTATCGCGGGGAAGCGCGGCGCGTGCGGCGAGGGTGAGCGGCGCGCTGGCGGCGCTTACCGAATCGGGCAGTCTATTGTGGCATGCCGGCGAAGGCGACCTGAATCGTGGCATGGTGGCGACCAGCCTGTTCAACGTCGGCGCGTCGATCCCGGTCGGTTATGGCGGTGCGATGGTGGAAAGTCGTGCCGCCCTGGGATTGTCACGGTGGGCCAGCAGTGGCCTGAGCGCAGGTGAAACGCCGGGATTGCTCGCGAGCAGCGGTATGCTGGGCGGACGCCTGTTTGTCTCGACCGGCGTCGGTGCCGTCGCGGCGCCGGTGATTTCGCTGGGATCGATGGCATTCCAGGAGACCTTCCTGGACGCCGACTATAGCGCCATTGACTACTACGCCACCGGCGCCCGCACTGCCGTTGCCGGCGGTGGCGGCGCCCTGGCCGCGGGGATTACGGGCGCCGTGCTCGGTTCGGAGGTGCCGCTCCTCGGTAACGCGGTTGGCTTTATTGTTGGCTTCGGCGGCTATCTCCTCGTGGATTACGTCTGGGGTGACGATATCGAGCATGCCGTGCGCGAAACGATGGGGGAGTTTGGTTGCGTCGATGGTGCAGCCGATTGAATCGATCTCGCTCGAGGGTTGGCGTTGCGTCCCACGACCTGGCCGGCAGGCTGACGCCCTGGCCGCGCTGGCGACTGCCCGGGTGACGCTCGGCGATTCTTGCTGCCGCCTCGGTTGCGGCTACGACTTGCGCCGACTGGCTGACCGGCTATGCTGAAACAGGCGGCAGGAAGCGGTGCGCAGGGCGGGCGGCACGCTGTTTCTGCCGGCGAACGATGGAGGACAGGCGATGACATTCACCACACAGCTTCGCGCCGACGTCGCCGGCAAGGCGGTCGAGCCTGCCGTTTCACGGCCGGCGACGGCGCGTGCCGTCGGCACCCCGCGATTTCTTTCGGCGCGCCGCCTGAACGTCTCGCGCCCGGAAGATGCAAGCGAGCGGCAGGCAGAGCGGATCGCCGAGGCGGTGATGGCGCCCGGCGGATGCGCCGGCTGCACGCCGCTGGCACCCTGCGCCAGCTGCGCGCCCGACAGCACGTCCGCTGGCACGTCCGCCATCGAGCGTTCGGCGGACGGGCCCGCTCCGACTTCGACGCTGCTGCCCGGACTTGGTCCGGGCCGGCCGCTCGACGGCGCCACCCGCGAGTTCTTCGAGCCGCGCTTTGCTCGCGATCTCGGCGGGGTGCGGGTACATAGCGGGCGGCGCGAGGGAACGATGGCACGATCGCTCGCGGCGCGCGCCTTCACTCTCGGCAACGACGTCGTTTTTGCTCCGGGCCGCTACGAGCCCGCGTCCGACTCCGGGCGCCGGCTGATGGCGCACGAACTCGCGCATGTGGTGAGCGGCGGGGCGGAAGATACCGTCGCCCGGGCGCCGGACGCCGGCGTCACGCCAGACGCCGCTGTTACCCCGGATGCGGCGGCTGTGGCCGCGTCGTCCGGCCCGAGCGATGCCGGCGTTGCGCTGCCGGCAGGTGTTCCGGCGGTGCCGACGCCGCTTTTCGACGGCCTCTTCGGTTCCTGTCTGACGCCGGAGGAGGGGGTGCGCCGGGATGCCTTTGCCCTGCGTCATCTGCATCTGGAGCGCTACATTCCCTCGACCACCTTCGGCATGTTCGACGCCGACTACTTCCCGCTGGTCGGGCTGATGCCGGTGACGGTGAAGATGAAATTCAATTTTGTCTCGGCCGACAACGCGCCGGGAATGCTTGAATGGCTGACCCGCAGCATGGCGGGCGAGGACCTCAGTCGATTCTTCTGGAGCGACCCGGAAAAGGCCGACTTCAAACGCGACTACATCGCTCGCGTCGCGACCCGCTGGAGTGCCCAGCACACGATGACCTCGAGCAAGCCCTGCTGGAATTTCCGGGCCATGCCGCTGGTGACGCCGGTCGAGGTGGCTGACGATGCTTCGGCGCACTATGTCACCACGGTGCACAAGAGCCCGGGTCCGGCGATCGATTACAAGTCGGCCACCAGCGACCCCGACGTCGCGCATCCGGAAAGGCCGGCGACCGCCGATCTCTACCAGTCCGACGTGCGCGAAGAGTCCAATTTCAACAGCGGCAGCGTCGCCACGACCGAGCGTCAGCGTCTCGAGAGCGCGCTCGCCGCAGCGGCCGCTTCGCCGGTGTTGTTCGGCAACGATTCGGATGTCCTCAGCCCGACTGCGCGCACGGCACTGACCACCTTTGCCGACGCGGCCAGGCAGAAAAACCCGTCCGATCCGCTGATTCCGCTCAAGGTCGATGGCTTTGCCAGTCGCGATGGTGACGCGACGCATAATGTCGATCTCTCCGAGCGACGCGCGGTGGCCGTGCGTGGCTTCCTTGCCGGCCTCGGCGTGACGCAGCCGATCGGCGTGCTCGGCCACGGGCCGGTCGGCACTGCCGGCGACGCCGCCAACCGACGGGCGGTGATTACCGTCGACCACCTGTTCGAGACGACCTATGCCGGCAACCGCTACTCGGTCGGCGAACACGAGTTCGGCCACATGCTCGGCTTGCCGGACGAGTACCAGAACAACACCAGCGGCGTGCTCGGCGCGCAGCAGACGCTCTATTCCGGACTGGTCACTGCCGCGGGCGTGCCGGGACCGGCGGTGTGGGGCGTCGATACCGCCAGCCAGATGTCGAACGGCGTCGACGTATTGCCGCGCCATTACGTCACCCTGTGGGAGGCGCTCGGCCGGATGACCGCCCCCGACATCGCGCAATCCGAGTGGACCATCAGCTGAGCGCCACGCCTGGCGCCAGCGGCGCGGGTCCGGAAATCGAGTTTCGCCGTATCCAGGCGATCAGCTGCCGCGGCAACCTGCGAATCCGGGTGGCACCCTGCGGCGCGCTGTTCGCCTACGTCGAGACACGCGACTGCCCGCGCGGCGAACACTGGAGCGCTCCCTGGCCCGGTGAGCCGTTGCGGCGCCTGCAGCACTCGGAGCAGCAGCAGCTTGCCGAGGCGCTGCTTGGCGGCGGTTTTTTCGCGCTGCCGGGCGAGATCGTGACGCCCGGGCGCGACGGTTTCCGCGATGAAATCGACGCCACGCTGGGTGCGATGCACCACTCGGTGAGAATCGAGCGCAGCGCAGCGCCGACCGCTTTCGCGCGCGTGCGTGCGGCCTTGATGGCGTTCGCCGGGCCGCCGTTCAGCGCCTGACGGCGACGACCCGGCTGCCGCTTGACCGCGGCGCTGCGCGGCGGTCGGCCGGCAAGCGCCGCTGGTCTTTGGCGCGCTGGCGGCTGCCCGCCGCCCACCGCAACGCACAATGGCCGCCATGCGGATTCCGCATGGCGGCCATTGCTGGTTCGGGCGCCTGCACCACAGCCTTGAACACTGCGGCGAAGCTACCCTGTCTGCGGGAAGCGAGTGGGAGGCTAGCCCTTCCTGCGCTGGCCGAAGCGGAAGCCAACGCCGACCAGGCCGAGGGCGATCAGCGCCAGGCTGCCCGGTTCCGGAACGGGTGTGCCGCCGCAACCCAGCGGGTTGACGCTGACGGTATCGAGATCCCAGCCATTGAAGCCGCGCAGGGCGACGCCACCACAGGTACGTGGCAGATTGTCCTGCCTGACCGAAGCGAGCAGCGTGCTGCCGTCGGCCGCGTAGAGGTTGCCGATTGCCAGGCCGCCGCTCAGCCAGTCAACTTCCATCAGGTACCAGCTGTCCACGGTCCACTGGAAGGAACTCGTGTTGAGTTCGATGAAGCCGTAGCCCGGGTTGTCCTGAAAGCGGATGTCGCCGGTGTTGGTCGCGCCGACGAACGACTGCGCGCCGTTGGCATCGGCGCCAAAACCGAGATAGACACGGCCGTTGCTGCCAGCGGTGGGCTTGACCCATGCCGAGAGCTTGCTCCCTTCGCCGAACTGAAAGTCGGTATTGTAGGTCCAGACGCCGCCGTCCAGCGTTACGCCGAAGGCGCCGTCGTGCGCAGCGCCCGCATTCACCGCGCCGGCCGCATTGTTGGACCAGCCTGCTCCCCAGCTGCCGCCATCGAAAGACTCGATGACGACGGCACTTGCCGGCGCCGACGCCGCACCGAGAGTGGCGAGCAGGCCGATCAGGGCCGAAGAGGACGCCAGTGATTTCATGATTATTCCTTTGCGAATCAAGAATGGTCGAGAAAAGGTACCTGAATTTCGTAAGCAACCGCCTGGTGTCTGCATTCGCCGGCGATCGGTTTGCCGAGAGAAACCACGCTACAACACTGACGTTGTGAAAACAGGGGTAGCTACATTGATTAAAAGCAATACCCGTGCCTGAATTTTCATGTTGATGTTTTAATGGCAGTATAGGATATCAATACCGATTTCGACAGGGCCATCTGTAAGATTTTTCGACAAGAAACGGGCGTCGATATTGGCGCGTTCCGGGAATTGCGTGCCGCGCTACCTGGCAAACAGGGCATCGTCTTTGCCAACGCCATTGTCGCTGGCGTTGGCAAAGCCGGTCGCCGGCGGCAAGCATGCCGCCGATCTTGTCCACGGCCGGGTCGCCGCGTCACCCGGACGCCCTTCGTCATCTTGCCGAAACACGGCTCGCTCAGACTGGGCTCCCCGACGCTTGGGCCGGGCGACGGCAGGGCTGACGGTGCTGCTTCCCCTGCCGGCGACGCCGCTCGTTTTGGCCACCGCCAAGATCCCGGGCAAGCGGCCCGGCGAGCGTCTCGAGTCAATCCGTTTGCAGGAGAGCACGATGCTGGCAAATTCAGAAAATACCTTGACGCTGGTCGATACCAGTGCCTTTGGCAAAGCCCGGTCGACCGTCGAAGGCGCGCCGCTGAGCGCCGACGAACTACGCCGGACAGACGCCTTCTGGCGAGCATGCAACTACCTGGCCGTCGGGATGATCTACCTGCGCGCCAACCCCTTGCTGAAGGAGCCGCTCAAGCCCGAACACGTCAAGGATCGCCTGCTCGGCCATTGGGGGTCGAGCCCGGCGCTGTCCTTCGTCTATACGCATGTCAATCGGGCGATCAGAAAATACGATTTCGAGGCGATCTTCATGGCCGGACCCGGACACGGCGCGCCGGGCGTGCTGGCGGCGGTCTATCTCGAAGGGGCGTACTCGGAGATCTATCCCGAGAAGAGTCTCGACGAGGAGGGGATGAAAGCCTTCTTCAAGCAGTTTTCCTTTCCCGGTGGCATCGGCAGCCACTGCACCCCGGAGACGCCCGGTTCGATTCACGAAGGCGGTGAACTGGGCTACGTGCTGTCGCACGCCTGCGGCGCCGCTTTCGACAATCCGCAGTTGATCGTCGCCGCCGTGGTCGGCGACGGCGAGGCCGAAACCGGCCCGCTCGCCACCTCCTGGCACATCAGCAAGTTCCTCAATCCGATCCGCGACGGCGCGGTGCTGCCGATCCTCAACCTCAACGGCTACAAGATCAACAATCCGACGCTGCTGGCGAGAATCAGCCACCAGGAACTCGCGGATCTGCTCAGGGGCTATGGCTGGACGCCTCACTTCGTCGAAGGTTCGGACCCGGCGACGATGCATCAGGCGATGGCTGCCACGCTCGATCACTGCGTCGCGGAGATCCGCAGGGCGCAGGGTGAGGCGCGCGCCAGCGGCATCGCGCAGCGTCCGCGCTGGCCGATGATCGTCCTGCGCAGCCCCAAGGGCTGGACCGGCCCGGCCGAAATCAACGGCCGCCAGGTCGAAGGTTCGTGGCGGGCGCATCAGGTCCCGGTGACCGACGTGCAGACGAACCCGGCGCACCTGCGTTTGCTGGAGCAATGGCTGCGCAGCTACCGGCCGGAAGATCTGTTCGACAGCGACGGTGTGCCGCTGGCGGAAATCGTCGACCTGGCTCCGACAGGTATTCGCCGCATGGGAGCCAACCCGCAGGCCAATGGCGGCATCCTCAAGAAGGCGCTGCGCATGCCCGATTTTCGCGACTACGCGATCGCCGTCGACCAGCCGGCACGGATCACCGCCGAGAACACGCCGCCGCTCGGCCGTCTGCTGCGCGACATCATGAAGGCCAATGGGCGCAATTTCCGCGTTTTCGCTCCCGACGAGAACACCTCCAACAAGCTCGGCGCGGTCTACGAGGTCAGCAAGAAGCTCTGGCTCGCCGACTATCTTGCCGAGGACGCCGACGGCACCGAACTGGCGCCCGACGGGCGGGTCGTCGAAATGCTCAGCGAGCACACCATGGAAGGCATGCTCGAGGGCTATCTGCTGACCGGGCGGCACGGCTTCCTGTCGACCTACGAAGCCTTCGTGCACGTCATCGACTCGATGTTCAACCAGCACGCCAAGTGGCTGTCGATCTGCCAGCATCTGTCATGGCGCGAGGAGATCGCCTCGCTCAACCTGCTGATCACGTCGACCGTCTGGCGTCAGGATCACAATGGCTTCACGCACCAGGATCCGGGCTTTCTCGACCTTGTCCTGAACAAGAGTGCAGCGGTCACCCGCATCTACCTGCCACCCGACGTTAACTGCCTGCTGTCGGTGGCCGACCACTGCCTGCGCAGCGAGAACTACGTCAACGTCATCGTCTGTGACAAGCAGGAGCATCTGCAGTACCTGGACGTCGAAGCGGCCAGCACGCACTGCACCAAGGGCATCGGCGTCTGGCACTGGGCGAGCAACGATCAGGGTCAGGAGCCCGACGTCGTGATCGCGGCGGCCGGCGATATTCCAACCCAGGAGGCGCTGGCGGCGACGGCGATGTTGCGTGCGGAATTCGCCGATCTGAAGATCCGTTTCATCAACGTCGTCGATCTCTTCAAGCTGCAGCCCGACAGCGAGCACCCGCACGGCTTGAGCGATCGCGACTTCGACGGCCTGTTCACCGTCGACAAGCCGATCATCTTCAACTTCCACGGTTACCCGTGGCTGATCCACCGCATGGCCTACCGACGCACCAATCACCATAACCTGCACGTTCGCGGCTACAAGGAGAAGGGTAACATCAATACGCCGCTCGAACTGGCGATCAACAACCAGATCGACCGTTTCAGCCTGGCAATCGACGTCATCGACCGCGTGCCGCGGCTCAGCGTTGCCGGCGCCCACGCCAAGGAGAAATTCCGCAACCGGCAGCTTGCCTGTCGCCGTCATGCGCACGAACATGGCGTCGATGCGCCCGAAACCGTCAACTGGCGCTGGCCGTTCGCCGATCGCGACAGCGCCACCGGCAACGCCGGCGGCGCATCGACCGGCGACCTGCCGGCGGGCGTCGGCGCGGAGCTTGACGTTGACCTTGCCGCGGCGGACCTCAGATACTTGTACCGCAACTGGTGAGCGCTGCCGCCGGCGCCGTGCTCTGGTCCGCGCATCTTCCGGAGTCGCCATGCCTGCGTTGGTCTTCGCGATAGTCCGTCTTGCCGTCGCTGGCGATGCTGATCGCCGGCGGTACGGCGTCGCGTCGGTGCTTCGGTGGCGATTGCCCGGTCGCCTGCTCGCCTGCCTCGCCAGCCTGCTGCTGTCGGCGCCGCTTTTCGCGGAGCAGCCGGGAACGGTCAGCGGACGGCTGAGCTACGACGGCAAGGTGTATGTTCTGCGCCACGTCTACGTCTGGCAGCCGCCGTTGCAGGATGACGAAATGTGGATCTATCTGACCGACGAGGCGTTGCCGCCGGCGGCGGCGCAGGACCCGGTGCTGCCCGAGCAGCTGGCACGCGACAGACGCTTCGCTGGCGTCAAGCTGATTGTCAGTCCGGCGAAGCCTTGCCTCGACGACATCCGGGGCGTTGTTTATGCGCCGCGGGCGGATGGTTTTTCGCTCGATCGCTTCAACTTCGGTCCAAGCTGGCAGGCCTTGCGGATCAAGGATCACCGGGTCAGCGGCAAGGCCAGGACGGCATGGATGAGCTGGACGCTCGACGCCGAGTTCGCTGCGCCAGTCGAAGGTTCGACGGGCAGCTTGCGGACGATCACCGGCATGGCCGCGCAGGATTCGCCGCAGGCGGCGGTATTCGTCGCCTTCGAGCAGGCGTTGGTCGACCACGGCCTCGATGCCGCCGGCGCCTACCTGACGACGGCCAAGCTCGCCGACCTGCGCGGGCGAGTCGAACGTTTCGGCGAGGCGAGTTTCACCGCCTTCCGGAAGGCGCAGCGTGCCCGCACGGCGCCGGGCGAAGCGCGTCGCCGGCAGATCGAGCGGGTCAACGTCGACGGCGACCACGCGGAAGTGGTCGCCCGCAGCGGACCGGATAGCGTGCATACTGCACTGCTCATCAAGATCACCGGTGAGTGGAAGATTGCCGAATGGTGATCGACGGGCAAGAACAACAAAGGAGACCCTCATGCAACCGATGATTCGCGTGTTCGCCATTCTGCTTGCCGCCGTCCTGCTTCTTCCCGCAGCTTACGCGCAGACGCTGACCGGTGCGCAGGCGCAGAAGTCGCCGCAGGCCGACGCCTTCCTCGCCTACGAGAAAGCGCTGATCGCCGGCGGTCTCGATGGCGCGCGTCCGTACATGACCGCCGCCAAGGTCGACGATCTGCAGGGCATGGCCAAGGCTTTCGGCGACGACGGCTTCAAGCAGTTCCTCGACCGCATGCGCAGCGGTGCGCAGGGCGAGGCGCGTCGCAAGCAGATCGAGAAGGTCGAGGTGAAGGGCGATCAGGCCGTGCTCGAGGCCCGCGACGGCCCGCACACGCTCACCGTCCAGTATCTCGCCAAGACCGGGGACGGCTGGAAGGTCAGCGTCCGCCCATGAGGCTGCGGCGTGGCCGGCCGCTGCAGGCCGGCCGTCGCCAGCGATGGTACGACGATCGCAAGCAGAGTGCCGGCCGGCGCGCACGATCGAAGTTCGCTGTGCCGTGCGTTTGGTCACGGTTTGCGAGCGGTGGCGGTGCTAATCTGGCTCTGGATCGAAGCGCCAGCGATGGTGCGTCGCAGAAGGGCAGGCTGTTCGCCCAGCCGCTTGCTGGCGTCGCGATGCGCCGCAAGCTGGGCGCTTCTTTCCGTGTGGATCTGATCGTAACCGGAGCGTTTCCCAATGGCTCGAGAGAAGAAATTAGAAGAAAACCCTAACTTTTCGGTGGGGGATTACTTATAATGATGCTGCACTGCAACACGACCGGGCTCATGAGGTTCCGGTGGCTGGCGTACAGTGCCTGGCATCGCCAGATTCTCAGGAGCAACACCATGAAAGCACCAAAGATCTTGCCGTGGGTCGCCAACAAGACCGGCATTCGCGAAGAACTGGCACTCAAACTGTGGCGCCGGGCGGCCGGCGAAGCCGAAGCCATGACTGGCTGCAATGACAGTTCGGATTACTACCGCCTGGCCGTCGAGCGCTTCATCGATCTCGCCGAAGCCGAGGGCAATTGCTCGCTGGTACGCGATACGCCAAGCGTCACCTGTGTCTTCTGGCTATGGCGCCATCAGAACCGAATCTCGAGTATGAATCTGGTGGCCGTGCAGAACGTCGTCCGGCTGTGGCAGACGGGGGTCAACAAGGTTCTCCGCGTCGCGACTCACAGCGTCTGAAAGCGGCGGGCAGGCGTCGCCTGTCCCCGCCCCCTCGTAGCCGGCAAGTTACCCTCGGCGCCTTGCCGCCACTCGCCTGTTCCACCCGCTTCCTGCCGTTTCCCTGTCGTGCCCGTTGCCAGCGCCTCGCCGATCGCGGTGATGATCGGCAGCGCACGGCGATCACGAGCCGCCTGCTCACCTCGCTGCATGCGACAGTCGCTCGACGCTACATCCACCGGCCGCGCCTGCCAACTTGCGTTTGCCCGGGCAATCGCTAGACTGCCGCAATGCGCGGAGACTGGAGCGACGAAAGACTGATGCTGGCCTACCGCGCTGGCGATGCCGACGCTTTTGACGCGCTCTATCGCCGTTATCGGGGCTCGCTTTACCGCTACCTGGCCCAGCAGTGCGGCAACCCGGCGCTGGCTGACGAGCTCTACCAGGATATCTGGATCAAGGTGGTCAAGGCGCGCGCCGACTACGAGCCGCTGGCCAGGTTTTCGACTTGGATCTACCGTATTGCCCACCATCGGCTGATCGACCACTACCGCAGGCACGCGCTGCCGACCGCCGCGCACTTCGCCGGCAACGATCACGATGACCGCGAGGAGGGTGGCGATGGCAACGATGAGCGCATTGTCTCGCTACCGGCAGCAGGCCATGAAACACCGCATGCGCTGCACGAGCGACGAACGATGGCCGAGCGGATCGGTCTGGCGCTGGCCGACTTGCCCGATCACCAGCGCGAAGTCTTTCTGCTGGCTGAAGAGGGTGGCCTGACCCTGGACGAAATCGCCACCGCCACCGGTTGCGGTCGTGAAACGGCCAAGAGCCGGATGCGCTATGCGCTGAACAAACTCAGACACTCGCTGCGGGACTTGCTATGACCGAGCCGCCCCAGGAATCTCCGACCGATCCGGAAGTCTCGCGACTTTACCGGCAGCAGGCGACGGCCGAGCCGTCCGCCGCTATCGATCAGCGCATCCTGTCGGCGGCGCGGGCGGCGCTTGCCGAGCAGCAAACGGGCGCGCCACCGGCCGTCGCCCACCAGCCCGGCTGGTGGCAGCGTTGGCGAACGCCACTGGCGCTGGCGACCACCGTGCTGCTCAGCCTGTCGCTGGTGCTGGTCGGGGAGCAGCCACCCGCACCAGCACCGTCGGCGAGTCGCCCCGAGCAAGCACGCACGGCAAAGCACACCGAGGACCGGGGCGCCGTCGGACGTGCCGCCGTCGGCGCCTCGCCGCCCGCCGATCAACCCCAAGCAGCGGCCGCGCCGGCCGCAGCGGCCGGTCCGCCGGCGGCGACGGCCGGGGCGAACGCGGCGTTGACCGGATCGAGTGAGGGCGATCGCCGTCAGCAGGCTGACGCGGCACCGGCGTCGTTGGCGAACGAGTCGGCATTGCAAGCGGCGCCGGCGGCGAAGCTCGGAAGCCGCCGCGCGCCAGCCGCCGCCGTCGGGGCTGGCGCTGTCCGCGACGACGAAGCGCCGGTCGACCCGTCGCCGACTGCCGAGCGTGCGTCAGGCCTGGCCGTGCCGGCCAATGCCAATCCCGATCCTCGGTCCGAGGGCCAGCGAGCCGCCGCCTGGCTCGACGAGATCGCCGCACTGCGACGTGCCGGCAGGATCGACGACGCCGAGCGCGAACTGCGCGAATTCCGGCGAGCGAACCCCGGCTATCCCCTGCCCAAGGAAT
This sequence comes from Accumulibacter sp., assembly GCA_024235695.1. Classification (GTDB taxonomy): domain Bacteria; phylum Pseudomonadota; class Gammaproteobacteria; order Burkholderiales; family Rhodocyclaceae; genus Accumulibacter. Next base: position 261,022 of record JACKLX010000002.1, read on the forward strand.
TTCTGCGCTGACTTGACCCCATTCGCCAGTGCGCGACGTTTACACGGTCACTACCTCAACTGCCCAAGGAGACCGTGATGAAAAAACTCGCCACCCTGTTCGCCGCGCTGCCGCTGGCCGGCTGCCTCAGCCTCGCCGACGCCGGCGCGCTGCTCGACGTCAGCATCATCGACCGCAGCACCGGCCAGCAATTACCGGTCTACCGTCATCACGGGCAGCTCTACGTCGCCGGCACGCCCGGTAACCGCTATGCCGTGGTGATGCGCAACAAGAGCCCTGGCCGGCTGCTCACCGTGCTCTCGGTGGACGGTATCAACGCGCTGAACGGCCAGACCGCCACCACCGCGCAGTCGGGCTACGTGCTCTCGCCATGGCAGGCGGCGGAAATCGCCGGCTGGCGCAAGAGCATGGACGAGGTCGCCGCCTTCTATTTCACCAGCCTCGCCGACAGCTACGCCGGCCGCACCGATCGGCCGCAGAACGTCGGCGTGATCGGCGTTGCCGCCTATCGCGAAGCGCTGCCGGCGCCCGCAGCCGAGCTGAACATGCCGTCGCGCCAGGCGGGGGAAGTCGGCGGCGAGCGCGACGGGTCGCGACCGGCCGCCAAAGCGGCGGCACCATCGCGCGATCAGGCGCTGAACGAGCGCGCCGAACAGCGCCTGGGAACCGGTCACGGCGAACGCATCGAGGCGCCGACCCGGTACACCGCGTTCCGCCGCGCCAGCGACGCGCCGTTCGAGATCCTGACGATCCGCTACGACAGCCGTGCCAACCTGCTGGCGCAGGGGATCATCCCGCCAGCGGCCCGACGCTCGACGCCAGAGCCGTTTCCGGGCGGTTTCGTCCCCGATCCGCGCGGTTGATCGGGCGATGGCGGTGCCTGGCCGCGACTTGCCGGGATCGGCGAGCCAGCGGCGCGGGGGGTGCGTATAATTCGCGATTCAGCCCATTTCCGGACCCAACTGGCCATGCAGGAAAAGTATCAACCCGCCGACGTCGAAGTCGCCGCGCAGGAACTCTGGAACCGCACCGCCGCAGCGCGTGCGATCGAAGACGCCAGCCGACCGAAGTACTACTGCCTGTCGATGTTCCCCTATCCGTCCGGCAAGCTGCACATGGGGCACGTACGCAACTACACCATCGGTGACGTTCTGGCGCGCTTCCACGCCATGCGCGGCTACAACGTGCTGCAGCCGATGGGCTGGGACGCTTTCGGGATGCCGGCCGAGAACGCGGCGATCCAGAACAACGTCCCGCCGGCGCAGTGGACCTACGCCAACATCGACTACATGAAGACGCAGCTCAAGCGGCTCGGCTTCGCCATCGACTGGCAGCGCGAACTTGCCACCTGCACGCCGGAGTATTACCGCTGGGAGCAGTGGCTATTCACCCGTCTCTACGAGAAGGGGCTGATCTACCAGCGTCTGGGAACCGTCAATTGGGACCCGGTCGACCAGACGGTGCTGGCCAACGAACAGGTCATCGACGGTCGTGGCTGGCGTTCCGGGGCACTGATCGAGAAGCGCGAGATCCCGATGTATTACATGCAGATCACCGCCTATGCCGAGGAGCTGCTCGCCGATCTCGACCGGCTGGACGGCTGGCCGGAACAGGTGCGGCTGATGCAGAAGAACTGGATCGGCAAGAGCACCGGCGTCCGCTTCGCCTTCCCCTACCAGCTCGACGGCGAAGCCGGTCAGTTGTGGGTGTTCACCACCCGCGCCGACACGATCATGGGGGTCACCTTCTGTGCCGTCGCCGCCGAGCACCCGCTGGCCAGCTACGCGGCGGCGCGTGACCCGCAGATCGCTGCCTTCGTCGACGAATGCAAGCGCGGCGGCGTCGCCGAGGCCGACCTGGCAACGATGGACAAGAAAGGCGTGCCAACCGGCATCTTCGTCAGTCATCCGCTCAGCGGCGAGCAGGTCGAAGTATGGATCGGCAATTACGTCCTGATGAGCTACGGCGACGGTGCGGTAATGGCGGTGCCGGCGCATGACGAACGCGATTTCGCTTTTGCGCTGAAATACGGCTTGCCGATCAAACAGGTGATCGCCGTGCCCGGCGAGACCTTTGCCCTCGATGGCTGGCAGGAGTGGTACGCCGACAAGCAGCGCGGTGTGTGCGTCAACTCCGGCAAGTACGACGGCCTCACCTGTACCGACGCGAGCGAGGCCATCGCCGTCGACCTCGCCGACCGGGGTCTGGGTGAGAAGAAGGTCCAGTTCCGCCTGCGCGACTGGGGCATTTCCCGCCAGCGCTACTGGGGCTGCCCGATCCCGATCATCCACTGCGACCGTTGTGGTCAGGTGCCGGTCCCCGACGCCGACCTGCCGGTGGTGCTGCCGGAGGACGTCACCATCACCGGTGGCGGCTCGCCGCTCGGCCGAATGCCCGAGTTCTACGAGTGCCACTGCCCGAAGTGTGGCCAGCCGGCGCGGCGCGAAACCGACACCATGGACACCTTCGTCGAGTCCTCCTGGTATTTCCTGCGCTATTGCTGCCCGGACAACGACCGGGCGATGGTCGACGAGCGAGTCGCCTACTGGTGCAAGGGCGGCATCGACCAGTACATCGGCGGCATCGAGCACGCCATCCTGCACCTCCTCTATTCGCGCTTCTGGACCAAGCTGATGCGCGACCTCGGCCTGTTCGGCGAGCAGTCGCTCGACGAACCCTTCGCCAACCTGCTGACCCAGGGAATGGTCGTCGCGCCGACCTTCTACCGCGAGGATAGCCACGGCAAGAAGCTGTGGCTCAACCCGGCCGACGTCGACGCCGTGCACGACGAGCGTGGCCGCGCGGTCGGCGCCAGCCTGCGTGCCGACGGCCAGCCGGTGCGCGTCGGTGGCATCGAGAAGATGTCGAAGTCGAAGAACAACGGTGTCGATCCGCAGGCGCTGATCGACCAGTTCGGTGCTGACACCGCGCGCCTGTTCATCATGTTCGCCAGCCCGCCCGACCAGTCGCTGGAGTGGTCCGACGCCGGCGTCGAAGGTGGCTTCCGCTTTCTCAAGCGCCTCTGGCGGATCGTCTACGAGCACGTCGCCGCCGGACCGGTCGCCGCGTCGGCCGACGGCGCGTTGTCGCCGGAGTTGAAAGCCCTGCGCCGCCAGCTGCATCAGACGATCGGCAAGGTCGCCGACGACTACGGCCGGCGCAAGCAGTTCAATACCGCCATCGCCGCGGTGATGGAACTGCTCAACGCCTATGGCCGGGTCGCTGGTGACTCGGCCACCATTCGCGCGGTCAGGCAGGAAACGCTCGAAGCCGTCACGCTGATGCTCTGGCCGATCGTTCCGCACCTCTGCGAGGCGCTGTACGCCGCACTCAGACCCGGCTTTGCCGCCAGCGCGCAGGCCTTTCCGACGCCCGTCGCCGAGGCCCTGGTGCAGGACGAAATCGAACTGATGCTGCAGATCAACGGCAAGCTGCGCGGCAGCCTGCAGGTGCCGGCTGGCGCCGACCGGGCGAGTATCGAAACCGCCGCGCTGGCCTGCGACGCGGCCCGCAAGCATCTTGCCGGCGCCGCGCCGAAGAAGCTGGTGGTCGTTCCCGGCCGGCTGGTCAACATCGTCGTCTGAGATCTTGAGGAACACCACGATGCGCGTCGTCCTGCGGTCCCAGCAGCTCTTCCTCGTCCTCACCACGGTGCTCGCACTGCTGGCCGGCTGTGGCTTCCAGCTGCGCGGTTCCTACTCGCTGCCGTTCGACAGCATCTACCTGGCGATGCCCGATTATTCGGTGGTCGGCGCCGATCTCAAGCGTGCCGTCCGCTCGTCCGGAACGACGCGGCTGGCGCTGACCGCCAGCGACGCACAGGCCATCTTCCAGCCCGGCCAGGAGTATCGCGACCGGATTATCCTCTCGGTTTCCGGTACCGGCCGGGTCAGCGAACTGCGCCTGCGCTATCTCTACACCTACCGGGTGATCGACGCGCAGGGGCGTGATCTGGCGGCGCCGGGGACCATCGAACTGGTTCGCGACCTGACCTACGACGACTCCAACGTCCTGGCCAAGCAGCAGGAGGAAACGCTGCTCTGGCGAGATATGGAGAACGACCTGGTGCATCAGCTGATGCGCCGGCTGGCGGCCGCCAAGCCGCCGTCGGCCGCCGGCGAATAGCCGGCCGCGCCGACCATGCAGCTCAAGGGCGACCAGCTCGCGGCGCATCTCGAGCGCGAGCTCAAGGCGGTCTACCTGGTCTACGGCGAAGAACCGCTGCTGGTCATCGAAGCGGCCGACGCGATTCGCGCTGCCGCACGTCGACGCGGTTTCGACGAGCGCGAAGTGCTGGCGGCGCTGGCCGGCTTCAACTGGAACGACCTCCATCACGCCGCCGGCAGCATGTCGTTGTTCGGCGGGCGCAAGCTGATCGACCTGCGCGTTCCGACCGGCAAACCCGGGCGCGACGGCAGCGCCGCGCTGCAGGCCTACTGCGCGCGTCCCGCGCCTGATTCACTGCTGCTGGTGAGCATGCCCGAGGTTGATTGGCGCGACGAGAAGGCTGCGTGGATGACTTCGCTGGCGGCGGCCGGTGCGGTCGTCAAGCTGGTCCCGCCGGGCCTTGCCGAACTGCCGGCGTGGCTGGCCGGTCGGCTTGGCCGCCAGCAACAGAGCGCCGACGCCGCCAGCCTGCGTTTCATCGCCGAACGCGTCGAGGGCAATCTGCTGGCCGCACATCAGGAGATCCTCAAGCTCGGCGTCCTGTACCCATCCGGTCCGCTCAAGCCCGAGCAGATCCGTGACGCGGTGCTCAATGTCGCGCGCTACGACCTCGACGGCCTGCGCGAAGCAATGCTCGCCGGCGACGTCGTGCGCCTGACGCGCACGCTCGATGGCCTGCAGCAGGAGGGCGAGGCGCCGCCACTGGTGCTTTGGGCGATGACCGAGGAAGTGCGCACGCTGGCCCAGCTCAACAGCGGTCTCGAGGCGCGTCAGCCGCTCGATGTCCTGCTCCGCGAGGCCCGCGTCTGGGGCGTTCGGCAGGCGCCGGTCAGGCGTGCCCTGCAACGCGTCGATGGCCGGCGGGCGAGGGCGGCACTGGCGCAGGCGGCGCGCATCGACCGCATGATCAAGGGCCTGGCGGCTGGCGACGTCTGGAACGAGTTCCGCCGGCTGGGTCTCGACATTGCCGTCGCCTGAGCGCCGGCACGGTGGCCGAGGCGGGCGCGCCGCCCAGCGATGATTCAGGAGAGTTCGTCGGGGTCGAGGTCGGCCGCCGGGTCGTCCGGCGCGAGATGTTCCCAGACACAATTCTCGGTTTCCCGACGCACGTCATTGAGGCCATGCGAGGGCTTGGTCTGCACCAGGCACTCGCCGGCACAGCTGTCGTTGACCACCACGACGCGCAATTCGCTATCGACCTTGCGTTCGCCATCCCAATAACTGCAGGTCGCGCAGACTTTTACTTCGGTAGGCAGAATCAGTTTCTTGTTCATGATCGACCCGGGCGAGTGAGTTGGCTGCAAGGAATAGCCTTCTGAGTCCATTTCTTTCCCCTGGTTCCGTTGACCGTTGCCGGCAGTCGATGGCTATAATCGTCAATCACTCTTTCGCCGCACTGCAGCATGACGCTCATTGTCGCGCGTATCACCCCGTGCGTGCCAGTGTTTTTTTGCTGTTGATCGCAGGATCGACCGTCGGCGGTGAGCGGCCGTTGCCGCTGCCCGGCTGCCTGGACGGTCAGCGCAACGCCGCAGCCAGGAATTGTCATGACCATCGAGCAGTACATGCAGACCGTCGGCCGGCAGGCTCGCGAAGCTTCGCGAGACATCGCCCGTGCTGACAGCAACGCCAAGAACCGAGCCCTGCGCGCGATCGCCGCGGCGATCCGGCGCGACAGCGAGGCGCTGGTCGCGGCCAATCGCGACGATCTCGCCGCCGCCCTGGCCGCCGGTCTCGAGCCGGCCCTGCTCGATCGCCTGACGCTGTCGGCGAAGGGCGTCGCGGCGATGGCCGACGGCGTCGACCAGGTCGCCACGCTGGCCGATCCGGTCGGTGAGATCAGCGAGTTGAAGTTCCGCCCGAGCGGCATTCAGGTCGGCCGGATGCGCGTCCCGCTGGGGGTGATCGGCATCATCTACGAAGCGCGTCCGAACGTTACCGCCGACGCCGCCGCGCTGTGCCTCAAATCGGGCAACGCCGCGATCCTGCGCGGGGGCTCGGAAGCGATCCGCAGCAACCGGGCGATTGCCGCCCTGGTCGCGGAGGGGCTGGCCGACGCCGGCCTGCCGGCGACCGCGGTGCAGGTCATCGATACCACCGACCGTGCTGCCGTCGGGCAACTGATCACCATGCGCGAATACGTCGATGTGATCGTTCCGCGCGGCGGCAAGGGTCTGATTGCGCGCCTGCTCGCCGAGTCGCGCGTGCCGATGATCCAGCACCTCGACGGCAACTGCCATGTCTTCATCGACGACGACGCCGACCCGGAGAAAGCGCTGCAGATCGTCGAGAACGCCAAGACGCAGCGTTACGGCACCTGCAACACCGCCGAGTCGCTGTTGCTGGCGCGTTCGGTCGCCTGCCAGCTGTTGCCGCCGCTGGCGGCGATGCTGGGCGAGAAGGGCGTCGAGATACGGGGCTGCCCGGAGACCCTGGCGCTGGTGACGGCTGCGCGCGCAGCGAGTGAAGAAGACTACGCGGCCGAGTTCCTGGCGCCGATCATTTCGGTCAAGGTGGTTGCCGGGCTCGACGAGGCGATCGCGCACATCAATCGCTACGGCTCGCACCACACCGACGCCATTGTCAGCGAGAACTACACGTCGGCGATGCGCTTCCTGCGCGAGGTCGATTCGGCGTCGGTGATGGTCAACGCCTCGACGCGTTTCGCCGATGGCTTCGAGTACGGTCTCGGCGCCGAAATCGGCATCTCGACCGACAAGATCCACGCCCGCGGTCCGGTCGGGCTCGAAGGCCTGACCAGCCAGAAGTGGATCGTCCTCGGCAATGGCCAAGTACGTGCCTAGCCCGGGTGCTGGCGCTGGCAGCCGCTTGCCGGCTGGCCAGCGCGTCTTGCTCGTCGTGCAGGGGAAAGGCGGATTCCCCGGCAGCTTATCGACCGGCGCTGAAGTCTGCGCCGGTTTCGCCCGACCAGATTGAAGCCAAACAAGGAGACTCCATGAAAAAGTTGCTGATGGCGGCCATCGCCGCCCTGTTCTGCCAGCTGGCAAGCGCCGTCGAAGTGGCCGGCGTCAAGTTCGACGACAAGACCTCGGTGGCCAACAGCGAACTGGTGGTCAATGGTGCCGGCCTGCGCAAGAAGGTCTTCTTCCAGGTCTACGCGATGGCGCTCTACCTGCCGGAGAAGAGCGGCGACGCCGAAGCGGTGCTGGCCAGCAAGGGCGGCAAGCGGATCGCCATCACGCTGCTCCGCGACCTCACCGCCAAGCAGTTCGTCGAGGCCCTGCAGGAGGGCATGGCCAACAACCATTCCGAAGCCGAAATGGCGGCGCTGAAGGATCGCCTGAAGCAACTTTCGGACACCATGCTGGCGATCGGCGAAGCCAAGACCGGCACCACCATCGTCATCGACTGGCTGCCGGACAGCGGCACCCGGTTGACGGTCAACGGCCAGGTCAAGGGCAAGGACATTGCCGGCGAGGATTTTTACAAGGCACTGCTCAAGATCTGGCTGGGCAACAAGCCGGTGCAGGATGACCTCAAGCAGGCGCTGCTTGGCAAGCCATCGTGAGCGTGGCGCCCGGCCGGTGAGCGCGCCGGCCGATCCGGTCGCTTACCAGGCGATCGTCGCCGCGCCGGGATTTCGCCTCGGCGTGCGCTGCGACAACGACGAAGTCCAGCGCATCGTCTTTCTGCCTGCTGGCGCCGAAGTCCCGCCGAGCAACGCCCTTGCCGCCGAGACCGTGCGCCAGCTGCTCGCCTACCTGGCCGACGCCGAGCACGTTTTCGGGCTGCCGCTGCGGCCTTCGGGAACGCCTTTCCAACGCCGTGTCTGGCAACAGATCGCGGCCATCCCGGCGCATCAGACGCGCGCTTACGGCGAGATTGCCAGGGCCCTGCACAACGCGCCGCGGGCGGTCGGCCAGGCCTGCGGCGCCAATCCCTTTCCGGTGATCGTTCCCTGCCATCGCGTGCTGGCCAGCGGCGGCGGGCTGGGCGGATTTGCCCGTCAGAACGGCGGCTTCCTGCTCGACGTCAAGCGTTGGCTGCTGGCGCATGAAAGCGGCTGAGGCCCGCCCCTGCGCAACCGGGGAAGCCGCCGCGCCGGCCGTGCCGATCGCTGCCGGCGACCGCGCCGAGATCGATGCCTTCTGCGACACATTGTGGCTCGAGGACGGCCTCGCCAGGACGTCGCTGGCCAGCTACCGCAGCGACCTGACGCAATTCGCCGCCTGGCTCGCCGAACACCGGCTCGGCGGTCTCGCCGCCGTCGACCAGGCGACCCTGCTGCGTTTCGTCGCGACGCTCTCGCACAGCCTGCGCGCGTCGTCGCAGGCGCGCTACCTGTCGACCCTGCGTCGCTTCTATCGCCAGCTGCTGGCACGCGGTCGGCGAAGCGACGATCCGACGCTGCAGATCGCCATGCCGGTAAAGCCCTCGCGGCTGCCGAAAGTGCTTTCCGAACTGCAGGTCGATCGTCTGCTCGAAGCGCCGCCGTCCGCGACGACGCTTGGTCAGCGCGACCGGGCGATGCTCGAAACGCTCTACGCGACCGGCCTGCGCGTTTCGGAACTGGTCGGGCTCAAGGTCTTCGAGGTCAATCTCGACATGGGCGTGCTGCGGGTCGTCGGCAAGGGCAGCAAGGAGCGCATCGTGCCATTGGGCGAAGTCGCGCGTGATTGCCTGCGCGACTATCTTGCCGACGGCCGGCGCGTCCTGCTCGCCGGCCGCCAGAGCGACGACCTGTTTCCGACGGCGCGCGGCTCGGCGATGAGTCGGCAGGCTTTCTGGCAACTGATCAAGCGCTACGCGCTGCAGGCCGGTATGGACCCCGCACGCCTGTCACCGCACGTGCTGCGCCATGCCTTCGCGACCCACCTGCTCAACCACGGCGCCGACCTGCGCGTCGTCCAGTTGCTGCTCGGCCATTCGGACATCTCGACGACACAGATCTACACCCACGTCGCGCGCGAACGGCTCAAGTCGCTGCACGCCCAGCATCATCCACGTGGCTGAACGGCAGGCCGGTGCCGCCGCGCTGGTCCGTTGCGCCGTCGACGTCGAGCCGCGTCAGGCTGCCGAAGTCGAGCGTCAGCTGGCTCCACTCGCTGACCGGCAGTTGCCGCCAGTGGCCGAGCAGTGCGCGGATGACACCGGCGTGGGTGACCAGCGCGAAGCGCTGGCCGCGCAGACCGGCGACGAAGTCGAGCACGCGCGCCTGCAGCATCGCCACCGATTCGCCGCCCGGCGGAATGAAGTGGCGCAGGTCGGCGGCCCAGGCGTCGAGCAGCGCGCGGTCGATATGCTCCCAGCGGCGTCCTTCCCATTCGCCGAAGTCGATCTCCATCAGCCGCCGATCAAACAGCGCCTGCGGCTGCAGGGCCTCGGCCAGCGCACGGGCGCGCCGCAAGGGGCTGGCGATCAGCGGTGTGCCAACCGGCAGCAAGGAACGCAGGCGCGCGGCCAGCGGCTCGGGATCCTCGGCGTCGACGTCGAGCTGGCCATAGCAGACGCCCGGCGCGAGCAGTGGCCGTGGATGGCGGATCAGGAAAAGCTGCACAGCAGCCCGCCGTAGAAGGCGACCTCGGCGAGTTGCTGCGTCGCACCGAGGCAGTCACCGGTATAGCCGCCGATCTGGCGGCGGAACAGGCGTGCCAGCCAGATCGTCGCCAGCGCTGCCAGCAGGCAGCCAGCCAGCGCCTGCCATGGCGGCAGAAAGAGCAGCGGCAGCAGGGCGGTGGCCCCGGCGAAGGCGAGTTCGCGCCAGCCGATGCGGGTCGCCAGCGGTTTTGCCTTGCCTTGGTCGCGGACGTAGTCGAGCGCACGCAACAGCGTCGTCGACGCCAAGCGCGATAGCGCGTGGCCGGCCAGCAGGACCACCGGAATGGCCCGCGGATCGAACTCGACCAGCGCCGCGAAGCGGGCCAGCAGCAGCATCACCAGCGCCACCGCGCCGAAGCTGCCGATCCGCGAGTCCTTCATGATCGTCAGGATCTGCGCTTTCTCCCAGCCGCCGCCGAAACCGTCGACCATGTCGCTCCAGCCGTCTTCGTGGAACGCGCCGGTCAGATAGATGCTGCTGGCCATCGCCGCCAGGACGGCCAGCGAGGTCGGCCAGACTTGTGCCGCGAGCATGAATACCAGCGCTGCGATCGCGCCGACCAGCAGGCCGACCGCCGGGAAGTAGCGCGCCGCACGGTCGAGCGCCTCGCTGCTGTGGCCGACCCACGCCGGCACCGGCAGGCGCGTGAAGAAGCGCACCGCGCCGAAAAAATACTCGAGTTCCTGCCTGATCATTGCCTGCCTTCTGTGCGACATGTTGGGCTGACGCTCTGCCGCTGCCGGCCGATCGTTTGCCGCCAGGCGCCCCCACTCGATCCCCTGCTGATGCCATTCCGCGCTTGTCGGAGCGCCCATGCGAGCGATAATCATGATCGGGTCGGGGCAGCGTCTGGTCGCTGCTTTGCTCGGTCTGCTCGCCGCCCTTGCCGTTTCCCGGCCGCCCGGCTTTTCGTGGTCCTGACCTCGTTCAGAGCCGATGTCCGCCAGTGGTCTCGCGGAACAGCACGAGCTGCCCTTGCTGCTGGCCAGGATCGAGCCGGGGTATCTGGCTGTGCGCGGCTGATGTCTTGGTCAATGGAGCGCTCCTTGAATATTATTGCATGCTTGCTGCTACTCGTTCTTCTGAACGGATGTTCGACCGGTCGGTATTACAAGGCCGCCGAACAAAGCCCACATCCGCAAATCGAGCACGAAGATATCGCCCGTGTTCATGCTTTGCTCAAATCATGCAAAACGCCGAATAAAAACCTGGATCAGTACAATGTAAATACGGTTTTCGTGCACCCGGGCATGCTTTGGTTTGACTCCGATTGTGGCAAGAGCATCACCGTCGACAGCGCCAGGATCTTGATAAGGCACGGTTACGCAAAGGATTTTTGCGAGCTGTGTGACCGCAACCCGGCGAGAATTGGCGAGCTGATGCAGAAAGGCCCGGGGACGCGCTTCATCGGTCTGCACTACAGCCTGGGCGGGCAGCCACCACTCGTCGCCGCCAGCCTGGCGGCCGTCGCGCAGGCAAAGCGCGAGAGTGAAAAAGCGCTGGTTTACTATCCCGTTCTCGTCGATCCTTTCGATATCGAGCAGTTCAACACGTTGCTCGACCTGAATGCGGCCCATCTCGGGCAGATGTTTATCGTTCTGTCTGCCGAGTACTCGCTCCTTAGACCGAATGTTAGCGGGCTTCGGGAAGATATCCTCAACAGCCCGAAAGTTCATCTGATCTATGCCGAAGACTTCGGCGAAACCTGGGGGCACTTCGACGAATTGGCAAGTGTCGTTAAAGATGACGTCGTTTCCAGGTTTCGTGACATCTATTTCCTGATCGCCGAGGCTGTGGTAAATGGCTACTCTGCAATCGAATTCGAGGGGCGTCTTGCTCTGCTCAAGATCAAATATGCCGGCGAAGACGCGCGCATGCTCAATGTTGGCTGGCTACGCTTGGCCGAGAAATTGCCATGCGCGCAACGCTCCGCGCTGCTTGTCGCCGGCCAATCGCGAACGCCATGATGTCTACAGGCGCAAGCCCGACAACAGGCCGAGAAAGTCGTCGGCGTTCATGAAGCCGACGACGCGCACGCCGTTGATCTCCTGGCCATTGCGGTCGAAGAAAATGATTCCCGGCGGGCCAAAGAGATTGAAGCGTCGCAGCAAGGCCTTGTCCTCGTCGGAGTTGGCGGTGACGTCGGCCTGCAGCAGCGTCCAGCCGGCCAGCCGCGTCCGGACACGCGGGTCGGCGAAGGTGTAACGTTCCATTTCCTTGCACGACACGCACCAGTCGGCGTAGAAGTCGAGCATCACCGGCTGGCCGGCGTTCCTGATCCGGTCTTCGAGTTCGGCCAGCGTCCGGACGCGGGTGAACGGCAGCGGCCGGGCGGCCGGCTCGGCAGCGCTGTTGCGCAACACCGACAGCGGTTGCAGCGGGTCGCGTGAGCCGGCCAGCGCACCGAGCAGCATCGCCGCGCCGCCGATCAACATGACGATGCCCATTGCTTTCCAGAAGCGCTGCCAACCCCTGGCATGCGGTGGCAGCGGGTCGAGTGCGTGCAGGTAGATCGCCGGGACGATCAGCAGCAGCGCCCAGGCGATCATCTGCGCGACCTCGGGAATGACCGGCGAGACGAGCCACACGGCGGTCGCCAGCAGGAGCACGCCGAAGGCCTTCTTGATGGCCTCCATCCACGGCCCCGAGCGTGGCAGCAGCGTCCCCGCCGACAGCCCGACCGCGAGCAGCGGCGCGCCCATGCCGACGCCCATCGCAAACAGCGCCGCGCCGCCGAGAAGTGCGTCGCCGGTCTGGCCGATGTACAGCAGCGCGCCGGCCAGCGGCGCGGCGACGCAGGGGCCGACGATGATCGCCGACAGCGCGCCCATCGCGGCGACGCCGGGCAGCGAGCCGCCGCGGATGTGGCTGGCTTCCTCCGAAACCCTGCTCTGCAGGAAGGTCGGCAGTTGCAGCTCGTAGAAGCCGAACATCGACAGCGACAGAAACACGAAGACCAGCGCGAAGGCGCCGAGCACCCAGGCGTTCTGCAGCGCCGCCGACAGCAGCGTGCCGGTCATCCCGGCCGCGACACCGGCCGCGGCGTAGGTCACGGCCATGCCGATGACGTAGGCCAGCGAGAGCGCGAAGCCGCGCGCGTGCGAAACGCTGCGACCGTTGCTCCCCGAGCCGACGATGATGCTCGAGAGAATCGGGATCATCGGGAAACAGCAGGGCGTCAGCGCCAGCAGCAGTCCGAAACCGAAGAAACTGGCGACCAGCAGCCAGAAGCTCGCGTTCCGGAACAACTGCGCGATCCGCCCCGATTCGTCGCCAGCGAGATCCTGGGCGGGCGGCGGCGCACGCGGTGTCGTCGCCGGGTCGGGCAGTTCGACGCTGAGCTTCCGGGTCTGCGGCGGATAGCAGATACCGGCGTCGGCACAACCCTGCGAGGTCACCTTCAGACTCAGCGGCAGCGGCCCCGAGCTGTTGCGTTCGACCGGCACACGGATCAGCGCCTGCCGGTAATAGACCTCGACCTTGCCAAAGGTCGGGTCCTCCTTGACCTTGCCCGGTGGCAGCAGCGGCGGGCCGAGTTGCGCCGTCGCCGGTTCGGCGGCGAAACGAAAGTTGTTGCGGTAGAGGTAGTAGCCGGCGGCGATCTCGAAGCGCACTTCGATGGTCTCGGCGTCGAGCGCGCGCGCAGTCGGCTTGAAAGCGACCGCCGGATCGAGGAACTCCTCGGCGCGTGCCGCGGCGAGCAACGCCAGCAGCAGCGCGAAGACCAGCAGCAGCTGGCGGGAGAGTGTTCCGTAGCGGGTCATCGCGCTGCGTCCGGCAGCTCGTCCGGCCGGCAGCTGCTCGCCACCCACGCCAGATAGTCGGCCAGCCCCGCGCTGACCGGCAGGGCGATCACTTCCGGCAGCTGGTAGGGGTGGCGATCGCGAATCGCCGTTTCGAGCGCCGCGTAGCGCTCGCCGCTGGTCTTGATCAGCAGCGGTACCTCGTCGGCGGTCTCGATTTCGCCCTGCCAGCGGTAGACCGACCGGCACGCGGCGAGAATGTTGACGCAGGCCGCCAGGCGCGCTTCGACGAGTTCCCTGGCCAGCGCTTCGGCGGACGGTCGATCGGGGAGGTTGGTGAGGACGAGCAGGGTGGTCACAGCGCGCATTCTACTCCTTCGGCGCCGGCCGACGTCGCCGCGGCAGCCGGGCAGGCGCTACTTCAGCAGCCGGCGACGCGTCAGCGCGGTGGCGATGCAGAAGCAGGCGCCGGCGATTGCCAGCAGCGCCGCCAGGTGCGCCAGCGCATCGTCCGGCAGCTGCCCGAGCAGCAGCGGTCGCGCGAGCTGCACGGCGTGCGCCAGTGGCAGCCAGCCGGCGATCGTCTGGACCACCGCCGGCAAGCGCTCGGTCGGAAAGAAGACGCCCGACAGCAGCAGCATCGGCGTGATGAACAGCGTGAAGTAATACATGAAGAACTCGTACGACGGCGCCAGCGCGCAGACGATCAGCCCGAGCGCGGCGAAAGCCAGGCCGGTGACGAAGATCAGCGGCACGATCCACAGCGCCAGTGGCGAAGCCGCCAGCCCGAGGAGGGCGACGACCAGCAGGATCGCGCCGCCGGAAAGCAGGCTCTTGCTGGCCGCCCAGACCAGTTCGCCGGTCAGCACGTGATCAAGCGAGAGCGGCGTATTGAGTATCGCGTCCCAGGTCTTCTGGACATGCATCCGTGAAAACGCCGAGTACAGTGCCTCGAAGGTCGCCGCGTTCATGGTGCTGGCGACGACCGTGCCGGCGGCCAGAAACTGCACGTAGCCGACGCCCTGCACCGCCGGCAGCAGGCCGCCGAGGCCGTAACCCAGGCCGAGCATGTAGATCAGCGGGTCGGCGAGGTTGCCGAGCAGCGAAGGAAATGCCAGTTTGCGCCAGACCAGGAAATTGCGCTGCCACACCGGCAGCCAGCGCAGGCCTGGGCGGGGCAGGGCGAAGCAGCTGCCGCGCATCGCTCAGTCGCGCAGGTCGCGGCCGGTCAGCTTGAGGAAAACGTCCTCGAGGCTGGCCGCACGATGGACGTAACGCAGGCCGCTGTTGGTCGCCTCGTCGGCCAGCGCGGCGAGCAGCGGCGCCGGCTCGCGGCAGTAGAAGAACGCCGTGTCGCCGGCCACTTCGAGGCGCTCGCCGAGGTCGTGGTGGCTGGCCGCCCAGCGTCCGACATCGTCGCCGAAGACCTCGATGACCTGTGGCTCGATGTGCCCGGCGATCAGCGCGCGCGGCGCGCCTTCGGCCATCACCCGGCCGTGGTCGAGAATCGCCAGCTGGTCGCAGAGGCGCTCGGCCTCGTCCATGAAGTGGGTGGTCAGGATCAGCGTCTTGCCCTGCGCCATCAGACGCTTCAGACGATCCCAGATCAGGTGACGGGCCTGCGGGTCGAGGCCGGTCGTCGGTTCGTCGAGGAAGACGATGTCCGGGTCATTGACCAGCGCGCGGGCCAGCGTCAGGCGGCGCTTCATGCCGCCGGAGAGCGACGGGATCGGCGCCGACGCCTTGCCGCTCAGGCCGGCAAAGTCGAGCAGTGCCGGGATGCGCGAACGAATCGTCGCGTCGGCGATGCCGAAGTAGCGACCATAGACCAGCAGGTTTTCGCTGCAGGTGAAATCGGGATCGAGGTTGTCGAACTGCGGCACGACGCCGACTCGTCGGCGAGCCGCCTGCGCCCCGGCCGGAACCGGGTGGCCGCCGAGAACGATCTCGCCGGCGTCCGGCCTGGTCAGCCCGAGGCAACAGCGCAGGGTCGTCGTCTTGCCGGCGCCGTTCGGCCCGAGCAGCCCGAAGCAGCTTGCCGTTGGCACCGCGAAGTCGACGCCGGCGACCACCGCCTGGCCGTCGTAGGCCTTGTACAGGCCGCTGACCTGCAGCGCCGTGTCGGTTAGCGTGACCGGCCGCGCGCTGGCGGCGCTCAGTGCCGCCATGCGCGACTGACGATCTCGCGGATGACGTGCAGGCGGCGGTGAAAGAAGTGGTCGGCGCCGGGGACGACGATCACCGGCAACTCCAGCGGCTTCGCCCATTCGATGACGTTGGCCAGCGGCACGGTGGTGTCCTCGGAACCGTGGATGACGATGGTGTCGCCGGGGACGGCCTTGGTGTGGTAGCGGCGCGCACCTTCGACGAAACCCGAGGCGGTGCCGACCAGGACCAGCCGCTGCGCCGGATGGCCGGCTTCGAGCAGCGCCTCGGCGACGCGGGTCTGGACGTAGGCGCCGAACGAGAAACCGGCCAGGGCGATCGGCAGGTTGCCGTAGCGACACCTGGCTTCGGCGAGCACCGCCAGCAGGTCCTCGGTCTCGCCGCGGCCGTCGTCGTGCGTTCCCTCGGTCTGGCCGATGCCGCGGAAATTCGGCCGCAGCGCCACGTAGTCGAGATGGTTGAAGGTCCGCGCCAGGGTCTGCACGACCTTGTTGCTGTTGCCGCCGCCGAACAAGGGGTGCGGGTGGCCGATCATCGCAATGCCGCGCGGCGCGCCGGGATTCTCGACGATCAACTCGATCTTGCCGACCGGCCCGTCGATCAGCAGCTGCTCCGGGGTGATTTTCATCGCTTGGCATACCTTTCGCTGAATTCTCGGCAAAGAGCGCCATCCTTGCCGTGCGGCTCGCGCCGCGGTTCTTCCGGTGGCCGGCGCAGGCGGCTGTTCAGGGGATTCAGATGCGCAGCCGGTCGACGACGCGGCCGTGTACCAGGTGTTCCTGGATGATTTCCTCGATGTCTTCGGTGTCGACGTAGCTGTACCACACCTCCTCGGGATAGACCACCAGCACCGGCCCGCTGTCGCAGCGGTCGAGGCAGCCGGCCTTGTTGATCCGCACCTTGCCGACGCCCTTGAGCTTCAGTTCGCCGATCCGGTCCTTGGCGTAGGTCTGCGCAGCGGTCGCACCGGCGTTGTTGCAGCAGGTCTCGCCCGGCGCACGCTGGTTGCAACAGAAAAAGACGTGATGCTTGAAATAGCTCATGCGAAGAAGCTCCTTCCCTGGTTGGCGGGCTACGGCGGTCGATTCTAACGCCGATTCGGGCGCCGCAGACGCTGCGGCGGGTGCCGCGCTCGCCGAGCCTTCGGGACGCTGGCCGGCAATCGGGTAGAATGCACGCTTTCCCTTTCCGACCGAAGCCTGCGATCCCGCCGCCGCGCCGCCGCAGGCGCCACCCGTGAAGGCCCGATGAGTATCTGCGACGACCCTTTCGTCATTCTTGGCGTCAGCCCCGAGACATCGGCGGCCGAGGTCAAGCGCGCCTACCGGCGGTTGGTCATGCACTGGCACCCGGATCGCAACCCGTCGGCGACTGCCGAGGCCGAGTTCAAGCGCGTGCACGCCGCTTACGAGCTGTTTCTCGACCCGCAGCGGCTGGCCGCGTGGCGGGAGGCGCAGCTCGCCCGTTCCGCGAAGGAAGGTCGCCGTCCGGCCGGCGAAGCGGCCGGCCCGGATGGCGGCGAGGCGGCCGGCGCAGGCCGTGGCGACGACCTGACGCTGGAGCTGACGCTGACCCTGGAGGAAGCGGCGCTCGGTTGCCGCAAGACGGTCGATCTGGTGCACCGCGTCGCTTGCGGCAAGTGTCGCGCCAGCGGCCGTGTGCAGCACCGCAATTCGCTTCCCTGTCACCGCTGCAGCGGCTGCGGTCGGGTCGCCCGACGACCTGGCGGAACCAGCGTCTGTACCGGCTGCGGTGGTCGTGGCTATCTGCGCGAGAGCGATTGCCCGGATTGTACCGGCAGTGGCTGGCTGCCCGAGTCACGGACGCTGGCGGTCACCGTGCCGCCGGGCCTGCTCGACGGCGAGCGCCTGCGCCTCGCTCGCCAGGCGCCGCTGCCGCCGGGCGGCGGCGACGGCAAGGCCGGCGACCTGTATCTCGAGATCCGCCTCGCCGCGCATCCGCTGTTTGTCCTGCGCGGGCGCGACGTCCATTGCCAGGTGCCGGTGAGCATCTATCGCCTGCTCTGCGGCGGGCGCATCGAAGTGCCCAGCCTGAGCGGCACGACGACGCTCGAACTGTCGCCGGAGCCGCCGCAAGCGCTCGAGTATCGCCTGCCCGGGCTGGGTTTCCCGAACAAGCGGCGCAGTGCTGCCGGCGACCTGGTGCTGCAACTGCAGAGCGTTTACCCGGCGAGCGTCAGGCCCAAGGACGTCGAACTGCTCGAGCGACTGGAAGTACGGCTGAGCAGCGATCTCGAGCGACGCGCGCCGACGCTGGCGGCCTGGGAAGAGCAGCTGCGCGCGCGCCGCAACCCGGCCAGCGCCTGACCGCCGGGCGCCGTCGCCCGGCGCCTCACAGGCGGCGACCGAGGGCGGTCAGATAGGGCAGGGCGAGGAAAGGCCACAGACTGGCGATCCAGCGCGTCAGGCCATTGAAGTTGAGGAAGTGTCCCTGGCGCCAGGTCGCCAGGGCGGCTTCCGAGTAAGGGTTGGGCGGCGTCAGATTGACCAGCGCGGTGCCGGCCATCAGCGCCACTCCGGCCAGCGCGATGCGGATCGCCGCCGGCAGCAGCAACAGCAGTGACAGCAGCACGGCACCGATCCACAGGCCGAGCCGGGCTCCCGGCGTCAGCCAGACCAGCGCCTCCTGCGGTGCCACCAGGACAGCGGCAGCGAGCGTCCTGATCGCCAGCGCCAGGACGAAGAAGGCGATCAGGATCAGGTGCGGATAGGTCCGGTCGGTGAGCAGGGTGCGGGCAAAAAGACCGATCACCACCGTATTGCAGACGATGACGCCGGTTTCGAGCATGACGAAGGCCGGCGCGGCGTAGGGCAGGGCCGGCGTCAGGCCGAGGACCTGGCGCAGGTCGCCGACGCCGAACAGCAGCGTTTCCGGCGAGAGCTGCGTCAGCAGCCACATGCCGAGCAGCACCAGGCCGGGTTCGGCGTGCGGAATCGGCGCCAGCAACTGTTGCTGCAGGCGAGCCATGCGTCTGAGGATCGCCTGGCCGCTCCACACCGCGATCACCGCGCCGATCGCCGTGCCAGCGGCGTTGCACGCCAGATCGAGATTCGACGGAACGCGCGCCGGCAGCCAGTTCTGCAGGCATTCCAGCGCCGCGCTGAGCAGGCTGCCAAGCAGCAGCGCGGCCAGCGCAGCCGACCAGCGGCCGAGCCGTCGGCGCAGCGTCAGCGCCAGCAGGAAGCCGAGCGGCAGGTAGGCGACGACGTTCACTGCCAGGTCGAAGCCCGTCCAGTAGCGCGGCCAGGCGGCGTAGAGGAACTCCAGCGGAGCGATCCCCAGGTCGCGCCAGTTGGCGAAGGGGTACAGGCTGGCGTAGCCGATCAGCACCACGTAGGCGAGCGCCAGATAGAGTGGCAGCAGCGTCGGCCGGGAAGGCAGCGGTGGCGCTGACGGGTCGTCCGCCGGCACGGGCAGGGTGGGCTGGGCTTGCTCCATCAGGGTGGCGCGGCGCGTGGCAAAGCGGGCATTCTAGCGCCTGCGGGCGATCGCCGCGCCGCCGCAAACCGCTGAGACGCGCGGCAGACAGGCGCGCCGACCGGGCGCACGGCGGGGCCGGCGGTCAGTTTCCGCGCGGCAGCGAGTCGGGCACACCGAAGCGCTGCCGTTCTGGCCCCGTCAGCTCGCGGCCGACGCGCGCCGCCACTTCCGTGGCGATTTCGTCGATTGGGCGGCAGGCGTCGCAACGCCACAGCCTGGCCGTCCCGTCGGTGCCGGTGGTCAGCACGGTCTTGCCATCGGGAGAGAACTGCCCGCTGGTGACCTGTTTCACATGGCCGTACAGGATGCGCAACTGGCGGCCGCTGGCCGCGTCCCACAGGCGCGCGGTGCCGTCGGCGCTAACGGTGAGTACGGTCTGGCCATCGGGGGAAAAGCCTGCGCTGCCGACCGCACCCCTGTGCTGATGCAGGACGCGCAACTCGCGGCCGCTGGCGGCATCCCACAGTCGCGCGGTTTCGTCCCAACTGGCGGTGAGCGCGGTCTTGCCATCGGGGGAGAACTGGCCGCTCACGACGATACCCTCATGGCCGCGCAGGACGCGTAACTGGCGGCCGCTGGCCACGTCCCACAGGCGGGCGGTTTCGTCCCAACTGGCGGTGAGCACGGTCTTGCCATCGGGGGAGAACCGGCCGCTCACGACGATACCCTCATGACCGCGCAGGACACGTAACTCGCGGCCACTGGCCACGTCCCACAGGCGTGCGGTCTTGTCCCGACTGGCGGTGAGCGCGGTCTGGCCATCGGCGGAGAACTGGCCGCTCACGACGATACCGTCATGGCCGCGCAGGACGTGCAGCTCGCGGCCGCTGTTCGCGTCCCACAGTCGGGCGGTGTTGTCCGAGCTGGCGGTGAGCGCGGTCTTGCCATCGGGCGAGAACTGCCCGCTCCCGACCGAATCCTCGTGGCCGCGCAGGACGCGCAACTCGCGGCCGCTGTCCACGTCCCACAGACGGGCGGTCTTGTCCGAACTGGCGGTGAGCGCGGTCTTGCCATCGGGGGAGAACTGGCCGCTCACGACGATACCGTCATGGCCGCTCAGGACGCGTGGCTCGCGGCCGCTTTCCAACTCCCACAGTCGGGCGGTGTTGTCCGAACTGGCGGTGAGCGCGGTCTTGCCATCGGGCGAGAACTGGCCGCTGGCGACCTCGCCATCATGGCCAAGCAGGACGCGCAGCTCGCGACCGCTGTCCACGTTCCACAGTCGGGCAGTCTTGTCCCGGCTGGCGGTGAGCACGGTCTTGCCATCGGGGAAGAAGCGGCCGCTCGTGACGGCGCCCTCATGGCCGCGCAGGACGTGTAACTCGCGGCCGCTGTCCAAGTTCCACAGTCGTGTGGTCTTGTCCACACTGGCGGTGAGCGCACTCGTGCCATCGGCGGAGAACTGGGCGCTCGAGACCGAATCCTCGTGGCCGCGCAGGACGCGAAGCTCGCGGCCGCTGGCCACGTCCCACAGACGAGCTGTCTTGTCGTCGCTGGCTGAGAGCGCGGTCTTGCCATCGGCGGAGAACTGGGCGCTTCTGACCGAATCCTCGTGGCCGCGCAGGACGCGTAGCTCGCGGCCGCTGTCCACGTCCCACAGACGGGCGGTGTTGTCCGCACTGGCGGTGAGCGCGGTCTTGCCATCGGCGGAGAACTGCCCACTCCAGACCGGGCCCTCGTGGCCGCGCAGGACGCGTAGCTCGCGGCCACTGGCCGCGTCCCACAGACGGGCGGTCTTGTCCCAACTGGCGGTGAGGACGGTCTTGCCATCGGCGGAGAACTGGGCGCTCGTGACCGAATTCTCGTGGCCGCGCAGGACGCGCAGCTCGCGACCGCGATCCACGTCCCACAGACGGGCGGTGTTGTCCCAACCGGCGGTGAGCATCGTCCTGCCATCGGGGGAGAACTGGCCGCTGGTGACCGGGCGTTCGTGGCCACGCAGGACGTGCAGCTCGCGGCCACTGGCCACGTCCCACAGCCGGGCGGTGTTGTCACCACTGGCGGTGAGCACGGTCTTGCCATCGGGCGACGGCGTTGCGACGTCGACGCCGTCGGTATGTCCGCGCAATACCCGCAGGTAAGGAAAGTCGTAGTCGGCTGCCCGGAGGATCGCGTCGGCCATGGCGGACGGGGCGATCTTGCGGGCCGCCAGGGCCAGCAGCAGGCTCTGGTCCGGCAGCTCCCTGCCGAGCTTGTCGGCGATCGTCGCCAGCTCGCTGGCGAGCGCGTTGCGGGCGATCTCCTCGGCCCGCTGCCTGGCCTCCTTGGCCTGGTACCAGGCGACACCCGCGACCAGCACCAGGAGTAGCGCGATCAGGCTGGTCGCGATCGCCAGCCGGCTGCGCCGACGCAGCTTCTCCACGAACTCCAGCGCCAGCTGCCGCTCCTTTTCCGATCGCTTCAATTCTGCTTCCGCGTGCGCGACCGCCGCCCGCTGCAGTCCGGCTTCGGCCTCGAGGCGCGCGCTGCGCTCGTCCTCGGCCTGCCGGCGCAGCGTTTCCTCGCGCGCCTTTGCCTCGTTGTGCCGGTCGAGGCTGGACTGGATGTAGCGGTCGACCAGCGCGTAGGCGGCCGCTCCTGCGTAGCGCGCCGCCCAGGCTTCCGGATGCGCGTGGGTCCGCAGACGATCGCGCCAGCGTTCGGCGCGCTGGCGGTCGTTTTCGTCGAGCCAGCCGCCGCCTTCCTTCTGCCAGCGGCCGGCACGCTGTCGCCACTCGCGCAGTTCGCCGACATCGACCTCTTCCTCGTCGAGCCACTGGCGGAACAGTTGCCACTGCCGAAACAGGCTTTCGTGGCTGATGTCGATCAGCTCGTCGTCGGCGATCGGCCGGCCGGCGCGCGGCAGCAAGAAACCAGCGTCCTCGGCACGGAAGGCGTCGAGTACCGTACGCAGCTCGCCGTGCTCGCTGTCGGGCAGCAAGTGCAGCAGTTCGCGCATGGTCTGCGGCCGGCGCACTTCGCGGCCTTCGCGCCGCTCGACCAGCGACAGCAGCAGTTGCCGCGCGATCCGGCGTTGCCCGGCGCTCAGGGCCTCGTGGATGGCGCTGGCGTGATTGTCGATGGCATGCGAGAGCAGCGGCCCGCGCGGCATCGCGCGCTCGTCGCCGGCCGTCGCCGGACGATCGGCGCGCGCCGCGCAGATGGTCTCGAAGTCGTCGGCGTCGATCGCGCTGCGCCCCATCGCCCGGGCGCGTTGCCACATGCGCAGCAGGGCATGCTGGAGAATCGGCAGTTCATCGTCGCCAGCGAGCGCGTTGATCATGCGGTTGGCGAGCACCGGGTCGATGCTGCCGCCGACCAGGGTCAGCGGCGAGACGATGACCGACCGGATCTGCTCCGGAGCAAGACGCGGCGTCAGGTAGAGGCCGCTGTTGATCGCTTCGGGCAGGCCATGGAAGGTGACGCAATTGCCGAGGAAGTCCGAGCGCATGGTCATCACCACGTAGATCGGCAGCGCTTCGCTGGCCGAGCGCAGGAGCAGGGTGATGAAGCTGTCGGCTTCGTCGGGATTCTTCTGCCGATAGCGGAAGATTTCCTCGAACTGGTCGACCACCAGCAGCAGCGATTCGCCCGCGAAGTGCTGCGCCTTCTGGCGGTACAGGTCGGCGAGGGCCAGCGGGCTGGTGCCGAGCACGGCGGCCAGCGCCGAGACCGCGGCGCTGCGATCGACGCAGTCGGCCCAGCGGGCGTCTGCGGTCAGCGCGCGCGCCAGATTGGCCAGCGGCGTATCGCCCGGCTGGAAAGTGCAGATGTTCCAGCGATGCGGCGGCAGATCGCCGCTGCCAGCCGGCGGATGCAGCGCGCCTCGGTGCAGCGCCGGGATCAGGCCGGCGCGCACCAGAGACGACTTGCCCGAGCCGGAGGCTCCCAGCACGGCGGTGAAGCGCTGCCGGCTTTCGAGCTTGCGCAAGAGGTCGCGGACCTGCGGTTCGCGACCGAAGAAGAGCAGCGATTCGTTCTCGGAAAACGGCCGCAGACCGACGTAGGGCGCTGGCAGGGCGAGCCTGATCCGCTTCATCGCCTACAGTCCGCGCAGGAAATCACCGAGGCACTGCTCGTTGACCGCGACGACGTCGTCCGATTCGATGCGAAATTCGCTGGCGACCGTGCCGTGTTCGAGGTAGACCCCCCAGCGCTCGATTGCCAGGCCGTTCTCGGCCAGCTGGTTGAGGAAATAGAGCAGGCGGTTGTACACCGCGAGGTACTTGCTCTGGTCGGCGTAAATGGTGATGCCGGCGCGGCACGGCCGCAGGAGTTCCCTGACGTCGATGCCGTTGTTGCCGAGCGGCGCGTTCGGCGGCAGGCCGCGCAGCTCGAAGTTCTGCTCGCGGATGATGCTGCTGAGCCGGCCGGTCAGCGCCGGAACGCTCGCCAGGTCGTCGACGAAAACGAGCTTTCGCTGCGTTCTGGCTGCCGCCGGCCCGGTCTGGGCGGCGGCTGCGGCGCGTTCGCGCCGGATCTTTTCCGTGTGCAGGCGTTCGATGCGTTCAAGGACCTCGCTCCTGAAACCGGCGAGATGGGTGACGCGCAGGGACTCGGTGGCGAACAGCGCGGCGTGCGCTGGATCGACGATCTGGCCGTCGACCGGCGGCTGCTCGCACCACTGCATGATCGGCCGGCCGGCCTGGCGGGCGCGCTCGAACTGCAACTGCGGCAGCGGCGCCGGGAAACCTCTGGCCTTGCGGCCGGCGGTCGGCGACAGCAGCTGGACGAACAGGTCGCTGCGCGCGAGATCGGCGGCGAAGGCGGCGCCGAATTCCTCGCAGCTCAGGCCGACGTAGTCGCCTTCGGGCAGGACGACGATCCCTTCGGGCTCGAGCGCCAGCTTGACGGCGTTGCGCTGCAGTTCGAGATCCTCGGTGGTATCGGCGAGCAAGACGGTGCCCAGCGCTGCGCTGGCGTCCTGGCGCCTGGCGTCTGCCACGGCCGCTTCCGGTTCGCTGGTGGGCAGGCCCGCTTTCGCCGCAGCGGCGTCCACCGGCGCGGCTGCGCGCAAGCTGCGAAGCCTGCTGTCGATCGCCACGCGCAGTTCGTTCAGGACACTCCAGTAGTGCGCCGCGACCTTGTGGCCGCTGTCCTTCGGGCTCGGGTAGCCGGCCAGCACCGGCGATGCGGAATTGACCGGTTGATACCAGAACTTGGCGTGGATCAGGCGCTTGCGCAGCGCGCCGATGATCGGCGGCACCGCCGTGAAGGCGTCGAAGGGGAAGATCTCGACGACGAAGACGTCGGCCGGCTTCTCCGGGTCGCCGCCATGCGTGTGGACGAAGTGTTGGAGTTCGTCGCCGCACCATTTCGAATCGAGATAATTCTGTGACAGCAGCAGGACCAGCAAGCGGCTGCGCTCCACCCTGGTCAGCAGCTCGCCGCTGAACTCGTCGCCGGGTTTCAGCTGGTGGTCGATGAAGATCCGCTTCCTGAGTACGCCCGGCCCTTCGTTGAGGTTGGCGGCCAGCGCGCTGACCCAGCCGACCGGGCTGGACGCGCCCAGGGCGACGCCATTGTCGGCATGGGCGTAGCTGACGAAAATATCGTGCGTCTCAGCAGGGTCCATTGCTGCCTCGTTGGGATGTGGGCCGGGGTCTGTCGTGTCGGCGCGCGCCTGCGCCGAGGATATTAGCAGCCGCGTATCGCGGGCAGCGTGTTTTTCGCGCCGCGTGACCGGCGGCCGCCCTGGCTGCTCCCCGGAAGAAACATCCGTCGCCGCGGCTGGCTCGATCTGTGCGACACTTTGTTCTTTAACTTGCTCTGGCCGTTGACGCGGCCAATGGGGGAAACGCCTTGGCAAAACCAAACTACCAGTTCGAGAAGCGCCAGAGAGAGCTCGAGAAGAAGCGCAAGAAGGAAGAAAAACGGCAGCTGGCGCTTGCCGCAAAGGCACCGGCAGCCAGTGACGACGCGTCGGACTCGACCGGGCAGGCGGCTTCGACGGCATCCGGAGGCTCGGGAACCGCAAGCGAAAGCTGACCGACACGGCCGCTTCGAGCGTCGTGCCACTGCATCTCCTGGTTCTCTGCGTGCCGGCTTTTCTGGTCGCTGCCGCGGGTCTTCTCGCCGGCTTCGTCTTTCTTGGCTCGCTGCGCTTGCCACGCGTCCAGCGCTGCGGCGCCGCCACCCTGATCCTGCCGCTGACCGGCGAGGCGGCCGGCCTCGGTGACTTGTTGCGGGCGATCGAAGCGCAGAGCCTGGCGCCGCGACGGCTGCTGATCTGCCTGGAGAGCCGCGACGATCCGGCGCATGCCCGAGCCACGCGGCTGGCGGGCGAGACGACCCTGCCGATCGAGATCGTCATCGCCGGCGAGGCCAGCCACTGCGCGCAGAAATGCCGCAATCAGATCGCCGGCCTGCAGCGTATCGACGCGGCCGATCAAGTCGTGATCCTGCTCGACGCCGACATCGCGCCGCCGCGGTGGTGGCTGTCGGCGCTGGCGACGCCGATCCTCGACGGCAGCGCCGACGTCGTCACCGGCTACCGCTGGCCGACGATCGATGGCGGCGCCTTCGCGGCGCACCTGGCGGCGGCGATCGACCGCGGCATCGCCTTGCTGCCTCGCCTGGCCGGTTTTCAGGTCACCTGGGGCGGCTCGCTGGCCCTGTCGCCGGCGGCGCTGGCCCGCCTCGGCGCGGGCCGCGTTCTCGCCGACACGCTGTCCGACGACTGCACGATCGGTGCGCAGGCCGCGACCCTCGGTCTGCGCGTGCTGACCCGGCGCGCCCTGCTGGTGCCGACGCCGGCGAACGGTGGCGTCGCCGCGGTGTGGCGTTTCGGCCGCCGGCAGTACCAGATCATCCGCGTCTATCGCCCAGGCCTGTGGTGGCTGGCACTGCTGGCGGTGAGCGCGCGGCTGCTGGCCTGGGCAATCCTGCTGGCGCAGCTCGAGCAGTGGTGGGCGCGCCTGGCCCTTCTCGGACTGCTCGCATGCGCGCTGCTGGCGACCCTGCTGCAGACTCTGGTCGGCCGCCGTCTGGGTTTCGCCGAACCGCCCGCGTTGACGCTTGGGCAGGCGGCGCTGTGCCTGTTCAGGCCGCTGGTCGATGCCTTCCACTGGAGCCTGGTGGTCGCCGCCGCCGACGCACGTCGCATCCGTTGGGGCCACATCACCTACCGCGTCACCGGCCCGGCGCAGATCGCCATCGCCAGCCGCCGCCGATGGCCGTGATCCTGTCGCTGGTCGGTCGCCTGGCCGGCCGCTCGCCGCTGCTGACCCGCCTCGCCGGACGCTTGATGGCCTACGAGTTGCGTCACCTCAAGGGCAAGCCCGTCGAACGGCAGTTGCTGGTCTACCAGCTGCCCGATGCGCAGTTGGCGCTGGCCAACGACCTGCGCGTCGCCGATACCATCCTCAGCGACCGTGCCGGCAGTTTTCCCAAGGCCGCGGTGCTCGAGCGGCTGCTGCGGCCGCTGATCGGCGGTGG
The DNA here is from genome assembly GCA_024235695.1 of Accumulibacter sp. Lineage (GTDB taxonomy): Bacteria > Pseudomonadota > Gammaproteobacteria > Burkholderiales > Rhodocyclaceae > Accumulibacter. Next base: position 287,575 of record JACKLX010000002.1, read on the forward strand.
CGTCTTCGGGCAAGCTGGCGGTGAGCCGGTCAAGCAGGCACGACGGATTTTCGTGCGCGCCCTGACGCGCATCCCCGAGCAGCGGGTGGCCGAGGTGGCCGCTGACCTGACACGTGCCTACCTCGCCGACTGGCAGCGCGGCGGTGGCGAGGTGGCGATCCCCAGCGAACTGTCGCGGCTGACCATCGACATCGTCAGCGAGGCGAGCCTCGGTGCACGCTTCAGCGCCGCCGAGGGACGGCGCTTCGTCGAGTTGTTCTTCGCCTATCACCGGCGGGTGAATCCGGTACTGCTGCTGCTCAGTCCGCAGGACACGGCGGCGCAGGAGCACCTGGTCGAGCGCATGGGGCTGACGGCGATCGGCGCCGAGATGCGCGACCTGATCCGCAAGCGTTTCGTCTCGCCGCTGCTCGCTGCGACGCCGGACGCGGCGCGTGCTCCCTTCGCCGCGACCCTGCTCGACGCCGCGGCGGCCGGCGAGGGCGTCGATCGATCCGCCGCTGGCGATGCGGCCCGGCACGAGGCGATGCTCGACGAGATCGCGGTGATGCTGCTCGCCGGCCACGAGACCACCGCCTCGGTGCTCAGCTGGCTGCTCTGGGAACTGGCCGCCGCGCCGGCCGAGCAGGACGCCGTCGGCACGCTGCTTGCCACAGCCGCGGCCGCCGATGGACGCGCCGGCGCGAACGCCGACGGTGGTGCCGACGAACCGGTGACGCGGCGCCTGGCAGCGCTGATCCAGGAGGCGCTGCGGCTCTACCCGCCAATCGCCTTCCTCTTGCGCGAAACGACCGAGGCGGTGAGCTTTCGCGAGCGGCCGCTCAAGGCCGGTGGCTACCTGGTCGTGTCGCCATGGACGATTCAACGCCACCGGGCATTGTGGCCGCAACCCGATCGCTTCGACCCCGGGCGCTGGCTGGCCGCCGAGCCGCCGGCGGCGCTCGCCGACCGGCTGGCGATGATCCCCTTCGGTTACGGGCCGCGCGTATGCCCCGGCAAGCGCTTCGCCGAGGCCGAGATGCACGCCATCCTCGCCGCGCTGCTCGGCAACTGCCGCATCGCTCGCACCCGCGGTCGAACGCCGCATCCCTTGGGCAGCCTCACCTCGCGGCCCGATTACGACTTCCGCCTGCGCATCACGCCGCGCGGCGCCGGCTGAGCCGATGTCCGAAGCGCTTCCCCCGTGCCCGATCACCGGCCGGCCGGCGCGCCGCCGGGTGCATGGCGTGTCGACCCGGGCGCTGCTGGCGATGTGGCGTGCGGCCGGCGCCGGCGACCTCGGCCACCTCTTTGCCGACGCGCCGCAGGTGGTGCTCTACGAATCGGACAGCGGCCTCCACTTCTTCGCTCCGCGGCCTGCCGGCGACGCCGATTTCTACCGGCGCTTCTACGCCACGCACGCGGTGCACGCGACGCTCAGCGCGCATTCGCAAGCGCGTCGCGAGTTCGTCAACGCCGCCCGCCACATTGCCGCCGGTTCCCTGGTGCTCGACGTCGGTTGCGGCAGTGGCGCCTTCCGCGAGCACCTGCCGCAGTGTACCTATCGTGGTCTCGACCCCTTCGCGGAACCCGGCTTGGCCGCCGACGTGATCCGCCAGAGCCTCGCCGAGCATTTGCACGAGGCGCGCGGCCGCTACGACGTGGTCACCGCCTTTCAGGTCATCGAACACGTCGCCGAGCCGCTCGACTTCGCCAGGCAACTGCTCGCCCTGCTGCGGCCGGGCGGCACGCTGATCATCGGCGCGCCGCTGCACCCCTCGCCGCTGACCGAGATCCCCAACTTCCTGTTCAACGCCCCGCCGCACCATCTCACCTGGTGGACCGCTGGCGCCTGCCGGGCGCTCGCCGAGGCCATCGGCGTCGAGCCGCTCGAGATCGCCGAGGTCCCAGCGTCGCCGCATGAGGCGATCGTGTACTGGATGAACCGCTTCTCGCTCTTGCGCGCGCGGCCCGGCCCGGACGAGCGCTACCTCGCGCATCGCTGGGGCTGGCACCTCAACCTGGTCGTCAGCTACCTGCTCGCCCGTCTGGCGACGCCCGTGCTGCCGCCACCGCAGGGCGGACGCCCGTGCAATGTCATGCTCGTGGCGCGCTCGCGGCCGGGGTAGCCGCAAGGCTCTGTCGCCCGATGAATCGGGCTCCTGCTTACGCTGGCGAGACGTCTTGTTGGGTCGGTGCCCGATTCATCGGGCGATGTTTCCCTGCTCAGTCGAATCGCGAGGCCGTGCCATCGCCGTTCAGATCACCGGCAATCAAGCGGAACTGCTCCAGCGCTGCTTCGAGATCGTCGACGATTTCCTGCGCGATCACCTCGGGCGGTGGCAGATTGTCGCTGTCGGCGAGGCTGTCGTCCTTGAGCCAGAAGATGTCCAGGCTGGCCTTGTCGCGGGCGATCACTTCGTCGTAGGAGTACACGCGCCAGTGGCCGTCGGGGCCTGTTGCACGGGCGGAATCCACCTGCGCGCTCCAGGTCGGCGTGCGCTCGTGACGGTTGGCCGGGCGATCGGCCGGCTCGCCTGCCCGTCGCCCCTGATACAGGCGGACAAACTCGTCGAGATCGGCGCGTTTCAGCGGCCTGGTCTTGAGCGTGAAGTGCTGGTTGGTGCGCAGGTCGTAAATCCACAGCTTTCTGGTCCACGCCGTCTGGCTGGCCGGCTTCTTGTCGAAAAAGAGGACATTGGCCTTGACGCCCTGCGCGTAGAACAGGCCGGTCGGCAGGCGCAGCAGGGTATGCACCTCGCACTCGTGCAGCAGCTTGCGGCGGATCGTTTCGCCAGCGCCGCCCTCGAAGAGCACGTTGTCGGGCACCACCACCGCGGCGCGGCCATGCGGCTTGAGCAGCGTCTTGATATGCTGCACGAAGTTGAGCTGCTTGTTCGAGGTCGTCGCCCAGAAGTCGTCGCGCTCGATCACCTCCTTCTCGGTGCTGCGCCTGCCGTCGGC
>JACKLX010000003.1 GCA_024235695.1 Accumulibacter sp.
ACCGCAGGCGGCGATCACCTGGGAGGCGCTGCGCCTGCAGGGACAGGACGCTCTCGCCGTGCGCGCGAGCAAGAAGCTGCGTACCGACGAGCATTACCTGACCAGCTTTGCCCCGACGCGCCTGAGGATGGAGCTCGACAAGATTCCGCTCTGGCGCGGCAATCATGTGGCCGTGAAACAACTGGTCGAAGACTTCGCACGCTACCTCTACCTGCCCCGGCTCAAGGATTCTGGCGTGTTGCTCGATGCCATCCGCGATGGCGTGAACCTGCTTACCTGGACGCAGGACAGCTTTGCTGTTGCCGACAGTTTCGACGAGGGCGAAGGTCGCTACAAGGGGCTGCGCGGTGGCACGATGGTGACGCTGGGCGACGCGCATGCGCCGGATCTGGTGGTGAAGCCCGATGTGGCCAGCAAGCAGCTGGAGGCCGAGCGTGCTGCACGACCGGCCGATGGGGCGTCGGGGCAGTTGCCTGTCGGAGGCACCGCAGGAATAGCATCTCCACAGCCGGGCACAAACCCGCCCGGCGGCTCAATCCCAGCGGGTGCAGTGAAGCCAAAGCGCTTCCACGGCACGGCGATCCTCGAGACAGCACGCGTCGGACGAGACGCCAGCCGGATTGCCGATGAAGTCATTTCGCACCTCGCTGGACTCGTTGGCGCGTCGGTGACGGTTACCATTGAAGTGGAAGCCGAGATCCCGGATGGGGCGCCGGATCATGTCGTGCGTACGGTGACCGAGAACAGTCGGACGCTGAAGTTTACGAGTCAGGGGTTTGAGAAGGAGTAGGGGCAAAGATGGCAGCCGTCTGGACGGCTGGGCACCGGTCTTGTTCCGCTTGCAGCCGGGGAGGGCGGCGGCTTTCTCCCGTGATTATCTTCCTGCCGCGGTCGGCCACCCGAATCCCTCTATTTCGGCGCATCCTCCGGCTTGTCGAACTGCGCCTTGCCCTGTGCCGCCTTGCGGCGCAGAAAACTCGGTGCACCGGCTTCCATCATCAGGCTGTCGAGCGCTTCCTCCTTCGGCGAAATCCGCGAGCTCATCTTGCGCGATGAGTACAGCGCTTCCTTGCGAAAGCGGGCGGTGTCCATCGAGCGGGCGAGTTCGGCCATGCTCTGCAGCACCTCGATTACCCAGGGCTGGTCGGCGAAGCGCTGGCGGGCCTCGGCGAGCAGGCGCTGGACGGTGTTCCAGTCGCCGTGCTCGGCCGCGGCGCGTGCCAGTTCGAGCAGCTCGCCGGCAGCCAGTTCGGCCTGGCGGGCGACCACCAGCGGATCGCTCAGCAGGGTTTCCCAGGCGGCCACCGGCATGGCGGGCAACGTCAACAGCGCATCGGCGAAGGCCAGCGGCTCGCCTGCCGGCGTCGACGCGGTGACGGCTGCTTGCAGCAGTTGCCTGGGAGCGTCGATGGCGAGGCCGGCCGCGATCTCCAGGTCGACCAGTGCCCAGGCTTCGGCGCCGAAGGCGACATCCGGCAGGCGGATCACCGGGATGCCGGTATCGCCGTCGACCGGATAGTCGTTGAGCAGGCGGATGCTTACGCCCGGCGCGGTCGCCAGTGACAGGCGGACGTGACGGGCGCAAAGGGCCGAGATGAAATCGAACTCCTCGGCGAAAGGCTCGAACAGGTCGGCTGCGGTGTCGCCGTAGTAGTGGTTGCCGCCACCACGCCTGGCCATGTCGACCATCAGCTCCTCGTTGAAGTCGCGTCCCAGGCCATAGGTCGAGGTGGTGACGCCGCGCTCTGCTGCCTGCGCGCAGAGGGCGGCGATCGCGTCGGTATCCGTGATCGCGCCGACATTGGCGTTGCCGTCGGAGAGCAGGATGACGCGCGCCAGCGCCGCCTGCCCGGCGTCGGGCAACAGTCCGTCGGCACCCGCCTGCCAGCCGCCGTGCAGGTTGGTCGCGCCGCCGCTATGAACACGCGACAGCGCCAGGTGCAGTACCGTGCGGTCACCGACCGGGCGGGCCGGGACAAGCGTCTGCACGTGGTCGTCGAAGATCACCAGCGCAGCGGTGTCGGTCGGCTCCAGTTGGTCGGCGATGTGCTTGGCACAGCGCACTGCTTCGGCCAGCGGTGCTCCGGACATCGACCCGGAACGGTCGATGACCAGGGCGAGGTGATAGGGCCTGCGCGCCTTCTTTTCGCTCGCCACCGGATCGGGCGCCTGAACGCGGATCAGGACCGGCAGCTTCTGGCCTACGCCAGCGATCAGCGCCGGCTTGAGCGGCTGGACGAGAATTTGGGTAATGCTGTGGTCGGGCATCGGGTCTCCTGTTCGTCCGGCGCCATTGCCGGCAGACGAGTACAGGATAACGATGGTCAGGCTCGCAGGATGAGCCACACGAATAGTCACCAGAGGGAGCGGCGTTCTCTCGTCCCTACCGGCGGTCTCTCGCGATCTGCCGGGCAGGCAAGGATAATCGCCGTGGCTTCAGCGGCACTACTTCATGCTCTCCAGCAAGTCGACCAGGACCTGGTCGAAGGTGTCGACGCGGATCAACCCCAGGCGCGGATACTCGATATCGATGACGACGTACACCGCCACCGCCACGCTCGCGGCAAATCCGACCATGTGCAGCCAGTTGCGCGACTTGGTGCCGCACATGCCGTAGCCGGCGAGCAGTGCCGCAATCAGCGCCAGTCCGTAGAGCAGCACGAAGATCACGATCGGGGGGTGCATCGCTGCGGCCGTGGTACGGGTGGTGGTGATGTCGATCATCTGGTTCAGGGCCGGCAGAAGCAGCATGTTGGCGGCGGGCGGCGCCCCGTTCATGCCCGCGGCGGCCACTGCCTGGCGCCATATTTCTCCCTGCAGCTCGTTTGAACGAAGCAACTCCGCCCTGGCTGCTTCGATGTCGGGTAGCTTGCGATAGACATCCAGCCGGGAAGCGACGTAGCGCCGGAAGAGATCGCGCAGCGCCGGCTGCGCATCGGCGGGCAGGAGGTCGAGCCGCAGGTAGGCGGTGCCGATGTCGTTGGCCTCCTGCACGATCAGGGCTCGACGCTCGTCAAAGCGCGTCGCCGCGCCAGAGAAAGTGAAGGCGATGAGCAAGCCGAGCAGGGCGAACACCGCGCCGTCGACCGCGCCGGTACCGGCCTGAGCGCCTTCGGGATCATTGGCGATGCGGCGAACACCAAGCCGTCGGCCGATTTCGAGCAGCGCCACCATGCCAACGAACAGGCCAAGGGTGATGAGCGAAGCGAAGGCGGTGTAACTCATGGATGTGCTCTCCCGGGCGGCAATTGCGCGCCATTGTCGTCGAAAACTGGCGCCGCCGCATAGCGCAATCCGTGGCGGTGGGGACGAGGCACCTCGGGCAACGACAATTCAACCCAGGCGTTCGAGTAATGTTGCCGCGGATTTCTCGTGCAGGACGAGAATCAGCTTCATCGAACTGCGCGTGGCGCCGACAAAGAGCTTGCGCACCGCCTTGTCGTCGAGCACCGCGAAATCGATCTCGGCGAGGATGATCGCTGGCGCGGCCTGGCCCTTGAAGCGGTAGACCGATTCGACCAGCACGTCGCCTTCGCTGTAGACCGGCTGCCCGAAGAGGTCGTATTCGCCGGTGAAGTGGCGCAGGCTGGTCTGGCCGAGTTGGTCGAGCGCCGTCAGCTGCGACTGCTCGCGGCCGTGATAGCTGACGATCGCGACGTCGTGCTTCTTGAAGCCGGCCGTGTAGCACAGCCGGATGGCTTCCTTGACACGCGCGAACATGCCCGCCGTGTCGGCGTAGTCGAGGATCTCGATGTCGTCGGCGGCGATCGGCGAAGCGGCCTCGATGGCGACATCGTCGGGCAGCAGGCGGCGCAGCAGTTCGACGATCGGTCGCGGGCTGCGGTAGTTGCTCGTCGCGTGCAGCGTCACCCAGCCGGGCAGCGGCGTCGGCGGACGGCCGTAGAGGTTCTGCAGCGGGTCTTCGAGCCACAGCAGGCGGGCGTCGGCCCGGGCGTGGCGGAAGATGAAATCGCGCCACGGCTCGGAAATGTCCTGGCCTTCGTCGACGATCAGCGTATCGAAGAGGAAAGCGGCGCCGACCGGCAGTTCGGCGGCACGTCCTTGCAGGCGCTCGAAAGCGTCGGGTCGGGCAAAATCCGGCGTCTCGCCGGCATCGCGCAGGCGCAGGTCGCAGAGCTGGTGGTAGGTGCAGACCAGGCCGCCGCTCGGTGCGATGCGGTTGAAGTGGTCGGCCAGCGGGCGGTTGAAGCAGACGTAGAGCGGGCGCTTGCCGGCGGCGAGCGTGGCGCGGTATTCGGCAAGCGCCAGCTGGGTCTTGCCCGAACCGGCGGTGCCGGTGATGCGCAGGCGGAAGGGCTCGAATTCGAGCCGTCGCGCCCAGTGCGCGAGACCGCCGGCAACCCGCGTGACGAGGTCGCGGGCGTGACCCATCAGCGCGCTGACGTCGGTGTCGAGCTGGATCAGGTCACGCAGGAAAGCGTGGATCTTTGGCGTCGCCGCGGTCTTCTCGGCGGCCGGCAGGAGGCGCTGGATGATCCGGCAGAGCTGTTCGCGCCGGCTGCCATCGACGATGCGCTCGCCGACCAGGCCGGCGGTTTCCGGGCTGTTCACCGTGTAGTCCGGGCAATAGAGCAGGGCGTCGGTGTGCACCGACGCGATGTCGCCGCGGCCCGCCAGCTTGCCGCGCAGCGTGCTGACCATGCGCGCGATCTGCACCGGCACGCTCTTCGACCTGCCCGGGTAGCGCTTGACCAGGCCATCGGCCGTTTCGTCGAGAAAGCCGCTCTTCTGTTCGATGAGCAGCAGGTCGCCGGCGCGATTGACGACGGCGAAATCGATCTCGCCGTAGATGGCGTGGCGCCCGTTGATGCCGGTCCAGTGCACGGCGTGATACACGGTGTAATCGTCCGGCAGGCCCGCGGCGAGCACGGCAAGGGTTTCGATCTCGCGCCTCGCGGCGCCGGTGACGGCGAGTTCGCGCCAGCCGTCGGGAATGATGCGGGCCATGGCAATCCTTGTCGGGTCGAATGCCGCCAAGAATAATCCGATCGTCCTTTGCCATGAAAGCCGGTGGTGCGGCTCAGCGATCTCCCTTCTTCCGCGTCCGCGAGAAGGGCCGAAAATGAGGGAAGTGATCACGACTTCCAGAGAGTGTTCCGACGCTTGATGGCCGTCAGCCGCAGCTTCCGTGCGCCCGGGACGGCCTGCCCAGGGCTTGAACGAACTGCCAACGCGCGCCGGAAGCAATGAGATTCCCGGCAGACGCTGCGGCTGCCGGACTTCCTGTTCCGGATCTGCGTTGCGCGCCGGGGCGGCGGCCTTGCCGACAATCCGCAGCAATGACGCCGCTACGTGCCGCCGGGCCGCTTGTGAATTCCGCTGCCGGTGGTCAGCGATTGACCGGTGAAGCGTGATTCCGCGACAATGCGCCACGCTGTTCAAGCGTCTGCCGCGCTGCCAATTTCCTGGCGGCGGGCAGGGCAGTCAACCGGGTCGGGGCGGATCAGATGTACTACGGCGAGAAACTCAACGCCTGGACGCACGTTGTCGGGGCAGTCCTCGCTGTCGTCGGCTCGGTCGTCCTGGTCGTGATCGCAGCGCTCGACGGCGATCCCTGGAAGATCGTCAGTGTCTCGATCTACGGCGTGACGCTGGTCCTGCTGTACAGCTTCTCGGCGCTGTACCACAGCTTTCGCGGGCGCGCCAAGGAAATCCTGCAGAAGCTGGACCATCAGGGTATCTATCTGCTGATTGCCGGCAGTTACACGCCGTTCTGCCTGGTTTCGCTGCGCGGTCCCTGGGGCTGGTCGCTGTTCGGGACGGTCTGGGGGCTTGCGCTGCTCGGCAGCCTGCAGGAAATGCGGCCGAAGAACGATGCCCGCATCCTGTCGCTGGTGATCTACGTGGTGATGGGCTGGGCGGTCGTCGTCGCGCTGGTGCCGCTGCTGAAGGCGCTGGGGACGGCCGGCTTCATCTGGGTCGCTGCCGGCGGTCTGTTCTACACCATTGGCATCGTCTTCTACGCGCTCGACACGCGGCTGAAGCACGCGCACGGCATCTGGCATCTGTTCGTGCTGGCCGGCAGCGCGGCGCAGTACGTCGCAATTCTCTTCCACGTTCTCTGAGTCGACCGCGCTGGCGACGGACAGGAAGGCGCTGCCAGCCTGCCCGATCGCGTCCGGGCGATGCGATGCGTGCTATGGCGCGACGGCGGCCTCCGCCAATCCGGCCAGTGCCTGGCGCAGTTTCTCGGCGACCGGGCACTGTGCGACACCATGCCGCTGGGCCAGGAACAGCGGATCGTTGTAGCCCAGCCAGACCTGCGAATTGCCGTCCTCCCAGATCAGCGCCTTGAGCGGCAGGTCGATGCCGACCGTTTGCGCACATTCCATGAACGGCGTTCCACCTTCCGGATTGCCGAAGGTGATGACCTGGGTGGCCCGCAGCGACTTGCCGATCGTGGCCGCGCCGGCGGCGTGGTCGATACGGGAGAAGACGGTGAGTCCGCGCTTCTTGACGACGTTCTCGAAGCGGGTCATCGTCTCCGTCACGCTGTAGGGACTCTTGACGACCACCAGGCCTTCTGCGGCGTAGGCCAGCGAGGCGAGGGCGATGAGGACGACGGCGACCAGCGAGTGCAGGGTTTTCATGAACGACTCCTTTCAGCTTGGCCAGGGGTTCATTCACTATGACAGCAAATGGCGCTGCCGGGAAGCCCGCAGCTCTCGCCTGCCGTTGGCCGTAGCCGCTTGCCGCGAGCGCGGCGCGCGGCGGTCGTGCGTCGGTCAGGCGCTCATTTCGAAATGGTGATCGGCAGATCGACTCCCTTGACTTCGCCGACGGCGGTCTGGAAGAGGTCGCCGAGCATGGCGAAGGTCGCGCGGTCCCATTGCGTATCGCCGACACTGTAGCTGCGCCCCGCGAAGTCGACCGAGGCGATGGTCGTCGACGGCGGTGCCGGGGAAATGTCGATGTGCAGCGCCGCGCGCGGGTTCTCGGCGACTGTTCCGGTACGCGGGTCCGGCGCGACGTCGAACTCGGGCGCCGCACGCGCGCCGTTGGCGACAAAGGCCAGCATCTGCAGCATGCTGCGCAGCTTGATCGCGCCGCGGATGGGGAAGTCACCGCCGGGCCCGTCCGGCCGGACATCGAGGAATACGAAGCCGCGCGGGTTGCGCTTGATGCGCTCATTGAGCTCGAAACGCGCCTGATTGCCGAGCGACATCGGATCGACGTTCATCACCACCACGCGCCCTGCCTGAAAGCGCGCCAGCTGGTAGCTGCCGTCGGCGTTGCGTCGCCACTGCAGGCCTTCCTTGTCGGCATTGATTACGTCGGCCGCGCTCGGTGCGGCCGTCAACGCCGGCGCTATCGGCTCCTCGAAGACCAGCGTGCGGACGAACAGCTTGCGCTTGTCATTCAGCCAGCGGAGGTGCGTGGCGATGCGCCGGAACTCGGTGTATTCCTCTGGCCGCGCCGGGTCGTTGGCGATGAAGCGAACGAAGCTGCCGTCGGCGTTCTGCACTTCGATGCCGGAAGCAAGCAGTCGCGTCACCCGGTCAATGGCGCCACCCTGGAAGACCAGGAACTCGAATGCCTGGTCCTTGAACGGCGTCAGCACGCGTTCGGTGAACGCCTGTCCGGAGAGCGGATGAATACTGAAGGTCGGGTTCTCGGAGGCACCGGCGCCAGCGCTGAGGCCGAGGATGTTGGCGCTCGAGTTGCGGTGTAGCTCAGCGCCGGCGCCGAGCGTGGTGGTCCAGTTGAAGGTTGCGGCGATGGTCGACGTGGATGTGAAATGCACCGGTTGGCCGTTGTCGGTACGGGCGATGTTGAGCAGCAGCAGCTTCTGGTCGAGGCGGCTGGTGACTTCGTCGTAGCCGAGGACCTGGCGCTCGAGCACCGGTGGGCCGGCGCAGGCAGCGATTGTCAGCGCCAGCAATGCCGGCGCGACACGGCGTGCGACGCGGGGGAGTGGGGCGCAAACGGTGTGAATGGCTGAGGGTTTCATGACAAGGATTTTCTCCGTTGCGGCCGACGTGTCAAGCTGACGGCGCTGGACCAGCCGGCGCGGATGTCGTGCGCGCGGCTGGTGCCCGGCCGCGCGCGACGGCAGCCGGGGAGTGAATTCCGGCCGGCGGCGACCGCGACGATCGCGTCGGTCGGCCGGTCTGCGGTTCAGCCCGGCAGCGGGTCGGGATTGCCGAGGGCGGTGGTGTTCAGCCCACCATCTACGTACATGATTTCGCCGGTGATCGCACTGGCCAGGTCGGAGAGCAGGAAGGCCGCGGCGTTGCCGACTTCGTCGATGGTGATGTTGCGGCGCAGCGGGGCGTTGTGCGCGTTGTAGGCGAGCAGGCGCGAGAAATTGCCGATGCCGGAAGCGGCCAGCGTCTTGATCGGGCCGGCCGAGATGGCGTTGGCGCGGATGCCCTGCGGCCCGAGGCAGAAGGCGAGGTAGCGGGTGGCGGCCTCGAGACTGGCCTTGGCGAGACCCATGGTGTTGTAGTTGGGCAGGGTGCGTTCGGCGCCGAGATAGGAGAGCGCCAGCAGGGCCGGGTTGCGGCCTTTCAGGAGCATCGGCCGGGCGGCTTTGGCCAGTGCCGCATAGCTGTACGACGAGACGTCGTGCGCAATGCGGAAGGCGTCGCGCGAGATGCCGTCGAGGAAGTCGCCCTCGATGGCTTCGCCGGGAGCGTAGGCGATCGAATGCACGAGGCCCTCGAGGCCGTCCCACGGCTTGCCGAGGTCAGCGAACAACTGCTCGATCTCGGCGTCCTCGGCGACGTCACAGCGATAGACCCGATCACTGTCGAACTCCCTGGCGAACTTGGCGACGCGATCCTGGAAACGTTCGTTCTGATAGGTGAATGCCAGTTGCGCACCTTCACGGTGGCAGGCCCTGGCGATGCCATAGGCGATCGAGTGTTTTGACAGCACGCCGGTGATCAGGATGCGCTTGTCGGCGAGGAATCCCATGACTTCTCCCGTAACTTGAATAGACTGGGGTGGCAGCTTTGCTGCGCATCCGCTTAACCGCCGCATTATAAGGGAATTGCCCCGGCCGCCGGCGATTGTCCGCAGCTCCGGGCAGCGCGGTGCTGGTCGGCGCTGGTCGGCGAGCGCGGCGGTCGGGTGACTCGGCGAACGGCTGGTGGCGACCAAAAATGCCGGCGTTCGCGGTAAACTGCCGTCCATGTCGCTCATCCGCCTTGCCCTCCTGTCGCTGTTGCTCGCGCTCGCGGCATGCAGCAGCGAGCAGAACGATCCCTACCCAAAGGCCGAACGCGGCCAGAACATCCTCTACTCGGCGTTTACCGACCGCCCGAAACATCTCGATCCGGTGCAGTCGTACAGCGAGGACGAGATCACCTTTACGGCGCAGATCTACGAGCCGCCGCTGCAGTACCATTATCTGAAACGGCCCTACACGCTGATTCCGGCGACCAGCGAAGCGGTGCCGGTGCCGCGTTACTACGATGCGCAGGGCAAGGAGCTGCCGGCCGACGCGCCGGCCGCCGAGATCGCGCGCAGCGTTTACGAGATTCGCATCCGTCCGGGTATCCGCTACCAACCGCACCCGGCGTTCGCCACCGACGCGGCGGGCCAGCCGGTCTATCGCGATCTCGACGCCGCGCAGCTGCGCGGTATCGACCAGATCGCCGATTTTGCCGAAACCGGCAGCCGCGAGCTGGTCGCCGACGACTACATCTATCAGATCAAGCGTCTGGCCCATCCGCACCTGCATTCGCCGATCTTCAGCATGATGGGCGAGCGGATCGTCGGCCTGCGCGAACTGGGGACGACGCTGCAGGCGGCGGCCAGGGAGTTGCCGCCGGGGACCTGGCTGGATCTCGATCGCTTCCCGCTGGAAGGAGTCAGCCGCGTCGATCGCTACACCTACCGTATCGAGTTGCGTGGCAAGTATCCGCAGTTCCCGTATTGGCTGGCGATGCCTTTCTTCGCGCCGGTGCCGCGCGAGGTGGACCGCTTCTACAGCATGCCGGGGATGGCCGAGAAGAACCTGACGCTCGACTGGTACCCGGTCGGTACCGGGCCGTTCATGCTGACCCGCAACGACCCGAACAGTCGCATGGTGCTCGAACGCAACCCGAACTTCCACGGTGAGACCTACCCCTGCGTCGGCGAGCCGGGCGACGAGGCGGCCGGCCTGCTGGCCGACTGCGGCAAGCCCCTGCCGTTCATCGACAAGGCGGTGTTCTCGCGCGAGAAGGAAGCGATCCCCTACTGGAACAAGTTCCTGCAGGGCTACTACGATGCCTCGGGGATTTCGTCGGACAGCTTTGACCAGGCGGTGCGGCTCGGTGTCGGCGGTGACGTGCAACTGACCGACGAGATGCGCAAGAAGGGGATCCGCTTGCTGACCAGCGTCCGGCCGTCGGTCTTCTACATGGGTTTCAACATGCTCGACCCGGTGGTCGGCGGCATGACCCCGGAAGCGATCAAACTGCGCCAGGCGCTGTCGATCGCCATCGACCAGGAGGAGTTCATCTCGATCTTCATGAACGGCCGCGGCATCGCCGCGACCAGCCCGCTGCCACCGGGGATTTTCGGTTACCTCGAAGGCGAGGCCGGCAGCAACCCGGTGGTCTACGACTGGGTCGACGGGCGGCCCCGGCGCAAGTCGATCGAGGAGGCCAAGAGACTGCTGGCAGAGGCCGGCTGGCCGAACGGCCGCAATGCCAAGACCGGCGAGCCGCTGGTGCTCAACCTCGATACCACCAGCGGCGGCATGGGCGACAAGTCGCGTCTCGACTGGTTGACGCGGCAGTTCGCCAAGCTCGACGTCCAGCTGGTCGTCCGTTCGACCGACTTCAACCGTTTCCAGGAGAAGATCCGCAAGGGCGCGGTGCAGCTTTACTACCTCGGCTGGAACGCCGATTATCCCGATCCCGAGAACTTCCTGTTCCTGCTCGCCGGTTCGGAGGGCAAGGTCGCGGTGGCCGGCGAGAACGCCTCGAATTACGTCAACCCGGAGTTCGACCGCCTGTTCGAGAAGATGAAGAACATGGAGAGCGACGGCCCGCGCGGCGCCGAGCGGCTGGCGATCATCCGCCAGGCGATCGCGATCCTGCAGCACGATGCGCCGTGGATCTTCGGCTTTCATCCGAAGAGCTACACGCTCGGCCACGACTGGTTGCACAACCGCAAGTCGACCGACGTCGGCAACAACACCCTCAAGTACCAGCGCATCGACGTCGCCAGGCGCGAGCGCCTGCGGCGCGAGTGGAACGAACCGGTGCTCTGGCCACTGCTGGCGGTCGCGCTGCTGCTGGTGGCGGTGATCCTGCCGGCGGCGATCGGCTACCGGCGTCGCGAGCGCGGCACCGGCCGCCCATGATTGCCTGTCCGGCCCGGGCGTCGTTCGGCGACGCTTGCCTGGCAAAGCCGCCGCGGTGTCCATCGGGCCAGGTGGCGCGAAGCGGGCGCCTGGCGCCGCTTGCGGTATAGTCGCCGACCATGCTCGCCTACATCGTTCGCCGCCTGCTTTACGCCTTGCCGATCCTGATCGGCGTGAACCTGATCACCTTTGCGCTGTTCTTCGTGGTCAACACGCCCGACGACATGGCGCGCATGCAGCTCGGCGTCAAGCGCGTCACCCCCGCAGCGATCAGCAAGTGGAAAGCCGAGCGCGGCTACGACAAGCCCTTGTTCATCAATGACTCGGTCAGCGGCAGCGCGATGTTCACCGACACCATCTTCTTCAGCAAGTCGGCGCGAATGTTCGCCGGCGATTTCGGCCGTGCCGAGGATGGCCGCGACATCGCCCGGGAGATCACCTCGCGGATGGGGCCGTCGCTGGCGATCGCCCTGCCGACCTTTGTCCTCGGGCTGCTGGTGACCGTCTCGTTCGCGCTGATGCTGACCTTCTTCCGCGCCAGTTATCTCGACTTCTGGGGGGTCGTGCTGTGCGTCGCGATGATGTCGATCTCCGGCCTGTTCTACATCATCGGCGGCCAGTATCTGATCAGCAAGATGTGGAAGCTGGTGCCGATTTCGGGCTACAGCGACGGACTCGACGCCTGGAAGTTCGTGATCCTGCCGGTGCTGATCGGCGTCATTTCGGGCATCGGCTCGTCGACCCGCTGGTACCGCACGATCTTCCTCGAGGAGATCTCGCGCGACTACGTGCGCACCGCGCGCGCCAAGGGGCTCTCGGAACTGGTGGTGCTGTTCCGGCACGTCCTGCGCAACGCGATGATCCCGATCCTGACCGGGGTGGTGGTGGTCATCCCCCTGCTGTTCATGGGCTCGCTGCTCACCGAGTCGTTCTTCGGCATTCCCGGGCTGGGCAGCTACACCATCGATGCGATCAATGCCCAGGACTTCGCCGTCGTCCGGGCGATGGTCTTCATCGGCTCGGTGCTGTACATCGTCGGCCTGTTGCTGACCGATCTGTCGTATACCCTCGTAGACCCGCGGATCCGTTTCAACTGATGGCCTTCCTTCCGGTCATTCTCTGGTCAGACGTGCTGATCTGGCTGCTCTTCTTCGCGGCGATCGTTCTCGGCTGGCTGTCGGCGCGCAATCCGCTGTGGCGTACCGCCTGGCAGCGCGTCGGCCGCAGTCGCGCGGGAATGGCGTCGGCGACGGTACTGCTGGTTTTTGTCGCCATCGGCCTGCTCGATTCGCTGCACTTTCGGCCGCGCCTGGAAGACGACGCCGGTCAGTCAGGCAGCGCCACCGCCCGGCAGCCGGCGGCGTATGCCGTCGAAGTGCTGTCGGTGCTCGACGTGATCGCGACACCGCTACGCACGCGCAACGAGAAGACCTATTCGGAACCGCTGGCGACGCGCGCCTACGCCAAGGAGTCGATCGAATCGCGCGGCGCCGACGGTCGGCTGCAGCAAAGCCGCGATTACCCGCGCTTGCGCCACGGCGGCGCCCATCTCGGCGCCGACGAGGCCAGCCGTGACGCGGATGTCGGCCGGCGCCTGCTGCGCGCCGCCGGCATTGCGATCCTCGCCTGGTGGGCCGTCGCGGCGGCGACCGCCGCTGGCCTGGCGCGCGCCGAGGGCTGCTCGCACCGCGCGGCGTGGCGGCGGATCTGGTGCAACGAGAGCGATTTCGCGTGGAATGCGGTGCTCGCGGCGGTCGGCTGCCTGCTGCTGGTGGCGCTGCCGCTGGCCATGCTCGCCGGCCAGTACCACGTCTTCGGCACCGACAAGGTCGGTCAGGACGTCTTCTATCAGGTGCTCAAGAGTGTCCGTACGGCGCTGGTGATCGGCCTGGTGACGACGCTGGTGACCCTGCCGCTGGCGATCCTGCTCGGCGTTCTGGCCGGCTATTTCCGCGGCCTGGTGGACGACCTGATCCAGTATCTGTACACGACGCTCAGCTCGATCCCGGGGGTGTTGCTGATCGCTGCCGCCGTGCTGATGATGCAGGTGCTGATCGACAACCATCCGCAGTGGTTCGCGACTGCCGCCGAGCGCGCCGACCTGCGCCTGCTGGCGCTCTGTTTCATCCTCGGCATGACCAGCTGGACCGGGCTGTGCCGCTTGCTGCGCGGCGAGACGCTGAAACTGCGCGAGCTCGAATACATCCAGGCCGCGCAGGCCTTCGGAGTGGCCGATCTGCGCATCATCGGCCGGCACATCCTGCCCAACCTGATGCACATCGTGATCATCGCCCTGGTGATGGACTTCTCGAGTCTGGTGCTCGCCGAGGCGGTGCTGTCCTACGTCGGCATCGGCGTCGATCCGACGATGATCAGCTTCGGCACGATGATCAACAATGCGCGCATGGAGCTGGCCCGCGAACCGGCGGTCTGGTGGTCGCTGAGCGCCGCTTTCGTGTTCATGTTCACCCTGGTGCTGGCGGCCAACCTGCTCGCCGACGCCGTTCGCGACGCCTTCGATCCGCGCATGGCGGGGGCGGCATGAGCGACGGCATGGCGAGCACGGTGAGCGACGGGATGCTGCTCGCGGTGCGCGATCTGCGGATCGCATTCGTCAGCGGCCGTTCACTGCTGGCGGCGGTCGACGGCGTCGATTTCGAGGTTGCGGCCGGCGAGACGCTGGCGCTGCTCGGCGAGTCGGGTTGCGGCAAGTCGGCGACCGCGCTCGGTTTGCTGCGCTTGCTGCCGGCTGCCGGGCGGATTCCCGGCGGCGAGGTGCGTTTCGCCGGCCGTGACCTGCTGGCGCTGCCGGAAGCCGAGATGCGCGGCGTTCGCGGCGGCGGCATGGCGATGATCTTCCAGGAGCCGGCGACCAGCCTCAATCCGGTGCTTACCGTCGGTCACCAGCTCGGCGAGGTGCTCGAGCGCCATTGTCGGCTGGTCGGGCAGGCGGCGCGCCAGCGTTCGCTGGAGCTGCTGGCCGCGGTCGGTATCGCCGACCCCGAGCGGCGCCTCGGCGAGTATCCCTTCCAGCTCTCCGGCGGCATGAAGCAGCGCGTGATGATCGCCGTCGCACTGGCCGGAAATCCGCGTCTGTTGATCGCCGACGAGCCGACAACGGCGCTCGACGTGACCATTCAGGCGCAGATTCTCGAACTGCTCCGCCAGCTGCAGGGCGAACGCGCGATGGGCATGTTGCTGATTACCCACGACCTCGGCGTCGTCGCGCAGATGGCGACGCGTGTCGCGGTGATGTACGCCGGTCAGATTGTCGAAGAGGCGCCGCGCGAGGTGTTCTTTTCGGCCGCCCGCCACCCCTACACGGCGAAGCTGTTTGCCGCGCTGCCCGATCTCGAGCGCCGCGGCGGCCGGCTGGAAACGATTCCGGGACAGGTGCCGTCACTCGCCGCGATGCCGAGCGGCTGCCGTTTCGCGAGCCGCTGCGAGCACGCCTGGGAGCTCTGTCGCCAGCAGGCGCCGGTCTGGCGGCAGGTCGCCATCGGTCATCGGCTGCGTTGCCATCTCGATCGCCTGCCGGACACGCGCGCGGGCGCGCTGGCGGCGACGCCAGGGCTTGCCGGCACGACCGCGCCGACGTCCGAGGCGCCTTTGCTCAGGGTCGACGATCTGCGCGTCCATTTCCCGATCCGCCACGGTGTCCTGCAGCGCACCGTCGGTCACGTGCGGGCGGTCGACGGCGTCTCGCTCGAACTGGCGCGCGGCCGGACGCTGGCGCTGGTCGGCGAATCGGGTTGTGGCAAGACGACGGTCGGCAAGGCGATCCTGCAGCTGATTGCCGCCAGTAGAGGCTCGGTGCGCCTGCTCGGACAGGAACTTGGCGGCCTGGCGCGCGGCGCCCGGCGACCACTTCGCCGGCGCATGCAGATGATCTTTCAGGATCCCTTCGCGTCGCTCAATCCGCGGATGTCGGTTGGCGAGATCATCGGCGAGGGGATCAGCGCGCTGCGCATCGATATTCAGCGGCAGGGCAGGGCGGCGGCGATCGCCGCGGTGCTGCAGCAGGTCGGTCTCGAGGCCGCTGCCGCCGGGCGCTACCCGCACGAATTCTCGGGCGGTCAGCGGCAGCGGATTGCCATCGCCCGTGCGCTGGCAGTGCAGCCGGACCTGGTGATCTGCGACGAGCCGACCTCGGCCCTCGACGTCTCGGTGCAGGCGCAGATTCTCAACCTGCTCGGCAGCCTGCAGGCCGATCTCGGGCTGGCCTACCTGTTCATCACCCACAACTTCGCGGTGGTCGACCATCTGGCGCACGAGGTGGCGGTGATGTATCTGGGTCGAATCGTCGAGCGTGGTACGGTCGATGACGTTCTGCGTTCGCCGCAGCATCCGTACACGCGAGCCTTGCTGTCAGCGGTCCCCAGCGCTCGTCTCGAGACGCAGCCGGAGTTCATCCGTTTGCCTGGTGAGACGCCGTCGCCGTCGAAGCCACCGAGCGGTTGCCATTTCCATCCGCGTTGCCGGCAGGCCAGCGCGACCTGCCACGATCGCTATCCCGAAACGACGGCGCTGTCGGCGACGCACAGCGTCCGTTGCCACCTGTATCCTTAGGCGCCAAGGCTTGCCGGCGCGAGTTCTAGAGGGTGGCGCCCTGCTGCACCTGCTGGATGGTCAGTACCAGGCCAGGCTTGATGGCGGTGGCCGGAATGCGGTTCCAGCGCAGAAGATCGTCCTTGTCGACCTTGAACTGCCTGGCGATCGACAGCAGCGTGTCGCCGCGACGAATCGTGTACCGGGCCAGCTTGGTGGGCTGGGGTTTGCTGGCGGTTGGGCCGGTCTGCTGGCCCGGCGTGAAGTTGACCTTGGCGACGTTGCTGCGGAGTTCCGCCGTCGCGTCGCGTGGTTTTCCGCTCTCGGCGGGCTCGCTGTGCGCCGCCGCCACTGGCTTGCCGGCCGCGGCTGGCGCGCCTACCGCCAGCTTGCTGCCCGAGGTGACGTGATCGGAACGCAGCTTGTTGAGCTGTTTGAGTTCGGCGACGCTCATGTCGTAGCGCTGGGCGATGCTGAACAGCGTGTCACCCTTGCGCACGGTGTGGGTACGCGTGCCCGCTTTCGCTGTGGTTTCGGGTCGCGCTGCGGCCGCCGCAGGCTTGCCGTCGTTTTCCGCCAGGACGGCACGCGCTGTCGTGCTCGGCGCCGGTGCGTTCACCGTCAGCCGGGTGCCGTGACCGACACGATCGGAGCGCAGCTTGTTGAGTTGCTTGAGTTCCGCCAGGCTCATTCCGTAGCGCTGCGCGACGGCAGTCAGCGTTTCACCCTTGCGCACGGTGTGCGTGTGCGGACGAGTGGCTGGCGCCGGCGCTGGTTCCGCCTGCGCGAGACGCAGCGGCTCGCTGCTCGCCGGCGGTTCGGGCACCAGGGCCGCGTCAGCGGGCTCGGCGCCATCCTGTCCGGCAACCAGCAGCGTTTCTCCCGATGCGACCCGCTTGCGGCCCTGGATGCCATTGGCCGCCTTGAGGCCGGCTACGGTCATGCCGAAACGCGGCGCGATCTGCTCGAGTTTTTCGCCGGGCTGCAAGGTGTAGGCCTGCCACGACGACAGCGGCTTGTCGCTCTCCTCGTGCGCTTCCAGGTTGTGGTTGAAGGTCTCGACCTTGTCGGCCGGGATCACCAGCGGCGTCTCGGACTTGATCACCGGGCGATTGTGCGCCGGGTTGAGCGCGACGAACTCCTGGACCGGCATTTCGGCCAGTTTGGCGGCCAGTTTGACGTCGATATTGGCGGTCTTGGTGACCGTCGCGAAGTAGGGCCGGTTGGGAACGCCACTGATGCCAAGGCTGGCAAGGATGTTGGGGTTGCTGAAGATGTTTTTCAGGGCCTGCAGTTTGGGGACGTAATTGCGCGTCTCCTCGGGCATCTTCAGGCTCAGGTAATCGGTCGGCAGGCCCTGCGCCTCGTTCTTCTTGATCGCCCGACCGACGGCTCCTTCGCCCCAGTTGTACGAGGCGAGCGCCAGGTGCCAGTCGCCGTGCAGTTCGTAGATGTATTGCAGGTAGTCGAGCGCGGCGCCGGTCGAGGCGACGATGTCGCGCCGCTCGTCCACCCACCAGTTCTGTTCGAGCTTGTACTGCTTGCCGGTGGCGGGGACGAACTGCCACAGGCCGGAAGCGTGGCTGCGCGAGTAGGCGGTGGGGTTGTAGGCGCTTTCAACCATCGGCAGCAGCGCCAGTTCCATCGGCATGCCGCGTTTTTCGAGTTCGCCGACGATGTAGTGCAGGTAGCGGCTGCTGCGGTCGACCATCCGGCGCAGGTAATCCGGGCGATTCGAGTACCACTGCTGGTGATGGAGGACGAGCGAGTTGCTGATGTTGGGCATCGAGAAGCCGCGCCGCAAGTGCTGGAAGATCTCCTCGGTCTCGGAGGTCAGGTCGATGGTCTCGGGCAACTGTGCGGGTGCCGCGACTTCGACCACCGGCAAGGGGCCATCGGTTCCCACCGGCTTTGCCGGGGCTTCGCTCGCCGTGGCTGGCGGCGAAGCAGTCGTTTGCAGGAGTGAAGGGCTTGAATGAGGTTCTGGTGTCGCTGCTTCGTCGGACCAGGTGGTACCGCAGACAAGAGAAAAAGCGAGTGCGAATGCGATTCGTGGCGTCATCCGTAGGTCCTGTTCCCGTTCTCCGGCCGCTGCCAGCTCATCCCGACGGGTCGGTTCGCGTGGTCGAATTGCCAGACTACAAGCCGATGATTATAGAACAATCACGCGCTCAGCGTGGGTATCAATTGCGCGCCAGAGGGCGATGTCGCCGCGACCGCGAACTTCCTGGCGGCGGACGCGCCCCGGCCGGGTGCCTGCTCGGCGGACGACTGCGGCTGACCCATAAAGCACAAAGCCCAGTCTGGCTGGGCTTTGTGCTGCAAATCGCTGGCGGAGTGGACGGGACTCGAACCCGCGACCCCCGGCGTGACAGGCCGGTATTCTAACCAACTGAACTACCACTCCGTTTTTCGGTGTTGCCGTGTTTCCGTGCCTTGCCGCTGCGGCCGGCGCCGGGCTTGCCAGCAAAGAAGCTGCGCATTATAGCGGATTTCAAACCGCAAGCAAGAGCACGGCGAGCAAAAACGATGCCCTCGGGTGGCCGGATCGCCGGCCGTTGCCGCGGTGTCCCGCGCGCCTTCTTGCCGGCGCTTCGACGGCCGGTGACGATCAGCGGATGGCGCCGAGCAGGGCGTCGATGTTCGGCCGCGCCTCCTGCAGATGCCGCAGGCAGTCGTGCCAGTGCCGCTGTGCCAGTCCAAGGGTGTCGAGCAGCGCGTTTCGCTCGGCGTCGTGCTCGGCAGGCGCCTGCCGGTCGCCTGGCACGGCGTACGCTGCCTGATCGGCGAGTCCGATCAGCGCACAGAAGCGACGCTCGTCGCCGGCGGCCTCGGGGTGATGATGGTGGGCGATCGCGGCGACGTATTTCGCCGGCAGGTCCCAGCGCTCGGCGACCATCTCGCCGACTTCGGGATGGGTGAATTCGTACAGCGTTCGCTCGGCTTCCAGGCTGCTCATCGCCGCGCTGCCACGGCGCAGTTCCAGCACCTGATGGTAACCGGGCGTTGCCTGGACGGCAAAGATCAGTTTGCCGATATCGTGCAGGATGCCGGCCATGAACGCCTCGTCCGGCGAGCAACCCACCTGCGGCGAAAGGAAGCGCGCCGCGGTTGCGGTGGCGATCGAGTGCTTCCAGAAATCCGGCAGGTTCAGACGCTCGGTACGGAAGGCGTCGAAAGCGCCAACCGAGATGATCATTCCCTGGACGTTGGTAAAGCCGAGCACCCGCACCGCTTCGGCGATCGTCTTGACGCGCCGCGAGTAACCGAAGAAGGCCGAGTTGGCGACGCGCAGGATCTTGGCCGAGATCGCCGGGTCGTTGACGATCACCCGCTCGACGGCGCGGCCGTCGCTGTTCGGATTCTGCAGTACCTTCAGCGCCTGGACGACGATCGTCGGCAGGGTCGGAATCTCGTAGAGATCGACCGGCGTGAAGCGCGCCATCGGCGCCGCCGTCTGCTTGCCGCCGCCGGAGGTGTCGGCCAGCTCGCAGAGGTCTGGCGACAGACCGGGATGGATCAGCTGGAAGACGTGCAGCGGGTGTGGCAGGTCGCGCAGGCGAAGCATGCCGGTGTCGCGCAGGCTGGTGCCGGCCGGCAGCGATTCGCGCAGCAGTGCCTCGGTCGTCGACGAAAGCAGCGTCTGCCCGCCAAGGGTGACCGCCAGCAGGCGCGCACAGCGATTGACCGTGGTGCCGAAGTAGTCGCCAAGGCTCAGATACGCCGGGCCGGTGTGCAGGGCGACGCGTACCCGCAGGCCCTGCCGGGTCGGCCATCGCTCGCCAGCGAGGCTGGCCTGAATCTGCGCGGCGGCGTTCAGGGCCTCGGCGGCATCGTCGAAAGTGACGCAGAAAGCGTCACCGACGGTCTTGAAGACGTAACCGTGGTGCGCTTCGATGGCTGCGGAAAGCAGCGCATTGTGGCGCTGCAGGGCGACGCGCATCGCCGCGGATTCGGTTTCCCAGAGACCTGTCGATCCTTCGATGTCGGTAAACAGGAAGGTGGCCGTGATCAGCGACGCGTCACCCAGGATGATATCTGCCGTAGCCATTCGCTGCCTCGCTGGTTGGTCGCCGGGGGCCATCTGCCGCCGTCGTCGGGCGGACAGGCGATGGATGAACGATGACCGGGCGGGAAGCCGCCCAGCTCGCGAGAGTATCCGGGCTGAGGACGCTTGCCGTCAATCGCCTGTGCGGATTGGTTCGGGGCGGCCTTCTCAGCCGCAGGAAATTGCCCTGGCTGTCACGGTCGCCGTCGGCCGCTCGGCAATCGCGCCTCACTCACTGATCACGCGAGTCGCCGGACGATCGCCGAGAACGCCTGCGAGGCCTTGGGATGGTGGCCGACATTGACAGTCGTGTGGCCGACGACCATACTGAAGCGAAGGTCTTTTCAGCTCCTGTTCTTGTTTCGACATAGGTCAAATTGCTTTTTAAATCTTGTCGGTCGGGGACTTTGGCCAGGCTCGCGCGGCCTTGTTGGCAGGCGCCGGAGCGGGGGATGGATCATGACGGAAGCTCGTCGAGTTGGTACGGTGGCGAAGGCGCGAGCGCTGGCGAGGCGTCTGCGGCAGCGGGTGGGACGGCCGCCGCCGCCGCTCTGCAAGGAGTGGGCCGACATTCTCGCCAAGTTGGCGGCGCCGGCGGCGGTGCTCATCGCTACCGTGATGGCGCAGAGCTATCAAAGCTCGCAGAACGCCAGTCAGATGCTGGCCGCCCGGGAGGCGTCGGATACCAAGATTCGAGCCGAGATGTTCAAGGCCATCACCGATCGGCTGCTGGGCGACAAGGAGCCGACGCCTGACCGCAAGGCGGTCTTCACCGAGCTGCTGGCGTTCAACTTTCACGAGCACTTCGAGCTCAAGCCGCTGATGCGTGAGGTAGACGAAGCCTTGCGCGTTGAACGTGAAGAACTGCGCCGCGAACTTGCACGGACGACAGCCCCGGACCAGAAAGCGCGCATCGGCGCGAGCATCAACGTCGTCACGGAGCGGCTTCTCGAATTGCAGTCGGTTGTGGCGCGGGTGCGTGCGCGACAGACGGCGATGCTGGTCAAGCCTCCCTACCAGCCCTATGTCGTTCCGGACTGGGTGCCCGATTGGCTGCCTCTATTTCGCGACGCGGCAAGATCGAAAGCCGCCGAGGAGAGATATGCTCGCGGTGAAGTCAGAATGCTGAGCGTACGCTTCTCGGGCCCGCGCTGGACCGAAGAGAACCTTCATCCTTCGCCGTGCGATGTGCCAGAGGATGTGCTCGGACAGAATGCCTGCGTCAATGAGTCGATGTTCGAGAATGCGCCGGACGGGCGGGGCGCCATCTCGATCTTTGTCAAGAAGCCCGATCCGGCTCACCAGAGGAGTGACACCTTCTCGGTTGCGATCCAACAGATTCCGCGTATGCATGAGTTGTCGGAGGCGGAAAAGGCAGCGCTGGCGAAGGTCGTCCTGCCGACCCTCCCGAAGCCGTGCGGCGAAGCCAACGAGGACCCCGAGGACAGCAAAGTGACTGTGCCCACGTCCTTGGGCAAACTTGTGGAGTTCGACGTTACCCGATACGACCTTCCGTTTACCGACAACACGCCATTGACGACCGGCTCGCGCTACGCCCTCTACATTGACAGGATTTGCCCCGCTGACCCTGAGAAAGGGTTTCACGAAGTCGTCAAGTTCGGGCTGATGTGGTTTCCAAAAGACTACTTTCCGCCACGCGAACGGCCGACCAACTATCACGAGTTGCGTCAGCGGCTGAACGTTCCAGTTGAACGATGAAGCGTGCAATGAAGGGCGAAGCGGCTGGTAGCGGCGAGGTCAGATGGATCGGTGCGCAGCGTTCTTCTCTTCGACAGGAGGCTGAAATGGCCAGAAGGACCTTGATGTGTCTGCTTGTGCTGGTCGCCTGCGGCAGTGCGTTCAGCGCCTGGGCTGCTTGCGTCTATCAAGGGCGTAGCTATCCCACCGGGACAAGAATCGGCCCTCTCACCTGCCAGGCCGACGGCAGCTGGCGCTGAGCCCCTGCCGTCGGCGGTCGCGGCCCTTGCCGCTTTGCCGCCGACTGCCGGGTCAGGCAGGCACTGGCTGGGCACGCCCGGCTGCGGTCGTCTATCGCTGGCCGCACGGCGTCGATAGAATGCTCGACGAAACCTGTCATGCGAGGTGTCGAGATGGCGATCAGCGACTGGCCCGAGGACGAGCGACCACGCGAGCGACTGCTGGCGCGTGGTGCGGCATCGCTTTCCGATGCCGAGTTGCTGGCGATCTTCCTGCGGGTCGGCAGCAAGGGAAAGAGTGCGGTCGATCTGGCGCGCGAGCTGATCGGCGGTTTCGGCGGTCTGAACCGGATGTTCGCCGCCAGCCAGGCGCAGTTTTCGGCGGTGCCGGGCATCGGGCCGGCCAAGTATGCGCAGTTGCAGGCGGTGCTGGAAATGGCCCGGCGGGCACTCGGCGAGCAGCTCAAGCAGGGCGTTACCTTCGCCTCGCCGGGCGGCGTTCGCGACTACCTGCGGCTGCAGCTAGCCGGCCTGCAGCACGAGGTTTTCATGGCCCTGTGGCTGGACGCGCAGAATCGCCTGATCGCCGCCGAGGAACTGTTTCGCGGCACGCTGACGCAGACCAGCGTCTATCCGCGCGAAGTCGTCAAACAGGCCTTGCGTCACAATGCGGCTGCGGTGGTGCTGGCGCACAACCATCCCTCGGGCGTCGCCGAGCCGTCACGGGCCGACGAGCTGTTGACCAGCGAGCTCAAACAGGTCCTGGCGCTGGTTGAAGTGCGCGTTCTCGATCATTTTATCGTTGCCGCCCAATCACCTCCGCTTTCGTTCGCCGAACGCGGACTGCTGTAGCGGCGATCGGTGGAGCGAGCAAAGTGCTTGAACTCGGACCACGGCCTGCGATAGAATCGCGGGTTTTCTTCCCACAGACAATTGGAGCGACAATCATGGCGCGTGTTTGCCAGGTCACGGGCAAGGGCCCGATGGTGGGGAACAATGTTTCCCATGCCAACAACAGAACGAAGCGCCGCTTCCTTCCGAATCTGCAATATCGCCGTTTCTGGATCGAGAGCGAAAACCGCTGGCTGCGCCTGCGCGTGTCGAACGCCGGTCTACGGACGATTGACAAGAACGGCATCGACGTCGTGC
Source organism: Accumulibacter sp. (assembly GCA_024235695.1). Taxonomy (GTDB): domain Bacteria; phylum Pseudomonadota; class Gammaproteobacteria; order Burkholderiales; family Rhodocyclaceae; genus Accumulibacter. Next base: position 23,006 of record JACKLX010000003.1, read on the forward strand.
TCGCCGACCTGCGCGCGCGCGGCGAGATCTGACAAGGAGAGCAGCCATGCGTGACAAGATCAAGCTCGAGTCCACCGCCGGCACCGGCCACTTTTACACCACCACCAAGAACAAGCGCACGATGCCGGCCAAGATGGAGATCAAGAAGTACGATCCGAAAGCCCGCAAGCACGTCATCTACAAGGAAATCAAGCTCCGCTAGGCAGGCCCTCGCGGGCCGCCCTGACGGGCTTGCCCGCCGGATGCTGTGTGCGTCGTTCGTGCCGCCCTTGGCGCGCCGCTGCTCGACGATCAGGCTGCCGCTTCGACCAGGCGGCGGCAGCGCACGCTCTTGGCGAGCAGTTCGAGGACGGTCAACGAGTCCTCCCAGCCCAGACAGGCGTCGGTAATGCTCTTGCCGTACTCGAGTTGCTGTCCGGGCACCAGGTCCTGACGCCCTTCGACCAGATGCGATTCGATCATCACCCCGATGATCCGCTCGTCACCGGCGGTGACCTGGCTGGCGGTGTCCCGGGCGACTTCGATCTGTTGCTTGAAGCGCTTGCTGCTGTTGGCGTGCGAGGCGTCGATCATCAGTCGCGCGGCGAGTCCGGCGGCGGCGATTTCCTTGCACGCCGCGTCGACCTGCGACGCGTCGTGGTTCGGTTGCTTGCCGCCGCGCAGGATGACATGACAATCCTCGTTGCCGGAGGTGGAAACGATCGCCGAATGGCCCGCCTTGGTCACCGACAAGAAGTGATGCGGCGATTGCGCGGCACGGATGGCGTCGATGGCGATGCGGATGTTGCCGTCGGTGCCGTTCTTGAAACCGACCGGGCATGACAGCCCCGAGGCCAGTTCGCGATGGACCTGCGACTCGGTGGTGCGTGCGCCGATCGCCCCCCAGGCGATCAGATCGGCGGTGTACTGCGGGGTGATGGTATCGAGGAACTCGGTGGCGCAGGGCAGGCCCATGTCGTTGATCTGCAACAGCAGGCCACGCGCCAGACGCAGGCCTTCGTTGATCCGGAAGCTGTTGTCGAGACGCGGATCGTTGATCAGACCTTTCCAGCCGACGGTGGTCCGTGGTTTCTCGAAATACACGCGCATCACGATCAGCAGGTCGTCAGCGAAGCGGTGAACTTCCTTCTGCAACCGGGCGGCGTATTCGACCGCCGAATCGACGTCGTGAATCGAGCACGGACCGATCACCACCAGCAAACGGTTGTCGGCGCCGTGCAGGATGCGGTGGATGCTCTGACGCGCTTCATAGGTGGTCGTTGCAGCGCGGACGCCGACCGGAAACTCGCGGAAAACATGGGCTGGCGGAACCAGTTCCTTGATTTCCCTGATGCGAACGTCGTCGGTGTTCGGCTTGCTCTGCAAGGTCATGAGACTTCCTCCTGGCTCGCGGCCGGATCGGCCGGGGGCTAGATTCTAATGGAAATGCGACGTCGCCGTGTGCCTGGCGGCCGGTCGGCGGACCGTCGCCAGGCTTCAGCCGGGCCGCGGCGGTGCGGCTGGCGACGATCCGACGGTCTTCCTGGCGCGGCGCAGCGTCTCGAGCGCCCTGGCAAAGTCGAAATTGTCGATCTCGTTGCCGAGGCGGCTTGCCGGTGCTCCGAGGGTGGCGTTGATCAGCGTTGCCGACTCGCACCAGAGGTCGCAGGCGCGGGTGTCGTCCTCGGCGAGTAGCGACTCCAGTTGCGCCAGGACCTGCTCGGCACGTCGCGGGTCCGGGTCGATTTGCGGCGCTTCGCCGCCAGGCTGCTGCTGCCAGTGGCGGTCATTGACCGCCGTGGCGACGGCGACCAGGGTGTTCTCCAGCGCGTCGATTGCCGCCGCCAGGGTGCTGGCAGGTGCCTGAGTGCGAAGTGCCAGTTCGAGCGCCAGCGCCTGCTCGCGAAGCGTCTCGGCGCCGACGGTAGCAGCGACGCCCTTGAGCGTATGCGCCAGCCGCTGGGCATCGCGCCGCCGACCGGCGGCAAGGTGTGCGCGCAGTTTGTCGGCGTCGTCGCCATGGTGGCTGGCAAGCATCTGCAGCAGGCGCAGGTACAGCGATGGGTTGCCGTCGGCCGCTCGCAGACCGGTTTCGAGATCGACGCCGGCGATGACCGGCAGCGCCGTCGAGCGGTCGGCGATTGCCGTCGGCGGGTGGCTCGCTGGCGGCGTTGCAGTGTGCGCTGCCGGCAGCCACTGCAGCAGCACTTCGTAGAGTCTGCCTGGGTTCACCGGCTTGCCGATGTGGTCGTTCATGCCTGCCTCGAGGCAGCGCTGACGGTCGTCGTCGAAGGCGTCGGCGGTGATCGCCACGATCGGCAGCGTTTCGCGGCCGGCCAGCTGGCGGATCGCGCGGCTCGTTTCGAGTCCGTCGAGCACCGGCATCTGCACGTCCATCAGGACCAGCGCGTAGTCGTCGGCACTGCCGGGGGTGTGCGCTCGCAAGCGTGCCAGCGCCTGCTGTCCGTCGGCCACGACATCGACCGCCAGGCCAGCCGCAGTCAGCAACTCGCGGGCGACTTCCTGACTCAGGTGATCGTCCTCGGCAAGCAGCACGCGTACCCCCCGGCAGGACCGGTCGAGCACCGCCCGTGGCGACGCGCTCTGGACGTCGGGCGTGGCTGGCGTCCGCTCGGTCACGGCAGCGCGATTCTCGCTGGCGACCCGGTGAAGCCGGACGGTCACCCAGAAGGTGCTGCCGACGCCGGGCTCGCTGACGACACCCAGTTCGCCGCCCATCATCGCCGCCAGTCGTTTGCAGATCGCCAGCCCGAGGCCGGTGCCACCGTACTTGCGAGTGGTCGACTCGTCGGCCTGCGCGAAGGCGTCGAACAGCCTCGCCTGTTGCACGCTGCTGATGCCGATGCCCTGGTCTTCGACCTCCAGGCGCAGGCCGACGGTATCGCCTGATGTTTCGATCAGCCGGGCACGGACGGCAATCTGACCGCCGCTCGAAAACTTGACCGCGTTGCTGACGAAGTTGAGCAGGATCTGACCGAGGCGCAGCGGGTCGCCGCGCAGCTGCGCGGGAATCGCCGTGTCGATTTCCCGGTGCAGCTGCAGGCCCTTGGCGCCGCTGCGCTCGCCGAGCATGCTCACGGTGTGGTCGATGACGCGTTGCAGCGAGAAATCGATTTCTTCGAGCGTCAGCCGTCCGGCCTCGATCTTCGACAGGTCGAGAACGTCGTTGATGATGCCGAGCAGGTGTTGCGCCGCTTCGCTGATCTTCGCCAGCTGGACGCGCTGCTTGCGCTGCGTGAGTTCCTGCAGCAGCAGGTGGCTGAGGCCGATGATGGCGTTCATCGGAGTGCGGATCTCGTGGCTCATGTTGGCCAGGAAGGTGCTCTTTGCCCGGCTGGCCGATTCGGCCGCTTCCTTGGCTTCGGCGAGTTCGGCGGTGCGCGACTGGACGAGTTCCGCGAGGTGATGGCGGTGCTGTTCGAGTTCGGCCGCGGCGCGCTTGCGCTCGGTGAGGTCGACGTCGATGCAGAACATCTCCGGCGCTCGTCCGGGGACCCGGAGCAGCACGTGGCTGGAAAAGACCGCAACCCGTGACCCGTCCTTGCGCATCAGCGACAGTTCGGCGGGCGGTATCACGACGCCGCTCTCCTGCATCGCGGCGATCGCCTGTCGGACTTCATCGCGCATTTCCGGAGGAATGATCAGGTCGAGCAGGTTCCTGCCGATCGCCTCCGCGGCCGAGTAGCCGTAAAGTTTCTCCGACGCCGGGTTCCAGAAACGCGTCGTGCCATCCGCCAGGTAGCCCTGCAGGGCGATCGAGTCGACGTCGTCGAGCAGTCGGCGGAAACGCTCCTCGGAGTCACGCAGCGCGTCGGCCGACAGCTTGCTTTCGGTGATGTCGCGGGCGTAGCCAACGGTGCCGATGACCTCGCCACCGAGCGCGACGGGTGACTTGTAGGTCTCGAACCAGCGCCGCTCACCAGCGATCTCGATCGGCTCCTCGACCCGTTTTGGTCGGCCGCTGGCGAGGACTGCCCGGTCGTCGGCCCGATACGCCTCGGCCAGTTCGCGGCTGGTGATGTCGAGATCGGTCTTGCCGAGCAGCGAAGCGGCCGACGGCTGGCCAAAGGACTCGGCGAAGAACTCGTTGACCGTCAGGAAGCGGCTGTCGGTGTCCTTCAGCCAGACCATGAACGGGAAGTTGTCGAGCAGCGCACGCTGGTATTGCTCACGCGCGCGCAGCGCCGTTTCGGCGGCGGCCAGTGCGCGCAGCGGCAAGCGGCGCAGCGGAATCCAGATCAACCAGGCGATCGCCAGGCTGCCGGCGAGCAAGCTCATGGCGGTCAACAATTCGCCGCTGATCGGCCTGGCCATGGTCAGAAAACCCACCGGATGGCCGAAGTAATACAGCTGTCGACTGCGCGACAGGCTCGGGCCACTGGCGTCGGCGGGCGCCGATGCGATCAGTACCCGGTGCGCTTCGTCGAGCACCTGGAAGCGTGCGCGAGGGGAAACGTGCCGCTCAAGCAAACTGCGCAGGCGGTCCGAAGCCAGGTCCCACTGCTGCGGCTGGGCAGCGATGAACTCCTCGAGAAGCTGCGCCTCGACGCGCAGCGACTCGTCGAGCTGCTCGATGATGCTGGTACGCACCAGCAGTGCGTAGATGCTGATCGGCAGCAGCACGACGACCAATGCCAGGGTCGCTGCCAGGCGTGTCAGCAGTGTTGCCGTCTGCCGGTGGACGGGTCCGAGGCCGTCCGGACTCACGGCATCCTCGGCAGATAGGCGTGCTCCTGCAGCACTCTGGCGGCGGCCGCGGAGCGCAGGAAGGCAGCAAAACGCCTGGCCAGCGGGCTCGCTCGCTGCGGCAGAACGACGGTAAGCGACTTGCACCAGGGGTAGCTGCCGTCCTGCAGCGTGCGCAGCGATGGTGCCACACCATCGATCGCAAGGACCACCACCCGCGTCTGGGTGGTCACGATCATCCCCAGCGTGGTCGGGCCGAGTGAGCCCGGCGTTGTGGCGATCAACTGCAGGGCGTGGAAGTCGTTGTCGCCATAAACCATTCCCGGCCGGCGAGTCGCAGAGACGACGGCCTCGGCCATCGCCGGCGAGATGTTCTTGAGCGTCAGCGTATCGCTCTCGAAGCTGGCGCGCAGGATCAGTCGGATCGGCGAGCCGTCCTGCCAGCTTCGCAAGCGGCCGTCATGAATGCTGGCGATTTGGTCGAGCGTGAAGCCGCCGTCCTGCTGTCCGTCGCGCGAGGCAAAGACGAATGGCGAGTCGGCCAGCGGAAAATGCTCGCCGACCTGCTGCATCTCGGCCGGCAGCAGCGGTCGGCCGATCACCCCGAGATCGATTCGACCGCCAGCCAGGGCCTTGAGGGCGCCGCCTGTGCCGATCGGTGGCGCCAGCTGCCTGAGCGTGGCTTCGGGATCCTGCTGGCGGAACTCGTCGAAAAGCAGCCGGACGATCGGTGCCGACGAGCCCGTGCCACCGACCAGCAGGGTTTCGGCATCGGCGGTGATGGCGAGCAGCAGCAGGGGCAGCAGGGCGGCCAGTCGCCACCAGTGCCTGCCGATCGGCTGCGGCGGCAAGGCACCGCTGGCAGGCGCCCGCAGCAGTGACCCGGAACGTTGGCAGTGTTGCCAGGGCATCGCCGTCAGCCGGCGCTTGCGCTGGCGCTGCCGAGCTCGCCGTCAGCGTGCTTGGCGGCGATCGCCACGAAGTCCGCCTGGCGGGCAAAGAAGGCGTCAACCACGGCCGGATCGAAGTGCGTGCCTCGCCCCTCCCGAATGATCCGCAGCGCTTTCTCGAGCGGAAAGGCGCCCTTGTAGACGCGTTGGGCGATCAGCGCGTCGAAGACGTCGGCCAAGGCCATCAGCCGGGCAGATATGGGAATCGCTTCACCGGCGAGTCCTTCCGGGTAGCCCGAGCCATCCCATTTCTCGTGGTGGTAGTGCGCGACTTCCTTGGCCATGCCCAGGAACTCGATCGGTTGCTCGGCATCCTGCTCGGCCTGTTCGATCGCCAGATAGCCCAGGCGGCTGTGGGTCTGCATGATCAGCCATTCGTCGCTCGTCAGCTTGCCCGGTTTGAGCAGGATGTGGTCCGGAATGCCCACCTTGCCGATGTCGTGCAAGGGCGCGGACTTGACCAGGATTTCGATGTTGTGGGGGGTCAGGAAAGCAGCGAAACGCGCGTCCGAGCACAGCTGCGTCGCCAGCGTACGGACGTAGCCCTGGGTGCGCCGGAGGTGGTTGCCGGTCTCCGGGTCGCGGATCTCTGCCAGACGCGCCAGGGCGCGGATGCTGACATCCTGGATCATCAGGTTTTCCGCCATTCGTCGCGAGATTTCCAGCTGCAGGCTGCTGTTGCGATCCTGCAGCAGGTCGCGGGCGGCTTTCAGCTCGAGGTGGGCGCGGACCCGTGCGATGACGATCGCCGGCCGGATCGGCTTGACGATGTAATCGACCGCGCCCAGCGCCAGGCCGCGCTCCTCGTCATCGCCGCTGTCGAGCGCGGTGACGAAGATCACCGGGATGTCGGCGGTGGTGGTGTTGGCCTGCAGACGGGCAAGCACTTCGTAGCCGTCCATCTCCGGCATCATCACGTCAAGCAGGATCAGGTCGGGCCGCGGTCGACCGGCGGCTGCCTGCAGCGCCCGCTGCCCGGAATTGACCGCGCGAATCCTGTGTTCCGGGCTGAGAACGCCGCTCAGCACCGACAGATTTTCGGGGGTGTCGTCGACGATCAGAACGGTTGCCATGGGGATCCCAGCGTGGAAACGGCAGTTGGCCAGTGTGCATTGTCGCCGCGTTCGTGCGCTCCGGTCGTGAACAAGGTCACACCGAGTCGCTGCTCGAGGGGTGCTCCCGGCGCTGCAAAATGGTGCCGGCTAGGGTTCAAGAGCCGCCTGCGCCGCTGCGAACAGCTGCCGCTCCTCGAAGCGGACGTGCGCCGAAAGCAACTCGGCGAAGCGCTGCAGTGTTGCCGCATCGCCAGCCGCCAACTCGCCGCACAGCGCACGCAGCGCGTCGTGTTCGCGCAGCGTGCGGGCTACCAGCGCCTGCTCGCCGGCTCGTGCCATCGCCGGCAGGAGCGTCGTTTCTTCGACCACGAAGTGCGGTTCGAGGCTGCTGGCGAAGACTGCGCCGCACTTCCTCGCCGATGCTTCGACCTGCCGCGGATCGCCCGAATCGGCCGCTCGTCGCGCGGCGAGCGCCAGGGTCAGCGCGGTGTGGTGCTCACGCGAGAGGTCCTGCAGAGTCTGGTGGCGTTTCATGGCAACAAACCTTTGTGCTGTCAGCCGTCGCGACGGCTTCCGCGGTGCCGCGGTCAGCGGCTGGTGATCGCCGCCGGCGCGAATCCTCACGATTTTCGGGAACGACGATGGTCAATGCCAAGATCGCTTCAGCCCTTGCCGCAGCGCGCCGCTGCCGGTGCTCTGCAGACGCCACGGGGCATCGGGATTGTATCCAAACGCGGGCGGCAACGGGGGCGTCGATTGGCTCCTGCTGGTTTGCCGATGGCGCGCCTGACGACGCCCGGCAGGCGCCCGCCCGGTACAGACCGTGCTGGCGGCTGACCCGGTTGATTCGCCAGATGCCGCTTGCGGCAATCCTCACCGTTCGCAAGGGCCGCGTCGGCGACCATCGATTGTCGCCACCGACCGCGGAGAACGCGTCAGGCGGTGAGCGGAGGCGCCGTTTCTGGCGACGGCCTGATTCTCGACAGCAGTTGCTGCAGCGATTGGCGCAGCGCGCCTGTTTCGCTCGGCGCGGCGTCGGCGTCGAGCAACGACAGCGCCCAGCGGACGATCGTCTCGGCCATCTGGCACTCGGCGCATGCCAGGGACTGCTCGGCCCAGGCGCTGGCCTGGCGGAGGAAGTCGGCATCGAAGCAGGCCGCCAGTTCTGCCGGCATGACGGCACGACAGCGTATGACGCCAGCCTTGCCGGCTGACGCGACGAACTGCCGCACGCTGTCGCTGCCGTCAGGGCCGGCCCGGCCCGAAGCGGCGCGCGGCGCCAGGCGAAAGGCCTTGCGGGCCCACGCCACCTCGGCGTTGCCGGAGGTCATCGGCAAGGACAAGGTCGGCTTGAACCATTGATAGCGGTACAAGCAGTTGACTCCGCCAAGGCCGCCGTCGCCGCCTTGTGCACCCTTGCCCGGTGCACCACAGGCGCCTGGCGCGCCCGGCTCGACGTGCGCGTCGACCGTTGCCGGCGCCGTTTCGCCGGTGGTCACGTCGATGCGGCCACCGTCGCCACCGTCGCCCGGTCGCCCCGGCGGCCAGCCGTCTCCGCCGCGGGCGCCGTCACGACCGGGTTCGCCATAGGCGACCGAGAGGAAATACGACAGTCCGAATCTCTTCAGCACGCGGCCGCCAAACCGGCCGCTGCTCTTGCTCCTGTTGAAGGCGCCGTTACGCGCCGCTGGCGTTGTCGGCTGTACGCCGTGGCCGCCCGCCTGACTGTCGCCTCCAGGCGAACCGCAGGCCAGCAGGCGCGGCGGCGCCAGCATGTGCTGGCAGACGATGCGCAGGACGCCGCCGGTGGTGCCCGCGGCACCGTCCTGGCCGGTCTGGCCGTCGGCGGCCCGGGCGGTGCTGGGTGATGGCGGCGGCGGGCCACTGACGTCGATCACCGCCTGGTCGCCAAGCAGTTCGCGACAACGGATGTGCAGCGTGCCACACGGCAAGGTGAAATCGCCGCTGACGCGCACCTGATCGGCATCGACGGCCAGCTGCGCGATGCCGCGGGCGAGCAGCGCTCGAGCCAGACCGGCGTCGAGCTCGATGCGTCGCCCGACGATCCGCAGCTTCGCCGCTTCAGCCATCCTTCCCTCCTGTCTTCCACTTGTCGGCCGGCAGCATGTCGACCGCGACATGGCCGATTGCCGGCGCGGCCGTCTGGACGTTGCTGGCGCCGGCCGCCAGGGCCCGGAAGCCGGTCAGCACCGCCGATCCGCAAAAGCGCAGTTCAAGGCCCTCGCAGTCCGCCAGGTCGAGCTGCGGGATTCCTTCGACGGGCAGGCTTATCTGCCATTCGGTGAATGGTGTCGGCTCGAAATAGACGTCGGCGATGCCGGCGATCGGCTCGCCACCGAAGCTCACCTCGACCGCCGCCTCGGCGTCGCCGTCGACCGGCAAGCGGCTGACGCCGCGTCGGTGGCGGTAGCCGAAACCCAGCCGCAGAGGGCGGCCGGCGAAATCGAAGGCGCGTTCGGGGCTGCCATAGCGGTCGCGGTAGTGGTCGCTGGTCGACAGCTGCAGGAGGATCTCCGTCCCCGGCGGGCAGCGTGCGCCGCGCAGGTAGGCACGCACCTCGGAAACGCGGATGCGTGCGTAGTGAGGAAAGTTCTCGGCGTTCATCGGCAGATCGATCGAGAGCGTTCCGTGCGTCGCGAACTGCTCACGGCGGGCCGCGTCGAACGGCACCGCGAGCTGCTGGGTCCACGCCTGTGGCCGCGGATCGAAGCGCTCGAAGGCCTGCACCAGATCGTCGGCAGCACGACCCAGTGCGGCGCGCAGTTCGGCCGTGCTCATCGCCGGGTCGGCACGCGCCTGGCCCTCGTCAAGCGCGAAATAATGGTGGGCGGCGGCGAGGTTGTCGATCGCCAGCAGCACGCGTGCCTTGATATCGTCGCGCGCCCGTTCGAAGCGCAGCCGCAAGGATTCCTGCAGCGGTTGGTCGGCGACGATCGCCGCGATCTCGGCTTCGACGGTGGTGGCGTCGGCCTCGTCGCGTTCCAGCGTCCACACCATCTGCAGCAAGCTCTGGGCATCCTCGATGACGTGTTCCTGGGCGAAGAACCTGGCCTTGCCGCGAACCGCCAGCTTGCGCAGTTCCCTGAGGTATTCCTGCGCGCCCGGCACTTCGGCGTCGATCGCCGGCTGCAGAAGCGGTCCGATATCCTCGACGATCAGATCCCAGTCTTCCGCCGCGACGCCTGATTCGTGCTCCGGCAAGGTCCGCGCCTGGTTCTCGATGCTGGCCGCCAGGTCGGCGGCGGAAATTCCGGCGGCGATCGCCTGGCGTACCCTGTTGAGCCCGTCGACGATCGATTTCAGCGTCTCGACGCCACCCACCGCATCGACGATGCGCTTGATTGCCGCGATCATCCGGGCGATACGTCCGGCGGCTGCCGCCGTGCCGGCGGTCGCCTCGGTTGCCGTTGCCGCGCCGGCGGCGGCTCCGGCGGGATTGGCCATGCAGATCGACGCGATCGCGATGCCGATACCCAGGGCGGCGGTCAGCGAAGCCCAGATGATCTGCTCGCGCTGCCAGCGCTCGAGTCCTTTCTCGAATTCGACGTTGGCTTCGTTCACGGTCGTCAGCTGCTTCGCCAGCAGCGCGTCCTTCTGCGCCAGCAAGCGGCGCGAAGCGGCGAGATTCCCTTCGCTCTGTTCGAACAGGTGTCGGGTCAAGCGGGCGGCGCTGGCCACCCGCGCCAGCAGGCTCCGTGCCGCCTGCTGGCGCGCGGCGAGGTCGTACTGACGGTCGTCCACCACCCGCAGATCGGCTTCCACCGCTGCGAGCGCATCGACCAGGGCCTGTGCCTGCGTCACGTACAGCTTGCGGTCGAGATAGGGCACCACGGCAAAGCGACGGGCCGGCGAGCGCAACAGGCTGAGCAGTTGCATGCTCTCGGCAAACAGCCGCGCCTGCCGCGGATCGCCGACGGTACCGTTGACCACCCACTGCGCCCGCTCTGCCGCGTCAGTCGGGGCGCGTACGCGCAAGGCTCGCGCAGACTGCAGGATGCTGACCAGCAGCAGCGGGTCGCCCGGCAGATCGGCCAGTTCGCTCAGCTCGATCCGCGGCTCGCGGTCATCCGGGACGAAGCGCAGGGCATGGCCCCGGGGGCCGCCGGCGGCCGCGTCCACGGGCAGCTTGAGCCCCATGAAGCGCACGGCAAACGCCGCCGCTGCCGCGCCCTCGATCCGCCCGAGGTAGATTCGCCAGCAAGCAGCCGCGTCGCCGCCGGCGAAGGAGAGCGTCGCCGGCGCGGGACAGATGACTACGCGGGCGTGCAGTTCGAGTATCCGGAGCGGCAGTTCGAGCGAGCAGTCAAGCAGCAGCTCGTCGGCACAGATCCGGGTGGGCTGGTCGGCCGGAAGCTGCGTCAAGGCTTCGGCAAGCGAAGCCAGCGAGAGCCGTCGAGATTGCGTGAAGCGTTTGTGTGGTGGTTGCGTTTCGCTCATCGACGTCCTTTCGGGCAGGCCGCGGCCGCGCTTGCTGGTCGGCCGTTCAGTGGCGGCGCCGCCAACCGAAGTCCTGTTGGTGCCTGGCCAGAGCCGCGTCGGCAGCTTCCGGTCACTTGTCCGGCAAGCGCTCCGCGAGCTGCCGGCAGGGGGATCCGGAGAGGCCGGCGAGACGCGGATTGACTGTCAGGCCGTGCTGGCAGTGTCGGCATTTTCGGCGTTCCTGGCAAAGCAAAAACGCGCCTTGCCCGGCAAGGGCACGAGCAGTTATAATGCGCGGTTTTTCCACCTTGCTCCACCGTTTGCATGGCGGGGGGCTTCAACCACAAGGAGTGTTCATGCGTCATTACGAGATCGTTCTGATCATCCATCCGGATCAGAGTGAACAGGTGCCGGCGATGGTCGAGCGCTACAAGGTGCTGATCGCCGCGCGGTCCGGACAGATTCATCGTCTTGAGGACTGGGGGCGCCGTCAGCTGGCTTACCCGATCCAGAAGTTGCACAAGGCACACTATCTGCTGCTGAATATCGAGTGCGACGGCGCCACGCTGAGTGAACTCGAACACGGTTTCAAGTTCAACGACGCGATTCTGAGGCATCTGACGGTCAAGACCAAGCGCGCAGTCAGCACGCCGTCGCCGATGATGAAGGACGAGAAATCCCGGTCGCTGCTGGAAGTCCGCGAGCCGGAGCCGGCTGAAGCGGCCGGCGAGTCGGCCACCTGATTGTCGAGGCGCTGCTGAACCGCGTCGAACTGACCGGGATCCTGATCGAGCGCAAGGCCTTGCGCTTTACGCCAGCCGGCGTTCCGGTAGCGGAATGCCTGATCGGTCACCAGTCGGAGCAGTTCGAAGCCGGCAGCGCAAGACGCGTCGAGTGCGAAATCCAGGCGATTGCCCTGGGCGCGACGGCGCAGTGGCTGCAAGCGGCGAATCCTGGCGCAGCGCTCCATCTGACGGGCTTTCTCGCCGCCAGGAGCCGGCACAGCAAGCAGCCGAGACTGCATGTAACTACGATCGAATTTGTCGAAGGAAAGCAAAATGGGAAGGTTCTTCAAGAAGAAGGATGACAAGAACGTCAAGAAGCGTGGTGGTGGTCTGTTCAAGCGGCGCAAGTTCTGCCGCTTCACCGCCGAAAAGATGGAAGAGATCGACTACAAGGACGTCGACCTGTTCAAGGAGTACGTTGCCGAAAACGCCAAGATCATGCCGGCTCGTCTGACCGGCACCAAGGCGGGTTACCAGCGGATGCTGTCGGTGGCCATCAAGCGGGCACGTTTCCTGGCGCTGCTGCCGTATACCGACAATCACCAGTAAGCGAGGACGAGACGATGCAAGTAATTCTGATGGAAAAGGTCGGCAGCCTCGGTAGCCTCGGCGATCTGGTCAAGGTGAAGGATGGCTACGCCCGCAATTTCCTGATCCCGAAGGGCAAGGCCAAGCGGGCGACACCGGCGGCGATGAAGGAGTTCGAAGCAAAGCGCGCCGAACTCGAAAGTGCCGCCGCCGAGAAACTGGCGGCTGCGCAGGCGTATGCCGAGAAACTCAACGGCGTGGTCGTGAGGATCGAACGTAAGGCGGGTGTTGACGGTCGCCTGTTCGGTTCGGTGAGCAACTTCGACGTCGCCGATGGCCTGCGTGTACTCGGTTTCGAGATCGAGAAGTCGGACGTGCGCATGGCCGCCGGTCCGCTGAAGATGATCGGCGACACCGAGTTGCAGGTGTCGCTGCACAGCGACGTCCTGGCGACCATCACCGTTTCCGTGGTTGCCGAACAGTTTCGGCTGTAGCTCCTTGACCGGGCACCGCCTTTCGGTGCCGGAAAGAAAGCCTTGCCGGTCGGGCAAGGCTTTTTTGTTTGTGCGCTCCGGAATCTGCCGGTCGCCGGGGTAAACTCGCTGTCTTGCCCGCCCCGTTTCTGCCCGCCGATCCGCCATGACCAGTTCCTCCGATGCCGATTCATTCCACGCCGACGGCGCACGCCGCACCAGCAGTCGCGGCAGCCGCCGCGAGCGGAGTCCACAGCTCGACCCGACCCTGTCGGCACTGCGCGTGCCGCCGCACTCGCTGGAGGCCGAGCAATCGGTTCTCGGCGGCCTGTTGCTCGACAATGCCGCCTTCGACAAGATCGCCGACCTGATCGCCGCCGGCGACTTCTATCGTGACGAGCACCGGCGCATCTACCGTCAGGTCTGCAAGCTCCTCGAGCGCGGCAAGCCGGCCGACGCGGTTACCGTCGCCGAGAGCCTCGATCTGGCGGGCGAGGGCAACGCTACCGGTGGCCTCGCCTACCTCGGCGAACTGGCGGCCAACACGCCGTCGGCGGCGAATATCCGGCGTTACGCGGAAATCGTTCGTGAGCGCGCGATTCTGCGGCAGTTGGTTACTGCCGGCGACGAGATCGCCGGCAGTGCGCTCAACCCGCTCGGCCGCGATCCGAAGACCCTGCTCGACGAGGCGGAAGCGAAGGTCTTCGCGATCGCCGAAGGCGGCCTGCGTCACCAGACCGGCTTCCAGCACATCAACCCCTTGCTGACGCAGGTCGTCGAGCGCATCCAGGAACTGCACGATCGCGACAACCCGTCGGATATCACCGGCGTACCGAGTGGCTATCACGATCTCGACGGCAAGACCTCCGGTCTGCAGAGCGGCGATCTGCTGATCGTCGCCGGCCGGCCGTCAATGGGCAAGACCTCGTTTGCGCTGAACATCGCCGAGCATGTGGCGATCGAGGTCGGCTTGCCGGTGGCCGTTTTCTCGATGGAGATGGGCGGTACCCAACTGGCGATGCGAATGCTGTCGTCGGTCGGGCGACTCGACGCGCATCGGGTGCGGACCGGCCGCCTCAACGACGACGAGTGGTCGCGCCTGTCTTTCGCTCTTGGCAAGATGCACGAGGCACCGATCTATATCGACGAAACGCCGGCGCTCAACCCGATCGACCTGCGCGCCCGGGCACGCCGTCTCCACCGCCAGTGCGGCAAGCTCGGGCTGGTCGTCATCGACTATCTGCAGTTGATGTCGGCGACCAGTCAGGGCGAGAACCGGGCAACCGAAATCTCCGAAATCTCGCGCGCGCTGAAGGGACTGGCGAAGGAGCTTGGGGTGCCGGTGATGGCGCTTTCGCAGCTCAACCGTTCGCTCGAGCAGCGGCCGAACAAGCGGCCGGTGATGTCCGACCTGCGCGAATCGGGCGCCATCGAACAGGACGCCGACGTGATCATGTTCATCTATCGCGACGAGGTCTACAGTCCGGACACTGCCGAGAAGGGCGTTGCCGAGATCATCATCGGCAAGCAGCGCAACGGCCCGATCGGCACGGTGCGCCTGACTTTTCTGGGCGAGTACACACGCTTCGAGAATTTCGCGACGCCGGGGTCGTACTGATCGTCGGCCCGCCGGCGAAGGGTTCGGTCGTGTCGGCACGCGCCGGCGAGCGACCTCAACCCTCGGTGCGACTGGCGTTGACGGTGTAGCTGAAGCGCCTGGTGTCGAGGCTGTCGAAGCGGCCGTTGGCGGCTTCCGCTTCAGGCATCGCCAGGAAAGGCAGCATCCGGCCGTTCGAACCGCGAAGCCTGACGTCCTGAGCGCTGTTGTAAGCGATCCAGTTCATCTCCCAGAAGCCGAACAGCAGCTTGCTCAGTACGACCAGCCTTGGATCGTTGCTGCTCAGATGCTCGTCATGGATCGCTTTGCGCACATCGGCCGGGTTGACCGGAATCCAGCCGTAACCCGGGGTATAGAATTCGGCGCGACATTGCTGTGCGGTACTGAGATTGCCGGTGGCGCCGAGGCCGGCGAACAATCGCGAAACATCGACCCGCTGCCCGAAAACCGGTCGCGCCGGAATGCCGATCGCCCGACAAAGGGCGACGAACAACAGCGCGATGTCGGCACTTTTTCCGCTCAAGTGGCCACTGTCGAGCATCGCTTCGATATCGCCCTTGCCGATACCGGGCTGCGCGGGGTCATAAGAGGTGTTTTCCAGCACCCAGTCGTAAATCGCCTTGCCCTGCGCCACCGGATCCTTGATTCGACCCACCGCGCGCTCGGCGGTGCGACGTACCAGTCCGTCGGTCGGGACCAGGCTGCTGGAGTGCAGGCAGCGGCGAAGGACATCGCTGCGTTCAGCGGCGCTGCCACGCTTGGTGATGTCGAAATGACGGTCCCGTTTGGCGATCTGGCTGGTGATCTGCAATTGCGGATTGCTGATCCCCTCGTTCCAGTCGCCGTAGAACACGACGATTTCCGCCGCCGGGTCGCGGTAGATTCCCGCACTCGCGAAATTACCCTGCCAGCTATGGCCCAGCGCGCGCTGCCACGGCGTGTCCTTGTGCAGCGCCAGTGGCAGCCACAGCCGCGACTTTCCCTCGATGCCGTCGAGTGCGATGGTCGACGTGACTTCGTAGATTCGCCAAGGCGTCGGCGGCTCGTCCGGCAGCCCGATGACGTCGCGCTGGACGGTCTCTGCCGGCGAAGACGCCGGCTCCGAACTCATGGCGCTCCCGGCGACGGGCTTCGCCCGTGTTGCGCCAGATTTTCTTGTCGGGCTCCTGGTCTTGCCTGCAGTCCTGGTCGAGGCCGGGGTGGTCGCCTTCTTCTTGTTCGCGGCGAGCGCCGACGAAGGTCCCAGCAGCGAAACAAGTGCCGAAGCAGCAAGGAAATCGCGTCGTTTCAATCGACTCTCCGGTAAGCGCCGGATCCCTGTGGCGCGGAGCTGATCGCCCGGATCGGTGGGCTACAAACGACCGGGCCGTGCCACCAGACACGGCCCCCTGATACCCGCAAGATTATAGCACTTCGCTGGCATGGTCCGCGAGGCGGGAGCGCTCGCCGCGCTGCAGGGTGATGTGGCCGGCGTGTTTCCATCCCTTGAAGCGATCGACGACGTAGGCCAGGCCGGAGCTGCCCTCGGTGAGATAGGGGGTGTCGATCTGCGCGATGTTACCGAGGCAGACGACCTTGGTGGCGGGGCCGGCTCGGGTGATCAGCGTCTTCATCTGCTTTGGGGTCAGGTTCTGCGCTTCGTCGATGATCAGGAACTTGTTGAAGAAGGTGCGGCCGCGCATGAAGTTGAGCGACTTGACCTTGATGCGGTTGCGAATCAGGTCATGGCTGGCCGCACGTCCCCATTCGCCGGCGTCCTGGTCGCTCCTGTTGAGTACCTCGAGGTTGTCTTCGAGGGCGCCCATCCACGGGCCCATCTTCTCTTCCTCGGTTCCCGGCAGGAAGCCGATGTCTTCGCCGACCGGCACGGTGACGCGGGTGATGATGATTTCGCCGTAGCGTCTGGCTTCGAGCACCTGGCTGAGCCCCGCGGCCAGAGTGAGCAGCGTCTTGCCGGTGCCGGCCTGGCCGAGCAGGGTGACGAAATCAATCTCCGGGTCCATCAGCAGGTTGAGCGCGAAGTTTTGCTCGCGATTGCGCGCCGTGATTCCCCAGACGCTGTTTCTGGCGTGTGTGTAGTCGGTCAGTGTCGCGATTTCGGCGGTCGTTCCCGAAACGTCGCGGACCATCGCCTGAAGGGGTCTTGCGCCTTCCTCGACGAGAAACTGGTTGGGCAACAACTGCGCGCAAAGCGGCCCCTTGAGGCGGTACAGCGTGTGGCCGTCCTGCTTCCACGATTCCATTCCCTGGGCGTGCTCGTCCCAGAAATCCGCGGTCAGTTCGCGCATGCCGGTGTACAGCAGGTCGGTATCTTCCAGAACCTTGTCGTTGAAGTAGTCCTGCGCCTGCAGGCCGAGTGTGCGGGCCTTGATGCGCATGTTGATGTCTTTGGAGACGAGGATTACCGGACGTTTCGGATGGTGGCGCTGGAGGTGGATGACGACCGCCAGGATCTGGTTGTCGGCCTTGGCCGTCGGCAGTCCTGCCGGGAGTTCGCTGGCGATTGCCTCGGTCTGCAGGAAAAGACGGCCGTTGGCCAGTCGGCGGGAAGGCTCGTCGAGCCTGATGCCCTCGTCGATTGCCTGGTCGTCCATGCTGCTGACGATCTCGTCGAGGGTGCGTGTCACCTGGCGCGCATTGCGGGCAATTTCCGAGATCCCCTTCTTGTGGTTGTCGAGCTCTTCCAGGGTCATGATCGGCAGGAACACGTCGTGTTCCTCGAAGCGGTAGACGCTGGTCGGATCGTGCAGCAGGACGTTGGTGTCAAGGACGAAGAGTTTGCTCTGCCTGGTGGCAGGGTCGCTGCTGGCAGTGGCTGTGGTTTGGCGGGCCATTCGAGTGCTTTCCGGTAGGGTGTGCCTGGCCAGGAAGGAGGTCGGCGTGGCGCGATCAGAGCTGCGCGACGAAGTCGAGTACTTCCTGCGCATGGCCGGCGACCTTGACGCCACGCCATTCCCGCCGCAGGACTCCTTGCCGGTCGATGACAAAGGTACTGCGCTCGATGCCGCGAACCTGCTTTCCGTACATCGACTTCATCTTGATCACCGAGAAGCTGGCGGACAGCACTTCGTCGGCATCGGCGAGCAGATCGAAGGGCAGGTCCTGCCGGGCCTTGAAGTTCTCGTGCGACCTGATGCTGTCACGCGAGACGCCGACGACGATCGCTCCGGCCTTGACGAATTGCGGGTGAAGGTCGCGGAATTGCTGCGCCTCGGTAGTGCATCCCGGCGTGCTGTCCTTGGGGTAGAAATAAAGGACGACAGGACTGCCCTGGCAAGCCGACAGGGTGAACGTCCGGCCTCCGGTGGCCGGCAGGCTGAAGTCGGCGACGGTCTGGTCGATCATGGCTGGCTTTCCGAGAAGGGGACTGGATTGTGGTAAGAAATCCGATCGTCGGTCAAGCTGCTTGCGCCAACCGCTGGATTCGGCGACTTTTTCCAGCCGCTTCCTTGTCTGCTCGTTGTGCTTGCCTTTTTGCCCAAGACTGTATAAAAATACAGCACCGATGACAGGAGTCCATGATCATGAGCAGAGTTGCCCCGCTGACCCCGCGACAACAGGAAATACTCGATTTCATTCGTAACACGCTGGAGATCCTTGGTGCGCCGCCGACTCGGGCAGAAATCGCCAACGCTTTCGGATTCGCCTCGCACAATGCCGCCGAGGAGCACCTCAAGGCACTCGCCAGGAAGGGCCTCATCGTGCTCGAACCAGGCTCGGCGCGCGGCATCCGGCTGGTCGAGCAGCTCGGCCTGCCACTGATTGGCAGTGTCGCTGCCGGCAGCCCGATTCTCGCGGTGGAAAACGTCCAGCGCCGCTATACGGTCGATTCCAGCCTGTTCAGCCCGCGTGCCGATTTCCTGCTGCGCGTGCGTGGCTTGTCGATGATCAACGCCGGCATTCTGGAGGGTGACCTGCTCGCCGTTCACCGCAGCGGCGAGGCTCGCAACGGGCAGATCGTCGTTGCCAGGCTCGACGACGAGGTGACGGTCAAGCGTTTTCATCGGCAGGGCGGTATTGTCCAGTTGATTGCCGAAAACCCCGATTTCATGCCGATCGTCGTCGATTCGGAAGTGCAGAGCTTGGCTATCGAAGGCATCGCCGTTGGGGTGATCCGTGGCAGCGAGACGATGTGAGCGCGATTTGGCCGCGACCCTCCCATCCCCCCTGCGACTCTCGCAAGTCCTTGATCGTCCCGATGTCTGGCGCGGCGACACGCTTGCCAGAGCGCCGTTGCCCGGAGTGCCGACGGGTTTCGCCGAGCTCGACCACGAGTTGCCCGGCGGTGGCTGGCCGCGTGGTGGCCTGGTTGAAATCTTGCCGTCGCAGCGCGGCATCGGCGAGCTGAGCTTGCTGCTGCCGGCCCTGGCGCGGCTCTCGCGCGATGAACTCGCCTGGCTGGTTTGTGTTGCACCGCCGCACCCCTTGCACGCACCGGCGCTACACGAACACGGTGTCGCTTTGTCGCGCTTGCTGGTTGCCAGTGCTCCCGGTCGTGATGCTGCCTGGAGTTGCGAGCGGGCACTCGTTGCCGATGGCGTTGGCGCCGTGCTTGCCTGGTTGCCCGACGTGCAGACGACGGCGCTTCGTCGCCTGCAGCTTGCTGCCGAGAGCAGTCGTACGCTGCTGTTCGTTTTTCGCCCGGCGACCTGTGCCGGCGAGTCTTCGCCGGCACCGCTGCGGCTGCTGCTCGAAGGGGAGGGTGAGCAACTCATCGTTCGTCTCCTCAAGCGCCGCGGCGGTGCGCAGTCGGCACTCCTGCCGATCGCCATTCAACGTCCGGCACGTCTGAGCCATGCTCTGGCTTGTTCTTTACCTGCCGCGCCTGCCGCTCGAAGTTTTTCCCGGCCTGCCGTCGCCTAGCGCCATCGTCAGCCACGAGCGAGTCGTCGTCGCTGACCGTGCGGCGGCGTTGGCCGGCGTGATACCCGGGCTACGGCTGGCCGAGGCGTGGGCGTTTCTGCCCACGCTGAGCGTGCACCAACGTGACGTCGAGCGTGAGCAGACGGCGTTGACGCGGCTCGCTTGCTGGGCGGGCACTTTCACGTCGGAAATCTGCTGTCTGCCGCCTCGGACGCTGCTGCTGGAAGTGGCCGGGTCGCTGCGGCTGTTTGGCGGCGTCGCGATGCTCTTCGAGCGTGTCGTCGCCGGCTGTGCCGAGCAGGGCTTTGCCGTGCAGGCGGCCTTGGCGCCAACGCCACTCGCCGCGCAGTGGCTGGCCCGGGCCGGCGACGATGAGGTTTGCCTGGACGTTGCTCAACTGCCGCAGCGTCTCGGCAGGCTGCCGTTGTCAGTGCTCGACTTTTCGCCGGAAACGCAGGCGCGCCTCGGCAATTTCGGCGCGCGTTTGCTTGCCGACGTGCTGCGCCTGCCGCGCGCAGCTCTGGCACGTCGACTCGGCGCCGGTTTTGCCGCTGATCTGGCGCGCGCGCTCGGCGATTTGCCGGACCCCCGACCGCGCTTCGTTTTCCCTGAGTACTTTGCCGAGCGGCTGGAACTGCCGGCGCGCATCGAGAATGCGATGACCCTTGCTTTTGCCGGACGTCGTCTGATCACCACCCTGTGCGGCTGGCTTGCGGCACGTAGTGCTGGCATCAGCGAATGCCGGTTCGAGTTTGCTCACGAACGCGGCGCGAGGCAGCGGCCGGCAACTGTCCTGGTCCTCGCTTTTGCCACCGCCACGCGTGATGCCGAACGGATCGCCCGAGTGCTCGGCGAGCGCCTGCCGCGACTCGAATTACCCGCCGCTGTCGAACTGGTCAGCTTGCACGCCGAGGCGCTGGAGGCGTTGCCAGGGCGTACGGCCAGCCTGTTCGGCGAAAGCAGCGAAGCTGCGGCGGGCGATGCCGTGGCGGCGCTGGTCGAACGCCTGCGGGCGCGCCTCGGCAAGGATGCTGTCCATGCGCTGTCGACGGTGGCCGAGCATCGCCCGGAGAATGCCTCGCGGCGAGTTTCCCCCTGGCTGGTGAAAGGAGGAAAATCGGCGGCTGGCCTGCGCGCTGCCTCCGGCATGCCGGATACGCCGCCTGGCCCGCGCCCGCTGTGGCTCCTGGCGAGGCCGCGGGCCTTGCGCGAAGTGGCCGGTCGGCCGCAGTGTGGTGGCCCCTTGCGGCTGCTTGCCGGTCCCGAGCGCATCGAGAGCGGTTGGTGGGACGCCGCCGAGCCCGCAGCTCTCGGTGATGTGCGGCGTGATTACTTCGTTGCCATTTCGGTGCGCGCGCAATGGCTATGGATTTTTCGATCCCGGGCCGGGTGGTTTCTGCACGGCGTGTTTGCCTGAAGGCAGCTGAATTGGCTGGCGCTTTGTGATACCCTTCTTATAATACGGAAATATCGAAGCGTTGGCCCTCGGAGCCTTGTCATGGAGCGCAACCTCCCCGCGGAAAGCAAGCTCACCGGTTTGTTGCCGGAGGCTCTGCTGATCGATCTGCCGGAAATCGATGTCCAGCACGAAGAGATCTTTCGTCGCGTCGAGGCCCTCAAGGAAAGCTCTTTCGGAAGCGGACCGCTATCCCTCGACGCGTTTGACAGTCTGCTCGATTATCTGCAGTGGCACTTCGCCAGCGAAGAGCGCCTCGCCCTGCAATGCGGCGTCGATTTCACCGATCACGCCCGTGTCCACGAGGATAATCTGCATACCCTGCGCAAGGCGCTCGATGCCGTACGCCACGGCTCGTCGGATGTTCATTCCTTCCTGCGTTACACCGAATACTGGTTCGAGCGCCATATCTCCGAGGAAGACAAGCCCTTCGCGGCCGGCCTGCGCAAGCAAGCCGGCTGACTCTTCCGTGCCAACCGGCGTCGGCAGCCGCTGCTCGATTCCGGTTGATCGCCGCGGCACACCTTCGGCCTGTCCGCCCGTTGCCGGCAGGTGATCGGCGGTGCCTCGTAAAGTCAGTCGCGACCGGGCCCGGGAATGGCCCTGAGAAGGCTTCCGGAAGCAGCCCTGGCAGCCCCTTCCCGATCATTCTTTTTTGCGTTCTTTGGAGCATTCTGGCAAGCTGATAACCGGAACAGCATATCTTGTCATATTTCATTGCAAACCCTCCCGCAGGACAGTTTGCGGGTGGAGTAATCACCTCTCGAAGAGCTTCTACCGACCATGAACATCACCTCCTCGGCCGCCTGGCAGGCCATTGAAACGCACCGGCAATCGCTCTCGTCGGCGCCCCTCAGACAACTGTTTGCCGACGATCCGGATCGGGTGGCGGCACTCTCGCTGAGCTTCGAAGGAATTCTCTTCGATTTCTCGAAACAGCGCATGGCTTCGAACACCTTGCCCTTGCTGCTGGCGCTGACCGGGGAGGCCCGGCTTGCCGAGGCCACGACCCGCATGTTCAGCGGCGAGAAGATCAATGTCAGCGAAGACCGAGCGGTCCTGCACACCGCTTTGCGACGATCCGGCGCGCCGTTCCCCAGCGCTGCCTTCGATGTCATGGGTGAGGTTCTGCCGACCCGCCAGCGGATGGCCGACTTTGCCGACCGGATCCGTTCCGGGCAGGCGCTCGGCTTCACCGGGCAAGCGATTCGCAATGTCGTCAATATCGGCATCGGCGGCTCCGATCTCGGGCCGAAGATGCTGGGCTACGCGCTGCGCTCGATCGCGCATCCGGCGCTTGGCGTCCATTACGTCTCCAATCTCGACGGGGCGCAGCTGGCGCCGCTACTGCAAACCCTCGATCCGCGCACGACCTTGTTCCTGGTTGCCAGCAAGACCTTCACCACGCAGGAGACGATGCTCAATGCGCAGACGGCGCGCGACTGGCTGGTGGCCAATCTCGGCGACGCCGCGGCGGTTGCGCAGCATTTCGCCGCGCTGACCGCCAAACCCGAGCGCGCGGTCGCCTTCGGAATCCGCCAAGAGTCGGTATTTCCGCTCTGGGACTGGGTCGGTGGACGCTTTTCGCTGTGGTCGGCGGTCGGGCTGGCGCTGATGATCGCGATCGGCCCGCAGGCCTTTGGCGAATTGCTCGCCGGCGCCGAACGCATGGACGAGCACTTCCGGAACACGCCGTTCGAGCGCAACCTGCCGGTGGTCATGGCGCTGATCGGCATCTGGAACACCAACTTCCTGGGCGCGACGACCAACGCCGTGCTGCCCTACAACGAATCGCTGAAATATTTTCCGTCTTTCCTGCAGCAGCTCGAAATGGAGAGCAATGGCAAGTCGGTGGGCATCGATGGCAAGTCACTGACCTACGCGACCAACCCGATTGTCTGGGGCGAACTCGGCAACAACGGCCAGCACGCGTTCTTCCAGCTCCTTCACCAGGGTGGAAGACTGGTACCCTGCGATTTCATTGCCGCGGTTCGTTCGGATTTTCCGCTGCCGGGGCATCAGGAGGCCTTGCTTGCCAACTGCTTTGCGCAGAGCGCTGCCCTGGCCTTCGGCAAGACCGCGGACGAGGCACGGCGGGAACTCGGCCGCAGCCTGTCGGGCGCGGCGCTGGAGGAACTGCTGCCGCACAAGGTGTTTGTCGGTAACCAGCCGTCGTCCACGCTGCTGCTGTCGCAACTCGATCCGCAGACGCTCGGTGCGCTGGTGGCGCTCTACGAACACAAGGTGTTCGTGCAGGGCGTCATCTGGGGACTGAATTCCTTCGACCAGTGGGGAGTCGAGCTTGGCAAGGCGGTGGCCAGCAGCATCCTGCCGGCGTTTGCCGACGCTTCGTTGGCGGAGGCGCTGGATGCATCGACACGAGGTCTGCTCGCTTACAGTCGGCAGCATCTCGCATGAGCCTGTTCCGCTGCGCCCTGGCGCCGGGGCGTTCAACTTGCAACGAGGCATGAAATGAACATGAAGGTGATCAGCGTTCCCAGCACGCCCTTCGCAGGGCAGAAGCCAGGGACATCCGGGTTGCGGAAAAAAGTGACGGTATTTCGCCAGCCGCGCTACCTGGAGAATTTCGTCCAGGCCATTTTCGACACGCTGTCCGGCCAGCAGGGAAAAACGCTGGTCCTCGGCGGCGATGGTCGCTACTACAACGACGTGGCCATCCAGACCATTCTGCGGATGGCGGCGGCAGCCGGTTTTGGCCGGACACTGGTTGGTCGCGACGGAATTCTGTCAACGCCGGCCGCCAGTGCGGTGATTCGCAAGTGGCAGGCGTTTGGCGGCATCATCCTGTCAGCGAGCCACAACCCGGGCGGCGTCGACGGTGACTTCGGCATCAAGTACAACCTCGGCAATGGTGGCCCGGCCAACGAAGCCTTTACCGATGCCGTTTACCAGCGTACGCAGGAGATTGCCGCCTATCGCACGATCGACGCGCCGGACATCGATCTGGGCCGCACGGGCGAGTATCTCGTCGGCGCCATGGTGGTCAGTGTCATCGACCCGGTAAGCGACTATGCCGGGCTGCTCGAGTCACTGTTCGACTTCGATCGTATTGCCGGCCTGCTGGCTCGTCCGGACTTTCGCATGCGTTTCGACGCCATGCACGCGGTCACCGGGCCCTACGCGCAGGCGATTCTGGAGCGTCGTCTCGGTGCTCCCGCCGGAACGGTGGTCAATGGCACGCCGCTGCCGGATTTTGGCGGCGGCCACCCCGATCCCAATCCGGTCTACGCGGCCGATCTCGTTGCCGCACTGGCCGACGCGCGTTCGGGCCTGTCGTTTGGCGCCGCCTCTGATGGTGATGGCGACCGCAACATGGTCGTCGGTCGCGGTTTCGTCGTCAGCCCGAGTGACAGCCTGGCGGTGATCGCCGCCAACCATGCGCTGGTTCCCGGTTATGCCGCGGGCCTGGCGGGAGTGGCACGTTCGATGCCGACCAGTTGTGCCGTCGATCGCGTCGCCAAGGCACTGGCTATCCCTTGCTATGAAACGCCGACCGGCTGGAAGTACTTTGGTTCGCTGCTCGACGCCGGCAAGGCGACCATTTGTGGCGAGGAGAGCGCGGGTACCGGTTCCAGCCACGTTCGCGAGAAGGACGGCCTGTGGGCGGTGCTCTACTGGCTCAACATCCTGGCGGTGCGCGATACGCCGGCCGACGTGATCGTTCGTGAGCACTGGCAGCGCTTCGGCCGCAACGTCTATTCCCGGCACGACTACGAGGGCATCGAGACTGCGCTGGCTGATCGCCTGATCGACGGTCTGCGTGCCCGCTTGCCGCAACTGCCCGGCTCGCTTGGCAATCAACTGCGAATCGCAGCCGCCGACGATTTTTCGTATACCGACCCGGTGGATGGCTCACGGTCCGAACGTCAGGGCATCCGCATCATGCTTGAAGACGGTTCAAGAGTGGTTTTCCGATTGTCGGGGACGGGAACCGAAGGCGCCACCCTGCGCGTTTATCTCGAACGCTTCGTGGCCGACGCCAGCCGCCATGAAGTGCCCACCCAGGAAGCGCTCGCACCGCTCATCGGCCTGGCCGAAGCGGTGGCGCAGATTTCGACGATCACTGGCAGAACGGCGCCGGATGTGATCAGCTGACGGGCATCGCTTGTCGAGACATGCCGGATGATCAATGTCGTGACCGCATCTCTTGTTCCCGAGCCTTTTTCCGCGCACCGGACGAGCGGGATTCGTGAGTCGCACCGGCGACTTTGACGGCAAGACCTGGTGGGCCGCTGGACACAGTGCATCAAGCTAGAAAAGAGGTAAGAAGATGGTTGAGAGGAAAACATTCCAGTTGTCGCGCAAGGCGATTGCCCTGGTTCTCGCGGGTGGGCGTGGCAGCAGGCTGCAGGAGCTGACCGACCGCCGTGCCAAGCCGGCGGTGCATTTCGGTGGCAAGTTCCGGATTATCGATTTTGCCCTGTCGAACTGCGTCAACTCGCAACTTCGACGAATTGGCGTGGTGACCCAGTACAAGTCGCATAGCCTGTTGCGTCATCTGCAGCGCGGCTGGAGCTTCCTGCATGGCGAAGTCAACGAGTTCGTCGACCTGCTGCCGGCGCAGCAGCGGATTGACGAGGAGTCCTGGTATCGCGGCACCGCCGACGCCGTCTACCAGAACATCGACATCCTCGAGACCTACTCTCCGGCACCCGAATACGTTGTGATTCTGGCGGGCGACCACGTCTACAAGATGAACTACGGAATCATGCTCGTCGATCACGTTGAAAGCGGTGCCGAATGCACCGTGGCGTGTATCGAGGTGCCGCGCAAGGAAGCCAGCGGCTTTGGCATCGTTGCGGTCGACGAAGATGGCCTGATCACCGATTTCATCGAAAAGCCTGCCGACCCGCCGGGGATGCCTGGCAAGCCGGAGATGGCCTTGTGCAGCATGGGCGTCTATGTGTTCAACGCCAAGTACCTGTATGCCGAACTGGCACGCGACATCGCCGACGAGAACTCCAATCACGATTTCGGCAAGGACATCATTCCGCACGCGGTCGCCAACCGCTGTGCGATAGCGCACTCGTTCTCGCGCAGTTGCGTGACGGCGCCGGACGAACCCGTCCGCGAGCACTATTGGCGTGACGCCGGCACGATCGACGCCTATTGGGATTCCAACATCGATCTGACGGCGACCGTGCCGGCGCTCAATCTCTACGACAGCAACTGGCCAGTGTGGACCTACCAGCAGCAACTGCCACCGGCCAAGTTCGTGCACAACCACCTCGACCGGCGCGGCACCGCCATCGAGTCCACGGTCTCGGGTGGTTGCATCGTTTCCGGCGAAGTCAACCGCTCGCTGCTGTTCTCCAGTTGCCGCATCCACTCCTACGCCCGCGTCAACCTGTCGGTGCTGCTGCCCGACACGGTCGTCGGTTCGCGGGCGCGGCTAAGCCGCTGCGTCGTCGACAGTGACTGCCAAATTCCGCCGGGCATGGTCGTTGGTGAAGACCCGGACGAAGATGCGCGCCGCTTTCGCCATACCGAGAGCGGCATCACGCTGATTACCCGGAAGATGCTCGAGCGGCTCAGCTGAACGGGGCCTGAAGCGGACCGCCGGCGTGCGCATCCTGCACGTTGCAGCTGAAATCTACCCGCTGGTCAAGACCGGCGGTCTGGCCGACGTCGTCGCCGCCTTGCCGGCAGCGCTTGCTGCGCGCGGTCTTGACGTGCGCGTCCTGTTGCCCGGGATGCCCGCCATTCTCAATGGCATCGGTGATCTCAAGCGGGTGATCCGCTTCGGTCCGGCCTTCGGCGCGGCGGTCATCACGCTGCGGCTCGGTCGCCTGCCGGACAATGGCTTGCTGGCGTACGTGATCGATGCGCCATTCCTCTACCGGCGCGACGGCAATCCTTACCTGGGTCCCGATGGCTGCGACTGGAGCGACAATCATCGGCGCTTCGCTCTCCTCGGCTGGGTCGCCGCGCATCTGGCTGCCGGCGAGCTTGATCGCCACTGGCAGCCGGAAGTCGTCCATGCGCACGATTGGCACGCCGGACTGGCCCCTGCGTACATCGCCCAGAATCCGGCCGGGACGACGGCGACGGTGTTCACCATTCATAACCTCTCGTTCCGTGGTCTGTTTCCGCTCGATCACCATAATGACCTCGGCCTGCAGATTTCCGGCGCCAACCAGAGCGGGATTGAATTCCATGGCCAGCTGTCGTTCATGAAGGCCGCCCTGGTCCATGCCAAGCGGGTGAACGCCGTCAGTCCGACCTATGCTCGCGAGATCTGCACCCAGGAGTTCGGCTGGGGACTCGACGGCGTCCTGCGCGGTCGGGGCGGCGACCTGTCGGGGATTCTCAATGGCGTCGATTATTCGGTCTGGGATGCCGCCAGCAATGTCGCGCTGCCCAAGAACTATAGTGCCGAGCGCTTGCGCGGCAAGATGGTTTGCAAGCTCAGGCTGCAGGCGCAGCTCGGCTTCGCGCTGCGCACCAAGGCGCCGCTGTTTGCCATCGTCAGCCGGCTGACTTCGCAAAAAGGCATGGACCTGGTTCTTGGCGCCTTGCCGGCACTGCTTGCCGATGGGGCCCAACTGGTCGTTATCGGCAGCGGCGAGGCGGATATCGAAGCGGCGTTCAGGGCCGCCGCCGCGGCTCATCCCGACGCGGTGTCGGTGCATCTCGGCTACGATGAGGCGTTCTCGCACCGGATCATGGCCGGCGCCGACGTTCTGCTCGTGCCGTCGCGCTTCGAGCCCTGTGGTCTGACGCAGCTCTACGCCCTGCGTTACGGCACCCTGCCACTGGTGCGGCGGGTCGGTGGTCTGGCCGATACGGTGATCGATGCGACGGCAGAGAACATCCGGGCGGGCACCGCCAACGGCTTCACATTTGACGATGCCAGCAGCCGCAAGCTGGCTGCGCGTATCGGCAGGGCCTGTGCGCTCTACCGCGACGTCGCCGTGTGGCGCCAGATCCAGAGGCACGGCATGGCGCAGGACTTTTCCTGGGACGACTCCGCCGTTCGCTACGAGGCGCTGTACAGGAGCATCTGAAGCGGGCAGGAAGGGCGGGACTGCGCGGCGATTGCCTGACCAGACGCTGCTCGCCGTGCGCCGACCGTCGCCAGGCGGCGATGCCCATAGCTTGTGCTGGTGCGGCGGGTGGCATCGGCGCGCTGCTGTTGGCCAGGGCCCCAGCGCACTATAATCGCCGAAACCGCGGCTGGCTGGCGCCAAGTCTCGCAACAGGCTACCGAAGTGGCAAGCGCCCGCCGTTGTCGCGTCCACCAACAGAAGTCCACTGGAGAGCTCCTTGTCCCTTGATTCCCGTCCCCTGATTCGTCCGTTCAACGGGCTTCGCCCGCGCCGCGCCGATGCGGCGGCTGTCGCTGCACCTCCCTACGACGTCCTGTCGAGCGAAGAGGCGCGGCAAGCGGCAATCGACAGGCCCTTGTCCTTCCTGCACGTTTCCAAGGCGGAGATCGACCTGCCACCCGATGTCGATCACCATGCCCCGGAAGTATATGCCCGGTCGGCCGAGAACTTCCGGCGCATGATCGATACAGGCGTTCTGCGCCGTGACGAACGCCCCGGCTACTATGCCTATCGACTGGTGATGGGCGAGCACGTCCAGCTCGGACTGGTGGCGGTCGCCTCGATCGCGGCCTACGACAGCAATCGCATCCGCAAGCACGAATTCACCCGACCCGACAAGGAGGACGATCGGGTGCGCCAGATCGAGGCGCTGAACGCCCAGACCGGCCCGGTATTGCTGGCCCACGCCGACGACCCGGTCGTCGAGCGCTTGCTCAGAAAGGCGACCGAGGGCGTTGCGGTCGCCGACCTGACCGCCGACGGTGGCATCAGGCATACGCTGTGGGCGATTGACGATGGCGACGGCGTGGCGCGCATCAGTGCCCGCTTCAATGCCATGCCGTCGCTCTACATTGCCGACGGACATCACCGCTCCGCGGCAGCCTCGCGTGTCGCCGCGGCGCGGCGCGGCAGGACGGCAGCCGGCGACAGCGCCGAGTACTTCCTGTCGGTGATCTTTCCCGCCTCGCAGATGCGGATCATGGACTATAACCGCGTCGTACGGGATCTGGGTGGGCTGAGCGAGGCGGCGTTTCTCGCCGCAATCGACGAGCGCTACACCGTTGCACCCTCGGCCAATCCGGTACGACCCGAGCGTACCGGCGTTTGCGGCATGTATCTCGGTGGCGCGTGGTTTCGGCTCGAGGTTCGCCCCGAGCGGGTTGCGATGACCGACCCGGTGCGTCGCCTCGACGTTTCGCTGCTTGCCGAGCAGATCCTCGGCCCGTTGCTGGGGATCGTCGATCTGCGTCGCGACACCCGCATCGATTTCGTCGGCGGCATGCGCGGGCTGGCGGAACTCGAAAGGCGCGTCAATAGCGGCGAGATGGCGGTGGCCTTTGCGATGTATCCGACGCCAATGGCGGAATTGATGGCGGTGGCCGACGCTGGCCAGGTGATGCCGCCGAAGTCGACCTGGTTTGAACCGAAACTGGCCGACGGCCTGGTGTCGCACGTTCTCGATTGAGCGTCGCGGGAGCAACGGCAAGCCGTCAGACGACACGCATCGACGGCCCGGTTGCCGATCGCCGGCGGTCGACGCCAGGGGCAGGGCGCCGCGTCGGCGTCAATCGCTTTCGCTTCTGACCACGGCAACCTGCGGCTTTCCAGCCGACATCTCGCCTATGACAGCAGCGTGATCGAAGCCTTCCAGCAGGAAAATTGACAGGACTTCGGTGACCACCTCCGGTGCACAGGCGACCAGCAAGCCGCCACTGGTCTGGGGGTCGGTCAGCAGAGCACGCTCGACATCGCCGAAGTGTTTCCTGGGGAGCGTCACGCGCTCGCCGTGGCTCGCCCAGTTGCGCTCGGAAGCGCCGGTGATGCAGCCGCTTGCGGCGTAATCGAGAGCATTCGGCAACACCGGCAGGGCGGCGTAATCGATCACTGCCGAGACCCCGGAAGCCTTGCAGATCTCGACCAGATGACCGAGCAGACCAAAACCCGTCACGTCGGTCATGGCATGCACGCCGGCCAGGCAGGCCAAAGCCCGCCCCGGCGTGTTGAGCTGCGTGGTCGAGGCGATCATCGCCGCGTAGCTGCTGGCCGACAGCATTCCTTTCTTGAGCGCGGCACTGTAGAAGCCGACGCCGAGTCCCTTGCCAAGAATCAGCTTGTCGCCGGGCCGGGCGCCGGAATTCCGCTTGAGGTTGTCGGGGTGCAGCAGACCGATGGCGACGAGGCCATAGATGGGCTCGACCGAATCGATGGTGTGGCCGCCGGCAATCGGGATTCTTGCTTTGGTGCAGATCGACTCGCCGCCTTCCAGAATGCGTTTGATGGTCTCGAGTGGCAGTTGCTTGACCGGCATTCCGACCACCGCCAGCGCCAGTAGCGGCATGCCGCCCATGGCGTAGACATCGGAGAGGGCGTTGGTCGCTGCGATGCAGCCGAAGTCGAACGGATCGTCGACGATCGGCATGAAGAAATCGGTGGTCGCGACCAGCGCCTGCTCGGCGTTGAGCTGGTATACGGCGGCGTCATCGTTGGTCTCGATGCCTACCAGCAGTTGCTTCGGAACGACCCCTGGGGCGGTCCTGGCGAGGATCTGTTCGAGCACTCCGGGAGCGATCTTGCAGCCACAACCGCCGCCGTGCGAAAACTGCGTCAGCTTGAGCGGCTCGCCGACAACGGTTTCGGGTGCAGCCGCTTCGTCGGTCTTGGTTCTTTTTCTGGCCATGATGATCAGGTAGGCGGTGTGGTCTGCTTGCTACGAAAGCGATGCGGTGCGGTCGCGCCGAGAAGGCCTTTCAGCTGGCGTCAAAGCCTGCTTCTTCGATGGCGTCACGGAACCTGGCGACGCTCGCCAGGGACGGGTCGTAGGTGATGCTGGCCTGTCCGGCGTCCAGGGAAACGTCGACCCGTTCGACACCGGGCAGGGCCAGGAGGACGGTACTGACGCTCAGTACGCAAGCCTGGCAACGCATGCCGGCGACCCCGATCGTGATTGTTTCCATGTTCACTTTCCCCTCATCGATTCTGGCGTCATCATGCCTGGTTGCCGCCGGCGCGCCAGCGCTTGAGCAGCAGCGAATTGGAGACCACCGAGACCGAACTCATCGCCATTGCCGCGCCGGCAATGACCGGATTGAGCATGCCCAGCGCTGCCAAGGGTATGCCGAGCACATTGTAGATGAAAGCGCAGAAGAGATTCTGCCTGATTTTCCTGAGCGTCGCACGTGAAAGCAGGATGGCGTCGGCGATTCCGTTCAGGTCGCCACGGACCAGCGTCACGTCGGCGGCGTCGATGGCGGCATCCGAGCCGGCGCCGATGGCGAAGCTGACGTCGGCTGCCGCCAGCGCCGGCGCGTCGTTGATTCCATCACCGGCCATGGCGACGACCGTGCCGTTTTCCTTCAGGGCGTTCACCGCCATCGCCTTGTCGCCGGGGAGAATGCCGGCGCGGAAGTCAACGATGCCGGCCTCGCCGGCGATCGCGGCAGCGGTCGCCTGATGGTCGCCGGTCAGCATCACGATCCGGATACCCATCGCCTGCAACCGGGACACCGCGGCACGCGAGCTGGCGCGCAGCGGGTCGGCGATTGCCAGCAGCGCCAGGACGACAGGCGCTTCGTCGGTCGGCATGCTGACGGCCGTGCTCGGCGTGCGGTATTCCAGCAGAGCCACGACCGTCTTGCCGGCGCGCTGCAACTGCGCGATCAAGCTCTCCGGCAAGGCAAGGCCGTCGCAGGCATCGGTGGCGCTCAGCCGCAGCCGGCGGCCACCGACCCGACCCTCGACGCCGCGGCCGGGAAGCGCTCGAAACTGATCGAGCATCGGCAGCTCGAGGCCCTTGGCCTGCGCCTGCTGCAGGATCGCCCTGGCCAGCGGATGCTCGGAAGCCTGCTCGAGACCGGCAGCCAGCAGCAGCGCCTCGTCAGCCGATCCGCTCAGCGCCAGGAGGTCGGTCACGACCGGTTGCCCGCGGGTCAGCGTACCGGTCTTGTCGATCGCCAGTACACCGATTGTCTCGGCCCGCTCGAGCGCTTCGGCGTTCTTCACCAGGATCCCCGCCGAGGCGCCCTTGCCGGTGGCAACCATGATCGCCGTCGGCGTCGCCAGGCCAAGTGCGCAGGGGCAGGCGATCACCAGTACGGCGACGGCGTTGACCAGCGCCGCGCTGAAGTCGCCGCCGACAAGCCACCAGGCCAGCAGGGTGCACAGGGCGATGGCGCAGACGATCGGGACGAAGATCGCCGAGATCCGGTCAGCCAGTCGTTGCACCGGCGCCTTCGAACCCTGCGCATCGGCAACCATGCGGATGATGCCGGCCAGCAGGGTGTGCTCGCCGACCCCCGTCGCGCGGCAGCGCAACGTTCCTTCGCCGTTGGCAGTTGCCGCGAAGACGCGATCGCCCGGCCGCTTGGTGACCGGCATGCTTTCGCCGGTGAGCATCGCTTCGTTGACATTCGAAGCGCCGTCGACCACTTCGCCATCGACCGGCAGATTTTCGCCCGGCCGAACGATGAACACGTCGCCGGGAATCAGCAGCGCGGCGTCGACGTCGACCAGCTTGCCGTCTCGTTCGACGCGGGCGGTTTTCGGCTGCAGGCGGAGCAGCGCCTCGATGGCGTCGGTGGTCCGTGCCTTGGCGCGAGCTTCGAGCAACTTGCCGAGCAGTACCAGGGTAATCACCGCCGCCGACGCCTCGAAATAGACGTGCTGCTCTGCCGCACCCGACCAGGTGACGACCAGGCTGAAGCCATAAGCCATGGTTGTGCCGAGCGCGACCAGCACGTCCATGTTGGCGCCGCCACCGCGCAGCGCTTTCCAGGCACCGTCGTAAAAGCGCCAGCCGATCCAGAACTGGACCGGCGTCGCCAGTAGCAACTGCAGCCAGCGCGGCAGCAGGTCGTGGTGCTGCTGCGCGCTGCCATCGAACATGGTCAGCATCTGCGCCGCCAGCGGCAGGGTGAGTGCCGCGGCGATCCAGAAACGGCGCAACTCGGACTGCTCGGCGGCAAGCTTCCTGGCCTTCTCCCGGGCGCGCGATTGGTCGCTGGCGAGCCGCCCGACGAAGCCGGCGCGCTTGACGGTGGCCAACAGCAGCGCGACATCGACGATTCCGTCGACATAGCGGACACTTGCCCGCTCGGTCGCCAGATTGACGACTGCTTCGACCCCTGGCAGGCGATTGAGCTGTTTTTCGAGACGCGTCGAACACGCCGCGCAACTCATTCCTTCAATGGCCAGTTCGACCGCACGCGGCGGTACGCTGAAGCCCGCCTTCTCGATCGCCGAGATCACCTGTTGCGGCGTACTGGCGTCCGCAGAAAGCGTGATGGTGGCTCGCTCACTGGCGAGGTTGACGACCGCCGTGACGCCGGAAAGACGATTGAGGACCTTTTCGATACGCGCGGCGCAGGCGGCGCAGGTCATGCCGGCAACGGGAAGGTGGAGTTGCCGCGTGTTCGTCGTCGGAGCTGTCATCGTCGTGGAAACCTCGGAGGGGCAAGCCGTCGCATGTTCTTGCGCTATCGAGCGGTCGGCCAGAGCAGTCGTGCCAGACCAGCCAATCCCCAGACGCCGAAGCCGAGAATCAGCAAGCCGGAAGCCAGGCGCAAGGCAGACTTACGGGCATATTCCTGCAGCCGGGTGGCCAGCAGACCGGCCAGCAGCAGATTGGGCAGGGTACCGGCGCCGAAGGCGAGCATCAGGCCGGCACCGTGCACGGCCGAAGCGCTGGTCAGGGCGGTTGCCAGGGCGCTGTAGACCAGGCCGCAGGGCAACCAGCCCCACAGCAGGCCAAGCGGAAATGCCTGGGCGACGGTGCGCGCCGGCAGGAAGCGGCGGCTCAGGGGCTGCAGGTGGCGCCACAGCTTCTGGCCGAACCGTTCGGTGAACGCCAGTGCCCGGGTAAGTCCCATCAGATAGAGGCCGAGGGCAACGAGCATCAGGTTGGCCAGCAGGTAGAGAAGAGCACGCAGCGGCAGTTGCCCGGAGAGTGCCAGACCGGCCTCGCCGAGCCCGCCGACGATCGCCCCGGCGGCCGCATAACTGACGATCCGCCCGGCGTTGTAGGCGAGGTGTAGCGAGGCGCGCGCCGGGCCGCCCATGGACAGCGCGCCAACGATTCCACCGCACATCACGACGCAATGCGTGCCACCGAGCAGGCCGACCAGCAACAGGGCGAGATAACTCGATTCAGGCATCAGGGCGGGCGCGAACGCCGAGCAGGACGAGGGCCGATTCTACTCCTTCCCGATCGGCGCTTGCCGCGCACCGGTGCCGCAGGCGCGCTTCAGATCACCTTCGAGTAGCGGGTCCGCTGTCGGTCGGCGCGCAGGTAGCGATCGAACACCATCGAAATGGCGCGCACCAGCATCCGTCCCCGCGGCAGGACGGTGATCCACTTGTCGTCGATGCGAACCAGGCCGGCGCCGACCATCTCGCGGAGATCCTCGAGTTCGGTGGCAAAGTACTTCCTGAATTCGATCAGGTGGGCGATTTCGATCGACTCGATCGACAGTTCGAAGTGACACATCAGCGACTGTATGATCGACCGCCGCAGCAGGTCGTCGGCGTTCAGTTCGACCCCCCGATAGACCGGCAGGGTCGCGCTGTCGAGAAGATCGTAGTACTCGTCGAGCGTCTTGACGTTCTGACTGTAGGTCGGGCCGACCTTGCTGATCGAAGAGATGCCAAAGGCCAGCAGGTCGCAGTCCGAATGCGTCGAATAACCCTGGAAGTTGCGATGCAGGCGACCCTGTCGCTGCGCCGTCGTCAGTTCGTCGTCGGGTTTCGCAAAATGGTCCATGCCGATGTAGATGTAGCCGGCATCGGTCATCTTGCGAATTGCCAGGGCGAGAATCTGCAGTCGCGCGTCGGCGCTCGGCATGTCGGCCTCGAGGATCCGCCTTTGCGGCTTGAAAAGACTGGGCAGGTGGGCGTAGTTGTAGATCGAGACACGATCCGGGCTGGCGGCAATGATCCGGTCGAGGGTTCGGCTGAAGCCGATTACCGTCTGCTTGGGCAGGCCGTAGATCAGGTCGACGCTGATCGACTTGAAGCCACTGGCGCGCGCCGCATCCATCACCGCGCAGGTCTCCTCCTCGCTCTGGATGCGATTGACCGCCTGCTGCACGCCCGGATCGAAGTCCTGTACGCCAACGCTCATGCGGTTGAAGCCGAGCTCGGCGAGCAGTTCGACGGTCGCGCGATCAACCTTCCGGGGGTCGACTTCGATCGAATACTCGCCACCGTCGATCAGCCTGAAGTGCCTGCGTGTCGCGGCCATCAACTGGCGCATCTCGTCGTGCGAGAGAAAGGTCGGCGTGCCGCCACCCCAGTGCAACTGCGCCACTTCCTGATCGCCGCCCTCGAGATGGCTGCTCTGCAGGGCCAGTTCGCGTGCCAGGTACTTCAAGTACTTGGCCGAACGTCCATGATCCTTGGTGATGATCTTGTTGCACGCGCAGTAGTAGCAGATGGTGTTGCAGAAGGGAATGTGGAAGTACAATGACAATTGCCGGCTGACAGCACCGATGTTGCGCTTGCCGAGCCAGAGTTGGTAGGCGTCGGAGCCAAACGCCTCGACGAAGCGATCGGCTGTCGGATAGGACGTGTAGCGGGGACCGTTGATGTCGAAGCGGCGAATGATCTGCGGATCAAAGACGAGGTTGCCGGCGACAGAGTTCATGTTTCCACTACATTATTGATTGCGTGCATTATCGGACCGCGCTGAAGTCATCGGGTTGACGTGGATCAAACGCAGAGTTTAGTGAAAAGGAAGCACATGTCTACCAAGTCGACGACGGCGGTGCTCGCGTTTGAAGTGGTCAAGACCGCTTGTTCGAACTGCAATCTGCGCGAGTTATGCCTGCCGATCGGCCTCGAGGCAGACGAGTTGAAGAAGCTGGACGAACTGGTCTCGACGCGACGACGCCTCAAGCGTGGCGACTATCTGTATCGCGCCGGGCAGGGTTTCGAGTCGATCTACGCGGTGCGCAGCGGTTTCTTCAAGACCGACGTGCTGATCGAGGATGGCCGCGATCAGGTGACTGGTTTCCAGATGACCGGCGAGTTGCTGGGTCTTGACGGAATCAGCAGTGAAGTGCACAGCTGCAATGCCATTGCCCTCGAAGACAGCGAAGTCTGCGCCATTCCCTTTTCGCATCTGGAGGGCTTGTCCCGGCAGATCCATACCTTGCAGCATCACTTCCACAAGGTGATGAGCCGCGAGATCGTTCGCGATCACGGGGTGATGATGCTGCTCGGAACGATGCGCGCCGAAGAACGTCTGGCCGCTTTCCTGCTCAACCTTTCACAGCGTTTCAAGGCGCGCGGATACTCGCCGGCAGAGTTCAACCTGCGCATGTCGCGCGACGAAATCGGCAGCTATCTGGGCCTCAAGCTGGAAACGGTCAGCCGCGCCTTCTCGCGTTTCCAGGATGAAGGGCTGCTTTCCGTCCATCAGCGAAGGATCCGGATTCTCAACACCGCCGGCTTGCGACGGCTGATGTCTCACCAGCGCGGTTGAAGGCTTGCGAGGCCTTGCAGCGGTCGTCGCCTCAGGCGATCACGGCGAGGAAGCCGAGCGCGCTTCGGGAAATGGCAACCGAGACGATATAGGCAAACGCCAACAAGGCAGCGACGAAGAACAGCGCCCGTTGCTTCTGGTTGCGTGCCCGCTTGAGTGCCATCGTTCCGCAGCCGATGTAGACCAGCAGACCGACCAGTTTCGCGGTCAACCAGTTCGCTGCAAGGGGGTACTGGCCGCTGATCACCGACATCGCGATGGCGCTCGCCAGCAGGACCGTGTCGACCATGTGCGGCAACACCCTGACCCATCTCTGCTGCAGCCGTGGCGACTTCCCGAGCATCCAGATTCCGCGCAGAAGGAAGCCGGCACCGCTCAGCACGACGCAGCCAACGTGCAGCTGTTTCAACATCAGGTAGCTGATCATCGCTGGCCCCGGTCGGTGGGCCGTTTCACCGGCTGCTCGCCGCGTTCGGCATCGTCGCCTCGATCGCCAGCCGATGGCGGCGGAAGAAGGACATCGCGCCGAGGCAGGTTGTACAGCAGCCAGGCGTTGGCAGTCAGCAGTGCGAGACCGGCCGGACGAGCGAACCATGGCGGCCACAGCGCGGCCCCGAGCAAGAGTGCGAGAGCGACGAAGTGGGCGTACATCTGTCCGTTGATTCGCCCGGCCGCGATCACCTTGTTCATGTTTGGCGCGATCACTCGACCGCCGCCCAGGTTCTGCAGGTGCGACCAGACGAGAAAGGGAACGATCTTGTAAAGCATGCCGATGGTCACCGACATCAAGCCGCCGAAAAAGCGCCAGGACGCCGCACACCAGCGGCCACTCGCGGCGTTCGGCGAACCCGGGCAAGCTGCCGGCCGCGAGCCACAGGGTGCAGGCAGCGAGCGTGCAGAGCATCGCCACCGACCAGTAGCGCTGCGTGGCATCGACCCGGGCTCGCCTGCTGCGGCGTTGAAGCTGCAGGGTCAGCGCCGCGAATACGGCCACTGCCAGCACGGCGGCAGCAGCCAGCCAGATCGCCGAGCGCGTCCACGCCAGCGCATCGGCGGCGCTCCACGCCGACAACAGTGTCAACACCGCCCACGAAAAAGCGACCGGCAAACCATTCTGGATAGGCCGGCGTCATCTGGAACATCGGTACCACGACGCATAGGCCACGGCAGCGAGCAGAACGCTGCTCCAGCCGATGAGGCCCCAGCCGAGGTGAATGGCAGTGAGCTGCAACAGCGGCAGGGGTGATTGATCCGCCGAGCGCGGTGGCCAGCAGCATGCCGAGGGGCAGACGGTGACGCTCAGGCCGACCAACGCCGTTTTCAGGCCGCGAATGGTCGGGTCGGACGACGGCACGCCGAACAAGGATCGTCCGGCAGCGACCACGAAGAGCCCGACACCGCTACCGACAAGGGCAGCGGCGAGCGTGAAAGCGAGCGGCTGGTAGCTCACGAAATGCTGCCGCCAGCAGCAGCGCGCCAAGCGCGATGGCGACATGCACCAGCGTTGCCACCGCCAGCGGCCGCGTCAGGTTAGCACCGGCGACGACCGGGAGAATCTGCAGCATTGCGCCGAGCATCACCTGCAGCATGAATCCGACCGTGATCAGATGGGTCAGCGCCAGCGCCGCTGGCGTCCAGCGTGACGCAAAGAGCTCGGGGCCAGTCCACAGCAGGAGCAGCGCAGCGAGGATCGCAAACAGTGGTGCAGTGAGAAAGAAACGGAGCGGCGCGGCGAGCGGTGGTGCCTGCTCGAGGACAGCAGCGCCTGCATTACTGCGCTTGATGTCGTATCAGGACTTCCACCGTGCCGTCCGGCCGTCGTTCGGTCTGCCAGGCGAAACCATTGACCGCGAGCGCCCAGTAGAGCGGGTAAGGCTCGCGGGGCAGGAGCACCAGCAGCGTTTCCGACGGGCCGAGGCTGTCGAGCGCCTCCATCGTTCGCACCATCGGCTCAGGTGGTTCCCATGTCGCGTGCGTCGAGCACGACATCGGCGCCCGGCCGCGTCATGTGGAAGTGCTTTCGTGTTCGGCAAGCTGCTTCTGCAGTTCCGGAAGCAGTGCCTCGAGCTGATCTGCCAGTCGCTGATCGCACATCGGATGAAACACGTTTTCTTCCTTGACATTGTGCTGCTGCATGATGATCAACAGGGTCTCGGCGGTACCTGCATAATCGTCGGCGTCGTGCTCGGCCAAGGCTGCCGCCGCGGCCGACAGCAGTTGCCGCATCTGCGCGTGCTCGCCGCGCATGACCCTGGGTTGGTCCGAGGTACATGCCGGTGCTCTGTTCGAAGAGGGAAACAGAACCGTTTCTTCGGCAGCAAAGTGATTCAGCAGCGCTTCCTGGAAGTGG
The DNA here is from genome assembly GCA_024235695.1 of Accumulibacter sp. Taxonomy (GTDB): domain Bacteria; phylum Pseudomonadota; class Gammaproteobacteria; order Burkholderiales; family Rhodocyclaceae; genus Accumulibacter. The sequence continues at coordinate 61,756 of JACKLX010000003.1, forward strand.
GCGAACGCGACCTTGGCCAGCGCCCAGTCAGACCTGGCGACGGCCTGCTCGGCGGCAGCCAGGTGGCGGTCGCACGCGCGGATGATCGTTGGCCATGAAGTCCCGGATCTCGTGCATCAGTCGCCTCTCCGAATTAATGGTGACTCATTGTCCGGCGTGACAAATTGTCATCGTTGATCGATATCAAACAATACCAATGGCTGCGTTGCTGCGCTTGCTCGTGCGCCGCCTGCGGCAGTTGCTCCCTCGCGACGCCGTCGATGGTTTGACTTCGATCAAGATTGCCGGCGCACTTCATGCCTATAGTCGTTCCCGCACTGTCTGGAGGAAGAACCATGTTCAAGCATATCCTCGTTCCTGCCGATGGCTCCGATCTTCCAAGGACACCGCCCGGCGGGCGGTGTCTTTCGCCAAGGAAGCCGGCGCCCGCATTACGGCGTTCTTCGCCAAGCCCAGTATCCGGTCAGCTATTACGGCGAAGGGGCGCTGATCGATCCGACAACGCCCGGGAGAAGTTTGCCGAACTGGCCCGATCAGCAGGCTCGGCAGGTGCTCGATTTCGTGGTGGACCTGTGCAAGGAGGCGGGGTCGAAGTCGAAAGGCTGACGCTGACCAGTGACATTCCCTATCAGGCGATCATCGATGCCGCGACACAATCCGGCTGCGACCTGATCTTCATGGCGTCGCACGGTCGCCGCGGCATTACCGCCCTGTTGCAGCAGCAGCGAAACGCACAAAGGTTCTCACCCACTCGACGATTCCGGTCCTGGTCTATCGCTGACCGAGCGCCAGCGTCGGCGCCAGGCGCCCCGTCGGCCGAGCGGCGGCCGACAGCCCGGCAAGCGCGTCGATGAAGGTATCGCCGGCGGCTGGACGGCAGCAAAACCGCAGGCGTGCCAGGCGAGTGTGGCAAAATGCCTTGAACCAGCGCCGCTCTGATGGCGAAATGCGCTGGTTGGTGGAAGGAGGCGGGATGTTCGCTGGCTGCTTGGCGAGAATCGATTGGTACTGCGCCTGGAAGGCCGTTTCGGCGAGCTGGTGCCTGCTGTCTGGCGCTGGCGTGCAGTCCCTGTCGGTGCCGTGGACGTCGGCGTGGCCGGCGTTTTTCCGGGGAAGGCGCTGTTGATCATCGACCGCGGAGCCTCGAAAACGGTGCCGGTGGGTGGCAGCCAAGGAAGGCGTCAAAGGTCCCTGTCGGTCGACGGCGACTCGGTAACCATCGAGAGCGACGGAAAGAGGCGTATCCTGCAGGTAGAGGCCAGAACGTCGTCTCGCAGTCATCTGCAGCAGACGGTGGTCTGGTGGTGACGTGACCGTTGACGGCAGCGGCCATTTCTGACCACCGGCAATATCAACGGGACGATCGTACGTTTTTCCTGGTCGACACCGGTGCGACGATGATCTCGCTCGGTGCCAGCGATGCGCAGCGGCTGGGCATCGACGCCAGCAAGGAAGCAGCCGGCGGTGGTTCATACCGCCAACGGTCAGGCGCCGGTTTCTCGCGTCAAACTCGATACCGTACCCAGGTCGGCGAAATTGTCCTGCATGGCGTCGATGCGCTGGTTCATCAACAGGACATGCCGGTCGTCTTGCTCGGCATGAGTTTCTTGAACCGTTTGGAAATGCAGCGTGATGGTCAGACGATGACCCTCAGGAAGCGCTACTAGGAGATTTTGATCATGCGTCAGCGCGAAAAGCACGAGCATGTTGGGCCGCGAACTCGACATCCTGATGGGCGAGCGGCAGACGCTGCTGCAAGTGGTCAGCGCGTCGGCGGCACTGATCGCCTCTCTCGACAGCCGTGCTCTGCCGCCTGCTGCCGTCAAGTCAGCCGATCTCGTGGCGACGACGATCAACGCCTGCCGGATGAAACCTTGCGCGAAGCGCTGGTCGCCAAATGCGCGCCGAGATCGACCAGGAAGACGGACGTGCTGTTGTCAGCCACTGACGATGCGCCTGGCCAGACGACAGCCGTCAACGGTGCGATCGTCGACGTCGAGCGCTTTGTTGCAGGTCCTCTATCCCGAGCCATCGCCTACCCCTTCGTGCTCGAGGACGGTGTCAGGGGACGAGGAGCTGATGCCGGCAGCGGTGCTCTTTCCGATCGTTTGCCTGCATCGACGAGCCAACCGTCTTGCTGACCCAGCGCACGGCGCATCTCAGAGACCATCCCGGCCAGATCAGTTTTCCGGGCGGCCGCTGCGGTCGGCAGATCCTCGCCGCCACATACCGCCTTGCGCCAGAGACCTTCGAGGAAATCGGTCTGACGCGGGAGCACGTGGAGCTGGTCGGCTATCTGCCCGAATATCGCACGGCGACGGGTTTCGCGTCACGCCGTGTAGTGGCAATGGTGACCCCGCCCTTCGACCTGCGGCTCGACGCGCCTTCGAGGTGGCAGAAGGCTTTCCGAAGTGCCTTTGTCGTTCCTGATGGATCCGCCAATCACCAGCGGCACTCGCTGCATTACCGCGGCAAACTTCGCCACTACTACGCCATGCCCTACGGCGATTACTTCATCTGGGGCGCGACGGCGGGCATCATCATGTCTCTCTACCGGGCTCTCCAGGCATCCGCCGGCTAGTCGAGCACCAGCGCGATTTTCTCCAGAAACAGCTTTGCCTTCTTCTGGTCGGCGGCAGCGCCCGAGCACCACCCGCAGTCGACCGAAATGCTGTCGGAGTTCGTCCGCGGTCATCGCTTTCGCGATCTCCTCAGACAGGGCACGCGCGTCGGCAGACGCCACGCCAGTTCATGCAGGCTGTGGACCACGTAGCTCTTGGCAAGGCTGATGTCTTCGTCGGGCAGCGTCGGGCTGGCCGTTGCGCGTTGGCTGGCAGCCGTCGCGGGCGCCGACTGCGCCTGGATGAAACCGCCGTTCAGCAGCGCCGCGAGGTGCCGCTTTCCTTCCGTCACCGACGCACTGAGGCCACCACCTGGCTACCTGTGCGGTGGCCGTCGATCATGATCAGCAAGGCGCGAACACGTGCCGGCAGCCGATGGGCTCGCGTCGAGACCTCATCGAGACCCTTCGCCGTCTTGCTGAATACAGACGATAGTTCCATCCTGAAAAAACCTTCTAGAAACTCCCGGGCAATGTTGCGTGAAGGAGCTCGATTCTGCAAGCCCCCATGAAGTATGGTATGGTCCGCGTTTGACTACCGGGCGAGGCGCAGACAGCCCTGTGCAGACGGCGCCGCCCAGAGCAAGACTCAGGATGTCCTTCTCTCGCTGCTGGCCGTCCTGCTGCTCGAGCAGATTCGGCCGCTGCCTTACCGCCAGTTTTGTCGACGCACCGCTCGCCCGACTCGCCGCCTTCCTCGAAAGCCGGTGCAATGCAGGCGAGCAGCGATATGGCGCAGTCGCCTGGTTGATCGGGGTCGGAGGATTGGTCGTCGGCAGTGGTGCGATCGCGGCAGCGCTGGCGTACCTCAGTCCGTTGCTGGCGTGGACCCTGAACGTCGTGGTTCTCTACGCGACCATGGGTTTCCGGCACTTCAGCCATTATTATACGGACATTCGTCTGGCGCTTCGCATGGGCGAAGTGGGGCGAGGCACGCCAGCTGCTCGAGGACTGGCGCGGAACGCCGCTTGCTGGCCCGGCCGTCGAGAACCCGTCGGAGATTGCCCGCTGGTCGATCGAGCAGGCGCTTTGCGCATCACATCGCCACGTCTTCGGCGTGTTGGTTTGCTTCCTCGTCTTGCCGGGCCCGTGCGGCGCCGTTCTCTACCGCGCGAGCGCCGCCTTCGCCGATGCCTGGGGCCAGCGCGGCGACGCAGAAACTGCCGCCTTCGGAAGCTTTGCGCAGCGAAGCTTTGCTATCATTGATTGGCTGCCGGCACGCCTGACAGCAGCCACTTTCGCGATTGTCGGCAATTTCGGCGATGCTATGTACTGCTGGCGGACGCAGGCTGACAAGTCGCCGGATGACGGTCTGGCGATTGTCGTGGCCAGTGGCGCCGGTGCGCTGGGAGTTCGTCTTGGCGTGTCGCCGGCGGCGGTCGGCGACAACGCCGAGGCGGCCGACGATGCCGATGTCGATTTCATGGAAAGTGCCGTCGGACTGATCTGGCGTGCGCTGGTAACGTGGATGTTGTTGTTGCTGTTGTTGGGGCTTGCCAATCTGGTAGGCGGTTGATCGATTAATTACAGGGAGTCTCTTCATGAGCAGAGAAGTCGTCGTACTAAGCGCAGTCCGTTCAGCCATTGGCACTTTCGGTGGTTCCCTTGCCAACATGGAGCCGCACGAACTGGCGGGGATGGTGATGAAGGAGTCGATCGCTCGTTCAGGTGTCGATCCCCAGCAGATCAATTACGTTACCGTCGGCAATTGCATTCCGACCGATGCGCGCTTCGCCTACGTCGCCCGCGTCGCGTCGATTCAGGCTGGTCTGCCGATGGATTCGGTGGCGATGGCGGTCAACCGCCTGTGCGCGTCCGGTCTGCAGGGGGTCGTAACGACCGCCCAGAACATCATGCTCGGCGACTCGGACTACGGCATCGGCGGTGGTGTCGAGGTGATGTCGCGCGGTTCGTACATGTTGCCGGCGATGCGCTCCGGCGCACGCATGGGCGACGCCAAGGCGATCGACATGATGGTCGCAACGCTCAGCGATCCTTTGGTGTCGGACACATGGGCGTTACTGCCGAGAACCTGGCCAGAAAATGGGAGATCAGCCGCGAAGAGCAGGATGCGCTCGCCGTCGAGTCGCAGCGCCGTGCTGCCGCGGCGATCGCCGAAAGGTCGCTTCAAGTCGCAGATCGTTCCGATCGTGATGAAGACGCGCAAGGGTGACGTGACCTTCGATACCGATGAGCACGTCAAGGCGGCGACGACCATGGAAACGCTGGCCAAGATGAAGCCGGCCTTCCTCAAGGACGGCACGGTTACCGCCGGCAACGCGTCGGGGATCAACGACGGCGCCGCCTTCCTGGTGCTGGCTGCTGCCGATGTCGCCTCCGCCGCCGGCCAGAAGCCGATCGCTCGCCTGGTTTCGTACGCCGTCGCTGGCGTGCCGAACGATGTCATGGGCGAAGGCCCGATCCCGGCGACCAAGCTGGCGCTCAAGAAGGCCGGGCTGACGCTCGATCAGATGGACGTCATCGAGTCCAACGAGGCCTTCGCGGCACAGGCCATCGCGGTTAACAAGGGCCTCGGCCTCGACCCGGTGAAGACCAATCCCAACGGTGGGGCGATCGCCCTCGGCCACCCGGTCGGCTGTTCGGGCGCCTTCATCGCCACCAAGGCGATCTACGAACTGCAGCGGGTCGGCGGCAAGTACGCGCTGGTGACCATGTGCATTGGCGGTGGGCAGGGTATCGCAGTGGTCTTTGAACGTGCCTGATCGCCGCCTGCCGTAACGTTCGCAAGAGCGAAAAGGCCCGACCCCTGCGGTCGGGCCTTTTTTTTTTCGCCTCATGTTCGCCGTGCCTGCGCGGGTAGCCGCAGCGTCAGTGCGGCTTGCTCGGGTGTGGTCGCCTGCTCGACGACGCCGAGTAGCGGTGCCGCGAGTCGCATTTGCAAGGCTGCCAGGTTTTCGGCGAAGCGCGACATCTCCGGGTCGATGCGGTTGGCTACCCATCCGGCCAGCACCAGACCGCGGGCGGCGATTGCCTGCTGGGTCAGCAAGGCGTGATTGATGCAGCCAAGGCGCATGCCGACAACCAGGATCAGCGGTAGCCCGAGCGCCGACGCCAGATCGCCGGTGTCGTGGGTGCTGCCGAGCGGCACGCAGAAACCTCCGACGCCTTCGACCAGCACGACGTCGGCCATCGCCCGCAGTTGAGCGTGCGAGGCAAGGATCCGTGACAGCTCGATGCGCCGGCCTTCCTCCTCGGCGGCGATGTGCGGGGCGACTGCGGCCTGGAAGCCGTAGGGGTTGATCAGCGCCTTCGGGGCCTGCAGCGACGATGCGGCCAGCAGGCGCTCGACGTCGTCGTTGCAACCCTGCTCGTCGAAACCGGCCGCGACCGGCTTCATCGCCAGCGCGCTAAGACCGCTACGGCGCAGCGCGTGCAGCAGCGCGCAGGCGACGAAGGTCTTGCCGATCTCGGTGTCGGTGCCGGTAATGAACCAGCCTTCCTGGTGGCATACAGCCGTGGCTTGCTGCTCCTGCGGGTCCTGGCCTTCGTACATCGCTTCCTTCACTTTCGGGCATAGGCGAGTATGACGTCGTATCGTGCCGGCAAGCCGGCCGATGTGCGGTGCTGTTCGTAGGCCGCCTGCACCCGCTGCCAGGCGTTGCGGCCGAGCATGCCACTGCGCGCGCCGTCGCCGACCGAATTGGCGCCGATCGCCTTGACCGCGCGCAGCAGCGTCTTGAGGTCCGGATAGTGCACCGAGATCGTCTGGCGGTGCAACCTGATGTCGGCGAAGCCGGCACGCGTCAGCGCGGCACCGATCGCTGCCGGTTCGCTGAAGCTCAGCGTGTGGCGGTGACGATCGACGCCGGCGAAGGCTTGGCGCAACTCGTCGAAGGTGTCGGGGCCGAGGGTGCTCATTGCCAGCCGCCCGCCCGGCCGCAGGACGCGCCGCGCTTCGCCGAGTACCTGGTCGAAATCGCACCACTGCACGGTCAGGTTCGACCACCAGGCAGCGAAGGTCTCGTCCCTGCAGGGCAGTGCCTCGATGTCGGCAGCCAGGCAGAGGTCGGCATCGCGGCGCGCCGTGGCCAGCATCGCCACCGCGAAGTCGACCGCCGTGACGTGCAGCAGTGGCCAGCGTGCGCGCAGCAGGCGGGCGCCGTAACCGGTGCCGCAGCCGGCATCGAGCAGGTCGGTCGGTGCGGGATGAGGATCGAACTTGGCCAACAGATACTCGCCGACCTGCCGCTGCACGATCGCGGCCGCGTCATACGAGGCGGCGGCGCGTTCGAATGACTCGCGAACGCGCGGCTTAGCGGGCAGCAGGGACATTGCAGAACTTGTCCGGCCGGACACCACAAGCCCCGTCCGGCGAGTCATTGCAAACCGTGTCCGGCGGGATATTGCAGAATTCGCCCAGCAGGCGGACGAAGCGCGCCGGATCGGCTAGGAAGGGTGCGTGTGCGGCGCCGTTGAAGACCTCGAGGCGGGCGTTCGGCAGCCGTGTCGACAGGTATTGTGCTGCCGCGATCGGGTTGAGCGGATCATGCTCGCCGTGCACCAGCAGGCAGCGGGTGGCGATCGCCGGCAGCAGTGGGCGCAGATCGACCTTGCCGAGCCAGTCCAGGCCGCGGCGCAGTGCAGCGACCTCGGGGGTCGGATGCTGGCGCAGCAGGGCCAGCAGCTTGCGGCTGATCGACCGCGCGCTGCTGTCGCCCTGGCTGAGCAGTAGCGCGAAGCGCTGCAGCGTTGGCGTTGGCTGACGGCGGATTCCTGCCGCAAAACCCTCGAGCACCGCCGGCGCCTGTGCGGCCGGCCAATCGGCGCACTGGGTGAAACGTGCCGTGGCACCAACCAGGATCAGGCCGCCAACGCGATCCGGCGACAAGCTCGCGGCGCGCATCGCCAGCATCGCGCCGAGCGACCAGCCACACAGCGTCACGCCGGCCGGCAGGGCGGCGATCAGCGCCTGCGCCGCGGCGGTGAAATCGCTCGCGTCGTCCGGCTCCTGGCCGTAGCCGGGTAGTTCAAGCAGATGTACCCGGCAGCATTGCGACAGGGGCTCGAGCAACGGCTGCCAGACCGTGCCGCCCAGTCCCCAGCCGTGGATCAGCGCGAGATCCGGGCCGTCGCCGATGATCGTGCTCATGCCATGCCCCGCAGGGCATCGACCAGCCGGGCGACGTGTTGCGGCGTGTGTGCGGCGGTCAGCGAGACCCGTAGCCGGGCGCTGCCGCGGGGAACCGTCGGCGGCCGGATCGCCGGTACCCACAGGCCGTGCTCGTAGAGCGCGGCGGCGACGCGCAGCGTTTCGTGATTGTCGCCGATGATCACCGGCTGGATGGCGGTCGGCGAAGGCAGCAAGCGCCAACGGGTAGCGGCCAGTCCTTCGCGCAGTTGCGCGCTGAGTTGCCACAAGCGCTGTCGCCGGGCGTCGCCTCTGGCGATCAGCTCGAGGCTGGCGGCCAGAGCGCAGGCGACCAGCGGGCTGCCGGCAGTGGTGAAGATGTACGTTCGGGCACGCTGCTCGAGCCAGTCGATGACTGTCGCGTCGCCGGCGACGAAAGCGCCTGCAGCGCCGGCCGCCTTGCCGAGGGTGCCCATGTAGATCAGGCGCCTGGCCGCCGGCAGCTGGAAATGCGCGAGGCTGCCGCGCCCCTGCGGGCCGAGCACACCGAAGCCGTGCGCGTCGTCGACCACCAGCCAGGCGTCGAAGCGCTCGGCGAGTGCGAGCAATCCCGGCAAGGGCGCCAGGTCGCCATCCATGCTGAACACCGCATCGGTAAGAATCAGCTTGCGCCGGGCGCGACTCGCCGCGAGCAGGCGCTCGAGCGCCGCCAGGTCGCCGTGCGGGTAGCGCCGGCTGTCGGCGCGCGAAAGCTGTACCGCATCGATCAATGAGGCGTGATTGAGGCGGTCGGCGAATACGGCATCGCAGCGTCCGACCAGCGCCGGGACGATTCCCAGGTTGGCCATGTAGCCGGTCGAGAACAGCAGCGCCCGCGCGAAGCCGGTGAATGTCGCGAGCTGCTGCTCGAGCGCGGCGTGCGGGCGCAGATGGCCGCTGACCAGATGCGATGCGCCGCTGCCGACGCCCCAGGCCCGGGCACCGGCACAGGCGGCGTCGACCAGGGCCGGCTCGCCGGCCAGACCGAGGTAGTCGTTGCTGCAGAAGCTGAGCAACGAACGGCCGTCGACGCGCGCCTCCGGTCCACAGGGCGATGCCAGCGTACGACGCTGGCGCCGAAGGCCATCGCGCTGCAGATGGTCCAGTTCGCTTTGCAGTTCTTCGAGGATCATGCGACTAGTGTCGCTTCGAGCGCGGCAATCGCGCCAGCGACAAGGAACTCGCATTCGTCGTGGCTGAGCACGTAGGGTGGCATGAAATAGACGGTATTGCCGATCGGCCGCAGCAGGATCTCGCGCGCCAGGGCGTTGCGGCAGAAGCGCTCGGAGAAGCCGGGATCGTCGTTCAGCACGTCGAAAGCGGCGATCATTCCGCGCTGCCGGAGGTGGCGGACGCGCGGGTGGTCTGCCAGCGGGCTGAGGCCACGGGCGAGCTGTTCGGCAAGGAGGCGATTGGCGTCGATGACGCGGTCGTCGGCGAAGATGTCGAGAGTCGCCAGCGCCGCGCGGCAGGCCAGCGCGTTACCGGTGTAGGAGTGCGAGTGCAGAAAGCCGCGGCTGATGCGGTCGTCGTAGAAAGCGCCATAGACCTGGTCGCTGGTGAGGACGATCGACAGCGGCAGATAGCCGCCCGAAATGCCTTTCGACAGGCACAGGAAGTCGGGCCTGATGGCCGCCTGCTGGTGGGCGAAAAAAGTGCCGGTGCGGCCACAGCCGACGGCGATCTCGTCGCAGATCAGATGCACCTCGTAGCGGTCGCACAGCTGGCGCGCCAGCCGCAGGTATTCGGGATCGTACATCGCCATGCCGCTGGCGCACTGGACCAGCGGTTCGACGATCAGCGCGGCGACGCGATGGTGATGCTGTTCGAGGTGGTTTTCGAGTGCCGCTGCGGCACGCCGGGCGACGTCGACAGCAGTCTCGCCGTCGCTAGCCAGGCGCGCATCGGGTGTCGCCACTGTGCTTGCCGCGCGGATCAGCGGTGCGTAGGCGTCCTTGAACAGGGCGACGTCGGTGACCGCCAGCGCCCCGACCGTCTCGCCGTGGTAGCTGCCGCTCAGGCAGAGAAACTCCTGCTTGTCCTGGCGGCCGCGGTTGCGCCAGTAGTGAAAAGACATCTTGAGGGCGATTTCTGTCGCCGACGCGCCGTCGGAAGCATAGAAACAGTGGCCGAGCTTGCCACCGGCGAGGGCCGACAGTCGTTCGGAAAGCTCGACCACCGGTCGATGTGTGCAGCCTGCGAGGATCACGTGTTCGAGTTGGTCGAGTTGCTCGCGCAGCGCGGCATTGATCCGCGGATTGCAATGGCCGAACAGGTTGACCCACCACGAGCTGATGCCATCGAGATAGCGATGGCCATCGAAGTCGTAAAGCCAGACGCCCTTGCCGCTGGCGATCGGAATCATCGCCACGGCCTGGTCGCCGGCATGCTGCTTCATCTGGGTGCACGGGTGCCAGACCGCCGCGAGGCTACGTTGTCGCAGGTCGCTGTTACTCATCTTCGGCGAGGGCAGCGCTTCAGTGCAGGGTCTGCGACGGCGTGTCGTTCTGTTCCGGCATCTCGGCGTGTACCGTTTCGCCCTCGACGTTGGGGTAGAGCGGTGCGCCGCAATCGTCGCAGAACTCGTACGGAAACTGCTGGTCGAGGACGAGCACTTCCTTGAGGCCGGCCTTGCGCAGCACGGTTTCGATTTCGCCGGTGACGTCGGTCGTTTCATCTTCGATGCCCAGCAATGGCCAGACCACGCCGTGGTAGATCAGGTCGCTGTCACGTGGGCCAAAGGCAATCCGGTACTCCTCGAGGCGCTTGTCGTGGAAACTGCCGACGATGGCGCGCAAGTCCTCGGGCGCCTGGCCCAGGGTTGCTTGCAGGAAGGCCACCGAGGCGTTCAGCGAGTACGGCCGCGAAGCGCTGTCGGCAGCGCGGCAGGCGGCATGATAGGCATCGGCCAGCAGCGGCTGGTAGGCACACCCGGTGAGGATCGATTCGAGGCACGGCCCGCCCTGGCGCAGCCACTCCTTGAGGCAGGCTTCACGGGTGCTCTTGTCCGCTTCGTTCCAGCGAAAGAGTGGCATGCCGCGGGCGACGGCGAGGGCGCCGACCAGGTAGCGGGTATCGGAGAGGAAGCGGTTGGTTTCCGGCATCCCGGATGCGTCGATTCCGAGGTCGCTACCGGCGAGCGCCGCCGCTCCGAGCTTCTGCAGCAGTTGCCAGGTCTCGACAAAGCTGTGCGGCAGCTGGTCTGGGCTATACAGGTAGTCGGCGAGCGCGAAGCGGGCCCCGGCCGCAAGGACATGCGCGCCGAGGTGGACCTTGAGCGTCTGCAGGGTATTTTTCGGGATCGTTGCGGCGGGAATCGAGAAGCGCGACCAGCCGAGTACCGGTACGGCGATCAGCAGGACGTCGAACTCCTGGCCACGATCCGACATCACGCACGATTCAGCCTGCGACTCGACGATGTCGGCGAGGTCGTCATGCGCCATGGCATGGGTGTCGAACAGGCGGTCCAGCGATGCCGTCAGGTCATCCTCGGCGTCGTCGTGGAACAGGCGATCGACGAGTTCCGCGAGGCGGCTTTGCCAGAACAGGTCCTCCAGTTTGCTGCCGGATTCGGCCAGGCCGATCGCCAGGCGACCCAATTCGGTGGCGTCAGCGGAAATGCGCTTGCGGGAGGAGAAGCGGTTGCGTTTCATTGTCGGGAGCCTGCAGCGGAGTCAATCGCGCATTGTAGCAAGCTATCCAGCTGCCGAAGCCGACCTTCGCACACGGGTAGTTCGCGGCAATGCACGGCACGGCCTGGCGGCGGGCGGCGACGACCCGCCGCCGAACGCGCTGAACGGTGGCGGCCGGTGTCGTATGGTCGGCGACACCGGCAAGGTGCCCGTGGCGGAGGCGAAGAAGGGAAGGCTCGCTGCCTGCGCCGACGGCGGCGAGGCGGCAGGCTTCGCCGTGCGAGACGTGAAACCTTCAGGCGATGCGCAAGCGGGCGAGCGAAGCGAAGGCGTTGCCGTTGCCGATATCGGGGTTGATGATCAGCTCGAGCACGTTGACACCGGCAAGTTCTACCCGATGTTCTTCGCTTTCGCGGTTGGCGCCTTCCGGGCTGAAATTCCATTGTTGCCTGACGATTTCCCGGAACGACTGGCCGCCGTCGGCCGACCAGCGCACGACGTACTCCTGCGTGCGCGCCACCGAGGTCTCGACGAAAGCGAGCTGGATCCGGCGCAGCGTTTGCGGCTGCGGAAAGAGCAGGCGAATCGTCTGCTTGCCCGGAAGCGCGGCACGCCAGCCACTGCCCTGATCAGCGACCAGAGCGGACTCGATCGGATGAGCGGCGTCCTCCGAGCTGATCTCGACCTCGGCCAGGTCTTCGAGCGCGAGCCAGTCGCCGGCTGCCGGAGCAGCGGTTGCCGTGGTCTCGGTAATTACCCGTTTTCGCATCGCCTTCAGTCTCCGATCACCGTGGCGGCGTTCCGCGGTGCGGATGCCGTGGGCTGCTGATGCCTGCTACCGGTCGAGCTGGGCAGCAATCTCGTTTTCCGCCTGCGCCCAGTAGTCCGTTGCGCAGCCCTGGAAGCCATCCTTTTCGGCGATGAAGTAGGCCGCCGACTGGATCATGCAATAACGCTCCTCGGCGCTTGCCTTTGCCGGCGCCGCCTTGGCAACGGTCGTCCGGCGCTGCGCCGTGGCGCGCGCCGCTGTTTCACCGGTACTTGCCGGCGCAGCCGCTTTCTTTGCCGCCTCTTTCGTCGCCGCTTTCCTGGCTGCGGCGGTGTCTGCTTTCGTCGCCGCAGGCGCCTTGGCCGACGCAGTGGTCGCCGTCGTGGCCTTGGCGACCGTCTTTCTGGCGGTTGTTTTCTTCTTTGGCGTACCGTTTTCTTCGCTCATGATCATCCCTGGTTTTGCTGTCCGCATTTGTGGTTGGTGAGTTGGCCTCCGGGCCGCGCAAGCCGCCCCTGAACTACCCTCGCAGGATAGGAAAATCGCGCCTGCCGGTCAAGGCGAACGCCGCCTCAGCCACCACTCAGGGCCTGCACGATGATCAATTCGCCGCCGGCGCGCAGTGGCTGCGAGAGCTCGCGCAACTGTGTGCCGTCGAAGAAGAAGCGGATGTGCGGCCGGATCTGCCCCTGCTCGTCGATCATCCGGAAGCGAATTCCCGGGTAGCTTCGGTCGAGGTCGATGAGCAGCGCGGCGAGCGTGTCACCGTCGGCGTCGACCTCGCCGCGTTCGGCGTAGGAACGCAGCGCACTGGGGATCAGTACCTTCATCGGGGCCGGGCGGTCAGCTCGGGTCGCCGACCCGGGCTACCTCGACGGCGTAGATTTCCGGCAGATGGCGGGCCATGCAGTGCCACCGGTGGCCCTCGTCGCAGCTCATCCACAGTTCGCCGCTGGTGGTGCCGAAATAAAGCCCCACCGGGTCAAGCGGGTCGGCGGTCATCGCCTGACGCTTGACCGTCCACCAGGCCTGCTGCGATGGCAGGCCGCCGGCCAGCCGTTGCCAGCTCTCGCCGGCGTCGCGTGTCGCGTAGACCGCGGGCCTGCCGTCGGGACTGGTGCGCGGCCAGACGGCGGTGCCGTCCATTGGGAAAACCCACGCGGTGTCGGCGTCGCGCGGGTGTACGACCATCGGAAAGCCGACGTTACCGACGCTCTTCGGCATGTTCTGGCCAATATTCAGCCATTGCTCGGACGGGCGGTCGAGGCGATAGATGCCGCAGTGGTTCTGCTGGTAGAGGCGGTCGGGATTGCTTGGGCAAAGACGGATGCAATGCGGGTCGTGGAAAGTCGGGTCGCTGCGATCGAAGCCCTCGACGACATCGAGCTGATCGAGCAATGGCTTGAAACTGCCGCCACCGTCTACGCTCTCGTGGACGCCACCGCCCGACATCGCCAGGTAGAGATGCCCGGCGTCGCGCGGATCGACGATGATCGAATGCAATTTCGGCCCGTCGGGCGTGCCGTCCTGAAACGAACCCATCCATTGCCGGTATCGCGGATCGTCGTTGATCGAAGAGAAGGGCCGCCAGCTGTCGCCGCCGTCGTCGGAGCGGAAGAGGCCCTGCGGTGATGTGCCGGCGTACCAGACATCGGCCTCGCTGGCATTTCCCGGCGTCAGCCAGAAGCTGTGATCGACCGAGCGACCGGGCAGGCCCTGATCGTCCGTCGCCACCGGGGCGAAGGCCGGTGGTTGCCGGGCTTCACGCCAGCTGCGCCCGAGGTCGGTCGAGCGGAAGATCGTTGGTCCGAGGTGGCCGGTCTTGGCTGCTGCGAGCAAGGTCCGCTGGTCGCGCGGGTCGAGCACCAGGTGGCTGATGATGTGGCCGAGAAAGTGTGGTCCGTCGACTCGCCAGGTGTCACGCTGGGCGTCGCCGTGATACAGCCAGGCTCCCTTGCGGGTGGCGACCAGAACCACCAGCTGGCCCGTGGTGGCGGCTGCATCCGCTCGATCCGGCGCTTTCGTCCGGGCCTTTGCCGCTTTTCTCTTTTCCTTAGCCATCACTTGTTCCCTCCTCAACATGCTGTCTTGGCTGCCGATGCCCGCTGCGTTCCGGCAGCTCGTCCCGCGCGGGCGCTCACCGGCTGGCCAGCGGCTTTTCCCTGTCGCTTCTCGTCGGTCAAGCGCCACCGCCTGCCTGTCGATTCGCCGGCATCGAATGCAGGCCGAAGCTGTTGCCCTCGCTGTCGGTGGCGATGACGATGAAACCGTGCTCGCCGATAGACATCTTGTCCTGCCTGATGGTGCCACCCGCCTCGACGATCCGCGCGGCTTCTACCGCACAGTCCTCGCAGGCGAAGTAGACCAGGACGCTGTTGCCTCCCGACGCAACGCCCTTCATCCTGACCAGCGAGCCACCGGCGCCGAAGTGGTCGATGTCCATCGGGAAGGCCCACATCTCGCCAATCGGCGCGTTCAGCTTCTCGAGCTTGACCTGCAAGACCGATTCGTAGAATCGCTTTGCTCGCTCGATGTCCTGCACGTAGATTTCGAACCAGGGGACGGGATTGTGCGTCATGCTCGTTGTCCTCGGTAGATGCGCTGCAGTTCGGGCTGCTGCCTGACCCCGTCGCCGAACAGCAAGTCGGAGCGGGCGTTGCGGGGCGTGATCCCTTCGAACGCGCCTTGCCGCCGGCGTCGATCGGCGGCAAGGCGAATCGACATGATCGCTCCAGCCCGGCGATCTCCCGACACCGCAGCGGTCACCAGCGGCGGCCGTTGGTTGGCGCGCATCATCGCTTTTGCGCCATCGGCGGCAGGAAGAAGTCGGTCGGTTGTCGCAGCAGATGATCGACAACCGACCGCGCGAGCATTCTCCACTGCGGGTCGGAAATCCGTCGCGAGCGGAGTGCGACGTTGAGTGCGAGCACGAAACTGACGGTCAGGTTGACCAGGCCGATCAGCGCGACGCCAATCACCGCTGCAACGAACAGCCCGAGATGGGTGAACAAATCGAGGCCGACGTAGGCGATGCCGACGAAGGCCGACGAGAAAGCGACGTGGCGGATATCGATCGGCAGCCCGAGCAGCAAGCCGAAAAGCGTCGTTGCGCCAAGCAGCACGCCGAACAGGAAGTTGCCGGCCAGCGCGCCGAGATTGTCGCCGACGTAGGTCGCGAAACGCCGCCGGCGCGATTCACCGACCAGCCGCTTTGGCCAGTCGAGCTGCAGGATGCGCTCGGCAATCCGGTTGTATGCCGCGTAGTTGTCGAAATAGCCGCTGATCAGCCCGGAGATGAACAGGCAGACGCCGGCGATTGCCGCGTAGAACAGCGCGCCCCCGTGCACCGGGCTCTGTGCGGCTAGCAGATAGAGTGATTCCTCCGGACTGGCGAAGGGCTTGCCGCTGATCCCGGTAATGGCGAAGGCAATGGCGGCCGCGAGCGGGATGGCGACACAGACATTGCCGAGGATGGCGACGATCTGACTGCGGCAGGTGCGGGCGACCAGGTCGCTCATCGCCTCGACGTTGCGCAGCCTGCCGCCGGCTTCCTCGATGCTGGCGGCGATGGCGTTGGCGGTCATCGCCGGCTGTTTGGTCGACACCGTGCCGTGCATCACGTGGATCAGGCAGAAGCCGAGTCCGTAGTTGAGACAGAACAGGATCGCGCCGGTCAACGGCGGCAGGTTGGTCCCGATCAGCACCAGTTTCAGGCAAGCCATGAACGCGATGACGCTACCACCGATCATTGCCGAGCGAGCCATCGACCAGTATTCATCGGGCGTATCGGTAATGTAGTGGTCGCCGCGGTGGCTGGCGTTGTCGGTCACTCGCAGGGCGATCAGCTCGGTGTTCTGGCGCCAGTGCCGGCGCACGTTGTCGCGCAGGCATTCGTCGCAGATCAGTTGCATCGACAGCTTGACGATTGGCGGGTAAGCGGCAACGCCGCTGCGGTCGCCCTGCAGTCCCGCGAGAATGTCAAGCAACTGCTCGCTGCGGCGCAGCAGTTGGCACAGGCGCTGCAGATTGTAGGTCAGCCGGATGCTGGTTCCGTCCCGGGCGGCGGTCTTGCGAACGCGTGCCATCACCGTCTCGCATTGCCCGAAAAGGACACGCAGTTGGCGATCGTCGGTATCGCCCGACAGCGGTTTTCCCCAGTTCTCCGGGGCGGCGTTGATGTAGGCCGTCATTTCGACGTTCTGCGCGACGAACGGCGATTCGTAGGTTTCCAGCGACGGCTCGAGGCGCAGCAGTTCGGGCTCCATGCCGCAAGCGGCGATCCAGTACGACAGCACGCGCAGCGAGCGCAGGATTTCGGCCACCGCCGGTGGCATCGTCTCGCTGGCCGGCGTCTCGTCAAACCGCATTGCCGTGAGCAGTTGCAGCCAGCTGTCTTCGCCGACGCCGGTCACCCAGTGGTGGTCACTCGGCTGGTGGAACATGCGGCGCAGGACGGTGCGCAGCAGGCCGCGGTCAAGCACCTCCGGCAGCAGCTGATGGCCGAAGCGGCGCAGCACTTCGGCGAGAAAGCCGGTGTTCGGCAGGATTCCGGTGACGGTGTACAGCTCGCTGTGGCGGTGCGTCTGGGCGAGCTGGCTGAGTGCGTTGCGCAAGGCGGCGCGAAGCTCGGGGCGATTGTCGAGGATCTCGCAGAGCGCCGACAACCGGCCGCAGGCGGCGCTGGCGTCGTGCGCATCGGCCGGCCGAATCTCGTCGATCAGCTGGCTGAGCAATTGCGTCAGATGGGCCTCGGGTTCGGCAAGTTGGCCGAGCAGTCGTTCCATTGCTTTGCTTTCAGTCTTGGCCGATTGACGCGAGCCGCGCCGCGCTGGCGAGGTCGCGGCCGCGTCAGGGTTCGTGCCGGTCCCCGACGTCGTTTACAATCGCGGCATACTAGCAAACATTCGCGCCGGGAATCGTTCCGGCTGGAGCCAGCCGATGATCATCCTCCTCTCACCCGCCAAGTCCTTCGATTTCCAGACGCCGCCGACGCTCGACGAGCATTCGCAGGCCCCGTTGCTCGAGCAGTCGCAGGTGCTGGTCGAGCGCCTGCGCGCATTGTCGCCGTCCGAAGTCGCCAGCCTGATGAAGATCAGCGACAAGCTGGCGGCGCTCAACGTCACCCGCTACGCCGCGTGGGCGCAACCGTTCACACCGGAGAACGCACGCCAGGCGGTGCTCGCCTTTGCCGGCGACGTCTACGCCGGACTCGACGCGGCGACGCTGTCATCGGCGGATCTGCAGTTCGCACAGCAGCACCTGCGCATCCTCTCGGGCCTCTACGGCGTGCTGCGCCCGCTCGACCTGATGCAGGCCTATCGGCTGGAGATGGCAACCCGGCTGTCCAACCCGTGTGGCAAGGACCTCTACGCCTTCTGGGGCGAGCGAATCACCGACGCGCTCAACGCGGCGGCAGTCGAAGCGGCGGCGCCGGTGCTGCTCAACCTGGCTTCCGAGGAATACTTCAAGGCCGTCAGGCCGAAGAAATTGTCGGTGCCGGTGATTCAGCCGGTTTTCCAGGACTGGGGCAGCGGCAAGTTCCGCGTCGTGAGTTTCTTCGCCAAGCGTGCGCGTGGGCTGATGGCACGTTTCGCGATCATCAATCGCCTGACTGAACCGGCCGGTCTCAAGGACTTCGCGATCGCCGGCTACAGCTACGCGGACGACGCCTCGACCGACAGCGTCTGGATTTTTCGCCGCCGCTAGCCGGCACTGCTTGCTCAGTGCCGTCGTCGGCGGACGCCGGTGTCGGGCTGACCAGAAGGCGGCATCGCCGGGCCGCCGGCGATCAGCGCGCTGGCGGCCGTCGAAGTGACGATGGCGAAAGGCAGCGGCGCGCGGCGACCGCCAGCGAGTCGAAGCAACTGCCGGTCGCGGGTGATCAGCAGCTCGGCGCGACAGCGCGCCGCAAGCCGCAGGAATTTTTGATCGTCGGCGTCGCGGCAGCGAGGCAGCCGGTCGGCCTCGTCGCCGTCGCCGTCAGCATCACCGTCGCACGCTGTGGCCAGGCGGCAGTAGGCGTCGATCAGCGCCTCTTGCGCGGTGGCGGCGAGCGCCAGCTGCGGGTAGGCAGCGACGCGCCGCAGTTCGTCAAGGCACGGCCGATCCGTGAAACACTGCAGTGCGCCGCCGTCGATCGCTGCGCGCAGCGCCCGCGTCTGCGGGTCGGCGAAGTGCAGCAGGTCGATGACGACGTTGGTGTCGAGTACCACGCGCATCGGCTCAGCGCGCTTCCATGGTGGTGATTGATGCGCATCGAGGTCGGTGTGCGCAAGCGCCGCCAATCACGCTGGCGGCGATCACGGCAGGCGCGATGCGTCCATGGCTTGCTCTCCCACCGCTGTTTGTGGATCTCATGAGCCGCTCGTTCTCTTGACTGGTTCGACCATTACTCGGCCATCTTCTTGCCGGGGTCGCGATCGGTCGCCGTCGCATGTCCCGCGGCGCATTCCTGATAGCCAGGAAATCGACGTCGCCGAACACTTTGCTAGGAATCGGTGCTGTGACGCCTTGTCGCATTCCTGGTCGATGCCGGTGCCGGTAAACGGACCTGCACGCAGGTACCCTTGCCGTCTGCGCAGCTGCCGATTGTGATCGAACCGTGGTAAGCAGCAACAATCTCGCGAGCGATCGGCAAACCCAGGCCGCTGCCGCTGGCTGTGGCCTCCGGCAGGCGGTGAAAACGCTCGAAAACCCGTTCGCGCTGGTCTTCAGGAATTCCCGGACCGTTATCACTGACCTCAATCTCGACCGCCTGGCCGACCCGCGCGCAGCGCAGGGTGACCTGGCCACCGTGTGGCGTATATTTGAGTGCGTTATCGACCAGATTGGCGATCAGTTCCCTGAGCAGGGTCGGGTCGCCGGTGATCGTCGAAACATCGCGCTGGATGCCGAAGTCGATCTTTCTTTCGTCGGCCATGCACAGCCACTCCTCCAGCATCTCGTCGATCAGCTGCGACAGATTCACTGTAGACGCATTGGCCAGCAGGTGCTGACCGGTTTCGGCGCGGGCGAGAGCAAGCAACTGGTTGGCCAGTCGAGTGACTCGCTTTACCGACCGGCGCAGAGTGCTCGACACGGTCTGATCGGTTTGCTCGCTATGCAGCAATTCGATCTGGACCTGAAGACCCGCGAGCGGGGTCCGTAACTGATGCGCGGCGTCCTGCAGGAACTTTCGCTGCGCCGCACTGGCTTCTCGCAAGCGCATCAAGAGGGCATTCAGCGCCCGCACCACCTCGCGGATTTCAAGGGGTACGTGGCTCAGGTTTATCGGCGCCAGGTCCTCGCCGGTGCGCTCGGCAAGTTCCTCCTCCAGGCGACTCAAGGATGCCAGCCCGGAGGTGACGCCATGACGCACGACGGCCGCGACCGCGACCAGCACCAATAGCACGCCAAGGCCAAAGCCGAGCAACAGTTCGCGAATTGCACCTCGGCGCTTGCCGAGCGTTTCCGCGACGGTGACGTAAAGGCCATGGTTGTCGACGACCGGATGGAAGCGCACGCCGCGAATGGCTTCGCCACGAAAGTGGTCATCGAAGAACGAGACTCGTTGCGGCGCGGTCTTCGGGCGGCTGCCGCGTTCTTGCGAGTCTGCCGGCGGAAGTTCCGCGAGCGCGGCCGCAACATTTCCGAGCGGCAGTTCCGGTGGCGGCAGGTCGGCGTCGCCAGCGACCATTCGGCCCGAGTCGTCGCGCACCCGGAAGTAGATGTGGTCGACCGTGTCGGTGCGCAGCAGTGCTTCCGTTTCGGCAGCGAGACCGATCGTGATTTCGCCATTTTCGATCCGTGCCCGGTTGGCGATGCCATTTGCCAGGTTAAGGAGACTCTGGTCGTAGGCCGTACTGACCACTTCTTCAGCCGTCCGATAGCCGAACACGCTGCCCGCGAACAGTGCCAGCAGCAGGGGTAGCGCCAGCGATCGCAGCAGACTTCGTCGCAGGCTGGCGGCCGGCAGCTTGGTGGCGGCGCTGCCCGCCGTTGCTTCGACGACGCGGGCGGCAGCCGTCGACTCGGCGGCATCAGTGGTTGGCATCGTGCCGCGTCTTGTCGGCCGCCTGGCTGGCGATTTCGAGACGGTAGCCGAAGCCGCGTACCGTACGAATATTCACGCCTGCCGGTTCCAGGCGTCGACGCAGGCGGCAGACATACACTTCCAGCGCGTTGACGCTGCCATCAGCCTGCAGACGTTCCTTCGGAACGGTGTGTCCGTCGGCCTCGGCAAGCGGGGTGAGCAGATCCCACTCGCGGTTGGACAGGATTAGGGGCTGGTCGGCCAGTGAGGCGTGGCGAGCAACGACGTCGATCGACAGTGGTCCGAAGTCGACCCGGTGGCTTGCGGCCTTGGCGCCGCGACGGATGATCGCGCGGATGCGCGCGGTCAACTCGGCAAGCTCGAAAGGCTTCGGCAGGTAGTCGTCGGCGCCGAGATCGAGACCGTAGATGCGGTCATCGAGGGCGTCACGTGCGGTCACCATGATCACCGGGACAGTCTGGCGGCGTTCCCGGATTCGTCGAACGATCTCGTAGCCGCCAAGCCCTGGCAGGCCGACATCGATCAGCACGAAGTCGAAGCTCTGCTGCTGCAACAAGACATCTGCTGCCATGCCATTCGCTTCGACGACGACACTGTCACCTTGTCCGGCCAGAAAAGCCGCAATGCCGGACGAGAGTTCCGGATCGTCTTCAATCAAGAGTACGCGCATCGAAAACCTCACTTGCCAGCCGCAAGAAGCGATCGGATTGGGCCAGGGACGGGGCTGGTGATCGTCATCGCCGGCAATACGCGGCGAATTGTACCCGGCGCTCGCCGTGAGCAACATCGGTCAGCGACCTCGCCGCGCAATGGCTAACGCGAGGCGCTTCGTGCCGGCTGATCCGGAAATGCGTCGGGACCGCAAGAGACCAGCAAGAATCCCGCAAGAATCTAGTAAGTATCTGTTAATAAAGAGAAAAATGTGCATTTGTAAGCGCTGCGTAAGCTCGGCATCCTAGCGTCGCTTTCACGGCCATCGAGAATGACCTGACGAGAAAGCATTCCATTGCGAGGAGGAAAAATGAAGGAAGACGATCTGGTTGCGCGCATAACCGCCAACCCGAAGTACGAAAAGCTGGTCAGCACACGTTCCACCTACAGCATCATCATGACCGTCCTGATCATGGTCATCTATTACGGCTACATCCTGCTGATTGCCTTTGACAAGGAGTTTCTGGCGCAAAAGGTCGGCGCCGACATGGTGACGTCGATCGGTATCCCGCTGGGTGTTGGCGTGATCATTCTGACGATCCTCATCACCAACATCTACGTTCGCCGGGCCAATACCGAATTTGATTCGCTTACCAACGAACTGATCAACGAGGCATCACAGAAATGATTAATACACTTGCACGCAACAGCCTGTGCCTCATGGCCGGCATTCTGGCCGCAGGATCGGTCCTCGCGGCGGGTGGTGATCTCGGACAAACCACGCAGCAGGAGACCAACTGGGTGGCGATCTCGATGTTCGCCGCATTCGTGACGATCACCCTGTTCATTACCAAATGGGCCGCCAACAAGACCAAGACGGCGGCGGACTTCTATACCGCCGGCGGCGGCATTACCGGCTTCCAGAACGGTCTGGCGATCGCCGGCGACTACATGTCGGCCGCCTCCTTTCTCGGTATTTCCGGCCTGGTGTTCGCCAACGGCTTCGACGGCCTGATCTTCTCGATCGGCTGGCTGGTCGGCTGGCCTGTACTGACCTTTTTGATGGCGGAGCGCTTGCGCAACCTCGGCAGGTTCACCTTCGCCGACGTGGTCTCCTACCGCTTCGCGCAGACGCCGACCCGCGTGTTTGCGGCGTGCGGCACGCTGGTCGTCGTCGCTTTTTACATGATTGCGCAGATGGTCGGCGCCGGGCAGCTCATCAAGGTGCTGTTCGGTCTCGAATATCACTACGCGGTGATGATCGTCGGTGTGCTGATGATGTGCTACGTGCTGTTTGGTGGCATGACGGCAACCACCTGGGTGCAGATCATCAAGGCGATCATGCTGCTGTGCGGTGCAAGCTTCATGGCGCTGGCCGTGCTATGGCAGTTTCACTTCAATCCCGAGCTGTTGTTCGCCAAGGCTGTCGAAACCCACAGCAAGCACGACGCGATCATGGCGCCGGGGGCGCTGATCAAGGACCCGGTCTCCGCCATCTCGGTCGGCATGACCCTGATGTTCGGCACGGCGGGCCTGCCGCACATCCTGATGCGTTTCTTTACCGTGCCGAGCGCCAAGGAGGCCCGCAAGTCGGTCGGGTGGGCAACGACCTGGATCGGCTACTTCTACATCCTGACATTCATCATCGGCTTTGGCGCGGTGGTTCTGCTCACCCAGGATCCCTCTGCCTATTACGTCGATGGCGACCTGGCCAAAGGTCTCAAGGGTGGCGGCAACATGGCGGCGATCCACTTGTCCAATGCGGTTGGCGGCAACATCTTTCTCGGCTTCATATCCGCCGTCGCCTTTGCCACGATCCTCGCCGTGGTGTCCGGCCTGACCCTGTCGGGAGCCTCGGCGGTGTCGCACGATCTCTACGCCACCGTCTTCAAGAAGGGCCGGACTGACTCGGCACACGAACTGCGCGTGTCGAAGGTCACCACCGTCTGTCTCGGAATCATTGCCGTGTATCTCGGCATCGCCTTCGAAAAGCAGAACGTTGCCTACATGGTGATGCTCGCTTTTGCCATCGCCTGCTCGGCCAACTTTCCGGTGCTGTTCATGTCCGTGCTCTGGAAGGATTGCACCACCCGGGGCGCGGTTGCCGGTGGCGTCGTCGGCTTGCTCAGTTCGGCTGGCCTGACCATTGTCTCCGCTTCGGTTTGGGAAGCGGTGATGCACAACCCGAAGGGGAGCGCCTGGTTTCCCTATTCCTCACCGGGTCTGTTCTCGATGAGCGCGGCTTTCCTGACGATCTATCTGGTGTCGAAGATGGACAACAGCAAGCAAGCACAACTCGAGCGCTCGCTCTACCCGGCCCAGCGTGTCCGTTCCGAAACAGGTATTGGTGCGGCGGGTGCATCGGGTCACTGAGGCACTGTAGCGCGTACTCCAGATGGCAAGACGGCCCGAGTTTGCGCGGGCCGTCTTGCCGTTTTCAGTACCGTCTTCGATGGCTGCCACTGCCGCCAGCGCAGGCCGGCTTTCTGGCGATTCGCCCGCGGTATTCCGCCGTCGATGAACTGGCAACGAGCCCGCATCGGCCGTGACAGCCGCTGAGTTCAGTGCCGCAGGTCGATGGCGACCCTGGTGTCGAGTACCGGGCGCATCGCCTTAGCCGATCTGCAACTCGGCCGCGACGCTTTCCGCGATCGCCAGACAGGCGGTGAGACCCGGCGACTCGATGCCGAACAGGTTTACCAGCCTGGGGATGCCGTGTTGTGCGGGTCCCTGGATCAGGAAATCGGCGGCCGGGTCGGTGGGGCCGGCAATCTTCGGCCGAATTCCCGCGTAGGCGGGCGACAGCGACTCGCTCGGCAATGCCGGCCAGTAGCGGCGGATCTCGCCGTAGAAGGCGTCGGAGCGTGCCGGGTCGACGCGGTAATCGCGATGATCCGACTCGCCGATCGGCTGGCCGGCCAGTGGATCGGGCAACCACTCGACGTCCGGGCCGAAGCGCGCCTGGCCACCGAGGTCGAGCGTCAGATGGACGCCGAGACCGCCGGCTTCCGGCAGCGGATAGACCAGCCGCGTGAATGGCGAGCGGCCAGCGAGCGCGTAGTAATTGCCCTTGGCGTGAAAGCTCGCGGGAATCAGTGCGGTCGGAAAGCCGCGCAAGGCGCCGGCGACCTGCGGTGCCCACAGGCCGGCGGCATTGATCACCATCGCCGCCTTGACTTGCAGGCGATCGACCGTGCCGCTCTCGAGCACGATGCCGCCTGCTTCGATCGACCCGCCGCGCAGCGGGCTGCGCAGCGCCAGCGACGCGCCGTCGCGCTCGGCGTCGCCGAGCAGCGCGAGCATCAGGGTGTGGCTGTCGACGATGCCGGTCGATGGCGAGAGCAGGGCGGCGGTGCACGCCAGTTGCGGCTCGAGTGCGCGCGCCTCGGCGGCGCTCAGCAGTTGCAGATCGTCGACGCCGTTCGCTTCACCCTGCGCCTGCAGGGCCGCGAGCCTGCCTTCCTGACCGGCGGAAGTGGCGACGACCAGCTTGCCGCAGCGCCGATGGCCGATCGCGTGCGTGCCGCAATAGGCGTAAAGCTGCTGCCGGCCGGCAACGCACAGGCGTGCCTTGAGCGAGCCGGTCGGGTAGTACAGCCCGGCATGAATCACCTCGCTGTTGCGGGCGCTGGTCTCGCTTCCGAAGGCAAGGTTGCGCTCGAGGATCACCGTCTCGATGCCTCGTCGCGCCAGCGTGCGCGCGCAGGCCAGGCCAACGACGCCGGCGCCGATCACTACCGCAGCGATGCTCTCCATTGGCTACTCTCCCTTAACCGATGATCCATTGTAGGGGCTTCGCCCGGAATCGTTCGCGACGCCCGTCGCGAACCTTGCCGGTGCTTTGCCTGCTTCGCCCGGAGTCGTTAAACTGACGATCACGGTCGACCGAGAGGGTCGACGATACCGTCTTCCCGACCAGGCGCCGCATGCCACGCGATCGAACATCCTTGCCGATACCGACCATCAACGAAGCCGCCGTCACAGGCGCAGCGATTCCCGGCCAGCAGCAGGTCATCGCGGCGACGCGCAACTGGCTCGAGCGGGCAGTGATCGGCCTCAACCTCTGCCCCTTCGCCAGGGGCGCTCATGTCAAGGGGCAAATCCGCTACGTGGTCAGTGACGCGCGCGACGAGGAGAGCCTGCTCGGCGACCTCGAGCGCGAACTGCACGCGCTGCTGGCGACGCCGCCGACCGAGGTCGACACCACCTTGCTGGTTCATCCGTGGGTGTTGAATGCCTTCGACGACTTTGCGCGTTTTCTCGATCTGGTCAATGTCGTGCTGCGGACGCACGCGCTCGAGGGCGTCCTGCAGGTCGCCAGCTTTCATCCCGATTACACCTTTGCCGATAGTGATCCGGACGACATCGCCAACTGCACCAACCGCTCACCGTTCCCGACCCTGCACCTGCTGCGCGAAGACAGCCTGGACCGGGCGGTGGCGGCGTTCCCGGACGCGGCGTCGATCTACGGGCGCAACATGCAGACGCTCCGCGATCTCGGCCGCGATGGCTGGCTGGCGCTCGCCGTCGGCGCGCCCTCCGGCGAAGACCGCTAGGCGGCAGGTGGTGGCGCTGGGCAGCCGCATCGACTTGCGCGAGGACGAGGTCGAGTTGGTCGCCATTCGTGCGCAGGGCGCTGGCGGTCAGAACGTCAACAAGGTGTCGAACGCGATCCACCTGCGCTTCGATATCGGCGCCTCGTCGCTGTCCGACGAACTCAAGGAACGTCTGCTGCGAACGCGCGATCAGCGGATCAGCGCCGATGGCGTGGTGATCATCAAGGCGCAGGCACACCGCAGTCTCGAACGTAATCGCGTCGATGCCCTCAGCCGCCTGCGCGAGCTGATTGCCCGGGCGGCTTTCGTGCCGACGACGCGGCGAGCGACCAAGCCGACGCGTGCTTCGCAGATCAGGCGCGTCGAAGGCAAGGTCAGGCGCGGTGCGGTGAAACTGCTGCGCGGGCGGGTCAATGACCAGGCCAAGGGGTAGAAGAGGGGCCAGGGAATGCGCGTGATGGACCTGCTTCTGTCGGTTGTTTGCCATTTTCCCCGCGAGGTCAGGCGATGAACGCCGATGCGGTTCTCGGTTTCTGGTTTGAAGAGGTGACGCCGGCGCAATGGTGGTCGAAATCAGACGCTTTCGACCGCCAGGTCGAGGCACGCTTCGCCGCCCTGCACGCGGCGGCGATGCGCGGCGAGTTGTACGCCTGGCGCGGCAGCGCTGAAGGGCGCCTGGCCGAGGTGATCGTCCTCGATCAGTTCTCGCGCAACATCTTCCGTGATCGTCCGCAGGCGTTCGCCGCCGACGCGGTGGCGCTGGTCCTTGCCCAGGAGGCGGTCGCCACGGGGGCCGACCGCGCGCTCGCGCCGGCGCGCCGCGCTTTCCTGTACCTGCCGTACATGCACAGCGAGTCGCCGCTGATCCATGCCGTCGCCGTCACGCTGTTCGACGCGCCGGGCCTGGAAGGTAATCTCGAGTTCGAACGTCGGCACCAGGCGATCATCGAGCGTTTCGGACGTTATCCGCATCGCAACAGCATTCTCGGCCGCGATTCGACGCCGGCCGAGATCGAGTTCCTGCGCACGCCCGGCTCGGCGTTCTAGCTGTTGCCCGTGCTGCAGGCGGCTCGCGGCGGTGCTCGCGGTCGCCAAGTGAAAGGCAAGAAAGGAGAGGGAGATGCCCTTCCAGAAGAGTTTTGACGTGCATTCTCGTGGCCGCGGCAGCATCGAAATCACCGCTGAAGTCGCGCGCGTCGTGCGCGCTTCGGGGATCGCGATCGGACTGGTCAATGTCTTCGTCCAGCACACCAGTTGCTCGGTGGTGCTGACCGAGAACGCCGATCCATCGGTGCGCCGCGATCTGGAAACACTGGCGGCGCGGTGGGCGCCAGACGGTGACGCGGCGTATCAACACGACAGCGAGGGCGACGACGACATGGCCGCGCATGGGCGAAACATCCTGGCCGGCGCTTCGCTGAACGTGCCGGTCGGCGACGGCGACTTGCGACTCGGCACCTGGCAGGGGATTTACCTCTGGGAGCACCGCGCGATGGCGCATCGACGCCGGGTCGTCGTGACGGTTCTCGGCTGACCCGGCGGGCAGTCGGCTTCTGGCGATGCTGATGGCCAGCCTGGCCGCTCGTTGGTCTGCCGGTCGCCGGACGCCTCTGCCTGGCGATGCGGATGCCGGCTGCCCCCATTCTTGCTAAACTCGGCCGCTCGATCGTCTCGCGACTGGAAGGGGAGCGGCAGAATGGCAATGAAAATCGGATTTGTCGGCTTGGGTATCATGGGGCGCCCGATGGCGCTGAACCTGCTGCGCGGCGGGCACCAGGTGACCGTCTGGGCGCGGCGCGCCGAGTCGATGCAGCCCTTGCTCGATGCCGGTGCCAGCGCCGCAGCGAGTCCCGCCGGTGTCGCCGGTGGCGTCGATGTGCTGATTTCGATCGTTGCCGACGCCCCCGACGTCGAACAGGTGATGCTTGGCGAGCAGGGCGTCGCCAGCGCCGGCCGGGCCGGGCTGGTGGCGGTGGACATGAGCACCATCCGGCCGGCGGCCGCTCGCGATATCGGCGCGCGTCTCGGGCAGCAAGGGATCGATTTCCTCGACGCGCCGGTGTCCGGCGGCGAGGTCGGCGCGATTGCCGGCAGCCTGTCGATCATGGTCGGTGGCAGCGTTGCCGCTTTCGAAAGCGCGCGGCCGGCCTTCGAGTGCATGGGCAAGAACATCGTTCACGTCGGCGATTCCGGCGCCGGCCAGGTCGCCAAGGCGGCCAATCAGATCATTACCGGAGCGGGCGTGCTGACCGTTGCCGAAGCGCTCAATTTCGCTGCCCGCAGCGGCGTCGACCCGGCCAGGGTGCGCGAAGCACTGCTCGGCGGTTTCGCCTATTCGAAGATCCTCGAGAACCACGGCCAGCGGATGCTCGATCGCAATTTCAAGCCAGGCTTCAAGTCGTGGATGCATCAGAAGGACATGAACATCGTCATGCAGAGTGCGCACGAGCTCGGCATGTGCCTGCCGGTGGCAGCGGCGACGGCACAGATGTACAACGCGATGGTCGGTTCGGGGCTGGGTGAAGAGGATTCGGTCGCCATCCTCAAGCTGCTGGAACGTCTGTCAGGGGAAGAAGGTTGATGAACCGTTCAGGCGAAGACGGCGGCAACGCCCTGTCCGGCGGAAGGCCCTGATGCGCCTCGGTTTCATCGGCCTTGGCGCGATGGGCAGACCGATGGCGCTGCGGCTGCTGGCCGCCGGCCACCAGCTGGTGGTCTGGGCTCGCCGGCCCGAATCCTGCCAGCCATTGATCGACGCCGGCGCGCGTGCCAGCAGCCGGCCGGCCGACGTCGCGCAGCGTTCGGAAGTGGTGTTCACGATGCTCACGACCGGCGCCGACGTCGAGCAGGTGGCACTGGCGCCGGGTGGCCTTGCCGAGGGATTTGCGGCGGCTTCGATCCTGGTCGACATGAGCACCATCGCGCCGGCGATGGCGCGCGCGCTGGCGCAGCGCCTTGGCGAGGGCGGTGTCGACATGCTCGATGCGCCGGTGTCAGGTGGTGTGCAAGCCGCCAGCGAGGCGCTGCTGGCCATCATGGTCGGCGGCGATGCGGCGGTGCTCGAACGCGTCCGGCCGCTGCTGACGGTGCTCGGCAGGACGATCGTCCATGTCGGTGACAATGGTGCCGGGCAGATCGCCAAGGCCTGCAATCAGCTGATCCTGGTCGGGGCGATTCAGGCGGCGGCCGAAGCCTTGCACTTCAGCGCCGTGGCAGGCGCCGACCCGGCGAAGGTGCGACAGGCGCTGGCTGGCGGATCGGCCGGCAGCCGGGCGCTCGAGCTGATGGGTGGCAGGATGGTCGACCGTGATTTCGCGGCCGGCGTCGAAGCCCGCCTGCACCACAAGGATATCGGCATCGTCATGGGCGAGGCGCACGCGCTGGGGCTTTGCTTGCCGGTCGGCGGGTCGGTCTGGCAGCAACTCAACGCGCTGATGGCGATGGGCTGGGGGCGCGCCGATACCGCTTCGCTGTTGCGCGTGCTGGAGACGACCCGGCGCTCGGCCGGCTGAGCGGGCTGAGCAAGCGCCGGGCGATGGCCCTGGCGCCGCTCAGGCAAGGGCAGCGGGTCGGCCGCGCTGAACGCCGGCACTTGGCCACCGCATCGCCGGCGAAAGGCACCCCTGCGGCGCCGCCGCGGCGCCTTGCGCGGGGCTCATGGCGAAGCTCGGCACACCATCAGGGCAGGCGCTGCTGTTCACTTGACCGGGATGATCAGCTTGTCCCAGCCCGAGCCCTCGTCGTCGTCACCCTTGCGGGGACGGCTCAGGGTAGCCAGCCGGGCTTCCATTTCAGCGATCGATTGCTCGGTGAACTTGAGTCGGCGACGGTCGATTCCGCAGCGGCGTTCAGGCTGGCCAGCGGGACGTTCGATTTGTCGCTGGCGTCGGTCTGGTCCTCTTTGCGTGCGCATTGCTCGCTCCTTGTAATCGCTGGATCGGCGCCATTTGCTGCGCCCGCCGAACGGTTCCGGCCGACCTTTGTCGAGCGTTCTGATCGCGCCGTGGCGCGCTTGATCGCCCTCTGGCGAAGGTGCTCCAGCGATTGATTCATTGCCATTATGCGGAAAACCCCCATGCAACACCAATGCAGGGAATTTATGGCAGTCGCCGGTGGCTTATGAAACACCGAAAAAACCGCCGGGAGTGGCCGTCCGGAGTCGCTCGGTGCGCACCGCCGCGCGATTTCCACTCAGGTCTGTGCCGCCTTCGTCTGGTCAGCGACCAGTCGCAGTCCGGCCGGCAGGGACTCGCCGAAGGCGCGGCGCTGGTCGGCCCTGTCGAGTTCAACGACCGTCGTCAGTTGCTCGATCCAGCTGCTGCCGGCGGCGATCGCCGTCAGCCGTGCCAGCACTTGATGGCGGCTGGCGTCCGGCAGGTCGCGTGAGCGGTCGCCGGTCAGCCGGGCGATCTGCGTCGCCGCGAAGGCCGCCGGCTCGACTTTCTTCCAGTCGACCGCCAGCAGGCCCTCCAGCCAGCGGCCGGCGACCTCGGCCGGCACCACCTGGTGGGCGCTGCCGTACAGCGACTGACGCGCGCCGATGCGGCCGAGCGCCCACCAGCCGAGCGGTTTTTCGGCAGCCCGGCGCAGGCGCTCGAGCAGCCAGTCGCCGACTTCGACCTTACGTTCGACCGCCAGCCTTTCCAGCGAAGCGACCAGGCGCAGCATGTCGTCGTGACTGCCGCTGATCGGTGCCGGCTGGCGGTTGCGGCTCCGCACCGTTTCCGACTGCAACGGCGGCAGGACCTGGCCGAGGAGCACTTCCTGTGTTTCCGGTGAGAGGCCGCCGGCGGCGCGACGCCACAGCGTCCACCACTCGGACCAGTTCTGGCTCTCGCCAACGTACTGGATCCCTTGCTTCAGCAGCTCGCACAGTTGCTCGATGCGCCAGTCGTCGAGGGCGTCACCGAAGCCCGGCCGCAGGCAATAGCCGGTCAGATTGAGCCACAGTCGTTCGTGCTCCGGCGACCGGCGTCGACGCCGCGAACGTTGCAGCAGGGTGTCACACAGCGCGCGCAGCAGCGGCATCTCCCAGTCATCGCGCTTGCCCAGCAGATGTTCCAGCTGTCCGCGCAGACGGCGTACGTCCTTGCCGTCGACTGCCTGCGAGCGGCCGCCAAAGATCTGCTCGATGGCTTTCACCGCCGCGGTGAAATTTGGCGGCAGGACTGCCGACGCGGCCTCCGCCGTGCTGCCGTCGCCGCGCAACTGGAATTCGAGCAACCAGCGGCGGGCAGCATCGTCGATGCTGACGCAGTGGATCTCGAGGCTGCCGACTTCGGTGATGGTGGTGATCAGCCGCACCCGCACGTCGCGTTGCGTGCCGCCCGCCAGCGCCTGCACGACCGTCGCCATCGGCGGCAGACGGACGAAGTCGTCGTCGTCGAGGACGGCGATCTCGCCCGGTTGATAGGCGGTGTCGGCGACCGAGGACGCGAGATGGAAACGCACCGGCTGACCGAGTCGCAGGCTGAAGGTACGCTCCGGAAGGTGGATCTCGTGCGCTTCCTCACTGCCGCGCGGCAGGATGCAGATGCCGCGTCGCGGCGTGCTGCCATCCTCGAGAACGAGAAAATAGCTGCGCGCCGAGCCGCCGCCGATGCGCCGCCCGTGTTCCTGGCGAAGCAGCGCGTATGCGACCGCCCCGCGCGCCACGGCGACGTCGGGACTGTCGTTGTGGAGCACCCGCAGGGGCTCGCCACGCCAGTCGCCGAGGGCGCCCTGCAGACGCTCGGCGAGTGCCGCGGCGCGGAAAACGCCGCCATTGAGCAATAGCGTATCGGGTACCGGCAGCCGCTCTTCCGCGGGCGCTGCCCTGTCCTGCACGCTGCCTGGCGCCTCGGTCGGCCCGGCCAGCGCCCGCCGTGCGACCTGTGCGTGCCGCCTGAGAAAGGCGGCGATGTGACGAGTGATCGCCGGGTCGGCGGGATACGGCAGTCCGAATTCGACGATCGCCGCGCGCCGCTGTTGAACCGGCTGATCCGGCGCGACGCGCGGAAAAAAGCCGTCGACCAGCAACTGCCGGACTTCCTCGCGTTGCAGTTCGACGGTACGCGCACCGCCGATCAGCCGCGCGCCGCTGCCGAGCAGGGTGAGCAGCACCGATTGCGGTGCGCCGGCTGCCAGCAACTGCTCCTTGGCGGCCCGGCAGCGCGCCGTCAGTTGCGAGAAGCGTGCCGCCGAGAGCTTGCCTTCGCTGGCCGGCAGGCGCGATTCGACGAGGTGGGCGAGCGCCAGATCCATGTTGTCGCCACCGAGCATCAGGTGGTCGCCGACGCCGATGCGCGTCAGTTCCGGCTCGCCGTCGGTCGCCGTCACCTGGATCAGCGTCAGGTCGGTGGTGCCGCCGCCGATGTCGCAGACCAGCAGCAGCCTAGTTGCGGCGAGCTCGTCGGCGAGTGTCTGCTGATGGCGGAACAGCCAGTCGTAGAACGCCGCCTGCGGTTCCTCGAGCAGCTGCAGCCTGGGCAGGCCGGCCTGCCGGGCGGCGGCCAGGGTCAGTGCCCGTGCACCCTCGTCGAAGGACGCCGGAACGGTCAGGATCAGCTGCTGTTGTTCGAGCGGAGCTTGCGGGAAGCGGTGCAGCCAGGCCGCGCGCAGGTGTGCCAGGTAGCTGGCGCTGGCGTCGACCGGCGACACCCTGGCGACATCGTCGGCGGCGCCCCATGGCAGGATCGCCGCCAGCCGGTCGACCGAGGCGTGCGACAGCCAGCTCTTGGCGCTGGCCACCAGCCGACCCGGAACCTGAGCGCCGAGATCCAGCGCGAAATGGCCGCTGATTACCGTTGCGTCCCCCTGCTCGGCGCCGTCCGCCGATTCCCCAGCCGCCGCGTCAGCGTTGGTCGCGCTCCACGGCAGTTGCAGGTCGCCTGGGCTGATTTCGCCGGGCGCCGGATGGAAGCGCACCGATGGCAGCAGCGGCCGCGCGGCGACCTCGCCGGCGCCAACCAGTTGCTCGATCTCGAACAGCTCGACCTGCCGGCTGCCGGGCGCGGCGTAAGCGACGACGGTGTTGCTGGTGCCGAGATCTATGCCGACCAGGTACGGCTGTTTCACGCCGCTCGGTCCGCCGCGTTGCCGCGGGCGTCGAATTCGACCTTCCAGCGCTCGGGACCGTCATGTGGCAGCGCCTCGAGTTCGAGCGTGCCAGCCTCGGTGACGCGCGCGTGCAGTCGCACGCGCACCACCTCGCCGGCGGCGCGGCCTTCGGCGGGCAGCGTCGTCTGGATTTCGTCGAGTTCCTGCAGTTCGTCGGGCGGCCAGTCGTCAAGCAGTGTGCCGACCTGGTCGTGGCGGCGAACCGACGAGCCGAAGAAGCGAAAACGCACCTGTTCGCCGACCACCAGCCCGAATTCCTGTGCCGGCAGGGCAGCGTCGCTGCCTTCCTCCATGCCGAACGGTGCCAGGCACAGCGCCTGCACCGGCGGCTGCATGCCGGGGACGGCAGGCATCACCGATTCGATCGCCACGTAATACGAGCGCGCCGTGCCGCCACGGATGCGCACGCCCTGGCCACGACGCACGTAAGCGTAATAGGCGCCGCCGCGGGCGACCGCCAGATCGAGGTCTGCCCCTTCGAGGCGGCGTGCGGCCGGCGCCCCTTCGGCGGCCAGCCACGAGTTGATCGTCGCCAGCGTCCGCTCGGCAAGCAACTCGGACTTGAAGACGCCGCCGTTGAACAGCACCGCCGTTGGATGCAGGAAGGTGGCGCCGTCCGGGCGGGCACCGCTGAAGCCCTCGAGGTCGGCGGTGGCCGCCACCTGGCGGGCCAGGAACGCGGCCAGATGACGCGTCACCGCGGCGTCCTGGGCGTAGGGCAGGCCAAGCTGCGTCAGACCGGCGCGGCCGCGACCCTGCGGCCGGTCGGCGATCGCCGCCGGCGGGAAAAACCCCTCGAGCAGCGTCCGCGTCAGTTCGTCACGCGTCAGTTCGCTGCGCAGCGAACCGCCGATCAGCCGGGCGCCGCGGCTGGCGATCAGCAGCGGCACGTCGCTGACCTCCGGCTCGTTGAGCAGCGTTTCCTTGGCGGCGCGGCACGAATGCGTCAGCGCCCGCAGTTGCCACTGTTCGACCTTGATGCCCTGCGCGCCGAGTTTGCTGGCGACGGCGAAGGCCAACGCCAGGTCCATGTTGTCGCCACCGAGCAGGATGTGCTCGCCAACCGCCACCCGGTGCAGTTCGAGGACGCCGTCGCGTTCGAGGACGGCGATCAGCGAGAAATCGCTGGTGCCGCCGCCGACGTCGACGACCAGGATGATCTCGCCCGGCTGCACCTGCTTGCGCCAACCGCCAGCGCTTTTCTGAATCCAGCTGTACAGCGCCGCCTGCGGCTCCTCGAGCAGGATCATCTGCTCGCAGCCGGCACTGCGCGCGGCTTCGGCGGTCAGTTCGCGGGCTGCCGGGTCGAAGGAAGCGGGAATGGTGACGACGATCTCCTGATCGACGAAGGGTGCGTCGGGATGGGCGTGATCCCAGGCATTACGCAAGTGCGACAGATAGCGCAGCGAGGCCTCGAGTGGCGACAAGCGCGCAACTTCCGGCGGCGCGTCGCTCGGCAGGATCGCCGCGCGTCGGTCTACGCCGGCGTGGCAAAGCCAGCTCTTGGCGCTGGCGACCAGCCGGATCGGCGTTGCCGCGCCAAGCCTGCGCGCCATCTCGCCGACCGCGTAGTCCTGCTCGGCGGTCCACGGCAGGTTCAGGTCGCCGGCCGCCAGTTCGCTGGCGTGCGGCAGGTAGATGAACGACGGCAGCAGGCCGAGCGCTTCGACGGACGCCGGCGCGGTCAGTTGCGGGATCGGCAGCACGCCCTGCGCGACCTGCTCACCATCGCTGCCGCCGATGTCGACCCAGGATAGCGCGCAATGGGTGGTTCCGAGGTCGATGCCGATCGCGAAGCGGGCCTCACTCATAGCTCCACCTCCGCCGGTGCGACAATGTGCAGATCGTGGCTGCCGGCGAGCTTCGGCAGCCGCAGTTCGACCACCCGCCAGCCGCGGTGCGTGACGCAGCCGGTGAACGGCGGCTGGCCGACGACGTTGCCGGTCACGCGGATCGCCGTGGCGTCGAAACCCTCCGGCAGGGTCACCGAACTGCCCTCGGCTTCGTCGCGGATCGGGCCGATGGTGAAGTTGTCGCTGAGCACCTTGCGGCAACCCTCATGGACCAGGCGGGCCGCCGCGCCGACGTCGGCGTCGGCATAGGCGGCGACGTTCTCCTGGATGAAATCGACGAAGCGTGCTTCGCGCTGCAGCAGGCCGAGCAGTTGCAGCGCGCCGTCGGGGGCCGCTTCCCGGAGTGCCGGTGCGGCGCTTGCCGGCGGCACTGGCGGTGATCCTTCACGCAGCTGGGCGGTGTCACGCAGGGCGCGCACCTTGCCGGCGAAGTCGGCGTTGCCGAGGATTCGGAAAAAGCTTCCGCAGGCGATGGCGATCCTGCTGAAAAACGATGGCTTGTCTGGTTTCATGAAATGATCCTGGTGTTGGCCGCCGCGGCGGCTGGCTGAGGTGCTTCGAGAACCGGTGGCGGCAGCGCCAGATTTGGCGGCTGCGCCGTGCCCGGCCGCTTCGAAGAGGGGTCCAGCGGGGGAATTCGTTCGGGCTTGCGCATGGTCGTCATGGCGGCAGCGATAGGCGACGCCGATCGGTACGCGCGATCACGGCGGCCAGCGCCGCGCCGCGCTCTCCGAAGACGTCTTTGTTGCGCCGCAATATAAACCATTCTGACGATTTCGGGTAGAGGGGCGCGCGGCGAGACCGCTGCCCGTGCGCATGGCCGCGATCGCCGACTCACGCCTGGGCGGCGCTTGCGGCCTTACGAGCGGCGCTTCGTTGCGGCTCATTTTTTCGGAAACGTCAGCCTGTGCGTCTTTTCGATCCGGTCGCGCCATTCGTCGGCAAGGCGCGCCTCGGCAGCAAACTGCGGCCAGCGCCTGACGGCCGCCTGCACTTCCCCGATGATCGCCGCGGCACGACCCGACTTCATCAGGGCGGTCTTCGCGCAGGCGTCGAAATCCTGCTGCGTAAAGCGATCGCGTTTCGCGTTCAGCGTCATTTGATGCGAGGCCGTCCAGCTGCCGGACGGGTTGTAGCTGTAGGTCACGTCAAAGGCCGGCGCGAGCGACCACTCGCCCTGCTTGTTCATCAGGAAGGCGACGTTCTTGACGTGGTCGTCCTGATTGCGCGCGACGATGTTGAAAACCATCCGCCGGAACTGCTCTTCGACCGCCGCCATCGGCAGCTGCAACTGGCGGATGGTCTGCAATGCCTGTTCGTAGGCGTAGGCGCCGGCCTGGTTGAAATCGAAATGCGCCAGCGCACACAAGGACTGCATGTGAAGCTTTTCCCCACCTGGCAAGCGATCGAAGCGGCGGCTCATGAAGTGCCGCCGTCCGTTCTCCTCGAGCAGCCGGCAGGCACTCATGGTGATGCCCGCCGCCTGCGCCATCAAGTGATAGGCGTACTCGATGGTGCCGTATCCCTGCGGATCTTCCAGCTCCTTGTCCTTGTTGCCCGACACGCCGTCGAACTTCAGCAGCCAGTATTCGAAACCCTCGCCGGCCGCGACCTGTCCGGAGCGGACTTCGTTGGTGGCCGGGTTCCAGGCGATCACCGCCTTCGCCCGGGCGCCGCCGGCGGAAGTGCCAACGCTCAGGATGTCGCGCAGCGCCTTGCCCCTGTCGGCCTCATGAAAATGCCCCTGGAGATTGTCCTGATGGGTCAAAACCTCTCCGGCCAAACGCACCAGCGCGTCGATTTCGATCTTCGTCGTGGTGCGCGCGCCCGGCCCAAGGACCGGCGCAAATTCCAGCGCACCCATGCCGCGCCGGCCGGTGTAGCAGAGGCGCTCGACGGCATTGAAGTCTTCCGGCCTGCGGCCCTGGGTGGCCAGCCAGGCATCGATCAGGGCGTTGCCGAAGCGGTCGGGCAAGGAATCCGCCAGCAGCCCCGGCAGACCGTGGAAGGTTTCGCGCGGCAGTGCCGGGAACTCATACACCCGATCGCTCAAGGGCATGGTCAGCGGCGAAATCTCGATGCCGCTACGCGCGAACTCCGGGTCGTACTGAAACGCTGCCACGTCTCGTCCTTCCACGAGCGAGACGGCACCGATCGTCCGGCCCCAGAGCTGAACCCTGGCGATCATTTTGGCTCACCCCATGTCCACTTCTCTTTTTCGTCCGCAGCCGCTTTCCTGCCGGTCGCCCGCTGGCGCTTGCGGCCTTGCTGCTTTAGCTGTGCCATCGGTCCGGGTACGGCCTCCGGCAGGAGGAACTCGAAACGCTCGAGCAGACCGAGCGCCCGGCAAACCCGCAGGAAACCGGAGAGCCGCGTCGCCACCTCGCCGGATTCCAGGCGCTCGACCGTTCGCTTGGCCACTCCCGCCTGCTCCGCCAGGGCGGCCTGGGTGAGGTTGCGCTCGATCCGGGCAGCCGCCAGACGCCCTCCCAATTCCTCGAGAAGGATCTGATCGGTCAAGTTCGGAGAGATTTTCACAAGACGCCCTATATGGCGAATTATAGCCAATTGAATCCGGTTGTTCGCCACGAATGGCGATTTACTTCAGT
The DNA here is from genome assembly GCA_024235695.1 of Accumulibacter sp. Taxonomy (GTDB): domain Bacteria; phylum Pseudomonadota; class Gammaproteobacteria; order Burkholderiales; family Rhodocyclaceae; genus Accumulibacter. The sequence continues at coordinate 98,704 of JACKLX010000003.1, forward strand.
TCCTCATTCCTGGCGAAAAGACCGTCGTTTCGTCCGTTGGTTCGCTTCTTGCGGCGACCTGCTGGCTCGGGAAACAAGGGGCGACGTCGTCTCGTGTGGAAGCGGACCGTGCTCGCGGGTTTTCGCCGAGTTGCTCGGCAGCACCAAACCGCTCAATGGCCTGGGCTGCCTGTCGTTTTTCTCGGCCAGCGGGCGAGGCCTTCCGACGGCGAGGACTCCAACGTCCATGGCGGTGGCCGCTTCCATGGCGTCCTGCCGCATGCTGCCGTTCAGCGTTCAGAATTTCGCCAGCCGCTCGAAGAACCAGAACGATGCCACGATACCGATCGCATAGGGTGCGGCCGGCCGGGCGTAGGGCGCCAACGACACCGCCAGCTTGATCCGCCTGGCCAGCGCAAGAACCACCAGCACGACGGCAATGAACGCCAGTTGGCCGACTTCGACACCGACGTTGAAGGCGGCGAGCGCCAGCGGAATATCGCCACGCGGCAAGCCGATGCCGGCCAGCGCGCTGGCGAACCCCAGGCCGTGCAGCAGGCCGAAACAAAACGCCACCAGCCATGGCCAGCGCGATGTCAGGCTCGTTTCGCCGCGCTGCAGGCGGACGATCTCGCAGGCCAGCAGCATGATCGAGAGCGCGATACTGGCCTCGACCGGCGGGCCAGGGATCTGCAGCACGCCGAGCGTCGCCAGCGCCAGGGTGATCGAGTGAGCGAGCGTGAAGGCGGTGACCGTCCACAGCAGAGTCCGGGTGTTGCGGACGATGAGGATCAGTGCCAGGACAAACAGCAGATGGTCGTAGCCGAGCAGGATATGGTCGAAGCCGTGTCGCAGGTAAGCGCCGCTGACCGCCAGCCAGCCGCGCTCGGCGGCGATTTCCAGCCACGGCTGCGACGGATGAACGAGCGTCGTCGAGGACGCGCCGTCGCGCATTTGCACCCGCACCAGCACATCGGTGATGGTCGCCTGCAGCCCGACGAGATCAATACGGGTGCCGGCGAGTCCGCCCGGCCGTTCGATGACACGACGCTCGAGCAGGGAGTCGGGAAGTTCTCGCAGGGCGGGTTCGGTGAGATTGCGCGTTCCCGCCGCGAACTGCACGGCGACCGGCAAGCGCATTCCCGAGAGCACCGGCGTGCGCCACAAGACGTCGTAGCGGCCCGGCGCGGTTTCGCTGATTTCCAGATACGCCGGCCGGGTCTCGTGCGCCCAGGCCGCCGACAGCGGCAGCACGAGCAGCACCAGCATGCTCAGCACGCTCCGCAGGCAGCGCGGCAACAGCGCCAAGCGCCGCCGCTGGCGGCTCATCGGGAGTTGGCCGTCGATGCCCCTGCTGCGGTCGCGGCATCGGTGGCGTCCGGCGGTGGCAGCACGACTTCGTAGCGCGCCCGCATGGCGGCAAACAGCTTGCGCTTCTCCTCGGCGCGTTGGGCGTTGATCCATGCGGCTTTGACCTCCGCTTCGACCTCCTCGAAGATCGGCAGGCGTTGCCGTGTGATCGAGTCGATGAAGACCAGATGCCAGCCCAGACCCGATTCGATGGGCCCCTGCCAGACGCCTGCCTGGAGCCCGGACAGCGCCTGCGCGAAGGACGTGCCGAAGACGCCCGCCAGTTGCTCGGGCGTGCTCTCGGCGTATTGATCCTGGAACATGAAGCGATCGCCGATGTTGGCCGTGGTCGGCCAATCAGCCGGCTTGCCGGCGAGCGTCGTCAAGGCCTTGCCGGCCGCCTCCCGCGCCGCCTGGCGACGCTGGTCGGGCGAGAAATACACGTGGCGAAACGAGATCCGGCCCGGCAGGGCAAAGCTCGCACGGTTCTGCTCGAACCACGCCCTGAGTTCCGCTTCAGCTGGATCACGGATTGCCGAGGTGTCCTCGGCGAGAAACTCCATCTTCTGTGCCAGCCGGCGCCTGACGATGGTGTCGTTCTGGTCGAGGCCCAGCGCCAGTGACTCGCGGTAGAGGACTTCATCGCGAATCCTGTTTTCGACCAGGCTGTTCATTTCCTCCGGCGTTGGCGGGCGCTGCCACTTGGCCGCCCACACCGCCGCCAGCTGCCGCAGCTCGTCGCGGGTCAGCCGGATCTGGTTCGATTGCGCCGGAACGTTCGTCGATGGGTTGAGGGCGGCGTAGGCGGCGAACAAGGCACCGCCGATCAGCAGGAAATGCAGCAGCGGCTCGCGCAGCCAGCCGCGCCAGGGTGATCGCTGCGCGTTGCCGGGTAACGCGCGATCGGGCGTCATTGTTTGAGCGGCTCGACCTCGTAATTCGCGTAACCGAATTCGTTGCTGCGCGCCGCCAGGTACTTGTCGCCCAGCTTGTAGACGGCGACGTCGAACTCGCTGCCGTTGACGTCCGTGCGCAGACGCCCGTCGCGGATCTCGTAGTCCTGGTCGCCGCCGTGCATCAGCTCGCCAACCTCGGCAAGCGTGGCCGGCTTGCCGTTGACCGCCGTGACCAGGCGGCGGCCGGTCGTGCCGTGCAGGATCTCGAAGCGCTCGCCGGTGACCGCGTTACGTACCTTGACGGTCTTGCCCACCAGCAGTTCCTTGAGCTGCGCGTCGGACAGCGCCAGCGCGCCCTGTTTTTTCAGTTCGGCGATGGTGACGCCGGGTTTGGCGCCCTTGCGCGCCGCGGCGCTGGGGGCATACCAGATCGGCGAACTCCAGGCGCGCTCCTGGATGATCGCCGAGAACCCCGTACCGCTCGGCGGTACCCGGCCCAGTTTCACGCCCTGGATGGTGCTCCAGCGTGGCGTCGGAATCTCCAGCACCCGCGCGTAGTAGAAGGCGTCGAGACTCGGATCGAAATCGGGGTCGGTCCACACGCTCTTCAGTTCCACGGCGCCGATCGTGTTGGTGTAGGTCGCCGTTGCGAGGTCCACCGTCGAGCCGACCGGCGGTACCTTGCCGGTGGTCGGGTCAGGCTTGCGTGCGCCTGCCCAGGCGACGTCGTAGACCTTCTCGAAGGACTGGCCATTGACACTCCAGCCCTTGACGATCTGCACCCGGTCGAGATTGGCGCTGTCCGGATCCTTGCTTGCCCAGACGGCGAAGGTCGGCGAGCCGGAAGCCTTCGCCGGCAGGTCGGCGCCCATCGGGACGCCCCTGGCGTAGGCCGACTTGAGCCAGTTCCTGTCCTTGAAGAGCGCCGCCTCGATCCCCCAGCCACCGAAGAAACGCAGCGGGATGCGCACGCCGCTGGTGGAATAGGTCTCCTTGCGTTTCATCGCGTCGAAGATCGCCTCGCGGGTGTTTTCCTCCGCCCACACGGCGCTGAGACCCGCAGGGGTGACCCAGAGACTGTTGAGGCCCAGCACGGTGGCGCCGTCGAGACGCTTCTGCGCGGTGTCGTCTACCGTGCCGTGCACGCCGAAGAAGTTCTTCTGGCGGTAGGGAACGACGGTGACGTGCGAGTCCGAGCCACTGACCAGGCCGAACTTGTAGGGATTGAAGCCACGCGCCTGTTCGAGGGCGACGCCGTCCTTGTAGGCTTGCCGCACATAGCTGCCATACTCGTGCGGCGGCGGGCCCTTCCGGCCCAGCAAGTGCCAGACGAACACCTCGTAGTTGGCGAACTCGTCGTTGGGTGACAGCCCGGGCGTCGTCTCCGATTGTCCCTTGACCTGCTTCATCTCGGTCAGTGGTTCGTTGCGCAGTCGCGCCTCGGCCCAGGCCCGGTCGATGGGTCGGCCGGCGTGATCCACTTCGGTCGGGAACATCAGGCCGTCGCTGAGGTTGGCGTTGTGCGAGATGGCAAGCAACTCGTTACCCGCCGCGCGCTGCTTGTCCATCCAGCGCCACAGTTCGCTCGGATCGGTCGAGTCCAGCGGGGTGAACGGCACCTGCGGCACCTTTTTCGAATCGCGGAAGAAGATGTTGCGGTGCAGGTTCTTGGAGTTCGGCGTCGAAGTCCACTCGTAGGCGGCGAAGGTTGTGAACTTGCCCGGCTGATAGTACTTGTCGGCGATGTCGACGATCCGCTTCCAGACCGGCGCGACGACCAGCGGATCGGACAGTTGCTTGATGCTGTCTCCCTTGGCAATGGTCAGCGACAGCACCTTGAAGGCCAGCAGCGGATCGGCCTGGACGCCGAGTTTCAATGCCTCGGCGACCACCGGCGAGTGCTTGCGCAGCGGCGAGTTGGGGTCCATCGCTTCCTGCACCATCCCCATGTACTCGGAATGCTCGGTGTTGGCCGCCCAGTCAAGCGGCTTGGTGATCTGCACCTGGTAACCGCCGGGATGCATGGTCGGCTTGCCGAGCGAGTACTGGTAGAACTCTTCCGGGCCGGTGACGGTGTCGCCGAAAGCGAACGCATCGAACGACCAACTGCTGTGCACGTGCGTTTCGCCGTAATAGACGTTGCGTTCGGGGTTCTTCGCTTGCGCCAGCGCCGGTACGGCGGTCAGACTGAGGAGTCCGGTAGCGAGCAAGGCGGCCGCCAGATCGTTCGGTTTGAGAGGCATGAATGGCTCCTTTTTCGACAGGAAACAGGTGGAGAGGTGTGCCGCGTGCCAGCTGCGAGGCCGCGGGATACGCGGCGCGCGCCCTGCGCCGGCGCACTGTGCCGCTGCCGACGCCTGCTAGAACTTCCAGTTGCCGTAGACGCTCAGCACGATCGTTCCGGTGTTTTCGTACGAGCCGATCAGGTTGCCACGACCGCCGACGGCGACCGGCGCCGTGGTCTGCAGATCGGTCTTCAGCGTTCCGCCGTAGATGTATTCCGCTGCCAGACCCCAGACGGCGGTCTTGCTCATCTGCTGCTCGCCGCCGACGCCGAAACGCCAGGCGGAGTTCAGCGGCATCAGCGGCGAAACGGTCGAACCATTCGGCTGGAAACCCGAGTCGTAGGCGACGCCGAAGTTGAGCAGCCATGGCTCGCTGAGCCGATGCTGGGCGCCCGCCGCCAGGTGCCAGGTATCCTTGAACGGGATCTTGGTGGTCAGGCTCACCGGATTCCGGGTGTCCTCGATGCCGATATTGACCCGGCCGAACTTCGACCACTCCTGCCAGCCGACGCTGCCGAGAATCGCCCATTGCGGGTCGATCTGCGTGAACACGCTGGCCATCGCCTGTTGCGGAACCTTGAGACCGATCTTCAGTGTCGAGTTCAGCAAGCCGACATTGTTCAGGGCGTTGGCGACCGCTGGCGAGAGGCCGGAAAATTTCGGCGACGCCTTGAAGTCGAGGTCGATCTGCGAGTTCCAGGTCAGCCCGACGCGCGTCCCCTCGTCGATCTCGTACATCAGGCCAAGGTTGGCGCCCCAGCCCCAGCTGTTGTCTTCGTACTTGAGTCTGCCGTCGCCGAAAGCGGGGTTGGCGTTGTTGATCGCCACCTGGTCCTGGTAGATGCCGTACATGGCGTTCAGGCCGGCGCCGAGCGACAACCTGTCGTTGACCTTGTAGGCGATGGTTGGCAGCAGCGACAGGCCAAGCAGCGTCGTGTTCTGGATGTAGTAGCGGCCGGCCCAGTCGTTGTCGTACTTCAAGGGCGCGCCGAAATTGCCGGCCAGGGCAAAGCCGAGCTTGAGCTCGGGCGAGACGCTGTAGCTGAGAAAAGCGCCACCGCCGGGAAACCAGCCGCCCGATCCGATCGCGTAGCCGCCGTCGTCGTTGCCGAGCAGGGGTGAGGTGCCCGAACCGATCGAGTACTTGGTGTTGCCCCACAGCAGCTGCCCCGAAAGCAGCGCCTGATTGCCTGCCAGCCGCGTCATCCCGGCAGGATTGGTAAACACCGTCGAGGCGTCCTGCGCGCGGGCGCTGTAGCCCGCCGAAGCGAGGCCGACGTCGGCCGTTCCAAGTTCGTAGGCCAGCATGCCGCCGGCCAGCGCCTGTCCGCTCGCCAGACTGGTGGCACCGAGGAGCAGGAGCGAACAGCAGGGCAGGCGAAAGCCGGCAGGTCTGGTGGCGCGGCTTGTTGCGAATCGATGCGGTGATGACATGACTACCTCCAGGGACTGAATGAGGGTTGCTGGCGTTGGTAGTGTTCAGCCAGTCATCGGCCTGGTAAACGGCGTTCAAGCGTTCACCAGGCGACACTCCTGGCAATCGATGCGGCGGTAGTGGCTGGCGGCGAGGCAGGCAATTCTACACTCGCGTGGCAGGCAATTCTACACGCCCGTCGCGTCGGCAAGAGAGGCCATTGGCGATCTCGAACGACCGCCGGCGCGTGTCTGCAGCTGTTCATCAAAGCCCGGCAACGGACGACCGCGGCAGCGGCCGACGGACGGGCAGCGCGGCGACCATCGCCGCTGCGTTCGCGATACGTGAACCGGCGCGCGAGCCGGTGCACTTCAATCGCCGTCGAGGCTGCCGCCCGTTTCCCGAAACGCCGCCAGCGCTTCGCGAACGCTGCGAAGATCGGGCGGCAGATCGTCGGGATCGCACTGCATCAGCGGCGACAGGTCGTTGGCGAGCAGTTCGCGTACCCGGCCGCGTGCGTCGCCGCCGCGGGATTCGGCCATCAGCAGGTGCCAGGCGGCCTTGAAGGTCTCGGGGTGCTGCGCGCCGAGCGATTCGCGGCATCGGCCGAGTGATCCTGCCAGCAGTTCGGCGGCTGCGCCGTGCTCGCCGAGACCGATCAGCACGGCGCCGAGGTTGTTGACGGTCGCCAGCGTCAGTGGATGGCGCTCGCCGAGGTCGCGCTCGCGCCTGTCCAGCACCTGCCGGAAAAGGTCGCGCGATCCCGCGAGGTCGCCTTCGGAATACAGCGACGCGGCAAGATTGTTGATCGCCAGGACGCGGTCGGGATGGTCGGCAGCAAGCTCGACCGCGCGGCTGTCGAACACCTGCCTGGCCCCCTCGTGCGCCGCCTGCTGGAGGCCGGCCAGGCGCTGGACCTCGGCCAGATTGGCGATGGCGCTCAGGGTTTCGGGGTGGCCTGGTCCGAGCAACTCGCGCCGCAGTTCAACGGCCTGCGTCTGCAGCAAGGCCACCGCAGGTTCGCTGCCAAGGGCGGCGAGCGTGATCGCCAGGTTGTTCATGGCGGTGGCGGTGTCGGCATGGCGCATCCCCAGGAGCTCGATGCATGCCTCGAGCACCTGCTGCTGCATCGACCGGGCACGGGCATAGTGGCCCTGCATGTAGAGCGTCAGCGCGGTGTCGGAAAGCGAGGTGAGCGTATCGGGATGGGTCTCGCCGAACAGCCGGCGACGCGCTGCCAGCACGGCCTCGTGCGTGGCGAGCGAGCCGGCCAGATCTCCCTGCGAGCGTTTGACCTGGCCGAGGTAACCGTGGAAGCTGAGGGTATGCGGGTGCTCCTCGCCGAGTGTTGCCCTGGCATGGACGATCAGCCGCTCGGCGGCGCGCCGGGCCGCGGCGAAATCGCCGTGCTCCATGGCGTAGATGTAGAGGCTGTCGAGCAACTGTGCGCTGGCGGTCTCGAGCGCTGGCGCGGACGCCGGCTCCTGATCCAGCGCCGCGCGAGCATGTTGCACGTAGTCGGCGATCTCGTGGTGGCGGCGCAGGTCGAAGACGCGGTCATCGAGCAGGGCCGCGTTGAGCGCCGCGATGGCCGCTGTATGCAAGGCTGTGGCGCGTTCGCGATCGCCTTCCCGGAAGCGCATCGCACGCGACACCAGACCATGCACCGAGAAGGCCCCCGAGGCATCGGCGCGCGCCAGCGAGCGGCCAAGCAGCGCCGCGATCGCCAGCTCGGCGGCGTCCCTCGCCAGCGCGGCGTCCGCGGCATTGAGCGCCGTGGCGGATGGGCAACGCGCCAGCACGTCGCAGGCAAGTTCGCGGGCGATCGGCGCCGCGGCGATTTGCGCGGCGAGGCGCAGCAGATCGGTCGCGAGATCGTCCAGCGCATCGACGCTGAGCAGCAGCGTGGTGGACAAAGACAGGTTGGAGGCATCGCGGTGCGGCAGGTCATCGCCCCGGGCGGTCATCAGTTCGGCCGCGAAATCCAGCGCATCGCGATCGGGTCGCGCCAGCCGGGCGTGGAACTCGGCATACCCCTGGCTGGCGACGCCGACCGCCGCCAGTTCCAGCGCCAGCGGGTGGTACGAGAGTTCGCGGGCCAGCGCGCGCGCCGCGACGCTTTCGGCGCCGGTCGCTGGCGGCCGGGCATGGCCAAGCAGTGCCACGGCCGCGGTTTCGTCGAGGCCAGCCAGCTCGACCTGGCTACCGGCCCAGCCCCGGCCGCTGGCCCGGGTGGTGACCAGCGTCCGGCCGGGCTCGCCGGGCGCAAACCAGTCCTGCGCCGCGGACCAGGCGATGTCGCCGGGCAGGTCATCGACCACCCACAGGTAGGCGCCGCATTCGTTGAGCCGCGATCGGATCTCGCTTCGCAGTTGCGCGACGTCCTTGCCGCGGGCGAGTACGCCGAGGCTTTGCGCGATGTCCACCAGGTATCCGTGCAGTTGCGCGGCGCGCGCGGCGGCGTCGAGCGACACGACTGCGTCGTGGCCCATCGCCCGCAGCCAGAAGACGCCGCCCGGATAGGCCGCACCGTAGCGGATGGCATAGGTTTCGGCGGCCAGTGTCTTGCCGCAGCCGCCCAGCCCGGTCAGCCGCACCAGCGGGCGCAGCGCGCCGCTGTGGATGAGCGGGACTTCGACCTGCCACAGGCCGCTGTGTACCGCCCACATTTCGGCGAGTCGTCCGACGAAGCGGTTGGAGCCCTCGCCGGCGGCGGCGCCGTACCAGCGCGGCCTTTCGAGTTGTGCAATATCGCCCAGACTGCCTTCCAGGCCGCGCACCTGGCCGGCGATGGCGGATGCCGCGGCTGCCAACGCCGCCGGGTCGTCGCCGGCTGCGCCGAGGTACAGCGCGTCGCGCAATTCGATCGGTTGGATGTGCAGGTTGTCGTCGTGCGGATTGATCACCAGCAGGCGGCGACGCACGTCGCCCTCGTGCTGGGCCATGACGAAGGCGCGGGTGAGTTCCCACTGGCAGGCGAGCGACTCGGGGTAGGCTCGCGAATACCACGCGAGCAGCGCCCTGGATTGCGCCAGACCGTTCTCGATGGCGCGCTGGATGCTCGCAAAATCGTCGATGCGGCGCTCGTCCAGCCAGACCGTCAGGCGCTGTGCGCGCAATGCCGCGGCGATCCGGCGGACGGCGTCCGCGTCGGCGTGGCGATAGCTTATGAAGACGTCGAACATGCGTCCTCCTGACATGCCGCTGTCAATGTGGCGCCGGTTTCGCGCCGCCCTTGCGTGCAGCCACGCCGTGCGGAGGCGGCGGAACGTGACCAGCGGCGCCGTCCGCGGCGGGCGAGGGCCGGCCGCGACCGCATCCGGCTTGCGGCGGGCGGCTGGGTCGGCGGCAGCGGACTCAAGCGATGCGCGTACGCCACCAGGGCGCCGTCGTCCGGCGGTAGATCCGGCGGTCTGCGCGCAGCACCGGTTGGCCATCCAGCTCGCCGCAGACTTCCAGTTGAGCGCCCTTGCCGGGCGCTTGCAGGCGCTCGAAACCACCCTCACGGCGGACGAAAAAGCCCAGTTCGCCATCGCGGCGGCCGGCGACGACGAGGCCGATGGCGAGCTGACGTACCGAACGGACATCGGTGATCCGCTGACTGGCCTGCCAGTTTGCGCCGGCGTCGGCCGAGTGCCAGAGACCGCCACGGGAAAACTCGCTGGCGGGAAAACCCAGCCACAGGTCATTGCCGCTGGCGGCCACCGGCAGCCCGTCCGAGGGGTGCTGCCGGGTGCCGTAGTCCTGCCAGCTTGCCGGGTCGATGCGCGACCAGAAGCGCTCCAGCAACGCCGAGCGGCCGCCGACCGAAACATCGGTCCACGGCGCTTGCCCGCCGCCCATCGGGTCGGCGAAGTCGCCCAGCTGTTCGGACTCGCTCAAGCGCACGCAGACCCCGGGTTCCGGCTCGCCGACCCAGTCGCGGCGCGAGCCCCGACAGCGCTGGCCAATGGCATCGCTGACGCCGCCCGGCAGCAGACGCCCGCGTGGCAGCACGTCCGCCAGGCGGGCCGCGCGCGGTGAGCCGCCGCCGAGGGCGTTGCGATGAACGCTGACAATGTTCTTGATTGCCTGCGGCTCGTTCAGATCGAACAGGGCGATGCCATCGTCCAGCGTGTCGCAGCCGAAGACCCGCGCGCGCGGCGGCGTCACGTCGTCCCAGGCCTCGACGGGAATCGACGCCGCCGCGCCGAGTCCGACGGCGACGGCCGCCGCGGCGATCAGCAGGTTGCGGCGGCGGCGGCGCCGGTCGAGCGGCAGCAGGAGGCGGAAGTCGATACCGGCCACCTTGGCCAGTACTCGCACCAGTTCGGCCCGACGCTTGCCCCACAGCAGGCTGGCGGGCAAACGCCCCCGCAGGTCGGACAGGCGCAGTTCGTCGCCGCGCAGCGGCGGCGGCAGGTTGGCCGGTGTCTCGCCGGCCAGGAGCACCGGCACAAGCGGCCGCTGGGGCGCGAGCTGGCGGAAGGCGTCGATTTCGCGCGCGACCCAGCGCGATGCGGCCGCGGCCGGCGAACAACACACTACCAGGCAGCCGGAATGGCTCAGCGCGCTGCGCAGTTGATCCGGCAGTTCGCCGCCGGCGATATCCGTCTCGTCCCGATAGACCCGCAGGTGGCTGCCATCCGGCAGGCGATAGCGTTCGAGGAAGCGCTGGATGCGGGCCACGGCCTGGCGATCGCGCGAACTGTGCGAGAGAAATGCATGCCACCTGATTTCGGCCGGTTCGGGACGATCAGCCAAGGTCGACTCGCAATCGAAAGACGAAGGGCAGGCCGAGGCCTGGGGAACTCAATGGCGTCGTCAGGAGTATCCGCGCGTCCGGGGAGCGAGGTCAAGTACGCGAGTACGGCGTTTCTTGCCGCCGCGTCCGGAAATCCACTTGCGCCTGGCGGCAATCGCCGGCGAAAAGGTCACGGTCAGGCTGGACGGCGATGCGTAGCGCGCCCACCCTGGAAGCCAGCGTGAACGTCCCTGGCCGCATCTCGCAGCCGATCGACGCGTTCCTCGACGCAAAGGCATTGATTCAGCGTCTGCAGCCACAAGGGAAGGGCGGGGCTCACGCTCTTCCAGTAGAGCGGGATGAGCAGGCCGAAGCCAGCGCGCTTGTTGCGCAGCCGGGCAATGTTCAGCTCCTCCTGGCATTCGGGCGATGCGAAGTAGGCCGGGCTGAGAATCGACACGACCTTGCGGCAGCTCTCGATGGCTCGATCGATCTCGTCCTGGTACGACTTGCCCTTCTGAATCGACAGGCGAAAGTCGAACACCGTTGCCGACTGGTCGATTGCCGCGAATTCGCGCTTGAACGCGTCAGCCGCGTCTGCGTTGTCGCTACTGAAGCTGAGGAAGACATCGTACTGCCGGGAAAGCGGTGGCGGCACGCTGAGCGAGGGGCCTGCTGTGCCCGCGCCGTCAGCGTCCCGGCCTGCCTCGTCCAGCAAGGGCCGCAGCAGGGCGATGCGATCTGGATCGCGCTCGAAGATCATCAGCTCGGAGATCGGCAATCCGCGGCGCAGCCATTGGATCGACGCGTCGAGCAGCGACGCCATCATCAGCAGCGGCGACCAGCCCTGATCGCCCGAGCTGAGGATGGGCATCGCCACGCGTTGATCCTCGCGATCCGAAAGGAAGGGAAAAAGGCCGCGAAACAGCGCTCCCACCGCTTCCGGGGGGCTGCCGAGGTGATGCGGCTCGAAGACAGCGAGGCGTCGCGTACCACGCCACTCGAAGCGATGAGCGATTTCGTGGGAAAGCCAGAAGCCGGATGTCTGCCGCAGATCGACCGCCTTGTCTCGCGCCAGCTCTGCCACCGATACGCCGCGCTCATGCAGCGCGCCGATCAGCGACCTGCTTGTCGGGTCGTAGTTGTCGGGGAAGGCGGATGCCACGAGCAGATCCACCGCGTCGTCGGCGACGAGCTCGGTGAGGTCGCCGTGAACCAGCGAGATCACTCGTTCGGTGCTGCCGTCAAACACCTTGATCGAACGTATTCTTTCCATCGCGTCTCCTGGCGTTCTGCCGATCCGAATTGGCGCCTTGGCGTGTCGAGTACGGTGGTGACCTCGCCGCTACCGGGCGTGCCGGCCTCCGACGACAGCGCAACTCCTTGCTCGGCCTGCTTCTACGCGTCCGCCGTCCTGACTGCCGGCGGCAGATGATGCACGAACCAACACGCCGTTTCGCGCGCAAGCCACCCGAAAGCCGCGGCCGCGTCGGCCGCGTCGCCGCTCGCCGGCTGCCGCTTCAACTCCTGGCGCCCGGTCACTTCGCGCAGCGCACGCCGGTTGCTGGCTTCGACACGCGTTTCGTCCGCGCCGACGAGAACCAGCAGCGGCGAGACCAGCGTGCGCAGGTAAAGGACGCCGGCGAGGTCGATCAGGCCACCCCGGCAAACGACGGCGAAGACGTCGCGGTCACGCTGGGCGGCGACGCGTAGCGCCACCGGCGAGCAGTCGCCAGCGGCGCACAGGCCGATCGGCAGTCTGGGCAGTTCGGCCGTGAGCATTCGTCGCTTGATTCGCGTCAGGCCGTCGAGCAGGCGCCGGGCGAGCAGCGCAACGTTGTGGTGATTGTCGGCAAAACGTTCCTCGGCCGGCGTCAGCAGGTCGAGCGTCAGTGTTGCCAAGCCGGCGTGGCGAAGGACGACCGCCAGCGCGTCGTCGCGGTTCTCGGGGCTCGCGCCGGCATGTCCGAGGACGATCAGCGCCGCGGCGCGTGCCGGCAGTGTCAGCAGACCGTGCAGCGGGCCGTGGGCGGTGTCGATCGAGATCGCTGTTTCGCCCGCCAGGGCGATGGCTTCGGTCAACGGCGGACCAGCCTGACGGGTACGCGACGTGGGCCGAAAGGCTTGCCGAAGCGCGCGAAATGGCCGGCGATCGGTGTTGCACAGTGCGGGCAGCGACCATCGCTGGGCAGGTCGTAATGACGGATGTTGTACCAGTCGCGCTCGATCAGGGCCGCCTGGCAACCGGGACAGAAGGTGGTGCCCCCTTCGGTGTCGTGGACGTTGCCGGTATAGACGTAGTGCAGGCCCGCCTCGAGCGCGATGCGGCGGGCTTGGGTCAGGGTCGACGGCGGCGTCGGCGGCAGCTCGCTCATCTTCCAGTCGGGATGAAAGGCGCTGAAGTGCAGCGGCACGTCCGGCCCCAGTTCGCGCGCCACCCAGTCGGCGAGCGCCTTGACCTCGCTGGCCGAATCGTTGCGGCCGGGGATCAGCAGGGTGGTGATTTCCAGCCAGCACGGCGTTTCGTGATGGATGTAGGCAAGCACGTCGAGGACCGGTTGCAGGTGGCCACCGCAGAGCCGGTAGTAGAAATCATCGGTAAACGCCTTGAGATCGACGTTGGCACCGTCCATCACGGCGAAGAACTCGCGCGCCGGCTCGGGATGCATGTAGCCGGCGGTCACCGCGACGGTCCGGATGCCTTGCGCGCGGCAGGCGATGGCGGTATCGATCGCGTACTCGGCGAAGATCACCGGGTCGTTGTAGGTGAAGGCCACCGACTGCGCGCCGTAGGCCGACGCGGCGGCGGCGATGCCTTCCGGGCTGGCGGCGTCGAGCAGGCGGTCCATGTCCTTCGATTTCGAGATGTCCCAGTTCTGGCAGAACTTGCACGCCAGGTTGCAGCCGGCGGTGCCGAAGGAAAGGATCGACGAGCCGGGATAGAAGTGGTTCAGGGGCTTCTTTTCGATCGGGTCGATGCAGAAACCCGATGAGCGGCCGTAGGTGGTCAGGATCATCTCGCCGCCGATGTTCTGGCGAACGAAGCAGGCACCGCGCTGGCCGTCGTGCAGCTTGCAGTCGCGCGGGCAGAGATCGCACTGGATCCGCTCGTCCGCGATGGCATGCCACCAGCGACCGGGGTGTGCCGATTCCGGCGTTTTCAGCGAGGTGTTCAGGTCTCTTGCCATTTTCTTGCTCCATAACGCGCCAGGGTGAGCTGCTCGTCCCAGAAGTCGGCGGGCAGGCCGGCCTTCACCTTGAGCTCGGCGAGAAACTGCCGCGGATCGGCGAGCGACGCCCAGACCTGCGGCAGGAAAGTGGCTCGTCGCCGGCCGCAGCTCAGGATCAGCCCGTCGATGCCGGGGCGCAGACGGGCCAGGGCGTCGGCCTCGTCGCTCACCGGGAAGGGCTCCGGGGTCGTCAGCAGCGAGACCTCGAGCCGCGTGCGAGGAAACTCCTGCGCGCTCAGCGGCGCGAAGCGCGGGTCGCCAAAAGCGGCGGCGACGGCATTCTCGGCGACGTCGACGGCCAGTGGCCGGTGCGCTTCCAGGCTGCCGATGCAGCCGCGCAGACGGCCGTTCTGGGTCAGGGTGACGAAAGTCGCGCCGGGCTCGGCGAGTTCCGGAAGGTCGCCGACCGGCTGCGGCGCGACCCCGAAGCGTTCGCCGATGGCGTTGCGCGCGCTGAGCAGCAGTGCGCTGCCGAGGGCCTCAGTGGACATCGTCCAACTCGCTGCTGAAAGCAAAGGCGCCGTAGCCGACGACGCGCGACCGGTCGCCGGCGGTATCACCGGAGTTGCGCAGGTCGATCAGTTGCGCCTTCAGACCGTGTCGACGCGCCGCCAGCAGCAGCCCGTTGACCGGCGTTGCGCCGCAGGCTTGCTGGTGGTCGAGCCGTGGCTCGAGCGCGACGATCTGCCGTGCGGTTTCGCTGTCGGTCGCCCGCGCCACGGGGTAGGGCAGGTAGTGCGACAGGTCGGAGCTGATCACGATCAGCGTCTCGTCACCGCCCCAAAGGCGATCGAGCACTTCCGCGACCTGCTCCGCCGACGCGCGGCCGACCGCCAGCGGCACCAGTGCAAACTGCTCGAGGACGGCCTGCAGGAACGGCAGTTGCACCTCCAGCGAGTGTTCCAGGGCATGCGCGGCGTCGCTGACGACGACCTGCGGCAGCGGCGCAATCGCCGCGATCGCGGCGCGGTCCACCGCTACGACGCCGAGCGGCGTGGCGAAGGCGCTGACGGCAGGGGCCGCCAGGCCATTGACCGCAACGCGGTGCGTCGGCCCGAGCAGGACCACCCGCCGGATGCTCTCGCGCAAGGCGTGCAGCGGCGCATAGACGCTGGCGGCAATCGGTCCGGAATAGACGTAGCCGGCATGCGGCGCAATGATCGCCTTGGCGCGAAAACCCGCCGCCGGCGGTGCCTCGGCCAGCAGCGAGCGAAGGTCGCGCGCCAGCACTGCCGGCGAACCGGGATAGAAGCTGCCGGCGACCGCGGCCGGGCGAACGCCTGGTGTCTCTGCTGTCGAGTGGCTCATGCGCGTGTCCTCGGTGGGTCCTGCTGAGCGAGACCGTCCGCCACCGCGAAAGCCGTGGCCCCATTCTGCCGGTTCGGCGCGCGACGGTCTGGTTTCATCAATCGCTTACCTTCTATGGTTAAAATTACGCCATGCTACGCCACTTCGCAATCGTCCCTGCCGCCGGTAGCGGATCTCGTTTCGGCGGCGAGACGCCAAAGCAGTATCAGTCGATCGCCGGCCGCCCGATGATCTACTACAGCCTCGCCGCCCTGTGCCGCAGTTCGCGCATCGATCGCGTCTGGGTGGTGCTGTCTCCGGACGATAGATGGTGGCGGCAGTACGATTGGACAAGCCTCGGGCACAAGCTGGAGACGGTTTATTGTGGTGGCGCCAGTCGCTCGGCGAGCGTCGCCAACGGCCTGCACGCCGCCGCAACCGCCGCCCATGACGACGACTGGGTGCTGGTCCATGACGCCGCACGCCCCTGCCTGTCGCAGGCGAATCTGGCGGCCCTGTGCGACGAACTGGCCGACGATCCGGTCGGCGGCATCCTGGCGGTACCGCTCGCCGATACGCTGAAGCGTGCCGACGACCAGCAGCGCGTCGCGCGCACCGAATCGCGTCACGGCCTGTGGCAGGCGCAGACGCCGCAGATGTTCCGTTACGGCTTGCTGCGCCGGGTGCTGGCCGAGTACGCCGACGGCACCGACGAGGCGTCGGCGGTCGAGGCGGCCGGTTTGCAACCGCGTCTGGTGCGTGGCGATGCCAGCAACTTCAAGGTCACCTATCCGGCCGATCTGCGGCAGGCAGAACAGATCCTGCAGGGCAGGGCGCGGGTGGACGAATGATCCGCATCGGCCAGGGTTGCGATATCCACGCGCTGGTTCCGGGTCGCAAGATGATCCTCGGCGGCGTCGACATCGCGCATGGCACGGGCCTGCTGGGCCATTCCGACGCCGACGCGCTGCTGCACGCGATCACCGATGCGCTGCTCGGCGCGGCCGCGCTCGGCGATATCGGCCGCCATTTCCCCGATAGCGACCCGCGCTATCGCGCTGCCGACAGCCGCCGGCTGCTGCGCGCCACCGTCGCCCTGCTGACGCGGGCGGGCTGGAAGGTCGCTAACGTCGACGCGACGATCATCGCCCAGCAGCCGAAGCTGGCGCCGTATCTGCCGCAGATGGTCGTCAATATCGCCGCCGACCTGCAGGTGCCCAGCACCTGTGTCAACGTCAAGGCGAAGACCGCCGAGCGACTCGGTTTCGTCGGACGCGGCGAGGGAGTTGCGACCGAGGCGGTAGTGTTGATCATGCACGCGGACTGAGTCGGGCGCTTGTCTTGCTTTCGCCCTGCCGGCATCGCGGCGCGCTTGGCGAGCGCCTTCGAAGGCGCTCGCTCAGCACTTGCCCGGGAGCCGCAATTGTCGGGCGACGATAGTCGGCGCTTGAGCCGCAACAACTTCGATCTGCTGCGGCTGTTGTTCGCGGCAACGGTTTGCCTGGTTCACGCGCATGAACTCTCGGGATTTAACGAGCTCGGCTGGTTTTCCGGATGGTTGTCGGCGGCGGTCGCGGTCAAGGCCTTCTTCGTCGTCAGCGGCTTTCTGATCTTCATGAGCCATGAACGCTCGAAATCTCTCGCCGCTTACGCCAGCAAGCGCGTCCGGCGCATCTACCCGGCCTACTTCACGGTTGTGAGCCTGTCGGCGATAGGCCTGGTGGCGATCAGTACGGCCAGCGTCGGCGAGTATTTCTCGCTGTCCTGGGTCAGGTATCTGGTCGCCAATCTCACTTTCCTGAACTTCCTGCAGCCGACCCTGCCCGGTGTTTTCGAGGCCAACAGGCTGGCCGCGGTCAATGGCGCGCTATGGACGCTCAAGATCGAAGTGATGTTCTACCTGCTGGTGCCGTTCTACGGCGTGCTGTTCCGGAAGTTCTCGCTTCTTCCCGTGCTGCTGCTCACCTACGCTGCTTCCGTGGCCTATGGCGGGCTGTTCAGCCTGGCGGCGGAACGCACCGGCGATGCGATCTACGCCGAACTCGGCCGCCAGTTGCCCGGTCAGCTCTGCTACTTCATGGCCGGCGCTTTCCTCTATTACTACCAGGCGCTGTTCGAACGCCGGCTGGGATGCTTTCTGTTGGCGGCGCTGGCGGTGCTCGCCATCGATCTCCTGTACGCCTTGCCGCTGCTGGAACCGTTCGCGCTGGCGGTCGTCGTCGTCTTCTTCGGCCTGTTCGCATACGTCGGCAATTTCAGCAAGTACGGTGACTTTTCCTACGGCGTGTACATCATTCACTTCCCGGTCATCCAGCTGCTGGTCGATGCCGGCTGCTTCCGGGACCGCCCGTGGCCGTTCTTCGGGGTCTTCGTCGCGATCACGGCGGTCGGCGCGATGGCCCTCTGGCACCTGGTCGAGAAGCGCTTCCTGTTGCGCGGCAGCCATTACGTTGCGGCCGACACGGCAGCGCGCTAAGGCGCTGCCAACCGCCCGCGCCAGCGAACCGGCGCCGGCTCCTGTCGCCGGTCAGGGCGGCCACCAAGGCCAGCGGTGGCAGCGACATCGCCGCCGGCACGTCGCTTGCGCGCGCCTTGAGAGCTACCTGCTTGTCGCCAGCCGCTGCAGGCGAATCGGTCGCTCGGCCTGTTGGCTGTTCAGCCACAGCGTGCCGGTCATGCTCTTGCCATCGGCCGCGAGGCGGCTGTGGAGGTTGCCCGAGTCGACCATCGTCTCGCCGGGGCTGCTGAAGATCTGCAGCGCGATGTCGATCACCAGATCGTCGCCCGGAAGGCGGCTGGCGCTGCCCTTGCCGCGGTAGGTGACGGCCTCGAGTTCGCTGCCGAAACGCTCGCGCCAGAACTTGCGGTAGTCTGCCCAGTCGGCACGCTGAGCGATCGCCAGCGGCCGACTGTTGAGCTCGACCTGCTCGCCGGTCTGGCGCATCGACAGCGAGAGCGTCTCATCGGCTGACAGCGTCGCCAACCAGGCGCCGCTGACGTCGCCGGCCGAGTCCGCGACGCTGCTCGCGCCGTCGAGCGCGGCTGGCGGCACTTGCCGCGTGTACCAGCCGACGGCAAGGGCCAGCAGGGCCAGCGCGACGGCCGCCGCGACCGGCCAGCGTCGGCGCGCGACCGTTTCCGGCGTCGCTGCGCTGCCTTGCGATGCGCCTTGCGGCGCCGGAACGATGCCGAGCGCGCGCAGATCGCTGACCAGCCGTGTGACGTCGTGCTGCCAGTCGTAGGCGCGCAGCGGCCGCCAGGTGAATTCGCCGATGCGATCGAACGGCGCCGGCAGGGTGGCGGCGTCGGGTGGCGTTTCCAGTCCGTCGCAGAGCAGGGGGATGAGATGCGCGCCGCCGTGCAGCGCGTCGGCAACTTCGCGTCGGACCGGGTCGGCCGGATCGGCGATGCGCAGCCTGCCGTGTTCGTCGGTCGCGGCCAGCAGCTGGGGTGTGAGCAGCAGCAGGAGAACCGGTCTGCCCCGCAGTGTTGCGGCGATTTCGTCGCGCCAGCGGACGCCGGCGCGCAGGTCGTCCTTGTCGAGAAAGACCTGCTCATCGCCGAACAGGGCGCCGAGGTCGCGCGCCAGGGCGGTTGCCTTGTCCCTGCCGTCGGACGTTCGGTAGCTGATGAACAACTGTGCCATTGGCGTGCAGCGCCGTCGGCGTCGCCCGCTCAGCGACGCCGCCGAGACCGCCGCCGATCACGCATGCCCTGTCCCGGGGTCGGACTTGCGCGCCCGTCGTGCCCGCTTGCCGGCCTTGCCCTTGGCCGACCGCTTCTTGAGCCTGGTGGGCGCGAAGGTCGGGTCGGTGGACGCCGGGCCGGCAACCGTGAATCGTGGCAGCGCCGCACCTCGCCCGCCGTCGACCGGCTTGATATAGGGGTTGCTGACCCAGCCCTCGACTTCCGGGTCGACAATCACCTGGACCAGGCTCCAGCGGTCACGCGCTTCCAGGAGCAGCAGTTCGGTGCCGTTCTTGAGAGCCGCGGCGACGCGTTCGAAGCTCGCGTCGGGACCCTTGCGGATGTTGAGGTTGCTGGCCGTCACGACGTAGCGTGGTGGCTCGTCGTGCTCGCGGCCGAGCACCCGGCTGCGCACCGCCGTCAGCGGAAAAGCCGGACCCGGATCAATCTTGCGACCCGGCGCGATATCCTCGTGACCGAGGACGTCCTGCAGGCCGTAATGGTCGACCAACAGCTCGGCGAGTTCGATCGCACGTTCGATCTGGACTTCGCTATAGGCGTGCCAGGGGGAAATCGGTCCGCCATTGCGGTGCGCGGCAAGGGTCACTTCATCGTCCGGATAGACCTTGGCGAACCAGGCCTGGTACTGATTGCCGACTCGCTTGAGCAGGCCGGCATTGTCCATCTCGATGCCGATCGAATGAGAGTTCAGGCCGACCAGCCCGGCCCACTGGCTGACGCCGGCGTGCCAGGTGACGACGTTGAAAGGTGCCAGCTGGACGATTCGCCCGTCGCGCCCGAGCACCACGTGTGCCGACGCGTTGCCGCTCGGCTTGCGGGTGCACAGCGACTCGACCGAGCTTTCGAGTGAACGTCCGGCCGTGTAGTGCAGGATCAGGTAGCTGGGGGCCATGAGGCCACCGCGGTTTGGCGTGTCGCGATGGCTGACCTGGTCGCCGACCAATTGGTGATTCTCGATCTTCAGAGTCATCTGTTGTCCTCGCTGTCGTTGTCCCGGGGTGAATCCGGCGTGCCGAGGCTGTCTTGTTGCAGGCATGCCGGTGCGTCGCTGAATCCTAGCACCATCGTGGTCTGGCGCGCGCATTTCGCCACGCCGGCAAGGGCGCGCTGCCTTGCCATCGCCTGGCTGCAAATTGTGGCCGGCGCCTGGCACAGCGGTGGCGCCTGCTGAAATTCCCGAGGCGGCCCCGTAACGACGAAAAAGTCTGTTGCCCGGGGGGGGGGTGCACGGCCGCGTTCTATGCTTTAGACTCGCCGCTGATGTGAGCCGTCGGCAAGGCGCTCGCGACTGCCGCTAGAGGCATTGAACAACGATCACCGTGGGGGCATGGAGATGAATCAGAAGAGACAAGCGCCGGGCCAACCGTCCGCCGGACCGGAATCAGCACCGCTGGTGGGGCACGACGACCGGCGTACGGGCCTGGGCGTGGACGCGCTGAAGCGCGCCTTCCTCGACAACCTGGTGTATTCACAGGCGCGCTTCCCGGAGGTGGCGACGCGGCGCGACTGCTTCCAGGCGCTGGCCAGTGCCGTTCGCGACCGACTGCTGCAACGCTGGGTGCAGACCGCGCGTACCTATCGGGACAAGGGCAGCCGCACGGTCTGCTACCTGTCGGCCGAATTCCTGATCGGTCCGCAACTCGGCAACAACCTGATCAATCTCGGCATTTTCGACAACGTCCGGCAAGCGATGAAGGAGCTTGGACTCGATCTCGATCTCCTGCTCGATCAGGAGGAGGAGCCGGGATTGGGCAACGGTGGCCTCGGGCGGCTTGCCGCCTGCTATCTCGATTCGCTGGCGACGCTCGAGATCCCGGCCATCGGCTACGGCATTCGCTACGAGTTCGGAATCTTCACGCAGGCCATTCGCGATGGCTGGCAGGCCGAGTTGACCGACAAGTGGCTGCGCTCCGGGAGCCCGTGGCTGATCCATCGGCCGAATGTCGCCTTCGACATCAAGCTCGCCGGCCATACCGAACATCAGTACGAGGCGACGGTCAATCGCCGGCTGCGGGTGCAGTGGGTTCCGGGCAAGGTGGTACGCGGCACCGCCTGGGACATGCCGGTACTCGGTTACGGGGTGAACACGCCCAACCGGCTCCGGCTGTGGAGCGCCGAGGCGCCCGAAGCCTTCGATTTCGCTGCCTTCAACGCCGGCAACTACTATCAGGCAGTCGACGCCGAGGTATTGTCGGAGACGCTCACCAAGGTCCTGTACCCCAACGACGAAATGGAAGCGGGCCAGACCTTGCGTCTCGAGCAACAGTACTTCTTCGTTTCCTGCTCGCTGCAGGACATGGTTCGCCTGCACCTGCAGCGCGAGCCGAACCTCGATCGCTTTCACGAGAAATTCGTCGTCCAGCTCAACGATACGCATCCGTCGATCGCCGTCGCCGAATTGATGCGCCTGCTGGTGGACGATTTCGAGATGCTCTGGGACGACGCCTGGGCGATCGCAATCCGGACCTTTGCCTATACCAATCACACGCTGCTGCCCGAGGCGCTCGAGAAGTGGCCGCTGAAATTGTTCAGGCGGACCCTGCCGCGGCACTACGAGATCATCTGCGAGATCAACACGCGCTTCCTTGACGAAGTGCGGATCCGCTTTCCGGGTGACGAGGCGAGGCTCAGGCGGATGTCGTTGATCGACGAGGACGGCGTGCGCTACGTCCGCATGGCGCACCTGGCGGTGGTCGGCAGCTTCGCCGTGAACGGCGTCGCGGCCCTGCACACCGAACTGCTCAAGTCCGACGTCCTGAAGGACTTCTACGAGCTGTGGCCGGAGAAATTCCGCAACAAGACCAACGGCGTGACGCCGCGCCGCTTCGTGCTGCTCGCCAATCCGACGATGTCGAAGCTGATCGACGACAGCATCGGTCGCGGCTGGGTGACCGACATGAGCCGGTTGCGCGAACTCGAGCGTTTTGCCGAGGACAAGGCGTTTCGCAAGGACTGGCGCGAGATCAAGCGGGGCAACAAGGAGAACCTGGTGCGCGAGATCCGGCGTTTTGCGCACGTCGATGTCGATCCGGTGTCAATGTTCGATGTCCAGGTCAAGCGCATCCACGAGTACAAGCGTCAGCACCTCAACCTGCTGCACGTGATCTGGCTCTACAAGCGCCTCAAGGACAACCCCAACCTCGAGGCGGCGCCGCGCACGGTGATTTTCGGCGGCAAGGCGGCGCCAGGTTACCGGATGGCCAAGCTGATGATCCGGCTGGCGACGGCGGTGGCCGACATCATTGGCCGCGATCCGGCCATGCGTGGCAAGCTGCAGGTGGTCTTCTTCCCGAACTACAACGTCAAGAGCGGCCACTGGATCTTCCCCGCCGCCGACCTCTCGGAGCAGATCTCGCTGGCCGGCAAGGAGGCATCGGGAACCGGCAACATGAAGTTCCAGATGAACGGCGCGCTGACCATCGGCACGCTCGACGGCGCCAACGTCGAGATTCGCGAGCAGGTTGGCGACGAGAACTTCTTCCTCTTCGGCATGACCACGCCGGAAGTGACGGAACTGCGCCAGTGCGGCTATCGGCCGCGCAGCTACTACGACGCGAATCCACAACTGCGTGAAGTCATCGACCTGATCGCTTCGGGCTTCTTCACCCGTGGCGACCGCGACATCTTCCGGCCGCTGGTCGACCACCTGCTCCATCACGACGATTACATGCTGCTCGCCGACTTCCAGTCGTACATCGAGTGCCAGGAAAGGGTGTCCGCGACCTACCTCGACTACGAACGCTGGTCACGGATGTCGATTCTCAACGTTGCTCGTTCGGGCTTCTTTTCGTCCGATCGGGCGATTCAGGAGTACTGCACGGACATCTGGAAGGTGCAGCCGGTGCGCATCGAGCTCAGCGATCTCTCGGAGAAAGACATGCACTTCAAGCGCGCTGCTGCCGGCGCGCCCTGAAGCACAGCGGGCGGGCCTGCTCCCCGCCCGCTGGCTGTGCTGACTGCCCGACCGCTGCTTACCAGCGGCGAATCTTGATGATGTGCGCCATGGTGTTGTGCGGGCTGAGTTCGACGTAGGCCGTCGGACCGCTCCAGCGGTAGCGCTGGTCGGTCAGCAGGTCGTGCGCCTGATACTGCTCGTCCCAGGCGATGTCGAAAGTGGCGAGCGGGATCTGGATGGTTGACACCTGCTGGTGGAAGGGGTCGAGGTTGACCGCGCAGACGATGATGTCCGAGCGGTCCTCGGTCATCTTCGCGTAGGCGATGATGTTGGGGTTGTCGGTGGCGAGGAACAGCACGTTGTTGTAGCCGTGCAGGGCCGGCGACTCGCGCCGCGCCTGATTGATCCGGGTGATGATGTCGACGATGTTCCCCGGCGCCCGCCAGTCGCGTACCCTGATCTCGTATTTTTCCGAGTCCAGGTATTCTTCCTTGCCGGGAATCGCTTCGTTCTCGCACAGCTCGTAACCGCTGTAGATGCCGTAGACCGAAGACAGCGTTGCCGCCAGCACGGCGCGCATGATGAATGCCGGGCGACCGCCGACCTGCAGGATCGGTGGCAGGATGTCCGGCGTATTGGCGAAGAAGTTGCCGGTGAAGTACTCCTTCATCGGGCCGCTGGTCAGTTCCTCGACGTACTCGGTGAGTTCCTCTTTGCTGTTGCGCCAGGTGAAGTAGGTGTAGGACTGCGCGTAGCCGGCCTTGGCCAGCAGCCGCATCATCTTCGGCTTGGTGAATGCCTCGGCGAGGAAGATCACTTCCGGGTGCTTGCTATGCACCTGCGCGATTACCCACTCCCAGAACGCCACCGGCTTGGTATGCGGGTTGTCGACGCGGAAGGTGGTCACCCCCTTGTCGACCCAGAACAGGAATACCCGGAGCATCTCCTGCCACAAGCCGGCGCGGTCGGTGGTTCCGAAGTTCAGGGGGTAGACGTCCTGATATTTCTTGGGCGGATTTTCGGCGTACTTGATCGATCCGTCCGGGCGATGGAAGAACCACTCGGGATGTTCGGCGACGTAGGGATGGTCGGGCGAGCAGTTCATCACATAGTCCAGCGCGATCTCGATTTCAAGTTCGCGACAGGTGGCGACGAAGCGATCCCAGTCGTCCCAGGTACCCAGTTGCGGCTCGAGCGCGGTGTGCCCGCCGTGCTCGTTGCCGATTGCCCA
Organism: Accumulibacter sp.; assembly: GCA_024235695.1. Classification (GTDB taxonomy): domain Bacteria; phylum Pseudomonadota; class Gammaproteobacteria; order Burkholderiales; family Rhodocyclaceae; genus Accumulibacter. The sequence goes on from JACKLX010000003.1 coordinate 122,702, forward strand.
CGGGCTGCCGACGTCGTTCGCGCTGGCCTCGAGGCTGTTGTTCTTGCCCTTCCGGAAACTGTGGCCGATCGGATGGATCGGCGGCAGGTAGATGACGTCGAAGCCCATCGCCTTGATGTCGTGCAGGCGGCGAATGCTGTCCTGCAGGGTGCCGTGTCGGTGCGGCGTGCTGCCCTGCGAGCGCGGAAAGAATTCGTACCAGGCGGCGAAGCGGGTGATCGGCCGGTTGACCATGATCTTCAGCGTTGGCGTCAGCTCGTAGCCTTCGCTGCGATCCGGGTATTTGGCCATCAGGCTGCGCAAGACGCCGCCAATCCCCAGGTCGACCGCACCCTGCTGCTCGCCGGCGGCCATCGCGCTCTCGATCGCCGCGACGATGCCGTTGAGGCGCGTGCGGTCCTCGCCCTTGGCCGCGGTCGCGGCCTTCCGGATGATCGCCAGCCCCTCCAGCAACTCGCTTTCGAGACTGGCGCCAGGTACGTTCTTCTTGCTGATCTCTTCAACCCACGACAGGTAGTGCTCGGCGTAGGCCTCGATGGTGTACTCCCAGGGGCCGATCGCGGTAACCGAGAACTCGCCGTGCCAGTCGTCGTTGAGGCCCAGGGTCATCGGGCTTTCCTGCCACTTGCCCTGACCCAGCTTGCGCACCTTGACGACGGCGGCCAGCTTGTCGTGGCCTTCCTTGTAGATGTCGGCGCTGACGACGACCTTCTCGCCGACGATGCGCTTGATCGGGTAGCGACCGCAGTCGATCTGCGGCTGCACGGCTTCGATGTTTACACGGGGATAGTCCTGAGGAATCATTTGGCTTGCTCCTGAAAACTCTGCCGGCTGTGCCGGCAGATGACATGGTGATCTGTCTGGGGCGGCTTGTCGCGCCGTCGGTGCGCGGCCCGCGGCAGGACTTTGCCGGTGGCCCGGTGGGCGCGGGAAAGCCTACTTGACGAGCGAATCGTAGAGCCGCTTGGTCTGCTGGGCGATGCTCGACCAGCTGAATACCTCGCGGGCGCGTTGCTGTCCGGCGGCGGCCATCGACTCGGCCAGTTGCGGGTCGTCGAGGACCTTGTTGATCGCGCTCGCCAGATCGCGCGAAAAGACGTCCGGTTCGACCGGCTCGAAGGGCGCGACGTGCAACTGCTCGAGCGGCACGAGATAACCGGTGACGCCGTCGACGACGACCTCCTTGATGCCGCCGACGGCACTCGCGACGACCGCGGTGCGGCAGGCCATCGCTTCCAGGTTGATGATCCCGAAGGGCTCGTAAATCGACGGGCAGCAGAATACCGTGGCGTGCGAATAGAGCTGGATGACTTCCGGCTTGCTGAGCATCTCCTGTATCCAGATCAGGTTGCGGAAGCCTTCGTGGCGAACCGCCTTGACCGCGGCCTCCATTTCGGCGCGAACTTCCGCGGTGTCGGGAGATCCCGCGCAGAGCACGACCTGCGCGTCGGGGTTGATGTAGCGGACCGCGTTCACCAGGTGCAGGATGCCCTTCTGGCGCGTGATCCTGCCGACGAAGAGGACAATCGGCCGCTTCGGGTCGACACCGTACTGCTCGAGGGCGCTGGTGTCGGTGGTCGGATGGTATTGCTCGACCTTGATGCCGTTGTAGATCACCGAGATCTTGTCGGGATCGATGTCGAAGTGCTCGAGGATGTCGGCTTTGGTCCCTTCGGAAACGGCGATCACCCCATCGGCCATCTGCAGCGAGGTGCGCTCGATCCATGACGACATGTCGTAGCCGCAGCCCAATTGCTCGCGTTTCCATGGCCGCAGGGGTTCCAGCGAGTGCACCGTATGCACCAGAGGTATGCCGTAGAGATTCTTTGCGAGGATTCCGCCAAGATGGGCGTACCAGGTGTGCACATGCACGACGTCGGCGTCGACCTGATCGCTGAGCGTCTCGAGGTTGGTCTCGAAGGTGTCGAGGGCGCCGCTGAGCTTCTTGTCGACGTGTGCGAAACTGCCTTTGCCGAAGGCGTAGCCCTTGACCCGGACACCACCGTTGACCGTGTCCTGGTTTCCGAAACAGCGTACTTCGACGTGCATCAGCCGGGCCAGTTCGTCAGCCAGGTACTCGACGTGCACTCCCGCTCCACCGTACACGTTGGGAGGGTATTCTCGGGTCAGCAGCATTACTTTCATTGTGGCACTTTCCATGCTTTGGTTGTCAGAAGGGAGCCATGTCGCCGCCTCCCCGGCGCGTATCGGTTGTCCCTGCCATTGTATCGGCAAAGGCCGCGAGCGGCCAAACCGGCGGCAGCGAACGGCCGGTGTGAGGCGTTCGTCGCAACCGCCGGCGTCAATGTTGGCGAGGACGTCGGCGAGCAGCCCGGGTAAAATACGGCGCATGAATCTGCTGGCCATCGAGACGTCCACCGAGTCGGGCAGCATCGCCGTCTGGCGCGACGGCGAGCTGACGCGGCGTTGCTGCCCACCTGGCGTTGCCCATTCCGAAACGCTGCTGCCGCTGATCCGGACGACCATGCGCGACGTCGGCCTCGCCCTTGCCGAGCTGCACGCCGTCGCCTTTGCCGCCGGACCGGGGTCCTTCACCGGTCTGCGCGTCGCCTGCGGTGTCGCCCAGGGCCTGGCTGTCGCCCACCAGCTGCCGGTCATCGCGGTCGGTACGCTCGACGCGATGGCGCTGGCCAGCGCCGGCGAGCGGGTGATCGTGGCGCTCGATGCACGCATGGGCGAGGTCTATTTCGGCTTCTTCGAGCGATCGTTGCCGCTGGCGCCGGTGGCCGTCTGTCGACCGTCGGAACTGCCGATCCCGGCGTCGTCTGGCTGGCTGGCCTGTGGTAACGGACTGGCGGCCTACCCGCTACTGCGCCAGCGGCTGGCGGACTGCGTGCGGTCGTGGCAGCCCGAGCTGATGCCCGATGCCGGCACCGTCGCCAGGCTTGCGGCGACCAGCCTGGCGCGCGGTGAAACCGTCGATGCGGCCGACGCGGCGCCGCTCTATGTCCGCAACAAGGTGGCGCTGACCGTTGTCGAGCGTCTGGCGACCGGCGGCAAGGCGTGAGCGCCGTGCTGTCAGCGCAGGTCGAGATGATGCCGATGGGTCATGGCGACGTCGACGAGATGCTGGCGGTCGAACGCGCTGTCTATCCCTTCCCGTGGACGCGCGGCAATTTCCTCGACTCGATCGCCTCCGGGTACAGTAGCTGGGGCTGCCGGGTCGCCGGCGAACTGGTCGGCTACTACGTGCTGATGCTGGCGCTGGACGAAGCGCACCTGCTCAATCTGAGCGTCACGGAGAAGCGTCAGGGAATGGGTTTCGGCGCTGGCCTGTTGCGCCACGCAATGCGCTCGGCTCGTCGCGGGGGGGCGATGATGATGTTGCTCGAGGTGCGTCCGTCGAACGACAAGGCACGGGCGCTGTACCGGCATTTCGGTTTCGAACAGATCGGCGTGCGGCGCGCCTATTACGCGGCCGACGCCGGTCGTGAGGATGCGCTGGTGCTGCAGCACCCGCTTGCCGAGGTTTCGGCATGAGCGTTGGCAGTCGTCGGCGCGCCGCGCTGACGCGCGCGGAATTGCTGCGCGAGATGGGTCTGGCGCGGCCGTGGCGATTGCGCGAGAAGCGACCGGCGGCCGGCACTGTGCTCACGCCGAGCGCCGACGAAGTGGTCGAATGTCACCGGCCGGCAGGCCTTGATCCGCCGCCAGCCGCCGACCGCAGGGCAGAGATCGCCGCGCTGGACTGGCCGCAGTTGCGGCAAAGCGTCGCCGACTGTCGGGCCTGCGGCCTCTGCCGGGAGCGGCGGCAGGCGGTGCTTGGCGTCGGTGACGTCAACGCCGACTGGCTGTTCATTGGCGAGGGTCCGGGGGCCGAGGAGGACGCGCGTGGCGAGCCCTTCGTTGGCCCGGCCGGCAAGCTGCTCGATGCGATGCTCGCGGCGATTGATTTGCGACGCGGCGACGATGTCTACATCGCCAACGCCGTCAAGTGTCGCCCGCCCGGCAACCGCACGCCGGAGGCCGCCGAGATGGCCGCTTGCGCGCCCTATCTGAACCGCCAGATCGCGCTGATCCAGCCGCGGCTGATCGTTCTGCTGGGCCGCGCCGCGGCGAACTCGGTGCTCGGCGAGGTCGGTTCGCTGGCGAGTCTGCGCGGCCGCTCGCTGACGTATCGCGGAGCGCTGCCCGGCGGACCCGAAATCCCGGTGGTGGTCACCTACCATCCCGCCTACTTGTTGCGTACCATGCTCGACAAGGCCAGGGCCTGGGAAGACCTGTGCCGAGCGCGGGCGCTGTGGCGTGCTGTGCGGGCGGCGCCGCCGCCTGGCTGAGTGCCTTGCCTGATCGCGACAGCTTGGCCTGGGTCGTCGGGCAGGTCGTGCTCTCGGGGCGCCGGGCGGCCAGCCCGTCTATCGCCGAAACAGCAGAGGAAGATGAGGACAAGATCGTGCGCATACGTTTGCTGACCATTATCGTGCTGCTTGCCGGCCTGCTCGCCGGCTGCGGCTACAACACTTTTCAGAGCGGTGACGAGGCGGTCAAGTCGGCATGGTCGGAGGTGCTCAACCAGTACCAGCGGCGCGCCGACCTGGTCCCCAACCTGGTCGCCACGGTCCAGGGCTACGCCAGTCACGAAAAGGAGGTGTTGACCCAGGTGACGCAGGCGCGCGCGCAGGTTGGCAGCATTCAGCCAACGCCGGAACTGGTCAACGATCCCGCCGCCTTTGCCCGCTTTCAGCAGGCGCAGGCGGGTCTGTCGAGCGCGCTGTCGCGCTTGCTGGTAGTCGTCGAGAGGTACCCGCAACTGAAGGCAGACGCCGCTTTCCGCGACTTGCAGGCACAACTCGAGGGTACCGAGAACCGCATCGCCGTGGCGCGCAACCGCTACATCAAGGCGGTTGAGGCCTACAACGTCTCGGTGCGCAGTTTTCCGAACAATCTCACGGCGATGATCTTCGGTTACGGCGTCAAGCCCAATTTCAGCGTCGATGCCGAGCGCGAGCGGGCGATCACGGCGCCGCCGACGGTCGACTTCTCGGCGCCTGCCGCGGCCGGCAAGGCTGCGCCGGCAGCCGCCAACTAGCCGTGTCGAGGCTCTATGGCCGATCGCTGCCGTGGCTGCTGGGCGTATGGCTGCTGCTCGCTACCGCCTTGGCCGATGGCGCCGAGACACAGCCGATTCCGCCGCTGCGCGCTCGGGTTACCGACCTCACCGGCACGCTCGCCGCCGGGCAGCAGGCGAAACTGGACGCCAGGCTGGCCGCCTTCGAGCGCGCGAAGGGCGCGCAGATCGCGGTGCTGATCGTCGCCACGGTGCAACCCGAGACCATCGAGCAATACGCGCTGCGCGTCGTCGAGGCGTGGCAGCTGGGTCGGCAGGGCATCGACGACGGCGCCTTGTTGCTGGTCGCCAGGGACGACCGCAAGCTGCGCATCGAGGTCGGCTACGGCCTCGAAGGCGTGCTCAACGACGCGACCGCAAAGCGCATCGTCAGCGAAACGATCAGCCCCCGTTTTCGGCAGGGTGACTTCGCTGGCGGTATCGACGCCGGCGTCGATGCACTGCTCAAGGTGGTCGGTGGCGAACCGCTGCCGCCACCGGCCGCGGCGCCGAGTCAGCGCGCCGATCGTGGCGATAGTCCCTTCGAGACGCTGCTGATGGTCGGCTTCATGATCGTTTTCGTGATCGGCCGCATGCTGCGGGCGATCTTCGGAAGCCTGCTGGCGGCCATCATCGTCGCTGTCGCCGCCGGCGTCTTGGCCGCGCTGCTGCTCTCGTCGCTGCTGGCGGCGGTGATCATCGGCGTGCTTGCGTTCTTCGCCTCGCTGTTGATCGGCGCCCTGGGTTCCGGCGTCAGGACTGCCGGCGGTGGCCCCTGGCGCGGTGGTGGCGGTGGTGGCCGATCCGGCGGCTTTTCCGGGGGTGGCGGCCGCTTTGGCGGCGGCGGCGCTTCGGGAGGCTGGTGATGCGATTGACGCGACTGCTGCGCCACCTGCTGCTGCCTGACTGGTGGTTGCTGCGGCCTTTTTCGCGGCGCCTCCTGCAACGCATCGAAGAGGCCGTCGTCGCCTCCGAAGCGACGCATCTCGGCGAGTTGCGGCTGGTCGTCGAAGGCAACCTGCCGCTGGCCAGCGTGTGGCGCGATCAGACGCCACGGATGCGTGCGATCGAGTTGTTTGCCCAGTTGGGCGTCTGGGACACCGAATGCAACAGCGGCGTGCTGATCTACCTGCAACTGATCGACCGGCGCGTCGAGATCGTCGCCGACCGGGGAATTCACGCTTGCCTCGGTCAGCCGTTCTGGGACGCCGTCTGCCGCCAGATGGAGGGCGCTTTTCAAAGCGGCGATTTCGAGAACGGCACGCTGCGCGCGCTGGAAACGATCAGCACAGCGCTGCGCGATCACTTCCCGGCGTTGTCTGCGAACCCGGATGAGTTGCCGAACGCGCCGCTGCTGCTCTAGGCTAATTCTCGGCGTAGCGGACGCGCTGGCGCGGCCTGCTCGGTTGCGTCAGGTGACCCAGGGGCATGACATGCGTCTGCTTGACGGTTTGCAGGGCAATGCTGGTCTTGATGCGGGCGACGCCCGGCAGGCACAACATGCGCTTCATCATCAGCTCGGAGAACGCCGCCAGGTCCGGCGCGACGATGCGCAGCATGTAATCGGCGTCGCCGCTGACCGAGAAGCAGTCGAGCACCTCGGGCATCGCCGCGACGGCGCTTTCGAAGGTTTCGCTGGCAGTGTCGCCATGACTTTCGAGGATGACCTGGGCGAATGCGGTGACCCCCAGGCCGAGCGCCGAGGGCGCGAGCAGGGCGACGTAGCCGGCGATGATGCCGTCCTCTTCGAGACGCTGGATGCGCCGGCTGATCTGCGACGCGGAGAGCTTGATCTGCTCGCCAAGGGTCGCGTTGGTGGCATTCCCCTTGCGCTGCAATGCGTCGAGAAGTGCAAGATCGTAGCGGTCAATGGTGATTTTGGACATCATTTACCCAATTTGCGCATGAAGTGTGCGGATTATAGGCGTTTGCGTCGGCGTTTCCAATACCTGGCACGGCTCGTCCCGGCGGCGTGCCGTTGCTGTCATCATCAATCCTGTTCACGACGACGAAGGAGCCGCCGATGAAACTCACCGAATCGCTGCTGCAGGCGCTGAAAGCGCACGGCGCCAGGCAGATCTTCGGCATTCCCGGCGACTTTGCGCTGCCCTTTTTCAAGATCATCGAGGAATCGGCGATCCTGCCCCTTTATACGCTGTCGCACGAGCCCGCGGTCGGGTTTGCCGCAGACGCCGCGGCGCGGATGGTCGGCGGGCTGGGTGTTGCGGCGGTGACCTACGGTGCCGGTGCGCTGAACATGATCAACCCGGTGGCCGCGGCCTATGCCGAGAAATCGCCGCTGGTGGTGCTCTCCGGCGGGCCGGGCAAGAACGAAGCGAAGGCCGGCCTGTTGTTGCACCATCAGGCCAAGACGCTGGACTCGCAGTTCCAGATTTTCCGGGAGATCACCTGCGATCAGGTACGGCTCGACGACGCCGATCGCGCCCCGGCCGACATCGCCCGCGTCCTCGGCAACTGCCAACGCCATTCGCGGCCGGTATACATCGAGTTGCCGCGCGACATGGTCGGCGAGCCCTGTCAGGCGGTGCTGCCACTGCCGGCGCCGGCGGTCGATCAGGACGCGCTCGACGCCTGCGTGGACGAGATCCGCGCCCGCCTGGCGCGGGCCAGCCGGCCGGTGCTGATGGTCGGCGTCGAGGTCCGCCGCTTCGGGCTTGAAGCGCGGGTTGCCGAACTGTCGCGGCGCCTTGGTCTGCCGGTGGTCACCAGCTTCATGGGACGCGGTTTGCTGGCCGACGCCGATGCGCCGCTGTTTGGCACCTACATGGGCGTCGCCGGCCTTCCCGAAGTGACCGAAATGGTCGAGAACTCGGATGGTCTGCTCCTCCTCGGGGTGATCATCTGCGATACCAATTTTGGCGTTTCGGCGAGCAAGATCGACCTGCGCAAGACCATTCAGGCGTTCGATGGCCAGGTGACCATGGCTTACCACACCTACCCGCAGATCCCGCTGACGGCACTGGTCGATCGTTTCCTGGATCGGATTCCCGCCGGTGGCAGTGCTTGCGCGATGGCGCCGCGCCGTTTCCCGCGTGGCATGATCGCCGACCAGGCGGCGCTGACACCGTCCGACATCGCCGCCGCGGTCAACGACCTGATGGCCGAGCACGGCAAGTTGCCGATCGCTTCGGACATCGGCGACTGCCTGTTTACCGCCATGGATATCGAGCACACCGCGCTCGTTGCCCCCGGCTATTACGCGACGATGGGCTTCGGCGTGCCGGCCGGCCTCGGCCTGCAGGCGTCGACCGGACAGCGGCCGCTGATTCTGGTCGGTGACGGGGCTTTCCAGATGACCGGCTGGGAACTCGGCAACTGCCAGCGCTACGGCTGGGATCCGATCGTCCTGCTGTTCAACAACGCCAGTTGGGAAATGCTGCGCACCTTCCAGCCCGAGTCGTCGTTCAACGACCTCGGCCACTGGGGCTTCGCGGAGATGGCCAGCGGACTGGGTGGCGACGGGCGGCGGGCAGGTACACGCGCCGAACTCAAGGCCGCACTCGATCACGCGGTCGTGACGCGCGGCCGCTTTCAGCTGATCGAGATGACGATTCCGCGCGGCGTCCTGTCGGCGACCCTGGCGCGTTTCGTGGCGGGCGTCAAACAACTCAATGCCGCAAGGTAGGCGGGCGCTGATGGCGGTGCTCAGTGCTTGCCATCGTCGAGGTGCGAGACGTCGTCGTGACGCCGCTGGTTGGCCTCGTGTCGACGTTTGACGAGGAACATGGCGCCGCTGAGGAACAGGCCGAACAGCGTGATTACCAGGTAGATCGACATCTCCGAGCGGATCATCAGGAAGTAGATGCCGGTCATCGCCAGGATCGACAGGTTCTCGTTGAAGTTCTGCACCGCGATCGAGTGGCCGGCACCCATCAGGATATGGCCGCGGTGTTGTAACAGGGCGTTCATCGGCACCACGAAGAAGCCGGACAGGGCGCCGATCAGCACCAGCAGCGGCACCGCCAGCCACATCTGCTGGACGAAGTTCATGACCAGAACGATGATCCCCATGGCGATGCCGAGTGGAATGACCCGAACGGCCTTGCGCAGGGTGATCATCCGCGCGGCGCCGACTGCGCCCAGCGCGACGCCGACGGCGACCACGCCCTGCAGCATGCTCGACTTGGAGAGGTCGAGGTGCAGCGCACTCTCGGCCCACTTGATGACGATGAACTGCAGCGTCGCGCCCGCGCCCCAGAACAGCGTGGTCACCGCCAGTGAGATCTGGCCGAGGCGGTCACGCCAGAGCAGCAACAGGCAATGATTGAACTCGCGCAGCAGATACCAGGGGTTCCTGTGCAGCACCCGGTGGTCGACGCCGGTGTCCGGGATGTAGAGGTTGAACAGCGCGGCGAGCAGGTAGAAGGCGGCGACGAAACAGATCGCCATCTCGCCGACGGTATCGACGCCGGTGGTGATCACCGGAAAATCGAAACTCAGCAGCGATTCGGCGACGTCCGGCCGGATCAGCAAGCCGCCGACGACGACGCCGAGGATGATCGCGCCGACCGTCAATCCCTCGATCCAGCCGTTGGCGACGACCAGCAGGCGGTGCGGCAGGTATTCGGTCAGAATGCCGTACTTGGCCGGCGAGTAGGCTGCTGCACCGAGACCGACCACGGCATAGGCGAGCAGAGGATGGACGTCCCAGTACATCATGGCGCAACCGAGGATCTTGATCGCGTTGCTGATGAACATCACCCGCCACTTGGGCATCGAGTCGGCAAAGGCGCCGACGAACGCCGCGAGAACGACGTAGGAGACGGTGAAGAAGGTCTTCAGTAGCGGCTCGTATTCGCTCGGCGCCTGCATCTCGCGCAGGATGGAGATGGCAACGATGAGCAGGACATTGTCGGCCATCGCGGAAAAAAACTGCGCGGCCATGATGATGTAGAAGCCAAAAGGCATGGAGTGTTCTGGATGGGGGGTAGGTCTCGAGATGCTGGGCTTATACCATGAAAGGTCGCAACTTGTTAGCGCGGCCGCTGGCTGTACCGGTAGCACGAGGGCGCCGCCCGGCTGCTCTCTGTCCGGCGGGTCGCTTTTGTGTTTGAATACGGCAAATAAGTCGAAACAGGGAGATGACTTATGGCGGATCGTCGCCTTCAGGTTTTTCACGCCGTCGCCAAACACCTTTCCTTCACCAAGGCGGGCGAGGCGCTGCACATGACGCAGCCGGCGGTGACCTTCCAGATAAAACAGCTCGAGGAGCGATTCAATACCCGCCTTTTCGATCGCGGCGGCGGCCGCATCTCGCTGACGCCTGCCGGCGATCTCGTCCTCGACTATGCCGAGCGTATCCTCGGACTGTCCACCGAACTCGATATCCGCGTCGCCGAAATGACCGGTCAGATGAGCGGCAGCCTGCTGGTCGGCGCCAGCACGACAATTGCCGAGTTCATGCTGCCGCCGATCCTCGGCGAGTTCAACGTCCGTTATCCGCAGGTGCGGGCGCGGCTTACGGTCGCCAATTCCGACGTCATCAGCAACGCCATCGCCGCGCACTCGCTCGATATCGGCCTGATCGAGTCGCAGTTGACACTGCCCAGCCTGCAGTGCGAGGTCTGCGGCGACGATGAACTGCAGGTGGTCTGCGCGCGCGATCATCCGCTGGCCAGCCGCGGCGAGGTCGAAGCGCGCGGCCTGCTGGCGCACGATTTCATTGCCCGCGAGCCGGGGTCGAGTACGCGCGAAGTCACCGACGCCTATCTGCGCGCCTGCGGCGTCGAACCCGAACAGCTCAGGACGGTGATGGAGTTGTCGAGCCCGGAAGCCCTCAAGGGCGTGGTCGCCACCGGCCTCGGATTCTCGATCGTCTCGCGGGCCAGTTTCGAGAAGGAGCGTCAGCTCGGAACGCTGGTCGGCGTGCCCTTGCGGCCGGCGCTGAAGCGGACGCTGTCGCTGGTCTATCCCAAGGAACGCTTCCGGTCACAGGTGGTTCTCAGTTTCGTCGAATTCGCCAGGAGCAAGCTCAAGGAGCTGTCTGCCTGATGCCACGCCCGATCGAGGCCCGCATCGACCTCGCGGCGCTGCGTCACAATTACCTGCTCGCCAGACAACACGCCACCCGTCGAAGTCCTGCCGCCAAGGCCTGGGCAGTGGTCAAGGCCAACGCCTACGGGCATGGCCTGCTGCGCGCCGCAGCAGCACTCGGCGATGTCGCCGACGGTTTCGCGCTGCTCGACCTCGGCGAGGCGGTCGCCCTGCGCGAGGCGGGCATCCGGCAGCCGATCCTGCTGCTCGAGGGTTTCTTCGAGCTGGCCGATCTGGCCGTCTGTGCCGAGCACCGGCTGACCGTCGTCGTCCATTGCCTGGAGCAGTTGCAGCTGCTGCGACGAGCGCTGCCGCCTCGCTGCCTGCCGGTCTATCTCAAGCTCAACAGCGGCATGAACCGGCTCGGCCTGACCGCCGGGCAGCTGCCGGCGGTCAGGCGCGAACTGGCGACCTCGCCGACGCCGGCCGCAGTGACGCTGATGACCCATTTCGCCGAAGCCGACGGCGATGCTGGCGAGCGCTCGATCAACTGGCAGCTCGAGCGGTTTGCTGCAATGACCGCCGGCTGGGCTGACGCTGCCGGCTGGCCGCGATCACTGGCCAATTCGGCGGCGATCCTGCGCTACCCGGAGACGGCGCACGACTGGGTGCGGCCGGGGATCATGCTCTACGGCGGCAGTCCGTTTGCCGACCAGGACGCGGCCGGCCTGGGCTTGCAGCCGGTGATGACGCTGTGCAGCCGAATCCTGGCGGTGCAGGAAATCGCCGTCGGCGAGCGTGTCGGTTACGGCGGCACTTTCGTCGCGCAGCGGCCGACGCGGGTCGGCGTCGTCGCCTGCGGTTATGCCGACGGCTATCCGCGGCACGCGCCGGGCGGGACGCCGATCATCGTCGCCGGCCGCCGGACGCAGACCCTGGGGCGGGTATCGATGGACATGCTGGCGTGCGACCTCACCGACCTGCCGGAAGCCGGCGTCGATAGCCCGGTGGTGCTGTGGGGCGATGGCCTGGCGGCCGACGAGGTGGCCAGCGCCGCGGGGACGATCAGCTATGAGCTGTTCTGCGCGCTGGCGCGCCGTGTCCCGGTGCGCGTCGTCTGACCATGGCCAGGGCTGGCGGCGCGGCGAAGGTCATCTTCTCGTGTACCGAGTGTGGTGCCAGCGCCGGCAAGTGGCAGGGGCAGTGTCCGGGTTGCGGGGTGTGGAATACACTCGTCGAGACGGTCGCCGAGGCCGCGGCCAGCAGCCAGCAACGACGTTTCGCGGCCCTCGGTGGCAGCTCGGCGCTGCAGACGCTGTCCGAGATCGAAGCCCGCGAGGAAGACCGTCTGCCGACCGGCGTCGGCGAGTTCGATCGGGCGCTCGGTGGCGGCCTGGTGGCCGGCGGCGTCGTGCTGATCGGTGGCGATCCGGGGATCGGCAAGAGCACGCTGTTGCTGCAGGCGCTGGCCGAGATGTCGGTGACGCGTGGCGTGCTCTACGTCAGTGGCGAGGAGTCGGGCCAGCAGATCGCCATGCGCGCCCGGCGCCTGGCGCTCGAAACGGGCCGCCTGCGCCTGCTCGCCGAGATCAATCTCGAAAGAATCCTGGTCGCGCTGCAAGCCGACCGGCCGCAGGTGGCGGTGATCGACTCGATCCAGACGCTGTGGTCCGAGCAGCTCAATTCGGCGCCGGGATCGGTCGCGCAGGTACGCGAATGCGCTGCGCAGCTGACCCGCCTGGCCAAGCAGACCGGCATCACCGTGATCCTGGTCGGGCACGTCACCAAGGAGGGGGCGCTGGCCGGGCCACGGGTGCTCGAGCACATCGTCGACACCGTGCTGTATTTTGAAGGCGATACGCATTCGAGCTTCCGGCTGATCCGCGCGGTCAAGAATCGCTACGGCGCGGTCAACGAAATAGGCGTTTTCGCGATGACCGACCGCGGCCTGAAAGGCGTCAGTAACCCGTCGGCGATTTTTCTGTCGCAGCACGGCCACGACGTTTCCGGTTCCTGCGTGCTGGTTACCCAGGAAGGCACGCGACCGCTGTTGGTCGAGATCCAGGCGCTGGTCGATCAGGCGCATGGCAATCCGCGGCGCCTCACCGTCGGCCTCGACGCGCAGCGCCTGGCGATGTTGCTGGCCGTACTGCACCGCCACGCGGGCATCGTCTGTTTTGATCAGGACGTTTTCGTCAATGCCGTCGGTGGCGTCCGGATCGGCGAGCCAGCGGCCGATCTGGCGGTTTCTCTGGCGATCGTTTCATCACTTAGAAACAAGGCGTTGCCAGAGAAACTTATTGTGTTTGGTGAGGTCGGGCTGGCCGGCGAGATACGGCCGGCGCCGCGCGGCCAGGAACGCCTCAGGGAAGCCGCCAAGCTCGGCTTCGCACGCGCCCTGATCCCCGAAGCCAACCGGCCCCGGCAAGCGATTGCCGGAATCGAGCTGATCGCCGTGCGGCGAGTCGAGGAAGCGGTGCAGCGGCTGCGCGATCTCGAATGAGCTTCGCCGGAACGGCGTCTCGGCAAGCTGGTGATTCGCGGCCAGCAGCTTTCAGCCGGGGCGCTGGCCGCCTTCCCGGTCTGCCGCCTTGAACCTTCCGGTTCTCAGCTCGCCGGTCGCCGTCGCGACCACCACCCGGTTGCGACCCTGCCTCTTGGCATCGTAGAGTGCCGCGTCGGCGCGCTTGAGGGCGCTGGCCAGCGAACCGCCGGAGGCGTCGGCCAGACCGACGCTGAGGGTGATTGGCAGGCAGACCTCTTCCGCCACTTCGATCGGGCTGGCGGCGAGCCGCTGCCGCAGCCGTTCGGCCAGCCGATACGCCTCGTCGATACCGGTTTCCGAGAACAGGAAGGCGAACTCCTCGCCACCGTAGCGGCCAGCCCAGTCAGACTGGCGCAGGGTCCTGGCGAACAGCTCGGCAACCGACTGCAGCACGAGATCGCCGACCGCGTGTCCGTAACGGTCGTTGATCTGCTTGAAGTTATCGAGGTCGGCCATGCCGATGCAAACCGGCCGGCCGTAGCGGTGCGCACGCTTGAGCTCTTCCTCGGCCAGCACCGTGAAGTGTCGTCGGTTGAACATGCCGGTGAGGTCGTCGGTGGTCGCCAGCAGCACCAGTTGCTGGCGCGCCTGCTCGTTGTCGTGCATCGACTGTCGCAACTGCCCGATGGCGCCCTCGACGGCACCGATTTCCACCATCGACGCCGCCGGGAAGGGTTTCATCGGCTGCCCTGAACGCAGCGCCAACAGCGCCTCGTCCATGACCTGCAGCGGGCGGATCAGGTGGCGGTGGATCAGGAAAAGGACGACGCCGACGAAAGCGGCGACCAGCGCCAGGACCACCGCCAGTTTGAATCGACTGTGCACCATCGTCGACGACATCTGGCGCAGGTCGTCGGTCGCCAGGTTGACGCCGGCAATCGAAACGTCGTCGGCCAGCAGGCTCAGCCGGTTCGACAACATCAGCCATTCGGCGTAACTCTGCTCGCTCATGCCCTGGCGGGCGGCCCGTGCGAGGAAGCCCTCGACCTCGCGAGCGAGCGCGGCGGTGCGCGCGTCGGCCAGCATCGCCGGGTGGCTGGCCAGCAGGCTGACGATGAACAATGCCTGTTGGCGGGCGACCGGCGTCGGACCGGAAAAGACGCGCTCGCCCTCCAGACGCAGTTGCTCGACGTTGCGCGCCAGGCGAAACTGCTCGAGTGTCGTCGGAATCGTCTTGTCCTGCAGCCGTTGCGAGCCCTCGAGCACCTGCCGCTGGTCGACCGCGAGCAGGAACAGCAGGGTCAGGAACAGGCAACCGAAGATTCCGCCGACCACCGCGAACGCCCTGCCGGCCGGCCATGCTTTCCTGGCAGTGTGTTCAGGCAGGCCGGGCGCTGTCATCTCAGTCGAGGTCGAAGGAAAAATGCTGGCGCCACAGCCGCTGGTAGGTGCCATCGCGGCGCATCGCGGTGAGCGCCGCGTTGACGCTTTGCCGGAGCCGCTGGTCGTCGCGTGGCAGAGCGACGTGCACGCTGCCGCCGAGGCCCTCGTCGATCAATCCCGGGCCAACGAAGGTCGGCGGCTCGTTGGCTGCCGGGTCGAGCACCAGATAGGCGCCGAGGACCGGCAGCAGAGCGAAATCGGCCTGCTCCTCGTACAGAGCCTCGAGGCAATCGCCCATGGTCATCATCGTCAGCACCTCCAGGCGGTGCGCGGTCGCCAGGCTCTGCAGGTGCCGCTGCTGTTGCGAACCGCCGATCACCACGATGCGGGCGCCGCGCAGCTTGTCGAGCGTGATCTCGGCGCCGGCCGGCGATGCGAAACGCGCCGCCACCCGGGGAAAGGCCAGCAATCGGCTGGCCGATCGGAACAGGGGGTCGCTGAAGGCGACCCGCGCCTCGCGTTCCGGCGTTCGCAGATAGGTCCCGAAACCGAGCTGGAAGCGTCCGCTCTCGACGCCCGGGATGATCTCGGGAAAATCCGGATACCAGAAGACACAGCGGGCGTTCAGCCGGCGGCAGGCCTCGCGCGCCACCGCCGTGTTGAAGTCGGCGAGCAGGGTCGCGCGGCTTGATCTTGCTGGCGCGTTGGGGTGCTCTTGCGGCGCCTTCGGGCGGGCGATGGCCACCTGCAACTGCAGCGCGGCGGCGGTGCCGCTGCAGATCATGGCGGCACAACAGAGGGCGCCGAGGGCGCTTGCGGTCAGTCGCACGTCACTGCAGGCGAAAAGGGAGGTGCTCGGTGTTCAGGCGGTCAAAGCGGCCGTCGCGCTTGATCCGGTCGAAGGCGTGATTGATTCGGTCACGCAGTTCGGGCTTTGCCGGATTGATCGCGAAGCAGACGTCGCCACTCAGCTCGTTCTGCGGCATGACCTTGGTCTGCAAGCCGAGTGACTGGATCAATGGCTCCTGGCGCAGGGTCAGGGCGGTGGCCATCGGAATCAATACCGCGTTGACCTTTCCCGAGGCGAGCAGCGCCGGGAACTCCGAATGGTGGCTGACGGCAGTCGTCTGCCAGCCCTGCGCCAGGGCATAGCGGAGTTGCGCGCCGCCGGCAACCGCCGCGACCCGTGCCGCGGCCGCGCCGGGCGCGACGCCCGGTCTGGCAAACCAGATGCTGTTGGAACGGTAGTAGGGCTGCGAGAAGAGCACCTTGGCCCGGCGTTCCGGGGTGTTCAGCAGACTGACTGCCGAGAAATCAAACTCGCCCGCGACCAGGCCGGGAATGACTTGCTGCAGCGACACCACCTGCAAGTCGCAGCGTACTTCCATCGCCTCGCACAGGGCGTTTGCCACGCCGATATTGAAGCCGGCCGGCTGGCCGGCCGAATCGGTATAGGACATCGGCGGCGAATTGGACAGGACCGCGACGCGCAGCACATCCTCTGCCGCCCGGGCAGACACGCCGATGGTCAGAGCCAGCAGCGCCGACCAGAACAGTGGAGTAGCTCGACGACGCGAGGCAGCCACATTACACGCTCCGCAGGTGTTGTTTTTTCGCCAGTCTAGCATCTTCAGTTGGCCATGCGCTCGCGGTATTCCGGGCCGGGAGGGGCGCCTCCGGCCGGCTGCTGGTGGGAGGCTTCTTTCTGCTTGTGCCCGGCCCGGTGAACCTTGTACCTTGTGATCATGAACTGGTGGTCTTTTTCCTGGCGGATGCTGCGTCGCGATGCGCGCGCGGGCGAGTTGCGCTTGCTGGCGGCAGCGCTGGTCGTCGCCGTTGCGGCGTTGTCGGCGGTCGGCTTCTTCACCGACCGCGTCCGCCAGGCACTGGAACGTGAGTCGCACCAGCTGCTCGGCGCCGACCTGTTGCTGACGGCCGACCATCCATGGCCGACGGCGCTGGCTGTCGAGGCCCGCGAGCGCGGCCTGCAGGTCGTCGAAACGCGCACCTTCCCGAGCATGGTGAGGCGTGGCGTGGGCGCCGACTTGCAGGCGCAGCTGGTCGAGGTCAAGGCGGTGAGTGCCGGTTACCCCCTGCGCGGCGCCTTGCGCATCGCAGCGGCGCTGAACGTTGCCGACCGACGCGCCGACGGGGTGCCGCTGGCCGGCACGATCTGGATCGACGAGCGCCTGGCGTCGGCCCTGAGCGCCGGTGTCGGTGATCAGATCGCCGTCGGCCGGGCGTCGCTGCGTGTTGCCGCGTTGCTGACCCTGGAACCCGATCGTGGCATCAATTTCTTCAGCGTCGCGCCGCGGCTGCTGATGAATCTCGACGATCTGCCGGCAACCGCCCTGCTGCAGGTCGGCAGTCGGGTCGGTTACCGGCTGCTGCTGGCCGGCGATCCAACATCGATCAGGAGCTTCAGGCGCGAGATCGAGCCGCGCCTGGCGCGTGGCGAGCGGATCGAAGACCCACAGAACGGGCGACCCGAGATTCGCAGTGCGCTCGACCGGGCACAGAAATTCCTTGGTCTTTCCGCCTTGTTGACCGTGGTGATGGCGGCCGTGGCGGTGGCGCTGGCGGCTCGGCGCTACGTCCAGCGGCACCTTGATCCCTGTGCCGTGATGCGCTGCCTGGGTGCGACGCAGGGGACACTGCTGCGTCTCCATCTCGGTCAGTTTGCCGTGCTCGGTCTGCTCGCCGCCAGCGGCGGCTGCGCGCTCGGTTACCTGGCGCACTTCGCCCTGCACGCCTGGCTCGCGCAGTTGCTGGCGACACCCTTGCCGCCGCCGGGGCTGCTGCCGGTCGGGCAGGGCGTCGTGGTCGGCATGCTGCTGCTCTTTGGCTTCGCCGTGCCGCCCCTGCTACAGCTGAAGAAGGTGCCGACCCTGCGGGTTCTGCGCGGCGAGCTGGGCAGTCCGCAAGCCGGGCTGCTCGGTGGCTATCTGCTCGGCCTGCTGGCGCTGGCCGGGCTGATGTTCTGGGTCGCCGGCGAGGTCGCGCTCGGCAGCTACGTGGTGGTCGGTTTTGCGACGGCACTGATTGTCTTTGCGCTGTTTGCCCGGCTGGCGGTCAGGCTGGCGGCGGCAGCGCGCGGTCGGCCAGGCGGCGTCGGCTGGCGCTATGGTCTGGCCAGTCTCGAAAGGCGGGCGACCGCCAGCGTCGTCCAGATCGTCGCCCTGTCACTCGGTTTCATGGCCTTGCTGCTGCTCACCGTGATCCGCGACGATCTGCTCGACGCCTGGCGCCGGGCAGTGCCGGCCGATGCACCGAACCGCTTCGTGGTCAACATCCAGCCCGAGCAGGTGACGCCGGTGCGTGCGGCGCTGGCGGCGCAGGGCTTGTCGCCGGAACTGGCGCCGATGATTCGTGGCCGGCTGACGCGAATCAACGGCGTCGAGGTCGACGCCGCGAGCTACAACGACGACCGTGCCCAGCGACTGGTCGAACGCGAGTTCAACCTGTCGATGCGTGCCGACCTGCCGGCCGGCAACAGCCTCAGCGCGGGGCGCTGGTTTTCTGCCGCCGATCTCGAGAATGGCAGCGGCAGCGGCGAGGCCTCGGCGTCGGTGGAGGATGGTCTCGCGAGGACCCTGGGGCTGTCGGTCGGCGACCGCATCGAGTTCGTCGTCGCCGGCGAGACGATCGCCATGCGGGTGGTTGGCTTGCGCAAGGTCGACTGGGACAGCATGCAGGTGAATTTCTTCGTGCTGACGCCGCCGCGGGTGCTGCAGGGCTATCCGGCGAGCTGGATTACCAGCTTCTATCTGCCGCCGGCCAAAATGATGCTGGTCAACCAGCTGCTTCGCGACTTCCCCAACCTGACGGTGATCGACGTCGCAGCGATCCTTCGTCAGCTGCAGGCGATCATCGACCAGGTGGCGCAGGCGGTGCAGTTCGTGTTCCTGTTCACTCTGCTCGCCGGGATCATCGTCCTCTATGCGGCGCTGGCGTCGGCGGCGCAGGAGCGGCGCTACGAGCTGGCGGTGATGCGCTCGCTGGGAGCTCGTCGCGCGCAGTTGCGGCGCGCCTTGCTGGCCGAATTCGCGGCGGTCGGGGCGCTGTCCGGCCTGATTGCCGCGCTCGGCGCGACCGCCGTCGCGCAGTTGCTGGCGCGGCAAGCGTTTCACTTCGACGTCGAGGTCAATCTGTGGCTGCCGCTGCTGGGCATCGCCGGTGGCATGGCGCTGGTCACCGGCGCCGGCTGGTTCGCCGCGTCGAGACTGTTGCAGACCCCGCCACTGGAGGCCCTGCGCGGGGGCAGCGCGTGAGTCGCCCCGGGTTTCTCGCCGGCGCTACCGGCGACGCGCCTTCCGTTATCATTCGCCTTGCGGCGACGCCGACGACAGCGCGCGGCCTATTGACCAATACTGCAGGCAGGAGGAGTATCGAGATGAAAGAGAGGACCTTGCTGGTCTTGCGGCACGGGAAATCGGACTGGACGACCGGCGAAGACGATTACGATCGGCCCCTGGTCAGCCGTGGTCGTCTGGGTAGCCGGAAGATGGGGGCCTGGATCAGGAGCACGAAGCGGCTTCCCGATCTGGTGTTGAGCTCGCCGGCCGAGCGTGCACGTCAAACGACCGAGGCGGCGTGCCGGGCGATGGGTCTGCCGTTGAAGAAGGTGCGCTGGGACGAGCGGATCTATGCGGCGCCGCTGGAGTTCCTGCTGGCGGCGCTGGCCGACTGCCCGAAAGGCGCTCGCCGAGTGCTGCTGGTCGGCCACAACCCCGGTCTGGAATACCTGATCGAGTATCTCGCCGACGGCGGCGTCGAGACGCCGGCCGACGGCAAGATCCTGCCGACGTCGGCATTGGCCGAGCTGACGGTGCTTGATGACTGGGCCAAGCTGGGGCGCGGCTGCGCCAGCCTGGTGTCGGTGATCCGACCGGGCGAGGTGCCCGACGATCTGGCGATGGCGGACGAGGATCCCGTCGAAGAAGTCGATGGCGGTCCTGTCCCGGACTACTTCTATACGCAATCGGCGGTCTTGCCCTATCGTCGGTTCGACGGCGCGCTGCAGATCATGGTCATCGCCTCGCGCAAGGGCACGCGCTGGGTGATTCCCAAGGGTGTCAAGGAGCCCGACCTGTCCTTGCGGGATTCCGCGAGCAAGGAGGCACTTGAGGAAGCCGGCATCCGCGGGCGACTCGACGAGCAGCCGATCGGCCATTACGAGTACGCCAAGTGGGGCGGGGTGTGCACGGTTGCGGTGTTTCCGATGGAGGTCAGCGAGAGCGTTCCGGAGGAGGAATGGGAGGAGAGCCACCGCGAACGGCGGTGGCTCGCACCCCGGAAGGCCCGGCGCCTGCTGGACGAATCAGCGCTTGGCAAGCTGGTCGACAAGCTGGCCAGGAAACTCGCGAAACGCTGAGTGGTGAATGGCGAGTTCGCCGGCGGTGCCCGATCCGCCGCCGGCGGGCCGCGATCGGTGGCTCAGATCACCCGCACGCGGATCACGTGCTCGACCGCGCGGATGGCGTCGATCACCTCGGCGCACGGCAGCTTATCGACGTCGACGATGTTGAAAGCCAGTTCGGCGCGGCTCTTGTTCATCATGTCGACGACGTTGACCTTGTTGTCGGCGAGGACCGAAAGGACATGGCCGAGAACCCCGGAAACGTTGTCGTTGGCGAAGGTGATCCGCGACGTGCCCGGGCTACGTTCCATGGCCAGTGTCGGGAAGTTGACCGAATTGACGATGTTGCCATTTTCCAGGTAGCCAATCAGCTGATCGGCCGCCATCACCGCGCAGTTTTCCTCGGATTCCTCGGTGCTGGCGCCGATGTGCGGCATGGCGATGATTTTCTCGTGCCCGAGCAACGAGGGCTCCGGGAAGTCGCAGACGTACTTGCCTAGCCTGCCGGCCGCCAGACTGTCGAGCACGGCTGCCGCGTCGACGATGGCGTCGCGCGCGAAGTTGAGCAGGACGGCACCGGGCTTGATCACGGCCAGCGCGTCGGCGTTGATCATGTGTCGTGTCGCCTCGATCGACGGCACGTGCAGCGAGACGTAGTCGGAGCGCGCGAGCAGCGCCTGCAGGTTCTCCATTCGGCTGACCTCGTTCGACAGGCGCCAGGCGGCATCGATCGACAATACCGGGTCGAAGCCGACGACCTTCATGCCCATCGCCAGCGCCATTTCGGCGACCATCGAGCCGATTGCGCCGAGGCCGACGATGCCCAGCGTCTTGCCACGGATCTCGTTGCCGGCGAAGCGGGATTTTTCCTTTTCAACGCGCGGCGACATCTCGGCCGGGTCCTTGAGGTCGGTCAGCGACTGCACGAAGTTCATGCTGGCAACGATTCCGCGCGCGCTCAGCAACATTCCTGCCATTACCAGTTCCTTGACCGCGTTGGCATTGGCCCCGGGGGTGTTGAAGACGACGATGCCCTGCCTGCCGTACTCCGCAACCGGAACATTGTTGACGCCGGCGCCGGCACGGGCGACGGCCAGCAGCGAAGCGGGTACCTCGATGCCTTGCAGCTTCTGGCTGCGTAGGAGGAAGGCATCCGGGTGCGCGATGTCGCTGCCGACTTCATAGGATTGACGGGGGAAACGATCGAGGCCGGCGACGGCGATCTGGTTGTAGGTTCTCACCTTGTACATGGGGATTTCGCTCAAGTAGGGGTTGTAATGACCATCTGCGGTTTGCCTGCCGTGAACCTCGCCGGCGCGACTAACGAATGTCGGTTCGAACCGATCAGCCAGCGACCTGCGCATGGGCCCAGGCCAGCCAGGGCATCAGCGCCTGCAGGTCGGCAGTTTCGACGGTGGCGCCGCACCAGATGCGGATGCCGGCCGGCGCATCCTTGTACGAGCCGATGTCGAAGGCGACGCCCTCGCTGTCGAGCAGTTTGACGAGCTTCTTGACCTGCTCGGCGTCGAGTTCGAGGCTGAGGCAGACACTGGTATTCGAACGCGTCGCGGGGTCCCGGGCGAGGAAAGAGATCCAGTCATTGGCGGCAACGAAGTCGGCGATTACCGCCAGGTTGGCTTCGCTGCGGGCAATCGCCGCGGTGACGCCGCCGATACTGTCGATCCACTGCAAGGCGTCGAGATAGTCGGCGACGCACAACATCGAAGGCGTGTTGATCGTTTCGCCGCGAAAAATCCCTTCGATCAGCTTGCCACCCGAGGTCAGCCGGAAAACCTTGGGCATCGGCCATGGCGGGCTGTAGCTCTCGAGGCGCGCGACGGCGCGCGGGCCAAGGATCAGCATGCCGTGGGCGCCTTCGCCGCCGAGCACCTTCTGCCAGGAAAAGGTGATGACGTCGAGCTTTTCCCAGGGCAGTTGCATGGCGAACACCGCCGAGGTCGCGTCGCAGATGGTCAGGCCGGCGCGATCGTCCGGGATCCAGTCGCCGTTGGGAACCTTGACGCCGGAGGTGGTGCCGTTCCAGGTGAACACCACGTCGTTGGCGAAGTTGACCTGCGACAGGTCCACGATCTCGCCGTAGTCGGCCTTGCGGGTGGTAACGTCGGCAAGCTTCAGTTGCTTGACGACGTCGGTGACCCAACCGGAACCGAAGGACTCCCACGCCAGCACGTCAACGCCACGTGCGCCAAGCAGCGACCACAGCGCCATTTCCACGGCGCCGGTGTCCGATCCCGGCACGATGCCGACCCGGTAGCCGGCGGGCAGACCGAGCACGCGGGCGGTCTCGGCGCAGGCCTGTGCCAGTACCTTCTTGCCCAGCGCCGAGCGGTGCGAGCGGCCCAGGGTGTCGAGTCGCAGGGCGCTGACGTCGTAGCCGGGGCGTTTGCTGCATGGCCCCGAGGAGAAATTGGCGTTCTTCGGTTTTTCTGTGGCTTGCATGATGGCCTCTGTCTCGGAGAAAAAAGCGCGTGATGCCGCCGTCGCGAAGCAGGACTGGCGGTCATCGAACAAGGATGGGATTGTAACAGAGTGCGTTTTCGCGGGCAGCAGGCCGGATGGGCAGAAAGACAGTTGTGGTCGCTCGCCGGCGGCGCCTGAAGCGGTGCTCGATGACTGCCTCAAGACGTCGTAATGTGCTTGAACCAACCAGCGGCAATGCTACCAAGTAACACGAAGTATGAACGCTAATAAACGGATATATGGATAGATATTGAACAAAGTGCCCCTGGCATTGCACCCCGTGCCAGCGGCCGCAGGCGTTTGCCATGGATTGCGCAGGCCTAAAGTTCGCCGCGCGGGTGCCGTTAGCCAGTCGGTGGCCGCAGAGCGGTCGTCGGGCGTGTCGAAACTGGCCGTCGCGCCGCGGCCGGCGATTGCCGAATGATGACAGAGCTCGCGGGCAGGCAAGCGCCGGTCGGTTCATGGAGCGTCACGAGATGTTTTTCATCAAGCGGGGGATAAAGACGGCGAGTCGGACTGCGACTCGCGCGCGCCCGGCGGGTCCCTGCACCGCCGGCAGCGGCCGCGCGGCCGTTGCTGCGTGGCCGCGCGTCGGGCGTGCGGCCGGTTGCCGCCGCGGGCTGCACTTTCGACGGGCATTCCGGCGATGATCGACACCATCGACGATCCCGATCTGTTGGCGGGTCTGTCGGCCAGCAAGGCCGGCACGGCAAGTCGCTCCCCACCCGGTTCGAGCGCCTGGACGGTATTGCTGGTCGACGACGAGGCCGACGTTCGTGCGGTGCTCCGTCTGGCGCTGCAGGACATGCTGGTCGAGGGCAGCGGCCTGCGGCTCCTCGAGGCGTCGTCGGCCAGGGAAGCGCGTGCCATGCTCGCCGCCAATGCCGATGTCGCCCTGATCCTGCTCGACGTGGTGATGGAGTCCGATCGGGCAGGGCTCGAGCTGGTACGCCACATCCGGGAGCAGCTCGGCAACCGCAGCGTGCAGATCGTCCTGGTCACCGGACAGCCGGGTTACGCGCCCCAGCGCGAAGTGGTCAGCGCCTACCAGATCAACGGCTACTGGCTCAAGTCGGAACTCAGCGCCGACCGTATCCACCTTACCGTGTGCTCGGCGATTCGCAGCTATCGATTGATGCGCGAGCACGAAATCCTGCAGCGCGACCTGCAAGGGAAGGTGCGGCAACTCGATGACACGCTGCGCGTGCTGCGTGACAGCGAGACCAACCTGATCCGCGCGCAGTCGGTGGCGAAGGTCGGCAGCTGGACCTTCGAACTGGCTACCGACGAGATACGACTGTCGGCCGAGACCCGCCGCATCTTCGGCCTGGCGGCAGGGACGGTCGGCAGTTACGAGGGCTACCTGGCGCGCGTTTTCCCGGATGACCGGGCCTCACTGGAGCAGGCATGGCAAGCCGCACTGGCCAGTGGCGAGCCATTCGAGCACGAGCATCGAATCATGCTCGGGCGCAGCCTGCGCCACGTCCGCCAGCAGGCGGATCTGACCCGGGGTGCCGACGGCCGGCCACTGCGCTGTGTCGGCACGACGCAGGACATTACCGAGCGCAAACAGGCGGAGGAGGAGCTCAGGCGCTCGAACGCCGAGCTCGAACAGTTCAGCTACGCCGTTTCGCACGATCTGCGTCAGCCGCTGCGGATGATCTCGAGCTACCTGCAACTGCTCGGTATCAGCCTCGGCGAGCAGCTCGACGACGAGCAACGTGAGCATTTCAGGTTCGCCACCGACGGCGCCAGGCGCCTCGACCGGATGCTCGTGGCCTTGCTCGAGTACTCGCGGGTCGGCCGCATGGGCGAGCCACCGACCTGGGTCGACACCCGCGCGATCGTCGACGAGGCGCTGCTCTACCTGCAACCGGCGATTGCCGAGGCGCAGGCCCGGGTCAGCGTGCGTGGCCGCTGGCCGCGCGCCCTGCTGCGTGCCGACGAGATGCTGCGCCTGATCCAGAACCTGATCGGCAATGCCACCAAGTTCCGGGTTGCCGGGCGGCGGCCGGAGATCCGGGTGTCGAGCAGGATTGCGGCCGGGACGTGGTTCCTGACCGTGGCCGACAACGGCCTGGGAATCGCTCCGGCACAGTTTGGCCGGCTGTTTCAGGTCTTCCAGCGCCTGCAGAGTCGCGCCAGCTATGAAGGCAGCGGCGTTGGTCTGGCACTTTGCCGCAAGATTGCCGAGCATCACGATGGCCGGATATGGGTCGAGTCCGACGGCGAGGGGCAGGGCAGCCGTTTCTGCGTGTCACTGCCGCTGGCTCGGGAGGAGGTATGACGGCGCGCGCCAGTTCGCCGCTGGCCGCTGGCCGTGCGCTCTCGCCGGCGACCGACGGCCAGGGCCCACTGCCCTGGCGACCGGCGTCCGCGGCGGTGCTGGTTTTTTTCGTCGCTGCGGCGCTGGCCACCGGGCTGATCTGGCATGACCACGACGATCGCCAGCGCGAGGCGCGCGAGCTGGCCGGCGATCTCGTGGCAGAGCGCATGTACGCCATACAGGGCAGCATCGATCGGGCGCTGTCGCCGACCTACGCGCTGCTGGCAATGCTGCAGCAGGGCAGCGGAACGATCGCCCGCTTCGAGGCGACGGCCGGTCAACTGCTCCGTTACCAGGCTGGCGTCGCGGCGTTGCAACTGGCGCCGGGCGGCGTCGTTCGACAGGTAGCGCCGTTGAACGGCAAGGAGCAGGTGATGGGTCGCGATTTGCGTGCCGATCCGGCGGCGCAGCGCGCCGCGCTGCTGGCTCGTGACAGCGGGCAAATGACGCTCACGGCACCGTTCCGGCGGTCCGAGGGCGGTATCGCAGTGGCCGGCTTGCTACCGGTATTTCTCGACGACGGCGACGGTCGGCAGGCGTTCTGGGGCTTCGCCATCGCCTTGATCGCCCTTCCCGAGGCGCTGGCGCCGGCCAGGCTGGCCGAGCTGGTGGCGCGTGGTTACGCCTACCAGCTGTCGCTGTTGCCTGCCGGCAGCGACCAGAGCCTGCTCATCGACGCTTCTCCCAAGCTCCTCCCGGTGGAACCGGTCGAGCGGCATCTGCAGGTCGCGAACGCCACCTGGACCTTGCGCATCGCGCCGGCGCCGGGCTGGATCGACCTTGCCGGTCTGTCGTGGAAGGCTGGCGTGGCGCTGCTGTTGTGCCTGCTGCTCGCCTGGCAGGCCGCATCGCAGGCGCAACTGCTCGCCCGGGCCCGGACGCACGAACGCGACCTCGAACGGCGGGTGGCGCAGAGGACGGCCGACTTGCAGCGCTTTGCCGAAATAAGCGCGCATCACCTGCGCGAGCCGGCGCGCCTCGTCGCCAGTTACGCCGGCCATCTGCGCGCCCGCCTGGCTGGACGGGTGGACGACGATGAAGTCCAGCTGTCGCTGGACTTCATCGGTCAGCAGGCCGGCAAGCTGCAGAACCTGCTGCGTGACATCGAACTCTACATGGCGGCCGATCAGGCACCTGGTGCGCTGGCGCCGTGCGACGTCGACAAGACGCTTGGCGAGGTCCTGGCGATGCTCGCCGAGCCGCTCGCCGAGGCCGATGCCCGGCTGGCCGTAGGTCGCCTGCCTGGCGCCCTGATCGATGCGCCGCGCCTGGCCAGCATTTTCCGGATCACGCTCGACAACGCCCTGCGTCATGGTCGAGGCGAGCGGCCGTTGCGGCTGGAGATCGCTGGCGAGCGGCACGGGGAACGCGTACGCTACCGGATCTGCGACAACGGTCCGGGCGTCGAGGCGGTCTATCGCCAGCGGGTATTCCGCCTGTTCGAGCGGCTGTCTTCGACTGGCGAAGGTACCGGCGTCGGCCTGGCTATCCTGCGCCGTATCGCCGAAAGCGTGGGCGGTCGCGCCTGGCTGGAAGAGAGTGCCGGCGGTGGCTGCTGCGTGCTCCTTGACTTGCCGGCCGCCGAGCAGCAACGGCCCGCCGAGCGATGCCGCTGAGGCGCGTGCGATGACCGCAACGGTGGCCATGGGCAAAGGTCCGCGACCCTTCGTGGTCCTCCTGGCCGAGGACGAGCCGGCCGACGCCCATCTCGTGAAACTGGCGCTGAACGGCGGCGAGGATGCGCTCGCGACCGACGTGCACCATCTCGTCGATGGCCGCGAGGCGCTCGAATACCTGCGACGGCAGGGTGAGCGTTTCGCCACCGCGGTGCGTCCCGATCTGATTCTGCTCGATCTCAACATGCCGCGAATGGACGGCCGGGAGTTCCTGCTGGCGATCAAGCAGGATCCGGCGCTGCGTGATATCCCGGTGGTCGTTCTGAGCACTTCCGAGGTCGATCGCGACCGCCGCGAGACCGATCGTCTCGGGGCGGCCGGCTACATCGCCAAGCCGCTCGACGTCGCGCAATTCATTACCGAGATTCGTCGCTTGATCGGTTACTGGATGGCCCTTGCGAGGCGGTCTGGATAGCGATGAGCGAAATCGACCAGGGACCGCGGCGCGCGCCCGCCCGGCCGATCGAAGTGGCGGCCAGCGCTCCCTGGCGGCGCCAGTCGCGCTGGCTCGATGGCGGCGGTTTGCGGCGAACCGGCAACGGTGGCAAGCGGCCGCTACGGCGGGCATTCTGGCGGCGTCATGGTGCAAACGAGCCAAATTGCCCGACAATGGCCGTTGCAGCACGCGCCGACGGCAGCGCGTGCATGCGGGCGGCGTGGCAGGCCGGCGGTGGCACGGGTCGGAGCAGCCGGAACGGTCACAGCGGCGGCAGCGCGGCCGGCGCTTTCGAGGTTCGGCTCGGATCGATCATCCGGGCCTGCGGGACGATCGGGCGGCAGTGCTCGCTGGTCGGCTGCCGGTGGCTGGGGCAACAGGAGGGCAGGGTATGAGCAGGACGACCGGACGGCGGATTTCGATTCTGGTGGTCGAGGACGACCCCGGCGATCTGGGTTTGATCCGGACCAATGTCCGACTCGCGGGTCTGCGACAGATCGGCGACAAGGACCCCGTCGTCTGGGCCTCGTCGCTCGCCGACGGCATTGCCGCCGTCGCCGCCAGCAGGCCGGATGTGGTGTTGCTCGATCTGTCACTGCCCGATTCGGCGGGTCTCGCCACGGTCGAAACGATGCGCGCCGCCGCGCCCGACGTGCCGATCATCGTGCTCACCGGTCAGGACGACCATCAGCTCGCCGAGGCGGCATTGCAGGCGGGTGCGCAGGATTATCTGGTCAAGGACCAGTTGTTTCAACACGATGCGCTCGGACGGGCGATACGGCACGCGCTGGTGCGCCAGCGGCTCGAATCGCGGCTGCGTCTGTTCGAGGCGGCACTCAGTTCGGTGGCCAACGGCATCGTCATCACCGACGTCAGTTCGGCGATCGAGTGGGCCAACCCGGCGTTCACCCGGATTACCGGCTTTGAACTGGCGGAGGCGATCGGCCGCAACCCGGGCGAAATCCTGAATTCGGGGAAGCAGGACGCGCGTTTCTACGAAGCGATGTGGCAGACCATTCTCGCTGGCCAGATCTGGAGCGGCGAACTGGTCAACCGGCGCAAGGACGGCAGCCTCTTCGACGAAGCGCTGACCATCTCGCCGGTGACCGGCAGCGACGGCAGGATCCAGCACTTCGTCGCGATCAAGCAGGATATTTCCGAACGCAAGGCGATCGAGGAGCGTGTCCAGCATCTCGCCCACCATGATCAGCTGACCGACCTGCCCAATCGCATCCTGCTCACCGACCGCTTGTTCCAGTCACTCGCGCAGGCGCGTCGCGAACGCGGCACGCTGGCCGTGATGTTTCTCGATCTCGACAATTTCAAGCCGGTGAACGATACGCTGGGTCATGACGTTGGCGACTTGCTGCTCAAGGAGGTGGCGCTGCGCCTGCGGGCGTGTGCGCCGAGGGATTCGGACACGGTTGCCCGGCTCGGCGGCGACGAGTTCGTGATTCTGCTGGCGCAGATCGACAAGGCCGGCGACGCGGTGGTGGTGGCTGCCAAGGTACTGGCGGCGATCGGTCGGCCGTTCGCCATCGGGCCACACCGGATCGAGATCTCGACCAGCATCGGCATCGCCGTCTATCCGCAGCACGGTGAGGACGTCAACCGCTTGCTGAAGAACGCCGATACCGCCATGTATCACGCCAAGAAGGCCGGACGTGGCTGCTACCGCTTCTTCCGGGAACTGGCCGAAACGGCCGATGCCTAGCGTCTCCGGCAGTCGCCGGCAAATCAATGGGAAGGTCAGGGGGAGAAGTTGCGGTAATGGATGAGCAGTTGACACTGGACAGCGATCAGGACAGTCAGCCCGCCTTCTGGGCTCCCTCGCTGGCGTTCCTGAAGTACACCGGCTGGTCGGTGCTGATCGCCGCGGCGGCGGCGCTGCTGACGCTCGTGCTGACCGTTCCCGAGCAACCGTGGCGGGCGGCCGGGCCGGCGTCGATGGTGCTGGTGGCGGTAATTGTCCTGCGCCTGCTGTCGCTCGGACGCGTGCGTGCGTCCTTGACCGTCCTGGTCTGGGGCACCTGGCTGGTGATCGGGGCGATTTCGACCTTCTACGGGGGGTTGCGTGGCCTGTTGATCATCGCCTACCCGCTGGTGATCATGACCGGCGGCTGGCTGCTTGGCGAGCGCGCGGCGGTCGCTCTGGCGGCGCTGACGGCGGTGGTGATCGCCGTCTTCGTGACCGCCGACTTTGCGCACCTGCTGCCGGCGCAGCCGCCGACACCGGCGCTGATTTACGGTCTGGTACAGATCGCCTGCGTCGTCGTCGCCTTGCTGCTGATTGTCTTTCTGATCCGCTCGTACCAGCAACGGATCGACGACGTGCGCCGCCTGGGGAGCGATCTGGCGCAGCGAACGGCGGAAGTTCAGGCGCGCGAGGCGGACCTCAACCGCGCCCAGGCGGTCGCCGGCGTCGGCAGCTGGGTGGTCGACCTGAGCAGCGGCAGGATCGAGATGTCGGCCGAGGCGTGTCGCATCTTTGCTTTTCCCGAGGGCACCGTCGGTAGCCTCGACGGCTTCATGGCGCTGGTCCATGCCGCGGATCGCCAGGCTCTGCAGCAAGCCAGCGAGGCGGCGCTCGCCGGCCGGCCGTTCGACATCGAGCTGCGGATCGTCGTCGGCGGTTCGGTACGCTGGATCGCGCAGCGCGCGGAGGTCGAGTTCGACGCGCAGGGCAAGCCGGTGCGCAGCGTTGGCACCACCCAGGACATCACCGTGCGCAAGGAACTGGAAAACAGCCTGCGCGAGCAGCGCGAGTTCTTCCGCTTGATTTCAGAGAGCATTGGCGAGCATATCGTGGTCCTCGACCTGGAAGGCCGACGGCTGTACAACAGCCCCTCGTATCGCCAGTTCTTCGGCAGCGCCAGCGATCTGAGGGGTAGCGATTCGTTTGCCGACATTCACCCCGATGACCGCGAGCGGGTGGTCGCGGTCTTCCGCCAGACGGCGCGAAGCGGCGTCGGTCAGCAGATCCAGTACCGCCTGGTGCGCTCGGACGGCAGCATTCGTCAGATGGCGTCGTCCGGCAACGTCATCAAGGACAGCAGCGGCCAGGTGACGCGAGTGGTCGTCGTGTCGCACGACATCACCGAAAAGATGCAGGCGGAACAGTGGGAGCGCATTGCCGCCACCGCCTTCGAGTCGCAACAGGGGATGTTCATCACCGACGCCAACGGCGTCATTCTGCGGATCAACCAGGCGTTTACCGAGATCACCGGCTACAGCGCCGACGAATGCCTCGGCAAGACGCCGAAACTGCTCCGTTCGGGTCGTCACGACGCAGCTTTCTACGCCGCGATGCGCGCGACCATCGAAAGCACCGGCGCCTGGCAGGGCGAAATCTGGAACCGCCGCAAGAACGACGAGATCTATCCGGAGTGGCTGACGATTTCGGCCGTCAAGGACAGTGCAGGCCAACTCACGCATTACGTGTCGACCTTGACCGACATCACCATGCGCAAGGCGGCGCAGGAAGAGATCCGGCATCTCGCCTTCTACGACGCGCTGACCGGTCTGCCCAATCGCCGTTTGCTGCTCGACCGCCTGCGCCTGGCACAGGTGTCGAGCAGTCGCCACGAGCGCCAGGGGGCGCTGTTGTTCATCGACCTCGACAACTTCAAGACGCTCAACGACACGCTCGGGCACGACATGGGCGACCGCTTGCTGCAGCACGTTGCCCGGCGGCTTTCCGACTGCGTGCGCGAGCGTGATACGGTCGCCCGTCTGGGCGGCGACGAGTTCGTCGTGATGCTCGAAGATCTCGGCCGCCGGCCGGAGGACGCCGCCGCCCAGACGCGCAACGTCGCCGGCAAGATCCTCGACGTGCTCAACCAGCCCTACGATCTGACCGGACACGAGTACCACAACACGCCAAGTATCGGCATCGCGCTGTTTGGCGACGGCAAGGACGGCATCGACGAGTTGATGAAAAGGGCCGACCTGGCGATGTACGAGGCCAAGGCCGCTGGCCGCAACACCTTGCGTTTCTTCGATCCGCAGATGCAGGCCGTGGTCATGGCGCGCGCCAGTCTCGAGAAGGACCTGCGCGACGCGCTGCACAAGCGCGAGCTGGTGCTGTTCTATCAGCCGCAGGTCGATACGACGGGTCGGGTCATCGGCGCCGAGGCGCTGCTGCGCTGGCAGCATCCGCAGCGGGGCATGGTGTCGCCGGGCGAGTTCATTCCGCTGGCGGAGGAAACCGGGCTGATCCTGCCGCTGGGCCTGTGGGTGCTCGAGACGGCCAGCGCCCAGTCGGTCGTCTGGGCGACCGGACGGCCGGATTTCACCGTTTCGGTCAACGTCAGCGCCCGGCAGTTCCGCCAGTCGAACTTCGTCGAGCAGGTGCTGGCGGTCCTCGCTCGCAGCGGCGCCGAGCCGAAGCATCTGAAACTCGAGCTGACCGAGAGCATGTTGTTCGACAACGTCCAGGAAATGATCGCCAAGATGAGCGCGCTGAAGGATCGCGGCGTCGGCTTTTCGCTCGACGACTTCGGCACCGGTTACTCGTCGCTGTCGTATCTCAAGCGGCTGCCGCTTGACCAGCTGAAGATCGACCAGTCCTTCGTGCGCGACCTGCTGACCGATCCCAACGACGAGGTGATCGCCCGCACGATCATCGCGCTGGCCAGCACGCTCGGGCTGGCGGTGATTGCCGAAGGGGTCGAAACGGTCGAGCAGCGCGACGCGCTGGAAGCGCAGGGTTGCCACGCCTACCAGGGCTATCTGTTCAGCCGGCCGCTGCCGGTCGCCGAGTTCGACGTCTTCCTGCAGCGACAGTAAGGGCCGGCCTGCCGATGGCGCTGGTTGCCGACCCCAGCGGTGCGCAGGCGAACTCAGCGACCCTCGCCACGCGCCGCCAGGTAAATCCCGGCCAGCAGCAGGACGAAGCCGACGCCCTGCAGCAGGGCGAACGACTCGGCGAAGAAGAGCCATGCCAGCAGCGCGCTGCCAACCGGTTCGCCCAGCGTCACGACGGCGATGAAGGTCGCCGACACGTGTTTCAGCGACCAGTTGTACGCGGTGTGGCCGAGCAACTGCGGCCCCAGCGCCATGCCCAGCGCGAGCAGGTAGGCGGCGCCGGCGTAACCGCCGAGCGGCGTCGCACTGGCCTGGCACGCCAGCAGCAGGAACAGCGAAGCGCTGCCGTAGGCCAGCCAGACGTAAGCGGGTAGCGGCAGATTGGCGCGCAAGCGGCGGCCGATCAGCAGATACGCCGAAAAACACCAGCTGCCGACGATCGCCAGGAAGTTGCCGAGCAGCGGATCGCTGCCGGCGACGCTGTTGCGGCTGTCGCTCCAGAAGATCAGCAGGCTGCCGGACAGCGAAATGACGATACCGACGGCCATCAGCCGGCTCGGCTTCTCGCCGAACAGGATGAACGACGCGATGCCGACCCACAGCAGATTGGTCGTGACCAGCGCCGTGCTGCTGGCTACCGAGGTGTATTCGAGTGACGTGATCCAGGTTGCGAAATGCAGCGCCAGAAAGAAGCCGGCGCCGCAGGTCAGCAGCAGCTGTCGCGCGCTCAGGGTACGCAGCACGCGGCCCGACTGCCAGAGCGCGATCGGCGTGATGAGCACCGCTGCGATGCCGAGGCGCAGCGTCGCGATGGTCAGCGATGGCAGACCATAGGCCTGTGCAAAGCGCGCCAGGATGGCGCCGAAGGAGATCGCCAGCAGGCCGATGCCGAGGACGACAAAGGGCAGCCAGCGCGGCGGCGCCTCGCTCGTTTCCACGCGCGTGTCCGCGGATTGGCTAGGCTGCGCTCTCGGTCTGACCACCTTCCAGATACGCGGCGCGGACCTCGGGACTTGCCAGCAGTTCGCTGCCGGTACCCGAGAGGATGATCTGACCATGCTGCAGCACGTAGGCGCGATGCGCCACGCGCAGCGCGTGGTGCGCGTTCTGTTCGACCAGCAGGATCGTCATGCCATGCTCGCGGTTCAGTTCACGGACGATCTGGAAGATCTTCTTGATGTACAGCGGTGCCAGTCCCAGCGAGGGTTCGTCGAGCAACAGCAGTTGCGGGCGGCTCATCAGCGCGCGCGCAATGGCCAGCATCTGCTGCTCGCCACCGGAGAGCGTGCCGGCGCTCTGCGTGCAGCGTTCCTCGAGGATCGGGAACAGTGCGTACATCCGCCGGAGGTCGACGTCGAAGTTGCTTTCCTCGCCGAGCACGGCGCCCATCTGCAGGTTTTCGATGACCGTCATGCGCGGAAAGATCCGCCGGCCCTCGGGAACCAGCGAGATGCCGCGTCGGGCAATGTCGTGCGTCGCCAGCGCGGTGATGTCCTCGCCGTCGAAGACGATGCGTCCTGCCGAAGCGCGTGGCTGGCCGAAGATCGACATCATCAGTGTCGATTTGCCGGCGCCGTTGGCGCCGATCAGCGTCACCACCTCGCCGACCTGCACCGCAAGATCGACGCCGTGCAGGGCATGGATGCTTCCATAGTGGGCGTGGACGCCCGACAGCTGCAGCATCATGGTCTTGCCTCCGGGTGCAGTTGTTCGTCGGCATCGTCCTCGCCCAGGTAGGCCTTGATGACGTTGGGATCCTGCTGGACCTGTGTCGGGCTGCCTTCGGCTATCTTGCGCCCGTAGTTGAGCACGCAGATGTGGTCGGAGACGTTCATCACGACGCTCATGTCGTGCTCGATCAGCAGGATGGCGATGCCTTCGTCGCGAGCCAGATGCTTGAGCAGCTCGTTGAGTTCGGCCGATTCGCGCGGATTGAGGCCGGCGGCCGGCTCGTCGAGGCACAGCAGCAGCGGATCGACGCAGAGCGCCCGGGCGATCTCGATTCGCCGCTGCATGCCGTAGGGCAGGTCGCCGGCGGCGGTATTGGCCTTGTCGATCAGATCCAGGCGTTTGAGCCAGCCGATCGCCTTGTCCATTGCCTTCTTTTCCGCCTGGCGATAGCCCGACAGGCCGAACAGACCGGCCAGCGAGAAGCGCGAGGCATGCTGCAGGGCGTTGTGCTGGGCAACCATCAGGTTCTCGAGCACGGTCATTTTCGGGAACAGGCGGATGTTCTGGAAGGTGCGCACGACCTGCGCCTTGTGCGCCACCTGGTGGCTGGGCAGCGCTTCCAGGCGCATCAGGCCGCGTTGCGGGTGATTCAGGCGAACGCTGCCGTCGGTCGGCTTGTAGAAACCGGTCAGACAGTTGAAGAAGGTCGTCTTGCCGGCACCATTTGGCCCGATGACGCCGGTGATCTGGCGCCCGGCGACGTCGAGCGACATGTCGTCGATGGCCAGCAGACCACCGAAACGCATGGTTAGGCGCTCGACGCTGAGCAGCGGCGCGGTGGCGGCGCTCATCGCTTCTCTCCGTCGGCGACATAGCGCATCGTCGGTTCGCGGTGGGCGAGAATGCCGCCCGGTTTCCAGACCATGATCAGGACCATCGCCGCGCCGAACAGCAGCATCCGGTATTCGGCGAAGTCGCGCCCAAGCTCGGGCAGCAGGACCAGCACCAGCGACGCCAGGACGACGCCGAGCTGGCTGCCCATGCCACCGAGAACGACGATCGCGAGGATGATCGCCGACTCGCTGAAGGTAAATGATTCCGGCGAGATGAAGCCCATGCGGGCGGCGAAGAAGACGCCGGCGAAGCCGCCGAGCATCGCTCCGATGGCGAAGGCCGAGAGCTTGACGTTCCGGGCGTTGATGCCCATCGCCTTGCAGGCGATCTCGTCTTCGCGCATCGCCTCCCAGGCACGCCCGATTGGCAGCTTGCGCATTCGCGAAACGAAGACGTTGGTGATCAATGCCAGCGCCAGGATCAGATAGTAGAGAAAGATGATCCGCTGGCTGGGCGAATACTCCAGACCGAAAAACGAGGCGAAGGTCGGGTCGTCACCGGGCGGTTTGAGTTCGAGACCGAAGAACGACGGGCGGGGAATCGAAGCAATGCCGTTCGGGCCGCCGGAAAGTTCGGTCCAGTTCACCAGGATGACGCGGATGATCTCGCCGAAGCCCAGGGTCACGATCGCCAGATAGTCGCCGCGCAGGCGCAGCGTCGGCCAGCCGAGAATGATCCCGAAGGTCGCTGCCATCGCTCCGGCGACCGGCAGGGCCTGCCAGAAGCCCCAGCCGAATTGCGTCCCGAGGATGCCGTAGGTGTAGGCACCGACGGCGTAGAAGGCCACGTAACCGAGATCGAGCAGCCCGGCCAGGCCGACGACGACGTTCAGACCCCAGCCGAGCATGACGTAGATCAGGACGGTGGTAGCGGTGTCGACGACGTAGCGGTTGTCGGCGAAGAAGACCGGCAAGCTCAGCGCAACGCCAAGCGCCGCCCAGCCGACCCAGGTCAGCAGCGGGCGGCCGGCGCGGCGGCTGTCGGCGACCGCGTCGGCCGCCGCCGTCGCTGCTGCCGAGCGCTCGTGTGCCAGCTTGCGCGCCTTGAACTGGTCGATGGCGTAGCGCAGGACCAGGCGGCCGGCGAATGCCGCGGCGACAAAAGCGAACAGTGTCGGCCAGCGGGTGGCAATCCGCAGCGCGCCGCCCTGGTCAACGGTGGTCAGGCCAATCATCGGGATGCCCAGCAGCAGGGCGATGAAGGCGACTGTCGCGGCGTCCTTGAAACGCGCCGCCGGCGAGATGCTGTGGGTAGCGAGAACCAGCGTGGCCATCAGACTTTCTCCACTTCAGGGCGGCCGAGCAGGCCGGATGGGCGGAACATCAGCACCAGGATGAGGATGCTGAAGGTCGCCACGTCCTTGTATTCGGCTGACAGGTAGGCGGCCCAGAAGGCCTCGATCAGGCCGATCAGCAGGCCGCCGAGCATTGCTCCCGGCAGCGAGCCGATGCCGCCGAGGACGGCGGCGGTGAAGGCCTTGATGCCGGCGACGAAGCCGATGAAGAAATCGACGACGCCGTAATAGACGGTGACCATCACGCCGGCGACTGCCGCGAGCGCCGCGCCGAGCATGAAGGTCAGCGAGATCGTCCGGTCGACGTTGATCCCGAGCAGGGCGGTCATCGTCCGGTCCTGCTCGCACGAACGTTGCTGCCGACCGAAGGACGTCCGCGTGATCAGCCAGGTGAAACCGGCCATCAGCGCGACGGTGACAATGACAATGAGGATTTGCGTGTAGGCCAGGCGGACGGTGAAGCCGTCGACGGTCAGCAGGTCGATGCCGCCGACCAGCACCGGCGGGATCGGCTTGACGCGCGCGCCCTGCGTCAGTTGCACCATGTTCTGCAGGAAGATCGACATGCCGATCGCCGAGATCAGCGGCGCCAGTCGGGTGGCGCCGCGCAGCGGCCGGTAGGCAAGCCGTTCGACCGTCCAGCCATAGACCGAGGTGAACAGCACGGCGACGATCAGCACCAGCAGCAAGGCCAGGGGAACCGAACTGATGCCGAACGTGGCGAGCAGGGTGAACACGGTGACGGCGATGAAGGCGCTGACCATGTAGATGTCGCCATGCGCGAAATTGATCATGCCGATGATGCCGTAGACCATCGTGTAGCCGATGGCGATCAGGCCGTAGACGGCGCCAAGTGTCAGGCCGTTGATCAGTTGTTGAAGTGCCAGAGCCATCGCCTTCCTCCTTTGCTGCTTGCGCAAGATGCGCTGATTGTCAGGATCGCGTCAGGCCGCCAAGCGCTCGCGGCCAGCGCAATCTCGGAATCGTCCAGGCTCTGCAATGCCAGGGTCCTGGCAGATCCTGATGGCCAAGTGATAGCGGACCTCGTCAGGCCTGGGAAGGGCGCTCCGCCTGTTGGTCATTGCGTGGCGCCACCGGGAATGACTGCCGACTTCAGGCAGCAAGGCGCAATCATGTGCCGTCAAATGCGCTAGCAGGTCGCGCCGTTCCACAGGGCCGCTTCACAGGGCAATGGGCAATTCTTCGCATCGCTTTTCAGTCGCTGCAAGTGCATCTGCCCGATTCAGGTCAATGGCTTCGATCAGAGTGTCACGAAGCGATTGCGACAGGGTTTCTCGCGAAGACTCCTGGCAGTCAACGCCAGGAACTTCTTCTATCGAGCCAATCCACCAGTCGGCATGCTGCTTGATTACTGCGGTACAGGTTTGCTTCATGTTTCGTTCTCCCTTGCCGATATCGAGGCGGAATGGCATGAAACCGTTTGCGCCGCCAGTTCGGAATTCAGCACAGAATTCGGCCGCCTGCCGGACGAATCGGCAGCGACGCCCGGGCAGACTCCGAACCTCCCTTGGCACTGGATTTTGCCGTTGATGGTGATCACGGGGGAAAGCCGGAGAGCGCACGCCGCCACCCGCATCATTCATCACCCGCATCGAGCGCCATCAAGCTGGCGTTGCCGCCGGCGGCGGTGGTGTCGACCGACAGCGTCCGTTCGCTGGCGAAGCGGTACAGGTAGTGCGGGCCACCGGCCTTTGGCCCGGTGCCCGACAGACCCTCGCCGCCGAAGGGCTGGACGCCGACGACCGCGCCGATGACGTTGCGGTTGACGTAGGTGTTGCCGACGTGCAGGCGGGCGGTGATTCGCCGGATGGTCTCCTCGATGCGGCTGTGGATGCCGAGCGTCAGGCCGTAGCCGGTGCTGGCGATGGCCTCGCAGACCTTGTCGAGATCCTCGCCGCGCCAGCGAATGACGTGCAGGATCGGGCCGAAGACTTCGCGTTCGAGACGCGACAGGCTGTCGATCTCGTAGGCGCACGGCGCAAAGAAGCTGCCGTGGCTGGTCGCCTGCTCGTCGAGCGGGCAGCTGGAGATCGGCGTTGCGAAACTGTCCAGCCAGCTGGCGTGGGCGACCAGCACCTTGCGTGCCGCTTCGTCGATCACCGGCCCGACGTCGGTGCGCAGGTCGGCGGGGTCGCCGATGCGCAGTTCCTGCATTGCCCCGGCGAGCATGCTGCACACCCGGTCGGCAATATCGGCCTGGACGAAAAGGACGCGCAAGGCCGAACAGCGCTGGCCGGCGGAGTTGAACGCCGAGGCGACGACGTCGCGGACGATCTGTTCGGGCAGCGCCGACGAATCGGCGATCATCGCGTTCTGGCCGCCGGTTTCGGCGATCAGTGGCACCAGCGGGCCGTCCTTGCCGGCCAGCGTGCGGGCGATGATTCGCGCCACTTCGGTCGAGCCGGTGAAGGCGACGCCGGCGCATTCACGAGCGGCGACCAGCGCCGCCCCGATCCGCCCGTCGCCCGGCAGGAAGGCCAGCGCCTCGGCCGGGATGCCGGCGCCATGCAGCAGGCCGACGGCCAGCGCGGCGACCAGCGGCGTCTGCTCGGCGGGTTTGGCGAGCACCGTGTTGCCGGCAGCCAGCGCGGCGGCGATCTGGCCGACGAAGATGGCCAGCGGGAAGTTCCACGGGCTGATGCAGACGAAGACGCCGCGGCCGTGCAAGGACAGACTGTTGCGCTCGCCGGTCGGGCCCGGCAGTTCGATCGCCGCCGAGAATTTCTCTTTCGCCTGTGCCGCGTAGTAGCGGCAGAAATCGATCGCTTCGCGGACCTCGGAAACGGCATCGCCCTGTATGCGGCCGCCTTCGCGAACGATCAGCGCGACCAGTTCGGGGAGGCGCTCCTGCATCGCGTCGGCGGCGCGTTCGAGGGCTGCGGCGCGGCTGCTGGCCGGCGTCGCTTCCCAGGCCGGGAAAGCCGCCTGGGCGGCCGCCAGAGCGGCGTTGACGTCGGCCGTGCTGGCCTCGATCACCTTACCGACGACGTCACGCTGGTTGGCCGGCGAGCAGACCGGCCGGCTGCTGGCGCCAGACCCCTGCTTGCCGGCAATCAGCGGTGCCGCCAGGTAGCTGACCCTGGCGCTCTGTTTGATGGCGCTGCGCAGGTCTTCGAGGGTGGCTTTGTCGTTCATGTCGAGTCCTTCACTGTTGCTGCGCTCGGCGCCGAAGAGCTCGCGCGGCAGCGGGATGCGGCTTTGCCGTTTGACCGCCAGGGCGGCCAGCTTTTCGACGGGGTCGGCGATCAGGGCGTCGATTGGCAGGTCGGCGTCGGCGATGCGATTGACGAACGACGAATTGGCGCCGTTCTCCAGCAGGCGGCGAACGAGATACGCCAGCAGGTCTTCATGACTGCCGACCGGCGCATAGACGCGACACGCGCGCCCGAGCTTGTCCTTGCCGACGATCTGGTCGTACAGCTCTTCGCCCATGCCGTGCAGCCGCTGGTATTCCCATTCGTCGCTGCCACCGGCGCTGATCGCGATTTCGGCAACGGCCGCCAGGGTGTGCGCGTTATGCGTCGCGAACGCCGGATAAAAAGCCTGCGGGTCGGCGAAGAGGCGTCTGGCGCAGGCCAGATAGGACACGTCGCTGGCCACCTTGCGGGTGAATACCGGGTAATCGGACAAGCCGCGTTCCTGCGCCAGCTTGATCTCGGCGTCCCAGTAGGCGCCCTTGCAGAGGCGAACCAGCAGTCGCCGCTGGCCGCGGTGGGCGATGTCGGCGAGCCAGTCGATGACCGGCAGGGCGCGCTTCTGGTAGGCCTGCACAGCGAGTCCGAGGCCATTCCAGCCGACCAGTTCGTGGTCGGTGGCGAGCGCTTCGATGAGGTCCAGCGACATCTCCAGCCGATCCGCCTCTTCGGCGTCGATCGTCAGGCCGATGTTGCGCGCCTTGGCGCGCACCGCCAGCGCCTTGATCGCCGGCAGCAGCTCGCGGCGGACGCGGTCCTCGTTGGCCACTTCGTAGCGGGGGTGCAGCGCCGAGAGCTTGATCGAGATCGACGGTGCGATGAACGGTGGGCGGCCGGCGGCCGAATCGCCGATGGCGGCGATCGCCTTGCTGTAGGAGTCGAAATAGCGCAGTGCGTTGGCACTGGTGCGGGCCGACTCGCCGAGCATGTCGTAGGAGTGGCGGTAGCCGGCCTTCTCGGCGTTGCGCGCGCGCTCGAGCGCTTCGTGGATGTTGCGTCCCATCACGAACTGCCGGCCGAGAATGCGCATCGCGGTGATCACCGCCTGACGGATCACCGGTTCGCCGGTGCGCGCCACCAGCCGCCGGAGCGTGCCGCTCAGCTTGCGGTCGGCGGTGTCGAGATTGACGATCCGGCCGGTCAGCATCAGCGCCCAGGTGCCGGCGTTCACGAAGGTGCTGTGCGACGCCCCCAGCCGCTTCTGCCACTCGGTGCTGCCGATCTTGTCGCGGATCAGGCGATCGACCGTTTCAGCGTCGGGGATGCGCAGTAGCGCCTCGGCCAGGCACATCAGCACGACGCCCTCACGCGACGAGAGGTCGTAGGTGGCCAGGAAGGCATCGATGCCGCCGGTTTTCAGGCGGCTGTCGCGAACGTTCTGGACCAGCGGCGTGGCGCGCTGGCGGATGCCCTGTTGTTCGGAGTGGGTGAAACGCGCCCGGGCGATCAACTCCTCGACGATCTGTTCTTCGTCGATCCGGTGATAGTCACGCAGACGCTGGCGTAGTGTTGGGGTCGTGGCCACGCTCAATCCTGCCTTCCAGTCGATTGGACCCGACCCGCTGTCGCGGTGTCGCGTCGAGTTGCCGAAATGCCCGGCGTCTGGCGGACGCCGGGGGATGTTTCCGTTCGAGGCGCGAACTCGTTGATCGCCTCGGAGCCCGCTCGCGGCGCCGATCTTCCGGTTCCGCGAGCGGGGTGAACCCTGCACGCCCTTGCGATGGCCGCCAGGCGCGCGTGAAGATCACTTCTTCACATAGTCGTACTTGCCGCCCTGCCACTGATAGACCATGAAGCCGGGCAGTTTGTTGTCGCCCTTGCCGTCGAAGCTCAGCTTGCCGATGACGGTTTCGAAGCTGCCTTCACGCAGAGCCTTCTCCATGTCCTTGTACTTGGTGCTCTTGGCCTTCTCGGCCGCTTCGGCGAACAGCTGCATGGCGGCATAGGCGTACATCACGTAGCCTTCGGGGTCGATCTTGGCATCGTGGAACTTCTTGACGACACTGGCGGCAGCGGGATTCTTGCGCGGGTCGGGAGCAAAGGTGAACAGCACGTTGTCGGCGGCCGGACCGGCAGCGGTCACCAGTTCGGAGTTGGTCATCGTGTCGCCGCCCATCACCGTCAGTTTCAGGCCGGCCTGCTGGGCCTGGCGCAGGATCAGCGCGACCTCGGTGTGGTAGCCGCCAAAGGCGAGGACCTGGATGCCGGCCGACTTGAGCTTGCTGACCAGGCCCGAATAGTCCTTTTCACCGGCAGTGATCGACTCGCGCAGCGTCGGCTTGATGCCCTTGGCTTCGAGCGCCTTGGCGATCTCGTCGGCAAGCCCCTTGCCGTAGGCGCTCTTGTCGTCGACGACGGCGATCTTCTTGCCCTTGAAGTGCTCGGCCAGATAGTTGCCGGCGACCAGACCCTGCTGGTCATCGCGACCCATGATCCGGAAGACGTTCTTCAGGCCGCGTTCGGTGACCTGCGGGTTGGTCGACACCGTCGCCATCGGGATCTGTGCCTCGTTGTAGACGTCCGAGGCGGGGATCGTCGAGCTCGAGCACCAGTGGCCGTGCATGAAGGCGATCTGCTTGTTGACCATCGTGTTGGCGACCGAAACGGCCTGTTTGGGGTCGCACGCGTCGTCGCCGACTTCCAGCTGCAGTTTCTGTCCGAGGACGCCGCCCTTGGCATTGATGTCGGCGATGGCCATCTCGGCGCCCTTGCGGATCTGGTCTCCCGCCGAGGCGTACTGACCGGTCATCGGACCGGCGATGGCGACGACGATGTCGGCGCTGGCGTTGCCGCCCGCCAGGGCAAGCAGGCCGAAGCCGGCGATCAGAATCTGTTTTCTCATTTGTTTCCTCCTTTGCTACGGTGGTCGTTAAGGTAATTGACAAGTGACGCACCCGCATCGAGCACGTGCGCTCGAGTGAGTTCTGCCGCCGCGTCGGGGTCCCGGCGGACGAACGCATCGAGAATCTCGCCGTGTTCGTGCTGGGTCTTGGGCATTTCGGTGGTCACGGACAACAGCGCCCGGACGTAACGCTCGACCTTGTTGTACAGCGTGCGGATTTCGCCAAGCAGGATCGGCCGGCCGGCCGCGGCGTAAAGCGTCGAGTGAAAAAGCCAGTTCAGCTCGCCCCAGCGGCCGGCATCGTTGGCCAGAGCGAAGGCGTCGAGGTGCTGGCGCGCCTGTTCGATCGCCGGGTCGCCGATCAGCGGCGCCGAAAGGCGTGCCGCCCGGGCTTCGAGCATTGCCCGGATCTCCATGTATTCGTCGATCTCGGCGGCCGACAGGGAAGCGACGACGGCGCCACGGTGGGGCAGGAAAGTCACCAGGCCCTTGGCTTCGAGGTGCTTGAGCGCTTCGCGGACGGGGATCTTGCTGACGTGGAAGTGGCTGGCGATCTCGTCCTGCCGGAGCAGCTCGCCGGCTGGCAGCAGGCCGTCGACAATCGCCTTCTTGAGCGTCTGGGCGACGTGATCGGAGGCGCTGAGGCGCGGCATCTTCTGTGCGGCGATCAGTTCGAGAACCGACGGCATGGGCAATGATCGAGCCTCCGCATATCGTATACGATATAAACACCAGGCGGCAACCTTAGCGGCGCATTGGTTTCATTGCAAGCTGCGGTGCAGCAATTGGCCGCTCGCTGGCGCGAGCGGGCTTGCGCGGCTGGAAAACCCGGCCTGGCGGCGATCGGGTCGGCGTCGGCAAGGCGGCTGACGACGATCGAGCTTCGCCGGCTTGCTGTAGAATCCGCAAGCCATGACTTCCGCCAAGCTCGCCGCGCACAGCAGCGCTCCCCGCAACCTCTTCTCGTACCGGAAATACTGGGCCAGTCGCTTCGGCACGGCGCCTTTCCTGCCGATGTCACGCGCCGAAATGGACGAGCTCGGCTGGGATTCGTGCGACGTCATCCTGGTCACCGGTGACGCCTACATCGACCACCCGAGCTTCGGCATGGCGCTGATCGGTCGCCTGCTCGAGGCGCAGGGCTTTCGCGTCGGCATCATCAGTCAGCCCGACTGGCGCTCGGCCAGCGCTTTTCGGCTGCTGGGCGAGCCGAACCTGTTCTTCGGCGTCACCGCCGGCAACATGGATTCGATGGTCAATCGCTACACTGCCGACCGCAGGCCGCGCTCGGATGACGCCTACACGCCGAATGCCGAGCCGCAGCGGCGTCCCGATCACGCCGTGGTGGTCTACGCGCAACGTTGTCGCGAGGCCTTTCCGGGCGCCAATGTGGTGATCGGCTCGATCGAAGCCAGCCTGCGCCGCATCGCCCACTACGACTACTGGTCGGACAAGGTGCGGCGCTCGGTGCTGCCCGATTCGAAGGCCGACCTGCTGATCTTCGGCAGCGCCGAGCGGGCCGTCGTCGAACTGGCGCACCGTCTGGCGGCCGGCGAGCGCATTGCCGAAATCCGCGATCTGCGCGGTACCGCGTTCATGGTTCCGCGCGGTTACCTGCCGGCTGGCGACTGGGCCGAGATCGATTCGACCGAGGTCGATACGCCGGGAACGCTGGTCCGCCATCCCGACCCGTATGCGATGACCGCGGATGCTGGCAGGGAAGCGACGTGCGCCGCACGCGCGGCGGCCCCCGACGCGACCGGTGCACAATCGCCGGCGCCGGTGGTCATCCAGTTCCAGTTGCACCAGCGCATGCCCCGGCTCGACCGCGAGCGGACGGCGATCCGCTTGCCGTCGTACGAGCAGGTGGCCGCCGACCCGGTACTCTACGCGCACGCCTCGCGAACCTTCCATGTCGAATCGAATCCGGGCAACGCGCGGGCGCTGATCCAGGCGCACGGCGAGCGCGACGTCTGGCTCAATCCGCCACCGCTGCCGCTGAGCACGCCGGAAATGGACGGCGTCTTCGCCTCGCCGTTCCAGCGCCGGCCGCACCCCTCGTACGGCGACGCGAAGATTCCCGCTTTCGAGATGATCCGTTTCTCGATCAACATCATGCGCGGCTGTTTTGGCGGCTGTACCTTCTGCTCGATCACCGAGCACGAAGGGCGAATCATCCAGAGTCGTTCGGAGCAATCGATCGTGCGCGAGATCGAGGAAATCCGCGACAAGACACCGGGCTTCACCGGCATCATTTCCGACCTCGGCGGGCCAACCGCCAACATGTACCGCCTGGCGTGCAGGGATACGACGATCGAGTCCTCGTGCCGCCGCCTGTCGTGTGTCTTTCCCGGCATTTGCGAGAACCTTGGCACCGATCACACGCCGCTGGTCAATCTCTACCGCAAGGCGCGGGCGGTGCCGGGAGTGAAGAAGGTGCTGATCAGTTCGGGCCTGCGCTACGACCTCGCCGTGCGCGATCCGCAGTACGTCCGGGAACTGGTCAGCCACCACGTCGGCGGCTACCTCAAGATCGCCCCCGAGCACACCGAGGACGGCCCCTTGGCGCACATGATGAAACCAGGCATGGGCTCCTACGAGCAGTTCAAGGCGATGTTCGAGAAATTCTCGAAAGAGGCCGGCAAGGAGCAGTACCTGATTCCCTATTTCATCGCCGCGCATCCCGGGACCACCGACCAGGACATGCTCAACCTGGCCCTGTGGCTCAAGCGCAACGGCTTCCGGCTCGATCAGGTGCAGACCTTCCTGCCGACACCGATGGCCCTGGCCACGGCGATGTATCACAGCCGGAAGAACCCGCTGCACAAGGTCGGCCGCACTTCCGGCCAGGTCGAGACCGTTCGCACCGGCCGCCAGCGACGCCTGCACAAGGCTTTCCTGCGCTATCACGACGCCAACAACTGGCCCTTGCTGCGCGAGGCGCTGAAGCAGATGGGACGCGTCGACCTGATCGGTAACGGTCGCCAGCAGTTGATCCCAAGTTTCCAGCCGGCGGGCACCG
Source organism: Accumulibacter sp. (assembly GCA_024235695.1). Lineage (GTDB taxonomy): Bacteria > Pseudomonadota > Gammaproteobacteria > Burkholderiales > Rhodocyclaceae > Accumulibacter. The sequence continues at coordinate 167,654 of JACKLX010000003.1, forward strand.
GAAGCTTGCGAAGCGGGGCCGCAGGCGAGCCGAAGGCGCCGCCGCGTGCGCTGGCGCGCGCTGCCGTCGGCACCGCGCCGGCAAGGAAGCCGGGGCGCCGGCGCTGAATGCGGTCGCCGGCTGCGGTCGCCGGGACCGCACTGGTCGGAATCAATCGGAATCAGCCGCCGTTCGGTAGTGCACCGCCAGCCAGATGGTCGTGCGCCCGGGGGGCGTCCAGTCCACCCGGTGCCGCCGTCGTGGCGCAATGTCGACGTAACTCCCGGCCTTGAGGAGCAGCGCTTGCGGTTGGTCCTCGAAGCGCAGCAGCGCTTCTCCCTGAACCAGCAGCACCCACTCGGCGGACACCTGTTGGTACCAGAAACCCGGCGGGCTGCGGTGGCCGGTCGAGACGATCCGTTCAATGCGGATGCCCGGCCGGGCAAGCAGTTCGACGAACTGCTCGTCGGCAGTGGCGGAAGGCGGCAGGTCGGCGAAGAGATCGTTCATCGGCGGTCGCAAGTTGTCCAGAGGGCGGCGCGGCGAGGGCGGCCGCCGGGTGCCGCTGACGGCGGTCAGGACGCCATCCTAGCCGACGACAGCGCGAGCGGGAACTGGCGCAGCGGCCCTCAGAGTCGGTATCCTTCACAGCTTGCCGGTGTGGACCGTCGGCGCGCAGTTGCCGGCGCTGCGCAACAAGCTTGGGAAACGGCTCATGACCACCAACTGGAAATCGCTGCTCTTGTTCATCGTCGTCCTCAGCGGCTGTGCGGCAATCACCCGCCACACGCTCAACGAGGAGTACGGCGCGCCCGACCCGGCGCGCTTTGACACGCCGGTTCCGCCACCGCCGGGATTCTCGTATCGCGGCGACGTGCAGCCGGTCCTTGAAAAGCGATGCGTGGTCTGCCACGCGTGCTACGACGCGCCGTGCCAGCTGAAGTTCACGGCCTGGCAAGGGGTGGCGCGCGGCACCAGCAAGGAGATCGTCTATGACAGTGGCCGCCTGCTCGAGGCGCCGCTGTCGCGTCTTTTCATAGACGCGCAGAGCGCTTCGCAGTGGCGTGGCAAAGGCTTCTCGGCGGTGCTCAACGAGCGCCAGCAGACGCCGGCGGCGAATCTCGCGGCGAGCGTCATGTATCGCGCGCTGAAGCTCAAGCAGGACCATCCCCTGCCGGATACGGCGATCCTGCCGAAGACCTTCGACTTTTCGCTCGATCGGGTGCAGCAGTGCCCGCGAATCGACGAATACGACGCCTTCGAGCGCAAGAACCCGCTGTGGGGAATGCCCTTCGGTCTGCCCGGGCTGAGCGCTGGCGAAATGGCCACCTTGCGCCGCTGGCTCGAACTGGGCGCGCCGTTCGAGGGACTGCCAGCGATCCCGGCAGCGGTCGAACGGCAGGTCGCCGACTGGGAAGCTTTCTTCAACGGCGATTCGCTCAAGCAACGCCTGGTCAGCCGCTACCTCTACGAACACCTCTTCCTGGCGCACCTCCACTTCGATGACGACCCCGCGCATCACTACTTCCGGATGGTCCGGTCGCGGACGCCACCGGGACAGCCGATCGAACTCATCGCCAGCCGCCGTCCCTACGACGATCCGGGCGTCGAGCGCGTCTACTACCGGCTCGATCGCGAGCGCGAAACGATCGTCGACAAGACCCATCTGCCCTATGTGCTCGGGCGGCAGCGCATGGCACGCTGGCGGCAGCTGTTCATCGAGCCCGACTACGCGGTGCGCGAGCTTCCCTCGTACGCTCTGCAGGACGCTTCCAACCCCTTTCTGACCTTCAAGGCCCTGCCGACCACGGCGCGCTATCAATTCATGCGCGACGAGGCCGAGTTCACCATCATGGGTTTCATCAAGGGCCCGGTCTGCCGCGGCCAGGTGGCGCTGAATGTCATCGAGGATCGCTTCTGGGTGTTCTTCCTCGCCGACGGCGATCTGCAGGACCAGGCCGGCGAGTACCAGTCACGCGAGTCCAGCCTGCTCGCCCTGCCGGCGGCGCAGGGAAGCGATGCGGCGATCGTCGGCCCCTGGCGCAAGTACGCCAAATTGCAGGCCGAGTATCTGCGGGCCAAGTCGAAATTCCTCGACCGCTACGCGGCGACCGGGAAGCGGCCGACGCTGCAGTGGATCTGGAACGGTGACGGCGACAACCCGAACGCCGCGCTGACCGTCTTTCGCCACTTCGACAACGCCTCGGTGGTCAAGGGCCTCGTCGGTGGTCCGCCGAAAACGGCGTGGGTGATCGGTTACGGCCTGCTCGAGCGCATCCACTATCTGCTGGTCGCCGGTTACGACGTCTACGGCAACGTCGGTCACCAGTTGCTGTCGCGGCTGTACATGGACTTCCTGCGCATGGAAGGAGAGTTCAACTTCATCACCTTCCTGCCCCTTGACGATCGCAAGGCGGTGAGTGACTTCTGGTATCGGGGTGCCAGCCAGGAGGTCAGGAACCACGTCTACGGCAACCTGGCCAGTTTCGACGTCCAGACCGGCATTCGCTTCCGCCCCGGCGATCCGCAGCAACAGTTCTACGCGATGCTCGAGCGCCGGCTGGCGCCGGTCCTCGAGCATCGTTACGATCTCTCGCAAGTGAGCGATGATTCCCTGCGCGAGGATCTCGCGGCGCTTGCCAGGCTGCGTGGCGCGTCGCTGTCGTGGTTCCCCGAGATGGTTTTCGTGCGGCTGGAGGACCCGCCGCGTCCGCCGCGCTACTTCACCCTGCTGCGCAATACCGGTCATCTCAGCGTCTCCAGACTGCTCGACGAGGGACGCGAGCTGGCGCCGGCAGAGAACACGATGACCATCGTGCCGGGTTTCATCGGCTCGTACCCGAGCGCCATATACCGCGTGCAGCGCTCGCAGATCGGTGCCCTGGCCGCCGCCATCGGCGGTCTGTCGTCGGCCGAAGACTATCGCCGGCTCGCCGACCGCTACGTCGTTCGCCGCAGCAATCCCGGTTTCTGGCAGGCCAGCGACGAACTCCAGGAGGCTCACCTGAGCATCGCGCCGGTCAGCGGCGGGCTGTTCGACTACAACCGGCTGGAGAACCGCTGACCCCCCGATCGGCAGCCGGATCGGGGGGCAGGGCGGGCTGAGCGCGCTCAGCGCTGCTGCTTCATCATCTCCTGGACGCGCGGATCCTTCATCATTTCGTTGAGGTTGATGCCGCCCACGTTCGGCATGATCACGTCACCGGCTTTCTGGCCTGGCTTGCAGGGTCCGATCCAGCGCGCATCGATCGTCGCTTTCGACTCGCTGACGCCATTCATCGGCGGCTTGAAGCGGGTCTGCATCTCGCCCTTGTAGGCCGAGTCGAAGGTGCCGACGAAAACCGCGTCGGTCGTTGCCTCGGTGCCCTGCAGCTGGCAGACCGAATGAACGGTGACCTTGTTGCCTTGCGTCCTGACGTCGAGGACGCTGCAGTTGTGTTTCTCCTTGCTGGCCTGTTGCTGCATCAGGTCATCGCTGTGCTGGTCGATGCATTGCTGCATCGCGCCGATTCCCGGCATGCCCTGCATGCGGCTGTTGATCTCCCACAGCCCCGGTTTGCGCCGGGGCAGGTCGGCGGCGCCGGCAGTGGTGAGCAGGCTCGTCGCGATCAGCGCGAGCAGCAGCAGGCGAGGAGTCAAACGGCGATCGGTTCGGGCGGCAAAGGTCATCAGCGTTCCTGGTTGATGAAAAGGCAGGTGGCGGCGAAGCGGCAGTTTAAACCTGAACGCCGGTCAACCGGAACCGCCGGCCGACGTCGTGTCGTCGCCGTGCTCGCTGGTCGTCGGTATCGCGGCAGGCGGCTGGTAGAATGCCGGCCATGAGAGTGAACGGTATGCCGATGCGAACGATCTGGCCGGTGGCCGGGCGCTTTGCCGTCGAGGTGATCGACCAGACCGTGCTGCCACACCGCTACGAGGTACTGCGCCTGGCCAGCGTTGAAGACGTGGCGCGGGCGATCTGCGGCATGCAGGTACGCGGCGCGCCGCTGATCGGCGTCGCTGCCGCCTACGGTGTCGCGCTGGCGATGACTCGGCGGGCCGACGATGCGGCGCTGCTGGCCGCCGTCGAGCGGCTCGCCGCGACGCGGCCGACGGCGGTGAACCTGCGCTGGGCGCTGGCGCGCGTGCAGCACTTCCTGCTGCCACTCTCGCCGGATCTGCGCGCCGAAGCGGCGTGGCGGGAAGCCGCCCGGATTGCCGACGAAGACGTCGAGCAGTGTCGCCGCATCGGTCAGCACGGGCTCCGCCTGCTTCGTTCGCGGATCGGCGCCAGCGGCCGCCTCGAGGTGATGACCCACTGCAATGCCGGCTGGCTGGCCACGGTCGATTGCGGCACGGCGCTGGCGCCGGTCTACGCGGCGTTCGACGCGGGTCTCGAGGTGCATGTCTGGGTTTCCGAGACACGGCCGCGCAATCAGGGCCTGTTGACCGCCTGGGAACTCGCGCAGCACGGCGTGCCGCACACCCTGATCGTCGACAACGCTGCCGGCCTGCTGCTGGCGCGCGGCGGCATCGACGCGGTGATCGTCGGCGCCGACCGGATCGCCGCCAACGGCGACGTCGCCAACAAGATCGGCAGTTACCTCAAGGCGCTGGCAGCGAGCGCCGCTGGCGTCCCGTTTCTGGTTGCGGCGCCGCGATCGACGATCGACTTCGCGTGTCCGAACGGTGCGGCGATCCCGATCGAGGAACGCAGCGCCGACGAGTTGCGCCTGGTACACGGCTGCGACGCGGCCGGCGTCGCTGCACGGCTCAGACAGCTGCCGCTCGGCGAAGCGGTCGTCAATCCGGCCTTCGACGTGACGCCGGCGCGCCTGATCGAGGCCTTGATCAGCGAACGCGGTTGCTGCCCGGCGAGTCGCGAAGGGCTGTTGACGCTTTATCCGGAAGAAAGACATGACTGAACTTCGCCTGCAGCTGATCGACACCGCGCGCCGGATGGCCGGCGCCGGCCTCAACCGTGGCACTGCCGGCAACGTCAGCGTCCGCGCCAGCGACGGTGACGGCGGCGGCGAGGGCTTCCTGATCACGCCGACCGGCATGGCTTACGACGCCCTGGCGAGTGAAGACGTCGTCTTCATGCGTCTCGACGGCAGCACCGAGGGCCGCCGCAAGCCGTCGTCCGAGTGGCGCTTCCACCGCGATCTCTATCTCGATCGCGCCGACGCCGGCGCGATCGTCCATGCCCACTCGCCGTTCGCCACCAGCCTGGCGTGCCTGCGTCGCGAGATCCCGCCCTTCCACTACATGATCGCGCGCTTTGGCGGCGACAACCTGCGCTGCGCCGCTTACGCGACCTTCGGTACGCAGGCGCTCTCCGACGCCGTGCTGCAGGCCATCGCCGGCCGCCGGGCGTGCCTGCTCGCCAACCACGGCATGCTGGTGTTCGGCGACGATCTCGGCCAGACGTTCGATCTGGCGGTCGAACTCGAGACGCTTTGCGAGCAGTACTGGCGGTCCTGCCAGCTCGGTGAACCGGTACTGCTCGACGCCGCCGAGATGCGCAAGGTGCTCGCCCGCTTCGGCAGCTACGGGCAGCAGGCCTGAGCAGGGTCACAGAGAGGATCCGCGAGCGAGCATGTTGCGCATCAGCGAAATCCGCCTGCCGATCGACCATCCGCCCGAAGCGCTGGCGGCCGCGGTCGCCGCCCGGCTGGCCATCGCGCCGGCAGACGTCGGCGCGATCCGGGTGTTCCGGCGCAGTCAGGACGCGCGCAAGGCGAGCGCGCTGACCTTCATCTACAGCGTGGACGTCGCCGTGCCCGACGACGCGCTACTGCTCGCGAAGTTCGCCGGCGACCGGCGCCTGCAGCCGACGCCGGACATGCGCTACCACTTCGTCGGGCAGGCGCCGGTGCCGCTGAGTTCGCGGCCGATCGTCGTCGGTTTCGGCCCGGCCGGGATTTTTGCGGCGCTGATTCTGGCCCAGAGCGGATTTCGGCCGATCGTCATCGAGCGCGGCAAGGCGGTACGCGAGCGAACACAGGACACCTGGGGATTGTGGCGCCGGAAGGTGCTCGATCCCGAGTCGAACGTGCAGTTCGGTGAAGGCGGCGCCGGCACCTTTTCCGACGGCAAGCTGTACAGCCAGATCAAGGATCCGCAGCATCATGGCCGCAAGGTGCTTGAGGAGTTCGTCAAGGCCGGCGCGCCGGCGGAGATCCTCTACGTCAGCAAACCGCATATCGGCACCTTCCGGTTGGTCGGCATGGTCGAGCAGATGCGCCGCGAGATCGAGCGCCTCGGCGGCGAGATTCGCTTCCAGCAGCGGCTCACCGGCCTGCAGATCGACCACGGACAGCTGCGCGGCCTGACGCTCGCTTCAGGCGAGCAATTGCGCGGCGAGCAGGTGATCCTGGCGCTCGGCCACAGCGCCCGCGACAGCTTCGAGATGCTGCAGCGCGCCGGCGTGTTGATGGAAGCCAAGCCGTTCTCGATCGGCCTGCGCATCGAGCATCCGCAATCGCTGATCGACCAGGCGCGCTTCGGCAGGCACGCCGGCAACCCGCTGCTCGGCGCCGCCGACTACAAGCTGGTCCATCACTGTCGCAACGGGCGGTCGGTGTACAGCTTCTGCATGTGCCCGGGTGGGACGGTGGTGGCGGCGACCTCGGAAGAGCGGCGGGTGGTAACCAACGGCATGAGCCAGTATTCGCGCAACGAACGCAACGCCAACGCCGGCATCGTCGTCGGCATCACGCCGCTCGACTACCCGGGCGGGCCGCTGGCCGGCATCGAGCTGCAGCGGCGGCTGGAAAGTCGTGCCTTTGAACTCGGAGGCGGCAGCTACGAGGCGCCGGCGCAGCTGGTCGGCGACTTTCTCGCCGGCCGCCCGTCGACCCGCCTCGGGTCGGTGATCCCGTCGTATCAGCCGGGCGTGCGGCTGACCAACCTCGCCAGCGCCCTGCCGGATTACGCGGTCGAGGCGATTCGCGAGGCCTTGCCAGCCTTCGACCGCCAGATCAGGGGCTTCGCGATGGCCGACGCGGTGCTCACCGGTGTCGAGACGCGTACCTCGTCGCCCCTGCGAATCACCCGCGGCAGCGACTTCCAGAGTCTCAACGTCAGGGGACTGTACCCGGCGGGCGAGGGCGCGGGTTACGCCGGCGGCATCCTCTCGGCCGGCGTCGACGGCATCCGCGTTGCCGAGGCGCTGACGCGCGAACTGCTCAGGCGCGCAGCGCTGCCCGGCTCGGCGAGTTAGCGCGAAGCGCGCTCAGCCGCCGAAGCGGCGCTTGCTCTGTTCGCGACGCTCCTGCGCTTCGAGGCACAGCGCCGCGGTCGGACGCGCCAGCAGCCGGGCGATGCCGATCGGCTCGCCGGTTTCCTCGCACCAGCCGTAATTGCCTTCGTCGATGCGGCGCAGCGACTCACGAATCTTCTGGAGCAGCTTCCGTTCGCGGTCGCGGACGCGCAGTTCCAGGGTGTGTTCCTCTTCGGTACTGGCCCGGTCGTTCCAGTCCGAACTTATTTCGCTCTCCTGCAGGTGTCCTGCCGTCTCCTTGACTGCCGACAGCAGCGCTTCTTCCTCGTCGAGCAAGCGTCGGCGAAAAAAGGCCAGCTGTCCGGCAGACATGTACTCGTCTGGCGAGGCGGCGAGCAGCGTCGCTTCGGTCTCTGCGCCAGCTCTTGCGGCAAGTTTGTTCATGTCTTTCACTCCGTTACGTCCTGATCAGGCAGCGGTTGCCAGCGACGGCCCTGGCGTCGCCTCTGGGAGCCGCGTGTTCGTGCCACAGGCGGAGCATGTTATAGCATTGCGCGTCGGGGGCATAGCCGGATGCCTGAAGCGGACAGTCGGCAGCAAACGACAGCGTTGATCGTCAGCGCGCTGCCGCTCCTTCGGCGTCGCCCGCGTCGATCGATCGGATCGGCCAGATCAGTTACCATCGCCTGCTTCGATCACCAGTCACGAGGGTCAAGCAGATGCGTTCTCCAGAAATGGACCGGGCGGCCGCCGAACGGGTGACGCCCTGGACGGTCTTCCTGATTTTCCTGCGCCTCGGGCTGACCTCGTTCGGTGGGCCGGTCGCGCATCTCGGCTACTTCCGCGAGGAGTTCGTCAACCGCCGCCGCTGGCTCAGCGATCGTGCCTACGCCGATCTGGTCGCGCTGTGCCAGTTCCTGCCCGGCCCGGCGAGCAGTCAGGTCGGCATCTCGATCGGCCTGTCGCGGGCCGGCTATGGCGGCGCGCTGGCTGCCTGGACGGGGTTCACGCTGCCGTCGGCGGTCGCCCTGATCGTCTTCGCGCTCGGCATTGCGAGCTGGGGCGACGCCGTGCCGGCAGGCGTGCTGGACAGCCTCAAGGTGGTCGCCGTGGCGGTCGTCGCACAGGCGGTGTGGGGGATGGCGCGCAGCCTCTGTGTCGGCAGCTTGCGCGTCTCGATCATGGCCGCGGCAGCGTGCATCGTGCTGGCCTGGCCCAGCGCACTGGCGCAGGTCGGCGTGATCGTTGCCGCCGGAGCGCTTGGTGTGTTGCTCTTCAAGGTCAGCGCCGACGCCGTGCACGAACCGCTGCCGATGACCGTCGGCCGTCGCGCCGGCAGTGTCTGGCTGGCGCTGTTCGTGGCCCTGCTGGTCGCCCTGCCGCTGCTGGCGCAAGCCTGGCCGGAAAGGACGCTGGCGTTGATCGACGCCTTCTACCGCGCCGGATCGCTGGTTTTCGGCGGCGGCCACGTCGTCCTGCCGCTGTTGCAGGCCGAGGTGGTGCCCACCGGCTGGGTGAGCAGGGAATCCTTCCTGGCCGGCTACGGCGCCGCGCAGGCGGTCCCCGGCCCGCTCTTCACCTTCGCCGCTTTCCTCGGGGCGTCGATGAACGAGGCGCCGAGCGGCTGGCTGGGTGGCGCGATCTGCCTGGTCGCGGTCTTCGTCCCCTCGTTCCTGCTGGTCTGCGGCGCCCTGCCGTTCTGGGAGCAGCTGCGGCGCAGCCAGCACACGCAGGCGGCGCTGGCCGGCGTCAATGCCGCGGTCGTCGGTTTGTTGCTGGCCGCGCTGTATCAGCCGGTGTGGACCAGCGCCATACGCCAGCCGGCCGACTTCGGTCTGGCGCTGGTCGCGCTGGTCGCCCTGATGTTCTGGAAACTGCCACCGACGCTGGTGGTGGTCGGCAGCGCAGTGGCGGGCTGGCTGTTGAGCCGTTTCGCCATCGCCGTCTGAAGGCCGGGGCGTCGCCCCGGGATGACAGCGCGGCTCGAGGCGATCGCGGTCGGCGTCAGGGGCTTCGCATGTCATCGAGAAATCCTGATGCCGGTTCGACGCTGGTCATAAGCAGACGATCCCGCGCTCGCGCGCACGCGACGTGGAGCAGATGGCGCTCGGTGTCTAGACCTCCTGCAGGTCGGCGTCGTCACCGACCGTCTCGATGCGCTCCTGCAAGGGAATTACCTCGTCGTCGCATGCCATCACCACCACGGCGCGGAATTCCAGCCCCTTGGCGAGGTGCGTGGTGCTGATGGCGACTTGCCCGCTGATCGTCTCGACCTGCTCGTCGAGGACCTTGAAGGCCAGCCCCGATTCCCTGACGGCCGCCCGGACGCGGTCGAGCTGTGCCTCGGATTGAACGAACACGCCGATCTCGTGCGGCAGCAGGCCGGCCTCGGCACACCCCGTCAGCCATTTGGCGACTGCTCCGATTTCCTCGCTCTCGTCCTTGTGGTTGTGGATTATTGGCGGCGGGCCGTTGGACACCGAGATGGTGTCGCTGCGATCCTCGCTGTTGCCATCGACGTCGGTCACGGTCGGGCCAAGCAGTCGATCAGCCTGGCTGCGGATTTGGTGCGAGGTACGGTAGTTGACGCGCAAGGTGCGCGAGCGTCCCCGGATGTCCACCCCGAGCGCTTTGCACGAAAACGGTTGCTGGAAGATGCGCTGGCCAAGGTCGCCGGCAAAAAACAGCGCATTGGGCCGGCCGCCACCCAGGGCGGCAAGGAATCGGAGATGAGCGACACCGAGATCCTGTGCTTCGTCCACCACCGCGAAGTCCAAGACCACCTTTTTCTGCGCCGAAAATGCTGCGGCCAAAGCGGTGAACCGCTCTGCATGCGTGATCAGCTTGCGTTCGTGCAGTCTTGCGCGTAGCCGCTCGAAGATCGACCACAGCACGGCGCGCTGCGCTTCCGGAAGCCTGCTCTTCCGACCGAGGCGAACCACGTCGCGATATTCATCCCAGGTGGTCAGCTGCCACGCATCGACGACCTGTTCCCATTCGGTCAGGACAAAATGCACGCTGAACCTGTGGCCGTCGATGGCGCTCGCCGCGTCATTCAGTACTTCGCGGATGAACTCCCGGCTGGCCATCAATGGCGGGCCCACGTGGGCCGTGTACAGCCGCAGACCGATTGCCTCCAGCGAATGAACGTCTATTCGCTCGGCGAGGCGCGGCTTGTGGGCCAACAAGCGCTTCAGCTTCGCGTGCAGTGCACTCGCCAGGGTGTCCGAGAAAGTCGTCAGGAGGACGCGCGCATCGTTATTCGTACGCGCCAGATAGGCGGCCCGATGCAGGGCGACGATGGTCTTCCCCGTGCCGGCCGAGCCAGCAACCCGTGCCGGTCCCGCATGGTCACGCTCGACCCATTGTTGTTGTTCGGGATGAAGAAAGACGGCCCACTTGTCCCACGGGAGTTCGAGCGCGCGCTGCAACTCGTCTACGTTCGACATCATCCTGAAGCGTCGTTGAGCGTCGGGGTGATCGAAGGGGCCGACTGTTTCGGCGGATGGCGTCGGTGCGCGAGGTTTGCCGCCTGTTGCCAGTTCAAGCAGTGCCTCTGCCGCCTCGGCTGGCAGATGGTCGGATAAGGCCAGAAGCGTGTCCTCGTTCGCCTGCTTGACGTCGGCCAACCATTCGGCCGGTACCCCGTAACCGAGGAGTTCGTCATCGGACCTGCCGGCAAACAGGGGTGGTAGCTCGGGCGCTGGCTTTGGCTCCAGCACGAGTTCCGCTCGCAGCGCCTTTTGCGTGTACGCCGGGACAACGATTTCCTTTACCGTCTCGCGTATCTCGACCAACTGCGCGGCACCCGTCTTCGGGTGCGTTTCCAGCTTGCGCCGTTCAGCCCAGTCGTATGCCTTGTCGTGGTGATCGACGTAGCAGAGCAAGAGGCTCGCATTGCTTCTGAGCACGATCAGACGCAGGTCGCTGCCGGCCCTTACTGACCGGAAGTGATTGTCCGGTGCGCGGTCCAGTCGGTGGAAGCTCAAGCCCGGATTGGCAGGATTGAGCTGCAAGTCGAACGCTGTCGTCTTGATAGCCGTTTTCTCGCCGCCGGTCAGGCGCGCCAGGCTGTCGGTGAACGTATCTGCGATGCGGAATTCCATGCCTGCTTCCCTGTCTCGACTACAGTCCGGCCGTCAGGTCGACGAGGCTCTGCGGCAATACGTCGCGCTCCTGCAATGCCGCCCTGGCGTCCGCGCCAATGTCGGGGGCGATGGCCACGTACTCGCGCGTCCACCCTTTGAACTTCGGATGCACGGCAAGGAAGCGGTCGGCGCTCTTCTTCAGGGCATCTGCCGCGCCAATCAGACGGTCGGGGTTGCGCTTGCAGGTGCCGAAGCGAATTCGACGCTCGTCTTCGTTCACCGCCACGAGGTCGATTTCGACGTCGGAGCGATCCCAATAACCGCGAATACGCTCGCTGAGCGCGAAATCGCCAATGCCCAGGCGGCTGCGCTCCTCGTATAGCTGGCCCGCGAGGTCTTCCAGCGCGTAGCCCTCGACGTCGGCCAGACGCCCGTCGGCCTGGTCGATCAGGACGTCGATCGGGCGAAAAGCGACCGCCGAAACCGGCCGCTGCAAGGCCGACAGCCAGGCGCGCAGGAAATTGTCGCGGATGTAGTAGCGGCCGCTGCGTGCCCGCGCCGGCGAGAAGATCGGCAGGCGCCGCTCGATCATCCGGTAGCGTTCGCTGAGAACCTTCAGATAGCCGCCGACCTGGCGCACCTCGCCGGGACCGGAAAGCTCGACCATCGTCGCTTCGATGTCGGCGTTGGTGCAGCCCGGGTGTCTGGCCAGGTACTGCAACACCATGTCGTAGCGTCCGCGCAGTTCGCGCAGAAACCAGTTGTCGGCTTCGTTGCGCAGGGGCGAGGAACTGGAGAAGAACAGGCTGCGCAGCAAGGGCCGGCGCTCCGCGTTCAGCACCCCTTGCTCGTAGGCGTCGCGGTAAAACTTGGGTACACCCTCGAACAGATTCCAGAGAAACAGCAGCCGTGAAGGATCGTCGTTGGCGTGGACGCGCAGGATCTCCAGCACCGAGGCGATGTCGAGATGCCCCAACTCGATGGTGTCCGTGCTGCGGTTGAAAAGTGGTGCATCCCGATCCTCGAGTACGGCGGTCATTTCGGCGTGCAGCGATCCGAGCACGATCAAGCCGCCGACGACCTGCGCCGCACGCGCAGCGAGGCGATCGACTTCCGCTTGCAGCAGCGAACAGAAGTCAGCCAGTTGCTTGCGGTGGAAATACTGGAACTCATCGAGCGCCACCACGTAACCGGCACTGGCCAGCCGCCCGATCAGTTGTGCCAGTTCACCGAGGCTGGTAACCCGCGCGTCGATACCAAACGTTTCCAGATAGCCGTTGCAGGCGGCTACGACACCTGCGGGGTCGGAATCCGGGATCTGAATGTAGAGCGTTCTGTCGATGGCGGCTGCACGCAGCGCCTCCTGGATCAGCGCTGTCTTGCCGATACGCCGTCGTCCGGAAATCTGCAGGAAGAACTATCGCCGCCGCTCGAGAATGCGCTGCATCTGTTGCAGCTCGGAGCGGCGGCCATAGAACGACCAGGGAGCCATGTCAGTCATGTCGAATGCGTTGCGCGCCTTAATATAAAAGTTCTTACCTTAACCACAAAACAGAATCAAGCTATTGAATTATATATAAATAGCTGTTCACGAGAAGTCGCGTGGGCATGGTCGCAAAGCTAGACCCTGAACACCTTCATCACCTCGTCCCCGAGGTGATTGATCACCTTCACGGCTATCCGCCCGGATTTCGGCTTGTCGAACGGGCGCGAGGTGTCGCTGTTCAAGGTCGCCCAGGCCTCCGGGTCGATCTCGGCCTTCAGCGTCGTCCTGAGCGCGCGGTAGGGGTCGTTGGCGCCGAGGAAGTAGGCGTGACGGACGAAGAAGCTCTCTTCGTTGTAGTCGGTATCGATGAACCAGCAGGCGATGCCGTCGGCGCCGTGGCTGATCACTTCGCCGGTCTGTGGCTTGAAGACGTCGACGCCGTTTACCTTCAGCCGCAGCCTGCCGTCTGCTTCGGGCAGCAGGGTGATGTCGGGTTCGCCGAAGATCACGAAGAGGTTGCCCTTGCCGGTGTTCTTGAGGTCCTCGGCCATGTGCAGGTCGGCGTTCATGCGCGCCTTGAGGACCGGGATGCGGCCGAGCTTGCTGAAGTCGGTGGCGTGCGCCTCGTAGTTGAAGGCGCAGGCGATCAGCACGTCGAAGCCGCCATCGCCCGCCTCGCGCGCGGCGGCGACGAGGTCGGCGCGCTGCACGGTGCCGAACTCGGGGCCGATGAAGATCGCGGCGCGCTTGTCGCTGCCGGTTTCGGCGTTGCCTTCGAGGTAGCGGCCTTCGGCGCAGACCAGATCGCCGGGCCAGGGGGTGAGGGCGGTGAAGCTGATGCGATCTTCCCTGTGCGCCTGCTGCACGCCGGCGGTCTTCAGGTTTTCCAGCACCATCTGCGGGAACGACTGTTTCGCGGCGTAGTCGGCGCGGTCCTGATTGAAGCCGTCGATCAGTTCGTCGTCCTCGTCGACGCCGAGCACGCGGTGCGGGCTGAGGCTCTCGACGGTGAACGGGCCGGCGACGCGGACGGTCTTTTTGTCCTCGTAGGGCTTGTCGTAGAGCGTTTCGAATTCGGCTTTGGCGGCAATCGACGCGTCGATTTCCTGCTGCCGGCCGATGCGCGCCTGCCACCAGTCGGCGTGCAGCTTCTTCGCTGCTTCCGGCCACCTGCCGTCGGCATCGCGCGGAATCTCCCACTCGTGCCACGATTTCTGGAGCGCGGCGTTCAGCGCTTCGCGCAAGGGTTCCAGCTTCGCCTGCCACTGCTCCCAGATGACGTCGATCTCGGCGTTGTTGGCGATGGACTTGAGCGTGATGTGCGGCACGCGCTCATAGACAAAGCCGTGGCGGATGTCGCCATGCACCGGCTGTGAACTCGGCGCGGAGCGAGTGACTTCGGCTTCCTTGAGCTGGCCGGCGCGCGAGTCGGCAAGCAGGTAGAAGGGATAGCGCGCGCCCATGATGCGCGCACGGGCCAGCGCCAGCGCGACGCGCGAGGTGTCGATGGTGATCCAGCGGCGGCCCCATTGCTCGGCGACGGTGGCGGTGGTGCCGGAACCGCAGGTCGGGTCGAGGACGAGGTCGCCGGGGTCGGTGGCCATAAGGAGGCAGCGTTCGATGGCGCGTGTGCCCGTTTGCACGACGTAAATCTTCTCATCCCCATAGCCGCTTTGCCGTGTGTCATCCCAAATATCGTTGCGGGGCTTGAACGCGAAATCGTTGAAATAGCGAACGAATGTCAACGACTTGCCAATCGCGAACAAGCGGTTCGCTTTGTTCAGTTGGTTTAAGCCGCGGAGATTGGTGCTGAAGGTCCGCTTTCCTGGAGTAAACGTCTGGCCCTTGAAATCATATTCGCTCACATCATTTTCCTGTTGTGGCCTAGCGCTGGTGAGGGGGTTATACCGATAAGCTCGCGCGCCTTCTGGCAGAGGCACAACTTCGTCACCTTCTTCCTTGGTCATAGGACGCCGCTTGCCATCGGAGTTTTCAACGAATCTCACATTCATGTCTTCTGAGTGAGATCGTCCTTCGAAGGATGGCCTGAACTTCAGTGATGTGCGGTCTTTGGCAAACCACAGCAAGTAGTCGCAGGTGTTATCAAGCGCTCCGCTGGCCTTGCCTGTCGTTTTCCTGAATACGACCTGTGCGATGAAGTTTCCATCCCCAAACACCTCATCCATCACCGCCCGAACCCGGTGCACATTTTCATCCCCGATCTGCACGAAAATCGATCCCGACTCCGTCAGCAGATCGCGCGCCACGGTCAGCCGATCCCGCAGGTAGGTCAGGTAGCTGTGTATCCCGTCCCGCCAGGTGTCGCGGAAGGCTTTGACCTGCTCGGGCTCGCGGGTGATGTGGTCGGCCTTGCCGTCCTTGACGTCGCGGCTGGTCGTGCTCCACTGAAAGTTGCTGTTGAACTTGATCCCGTAGGGCGGATCGAGGTAGATGCACTGCACCTTGCCGCGCAGGCCTTCGCGCTCGGCCAGGCTGGCCATCACCTGCAGCGAGTCGCCGAGGATCATGCGGTTGGTCCAGTTCTGGTCGTGCTGGTAGAACTCGGTCCTGTCGGCGCCGGCCGGGATGCCGTTGAAGTCGGCGAAGAGGTCCGGCGTGAGCTGCCCGGCCTCGTGCGCACGTTCCCTGGTGCTGCGCAGCAGGTCGTCGATCAGCGCCTTGGGGTGCACCTTCTCCTGGATGTAGAGCGGCGGCGCGTGCACGACGAGGTCGCTCCAGTCCTGCTCGTCCTTGCCGCGCCAGACGAGCTGCGGGTCGAGATCGCGATTCCGTGTGGCTTTTTCGGCGCTGTCGCCAGCGACGGTGCGTGGGTAGCTGACCTGCTTCGGCTGCTGCTCCTCCTTGTCCAGCACGGACTGGTATTCGGCGGTCGGGATGTTCCTGCGCTTCGCCTCGTCGTGGGTCAGCGACTCGATGGTCTTGCCGTTGCCGGCAGCGGTGGATCGGGCGGGTCTGGTGGATCTGGCCATGGTCATGCCTTTGCTGGTCGCATCAGGGTGATTCCGGTTTGCCGGCAGGCTTGATGTTCGTCGGGACGACGAAGCCCGGCCATAGTGCGTTGTCGGTATCGAGGAAAGCCAGTTGCAGCTCCCGCAGGCGGTGCAGGTCACGCTGGCGCGTCTTGTCGTTGAGCTTCAGATAGAGGCTTTTGTACCAGGGTGCCTGGCGCACTTCGGCGAGAGGCAACGGCCGTCCGCGATCGAGCAGCATGGAAAGGATGGTGTACTGGCGGGCGTTGATCCGTTTTTCGTCGAGGGCGCGGCGGATGTCGCTCTCGTAGAGCAACATGTGCACCAGTCGATTGACGCGATCATGCAGCGTGTTGATGGTCTGCCGCATGCCTTCGAGATGGAAGTCGACGAAGCCCTGATTCGGGGCCTCGCGCTTTTTTTCGGCGGCCTTGCGGCAGCTGTTGAAGAGGGTGAAATAGGCGTCGATATTCTGCAGGTAGTAGCGCGTCAGGGCGAAGGGCGCGTAGCGGTAACCGGCGGCCTGCAGCAAGGTGGCTTCGATGACGCGGCCGACGCGGCCATTGCCGTCCCAAAAGGGGTGAATCTGCTCGTAGTAGAGGTGCACCAGCGGCGCGCGGATCAGCGCCGGGACCGCCGCTGCCTGGAGATCGTCATGCCAGGCGATCAGTGCGACGAGCAGACGTTCGACGTCCCTGCCGTATTGCGGCGGCCTGTAGCGGCCGCCATGGGCGGCGTCGCCGACAAGGGTGACGCGGGTCTTCGGGTTGTCGCGGATGAGGCCCGGGCGGTTGTCGTCGTGCGGGATGCCGGCGGTGACGAGCCGATGCAGATCGACGATGAATTGTGTCGTCAGTGACCAGCCGGGTGTCTTGGCGGCGGTCCTGGAAAAATCGTAGGCCGCCTTGATGTTGAGTGCGCGCTGTTGCTCGACCGCGTGCAACTGCTGCGGATCGAGCGCCAGCGCGCTGGCGGTTTCCTCCTCGCTCAGCGTACCGCCTTCGATGGTGTTGGTGCCGAACACGCTGCTGACGATCACCTCCTGCTCCAGCTGGTTCGCCACCTGGGCCAGCGGGGACGCGACGAAGCGCGCATGCGCGTCCTCGACACGGTGCAGTCCCAGCGCGACCGCCGCCGCCGTGAATCCGGGCTGGAAGACGAACGGCCCGAAGCGGTCGGTGTCGATCCGGCGGACGATATCGGAACAGTCTCCGGGCAAAATTTTGTCGTCCATGGTGTCCGATGGTTTGTTGCAAAGACTCCTTGCGTTTCAGGAAGATACACAAACAAGCGGCAAGATGTGTCGCGGGAAATGTCCTACCGGAAATACTCCCCTTATTCGGCCAGTGAGTCGATCATCCGGGCGAATTCCGCCTCGACCCTGGCCTTGAAATCCGTCTCGATCTGGTACACCTCGCAGAACTCGGCGAAGGCCCAGCGGCCATGACTACCGAGATGGTTCACGCCGGGCACCCAGTAGGTGTCCATGGTCGCCTTCTTTTCGACCGCGTCCTCGCGCCGGTAGCCCTTGATCTCGACGATGAGGTGCAGCAGATCCTCGGGACCGTGGCCGTCGTCGACCAGGACGATGAAGTCGGGCAGGTACTTGCGCGTCTCGGAGCCGTAGCGGTAGGGCACTTCGAGCCCGAGGCCGTGGTTCTTGGCGTAGGCACGCACCCTGGGATGCGCTTCGGCGACGCGGCAGAATTCGCCTTCCCAGTCGCTGTCGAGCACCACCCAGTTGATCTGGCAGTGCCTGGAACTGGTCTGCCAGCGGTCGGTCTTCGAGGTGTTGAAACGGACGTGAGCGGTCGAGCCGCTGGGGTTGTAGGGGTCGAGCAGCGCCTTGATCGGGCGCTCGCCGAGGAACTGCCGGGTGATCGCCGCGGTGATCTTGTTGCAGGCCATGTCGGCCAGCTCCTGGTACATCAGCTGCGCCGGGTAGGTGCCGCCCTTGCAGACGAGATACTTGCGCTTGTCGTCACCGTCCAGCCATTGCCTGGTGATCCGCTTCAACTGGCCGAAGAGGTGGAGCCTGGGGTTTTCGCCGGGGTCGCGCCACCTGGTGTACAGCAGCCTTTTGGTCAGGTGAAAGACCAGGGTCGAAGGTCGCACGTCGCCGAGGTGCGCGACGGTGAGGTCCACGCCTTCGCCGATGATGCCTTCGTTGCGGTTTACCGTCGGTCCGGTCAGGTCGGGCGTCAGTTCCAGGACGGATTCCTCGCTGAAGGCGGCGCTCAAGCGTTCTTCCGGCAACTCGACCCGGTAGCCTGCGACGCGGGGAAAACGAATCTCCAGCGCGTCGCGCTCCGGGCGCACCGCCTTGACCTGCACCGTCTCGCGCGGCCGTTGCGGCGGAGCGATCACCGGCCTGGCGGTGAAGTCGAAGGGGATGCCGAAGACGTCGGCGTACTCGACGCTGAACAGGCCCTCGTCGTTCAGTTCGTAGGACTGGCGGCGCAGCGCGCGACCGATCACCTGCTCGCAGAGCAGTTGCGTGCCGAAGGCGCGAATGCCGAGGACGTGGGTGACGGTGTTGGCGTCCCAGCCCTCGGTGAGCATCGACACCGACACGACGCAGCGGATGGCGCCGCCCAGCTGGCCCGGCTTGCCGACGGTGTTCATCACCTCGCGCAGCAGCTCCTGGTCGGTGATGCTGTCGCCGGCACGAGCATCCCCCGAGCGCTCGACGATCTCGCGCCGGAAACGTTCGATTTCGTCGGCCGCCATGCCGCGGAAACTGGCATCGAGTGCGTCGCCCGCTTCCAGTTGCTCGCTGTCGATCAACAGGGTGTTGGGGCGCGGCAGGGCGTTGCCGGTGACGTCGTCGAAGTTGCGAAACAGCGCCAGGTGGCCGTTAACCGGCGTGATCGTTCCGTCATCGTTCTGGCGATGAAAACCCGCGACGTAGTCATACACCAGCTTGGATACGGCGGTGTTCTGGCAGACGATGATGAAACACGGCGGCACGCGGATGCCGGCCTCCTGCCACAGCCGGTAGGTCTTTTGGTAGTGGCCGTAGAGCGCTTCGAGCGCGGTTTGCAGGCGAAGGGGAAGTTTTTCCGGGTCGAGCTCGCCGCCTTGCCCACGGCCCTTCTTCGGCATGTCTTTTCGGATGTGTTCCCACAGATTGCGGAAGATCGGCAGTTCGTCGCCGCTGATGTTTTGCGCGACCGGCACGCGCGGCAGCTTGACGATGCCGCATTCGATGGCGTCCATCAGCGAGAAATCGCTCATCGTCCACGGGAACAGGGTGCCCTCGACGTAGCCCGAACCGCGGAGGAAGAACGGCGTCGCCGAGAGGTCGATCACCCGGGCGACGCCGAGCTTGCGCTTGACCGCTTCGAGGCCGGAAATCCACAGGCGCGCGGCCTCGTTCTCCTTCCTGGCCAGGGCTTTCGCTTCTCGCAGGTCGGCGCCGGTCAGTGGCTTGCCTTCGCCGTCCACGAAGTCGGCGTCGTCCGCTGGCTTCTCGCGGTAGCAGTGGTGCGCCTCGTCGTTGATCACCAGGATGTTCTTCATGCCCATCAGGTCCGGCATCACCCGCTGCAGCATCTGGCCTTCGTTCTCCTCGGTCCGCAGTTCGTCGCCGGTACGGCCCTGCAGCAGCTGACGTCCGCCCTTGCTTATCTCGAGGCGGTCGCGCAGCTTGAAGGCGTGGAAGTTGGTGATGACGATCTTGGCGCGGTTGAGCTCGTCGAGCATGTCGCCCGGCACCAGTTCGCGGTCCTTGTAATAACTGTCGGGGTCGTTTGGCTGCAGCACCCGCAGGCGGTCCTTGATCGTCAGACCGGGTGCACAGACCAGGAAACCGCGCGTGAAATTCCTGCTCGCCGGGCGGCGCAGCGCGTTGATCGTCTGCCAGGCGATCAGCATCGCCATCACCGTCGTCTTGCCCGCACCGGTAGCAAGTTTCAGAGCCAGGCGCATCAGCTCGGGGTTGGCGTCCTGGTTCGCTGCCGTCAGGTGTTCGAGGATGCCCTTGCCGTACCTGCTTTGCGGCGCCACTTCGGCGAGCCAGATCGCCGTTTCCACCGCTTCCACCTGGCAGAAGAAGGGACGGAAGTCGTTGAAGTCGTGCTGGCGCCAATGCTGCAGCAGGCGAACGGTCTCCGGCGTGACCTGCCACTGGCCTGGATTGGGCAGGGCGCGCCAGGCGTCCACATGCGCACGCACCTGGTTGATGATCGACGTCGGGTCGTACTGCTGTTTCTGGGTCGACAGTCCCTGGCCATTGTCGAAGACGAAAGCCTGCTGCCTGTCCCTGGCGGCACCCGTGCGCCTCCGGGGTTTGGGAATCGGCGTGATGAACTGCACGCGCCGCCGCGCTTCGAGAATCTGCTGCGTCGGCTGCCCCGTCTCGTCAAGCTCCCAGTGCCGCGAAGGGCACGCGTACGGCGAGTTCAGGATCGGATGGTCGAAGAACGGATTGGACATGGTCAACGCCCCCGGACTTGACCGATGACAGGCTGGTCGCCGCCGCGGTCAGGGCGGGTCGAGTGCGAACGGCACGCGCAGTGGCATTTGTTGGCGGCGGCCATTGTTCTCCCCGTGGTGGGCGCCTGTCTTTTCGAATGCGCTCCAATGTACTGCAGCTGTTGCGCAGACGCCAGGCAAACAACGCCATGCACTCCGGCGGCAGCGCACCGATGGCGGGTCGCCTGGCGATCGCGCCCGCGGGCCGGTGCTGGAGTTGCTGGAGGTGCTGAAGGTCTTGGCGGCGGTGAAGAGCGACGACCGGCGGCAGGGGTTTTTGGCGAGGTAGCCCGGAAACAGAAAAGCCGCCCGGAGGCGGCTTGTCGTGCACGGCATCTACCTGATTCGTTCGAGAATTCTGGTAGGCGCGATTGGAATCGAACCAACGACCCCCACCATGTCAAGGTGGTGCTCTAACCATCTGAGCTACGCGCCTTCGTCAAAGCCTGAACTGCTGGACTTCAAGGAAGTGCGCATTATACGGCGCCGAGGAATCAAGTCAAGCTTCGGCAGCGGCCAACGGCCAGCGCCGCCGCCGGCTACTCGCCGAGCACGTCGGTATTGGCTGGCGGCGTGAAGCGAAACAGCGAGGGCGCGAGCTGCGGATTGCGCTCGATGTGCGCGAAGCTCAGCGAGCTGGTCTGGCCGAGGCTGTCGAGCAGTACCATGGCGCTGAGTTCATTGCCCGCAAAGCCGAGGCGGACCTTTTCGAAGCCGCTGTCGGGCGCCTTGGGAATCGCTTCCACCCACTCCAGCCCGTCGTGTTCGCCGGCTTCGCGCAGGCTGAAGTCCTTCTCGATCCGGCTGTCACCGGCGAGCAGCGCCGCCGGCGTGCCGCCGAGCGCCGCGCCGACCTTCCTGACCGTGACCTGGCGCAGATCGGGATCGTAGATCCAGATCTTCTCGCCGTCACCGACCAGCAGCTGCGCGTAGGGCTTGTCGATCTGCCAGCGGAACTTGCCCGGCCGCGAGATGATCATCACGCCGCTCGATACCTGTGGCTTGCGGCCGTTCCTGGCGACGACGGTTTGCGTGAAGTCGGCGCGAACGGTTCGCGTCGAATCGAGGAAATGCTGCAGCTTGTCGATCGCCGCCGCGCCGGCCAGCGGTGTGGCGAGCGCGCAGAGCGCCGCGAGCAGCGCGCGCGGCAGCCAGCGCCTCACTCGCCTTCCTTGCGCGCGAGGACTTCGCGACCGCCGCGGGCGTCCATCGCCGAGACGAGGCCGGCTTTTTCCATCGCCTCGATCAAGCGCGCCGAGCGGTTGTAGCCGATGCGCAGGTGCCGCTGGACGAGCGAGATCGACGCCCGGCGGTTCTTGAGCACTACTTCGACGGCCTGGTCGTAGACCGGATCGGCCTCGCCGTCGGTGTCGAGTCCGCCGCTATCGCTGCCACCGTCGCCGCCGTCGCCGTCGCCGCCGCCGCTCAGCACGTCTTCGCGGTAGGCGGGCGGGCCGGCCTTCTTGAGATGGTCGACCACCCGGTGCACCTCCTCGTCGGCGACGAAGGCGCCGTGGACGCGTGTCGGATAGCCGGTTCCCGGCGCCAGGTAGAGCATGTCGCCCTGGCCAAGCAGTGCTTCGGCGCCCATCTGGTCAAGGATCGTTCGCGAGTCGATCTTCGACGACACCTGGAAGGAGATGCGGGTCGGGATGTTGGCCTTGATCAGGCCGGTGATGACGTCGACCGACGGTCGCTGGGTGGCCAGGATCAGGTGAATTCCGGAGGCCCGCGCTTTCTGCGCCAGGCGGGCGATCAGCTGTTCGACGGTCTTGCCGGCAACCATCATCAGGTCGGCGAGTTCGTCGATGACCACCACGATGTACGGCAGGACGGTGAGCGGCTCCGGCGTGTCGGGGGTCAGCGAAACCGGGTTGGCGATCTTTTCGCCGCTCTTCTCGGCGTCGCGAATGCGGTGATTGAGGCCGGTCAGGTTGCGCACGCCAAGTGCCGACATCAGCTTGTAGCGCTTGTCCATTTCGCCGACGCACCAGTTGAGCGCATTGGCGGCCTGCTTCATGTCCACCACCACCGGCGCCAGCAGGTGCGGGATGCCTTCGTAGATCGACAGTTCGAGCATCTTGGGGTCGACCAGGATCAGGCGCACCAGATCGGGTTCCGACTTGTAGAGCAGCGACAGGATCATGGCATTGATGCCCACCGACTTGCCCGAGCCGGTGGTGCCGGCGACCAGCAGGTGCGGCATCTTGGCCAGGTCGACGACGATCGGCTGGCCGCCGATGTCCTTGCCGAGGGTCATCGTCAGCGGCGAGTTCATGTCGTGGTATTCCTTGCTGGCGATGATCTCCAGCAGACGTACCATCTGTCGTTTCGGGTTCGGCAGTTCGAGCGCCATCGACGACTTGCCGGGGATGGTCTCGACGACCCGCACCGACACCAGCGACAGCGAGCGTGCGAGGTCTTTCGCCAGGTTGAGGATCTGCGCTCCCTTGACGCCGATCGCCGGCTCGAATTCGTAGCGCGTGATCACTGGCCCGGGGTAGGCAGCGGTGACGGTCACCTGGACACCGAAGTCGGCGAGCTTACGTTCGATCAGGCGCGAGTTGTATTCCAGCGTCTCGGGGCTGACGCGCTCGCTGTGCAGCGCGGCGGGTTCGAGCAGATGCAGCGGCGGCAGCATGCCGCCACTCACCGCCTCGGGAAAAAGCGGTGCCTGTCGTTCGCGGTCGATGCGTTTCTCGACCTTCGGTGGCAGCGGGGGCGCGGCAATCACCGGCTCGCGCCTTTCGATCAGGATCGGTTCGTGCGTTTCACCGCGTTTCTTCTCGACCTCGACCACCGCTTCGCGCTCGCGGGCGACCTCGCGGCCGATGCGGCGGTCCTGCCAGCGCTCGAAGACGCCGCGAACGGCGAGCAGCGCGCCTTCGAACAGCGCACCGAGACCTTCCGCGGCGGAGATCCACGAAATCCCGGTAAAGATGCTCCAGCCCAGTGCGAGCATGGCAAACAACGCCAGCGTCGCGCCCGTGTAGCCGAGATTGCGGACCGCGAAAGCGGCGAGTTCGATGCCGATCATGCCACCGGGACCGATCGGCGTCGCCGCCTTGAGCGTGTAGAAGCGCAGGGTTTCCAGCCCGCTGCTGGCGACGATCAGCACCAGGAAACCGGCCAGGGCGATGTACAGCGGCCGCCGGTCGGTAGGCCGCTGATGTTCCAGGCGGCGGTAACCCCACCAGACGAAGACCAGCAGCAGCACCACCCACCACCACGCCGACAGGCCGAAGACGTAAAGCATCAGGTCAGCCAACCAGGCGCCGCTGCGGCCGGCGGGGTTGTGCAGGCTGGTGGTGTATACCGCGTGCGACCAGCCCGGATCGTCCGGGTTGTAACCCCACAGCGCCAGCGCCAGGAAGCTGGCAACGACGATCAGGATCAGCCAGCGCGACTCCTCGAGGAGTACCGCGATCTTCTCGGGCAGCGGACTCGGTGCTCTGGCAGGCAGGGCTACCCGGCCGGCAAGTCTGTTCAGCAAGGCCATCAGTGGGTTCGCAAACGGTGGTCTATGTTCTGGCAGCGGCACCGGGGGAAGGCACGCGCTTTTCGAGGATGACGATGCGGCCTTCCTCGACACGGAAGTATCCCTGGTTCTCGAGGTCCTTCATCACCCGGCTGACCATTTCACGCGAGGCGCCGATCATCTTGGCGATATCCTGCTTGGTCAGCCGCCGGCGGATGACGCGCTCGCCGCGCTCGTCTTCGGAGAAATCGATCAGCAGCTTGGCGACGCGGCCGTAGACGTCCATCAGCGCCAGGCTTTCGATGTTGCGGTCGGCTTCGCGCAAGCGTTGCACGAGGCTCTTCATGATGTTCAGGCAGAGGTCGAAGTTTTCCGCCAGGCAGCGCTTGAAGTCGTTCTTGGTGATCACCAGCAATTCACAGGTCTCGGTGGCCATCACGTCGGCCGAGCGCGGGCTGCCGTCGATCAGGCCCATTTCGCCGAAGAACTCGCCGGGGCCGAGCAGGGTCAGGATCACCTCGCGTCCCTCTTCGTCGCTGTTGAGCACCTTGGCGCCGCCACTGATCAGGACATAGAGCGAATCGGTACTGTCGCCGGCGCGCACGATGGTGGTCTGGCGAGTGACGCGGCGATGAAAGGCGACCTTGGCGATCTGCTCGAGTTGTGCATCGGGTACCCCGGCAAAGATCGGGATACTGTGCAGCAAAGTCAGGCTTGGTCCCCTTCGTGGCGCTTCGACCTGAGTGTTCATGAGCGATTCCTTCATGAAGTGAAGTTATTTCTATCAATGGCTTGCGCGGCGATTATAAGGCACTTTGCAGGTTTGCGAAGCAAACCGGAAACAAACTTGCTGGCCGGCCGGCCGAGGTTGCCGGTTATAATTTTTTCGTCAACCACTACCAGAGCCTACCCAGATGACCGATGCCACCCGCCATTGCCGCCTGCTGATCCTCGGTTCGGGCCCCGCGGGCTACACCGCCGCGGTCTACGCGGCGCGTGCCAACCTGAAGCCGGTGCTGATCACCGGCATGGCACAAGGCGGACAGCTGACGACCACCACAGACGTCGACAACTGGCCGGCCGACGCGCAGGGCGTGCAGGGGCCCGAGCTGATGCAGCGCTTCGAAGATCATGCCCGTCGCTTCGATACCGAGATCATCTTCGATCACATCCATACCGCCCGACTCGGCGAGAGGCCGTTTACCCTGGTCGGCGATGCCGGCAGTTACACCTGCGACGCGCTGATCATCGCCACCGGTGCCTCGGCCCAGTATCTTGGGCTGCCGTCGGAAGAGGCGTACGCCGGCCGCGGCGTCTCTGCCTGCGCGACCTGCGATGGCTTCTTCTATCGCGATCAGGCGGTGGCGGTGATCGGCGGGGGCAACACCGCCGTCGAGGAAGCGCTCTACCTGGCGAACATCGCCAGTCACGTGACGCTGGTGCATCGACGCGACAAGCTGCGCAGCGAGAAAATCCTGCAGGACAAGCTGTTCGCCAGGGAGCGGGCCGGCAAGATCACGATCCGCTGGAATTGCACGCTGGACGAGGTGCTCGGCGATCAATCGGGGGTCACCGGCATGCGCATCCGCGACAAGCTGACCGGCAGCACCGAAGAGATTCCGTTGCTGGGCGTCTTCATCGCCATCGGCCACAAACCGAACACCGAGCTGTTCGCCGATCAGCTGGCGATGGCCGGCGGCTACCTGATCACCCGCTCCGGACTGCAGGGCGACGCCACGGCGACGTCGATTCCGGGAGTGTTCGCCGCCGGCGACGTCCAGGATCATGTCTACCGACAGGCTTGCACTTCGGCGGCCAGCGGCTGCATGGCCGCGCTCGACGCCGAACGTTACCTCGACAGCCTCGGTCTGGCTGGCTGAGGTCGTGCCGCGTCCCTGGCGCCGGCCGCGACCATGAAGATGGCCTTCTGCGATGACTCAGCGAGATCGACACAGCGCCGCGGATCTGGCGGCATTCCTGGCCGCGGTTGACGGCGCGACGCCGCTCGCGAGGCCCGACCGGGTCAGCTTCGAAGCGCCAAAACCCAGTCCCCGCCCGCGCCAGCGCGAACTCGACGAAGCGGCGGTGATCGGCGAGTTGATGCACGCGCCGCTGGCCATCGACGACTGGCTGGACCTCGGCGGCGCCGACTCGTTCCTGCGTGGCGGCCTGCCGCGAGTGCTGCTGCGCGACCTGCGCCGCGGCCGCTGGAGCATCCAGGATCATGTCGATCTGCACGGCATGAACCGGCACGAGGCGCACGAACAGGTCGCGCAGTTTCTTGCCGACTCGCTGGCCAGCGGCAAGCGTTGCCTGCGCATCGTGCACGGGCGCGGCAACGGCTCGCCTGGCCGCGAGGCGATCCTGCGCCAGTTGGTCAAGGTCTGGCTGGGTCGCTGCAGGGACGTCCTGGCGTTTTGTCACGCGCCGCCCTGCGATGGCGGCGACGGCGCTCTGTGGGTGTTGCTGAAAGGTGGCGGCAGGCCACGCTGATCGGTTGCACGGCTGCCCGGCAAGCCGCCGGCGACGCCTGGCGGTGCGCGGTGATCGCCGCGATCAGATCGCCGATTCGTCGAGTTCGCCGGTGCGGATGCGCACCACCTGGTCGACCGCGGTGACGAAAATCTTGCCGTCGCCGATCTTGCCGGTACGCGCCGCCTTGACGATGGCGTCGATCGCGCCTTCGACGACGCCATCGGAAACGACGATCTCGATCTTCACCTTGGGCAGGAAGTCGACGACGTATTCGGCGCCGCGATAGAGCTCGGTATGCCCCTTCTGACGGCCGAAACCCTTGACCTCGGTGACCGTCAGGCCGGTGACGCCGATTTCCGAAAGCGCTTCGCGCACTTCGTCGAGCTTGAATGGTTTGATGATCGCTTCGATTTTCTTCATGGCCGTTGCTCCGCGGGGATGATCGTAAAGAAATCCTATCAGAAATCAGTCATCGGTAAGCGATCAGTGCGGTTGATCAAAACGGGTCGCGGTAGCGATTGGTGATCGGGTAGCGCCAGTCCTTGCCGAATCCACGTTGCGTGACGCGGATGCCGACCGGTGCCTGTCGCCGCTTGTACTCGCTGATCCTCAACAGGTGGACGACGCGGCGCACATCGGCCTCGGCGTAGCCGCGGGCGATGATCTCGCGCGGGCTGATGTCCTTTTCCATGTAGGCCTCGACGATCGCGTCGAGCACTTCGTACGGCGGCAGGCTGTCCTGGTCGGTCTGGCCGGGCTTGAGCTCGGCCGATGGCGGCCGGCTGATGATCAACTCGGGAATCACGTACGAGCGTGTGTTGCGCCAGCGCGCGATGCGGTAGACCCAGGTCTTGGCGATGTCCTTGATGACCGCGAAGCCGCCGGCCATGTCGCCGTAGAGCGTGCAGTAGCCGACCGCCATTTCGGACTTGTTGCCGGTGGTCAGTACCAGCGAGCCGGTCTTGTTCGACAGCGCCATCAGGATCATGCCGCGGATCCTGGCCTGCAGGTTCTCTTCGGTGGTGTCGGCGGGCAGGCCGGCGAACTGCTTTTCGAGCATTCCGGCGAAGGTGTTCATCGCCGGCTCGATGGCGATTTCGTCGTAGCGGATGCCGAGCAGGCGCACCATCTCGCGCGATTCCGAGAGGCTGATCTCGGCGGTGAACGGCGAGGCCATCATCACCGCCCGCACGCGGTCGGCGCCAAGCGCATCGACGGCAATGCACAGCGTCAGTGCCGAGTCGATGCCCCCGGAGAGCCCGATGATCGCGCCGGGAAAGCCGTTCTTGCCGAGGTAGTCGCGGACCCCCAGGACCAGTGCCTGATAGACCTCGGCCTCGATGCATGGTGGCGCAACGATGATCCCCGGCCGCGGCTCGCCATCGACCAGCTCGACGATCGCCAGCGCTTCCTCGAATTGCGGCAGCTGACAGCACAGCGTTCCGCGCGAGTCGAGCACGAAGGAGCCGCCGTCAAAGACCAGTTCGTCCTGACCGCCAGCCAGGTTGGCATACACCACCGGCAGGCGGGTACTGGCGATGCGCTGGCGAAGGACGTCGGTACGCCGTTCGCGTTTGCCGATGTGATAGGGCGACGCATTGAGGACCAGCAGGACCTCGGCGCCGGCTTCACGGGCGAGATCGGCGGCGCCGGCCTCCCAGACGTCGGCGCAGATGTTCACGCCGCAACGCACGCCCTTGATGGTCAGCACGCAGGAGTCTTCACCCGAGTCGAAATAGCGTTCCTCGTCGAAGACCTCGTAGCTCGGCAGCCGCTGCTTGTAGTAGCTGGCCAGCCGCAGGCCGTCGCTGATCAGCGTCGCCGCGTTGTAGCAGCGCTCGCCGCGCCGTTCGGGGTGGCCAACCAGGACGGCGATTCCCTGCACTCTGGCGACCAGCGCTTCGAGCTCGCTTTCGCAGGCGAGGCTGAAGTCCTCGCGCAGCAACAGGTCCTCGGGCGGGTAGCCGCAGAGGGCGAGTTCGGGAGTCAGCAGCAGGTCGGCACCCTGTTCCCGGGCGCGGTCGGCAAAGTCGAGAATCCGCGCCGCATTGCCGGCGAAGTCGCCGACCGTCACGTTGATCTGGGCAATGGCAATCTTGAGAGACATGGCTGCAGGCACCAGCGAAAGGGGCGCTTGCGCGCCCCTCGATCAAGTTCGGGAAGAGAAGCGCTCAGTAATTCGGCTTCTCTTTGGCGTCATTGTAGCGCTGCACGCCTTCCATGATTTCCTTCTTGGCTTCGTCGCTGCCGAGCCAGCCGGCGACCTTGACGAACTTGCCGCGTTCGAGATCCTTGTAGTGCGCGAAGAAGTGCGCGATCTGATCGAGGATGACCTGCGGGAAATCGCGCGGCGACTCGATGTCGCGGTACATCGACGTCAGGCTGTCTACCGGTACGGCGAGCAGTTTGCCGTCCTGTCCCGCTTCGTCTTCCATCGCCAGCATGCCGATCGGACGGCAACGGACGACCACCCCCGGCGGCAAGGCGAACTGGGTGACGACCAGGACGTCGACCGGATCATCGTCACCGGCAATGGTGTGCGGGATGTAACCGTAGTTGCAGGGGTAGTGCATGGCGGTAGACATGAAGCGGTCGACGAAGACCTGTCCGCTCTCCTTGTCCACTTCGTACTTGACCGGATCGGCGTGCATCGGGATTTCGATGACGACGTTGAAATCATTGGGGAGCGACTTGCCCGGGGGCACACGATCTAGGCCCATGTCAGTTCTCTTTGCGGGTTGCGGGAGCACGCATTATACGCGCCTATCCTGGCTCCGGTAGCGTCCGCAGTCCCGCCCGAGTGCGGCGGGCGGTTCAGGCCAGGCAGGGCGATCCGTCGACGGCGACGGCTGTCGCGGCGGTCGGCGTGCCGCGTCGTGCCAACCAGCCGAGTACGGCGTCGGCGCAGCTTTGCCAGTGCTCGTCGAGGATCAGCGCGTGGCCGGTATCGGCGACGATCTGCAGTTCAGCGTGCCAGCGCCTGGCGACCGGCCAGATCATGCGCGGCGGAAATACGGTGTCGAGTTCGCCGCCGATCACCAGGACCGGCAGCGATGGCCGCCGCGGCGGCCATCGCCAGCCAAGCAGGGTCAGGTCGCAGATTGCCCGCGTCGATTCGGGCTGCAGCAGTTCGGTGAAGCGCCGCAGGGTTTCCGGTGTGGTCGCCGGCGAAAAGTAGATCTCCTTGATCAGTCGCAGCGCATTGCGGCTGACCCGCCCGCTGGTCACATTGGCGACTTCGCAGAGGAACTGCGGGTGGCTCAGCAGGAGCCTCGCAGCCGACTCGAAGGTGCCCATGGTCGGCACCGGCGAGATCAGGACGGCGGCCTCGGCCAGCGATTCCTCGAGAATCCGTTCGGCGATGAACGAGCCCATCGAATGCCCGATTACCACCGGCTGGCGGCCGAGATCGGCGATCAGCTGGCGGGCGTCGGCCAGGTAGTCGTCGAGGCTCAGAGCATCGAGGTTCAGCCGTCCCTCGCTGCGGCCGTGCCCGGAAAAATCCAGCGCGAAGCAGTCGTGGCCATGTGCCGCGAAATATGGCAGGAAGTGGGCGTCCCAGGACCTGGCATCGACGTAGCCACCGTGCAGGAACAGCAGCGGCGATCCGCCCGAGGTGGTGCTCGGCGCACAGTGGATGGCGTGCAGTCGACGTGGGCGCATGGGCAATCTCCGAAAACGAGTCGCCACTATAGGCCAGATTGGCGTTCTCGGATTCGCCGATTGGTCGCCGGCAGCCTCGTCAGCGGTGCTCATTGGTGACTGGGTCGCTGCGAACGCGTGCGGCGCAAGACCCTGGTGGTCCGCGTCGGGCGCTCGCCTGATCGGCGTGACGGCGCCGGCAGCGCCGTCGACCGGGATCAGTCGCCTGTATGCCGTGACTGCCCGAACTCGACCATCTGCAGCGCCTCGGCGGCGAACCTTTGCGCCTGCTCGTCGTCGGCGTCGCGATCGATCGCCGATGGCGGCATGGTGATCCCCTTCTGCACCGCCGGTCGCAGGCGAATCTGGTCGCGCCAGCGCTGCAGGTGCGGCAGGTCGTCGATGTCGACGCCAGACCAGCGATGGGTTCGCACCCAGGCCCAGTTGGCAATGTCGGCGATCGAGTAGTCGCCGGCGAGGAACTCGTGATCCTTCAGACGACCGTCGAGGACGCGGAAAAGTCGCTTGCTCTCGCCCTGGTAGCGGTCGATGGCCGGCTGGATTTTTTCCGGGAAGTAACGGAAGAAGACGTTGGCCTGGCCCATCATCGGTCCGATGCCGCCCATCTGGAACATCAGCCACTGGATCACCAGCGAGCGGCCCTTGGCGTCCGACGGCATCAGCTGGCCGGTCTTTTCGGCCAGGTAGAGGAGGATCGCGCCGGACTCGAAGACCGCGAAGTCGTCTGCCGAACGGTCGATGATCGCCGGGATCCGGCCGTTCGGATTGATCGCCAGAAACCACGGCTGTTTCTGCTCGTGCGCCGACAGGCGCAAGGCATGCATCTGATAGGGCAGGGCAAGTTCCTCGAGGGCGATCGAAATCTTGTGCCCGTTTGGCGTTGCAGCGGTGAACAGATCGATCATTCTCGCGGCCTCCTGCGCGGTGCTTGTCCGGTTACCTGGACGGCCCCCGGATAGTGACGGCGATGTTACCGCAAAGGACCAGCAGCGATCCAGTGTGTGGCCCGCCGGCTTCCGCAGACCTGTCTTTCGGCCTATGATGTTTTCGGGACGTTGTCTGACGAGGTCGGATCCGAAATGACTCACGGTGCGTCTGCGCCACTTCCTGGCAAGCCAGCGGTCGATCATGGGAAGGCGTCGGGGACGGCGCCACCAGCGGCGTTCGGCAATCCGTACCCGGGTCTTGCTGCTTTCAGGCCGGAAGAACATCACCTGTTCTTCGGCCGCGACGACGATGCCGACCGCGTTGTCGGCCGGCTGCTGGAAACGCGGCTGATCAGCGTCGTCGGCCACTCGGGTACCGGCAAGTCGTCGCTGGTCGCCGCCGGCGTCGTGCCGCGCCTCGCGGTGCAGCGCGAGAACCTGAGCTATCTGCGTTTCGAACCGCAGGGCCGGCCTTTCCACCAGCTTGCCGAGGCCCTCTGTCGAGATCTGCCCGCTGACCAGCGCGACCGTGCCCGGGTCGATCACTTGCGGCAGCTGCTGGCCGAGACCGGCGAATCGATGCCGTCGGAAGATCTGCTCGCCGCCGCCAGCCTCGATTTCCTCGGATGTTGGACGGGCCCCCTGCTGCTGCTGGTCGACCAGGCCGAGGACCTGTTCACGCACACGCCGCCGGCAAGCGCGCGTCGCTTCCGCAAACTGTTCGCGGCGCTGCTGGCTGTCGAGAACCTGCAGCTGGTGTTGACCCTGCGCAGCGAATTTACCGCCCGCTTGATGGAGTGGCTCGGTGAGGACCTCTTTCGGGCATCGCTGATCGTCCTCGAGCCGATTCGCGAAGAGCAGCGACTGCAGGCGATCATCACCGGCCCGGCCGAAGTCCTTGGCGTGCCGGTGCAGGCCGAGCTGGTTGCGACGCTGGTCGCGGCGTCCGGTGCCACCAGCGGCGCGCTGCCGCTGATCGCGCTGACGCTCGAGCGACTCTTCGAGCAGCGCGACGCCGAACGCGGGTTGACGCTTGCGGCCTACCAGCGAATGGGCGGCCTGGAGAGCATTGTCGAGACTGCCGCCTCGGGCATCGAACGACTGATCGCAAGCGATCCGCAACTGGAACTTGCCTGTGTGCGGTTGTTTGCCGAACTGGCGACGGTGATCGGCGAAATGCCGACGCGCCGCGCGGCGGCAATCGAGCCGCTGCGCGCCGACCGACAGGTCGGTCGGCTGGTCGACGCGCTGCGCCGTCAGGGTTTTCTGAGCGACCCCGACGATCAGCACGTCGAGCTTGCCCACGAGACGCTGATGAACTACTGGCCGCGCCTTCGCCAATGGTGTGCCCGCTATCGCGACAGCCTGGCGCTGCGGCGGCAGGCAAAGCAGGCGGCCAGGGAGTGGAAGCAGGCGATCGACCAGGACGCGATGCAACTGCCCGGCGATCAGAGCCGGCATGGCGACTTGCTGCGCTGGAGCTGGGAGCGGCAGAAGCCGGTACTGCTGGCCTTGCTCGATCTTGCTCACCGGCCAGCGGTCGCCGACGCCGATTTCCAGGATCCCGGTATCGCGGCCTGGCGGGCGCTTGCGGACACGCTGGATGAGCCGCTGCGCGCCTTCCTGCGGCCCGAGCCAGTGCTGCTGGTCGAAGAGCTGGCGACCGACGAGACACCGCATCACCGGCGCGAGGAGATCGGTCTGCGGCTCAACCAGATGGGCGATCCCCGACGCGGCGTCGGGATGGCCGCCGATGGCCTGCCGGAGATCGTCTGGGTCGACGTTCCGGCAGGCGAAGTGCAGCTCGAAGGCAGGGGCAGCGAGCGCTTCCCGGTGGCGCCGTTTCGCATCGCGCGCTACGCGGTCACCTGGCGGCAGTACAACGTTTTCCTGCACGCCGATGACGGTTACCACGATCGCCGGTGGTGGCGGAAGCTGGTGCAGCGCAAGCAGCCCGGCGAGGCGCGCTGGAGTTTTCAGAACCACCCGGTGATTCTCGTTGCGTGGAGCGACGCGGTCGCCTTCTGCCGCTGGCTGACCGAAAAGTGGCAGCTGAGCGGACCGGAGATCGTCCGCTTGCCGACCGAATGGGAATGGCAATGGATTGCGCAGTCGGGCGGCGAGCAGCGCCGGTACCCGTGGGCCGACGAATGGCACGCCGGCCGCGCCAACAGTCATGAGAGCAGTATCGGCAGGACCATGGCGGTCGGCATGTATCCGCTCGGTTCGCCTGCTCTGGGTACGGTCGCTGACCTGGCCGGCAACGTCTGGGAATGGTGTCTGAACGAATACCACCTGCCGGGCAATACGCAGGTCGGCGGCGACAAGGCGCGGGCGCTGCGCGGCGGTTCGTGGCTCGATTTCCCGGCTGAGCTGCGGGCCGCCAAGCGCGAGTATTTTACCCCCGACGATCGTGACGGCGACATCGGTTTCCGGGTGGTGCTGGCGGCGCCTCTGGAGTAGGCGGCGGGCAGATGCCATGCGCGGGCGGCGCCGCGCGCCTTCGCCAGACATCGCTCAGCAGCCAATGCACGCCAACCGCCAGCCCGGGTAGACGTCGGCGCCTACCGGCGACTGACGGTCAGCGTCACCTGGCCACGGTTATTGCCGTAGAACTTCCAGGCGTCATTGGCGTAGCTGTACAGGTAGCCGGACCGTCGCGGCCTGAAGGTGCACCGCTCACCGATGACGAAGGTCTCGCCTTCGATCACCGTGCCGCTGGCGTCCATGTTCGGCTGATTGGCGATCATCCCGATCAGCGCGAACCAGGGGGCTTCCTCACGACGGCGCGATCCCCACCAGTCGGCTTGCTGTTTGCCGCTCAGCCGGTGGTAGATCGCTTCGGCTTCGCCGATGGCACTGCCCAGCAGGTGCGCGACCTCGCCGATATGGAACACGCCATCGCGCGCGCCGCCCGGGCCGCAGGCGATGTCGCTGTCCAGCCATTCGCCGTTGGCGACGAAGCCGTAAGGCACACCCGCCTCGAGGTACAGGCCGCTGGCGTTCCAGTGCTGGCGTGCGAAGACGCTGCAACTGGCCGACTCGTCGTGGCCGAGCACTCGCGACAGGCGGTAAGGTGCCTGCGTCAGCGGCGGCACCTGGTGTCGGTCCCAGACCTGTTCGGCCAGCTCGCTGCCGACTCTGTCCGCGGCGACCAGCGGTGTCGCTCGCGGCAGCGTTCGCAGGTGCTTCCAGACACCGGTCAGCGAGTCGTGAATCGGGCCACGCGGGTCGGGCAACAGTTGGCTGGCAAGCGCCGGTGCGACGTGCAGGCCGAGCGCCGTCGCCTCGTCGATCATCCATTTCAGGGCGCCGTCGGAAAGCCCGTACTCGGTGTAACCGCCACCGACGTCGCCGTGCGTACCGGCAAACCAGAGTTGCTTGAAGCTGCCGTCCGCCGGCCGCTCGCCACCGGTCCACAAGGTCGGTGCGAAACTCGCCCGCTGCTCGTCCATGGCCACGGCATGCCGGGCATGGCGGACCGCGACACCGAGATCGGTGTCGTGAAAACGGTAGTCGCCGGGGTTGTCGAGGAGTTGGTCAAGCAGCAGCAGGTCGTCGGGTACGCCAAGCGAACCGACGGTATCCCAGACACCGATCAGATGAATGGCCGGCTTGCCGTCCGGCAGGTCGCCGGCGAGGAATCGGCTGTCGGCGCTCCATCGCGCCGCCGGCTCGCGCTGACGGTAACCGTGCTGGTACACCCTCTCGACGGCCTCCCAGGCCTGCCGGTCACTGGCCGCGCCGAGGTCGAGAAGGCCGCATCGGCCGATCAGACCGCCCAGGCTGCGCACGGTGTAGGCCCCGCGACTGAAGCCGAAAAGGAAAATCCGGTCACCCTTGCGGTAGTGGTCACACAGCCAACGATAGGCGCCGAGGATGTTGCGGCTCAGGCCGAGGCCGATGCCGCCGCCGAGCAGGCGCTCGACGAGGCCGCCCTCGGCGCCGACGCCGGGATGGTAGTAGCGCAGCTGCCGCTCGTCGGCGATGCAGAGGTTGTAGAGTTTGGCGACGTTGGTCGGGCACGGCAGGGCGGCCATCTTCTGCTCCGGCGTGCACCAGGTGCCATCACTGCAGACCACGAGGTTGCGCGACATGCTTGTTCTCCGGCCGGTGACAGGGTGTCGACGGCAAGTACCGATAGCTCGGTTCACTATAGACCGCGGCACCTGCCGGGTTCAATCCCGAGCGGCCGGCGGTCGGGCCGGTGATGTGCGCCGCAGCCCGCCGTTGGCCGGGGAGGTGCTGCAGTCGATTGCCGGCAGGGTGAAGCGGAAGCTGTCGAAGGCCGCCGCCGGGCGCGGTGGGCTGAAGAAATAGCCCTGCACCTCGAAGCAGCGGTGGGCCTGCAGGAAGTGGAGTTGTTCGACGGTTTCGACGCCCTCGGCGACGACATCCATGTGCAGGCTTTCGGCCATGGCGACGACGGCGCGGACGATCGCCGCGTCGTTGGCGTCGGTTGACAGGTCGCGCACGAACGAACGATCGATCTTCAGGCGTGAGACCGGGAAGCGCTTGAGGTAGGCCAGGCTCGAGTAGCCGGTGCCGAAGTCGTCGATCGCCATCCGGATGCCGAGTGCCGCCAGGGCATGCAGTAGGCGGGTGGCGGTCATCGGGTCGTCCATCAACAGGCTCTCGGTCAGTTCCAGCTCGAGATTCTGCGGTGGCACACCGGTCGCGGCGAGCGTTGCAGCGATCCGTTCGCAGAGGTCGGCCTGCTGCAACTGCCGCGCCGAAAGGTTGACACTGATCCGCAGGTGGCGGTGGCCGGCGTCGTGCCAGCACCGCGTCTGGCGGCAGGCCTCGCGCAATACCCACTCGCCAATCGGGACGATCAGGCCGGTTTCTTCGGCAATCGGGATAAAGCGATCGGGAGCCACCAGGCCGTGCTGCGGGTGGTGCCAGCGGAGCAGGGCTTCCATGGCGGTGACTTCGCCGCTGCGGCACTCTACGAGCGGTTGGTAGAAGAGCTCGAACTGCTGCTGCTCGATGGCGGTGCGCAGGTCGCTCTCGATCGAAACGCGCTCCTGCACGGCCTGGTTCATTTCCTGAGTGAAGAACTGGAAGTTGTTGCGGCCTCGTTCCTTGGCGTGATACATCGCCGTGTCGGCATTGCGCAACAGCGTTGGCGCATCGTCGCCGTCATCCGGAAAGATGCTGATGCCGATGCTTGGCGTCACTTGCAGTGGACGATCGTCGAGCAACTGTGGCGCTGAAACGACTTCGAGCACCTTCCGAGCGACTCGGGCGGCTCGCTCGATCTCGGTCAGTCCGGGAATGACGATGATGAACTCGTCGCCGCCGAGCCGCGCGACCGTTTCGGTTTCGCGCAGAACCTCCTTCAGACGATCGGCGACGCGCGCCAGCAGTCGGTCGCCGGTGTCGTGCCCGAGGGTGTCGTTGATCAGCTTGAATCGGTCGAGGTCGAGGAAGAGAACGGCCGTGTGCTTGCCGTCGCGTCGGGACTTCGCGATCGCCTGGCGGATGCGATCCTCGAGCAGGGTGCGGTTGGGCAGCCTGGTCAGCGCATCGTGGTGGGCGAGGAAGCGGATGTGCTCCTCCGATCGCTTGCGCTCGCTGATGTCGTCGAAGCTGCCGGTATAGTGCGTCACGACGCCGTCACCATTCCTGACCGCGGTGATCGTCAGCGACGCCGGAAAGACCTCGCCGTTCTTGCGGCGATTCCAGACCTCGCCGCGCCACAGGCCATGCGCCGCGATCCGGGTCCACATCTCCTGCCCGGCGCCGTCGCTGTCGAGCCCGGCAGAGAACAGTCTCGGCGTTTGGCCAACGATCTCGTCGAGTGCATAGCCGGTGATCATGGTTAATGCCGGGTTGGCCGAAACGATGCGCTGCTCGGCATCGGTGATGCAGATCGCCGACGTGCTGGCCGAGAATACCGTTGCCGCCAGGCGCTGTGCCTGCTCCGCCCGCCGCTGGTTGACGATTCGCCAGATGTCCTGGCTGAGCAGCCGTGCGGTCTCGACTTCGTATTCGCTGTACGGTCCGGCCTTGTTGGCGACGCCAAGCATCATGCGGCCGCGGCCGCCCTCGACGACCGGCACGCTGATCAGTCGCTGGATTCCCGACAGTGGCGTCGGCAGAGCGCTGGTCAGCGCGGCCGGTTGCTCGTTGAAGACCAGCGGCGCGCGCTTCCGCATCGCCATCGCCCAGAGATCGGCGAGGCGGATCGCGCACAGCGGGGCGGCGTCCGCCGACGGCTTGTCGGCGCGTGCCGCCCGTGACCAGGTGACCGATTCGCCGGTCTGCTGATCGGCTTCGACGAAATAGAGGAATGACAGCCGACTTTCGGTCAGCCGTTCGGCGACTGCCAGCCCGTGCTCGATGAAGCCGCTCTCGTCCATCCGCTCGGCGGCTTTCGGCAGGTCGAGCATCGCCAGCGCGCGCTCGGCCTGTTGTGCGAGCAGTGCGGCCGATCGCTGGCGAGCCTCGTCGATACGCAGGCGCTCGGTGATGTCGGTCAGGATGCAGTGCGTGCGCGCCTGGCCGCCTACGCCCTGATGGACCTGGCCATTGACCAGCAGGGTGATCGTCGTGCCGTTCTTGTGCAGGGCGTCGAACACGAAACCGTCGATTCGTCCGTCGGCGACGAACTTCCGGAAGCTCTCACTCACCGCGGCGATCGACGGCTCGGCAACGAAAGCCATGATCGAGTGCCCGATCACTTCGTCGCGGCGGTATCCGAGCAAGCTCAGCCAGGCGTCGTTGACCTCGACCAGTTCGCGTCTGGCGACATCCACCGACTGATAGGGCAGCGGCGCGCTGCTGAACAGGGCGCGGTAGTGCTCTTCGGAGGCGCTCAGCGCGGCCTCCCGTTCGAGAATGGCGTTCGCCATGCGGCGCATGCTGACGGCCAGATTGGCCAGTTCCGCGGCCCGCGAGGAGGGCAGCGGCGCCCGGTAATCGCCGTCGGCGATGGCCTGCACATGGCTGGCGAAATCGGCGACCCGCCGTACCAGGGTGCGACCATAGACATAGGCACAGAGCACGGCCAGCGCGAGCGCGGCAGCGACGCCGCCGGCAATTGCCAGCAGCGTCGAACGTATGGTGGCGAAGGCCACCGCGGTTGGCTGCGCGACCAGCGTCAGCCAACCCGAAGTGCCTACCGGTGTCACCGTGCCGATCTGTTCGACGCCATCGAGCGAAAAGCGGGCGGTGCCGAACTGGCCGGCAAGACCGGCCCGTACCAGTGGCAGGTGGCGGAGGTTGTCCTGGCGGGCGGCGTGACTGGCGTCGGGGTGGGCGACGATCTGGCCCAGACTGTCGACGATGATCGGCAGCACGGCAGCCGACAGGCCGAGCTCGCCGATGTGCCTGGAAAGCTGCTCGAGATCGAGTTCGCCAAGCAGTGTCCAGCGTTGGCGCTCGTCGGTCGTCGCTTCATTGCCGATCGGCACGGTGACCGCGACGACGATCTTGCCGCGTTGCGACAGGTAGCTGCTGGACCAGATGACCGTACCGGCTTGCGTGCTACGGAAAAAGCTGCGCGCCGAGAAGTCCAGACCGAGCAGGTCGGTGCGACCGTCGCGCCGCTGCGGTGGCAGCCCGACATCGAAGACACGCGCACTGGCATCGAGGACGTACAGGGCCTCGAGGGGCGCGTGTGCACTGGCCTGCGTATCGATGATGATGCGTGTCGTGTCGGCCGCGGCGCTCGGCGGCACGGCGAGCTCGGCGGCGACGCGCTCGAGTTCCGCCGCCGATCCCCGCAGGAAGTCGTCCACCTGCCGCGACAGCGCCGTAGCCAAGGCCTTGTTGGCGGCCTCAACCTGATCGTTCAGGCGCGGCAGGAGAACGCCGAGCAGGATCGCGACGAGGGCCAGCATGGCCACTCCGACCGTGGCCGAGAGGCCCAGCGCAAGCCAGAAGCGAAGCGAGCGAGCCATCGCGCGAACGCTAGCGCGAAACGGCCAGCCGCGTCTTGTTGCGGACGTCGGCGGCGAGCGCTGCAGACACCCGGCCGGGCTTAGTACAGGGACTTGAATCGGCCATCGTGGATCGCCGACAGAAAGGTGTCGCGGCGCGCATCGCCGTTGCCGTCGATATCGATTGGCGATTGCGCGCCGGCAAACCGGCCGTGGGCGAGCAGTGCCTGTTTCAGGGTCTGGCCGCTGGATCTGGCGGCGATCGCATCGAGGGCGACGTTGGTGGCGTCGAAAGCGGTCAGTCCGGGGAAACCAGGCTCGTGCGAAAAGCGCTGGCGGTAGGCTCGGAGAAATGCCTGATACGCCGGTGCCGTGCTTTCGCGGTCGACGTACTGGGCAACGACGACGCCCTCGACAGCCCGGCCGCCCAGTTCGATCAAGCGTTCGGTAGCCGCCCATTCGGCGGTGCCGATACGAACCTCGCTGTCACGCATGCGAATCTGCTGGATCAGCAGGGCGGTGTCCACCGAATTGCTGATGATCACCACGCCGTCCGGCTTGCTGGCAAGGATGCTGGCGGCCAGCGCCGCCAGGGAGTCGCCGGAATCGATGCTGGCCTCATCGACGACCTGCCCGCCCATGCCTTCGAAGGCCTGCCGGAAGTCGTTCGCCCAGCTCTCGCTGTAGGCCTTGTTGCGCAGATCGCAGACCAGCACCACCCGGCGCACGCCGCCCTGCCGGAAATAGTGCTCGGCCGACTTGAAGACGTGCGCCGCGGTCGGCGCGACGACGCGGAAGAACTGGTCGTCGAGAGCGGTCAGGGCGTTGGTGGTCGCCGTCGGCGAGATCAGCGGAATCCCGGCGGTGTTGAACTGCGGCAGAACGACCAGCGCCATCGCGCTGGTCATCGGACCGATCACCGCCTCGACCCCGCGGGCCAGCAGGCGGTCGGCCGCCTTTCGGGCGACTTCGGCGTCCTGCTGATCGTCCTCGGCGATCAGCTCGATTGGCCGGCCGTCGATGCCACCCTGCTGATTGCGCAACTCGACTGCCAGGATGGCGCCGTTGCGTCCGCCGATCCCGAGATCGGCGACGCGCCCGGAGAGTCCCCCGAGAAAGCCGATTCGCACGGGCTCCGGTGGCGCACAGGCGACCACGGCCAACAGGCAGGCGGCCAGCAAGGCGATCAGCTGCGGCCGGGAGCCGTGTGGGCGCGACGCGCAGCGCGATCGCTCGGATGCTTTTGATCTGCAAGTCGACGGGAGCATGTGAACCCTGTTCGGTGCCAGATCCACGTCCGGAAATCGTCGCCGGATCGGACTGCCATTGAGCAGAAGTGTACAACGTACGACGCCGCAGCGCTGCCACGGTTTTTCTTGTCAGGCCGCGGCCGTGCCGGCAGGGGTCCGTTCGGTCACTGACCTGCCCGCGGCGCAACTGGTCCGGGAGATCGTCGGAAAACGCCGAAGAACGGCGAAAAGGCCGGACCAATGACGGTCAAGCAATTGAAAGACATGATCTATCGGCGCTATCATGACAGCTGTTGCGGATCCTTGATCCGACAGCATTTTTTGCAGCAGAACGTAGCCCATGGGAGAGAGACAGATGGACAAGAGAACTCCGCCGCCCGCCCCGAGTAGCGACAGCAGCACGGCGGCAGGCACAGGCGAAGGCGACAACGATCAATCCGCGGTCGCCAAGCCGGCGCCAAGAGCAGCAAGGCCGCGTGCCGCGTCGACGGCGACGCGTACGGCGCGGCCGCGCAAGGCGTCGGCCGGTGATGTGGCGCCGGCTCGCACTCCCAAGGCGATGGCGGCTTACGACGTGGCCGAAGCGACCAGTTCGGCGGTGGAGCAAAAGAAGGTCGCGCTGCGCGACATCATCGCGCATGCCACGGTCGGCGATACGGCATCGCTGGCCAAGACGCTTGAAGCGATCATGACCGGTGCGTCTCCCGACGATGCCGCGGCGCTGCGCAAGGCCCTGATGGAGCAAGAGAAACGGCCGGAGGCGAAGCCGTCGAGCAGTCCGGACGACGAGCTGGCTTCGAGCTGGCGCGAGACGAGTTCCTATCCCTACCGCAACCTGATGTCACGCAAGGCCTACGAGAAGCAGAAATACGGTCTGCAGGTCGAGTTGCTGAAGCTGCAGAACTGGATCAAGGAAAAAGGGCAGCGCGTCGTCGTCATCTTCGAGGGACGCGATGCCGCCGGCAAGGGTGGTGCGATCAAGCGCTTTACCGAGCACCTCAACCCGCGCGGTGGTCGCGTCGTGGCGCTCGAGAAGCCCAACGAGCAGGAGCGTGGCCAGTGGTACTTCCAGCGCTACATCCGCCACTTGCCGACGGCTGGCGAGATCGTCTTCTGCGACCGCTCCTGGTATAACCGTGCCGGCGTCGAGCGGGTGATGGGTTTCTGCACCGAGGACGAGTACACCGAATTCATGCGCCAGACGCCGGAAGTCGAGCGCACACTGGTACGCAGCGGTATCCACCTGATCAAGTTCTGGTTCTCGGTCAGTCGCAAGGAACAGCGCCGTCGCTTCAAGGAGCGCCAGGTGCACCCGCTCAAGCAGTGGAAGCTGTCGCCAATCGACCTCGCCTCGCTCGACAAGTGGGACGACTACACCAAGGCCAAGGAAGCGATGTTCTTCCATACCGACACCGCCGAAACGCCGTGGACGGTGATCAAGTCGGACTGCAAGAAGCGTGCGCGCCTGAACGCCATGCGCTATGTCCTGCACAAGCTCAATTACACGGGCAAGGACGTCGATGCCATCGGCGCGATCGATCCGCTGCTCGTCGGTCGTCCGCATGTGGTTTACGAACCCGGCGGAACGGGCCACGCGGCAGGAGAGCACACGCCAATCCTGTAGTCTGGCAGCGCAGTCGGAGCCGACCGCAGGGGCGCCTCAGGCGCCCCTGCGGCTTTCTTGCGCTTCTTTCTGGAGTTCGTGATCCGACCGCTCGCCAGGAGCGGCTATTCGGCATCCGGCTGCCGGCCGGGGTGCGCGGCGGCGAATTCGGGCAGTTCGGCGCAACGGTCGCTGATCCGCCTGATCGTCGGGTAGGGCGTCAGATCGACATTGAAGCGCCGGGCGTTGAAAACCTGCGGAATCAGGCCGCAGTCGGCGAGGCCAGGCGTGTCGCCGTGACAGAACTCACCGGTCTGCGCTTCGCGCGCCAGGTGTGCTTCGACGGTTCCAAGACCCTGCTCGACCCAGTGTCGGTACCAGTTGTTGACGCTGTTCTCGGAAGCGTCCAGTTCGGTCGTCAGGTAGCGCAGCACGCGCAGGTTGTTGAGCGGGTGTATGTCGCAGGCGACGATCATCGCCAATGCACGAACGCGTGCGCGACCGGCCGCGTCGGTCGGTAGCAGTGGCCTTGGTGGCCATCTTTCCTCGAGATATTCGAGGATCGCCAGCGACTGACTGATGGTGATCGTGCCATCGCTGAGGCAGGGCACCAGGGCGCCGGGATTGATCGCGCGGTAGTCATCGCGCAGGTGCTCGCCGCCGTCGCGGGCAAGGTGCACCGGCACGCTCTCGTAGGCGAGTCCCTTGAGCTGCAGCCCGATGCGTACGCGGTAGGCGGCCGAGCTGCGGAAGTAGGTGTAGAGCTTGAGCATGGTCGTTCCCCGGTGCTACCGCCGGCACTGGTGCCCTCAGCTGCCGTCGGGGCAGGGCGCCACGGTCTGCTCGATGGCGCCGAAGATGCTGTGGCCGTCGCCATCCAGCATCTCGATGCGGACGCGGTCGCCGAATTTCAGGAAAGCCGTTCGCGCAGCGCCGCACTCGATCGTCTCGTACATCCGCAGTTCGGCCAGACAGCAATAACCGACACCGCCGTTGGCGATGCTCGAGCCGTGCAGGCTGCCCTGTCGGTTCGAAACGGTGCCCGAGCCGACGATCGTGCCGGCTGCCAACGCGCGCGTGCGGGCGGCGTGGGCGAGCAGCTGGCTGAAGTCGAAAGTCATGTCGATGCCGGCATTTGGCCTGCCGAAGGGCTCGCCATTGATGTGCACCAGCAAAGGCAGGTGGACCTTGGCATGGTGCCAGGCATCGCCGAGTTCATCGGGCGTCACGGCGACCGGCGAGAATGCGCTGGCCGGCTTGGACTGGAAGAAGCCAAAGCCCTTGGCCAGCTCGCCGGGGATCAGCTGCCGCAGCGAAACGTCATTGACCAGCATCAGCA
The DNA here is from genome assembly GCA_024235695.1 of Accumulibacter sp. Lineage (GTDB taxonomy): Bacteria > Pseudomonadota > Gammaproteobacteria > Burkholderiales > Rhodocyclaceae > Accumulibacter. The sequence goes on from JACKLX010000003.1 coordinate 210,497, forward strand.
GACGGATGGCGCTGGCACATTGCGCGGGGCTGGCAGCCATCGGCAGGTCGCCGGTAACTACCGCGACCTCTGCCTCGAGATCGATGCCCCAGTTCTCGGACAGCGCGATGATCGGATCGCGCGGTCCGAGGAAGCAGTCCGAGCCGCCCTGGTAGATCAGCGGGTCGCTGAGCAACGACGGCGGCAATTCGGCACCGCGCGCCTTGCGTACCAGCTCGACGTGGTTGATGTAGGCCGAGCAATCGGCCCACTGATAGGCGCGCGGCAGCGGCGAGTGACAGCGGGCCTCGGCAAAGGGCTGGGCGTGGCGAGCAGCGCCATTGTTCAGGGCGGCGTATACCTCGGCGAGTTGCGGCGCGCACCGCGGCCAATCGTCGAGCGCTGCCTGCAGCGTGCAGGCGACGGCCGGGACAGGCTGGCAGCGGCCAAGGTCGCGGCTGACGACGACCAGCATCCCGTCACGACCGCCGGATTTCAGGGTGGCGAGTTTCATCGCTGCAGGCCTCGGCTTCCGGCAGCCGATCGATGCCGCGGCGAGATGTCTCGCGGGGCCGCCGCCAGCTGGGCCGCCTGGCGGCGATCAGGGCGCATGACTGCCATCGTGCATCCAGGCGGCGTGTTTCGGTGCCTTCCTGGTTTGCGCCCATTCGTCGATCATCTGCCATTTCACGGCATCCAGACGGGCCATCATTGCCGGCGTGGCGGTGTTGCACGCCAGCTCGAGTCGATGGCCGCTGGGGTCGAAGAAATAGATCGACTTGAACAGGGTATGGTCGGTGACGCCAACCACCTCGATACCGTCGGCTTGCAGCCGTTGCCGGGCAGCCAGGAGCTCGTCCAGCGAAGCGACCTCGAAAGCGATGTGCTGGGTCCAGGCCGGGGTGTTGCGGTCGCGGTCCATCGGGGGCTGGGTGGGCAGTTCAAAAAAGGCCAGGATGTTGCCACCGCCAGCGTCGAGAAAGACGTGCATGTAGGGGTCGGGCTCGCCGGTGGACGGCACCTTGTCCTCGGCGATCGCGAGGACGAAATCCATGCCGAGGTACTTGCCGTACCACTCGACCGTCTGCTTGGCATCGACGCAGCGGTACGCCACGTGATGGATCTTCCGGATCTTCATTCGCTTCTCCCGCGCCTGCCGCATGTCCCCTGTTCGCGTTTGCCCGCCGGGCGGAATCTCGCCGACCACCCCATTAAATCCGAAGTGGGCCCATGATGGCAACGATTGCCCCTACAATCACGGCTTGTTCAAGCAAACGCCCCGGGCCGGATTCGCCACGGTTCGGCCACCAGAGCCGTCCTGGCAGTGCTGCCGTGGCGATCGTCGGCCGCTCGATTCGAGCCCACCGGAACCTTGCCTAGCCTTCGTCTTGATCAGCTGCGCACTCGCCATGTCGGTCCGATCGACCTTTGCGTCGTTGCCGGCGAGTGCGTCTGCATCCAGGGAGCTTCCGGCAGCGGCAAGACGCTGTTGTTGCGCGCCGTCGCCGATCTGGATCCGCACCACGGCGAGGCCTGGCTCGATGGAGAAGCGTGTTCGAAGCTGCCGGCGCCGCAGTGGCGGCGTTCGGTTGCGCTGGTAGTGGCGGAGAGCCAGTGGTGGTCGGAGCGGGTCGGCGACCATTTCGAGCGCGGCGTCGATGGCGCATGGATGGAACTGCTCGGCTTGCCCGGCGCGGCTCTCGAATGGCAGGTTGGCCGTTGCTCGACCGGCGAAAGGCAGCGCCTCGCCTTGCTGCGAACGCTGATGCAGGGTCCGGCCGCGCTCCTGCTCGACGAGCCGACCGGCAATCTCGATAAGGACAGCACGCAACGTGTCGAGGCCCTGCTGGACGGCTATCGGCGGCAACGGCAGGCGGCCGTACTGTGGGTCAGTCACGACCCGAGCCAGATCGAGCGCGTCGCCCAACGCCGCTTTGCCTTGCACCAAGGCAGGCTCGAGGAGGACGGGTTCGAGTGAACGCGGTCGCTCTTTCGCCATTCGATCTCGCGATCGCGGCGCTGCTGATCGTCGCCCTCGCCGGGCTGTCGCTGCGGCTGCAACTTGGCGTCGAGCGCCAGTTGCTGGCGTCGGCCGCCCGCAGCACCATTCAGTTGTTGCTCATCGGCCTGGTGCTCAAGGTCTTGTTCGATAACGCCCGGCTGCCGTGGGTGGTGCTGATGGCCGGGGTGATGATAGCGGTTGCCGGGCGTGAGGTGATGGTTCGGCAGAAGCGTCGATTGATCGGCTGGTGGGGTTTCGGCGTCGGTACCCTGTCGATGTTCGTCTCGTCGTTCACGGTCACCGTCATGGCGCTGGCGCTGGTGATCGGCACCACGCCATGGTACGCGCCGCAATATGCCATCCCTCTGTTGGGCATGATCCTCGGCAACACCATGAACGGCATCTCGTTGGGACTCGACCGGCTGACCCAGGATGCCGCACAGAAACGCCAGATAATCGAGACGCGCCTGGCCCTGGGCGAGAGCTGGCAGGGCGCAATTTCCGACAGTCGCCACGAGGCGATCCGGGTTGGCCTGATTCCGATCATCAACGCCATGTCGGCTGCCGGCATCGTCAGCCTGCCGGGTATGATGACCGGCCAGATCCTCGCCGGAACGCCGCCGGTCGAGGCCGTCAAGTACCAGATCCTGGTGATGTTCCTGATCGCCGGCGGCACCGGTTTCGGTACCGTGGTGGCGGTCAGTCTGGCCGCCCGGCGCCTTTTCGACGAGCGCCACCGCCTGCGCCTGGATCGCTTGCGCCTGGCCGGGAAATGAAGGTGATTGGCGGCGAAGCAGCGATTGACTCCGGCCGCCAGGAGCGGATAGATTCACCTTGGTGTTGGCTGGCGCGACTTCCGGCAAGCATTGACGATGTCAAGGAGACGATTGCCCCGGGCACCGCCTGATGCTGCCAGGTCACGCCAGGCGCACGCCGTGACCACCTTTGCATGCGGCGGCCCGGGCAAGCGAAAAGCAGTTTTGCCAAACTTGATACAGGAGCGACAAATGAGCTTGAAGGAAACGAAGGATGCCTACATCGGAAAGCTGAAACTTCAGCTTGACCAATGGAGTGCGGACATTGACGCCATGGAAGCGCGGGCCAGGCAGGCCGATGCCGATCTGAAAGGCGCCTATCAGGACAAGCTGGAAGAATTGAGGTACCAGAAGACCCTGGCGCACGGCCGGATCATCGAGTTGCAGAATGCGGCCGATGATGCCTGGGAAGAAATCAGCAGAGGCAGCGAAAGCATCTGGGAAACGGTGAAGAAGACCTTTGCCGACGCCAGGGCAAAATTTGACAGATAGCGGCTTTCATCGCTGCCTGCAGGACATCAAAGACGGAGCGAGCGCTCCGTTTTTTTTTTGTGCCCGGCAGAACGCACTTGTCTGGCGGTGGCAGTCCTTCGCTCGCCCGCCAAGCGAGCGAGGTGGCCGAGCTTTCCAACGAACCGCTGGCTGCGCAACCACAGCTCCGGTGGTGTTTGCGGACGACGGGAGTCAGGCCGGCTGCTGCTCGGGTGCGTGCGGCCTCCCGGTCGGTCTCGGCGCATGTCCCTTGCCGCGGGGTGTGAAGCGGCTTGACCGGTGGTCGACAGGCGGCCCGCTTCCCTGGTTTGACGTTTCTGAAAATTAATAGATAGCACTTACTAAAAAAATAGCGTGCCTATCGTGTCGAGCCGTGCTATCGTTGCTCCATGCCCAATCGACTTGCACGTTACGACTTCAGCGAGCGACTCGCCGACCTGCTCGGGGAATCGCGCCGCGACCTGCGCTTTCGCGTCACCCTGATGGTCAGCGGCGGACTGGTGTCTCCCGGTCCGCGCGGGCGGGGTTCGCCGCCCGCCAGCCCGCAGTACGCCGCTCGTCTGCTGATCGGCGCGATGGCCGCACCGCAACAGGCGCAGACCATCGAGGCCATTCGCTGTTATGAAGACCTGCGGCCGGCGGCGGTGGCGCCGGGTGACAACACGCCGAGAGTGCTGTTCGGTCCGGCGGTCGCCGCTCCTGCCGCAGAGCAGCGAGCCCATTCGGCGATACGCCTCGACGGATTGCGTTTCGGCGAGGCTCTCGCCAGATTGCTGGAGCTGGCCTGCGCCGACGAGACGCGAGCGATCGTAGCCAGTGAGCTGTTCGGGGTGTGGGTGAACCGCGGTTGCCCGGTCGCCTCACTGCAATTCAGCGCCTGGTGGCAGGGGCGTCGCGCCGTATTCAGTCATACCTATGGCCTGGCTCCGGCGGCAACGCCACCAGCCTGGCTCGATCCGCAACGTGGTGGATTGGTCGATCCCGGCCTGTTCCACACCGTCTTCCTGCCGGTCCGCAAATTGATCGAGATCGGCTGCCTTACCACCTTGTCAGATGACAGGAGCAGTCCAATGCTGAACAAACTGGGTCACAAGATGGCCGCCATCGCCAACATGGCAAAACTCGCCGCCAAGACGCCGCACGGCAGTCGCTGGGAGAAACTCCTGTCGACCCTGGCGTCGGTGCAAGCGTGGTCGGAACAGGTCGACTCGCAGGAGAACCGGCTGGTCGAAATGAGCGACTTCGGCGCCAATCCCGGCGAATTGCGGATGTATGCCTACTTTCCCGAGCAGATGCCCGCCGACGCGCCACTGGTCGTCGTCCTGCATGGCTGCACGCAGAGCGCGGCGTCTTACAACAAGGGCAGCGGCTGGTCGACGCTGGCCGACCGCTACGGTTTTGCGCTGCTGTTCCCTCAGCAGCAGTGGAACAACAATCCGCTGCGCTGTTTCAACTGGTTCCGGCCGGAAGACAACGCCCGCGAACGCGGCGAGGCGCTGTCGATCAGGCAGATGGTCGACAAGATGGTGGCGGAAAAAGGGATCGATCGCCGCCGCGTGTTCGTCACCGGCACTTCGTCGGGTGGCGCGATGACGACCGTGATGCTGGCCAGCTATCCGGACGTTTTTGCCGGCGGCGCGGTCATTGCCGGCGTTCCCTACCGCACCGCCAAGGGCTTGCAGGAGGGGCTGGAAAGCATTTTTCAGGGACGTCAACGTTCACCGGATGAATGGGGCGCGCTGGTGCGCGCGGCTTCCAGCCATCGCGGGCCATGGCCCAGAGTCTCGGTCTGGCACGGCGACGCCGATACTGCCGTCAAGCCGGTCAACGCCGAGGAGATCATCAAGCAGTGGGTCAACGTTCATGGGTTGCCGCTGCAGCCGACCATCGAGATGCCGGTCGATGGTTATCCGCGCCGGGTCTGGCAGGGGCCGGATGGTGAAGAGCTGATCGAGTCCTACACGATTACCGGCATGTCGCACGGGGCCGCCCTCGATCCGGGTCCGGAGCCACATCAGTGCGGTACGGCGGCGCCCTTCTTCAACGCGGTCGGGATCTCGTCGACGCACCGCATTGCCGATTTCTGGGGATTGCTGGCCGACCGCCCGCAGCGCGCAACAGGGCCGGCAGCCGACGCCGCGGCCAACGGTAGAGAGACTGCCGATGCCCCTGCAGCGGCTGCCAGCCGCGGCTTGGACCATGAAACGGAAGCTGCCGGCGCCGCCGCGGCCGCTGGCGCGGCGGAGGCGGTGCCGGCGACGGGGCCGGTCAAGGCGGCCGAGCGGGCATCCGGCGAGGAGACGGAGCGCGAGGCGGGTGAGCGGCATGCAGCCGGCGCCGGCGAGCCGCGCGCGGCGGCTGGCTTGTCAGGCGGTCTCGACGTACATGGCATCATTTCGGCGTCGCTGCAGGCGGCGGGCTTGCTCAAGGGCGGCAGCAGGCCGCGCAGCACGGCGCCGCTGGGGATCGACGTTCCGGGAATTATCTCGACGGCGCTGGAGGCCGCTGGCGTGCTCAAGGGCATCGGTCAGCAGCGGGCCGCTTCAACGAGCGCCAGGGGGACGCTCGACAACAGCGGTTGGGAAGGGGTCGGCTGGGACCTGCTGCGCGATGATCCACGGGCATTTCGTGGTGGTTCGATGCTGTACGGGCACGCCTCGTCGGGTGACGCCGGCACCGTTGGCGCGCGCGCGCAGTCGATATCGCGGCGTGTTGTGCTCGGCCCACGGCCCGAGTTGAGCTATGTTCGCCGGCTCGACCTCAATGCCGCGGTCAACGATTACACCAGCGCCAGTTTCCGGGTGCTGGTCGACGGTATCGTCGTCGATGAAGTCACGGCCATCGGCATGGTCCATCAGGAAAACGAATGGCTGCGGCAATCGGCGGTAGATCTGGCGCGCTTCGCCAACCGGACGGTGACGCTGACGCTCGAAGTAGCGGCCTATTCGAACATCTACAGCACGGTTTACGCCAAGGCCTGGGTGGACCAGATGACGATTGCCAACGCCGTCGACGTCGCTCACTGCTGAGCGGCGGCGGTTCCCGGCACGGCGGCAACCGCCGCCGGTCGGGGATCGGCGGCCTGCCGGCTCAGCGGTTGGTGAAGGTGGCCTTGCGTTTTTCGACGAAAGCCGTCATTCCTTCCTTCTGATCGTCGAGCGCGAAAGCCGAATGGAAAGCACGGCGCTCGAACAGCAGGCCCTCGCCAAGTGAGCTCTCGTAGGACCGGTTGATGCATTCCTTGATCATCATCACCACCGGCAGCGAGAAGCCGGCGATCCGGGTGGCTGTCGACATCGCTTCCTCGAGGAGCTTGTCGGCCGGGACGACGCGCGACACCAGGCCAGCGCGTTCGGCCTCAACAGCGTCGATGTTGCGCGAGGCGAGACACATTTCCATCGCCTTGGCCTTGGAAATGGCGCGCGGCAGGCGTTGCGTGCCACCTGCGCCGGGCAGGATGCCGAGACGGACTTCAGGTTGGCCAAACTGCGCGCTGTCGGCGGCGAGGATGATGTCGCACATCATCGCCAGTTCACAGCCACCGCCAAGGGCGTAGCCGGCAACGGCGGCAATGACCGGTTTGCGGCAGTTCTTGACGCCCTCCCAGTTGCGGGTGATGAAGTCGCCCTTGTAGGCGTCCATGTAGGACAGTGACTGCATCACCGTGATGTCGGCGCCGGCGGCAAAGGCCTTGTCCGAGCCGGTGATGACGATCGCGCCGATGTTCTCGTCGGCCTCGAAGCCGGCAAGCGCGCTGCCGAGTTCGTCCATCAACTCATCGTTGAGAGCGTTCAGCTGCTTGGGGCGGTTGAGAGTGATCAGGCCGACTTTTCCGCGGACTTCGGCGATGATGTTGACGTAGCTCATGGGGGAAATCTCCAGACTCAAGATGAATGGGTTCAGGCGTCCGCGATCACCGCGGATGCTCCTGCTGTTTGATGGGCTTGTGTTGCGCGCTTGGCGCGACCGCCATCATGAACGATTCTGGCCAGCGCTGCCTGACGCGGTGTGTTGCCGTGGTCGCCCGCTGGCAGAATCGTCGGGCCCAGCAAGCACGGCCGGTCCGGACGGAGGGCGTCCGGCCGGCGCGCGACGGGCGGCACATCAGCCGGCGATCATGGCGCAACCATCGACTCGACGGCAGCGTACAGGATCTCCGGCTTGCTCCTGTCGGTCAGGAGATGTCCATCTGGAACCTGACCGGACCGCGGGCGGCCTTGCCGTTGGCGTCGGTGAATTCACCGGTAACCGGTGCCTTCTTGCCGTAAGGACTGGTCAGGATGGCGACGTGGCCGCCGTAGAAGGCAACCGACTCGAGGCCATCCCAGCCCTCCAGGAACTTGTTGCCAGCAGTGGCGCAAGCCGGCGTCACCAGGTCGTCCTTGATCGCGTAGTTCTGGTACCAGGGCACCTTCAGGTCGATCAGGCTCTTGATGTTCAACGGCTTGTCGAACAGCTTGACCGGCAGCGTGCCATCGTCGGCAATCGGATCCTGGAACGTGTGCGAGCTCATGTTGGCAATCGCCAGCGGCAGGTGCACGCGTTCCTTGAGCAGCCAGCGGAACAGTGCGGCGGGTGTCTTGCCGGGGTTCATGCCGGTGGCACGCTGCAGCGATGCCTGATCGAGGACCTTGACCAGTGGCGTTTCGCGGTCGATGGCGACAAAGCGCATGCCGAGGCTCAGCAGGTAGCCATTGGCGACCTTGTTGCCGCTTGGCAGGGTGGTGGTGATGAAGTCGTGGTGCATCGTCGGCATGCCACTGATGGCATCGCTGTAGGTGCCGTCAACCGGCGTCACGTTGGTGATCAGGGCGTCGCAGACGTCCTGCAGCTTGCCGGAGAGGATGTTCATCATGCAGATGTAGCCGCCCTGGCAGGTTCCGTTCAGGGTGACCTTCTTGCCGTCGTTGAGCTCCATGACCTTGGCGCAGAGTTCGCGCGTCTGCTCGCAGTCCTGCTCGGGCGTCATGGTCTGCACCTTCTCGGTGGTCATGATGTCCTTGACGACGCGGACGTAGGTCGGAATGCCCTCATTGGCGAACGAGTGGCTGTAGCTCTTGTTCTCGAACGGCAGGAACGCCAGGATGTGCACGCCGAGCATGTACGGCGGGACGAGAACGACCGGCTTCAGATCCTTGCGGACCTCGACGCCTTCCTTCAGCGGCAGCACCTGATAAAGCTCGAAGGCGTCCGTTTCATGCACCAGCTTGTAGTTGGGGGTGTCGAAATGAAAGCCGAACTCGTCGCCGATGGCCTCGATCTGTTCATTGAAGTTGGAGACCGCTTCCATGATTTCGGCTTCGCGGCGCATGTAGCCACCGAGTTTCTCCCCGTCGGCCTTGAGGATCGTGTTGAGGTAGGCGCGCGTGCCTTCTTCGATCTGGTCGAAAGCGTAGTCGGCCATTTTCTCCTGCATTCCGGCGGCGCCCTTGCGGGCCAGGCCGACGTTGTGTTCGACTACCTCGAAGGCCTCCAGCATGCTCAGCGGGTTGTCGCGTGCGGCGCTCATGGCGATATGGGCGGCAATGAACAGATTGTCATTGAACTCGCCGACTTCGCGATTCGAAGCGCGCATCATTGCCAGCATGTACCTCCACCAACTCGTGGTGAAATCCGGCATTTCCCTCAGCAGTGCATACATTTTCAATCTCCAACAATTGAGTGAGTCAAAACGGGCCAGCCCGGCAGGGGCGACCCACGATTACCTCGGCATCGCGAGAAGTCCCGATGGGCGGACTCCTCGCGAAAAGAAATCAGTCGGGCGGCGCTGTTCGCTAGCCGGGCGAGCCTTGCGCAGCGGAGCCCCTGTCGGTCGCCTCGGGCAAGCGCCAGCGCACCGGCGATCACGGGTCGGCGCCGCCCAAGAGCGCCGGCTGGCCAACGCCGTCGTCCTCGCGTCGTCCCTGCAGCGTAGCGACCAAGCACCGACAAGACCCCTGATCCAGAACCACGGGCAGGGCGACATGCCTTGCCTCCGGTCGCCGACGCGAAGCGAGTCGGCATGAACCACCCGGCGGCCAGTCTTTCCGCACCGCACAATTCATTCTACTCCTCCGGGTAGGAATTGTTTACCCCTTTAGTCGCAACGGGAAGGATTCTTTTGCGGCTCGTCAAAAGGGTAGCAAAAAGGAGCGTTCCGATGCGCGTGGCAGCTCCTGACCGGCCTTGTCAGGGCGGCGCGTGGCTCGGCGAGCAAGTGGCCCGGGCTTTGCGCCAAGCTTCGCACTGACGTTGTATAGTACGGGTATGTTGCGCTGCGATGGGCGATGCCTGCCGTCGGCGGGTAGTCGAGGAGCCGCCTCGCGGGGTCCGGCTTGTCGACCAGCAAGGCGCGATGGGGGCGTTCAAACGGCCGCCATGGCTGGCGGCGAACGCGCCAGCCGCGCCGCTCATCGGGCAGGTGCCGGGACTCGATCAACCAGCAGGCATACTGCATACGGCGACCGGCCGCGCAGCGATTTGGTCGCATGAAGGGGAGGAAAAAATGTTGCAACTCGCGACGCTCATCAGACATCACGCCCAGTTCCGGCCCGGTCAGGTCGCCGTCGTTTTCGAGAACGAGCGGCTCACCTGGCAACAGTTCGACGAGCGCGTCCGACGTTGCGCGCGCCTGTTGAGCTGGCTGGGTGTGCGCAAGGGCGATCGGGTGGCGACGGTGTTGTCCAATTGCCGCGAATTGCTCGAAGTCTACTGGGCGGTGCCGTCGATCGGCGCGGTACTGGTTCCCTTGAGCCCCTTGCTGATGCCCTCGGGTCTGGCCAGCCTGCTGCGCGATTCGGGAGCACGCTGTGTCATCTCGCAGAAGGCAATGGCGCCGGTGCTCGATCAGGCGCGCCAGGAGCTGCCCGGTCTGGCCGCCGAGCGGGTCTTGATGGTCGACGGTGCGAACGGCGATTACCCGGCGTACGCGTCGCTGCTCAAGACCTGCCCGGAAGGTGAGGTCGAGGCCCCGGCACTGTGCTCCGACGACCTCTTCAACATCATGTATACCAGCGGTACGACCGGCCTGCCGAAAGGCATCATGCACAGTCACTTCGTCCGTTCGATGTACGCGACCCTGTTTGCTTCGGCCTGGCGGATGAGCCCCGAATCGGTGGTGTTGCATACCGGTGCGATCGTCTTCAACGGCGCGTTCGTGACCCTCATGCCGTGTTTCTACCTCGGCGCGCGCTACGTCCTGCAGCGGCAGTTCGATGCCGAAGAGGCGATCGAGACGATCGCCCGCGAGCGCGTCACGCACACCATGATGGTGCCGGCGCAGATCATTGCCGTGCTCAATGCGCCGAATTTCTCGCCCGAGAAGCTCGCTTCGCTGCAGATGATCCTGTCGCTCGGCGCGCCCCTGTACCAGGAGCACAAGGATCTGCTGAACAGCCTGCTGCCCGACCGATTCTACGAACTCTACGGGCTCACCGAAGGATTCTGGACGATTCTTGACCGGACGCAATCGGTCCGAAAATCGGGTTCGGTCGGATCACCGCCGTGTTTCTACGAAATGCGCATCGTCCGCGAGGACGGCAGCGACGCGCGGACCGGCGACGTCGGCGAGATCGTCGGCCGCGGACCTTCGCTGATGGGCGGCTACTACGGCCGCCCCGACCTGAGCGCGCAGGCGCTGCGCGACGGTTGGCTGTTCACCGGCGATCTTGGCTACACCGACGGCGAAGGCTACCTCTATCTGGTCGACCGCAAGAAGGACATGATCGACAGTGGTGGCGTCAAGATCTATCCGCGCGACGTCGAAGAGGTCGCCGCGCGCCACCCGGCGGTCAGGGAAGTCGCGGTGTTCGGCGTCGCGCACGAGAAGTGGGGCGAGACACCGGTCGCTGCGGTGATCCTCCGGGCCGGTGCGTCGGTCAGCGCCGACCAGTTGCGCGAGTGGATCAACGAACGTGTCGGCGCCCGTTACCAGCGTCTGCACGCGCTGCAGATCATGGACGACTTTCCGCGCAACGCCGCCGGCAAGACGCTCAAGCGGGAGATGCGTGACGCCTATCAGGCAGCGGCCGGCGACAGTCGCTGAACGGTAGCCAGGCGGCCGGTTCTTCTTGCCGGCAGCGGCCTGCCCAGGGGTGGCGAGGTCAGGCCTGTCGCGCGCCATCCGTCGCTGTCGCCTACTGTTTCAGGACGTAGGTTCCGGGGCTGTCGCAGAGCGGCGGGTAGCCCTTGTCGGGCGCGCCCATGGCAGGCGGCGCGGTGCGGCCCGACGAGTGCGCTGCAAGCCATTGCTGCCAGGCGGGCCACCACGAGCCCTCGGATTTCGGCGTGCGGGCTTTCCAGGTTTCCGGGTCGATGCAGCGGTCGCCTTCGTGGCAGACGCTGAGCTGGTACGAGCGGTGCGGGTGGCCGGGTTCGTTGACGATGCCGACGTTGTGGCCGCCGCTGGTCAGGACGAAGGTCAGCTCGGTGGCGTCACTCTGCAGGTGGAGCTTGTACACCGAGTGCCAGGGGGCGACGTGGTCAGTCACGGCGGCAACGGCAAAGATCGGGCAATGGATGTTGCTGATCGAGATGGCGCGGCCTTCGACCATGTACTTGCCCTCGAACAGCTCGTTGTTTACGTACAGGCGGCGCAGCAGCTCGGAGTGCTGGCGATACGGCATGCGCGTACCGTCGGCGTTCCATGCCATCAGGTCGAACATCGGTTCGCGATGGCCCAGGTAGTACTCGCGGACCATCTTCGACCAGATCAGGTCGGCAGACTTGAGCACCTGAAAACCGCCCGAGACCTGTTTGTGATCGAGGTAGCCTTTCTGCCACATCATGTCTTCGAGCAGCGTCACTTCGCTGGCGTCCATGAAGACGTTGATTTCGCCGACTTCGGTGAAGTCGGTCATGGTCGTAGAACAAGGTGACGCTGGCCAGACGATCGTCGCCGTCCCTGGCCATTGCCGCCGCCGTGATGGTCAGCAGAATGCCGCCCAGGCAATAACCGGCGGCGTGGATCTTGCGCCCGGGTTGCAGCTCGGAGATGACCTCGACAGCCGCCAGCGTGCCGTGTTTGCGGTAATCCTCCATGCCCAGATTGCGGTGCTCCGGACCCGGGTTGAGCCACGAGACCATGTACACCGTATGGCCGTGGTCGACCAGGTACTTGACCAGCGAGTTGTGCGGCGAGAGGTCGAGGATGTAGTACTTCATCATCCACGCCGATTGCATCAGCACCGGTTCGCGCTGCACCGTGTCGGTGGTCGGCGAATACTGAATCAGTTCGATCAGGTGATTGCGGTAGACCACCTTGCCAGGTGTGATCGCGAGGTTCTCGCCGACGCGGAAGGCCTGTACCCCGGCGGGCGGTTCGTCGCGCAGCGAGCGTTTGATGTCCTCGCCATAGTTGCTGGCGCCGCGCACCAGATTGGCTCCGCGCTCGTTGATCGTCGCTTCGGCGATCTCGGGGTTCAGGAAGGGGATGTTGCACGGCGCCGTCATGTCGAGGACCTGGCGGGCGATGAAGGACACCGCGGCCTGACTGTGTTTCGAGATGCCGCGTACGTCGGTGGTCGCGTTGTGCCACCACTGCTGATTGAGCAGGAAGCCCTGGTAGATGACGTTATAGGGAAAACGCTGCCAGCCGGGATGGTCGAAACGATGGTCGCCGTGCAGCGGTTCGATGCACGGCTCGGCGTTGCCGGTGATCGCCGAGGTCAGGGCGTAGCTGCCCAGGCGCATCGCCTTGCGCGTCGCCTTGGCGGCCAGTTGAAACTGTTTCCCGGGTGAGGAGCCAAGGTGCACCATCCAGTCGAGGTAGGCCATCGCCAGCGACGCTGGCGAAATGCCGCCGCTCAGCTGGCCGAGCGCGATATTGGTCATGCGGTCGATGTCTTCCAGCGCGTCGGAGTCGAGCAGGTGGCGATCGCTGAGGCGGCGCGACGGCGGCGGCGTGGCCGCCGCCGCTGCGCCAGGGCTGGCATAGGCAGCCGTTGACGGTGCGACGGGCGCCGCATCAACGGCTTTGTCAAGCCGTGGCTCGCTCGCCCGGGTGCGCCGTTTCGCCGGGGTGACGGTCGATGGCGTGAGCGGCGCGGCTGCGCCAGGCTCGATCGATGCTGGACTGGCTTCTTCGTGCTTGTCGACCATGGTTCTCGTCTCCGTTCAATGCTGTCGCGTTCGTCAGCCTGTGACGGCAGGTGCCGCAGTCCGACAATGGATTTTAAGACAGCACGCGGGCAGCGGGCTGATCCAGGTCAACGCCAAGGGTACGCACGGCCCTGCTTGCTGTGCCGGGCGAGAGCGGAGACAGGGCAGAAGCTCGCACGGCGGTGGCGCCGCAGTGCTGCGCAGCGGTGGCTCGGCCCTGCCCGTCGGTCACTTCCGAGGCGCCACCGGGCGCGCCTCGTGCCTGCCGAGGATGGTCCCATCATTTTTGAGTGAATTGGTTGATCTTGTGGCCAATTATCGGCTTAGCATCGGCCGATGCCAAGCGACCCCGGCGCAAGCCAGCCGGGAACGCGATGCACCGATCCATTAGGCGACGTCCAGACTTGGGAGAGGGTCGTATGAGCCAGGCTGACCCCAGCGCTACCATTGCCACCAAGGCCGCACCGCATGTCTCGTTCCGCGGCACCCAGAAGACTTACGACGGCGAACATCTGATCGTCAGTGATCTGAACCTGGACATCCGCCGCGGCGAGTTTCTCACACTTCTCGGACCTTCCGGTTCCGGCAAGACGACCTGCCTCATGATGTTGGCCGGCTTCGAGACGCCCACCGCGGGGGAGATCAGGTTGGGCGACCAGGTGATCAACAAGGTGCCGCCGCACAAACGCAACATCGGCATGGTCTTCCAGAATTACGCGCTTTTCCCGCACATGACGGTCGCCGAGAACCTTCGCTTTCCACTGGCAGTGCGCAAGCTGCCGGCCGCCGAGATCGACGTCAAGGTCAAGAACGTACTGGAGATGGTGCGCCTGAGCGAATTCTCGAGCCGCTACCCGCAGCAGCTTTCGGGTGGCCAGCAGCAGCGCATCGCCCTGGCGCGGGCGCTGGTCTTCGATCCCGAACTGGTGCTGATGGACGAACCCCTGGGGGCACTCGACAAACAGTTGCGCGAGCACATGCAGCTGGAAATCAAGCATATACACCAGACTCTTGGCGTGACCGTCGTTTTCGTCACTCACGACCAGGGCGAGGCCCTGACCATGTCCGATCGCATCGCGGTTTTCGACGCGGGAATCATCCAGCAGATCGACAGCCCGGAGGCGCTCTATGAGCGCCCGGCGAACTCGTTTGTGGCCAGTTTCATTGGCGAAAACAATGCTTTGCACGGCACCGTCGAGTCGATCGACGGCGCCTTGTGCCGAGTGCGCCTCGACTGTGGCGCCGAAGTTGTGGCGCGTCCCGGTAACGTCGTTGGCGTGGGGGCGAGGACAATGCTCTCGGTGCGCCCGGAGCGGGCCTTCCTGGTCAGTGGCTCGGCGCCTTCGGTCAACCTCTTTTCAGGCGAGGTGAAGGAGGTGATCTATCTTGGCGACCACGTCCGTATTCGCCTTGACCTTGCCGGGAGCCACGACTTCACGGTCAAGACGCCGATCTCGCAACTCGACAAGAGCCTGCAGGCGGGCGACAACGTGCAGGTGGCCATGGACCCGGCGCATATTTCCGCACTCGATGCGGTCGTCGAGTCCACCGCGATGTAGGCGGTAGCGTCGCTTCGCGCGGAGCAGACTCGTGGCGGCCAGGGGCGAGTCTGGCGAGTGGTAGAGACTGTAGCGAAAATCAAAATCAACCGAGGAGACAAAGATGAAACAGAAGCAATCGACGATGAAACTGCTGGCGCTGGCGGCCGGAATGCTGACGATCGGCGCGGCGCAGGCCGATCTGACGGTGATCTCTTTTGGTGGCACCAACCAGAAAGCGCAGGTGAAGGCTTTTTACGAGCCCTTTACCAAGGAAACCAGGATCGCCATCGTGCAGGGCGAATACAACGGCGAGCAGGCCAAGATCAAGGCGATGGTCGACGCCAGGAACGTTACCTGGGACGTCGTCGAGGTCGAATCGCCCGAACTCGCGCGCGGCTGCGAGGAAGGCGTCTACGAGAAGCTTGATTACAGCAGGATTGGCAACAAGAAGGACTTCCTCGACTCGGCGATTCGGGAATGCGGTTTCGGCTTCTTCGTCTGGTCTACGGTGCTCGCCTACAACGCCGACAGCCTGAAAGTCGCGCCGACTTCGTGGAGCGATTTCTGGGATTTGAAGAAGTTTCCCGGCAAGCGTGGCATGCGCAAAGGCGCCAAGTTCACACTCGAATTCGCGCTGATGGCCGACGGTGTCAAGCCCGCCGAGGTGTACAAGGTGCTCGGCACCAAGGCGGGTGTCGAGCGCGCATTCAAGAAGCTCGACCAGATCAAGCCGCATATCCAGTGGTGGGAAGCCGGCGCGCAGCCGCCACAGTTGCTTGCTTCCGGCGACGTGGTGATGAGTTCTGCCTACAACGGCCGCATCGCCGCTGCCCAGCAGGAAGGCCGAAACCTCAAGATCGTCTGGACCGGCAACATCTACGACGTTGAATTCTTCGCTCTGCCAGTCGGTGTCACGCAGCGCGACGCGGCTTACAAGTTCCTGGCGACTGTCGGCAAGGCGGACAACCAGAAGGTCTACTCCAGCGAGATCCCCTACGGACCGACCAACCTCAAGGCGATGGCCCAGATCCCTGCGGCCGTTGCGGCCGAGTTGCCGACGGCGCCGGCCAACGCCAAGACCGCGGTGGCCAGCAATACCTCGTTCTGGGTCGAACACGGCGAAGACCTCGAGCAGCGCTTCAACGCCTGGGCTGCCAGGTAGAACGGACGCCTGCGGCATTTCCCCGGGGGGGGGTCGATCTCCTCCGGGGTGGCTGACGGAAAGGAACGCAGGATGAGTGCCAAAGCCATCGGGGAAGCCGTGTCTGGAGCGCCGAGCGAAACTGCGACACCGCTGAAGACGCAACTGCGCCGTGCCGAGCGCTTGAAGAAGCTGAAGTACGGTGCCTTGATCGCGCCGCTGGCCTTGTTCCTGCTGCTGACCTTCTTGTGGCCGATTGGTGCTCTGCTGATGCGCAGCATCGAAAATCCCGAGGTGCCAGAAGCGCTGCCGCAAACGCTACGCGCGTTGGCCGGGTGGGACCGCCAGGCGCTTCCCGGGGAAGACGCTTACGCGGCGCTGGTCGCCGATCTCACCGAGAACAAGGGGAGCCGGACCCTTGCCGTCGCGGCCAAGCGCATGAACATGGAAGAGCCGGGCTTTCGGTCGCTGTTCATGAACACCGCTCGCAAGCTGCCGCTGGAGCCCGGTGTCGACGCCAGGGAAGGCCTGCTGGAGATCGATTCGCAGTGGGGTGAACTCGGCACCTGGCAGTTGATCGCCCGCAACGGCAGGGCATACACCGACTACTTCCTGCTCGCCGCCGTCGACCTGTACCGCGATGGCGCCGGCAACATCGTCCAGGCCGACCCCTCGGCGTCGATCTTCGTGGACATCTTCGTGCGCACTTTCTGGATGAGCCTGATCGTCACGGTCTGGTGTGTGGTGCTGGGTTATCCGGTGGCTTACCTGCTCGCCACGCAGTCATCGCGGGTCTCCAACCTGTTGATGATTTTTGTCTTGCTGCCTTTCTGGACGTCGATCCTGGTGCGCGTTGCGGCCTGGATCGTCCTGCTGCAGCAAGGCGGCCTGATCAACATGGGGCTGATCTCGCTGGGGATCATCGACCAGCCGCTACAGTTGGTTTTCAACCGTATCGGAGTGTACATCGCAATGGTGCACATCCTTCTGCCGTTCATGATCCTGCCGCTCTACAGCGTCATGAAAGGGATCTCGCCGACCTACCTGCGGGCGGCGGTTTCGCTGGGCTGCCCGCCGTTCAAGAGCTACTGGAAAGTCTATTTTCCGATGACCATCCCGGGCCTTGCGGCCGGCGGGCTGCTGGTGTTCATCATCTCCATGGGTTACTACATCACGCCGGCCCTGCTCGGCAGCCCGAAGGAGCAGATGGCCAGCTACTTCGTCGCCTTCTACACCAACGAGACGACCAACTGGGGAATGGCGGCTGCGCTCTCGGCGGTGCTGCTGCTGGCTACGCTGATCCTGTACTTCGTCTATAACCGCCTGGTCGGCAGTGCGACCTCCGGCGCCAGACCCCGCTGACCGGAGCCGCCATGATTCCTGCCTACGCCTCGCTGTCCGAAAGGATCTGGTTCTACGCTTTCCGCGTCGGTTGTGGCCTGATCCTGTTGTTCCTGGTGATCCCCATCCTGGTCATCATTCCCCTGTCGTTCAATTCCGATTCGTTCCTGATCTACCCGATGTCGGGCTTCTCGCTGCGCTGGTACGAGGAGTTCTTCTTCTCCGACACCTGGACTCATGCCCTGAAAAACAGCCTGATCGTGGCGCCTTTCGCCACTCTGCTGGCGATGGTTTTCGGCACCTTGGCGTCGATCGGCCTGACCCGGGTGGATTTCCCCGGCAAGGCACTGGTCACTGCGATCCTGATTTCGCCGATGGTCGTGCCGGTGGTGATCGTCGGCGTCGCCACCTACCTGGTCTTCGCGCCGATCGGTCTGTCTGGCAGTTACGTCGGTCTGATCCTGGTTCACGCCGCGCTTGGTGTGCCCTTCGTGGTCACTACAGTGAGCGCCACCCTGCAGGGTTTTGACTATAACCTGGTGCGTGCCGCCGCCAGTCTGGGCGCCAACCCGGTTACCGCTTTCTTTCGGGTCACCCTGCCGCTGGTCGCTCCGGGGGTGATCTCGGGCGGCCTGTTCGCCTTCGGCATCTCCTTCGACGAGGTCGTGGTGACGCTGTTCCTGGCCAGTCCCGAACAGACCACCCTGCCGCGGCAGATGTTCTCCGGGATCCGCGAGAACATCAGCCCCGCCATTGCCGCGGTGGCTACCATTCTGACCATCTTCGCGGTTCTCATGCTGCTTACTCTGGAATGGCTCAGGGGACGGAGCGAGCGTATGCGCACCAGCGCCAGTAACAGGTAAGTAGCTTCGATTCACCACGGCTCCCTCGCGGGGCGAAGTGATGGAAGACGGTGTTCCGGTCGCGAGGCCTTAACGACCCCGCCGCAAATGGCGTTCGATGACCGCCGCCAGCGTTGCCGCGGCCGGGCCGATCCGTTCGACCGGGACGGCGGCGAATCCCAGGTTGAGGCCTGGTTGACGTTTTTCCTGGTCGAGGTAATACAGCGACAGGGGACGGCAGATAACGCCCTCGGCCAGCGCATCGGCGGCGACCAGCGCGTCGTCTACCGGTTGGCAGAAGCGATAGAGCAGTTGCAGGCCGGCGTGACCACCGGAGGGAACGACGGCTTCGCCCAGGTGAGATCTCATGGCTTCCCGCAAGGCATCACGACGTTCGGCGTAGATGCCGCGCATGCGCTTGATGTGCGAAGTGAAGTAGCCTTCGTCGATGAATTCCGCCAGTGCCGCCTGCTCGGTCAATCGGCCACCGCGATAGAGCTCCGAGTTGCCGGTGACGAAGGCATCAACAAGGCCTTCCGGCACCACCAGATAGGCGAGGCGCATGCCCGGGAACATGACCTTGGTGAGCGTTCCCAGATAGATCACCCGCTGCCGGTCGGAAAGCCCGAACAGCGACGCCAGCGGCCGCTGGTTGTAGCGCAGTTCGTTGTCGTAGTCGTCCTCGATGATCCACGAGTCGACCAGGTCGGCGTTCTCGAGCAGCTGCAGCCGACGGTCCAGCGCCAGCACCGTGCCGGTCGGATACTGGCTTGACGGCGAGGTGAAGATCAGCCGTGGCGGCAGTGACCAGTCTTCGACGGTCGGCGCGAGTCCTTTTTCGTCGAGCTGAATCGGCGTCACCTGCAGGCCGGCGGCAGTGAGCACGTTGCGCGCTCCCCAGTAGCCGGGGTCTTCGATCCAGGCGCGATCGCCGTCGTCGGCAAGCAAGCGCGCACAGAGGTCGATGGCCTGGTGGGAACCGTTGAGGATCACGATCTGCCTGGGATCCACCTGCATCATCCGGGTTACCCGCAGGTAGTTGGCGAGCGCGACGCGGAGCGGTCCGTAGCCGGTGTGCGCATAGTTGAGCAGATGCGATTGATCGACCCGCAGGTACTTGCCGACCAGGCGGCGCCAGATGCTGAAGGGGAAAAGATCGACATCGGGAATGCCGGGCATGAAGGCGCCGCGCTGGACGATGCTGCTGGTGACATTGGCCGCGATGCTGCGGCCTCGCCGCGACAGGGCCTGTCGGCGGCGGTCCACCGGGTGCTTGGCAGCCGGTGCCCGGAGACCGCTCGACACGGCGTCCGTGACGTAGGTGCCGTCGCCGACCTTGCCCTCGAGATAACCCTCGACCAGCAGCTGTTCGTACGCCCGGACGACGGTGTTACGGCCCATGCCGAGGTCGTCGGCAAGTGCCCGGGTCGATGGCAGCCGGGTGCCGGGGGGCAGGTTGCGGTCCATGATCGCGTGCCGTAGCGCAAGATAGACGCGGATACGCAGTTTGACGGTCGGCGCCTGGCGCTCCACGTACTGCAGCAGCAATTCGGTGATCAGGGCCTGTTCCATCTATCTCCAGGTGGTCAATTGGTTCTGCCGTTGCTCGGTGATCATGGTCGCATTGTGGCCAATTCTCGGGTCGTGATCAACTCCACCCTGACGACTTCGGTCAAGCGTCAACCCGGCGGCTTGACGCCGACGCCGTCGACGGGTCGGTCCAGGCCGTCGGCGGCGCGCCGGCGGCGAAGTGTGAAGCGGCTGTCCGCGGAATGCCCTGTCGGCAGCCGGGTCGATCCGCGCCACGCAAAACGAAGTCGAATCGCCGTCGCATCGGGCTGTGTCCGCTGTCCGGCGCTTGACTCGGCAGCACTCGGCATTCGACAATGCCGGGATTGTTCGCCGCCGGTACCCGACAGGTACCACTCGCGTAGCTGCGGTTGAGCGTGCCACGCCGACACTGCCCGGATGCTTTTGGGCAGTACTTCTTCCGGACCGGCAATCGTCGTTCCAGGGGGCTCGTGTCATCGGTAGGGCCGGGTTTTCCCGTGACGATGTCGGGTCGCAGCAATCGACGTCGGCATGGACCAGTAGCGCGACATCGCGTGATGTCGCGATATTTTTTTGGGGGTAAAAATGCAAATCAATGGCAGCGTGTTTGTGGTAACGGGCGCAGGTTCCGGGCTTGGCGCGGAAACGGCGAGCAATCTGGTGAACGCGGGTGGGAAAGTCGTCATTGTCGACGTGGATTCCGTTGCGGGCGAAGCGCAAGCGGCGCAACTGGGCGCCAACGCGCGCTTTGCCAAGACCGATGTGACCGATGAGGCGAGCGCTCGTGCCGCGATCGAACTGGCGGTCAAGGAATTCGGCGGGCTGCACGGCCTGGTCAACTGCGCCGGCGTCGCACCACCCAAGAAGGTGCTCGGTCGCGACGGCCCGCACGATCTGGCGACCTTTGCTCGTGTCGTGAGCATCAATCTGGTTGGCACCTTCAACATGATCCGGCTGGCGGCCGAAGCGATGAGCAAGAACCAGCCCAACGAGGGCGGCGAGCGCGGCGTCATCATCAATACCGCGTCGGTCGCTGCCTACGATGGCCAGATTGGCCAGGCCGCCTATGCCTCGTCGAAAGCGGCGGTGGTCGGGCTGACGCTGCCGGTGGCCCGCGAAATGGCAGCACACGGTATCCGTGTGGTGACCATCGCTCCCGGCATCTTCGAGACGCCGATGCTCAAGGGGCTGCCGCAGGCGGCGCAGGACTCGTTGGGCCAGATGGTGCCGTTCCCCTCGCGCCTGGGCAAGCCCGCCGAATACGCGGCGCTGGTGCAGCATATCTGCGAGAACGGCTACCTGAACGGCGAAGTGATCCGCCTCGACGGCGCCATCCGCATGGCGTCGAAGTAATTCCCGGTCAGCAGCGAATTTCAATCGGAACCTATCCGTTGCAATGAAGGAGTGCAGAATGAGTGAATCAGTTGTCATCGTAGGCGCCAAGCGCACACCAGTGGGCGCCTTCCAGGGCCAATTTTCGGGCGTCAGCGCGCCGCAGCTCGGTGCCGTGGCGATCAAGGCGGCGGTCGAGCAGGCCGGCGTCAAAGTCGACGATATCGACGAGGCCCTGATGGGCTGCTGCCTGATGGCCGGTGTCCGTCAGGCACCCGCTCGCCAGGCCGTGCTGGGTGCCGGCCTGCCCAAGTCGATCCCGTGCACGACCTTGACCAAGATGTGCAGTTCAGCTCAGAAGACAGTCATGATCGCTCATGACGAGCTGCTCGCAGGTTCGGTCAACATCGCCATCGCCGGCGGCATGGAGTCGATGACCAATGCGCCGCACGTCCTGACATCCGCCCGCTCGGGGTACCGGCTGGGCAACGGCGTGCTCCATGACCACATGTTCCTTGATGGCCTCGAGGACGCCTACGAGCAAGGCAAGCCGATGGGCGTCTTCGCCGAGCTGTGCGTGGACAAGTACGCATTCTCGCGTGAAGAAATGGACGCCTTCGCCGTCGAGTCGGTGACCCGTGCGCAGAACGCGGTAACCAGCGGCGTATTCAAGGACGAGATCGCGCCGGTGACGGTCAGCACCCGCAAAGGCGACACGGTGTTTGATTCCGACGAAACGCCGATGAAGTGCGACGCCTCGAAGATCTCGAAGCTGAAGCCGGTGTTCAAGAAGGACGGTGCGGTTACCCCGGCCAACTCGTCGTCGATTTCGGACGGTGCGGCAGCGTTTGTGCTGATGCGCGAGTCGGATGCCAAGGCCGCCGGCATCAAGCCGTTGGCAAGGATCGTCGGGCATGCCACCTTTGCCCACGAGCCGTCGTGGTTCACCACGGCGCCGGTGTTTGCTTTTCAGAATCTGTTGAAGAAGCTTGGCTGGCAAGCCGAGGACGTCGACCTCTGGGAGATCAACGAGGCCTTCGCGGCGGTGACCATGGCGTCGATGCGCGACCTCAAGCTGCCGCACGACAAGGTCAACGTCAATGGCGGAGCATGTGCTCTCGGTCATCCGATCGGTGCCACCGGCTCGCGAATTCTGGTGACGCTGCTTTACGCCCTCAAGGCACGCGGTCTCAAGCGTGGCATCGCCGGCCTGTGCGCCGGTGGTGGCGAAGCAACCGCGATTGCTCTGGAAGTTCTCTGATCAAGTCGCCAACGAGCATTCCCACCCCGCCGACCTTGCGTTGCGGGGTGGGCAAGGAGTGAATCGGATGTTGATTGACAAGAAACACATAGGCATGAAGGTGCCGCCACACTCGGTGACACCGACGGCGTGGCAACTGAAGTGGTTCGCCAAGGCGACGGGAGAAACCAACCCGATCTATTTCGACGAGGCTGCCGCCCAGGCGGCGGGAATGCCGGGTGTGCTGCTGCCCCCGACCTTCTTCTTCTGCATGGACATGGACAAGGAGCACCCCTTCGATTACATCGAGACGATGGGTTGCGACCTCGGGAAGATGTTGCACGGCGAGCAGATCTTCACGTACCACAAGCCGGCTTACTCTGGCGACGTGCTGGATTTCGACGGGCAGGTGACCGATATCTACGACAAGAAAAACGGTGCCTTGCAGTTCATCGTCAAGGACGTCAAGGTCAGCCGGCATGGCGAGTTGGTGTGCGATATGCGCACCGTCATCGTCATCCGGGCATAGGGGGAAAGTCGATGACAAAAGCGAATTTTGATGCGCTCAACGTGGGCGACGAGATCCCTTCATTCACCACCGAACCGGTCTCTCGTCTGACACTGGCGCTTTATGCGACGGGTTCGGGCGACCACCATCCACTGCACCTCGACCAGGACTACGTCCGCTCGAAAGGGATGAAGGACGTCTTTGCCCACGGCATGCTGGGCATGGCCTACCTCGGCCGGCTGCTGACCCAGTGGGTGCCGCAGGAGGCGATCCGCAGTTTCGGAGTGCGCTTTACGGCGATCACCTGGATCGGCGAGCGCATGGTGTGCACCGGCAGGATAGTCGAGAAGCTGGAGCAGAACGGCGAAAAATGTGTGCGTCTCGAGTTGACCTGCGCCAACGAGCAGGGTGAGGCCAAGCACAAGGCAGATGCGGTGGTGGCACTGGCGTGACAAGGTGGTAGCCAGTAAGACTGCATGATCGCGGCCGTCTTCGGATGGCCGCAGTTTGGTTGTAGAGCACCTGGTCTACCGATGGGCATCCGCCTGGCGTTTCGGTAGGCGTGTCCGACACACTGAAAGGAGATCGAACGAGTGGAAAGCAATAATCCGAATGAGCAACTAGGCGGCGTCGTCAATGCTTGGGCTGACATGCAGAAGCGCATGTGGGGCGACTGGTCCGGGCTGCTGCAGAATCTCCCAGGCGGCAGCGAAGGCCCCGTAGAAGCAGTGAAGAAAGGCGTTGAATCGGCCAGCAAGGGTACCAATGAGGCTGCGCGCATGCTGATGGATCGTATGACCAGCAGCCAGGGCGCGATGAACCGCGTCATGGATTTCTTCTTCCGGTCAATGAAGGTGGTTGCCCCGAATCTTGACGCCAACAAGGACTGGCGCCCCGATCTCAAGAGCTTTGCCGAACAGTGGGCCAAGGAATCGACGGCCATGCTCCAGCGCAGCATGGGTATGGGTTCGCACCTGGGAAGTCTTGGTAACACGATGAGCAAGGATGTGCCTGAGGCGATGGGCCCCTGGCTATCGTTCTTGATGCAGGCGGCTTCGGCAGGTCACTTCGGCGAGGCCATGCTCGGTGGCACGGCGGGCCTCAATCGCCTGCTGTCGATGGAAGGCGACGCCAGTTCGGTCGGCGGCGTCGGTCAGATCCCGCTCTTTGGCGCTTCGCGTGAGAAGCACGCCAAGACCTTGCGTCTGGTCGACGCCGTCGTCGATCTGCGCAGGACCAGTCTGACCTTTCACAAGCGCTTCGCCGAGGCGCTGGCCACAGCCGTCGAAGCGACGGTGGAAGAGCTTGGCAAAGTCGCCGCCAAGGGCGACAAGATCACGACGGTGCGCCAACTGATGAGTCTCTGGTACCGCACCGCTGACAAGTCCTTGCTGGTGACCTTCAACAAGCAGGAGTTCCTCGACACGCAAAACGACTTTACCAAAGCTCAGCATGCTTTCAAGCTCGCGCAACGCGCTGTCGTCGAGGACATCTTCCGTGGTCTGGATATGCCCACGCGCAGCGAGTTGGACGAAACCTACCAGGTGATCCATGACCTCAAGAGAGAGGTCCGCCTGCTCAAGAAGGCGCTGCTTCCGACGACACACGCTGCCGCCCCCAAGGCCAGCACGTCCCGCACGGCGGCGGCGCGGCGCGCGAAGAGCGAGTGAGCCGACGAGCCAGAAGAACATTGTTGATTCGGCTGATAAGCTAATAGACCTTTAGGAGGCTGCTACCCATGTTTTCTTTTCCAATTCAGATTCTTCCCGCCGACCTCGCGGCTGAATCCGCTGCCCTGAACGCCAAGCTCGCCAAGGGCGTGAGCAATCTCACCGCGCTGACCGACGACGACATCGATATCGGCAGCACGCCGAAGGACGTCGTTTTCGAACAGGACGGGATCGAGGTTTACCATTATCACGCGCTGGTCGAGCAGGCCAAGATCATGAAGACGCCGATGCTGATCGTGCCGCCGCTGATCAACGGCTACGAGGTGGCCGATCTGCAACCCGATCGTTCGCTGGTACGCAACCTGCTGAACGAAGGCATTGACGTCTACCTCAACAACTGGGGCTACCCGCGTCAGGTCGACAAGTACCGGACCATCGACGACTACATCAACGGCTACCTCGACGATACCGTCGATTTCATTCGCCAGCACCACGGCGTCGACAGGATTGCCTTGTTGGGCATCTGTCAGGGTGGCGCCATGTCAACCACCTACGCGGCGCTCAATCCGGACAAGATCAGCCACCTGGTGCTCACCGTTACGCCGATTGATTTCGACGCCTACAAGGCGAATCACAAGCCGCACGAGGGCTTGATGTTCACCATGGGCGCCGACGCCGACGTCGATCAGATGGTGGCCGTGCATGGCAACGTTCCGGCCAGCGTGCTGAACGAGTCGTTCATGATGGCCTCGCCGTTCATCCTGAACTACGGCAAGTACGCCGACGTGATCGATATCCTCGACGACCGCAACGCTCTGCAGAACTTCCTGCGCATGGAAAAGTGGCTGTTCGGTGGGCCCGACGCGGGTGGTCAGATGTTCAAGGAGTTCGTCCGCGACTTCCTGAAAGCCAACAAGCTGGTCAATGGCACGCTCGAGGTCGGCGGCCGCAAGGTTGACCTCAAGAAACTGACCATTCCGATCCTCAACATCTTCGCCGAGAAGGACCACATCGTGCCGCCGCCTTGCACGGTGGCTCTTGGCAAGCACGTCGGCAGCAAGGATTACACCGAGTTCGCCATCGCCACGGGCCACATCGGCATCTACACCGGTGGTCTGTCGCAGAAGGTACTGGCGCCGACGGTTGGCAAGTGGATGCGCGAACGGGGCGCCTGAGCGCCGTTGTCGGATCGCGTCCGAGAGGGCGCGGCGTCGTCTGAAGTGAGGGTGGGAGCACGCTCGGATCCCGATGGCTACCTGTTCTGGCAGGTGCCCGGTCGCCGACGGTGTTCCCACTCGCTGTTTACCGGGCCTCTGCAGGACGCCGCGGTCAGCGGCCCGAGTTCGCGGCGCTGCCGGTCATCGGTACGAAGCGGACCGGCAGAACGGCTTCCTGCTCCAGCCTGTCGCCGCGCTTCCTGAGCAGGAACAGCCTCTGGTCACCGCTTCCGCCGACCGGGATGATCATCCGGCCGCCGTCCTTGAGCTGATCGAGCAGTGGTTGCGGCACGTGATCGGGCGCGCAGGTGACGATGATCGCATCGAAGGGGGCGGCTTCCGGCCAGCCCTGGTAGCCGTCGCCGTGCCGCAGCCTGACATTGCCGTAGCCCAGCCGGGCGAGATCGTTGCCGGCGCGGCGCGCCAGCGGCTCGACGATTTCGATGCTGTACACCTCCTTGACCAGCGCCGACAGGATCGCCGCCTGATAACCCGAGCCGGTACCGATTTCAAGCACCCGGTCGGTCATTTTCGGCGCCAGCTGCTCGGTCATGAAAGCGACCACGTAGGGCTGCGAGATGGTCTGCGAGTAGCCGATCGGCAGCGGTCGGTCGTCGTAGGCGTACGGCCGCAACTCGGCAGGAACGAACTCGTGGCGTGGCACCGTTGCCATCGCCTGCAGTACGGCACGATCGCGGATGGCGCGCCAATCGGATAGCAGTTGCTGTTCGACCATCCGTGTTCGCGCGGCGGCGTAGCTCTCGTGGTCCATCTCGCTTGCTCCCCCCGCTGTGGCTTCGATCGGCGCCGCACACAGCCCGCTGAGCAGCGCCAGAGACGCCAGCCAGGGGCTGCTTTGCCGGTGTTTCCGTGTTGGCAAGAGCGCGTCCTGAAGGCGCGACCCGATTCGCAGGTGGTTGGACATCGGCATCTCCCGATGCGGCGGGTGGGGCAGGCGCCGCTGGAACGAAGGTCCCGGGCGGTTGGTTCCGAACCCGCGCGGCGGCTTTGCCGCAGTGCCTGGAGTATAGGTTCTTGCCTGCCGCGGCGCCACATCGGCGGATGTTTTCCGCAGCGCTCCAGAGCGCTCCAACGCACTCCCGCTACCGCTTCGGCGAGACGGGCTGGCCGGATGTCGGGCTCAGGTCGATGGTCGTCGCGTCGCTGAGCGCGGGCAAACCGTGGCGATGGCGGGCGTCGCTGCAGCGGGCGTCGCCGACCTGCAGCTCGCGACAGGGCGACGGGCGTTGGCCGTACACCGAACAGCTGACGCGGTGGCCCACCTCACCCTGCAGCGCGCGGCAGTGCGGCGAAGGCCCGTTGCTGCCCGCCATGCACGCGTACCAGGGTCCGATCTGCTCGATCAGCGTGCTCGGCAAACCGACGGCCTCGGCCTCGGCCCAGTAGAACGACACGCGGAACGCGGCGCAGCAGGCACCGCAGCGACGACAGTCGAAGCCGTCGGTAGCCGCGGCAGCGCGCTTGGCAACGGTGCGAGTCACGATCATGGCGCCGCCTGTTGCCGCGCACTATCGACCGGTCGCGGCAGCATCGCCAGTAAGCGGGGCGGACGGCGGCCGGATGCGAACGGCAGCCCAGGCAGCGTGTGCCAGCGCAACGACGGGCTTTTCAGCATCGGGACTCCTTGAGAACAGTCGGCGAGAGGTACGGAGAAGCGCCACCGCATGGCGCGCGGCAAACATCCGGCGTCGATCGCGCGCATTCAACTCGGGTAGAATCGGCAGATTGCCACATCAATGACAGGTACCGTCATGAACACCCATCCCTGCGATTTGCTGCCGCTCAAGAGCCCGAGCGGCGCACTGATCCTGACCCCTTGCCCGGGCACCCAGGGCGTGGCCAGCGAGGCCGCGCTTCTGCAACTCAAGACAGCCGGCGCCGACGCACTGATCACCCTGATGCCAGACGACGAAATGGCGGCCAACGCGGTCAGCGACCTGCCGCAGATCTGCGCCAGGCACGGGCTGCGATGGTTCCACCTGCCGATCGAAGATGAGCACGCGCCCGAGGATGGCTTTGCCCTTGCCTGGCAGGCGCAGCGAGCGGCTGTTCACCAGCTGCTCGACGCCGGCAAGCGGATTGCCCTCCATTGCAAGGGTGGTTCGGGCCGTACTGGCCTGGTCGCCGCACAGCTTCTCGTCGAACGAGGCTATGCCAAGGAGGAGGCGATCGCGGCCGTCAAGGCGCTGCGGCCAAAAGCACTCAGCCTGGCGGTCCATCAGGACTATCTGGCGCGCCTTCCGGTGGTCGAGTAAGCGAGGTCGGCAAGGCATCGGGGGCAGACGGTTGCTTGTCCAGAGATCCCCTTGACTGCCTCGAATACTGCGGGATTGATCTGGGACAAGGCCCCGCTCCGGCAGACATGGGCCGATGGTGCACTTCCCCTTGACGCTCTCACGAATTGACCCACTTTTGCTCACAAAACCGGACCCGCCTAGTCGTCATGGCTGTGCGCGCGAAAATGCCGCGCACACAGCCATTCCCGAGCGTACTCGCCTCTACACGGCGTCAAGGGTACGCTGCGCCGGGCTGCAAAAACCGCAGCCCGCCCTTGACCCCGCTCCGAGGCGAAAAACTGGGTATTGGCGCGCGCCAACGGTGGGTCAGTTTTCGTGAGCGAAAAAGGGTCAGTTTTCGTGAGCGTTGAGGACTTCCCGATGTCGAGAAGCGCGCGCAAAGTCACCTGCCCGCGTTGAGGTGTGAGGCGTGAGCTCCGCTTTATTGCTCGTTCCGTGCGCCGATCATGCGTTTGTAGAGCGCTGAAATTTCGCCGACGATGCCGCGGCGAAAGGCCAGTACGCAGACCACGAAGATCATCCCCATGATGACCGTAACCAGCGAGCCGACCTTGTCGGCCAACTCGTTTTGCAGGGTGACGATCGTGCTCGATCCCACCACCGGGCCCAACACCGTGCCCATGCCACCGAGTATGGTCATCAGGACCACTTCACCCGAGGCATGCCAGTGCGCGTCTGTAAGCGTGGCGAACTTGAAGACCAGCATCTTGGTAGCGCCTGCGAGTCCGGACAGGCCGGCGGATAGCACGAAGGCGAGCAGCTTGTATTTTGCCACGTCGTAGCCAAGCGATATTGCGCGCGGCTCATTCTCGCGAATCGCTGTCAGGACGTGGCCGAAGGGTGAATGGATGGTGCGGTAGATCAGCCAGAAGGCGAAAACGAAAATCGCCAGCACGAAGTAGTAGAGGTTCAGGTCCCTGGACAAGTCAATCAGCCCGAGGAGCCTCCCCCTGGGGACGCCCTGGAGACCATCCTCGCCACCTGTGAATGGCGCCTGGAGGAAGATAAAATACACCATCTGCGCCAGCGCCAGCGTGACCATGGCGAAATAGATGCCCGTGCGGCGGATCGCCAGGCTGCCAACGGCCCAACCCAGGAACGCCGAGGCTGCGGTACCGGCCAGGAGCCCCAGTTCCGTGGGGAACCCCCAGCCTTTGATGGCGTAGCCGGCGACGTAGGCCGCTGTGCCAAAGAAGGCGGCGTGACCGAAGGAAAGCAATCCCGTATAGCCGAGCAGCAGGTTAAAGGCGCATGCGAAGAGGGCAAAACACAGCACCTTCATTACCAGGACCGGATACACGAAAAAAGGCAGTGCAATCCCCAAGGCCAGCAGCGCGAGGTAAGCGAACGCCTGTCTGCTCATTTCTCTTTTCCGAACAATCCCGCCGGCCGCACCATCAGGACGATCGCCATGATGACGAAGACCACCGTGTTGGACGCCGCCGGGTAGAGCAGATTGGTTAGTCCCTCGATCACGCCGAGGCCGAGGCCGGTGACGATGGAGCCCAGGATCGAGCCCATGCCGCCGATCACGACTACGGCGAATACGGTGATGATCAGATGCGATCCCATCAAGGGGCTGACCTGAATCACGGGTGCGGCCAGCGCACCGGCAAAGCCGGCCAGCGCGGCGCCAAAGCCGTAGGTCAGCATCACCATCAACGGCACGTTGATACCGAAGGCCTGAGTCAGCTGGGGATTCTCGGTGGCAGCGCGCAGATAGGCACCCAGGCGCGTCTTCTCGATTCCGAACCAAGTGGCAAAGCAAACCAGCAGCGAGGCGAGAATCACCCACCCGCGGTAGTAAGGCAAGAACATGAAGCCCAGGTTGAAGCCGCCGGTGAGTTCGGCGGGTATCGAGTACGGCTGGCCGGAGACACCATAGCTGTTGGTAAAAAAGCCCTCGATGACCAGCGCCAGGCCGAAGGTCAGCAGCAGTCCGTAGAGGTGATCGAGCTTGTAGAGCCATTGCAGCATGCTGCGCTCGATCAGGATACCGAACAGGCCGACCGCCAACGGCGCCAGGAGCAGCGACGGCCAGTAGCCTATGCCGAGGTATTCGAGGCCCATCCACGCCAGGAAGGCACCCATCATGTACAGCGCGCCGTGGGCGAAGTTGATGATGTTCAGCATGCCGAAGATCACCGCCAGGCCGAGGCTGAGGACGGCATAGAAGGAGCCGTTGACCAGACCCAGCATCAGCTGGGCCATCAACGCCTGTATGGGGATGTCGAAAATCGCGGTCATCGGCTATGGTCACGCCGGCACGGAAGAATTCACCGCGCCGGAGATCACGATCATTTCTTCACTAGCGGGCACTGCGATACCGACAGGGGCTGGAAAGCCTCGTCGCCCGGAACCACGCTCTTGATGATGTAGTAGTCCCACGGATACTTCGACTCGGACGGCTTCTTCACCTGTACCAGATACATGTCGTGGATCATCCGGCCGTCCGCGCGAATCTTGCCATTCTTGGCGAAGAAGTCGTTGATCGGTGTTTCCTTCATCTTTGCCATCACCGCTGCCGCGTCGTCAGTGCCGGCCGCCTGGACCGCCTTCAGGTAGGTGGTGACCGCCGAGTAGTCTCCGGCTTGCACCATCGTCGGGTTGCGCTTGGTCTTGTCGAAATAGCGCTTGCTGAACTTGCGCGTCTCGTCGTCCCTGTCCCAATAGAAGCCCGCGGTCAGCAGCATGCCCTGGGTTGTGGGCAGGCCCAAGGCGTGGATGTCCGTGATGAACATCAGGAGGCCGGCCAGTTGCTGGTTCTTGGTGATGCCGAATTCGCTGGCTGCCTTGATCGCATTGATGGTATCGCCACCGGCGTTGGCCAGGCCGATGATCTTGGCCCTCGATGCCTGTGCCTGAAGCAGGTACGAGGAGAAGTCCGACGCGTTGAGCGGATGGCGCACGGAGCCGAGCACCTTGCCGCCATTGGCCTTCACCACTTCCGACGTATCCTTCTCCAGCGAGTGACCGAAGGCATAATCGGAGGTGAGGAAAAACCAGGTGTCGCCGCCGTTCTTGACTATGGCCTTGCCCGCGACGTTGGCCAGGGAATAGGTGTCATAGGCGTAATGCACCGTATTCGGCGTGCAGTCCTGGTCGGTCAAGCGCGTCGAAGCCGATCCGACGAACATCACTACGCGCTTCTTCTCCTGCGTCACCTTGGCGACGGCCAGCGCCACCCCGGAGTTGAGCACGTCGGTGACCATGTCCACCCCCTCCGTGTCGTACCACTCACGCACCTTGTTGGAACCAACGTCGGCCTTGTTCTGGTGGTCGGCATAGACCATCTCGATATTGAACTTCGGCTTGTACTGCGCCTTGAAGTCATCGATCGCCATCTGCACCGCGGTTACCGCTCCCTGGCCGCCGAGGTCCGAATAAACGCCGGACATGTCGGTGAGCACGCCGATCTTGACAGTGTTGTCCGAGAGTTTCATGGCCGCCGTCTTGGCTTCTGCCGAGGCGAAGCTGGCGACCGGGATCAGCAGTGCCGCGACCGCGACGTTAAGCAGTTTGCATCTCATGAGGTTGTCTCCTGTGGTTATAAGTGCGCCGGATGGAAAATCCGGCAGTTAGAACAATCAGACTCCAAGATACTTCTGCAGCAATTCCTGCTTCGCCTCGATCTCGTTTTGCGCAACTTCGGCAGCAATCTGGCCATGCTCGACAATGTACATGCGATCCGCCAAAGGAGCCGCAAAATGAAAATTCTGTTCAACCAGAATGATCGTGAAACCCTTGTTCTTCAGATCGCTGATCACCTCGCCGAGTTGTTGCACGATCACTGGTGCCAGCCCCTCGGAAATCTCGTCGAGCAGCAGCAACTGCGCACCGCTCCAGAGAATGCGTGCCATGGCGAGCATCTGCTGTTCTCCTCCGGACAGGCGTGTGCCCTGACTATGGCGGCGTTCGGCAAGATTCGGAAACATCTCGTAGATTTCTTCCAGGCGCATGCCCCTGCTTCCGACCCGAGGCGGCAGCAGAAGGTTCTCCTCGCAGCTCAGGCTGGCATAGATGCCGCGCTCCTCCGGGCAATAGCCTACGCCAAGCTGCGCGATGCGATGCGTCGCCATGTCGATGGTCTCACGGCCATTGACCATGATCGAACCCGTTCTCTTTCCGGTGAGACCAAGGATGGCACGCAGCGTGCTGGTGCGGCCGGCGCCATTCCGGCCGAGCAGCGAGACACACTCGCCGCGGTGTACCAGTAGATCCACCCCGTGCAGGATATGCGATTCGCCGTAGAAGGCGTGTAAGTCCCGAATGCGCAGATATTCAACCGCCGCGCTCACGCCGGGCTCCCGGAAGCTTCAGCCTCGGCAGTGCCCATGTAGGCTTCGATTACCTGCGGATTCTTCGCCACGTCAGCGTATGGCCCTTCGGCCAGCACGGCGCCGCGCGCCAGGACCGTGATGGTATCCGAGATGCCGGCAACGACCTTCATGTTGTGCTCGACCATCAGGATCGTACGATCGGCCGAGACCTTCTTGATCAGCTGCATCACCCGGTCGACGTCTTCATGACCCATGCCTTGGGTCGGTTCGTCGAGCAGTATTAGTTCAGGTTCAAGGGCAAGCGTCGTGGCAATCTCCAGGGCACGCTTGTGACCATAGGGCAACTCGACGGCAAGCATTCGGCTGTAGGAATCCAGGCCGACGTCGGCCAGCAGTTCGATTGCGCGCTTGTCGAGCCGGTTCAAGCCCTTGTCGGAGCGCCAGAAATAGAACGAAGCCCCGAGCTTTCGCTGCAAGGCTATGCGGACGTTCTCGAGGACCGTCAAATGCGGGAACACGGCCGAAATCTGGAAAGAACGGACGATCCCGCGCCGGGCGACTCTTGCCGGCTGGTCGCCGGTGATATCAATGCTATTGAAACGAATGCTGCCGCGGGTCGGTTGGAGAAACTTGGTGAGCAGGTTGAAGCAGGTCGTCTTGCCGGCGCCGTTGGGACCGATCATGGCGTGGATATGACCACGCCGGACTTTCAGGTTGACGCTATCGACGGCGACAAATCCCTTGAATTCCTTGACCAGATTATTCGTTTCCAGGATGTAGTCGTTCATGATCTCGCGCTGTGCAAGTTCTCGATCGTAGTCGCCATACCATGCGGTCGGCGCGCCTCGCGTGAAACGTGTCGGGCGATTATCGGGCAGGAGAATGCTTTAGGCAAGAAACAGCCTCCTCAATGGTGCGTTCGAGCCAGGGGTTGAAGTGCTTGATGCGAAAGGGCATCGCCAAGGCGCTGCGCCCGTGACGTGTCGTGGTCGCGCTGGCATCGCTTCGCCGCTTGCCACGCCCCCGGGAGAGTCGCATTGCGCTTGTCAGGTGCACCGCGCGTCTCCAGGTTCGGCGCCTGTTCGCGGCCGGCACCGATACCTCGCATGCGCAAGGGTCGGGTCGTCGCAAGGTCCTGCGCTAGCCGCGGCGCCACGTGGATGACAGAACAGAAGCGACGCTCGTGCAGGTATACTCGGATGCTTCGTCGACCCGTCGGCGCCTCGGTGCGGACGGGACGAAACCGTGATTTTGTGAGACCTTGACCTTGCCCCTGATCCTGCTCGGACTTTCCGGCGCGCTGACGCACGATCCTTCGGCGGCGCTGTACATCGATGGCCAACTCGTTGCCGCGGCCGAGGAAGAACGCTTCGTTCGCGACAAGCACGCCAAGAACCGGATGCCCTACGAGGCAGCGAAGTTCTGCCTCGATTTCGCCGCCGTCAAGCCCGCCGATGTCGATGCAGTCGCCATCCCGTTTGCGCCGATCAGCATCGTCGAGCCGGCGCGCTGGCATTATGCCAAGCGCTACTGGTATGCGCCGGACCGGGCGCTCGACGCGATCCTCGCCGGCAACCGACGCTTCCATCGTTACCGCAGGCGTATCGAATGGTGCCTGCTGCAACTGGGCTTCGATCTGAAGAAGACCGAGATCGTGCCGGTGGAACATCACCTGGCGCACGCCGCCAGCGCCTATTTCTGTGCCGGTTTTGCCGAAAAGACTGCGATTCTCGGTATCGACGGCAAGGGCGAGTACGCGACGACCTTTTTCGGCTACGGCGAGAACGGCCGGATCCACAAGATCAAGGAGTTCTACGATCCCGATTCGCTCGGCGGACTGTACGGCGCACTGACCGAATACCTCGGCTTCGAGATGCTCGACGGCGAGTACAAGGTAATGGGCATGGCGCCCTATGGCGATCCGCATCGCTACGATTTCTCGCGGCTGGCGAAGTTCGAGAACGGCGAGTTGAGCGTCAACACCGAATACGCCAACGTGATTGGCTTCCGCCGCTACAAGGAAAGAGGGAAGGGCTACTACTTCTCGCCCAAGCTGGTCGAGTGGCTGGGTCCGAAGCGCTCGGGCGACATCGCCGACGATCCCTACATCCATTACGCGGCGAGCATGCAGAAGTTGTTCGAGGATCTGTCGTTGCAGATGCTCGAGCACTACCTCGGCGACATCCTGCGCGAAACCGGCCGGCTCGCCTTCTCCGGTGGCGGCGCGCTCAACGTCAAGCTCAACCAGAAGATCATCGCCCGCCCGGACGTCCGCGAACTCTACGTCCAGCCGGCGTCGGGCGACGCCGGCACGGCGGTGGGTGCGGCCGCCTGGGTGTCGGTGCAGCGCGGCGTGCCGGTCGAGAAGATGGAGCATGTCTTCCTCGGGCCGGCGTACAGCAACGAAGACGTCATCGCGGCGTGTGCCCGCCATCCGGCGCAGCCGCAGTGGCGGCGCTTGCGCCAGGTGCCGCAGGAAATCGCCGCGATCCTCGTCGCCGGCAACCCGGTCGCCTGGTTCCAGGGCCGGATGGAGTTTGGGCCACGTGCGCTCGGTGGCCGTTCGATCCTGGGTTGTCCCAGCGTTGCCGGCGTTGCCGACCGGATCAACGCGCAGATCAAGTTCCGCGAGCGCTGGCGCCCGTTCTGCCCGAGCATGCTCGACACCGTCGGCCCGCAGATGCTCGGCAGCGACCATCCCGCGCCGTTCATGACCTTCACCTTCGCCGTCGCCGACGGCTGGAAGGAACGCGTTCCCGAAGTTGTGCACGAAGACGGCAGTTCGCGCGCCCAGGTACTGCAGCGGCAATTCAATCCGCGCTACTACGACCTGATGGTCGAACTCGAGAAGCTGACCGGCAATGGTGTCGTACTCAATACCTCGCTCAACCGCCGTGGCGAGCCGATGATCTGTTCGCCGACCGATGCGCTGAACATGTTCTTCGGGTCGGACCTCGAGTACCTGGTGATGGAGGACCTGCTGGTGGTCAAGACGGCGGTCGCGGGGCATGCCCCGCAGGTCGCCGACGACGCTTGACCGGGCCGGAAGCCGGCTGGCATTTGACTCCTGCAGCGCCGCCAAGGATACTTCGTCTGCGTGCCTTGAACGCCTTCCCCCATGCCTGGTTTTTCTCAACGCAGTGGCTGAAAGTGCTCTGTTGAGCGGTCGTCCTGTATCCGAAGCGGAGACACCATGCCATTTTCCATTCTTAGTCCCCCGATTTCTTAACCACCACTCACTCTCGAGGAAATCATGTCCAAACTGTTCATCGAAGATCTCGCCCTCGAAGGCAAGCGTGTCCTGATCCGCGTTGATTTCAACGTCCCGCAGGACAAGGTCAGCGGCGCCATCACCAATACCAAACGCATCGAAGCCGCGCTGCCGACGATCAAGTACGCGCTCGACAAGGGCGCCGCCGTGATCCTGATGTCGCACCTTGGCCGTCCCGACGGCAAGGTCATGCCGCAGTTCAGCCTGCAACCCGTCGCCACCGCGCTCGAAGGCCTGATCGGTCGTCCGGTCAGCTTCCTCTCCGACTGCGTCGGTCCGGAGGTCGAAGCGGCCTGCGCCAGGATCAAGCCCGGTGAAGTCATCCTGCTCGAAAACCTCCGCTTTCATATCGAAGAAGAAGGCAAGGGCACCGTCGAGGGGCCCGATGGCACGGTCAGCAAGGTCAAGGCCAACCCCGACGATGTCAAGGCCTTCCGTGCATCGCTTACCAGGCTCGCCGACGTCTACGTCAACGACGCTTTCGGTACCGCTCACCGAGACCACTCGTCGATGACCGGCGTGCAGTTGCCGCAGCGGGCCGCCGGCTACCTGATGAACAAGGAGCTGGCCGCCTTCTCGGCCGTGCTCGAGGCGCCGCAAAGGCCGCTGCTGGCGATCCTCGGTGGCGCCAAGGTGGCCGACAAGATTCAGTTGATCAATAACCTGCTCGACAAGGCCGACCAGATCATCATCGGTGGCGGCATGGCCTTCACTTTCAAGAAAGTCCTCAGCGGCATGCCGATCGGCAACTCGCTGTTTGACGAAGAGGGCGCCAAGCTGGTCCCCGAATTGATGGCCAAGGCCAACGACAAGGGCAAACAGATCCTGCTGCCGACCGATTTCATCATCGCCGACAAGTTCGACGCCGCCGCCAACACGGCAACCGCCAACGACGTCGACGGCATTCCCGACGGCTGGCTCGGGCTCGATTGTGGTCCCGAATCGACCAGGGCGTTCACCGATGCGATCCTCAACGCCCGGACGATCATCTGGAACGGCCCGGCGGGCGTCTTCGAGTTCGCCAAGTTCGAGGCGGGTACCAGGGCGATGGCCGATGCCATCGTCGAGGCCACTGCCAAGGGAGCCATCACCGTGATCGGCGGCGGCGACACCGCGACCGCCGCCAAGAAATACGGTGCCGAGAAGAAGGTCACGCACACCTCGACCGGCGGTGGGGCATCGCTGGAGTATCTCGAAGGCAAGGTTCTGCCCGGCGTCGCCGCGCTCTCCGAGAAGTAAGCGCAGCGGCCCCGGCGCCGCGCCGGGGCCGCTTCGTTCGCCAAGTCATCCAAAAACACACAAGAGGAACACCATGCGCAAAATCGTTATCGCCGGCAACTGGAAGATGAACAAGTCCGTTGCCGAATCCGTCAAGCTGGCCGCCGATGTCGTCGCTGCTGCCAAGGACATCAAGAAGGTCGTCGTCGCCATCGCTCCCACCTACCTCGCGCTGGCCAAGGTCGCCGAAGTGCTCAAGGGCAGCAACGTCAAGCTGGCGGCGCAGGACGTACACTGGGAAAACCAGGGTGCCTTCACCGGCAAGGTGAGCGCCGACATGCTCAAGGACATCGGTGTCGACCTGGTGATCATCGGCCACTCCGAGCAGCGCAGCTACTTCGGTGAGACCGACGAAACGGTGAACAAGAAGGTCAAGAAGGTCCTCTCGCTCGACATGGGGCCAATCATCTGCATTGGGGAAACGCTCGCCGAGCGCCAGGGCGGCCAACTCGAAAGCGTCCTTACGACGCAGGTCAATGGCGCCTACGCCGGGCTTTCCGCCGACGACGCGCTGCGCACCGTCGTCGCCTACGAACCCGTCTGGGCGATCGGCACCGGCGTCACCGCCAGCGACGCCGAAGCACAGGAAGCACACGCTTTCGTCCGTGGCCTGCTGGCCAAGCTCTTCGGTGACGACGTCGCCCAATCGATCAGCATCCAGTACGGAGGCTCGATGAAGCCCGACAACGCCGCCGGCCTGCTCGCTCAGAAGGACATCGACGGCGGCTTGATCGGCGGTGCTGCGCTGAAGGCGGACAGCTTCCTGGGCATCGTCACGCCCGCCGAGGCGATCAGCCAGTAGCTCGCTCGGCACGCCGCAACGCGGGCGGCGCAGCGCGCTGCCCGCGCCTTTGCCTGTCTTGGCGAGCGGTTTGCCGGCCGTGGCGCATCGCTATCGGCAGTTCGCCTGCCAGGTGCACGAAGGAACGCCAGGTGGTTCGTCCGTCGCACGCGAAGTCGTCCTTCGCTTATCCTTGCCAGCCGCAACGCGTCGAACGATATTGACGCCCCAATTGACTGTTGAGGCTCACCAAATGCTGATGATCTTGCGGGTTGTGTCGTTCAAGGGCGTGGCGCTGCCGACGCCCTGCGAAGTGGAATTCGACGAGCAGGGCGGTAGCATCGGACGCAAGCCGCCAAATCGCCTGGCCTTGCCGCACGATGCCTCGGTGTCGACGGTGCACGCGACGGTCAGCTTCCGCGATGGTCGCTACGCGCTGACCGCCAACAGTAGAAATCCGAGCCGGCTGAATGGCTGCACGCTGAGCAATGGCGTCGAGCAGGCACTGGCCGACGGCGACGAGCTGGAACTGGGTGAAACACGGCTGAACGTGTCGATCGAGTCGCGCGCGAACCTCGTTCGTGAGCAAAGCTTCCGCATGCTGGAAGATATCGCTCGTGACCTTTCTGGCGAGTCGATCTGCTTTCCGACCTTCCTCGACATCACCTTGAAGATTCGCAATGCACTCAAGAACCCCAAGCTGACGATAGAGGAACTGGCCACCCTGGTCAGCGCGGAGCCCCTGCTCAGTGCCAAGGTCGTCCGACTCGCCAATTCGGCGGCGATGAATCGCTCTGGGAAAGCCATTCTGGCGGTGAATAGCGCGATTTCCAGGGTCGGCATGGAAGCCGTTCGTGGCCTGTCGTTTGCCGTTGCCGTCGAGCAGTTGCTCAGTTCCAAGAAGATGGTCCCGTTCGCGACGCTCTCTGCACGCCTGTGGGAGCACTCGATAGAAGTCGCCGCCCTGTGCCGGGTACTGGCCAGGCAGCTGACCCGCGTCAGTCCCGATGAGGCGATGTTCGCCGGCCTGGTTCATGACATCGGTGCGTTCTACCTGCTGTCGCGCGTGGCGGGTTTTCCCCGGGTGATGAACGACCCGGCAGAACTCCATCAGCTGCTGGTGGAATGGCACGACAACATCGGGCACGCCTTGCTGGCCGCCATGGGTTTGCCGGAGGAGGTGGTGACGGTGGTCGAGGGGCACGATCTCGATCGCGTGGTGACGACCGTCAAGACGCTTGCTGACGTCCTGTTCGTGGCCAACAAATTGGCCAATCTCGATCACGGCTGGCGGGATCCGACGCTCTCCGAACCAACGGTCGTCAGTGCCTTGTCGGAGTTGTTCGATGCCGAAGGGCTCAGCGCCCTGCTGGCCGATTCCGCCGAAGAGGTCGCCTCGGTGAAAGGCGTCCTGGGTGCCTGATCTCGCCTGAACAGCACCCCGTGCGGGATCGAGCCGGCGCTACGCCGGCGGCCGCGGGCGCTTTGGCCGCGGACGCCGGGGTGCAGCCGGCCTGTTGGCAGCAATCTCGCGGTGTTCGATCGCTGGTCGATTGCCAGGGCCCTGACCAGTCGTCGATCGCCGACGGTGGTGGTCGGCGCTGGCCGTCGTCAATCGAGTTCGAGCGGTGTGCCCTCGTAGAAGGCGCCGACCTGGGCCGCCGAGAGGACGGGCGCGACGGCGACCGAGCCGAGCGTTGACTGGAAATGACCCTTGACTCCGAACGTCGCCAGCAGGGCCCTGCCTTCTTCATCCTCGGGTTCGATTCGCAGCACGCAATCATCGCCGTCCATAATCATCAGCACTTTCATCGCATCCTCCATGATGCTCGACGGGCAGGTCGACCGGACCCGCCAGCTTTCCCAGCGGCCTGTCCGTCGGTCTGGCGCCCGCTGTTCTCGCCAGGGCTCAGGGTCGCAGCTCACAGACGCGCTTGCGACCCCTGAGCGAAGTATCGCGGCGCTGAGCGGCCACGGGAAGGAACTACTGCACAAGTCGTGACGTCTCGTCGGGCGGCGAGCGCTGGTCGGTGCACGCGCGCGGCAGCTGCGGACAAACCAGCAAGGCGGCGGTGGGCGCGCGCGCTGCCTTGCCTTTGCATCGACCGGCGGTGGTTGGGGACGGGCTTGTCAGCTGCTCGCGCCCGGCGGCCGGGCAAGGGCGAGGTCGTAGACCAGGCGCTCAGCGCCCGCCAGCACCACGAATCGCAGTCCCTTGGCGCGACCGATCAGCGTCAGGCCGGCGCGCCGCGCGAGTTCGACGCCCCAGGCCGTGAAACCCGAGCGCGAGACGAGGATCGGAATCTGCATGTGCACGGTCTTGATCACCATTTCGCTGGTCAGGCGTCCGGTGGTGTAGAAGATCTTGTCGTGGCCGCTGAGGCCGTTCCGGTGCATGTAGCCGGCGATCTTGTCGACCGCGTTGTGACGGCCGACGTCCTCCATATACACCAGTGGGCGGTCGCGCCGGCACAGGACGCAGCCGTGGATGGCACCCGCCTTCTGGTACAGGCTGGGTTGCCGGCCGATCTGCACGAGCAGGCTGCGCAGCCACGAACTGCGTAGCTCGGCGGTGGTGTCGAGGCGGGTGTCGTCGAAGCGCTCCATGATGTCGCCGAAAACCGTGCCCTGGGCACAACCCGAGGTGCGAATCCTGCGTTGCAGCTTCTGCTCGTAGCGCGCCTCGCTGCGCGTGCGGACGACGACGACGTCGAGCTCGGCGTCATGTTCGATCGCGGTCACCGCATCGTCGGCAGCGAGCATGTTCTGATTGAGCAGAAAGCCCAGGGCGAGCAGTTCGGGGTGGTCGCCAATGGTCATCAGCGTCACTACCTCGGTACCGTTCAGGTAAAGGGTCAGCGGTCGCTCGACGACGACGTTCAGTGACACCGGCTGGCCCAACTGGTCGCGCCCATCGACGCAGCGCGTCAGTTGCGGATCGTCGGGATCAGGCGCCAGTGCGAACGCTTCGACGCCCTTGGCGCCAGCCAGGCTGCTCACTCAGGCACGCTCCATGCGGACCGCGCAAAACTTGAACTCGGGGATCTTGCCGTAGGGGTCGAGCACCGGGTTGGTCAGCCGGTTGGCCGCCGCCTCGTGGAAACAGAACGGCAGCCACAGCGAGCCCGGCGCGACTGCCGGGTCGGCGTGGGCGCTGACCTCGATTTCGCCACGCCGGGTGACCAGACGGACGCGCTCGCCGTCGGCGAGGCCGAGCCGGCGCAGGTCCTGGTCGCTGACGGTGACCACCGCCTCGGGTTCCAGCGCGTCGAGCGTCGGGCTTCGCCGGCTCATCGCGCCGGTATGCCAGTGTTCGAGCAGTCGCCCGGTGGATAGCACCAGCGGATAGTCGGCCGACGGTTGTTCGTCGGGCGGCAGCAGCACGGCGGGGACGAAGCCGGCGCGGCCGCTGGCCGTCGGGAAGCCGCTGTCGAAAACCACGTCGGCGCCCGCCAGTTCGTCGCCGGCGCAGGGGTAGGTGACCGATCCCTCGCGTTCGAGACGCTCGCGGCCGATGTGCGCCAGCGACGGCATCGCGATGCGCATCTCGGCGTAGATCGCTGCCGGATCGTCGTAGCGCCAGTCGAGGCCGAGCCGGCGCGCGATTTCCTGGATGATCCACCAGTCCGGGCGAGTGTCGCCAGGCAAGGGCAGGGCCTGACGACCGAACTGCACCTGCCGGTTGGTGTTGGTCACCGTGCCTTCCTTCTCCGGCCAGGACGAGGCGGGCAGGACGACGTCGGCGTAGATCGCGGTTTCCGTGAGGAACAGGTCCTGGACCACCAGGTGGTCGAGCGACGCCAGCGCCCGCCGCGCGTGGCTGAGGTCGGGGTCCGACATCGCCGGGTTCTCGCCGAGGATGTACATGCCGCGAACGTCGCCGGTGGCGGCAGCATTGATGATCTCGACGACGGTCAGGCCCGGTCGCGGGTCGAGGGCGGTGCCCCACAGCTTCTCGAAGCGCTCGCGGCTGGCGGCCAGCGAGATCGGCCGGTAGTCGGGCAGGACCATCGGGATCAGGCCGGCGTCGGAGGCGCCCTGGACGTTGTTCTGGCCGCGCAGCGGATGCAGGCCGGTGCCCGGGCGACCGATCTGTCCGGTCATCAGCGCCAGGGCGATCAGGCAACGGGCATTGTCGGTGCCGTGCGCGTGTTGCGAAATGCCCATTCCCCAGAAAATCATCGACGCCTTCGCGCGCGCGTAGCGGCGCGCCACGTCGCGAATCGTGCGGGCTGCAATACCGCAGACTTCGGCCATCGCTTCCGGGCTGAACGCGCCGAGGTGGGCGCGCATCTCGTCGAAGCCGCTGGTGTAGCGCGCGATATACGCGGCGTCGAACAGCTGCTCGTCGACGATCGTATGCAGCATCGCGTTGAGCAGCGCGACGTCGGTGCCGGGGCGAAATTGCAGCGTCTGATCGGCAAAGCGTGCCAGGCCATGGCGGCGCGGGTCGATGACGATCAGCCGCGTGCCCCGGCGGGCAGCGCGCTTGAAGAAGGTCGAGGCGACCGGATGGTTCGACTCCGGGTTGCAGCCGATCAGGATCGCCAGTTCGGCATTGTCGATCTGCATGAACGACGCCGACACTGCACCGGAACCGACGCCCTCGATCAGGGCGGCCACCGAAGAGGCGTGGCACAGTCGTGTGCAATGGTCGACGTTGTTGGTGCCGAAACCGGTGCGTACCAGTTTCTGGAACAGATAGGCTTCCTCGTTGCTG
The DNA here is from genome assembly GCA_024235695.1 of Accumulibacter sp. Taxonomy (GTDB): domain Bacteria; phylum Pseudomonadota; class Gammaproteobacteria; order Burkholderiales; family Rhodocyclaceae; genus Accumulibacter. Next base: position 252,893 of record JACKLX010000003.1, read on the forward strand.
CACTTGGCCGAGCCGAAACCGGCCAGCGCGCCGCCACCGTGTTGCTCGCGGATCGCTCGTAGCCCCGCGGCCGCCCGCTGCAGTGCCTCGTCCCAGCTCGCTTCGCGGAAATGGGTGTACGGTTTGGCCGGGTCGAAGACGGCGTCGGCAACCTTGGCCGCGTCGTCGCGGCGGATCAGCGGCTTCAGCAGGCGCTGTGGCGAGTGCACGTAGGCGAAGCCGAAGCGTCCCTTGACGCACAGCCGTTGCCGGTTGGCCGGGCCGTCACGGCCATTGACGGCGATGATCCGGTCATGACGCACGCGATAGTCGAGCTGGCAGCCGACGCCGCAATAGGGACAGACGCTGGCAACGACACGGTCGACTTCTTCTCCCGCCGCGAGCAGGCCGCTGCCGTCTGCGATCACCATCGTCGCCGGCATCAGCGCGCCGGTGGGGCAGGCCTGCACGCACTCGCCGCAAGCGACGCAGCTCGAGTCGCCCATCGCATCATCGAGGTCGAAGGCGATTTTCGCCGCAGCGCCACGACCGGTCATGCCGATGACGTCGTTGGCCTGGATGTCGCGGCAGGCCTGCACGCACAGCTGGCAGTGGATGCAGGCGTCGAGCTGCACGATCATCGCCGGGTGGCTGCGATCGGCGCTGGCAGCGGCTGCGCCCTTGGCGCGTGCCGGAAAGCGGCTGTGCTGCAAGCCCACCTGCTCCGCCCAGTGCCAGAACGAAGCGTTGCGATCGTGCGCCCGCGCGCGCGGCGGCTGGTCGGCGAGCAGCAGTTCCATCACCAGACGACGGCTGCGCAGCGCCCGCTCGGAGCTGTCGCTGCGCACCTGCATGCCCTCGGTGACCTGGCGGCTGCAGCTCGGCGCCAGGTTGCGCTCGCCGTCGATGTCGACCAGGCACGCACGGCAGTTGCCACCGGGTAGGTAGTCCGGCGCCGCTTGCGTGCAGAGATGCGGAATCGTCAGGCCGGCGCGCCGCGCCGCCTGCCAGATCGTCTCGCCCGACAAAGCCGTCATCTTGCGACCATCGAGGGTGAAGCAGACGCCTGGCGACGCCGCCGGCTCGCTCATCGCGCTGCACTCGCCGACAATTGCCGCGGCAGATACTGCAGTGCCGTCATCAGGGGATTCGGTGCCGCCTGGCCGAGGCCGCAGATCGACGCCTCGCGCATCAGCGTCGCCAGTTCGTCGAGCAACTCGAGGTCAAGCTCGGGTGCCGCGAACAGCGCCAGCATCTTCTCGGTGCCGATGCGGCACGGAGTGCACTGGCCGCAGCTCTCGTCGGCAAAGAACTCGAGCAGCGCCTGTACCGCGGCGCGCAGGTCGTCGCGGTCGGAGAGCACGATCACCGCCGCCGAACCGATCAGTCCGCCGTGCTTCTCCAGTTCGCCGAAATGCAGCGGCAGGTCGGCCAGGCGTGCCGGCAGAATGCCGCCCGAGGCACCGCCGGGAAGGTAGGCAAGCAGTTGCTGGCCGTCGGCCATGCCACCGCAGTAGTCGTCGATCAAGCGGCGCGCGCTGATCCCCGCCGGCGCCTGCTTCAATCCCGGTTGGCGCACCCGACCGGACACCGAATAGCTGCGCAGCCCGGCAAAGCCCTCGCTGCCGAGCGCCGCGAAGTGCCCCCCGCCGCCGGCGAGAATCTGCGGCAGCAAGGCCAGGGTCTCGACGTTGTTGACCAGCGTCGGACGGCCGAACAGTCCCGCCTCGGCGACGTAGGGTGGGCGTTGGCGGGGGTAACCGCGCTTGCCCTCGATCGATTCGATCAGCGCCGATTCCTCGCCGCAGATGTAGGCGCCGGCACCGCGACGCAGATCGATGAATCCCGGCTCGATCAGCTGCGCCTCTTCGAGTGCGGCGATTTCGCGGCGGAGCAGCGCGTGCGCGGCAGGGTATTCGTCGCGCAGGTAGATCCAGCAGCGCTCGGCGCCGACGCACGCCGCTGCCAGCAGCAGGCCATCGAGAAATGGCTGCGTCTGCTGTTCGAGGATCAGCCGGTCCTTGAAGGTACCCGGTTCGCCCTCGTCGGCGTTGCACACCAGATAGCGTGGCGCCGGGCCGGCGGCGACCAGACGCCACTTGCGAGCGGTCGGAAAACCGGCGCCGCCCATGCCGCGCAGTGCCGCTGCCTCGACTTCGGCGATCACGGCTGCGGCCTGCAAGCTACCCTCGCGCAGCGCCAGCAGCTGCCGATAGCCGCCGCGAGCACGGTAGGCGGCCAGACTCTCGCCGACCACCGGCAGCGCTGCAAAGGCTTGTGCGTCGATCAGCGCCTGCACGTCGGCTGCACTTGCCTGGTCAGCATGGCGCTTGCCGACCTGCACCACCGGTGCCAGGTCGCAACGGCCCATGCACGGTGCGCGCAGGACTCTGGCATCGGCCGGCGGCAGCAGCGTGCGCAATGAGGTTGCGAGTTGGAGCGCCCCCTGCAGTCGGCAGCTGAGGCCGTCGCAGACCCTGACGGCAGGCGCCGGAGCCGGCTCGCCATCGTCGCGAAGGTCGAAATGGGCGTAGAAAGTGGCCGTCTCGTAGACCTCGGCGACGCCGATACGCAGCAGGTCCGCCAGCGCCACCAGGTCTCCCGCACGCAGGCAGCCGCGGGTGTCCTGCAGGCGGTGCAGATGTTCAATCAAGAGGTCGCGGCGTAGCGGCAGGCCGGCCAGCAACTCGGCGACGGCGTCGCGCGTCGCGGGGTCGACGCGCCGGCCCAGGCGCTGCCCACGCCCCTTGCGTCGTCCTGTCGTGGCTCTTTCGGTGCCGCTCATCAGCTGTCTTTCACGAGTGAAGCGGCCATCCTAACAAACGCGGGCGCTAGCGACCGGGAAATCAAGCACATCGGTTTTCGGCGAGTCGTCCAGCTTGCCGCATCGAGACGGCGGCTGGATGCAAGCCTTGCTACCTATACACCCATTCGCCTACCGCTCGGCTGCAAACGCCTGTACCGAGAACACCCGCTCCCGCATGCCGGCGTCCCGAAACAACGCCTTGTTGCCAGTAAGCAGCAGGTCCGCCCTTGCTGCAAGCAAGTCCCACAGCAACGGATCACCCGGCTCGGGCGCGGGGGGCGAGATCACCGGCGTCAGAATGATCGCGTCCTGCGCCAGGTCAGTGAGGATGACGTCCACCTCCGCGACCGACAGCCCGTGCAGTCGGTGCAGGTTCGGCCGCAAGAGCAGCGTACGGCATTCGCACGGCAAGGCTTCCGGCAACACGAAAGGGAAGGCAGCTGACAGCATGCCGCCCAGGATGCGTGCTCTCTGGGCGACGCGTGATTTGTGGTCAGAAGCCCCGCGACGACTCCGCTGCGTTGGTGTCGACAATGACGGCAGCGGCGCTCACCGTTGACCGCGCACGGGCTTGATTTCCTCCCGTGCAACTGCCAGGGCCTCGCTTTCGGTGAGCTTGCGGTGTGCCCTCGCGCGGCGCACGAGCTCGCGCGCCTCGTCGCGCGACTTGATTCCATGGTAGTCCAGGCTTTCCTCAATCAATTGTCCGATCGTCTTCTCACGCTGCAGGCAAGCTCGCTTGAGTGCCCGGTAGCGTGCTTCCGACAGGGTGATGGTCAGACGGCTGATGGTAGCCTCGCATTGGTGTCAGGACGCCAAGATCCTGGTGTATCAAGGGCGGATCGGCGAGCGCCGCGGCGGCGTCGATTGCTGGCGTCGGCATCGAGAAAATCCGGCGATCGCGGTCTGCAACACCTCGTCGCGGCAACTCCTCAGAACCAGCTTTCGACCTTGCTGCACGTCGGGACACCACCGGCATGGACCACCTGGCCGTCGATCACCACGCCGGGGGTGGACATCACCCCGTAGGCGACGATCGCGGGCAGGTCTTCGATCTTTTCGAGCGTTATCGGCACTCCTCTGGCCTTTGCGACTGTTTCTATCAAGTCGACCGTGCTGCGGCAGTTGGCGCAGCCGGTGCCGAGAACTTTGATGTCTTTCATGCGTGCTCCTTCGAGTTGTCCGTTGCGAGTTCTGGGCTGAAGGCGGCGGCGGGCCTTACAGCACCAGGTTGAAGAGGTAGCCCACCAGAAGAATGCCGGCGGCGACGATGCCGGCGAAGGTGGCGATCAGGCGCGGCTTGAGGGCTTTGCGCAGGATGATCATCTCGGGTGCGGAGAGGGCGATCACGCTCATCATGAAGGCCAGCACGGTGCCGAGTGCAGCACCCTTGCCGATCAAGGCCTCGACGATCGGGATCACGCCGGCGGCGTTGGTGTACATCGGAACGCCGAGCAGCACCGCGACGGGAACCGCCCACCAGGCGTCCCTGCCCATGATCGAGGCCATGAAGTCCTCCGGCACATAGCCGTGGATGGCCGCGCCGACCGCGATACCGGCCAGGATGTACGGCCAGACCTTGCCGACAATCTCTCGCACATGCGCCGTGCCGGCCTCGAAGCGCCCGACCCATCCGATACCGTCGCGCACCGGATGGCTCGCCTGGCCGGCCTGAATCTTCTGTACCCAGTCCTCGAGGTGGCGCTCCATGTGCATCTTGCCGATCACCAGTCCGCCAACGATCGCCACCAGCAGGCCGAGGCCAAGGTACAGCGCGGCGACCTTCCAGCCGAACATGCCGAAGAGCAGCGCCAGCGCCACTTCATTGACCATCGGCGCGGAGATCAGGAAGGAGAAGGTCACGCCGAGCGGCACGCCAGCCGAAAGAAAGCCGATGAACAGCGGCACTGCCGAGCACGAGCAGAATGGCGTGACGATGCCGAGCGTTGCAGCGAGCACGTTGCCGATCCCCTGCCGCTTGCCGGAGAGCAGCGCGCGCGTCCGCTCGGGCGAGAAGAAGGTCTGCACGATGCCCATCACGAAGACGATGCCGGTTAGCAGCAGCAGGACTTTCGGCGTGTCGTAGAAGAAGAAATGCAGCGCCTCGCCGACCGCTGTCTGACGGCTGAGGGTCAGCGCGTTCAGCAGCCAGTCGGCGAAGGTGGTGAGTTGGCTGTAGGCGAACAGCCAGGCGCTGGTGGCGATGACGATCGCCAGCAGCCAGCGTGCGAGTCTGCCACGCGGGCTGGAGTCAAGGGAAAGCGTGTTCATTCGGGAACCTCCGGCAAGATCGTAGCGGGGTCGGCGCCGTCGGCGCAACGACCTTCCTGTTCGGGAAGACGAAGCGCAGGCGAAAAGGACGCAGTTGTCGACTCTTTTTTTTTCGGACCTCGCCCTTGGTCATCGGATATTCGGTACAGGGTGCGCGTGGCGCACGCGCCGGGGGAAAACGAGCGTCAGGATGGCGCTAAGGGCGGACGCGGGATGAATCCGGCAACCTCGCCGCCGGCATCGTAGCGAACCTGGCACCCGACCTCGATCTTCGCCTTGAGACGCTGGCGCGCGCGCTGGACGCGCGACTTGGCGCCCGACAGCGAGATCCCGAGGCGCTCGGCCAATTCGCGCTGCGGCCGGCCTTCGATATCGCAGAGCGTGATCGCCAGCCGGTCGGCTTCGGACAGCTCGCCGAGCGCGCGCGGCAGGCACTGGCTCAGCTGGTCTACCGGTCGAAGCGTTGCCGGCGACGATGCGGCGAGATCGTCGGGCAGCGGCAGATGTTCATGCGCGACGCGCAGCCGATCGGCGAGCGCATTGCGCGTTACCCGGAATAGCCAGGCACGCGGCTGTTCTATTTCGCAAAACCGGCTGCCGCGGCGCAGGGCCTTGACGAACACCTCCTGCAACAGATCCTCAGCGTCGTCTGGCGACGGCATGCGGTGGCGCAGATAAGCGCGCAGTTCCTTCTCGCTCATCGACCACGCACTCATCAGGCAAGGGACGCTCACCTTACTGCTCGATCGAGCTGCACGATCGGCGGCGGTTGACCGTGTTGATTGGGTGCGACGCTCATGATTTGCCTGTATGTTCCAACCTCGAAATCCTCGTTCGTGACGCCGACCTCGCGGCCCAATGCCGCGCGGGCTTCAGCCAGGCCGATGCGCGTCTCCGGCTTGACCGCGATCGCCAGAATCGCGCGAACCTCGGCCTCCGTGCTACGCCCATGTTGAAGCGGCCCGCATCGAAAATGCGCGATGGACGTCGTCGGGCAAATTGCAGACTATCAGCATTGCCATGGCGGCACCCCACGAGAACGCTCGCTGCATGCGGATTGCCAACAAAAAGCATGCAAACCGGCAAGGCCGAGTGAGAGCATTGGCCATATTGTAAACACGTCTTTTCCGACAAGCGGCGCAGGGAGTCGAAAACGATGATCGTGACGGCGAAATCTGCACAGTGGTCCCGCCGCTGGTGATCACTCACCGCCTCCGATGGCTGCCGGTCGCAGCACCTTTGCACTGGTGCGCTTGCTGGGCGACAGCCGCGTCACGGCTTGCGGTCGACCAGGATGATGAACCAGCCGGTGCTCTCTATGCGAGCCGCCAGCACCCGCTGGCCATTGATGTCCATGGCCAGCGCCCCGGACATGCTGCTGGCTTGCGCGGCCCTGGCCAGGACACCTTCGGTGACCTCGTTGACCCAAGTGAAGCGGGAGGCCACCGCGCCTCGGTCGGCGTCCTTCGCCAGGCCAGCGGACGAGCGGTAAGACAACGCGGCCGTCTTCTTTTCGGCGTTGACGCGCTCGATCTCGGCTTCGAGAGCGGCGTCACTGGCGTCGATGGCCAGCCCGTGCCGGTCGACAATGAAGGCGCTCGCCGTATCTCGCCATTGAAGCCGGGCCAACACCGACCGGGAGAGCTGCTTCAGGGTGATGTCGCGCGAGGCGACGCCGAGCAGCCGGTCATCCGCATAGATCGGATAGGAGGCGGTAATCATCATCCCGGCACCGACCAGGTCAAGGTACGGCGCGGTCCAGCCGACCGCGCGCCGCGCGAAGTCTGCCGCCGTGTAGAACACCTGTTTGGTTGGCAGCGCATTATTGACCGCTTGATCCATCGGCACGTACGGATAAATCAGCATCATGTCGTCGGCCGTGGTCAGGTATACCCACGAGAAGTCGAAGCTCTTGTACGCGGCGCGGAAAACCGGCAGCAGTCGCTCGAAATCCCGGAGATGGACCACCGTTTCGTCGATGACGGTCTTGCCGCGATAGGTGTAGAAGCCCGGGAATGGCGCCTGGAACGGGGGCGGCGAGAGATCTTCTGGCCAGGTTCGAAAACCGATCGTGTTGCCCGCCCTGGTGCTACGGCCGACCCAGCTGGCCTTGTCCTGAGCAGTGACCGGGGAGCGGTGCGTCGCCAGCGCGCGGTATTCGTCGCCGAGCGCGCGCGTGCTCGCGGCGACCTCGCGAAAGACCGTGTCGATCCTGTCCGCAGCCAGTTGCACCAACGATTCCAGCGGGCCCTCATGGTCCACAGCCTGGGCCGGCGTCGCGCAGAGCGATACGGTGATGCAAGCCATGCCGAAGCCTTGGAGACCATTGCGAAGCAGCTTCTTTATCATCGGGTGGTACCTCGCTGGATTTCCGAATCGGTAGCCTGGAGAGGTAGTCCAGCAGCCATTTTTCGGACTTGACGCCGGCCAATCCGGCGCATTCCGCAGTGTGGGACAGGAAATCCGGCTGCTAGATTCCGGCAATCAGAAAATCGAGAGCAGCGATGATCTCGTCTCGACGCTGTCCGAGATTCGTGACCTCGGTGCCGAGGTGTTCTTCTGAATGCCCGCCAGTTGCGGCGTGAGCATGAGGTATTGCCGGCCGTCGATTTCGAGAACCGGAGTGAGGGTCGCGAGCAGTCCGCCCGTCATCGTCGCAGCGGGGCAGAGGGGTACCGCCACCCGCGTTCCGAGTTCGGCGACCAGGTCGCTCTGTACGTCGAGCAGCAGCGGGTAGGCGCTGCTGGTGTCCGGGTTCGGGTTGCGGTGCACGCTGAACTGGGCCATCAAGAGGTCCGCATCCCGTCGCTGAATGCCCCATGCTTGTCGACGTGATCGTTGTAAGCCACGATGGCCGCACGGTTTTCGACCAGCCATTGCTCACGCTGGCTGCTTGCGATGGCTTCGAGCAAAGCCTGCTGCAGGGTGGCGGAGAGGTTGACGTTCATCGTCCGCGCTTTGCTCAGCAGGTCGGCGTTGATGCTGACGTTTGTCGCCTTCTTGGGGGCTTGGGTGTCATAGGCCTTTAGCATCAGGGGCCTCCCGCTGTTGACGATGCGCATAGTCTATGCGCATCGTGGTGCGCAAGGCAAGGGGGGGATTTGGCGACGCCGCCAAGCACACCAGGCGGCGCAGGCATCGCTCTGGCCAGGCTGCTGACCGGCCTCGTGCATGCGCTCAGACGTTGAACAGGAAGTTCAGCACGTCGCCGTCCTTGACGACGTATTCCTTGCCTTCGGCGCGCATCTTGCCGGCTTCCTTGGCGCCCTGTTCGCCCTTGCAGGCGATGAAGTCGGACAGCGCGATGGTCTGGGCGCGGATGAAGCCGCGTTCGAAGTCGGTATGGATGACGCCGGCCGCCTGCGGCGCGGTATCGCCGACGTGGATCGTCCAGGCGCGTACTTCCTTGACGCCGGCGGTGAAGTAGGTCTGCAGGCCGAGCAGCTCGTAGCCGGCCCGAATCAGGCGGTTCAGCCCGGGCTCTTCGAGGCCGAGGTCGACGAGGAAGGCGTGCTTGTCTTCGTCGTCGAGGTCGGCGAGTTCGGCCTCGATCTTGGCACAGAGGGCGACTACCGGCGCGCCTTCCTCGGCGGCGTGGGTGCGCAGGCTGTCGAGGTGGCGATTGTTGTCGAAACCGTCTTCGAGGACGTTGCCGACGTACATCGTCGGCTTGATCGTCAGCAGGCACAGTGGCTTGAGCAGCGCCTGCTCGTCGCCGGAAAGCGCCAGCGTGCGCGCTGGCCGGCCTTCATTGAGATGCGGCAGCAGGCGCTCGAGAACGGCCACCAGGTGCTGCGCTTCCCTGTCGCCGGAGCGGGCTTTCTTGCTGTCGCGGTTCAGTGTGCGTTCGACGGCGGCGAGGTCGGCGAGCGCCAGTTCGGTCATGATCGTTTCGATGTCCGAAAGCGGGTCGACGCGACCGGAGACATGGACGACGTTTTCGTCGTCGAAGCAGCGCACGACATTGACGATGGCGTCGGTCTCGCGGATGTTGGCGAGGAACTGGTTGCCGAGGCCTTCGCCCTTCGAGGCGCCGGCGACCAGACCGGCGATGTCGACGAACTCGACGATCGCCGGCTGGATGCGTTGCGGCCTGACGATCGCGGCGAGTTGCGCGAGGCGCGGATCGGGCACTTCGACGATGCCGACGTTCGGCTCGATGGTGCAGAACGGGTAGTTTTCGGCGGCGATTCCCGCTTTGGTGAGGGCGTTGAAGAGGGTCGATTTGCCAACGTTGGGCAGGCCGACGATACCGCATTTGAGGCTCATGCTCGGATTCCTATGGTGAGGGCGTCTTGACGTGCAGTTGCCGCTGGGCGGCCGCGTAGTCGCCGGCGGCGAGTGCCGGCCAGGCCAGCAGACAGCGCTCGATGGCGCGGTCGATCAGCTCCTGTTCCTCGCGTCTGGGTGCCTTGAGGACGTAGTTGATGACTTCGGCGCGTTCGCCGGGATGGCCGATTCCCAGGCGCAGCCGCCAGAAATCGGGGGTCGCGAGACGCGCCTGGATATCCTTGAGACCGTTGTGGCCGCCGTTGCCGCCGCCCTGCTTGAGGCGAATGCTGCCCGGTTCGAGGTCGAGATCGTCATGGACGACCAGCGTTTCGTCGGCAGCGATCTTGTAGAAGCGCGCCAGCGCGGCGACCGCCTGGCCGGAGAGGTTCATGTAGGTCATCGGTTGCAACAGCCAGCCGTCCTCGAGGCGAGCGACGCGGCCATGGAACTTGCCCTGCGGTGCCAGCGGCGCGCGCAGGCGTGTCGCCAGCCGGTCGACAAACCAGAAGCCGACATTGTGCCGGTTGTCTTCGTATTGGCTGCCGGGGTTGCCGAGGCCGACGATCAGACGGGGTGCAGGCATGACATCTTTGCATCGGTAAAAAAAACAGGCCGCCGTGGGCACTCGGTGCCGGACGGCGGCCTGGGTTTGGCTGGACGCCTGGCGTCGGACCTAGTCGGTCTTTTCGTCCTTCTCGTCTTTCTCGTCGGCGGCGGCTGCTTCGCTGCCGGCCTCTTCTGCGGCTTCGAGATCCTCTTCGACAACCTTCGGCGCGATGATACTGACGACGACCTGATCGTCGCCGGCGACGACCGGCGTGACCTTGTCCGGGAAGACGAGTTGGGAAACGTGGATCGTGTCACCGAGTCCGAGTTCCTTCAGATCGACCTCGATGAACGCCGGCAGGTGCTGCGGCAGGCAACTCACTTCGATGTCATTGAGCGCCGGCGCGACCGCGCCGCCCTCGAGCTTGACGCCCGGAGCGATCTCGCCGTTCAGGAAGTGCAGCGGGATGCGCTGGTGGATGGCGTGTGTGGCGTCCACGCGCAGGAAGTCGCAGTGCAGCACCAGCGGCTTCCACGGGTGCATCTGTGCGTCACGCAGCAAGGCTTGCTGGCGCTTGCCATCGAGCTTGAGCGTCAGCACCGACGAGCGAAACGCCTCCTTGCGCAGGCTGAGCAGGATGTCATTGTGATCGATGTCGATCATCATGGGCTCCGCCGTGCCGCCGTAGACGATGGCCGGGACCCGGTTTTCGCGACGCAGGCGGCGGCTCGCTCCGGACCCCTGCAGAGTGCGCTTGCGCGCTTCAAGTTCAAACTTCATGGACAGCTCCTGGTTGAAACAAACCCCACCCGCGACCAGGCAGGGGGTTGGAAAAGCGCTTGGCAGGACGCTCGGCGCCCTATTCGATGAACAGCGACGAAACGGAATCCTCGTTGCTGATCCGGCGAATCGTCTCGGCCATCACTTCGGCGACCGACAACTGCCGGATGCGCGGCGACTCCTTGGCGTCTTCGCGCAGCGGAATGGTATCGGTAACCACCAGTTCGTCGAGATCGGAAGCATTGATGCGCTCTACCGCCCGGCCCGACAGCACCGGGTGGACGCAGTAGGCGAGGACGTGGCGGGCGCCGTGTTCCTTGAGCGCGGTCGCCGCCTTGCACAGCGTCCCGGCGGTGTCGACCAGGTCGTCCATGATCACGCAGGTACGGCCCTGCACCTCGCCGATGATGTTCATCACTTCGGAAACGTTGGCTTTCGGGCGCCGTTTGTCGATGATCGCCAGATCGCATTCAAGCCGCTTGGCCAGCGCGCGTGCACGGACCACACCACCGACGTCGGGCGACACGACCATCAGGTGGTCGAAGTCCTTCTTCCAGACGTCGCCGAGCATGATCGGCAGCGAATAGATGTTGTCGACCGGAATGTTGAAGAAACCCTGGATCTGCTCGGTGTGCAGGTCCATGGTCAGCACGCGGTGCACGCCGGCGGCGGTCAGCAGGTCGGCGACCAGCTTGGCGGCGATCGGCACGCGCGCCGAGCGTACCCTGCGATCCTGGCGGGCGTAGCCGAAGTAGGGGATCGCGGCGGTGATCCGGGCAGCCGACGCGCGCTTCAGCGCATCGACCATGACCAGCAGTTCCATCAGATTCTCGTTGGTCGGCGCGCAGGTCGATTGCAGGATGAAGACGTCCATGCCGCGTACGTGTTCCTGGATTTCGACGCTGATCTCGCCGTCGGAAAAGCGGCCAACCTGCGCTCGACCGAGCGAGATGTTGAGGCGCTTGACGACGTCGGCGGCCAACGCGGGGTTGGCGTTGCCGGTGAATACCATCAGGCTGTCGTAGGCCATGCTGCGCTTCCCGGGGCGCCTGGCAGATCGGCGCCGTGTAAAGCAAGACGGGCAGGTTAGGCCGCCTGCCCGCGTTGACGGAAATGGAATGGCTGGGGAAGAAGGATTCGAACCTTCGAATGCCGGAATCAAAATCCGGTGCCTTGACCAACTTGGCGACTCCCCAGCTGTCGCTCGCCTCGCCGTGCTGGCGAACGAGGCGCGCATTATACCGGGGATTCCTCAGGAAAAGAAGCGCAATGGCGACAAAAGTGGTGATTGCACCGCCGGCATCAGTTGGCCAGGGCGCGCAGCGGATGCTCCTGGAGACCTGCGGCGAGCCAGCCACGGGCTGTTGGCGGCAGTTGCCGAAGCACGCTCTGGGCCTGTTCGCGGGAGGAGAATTCGGCGAAGACGCAGGCGCCCGAGCCGCTCATCCGCGGCCGCGCGTAGCTCGACAGCCAGGCCAGATGCTCGGCAATCACCGGAAAGCGGGCACAGGCCACGGCCTGCAGGTCGTTGCCGCCAAAACCGGGCGACCACGCCTCGGCAGCGATCGGCAGCGAGTGGCGCTTGAGCTCCGGCGCGCCAAAAATGGCCGCCGTGGCCACCTGAACCGGTGGTTCGAGTACCACGTACCAGCTCGCCGGAAGATCGACTGCCCGCAAACTCTCACCGACCCCCTCGGCGAAAGCGTTGCGCCCGAAGACGAAGATCGGCACGTCGGCGCCGAGTTCGAGGCCGATTTCCTGCAGCCGCTGACGCGGCAGGCGCAGTTGCCAGAGATGGTTGAGGGCGAGCAGGACGGTGGCCGCGTCGGAACTGCCGCCGCCCAGGCCGCCGCCAAATGGCAGCTTCTTTTCAATGCTGATCTCGACGCCCGACCGGCACGCACTCGCCGCCTGCAGCAAACGCGCTGCGCGGACCGTCAGGTCGCCGTCTGCCGGTACGCCGGGAAGCGGTGTCGCCAGGCGTATCGCACCGTCGGCACGCGGTGAGAAGCGCAGCCGGTCGCCGTGCCCGAGAAAGCGAAAGACAGTCTGCAGGAGGTGGTAGCCGTCGGCGCGCCGGCCGACGACATGCAGGAAGAGGTTGAGTTTGGCTGGCGCCGGGTAGGTGCTGTGCCAATCCCAGATCGGGCCGGCGCCACTCATGGCGTCGGCTTCGCCGCCGGCAGCGGCCGCCACTCGTCGATCCGCAGGCGCAGCTCGAGGACGCTCTCGAGCTCGATGAACAGGCGGCCGGGCAGCGCTTGCGGATCGTCGTCGTCGTATTCGTAGGCGATCCGCCAGCCCTGGTCCTGCAGACGAAGTGGTCGTCCGAGGGCGTCGGCGGTGAGCTGCCCGCTGCCGGCGCTGCCGCCACGTACCCAGTCGTTCAGTTTGTGCAGGGGCAGGGGATAGCCGACTACCGACTGCAGCAATTCTTCGGCGCTGGCCGCCTGGCGGACGCGGCCGTCGCTGCCGGTCAGGCGCGCGCCACCGGGCTCGCTGACGATCTCCGCCAGGGCCTGCCCGAGTGGCGACGACAGCAGCAGTTCATCGCTGCCGTCGTCATGACGCCAGCTGATCTGACCGATGTAGCTGTGGTCTTCGTGATGCAGGGAAAAGCGACCGGCGAGCGAGAAGTTTCGGAGGCTGTCGCGCCGCGCCGGCGGCGGCGAATCGGCCGGCGTCTGCAGGCTGCCGCAGGCGCTGAGCGCCAGCAGCGCCGCGATCAAGACCAGACGTCGCCGGCCTGCTGCCGGAGCCGCGCGGGCGCCTGCCTTGCGCTGCCGTGAAATCAGGGCGAGAACCTCTGCAGCGCTTCCTTGACCTCCGGGCTGCTGGGATGGCGTTTTTCCGCCTCGCGCAAGATGCGCTGCGCTTCGTCCTTGCGGCCGAGCATCGCCAGTACCTCGCCCAGGTGTGCGGCGATCTCCGGGTCGGGCCGCTGCGCATAGGCGCGCTGCAGGTAGGTCAGCGCGCCTTCGAGGTCGCCCTGGCGATAAAGCACCCAGGCCATGCTGTCGAGAATGAAGGGATCGTTGGGCGCCAGCTTGAGCGCCTGCTCGATCAACTGGCGGGCCTCCGGCAGCCGCATGTTGCGATCGGCATACGAATAGCCAAGCGCGTTGTAGGCCTGCGCGCTGTCGGGCTGCAGCTCGATCAGCTTGCGCAGGCGGCTTTCCATCAGCTCCAGGCGCCCAAGCCGCTCGGCGAGCAGTGCCGATTCGTAGAGCAGTTCGGTTTGCTGCGGCTGTTTCTCGAGCTCGTCTTCGAGCAGCGCCATCGCCGCCTCGGTCTGCTTGGCATCGCGCAACAGCGCCGCTTCGGCGATGGCCATCTGGACGCGCAGCTGTGGGTTGCTGGCGGCGGCGTCGCGCAGCAGGGTCTTGGCCGCGTCGAGCTTGCCCTGGTTGGCGAGGATCGTTGCGCTGCGGATCTGCGCCGGCAGGAAGTGTTCACCCGGGCCGACCTGCCGATAATAGCTCAGCGCTTCTTCGTTGCGCTGGTTTTCCTCGGAGACCTGCCCAAGGTAGTAATAGGGCGTGCTCTTGTCGGGAAAGTCGAGCGTTACCAGATGTTTGAGCTGCGCCTCGGCGAGTACCCGGTCGTTCTCCTGCAGCGCCAGGATGGCCACCGGGAAAACCACGTCGGGGTTGTTCGGGTAAGCGATCAGCAGCTCCTCGAACAGACGCTTGGCTTCGCCATAACGCTTCTCGCCGACCAGCGCACGCGCCAGATGCAGCTGCACGTCGCGTGCGTTCGGGTACTGCTTGACGAAGTCCTGCATGAAGGTGATCGCTGCCACGGGAGAATCGCGGGCGAGCAGTTGCGCTTCGAGCAAGGCGCCGGGTTCCCAGTCCGGCCGCAACTGGAGCGCCTGCCGCACTTCGGAGAGTGCCCGCTGGTTTTCGCCAGCCGCGTTGGCGGCGATGGCAATCGCGTAATGCGCCTCGGGAAGCTCGAGGAAGGGCGCGCAGACCTTGCTGATCACCTGCAGAACCTGCTGGCGATCGGGGTTACGCGCAAACATCCGGTTGAGCGCCAGCAGGTTGCCGGGCAGCGATGGCCTGTCCGCTTCCAGCAGGCTGATCAAGCGGGGCGCGACACCGTCGAGCTGGTTGGTCATCACCAGCACGCCGACCAGCACCTGCTGGGCGCGCTTCGACTCGGGTTCGACCTGGACCCACAGGCGGGCCAGCTGCAACACGCGGTCGAAACGACGCGCGTAACCGGCGACCTCGATCGCTCGCTCGAGGATGCCGGGGTCGCGGGTACGCATCGCCAGGTCAGCGTAGGCCTGGCTGGCAAATTCGCTTCTGCCCCTTTGCAGGGCGACCTCGGCGAGCAGCACCTGATAGACCAACTGCCCGGTCAGTTCGCTGCTATCCGTTGCGTCCGGGTGCGGCACGGCGGAGTCGGCGGCGCCGCTGCTGGCCGCCCGCCCGGTCGTCCTGGCCGGCTTGCCCGGCCTGGTCGCCTTGCCTGGCCTGGTGGCCTTGCTCGGCCTGGTCTCGTTGGCGTCCTTGACGATCGTCGCCGGTCGCTCTTGTTTGCCTGGCGTGCTGTCCCCTGCCGCCTGCGCAGGCATGCCGATGGCAAGCACAAGCGCTGCGCAAAGGAGGGTGCGGTGGTTGGCTTTCATGATTTCCTTGCCTGCTGCAGACAGTTGCCGGAACTGACGTCGGTTTGCGTCATAATTCTTGCTGCGCATGTTATGGACTTTTCGCGGTAGCAGCAATGCCAGAACTACCGGAAGTTGAGGTCAGCCGCCGGGGATTGCTCCCTTATCTGCCTGGAAAGGCGATCGTCGGGGCGATCGTGCGCACGCCAAGACTGCGTCTCGAAATCCCGTCGGGGCTCGATGCACGGCTCGCCGGATTGCGGATCGACGCCATATCAAGGCGCGGCAAGTATCTCCTGTTCGACTGCGCCAGCGGGCGCGGTGGCGGCTGGCTGCTGCTTCATCTCGGGATGTCCGGCAGCCTCCGCCTGGTGCCGCCGGGTACTCCCGCACAGAAGCACGACCACGTCGACCTGCTGTTCGACACGACCGTGCTGCGGCTGCGCGATCCGCGCCGTTTCGGTGTGCTGCTGTGGCACGAAGGCGCCGACGTCGAAACGCATCCAGCCCTGGCGGCGCTGGGCATCGAGCCGCTCGCCGACAACTTCGACGGTGACTGGTTGTACGCCGCGACGCGTGGCCGGCGAGCACCGGTCAAGCCGCTGCTGATGGATCACCGTCTGGTCGTCGGCATCGGCAACATCTACGCCGCGGAGAGCCTTTTTCGGGCCGGCATCTCACCGCTGCGCGGCTGCCACCGGATCAGTCCGGATCGTTACCGGCGGCTGGCCGAGTCGATCCGCACGACGCTCGAGGCGTCGATCGCGGCCGGCGGCAGCAGCGTCCGTGACTATGTCCATAGCGACGGCGGCGCCGGTTGTTTCCAGCTCTCCTGCGCGGTCTACGGTCGCCAGGGCGAGCCGTGTCCGCGCTGCGCACGGCCGGTGCGCGCGGTCCGTCAGGCCGGGCGTTCGACCTTCTACTGCCCGGCTTGCCAGCGCTGACCGTAGCGGCAGCAGGGACTTCGCTCCATGTCACTGATTGTTCTTGACTTTGTGATAGAGTGCGGGCCTGTATCCTGCGCCGGAGCTGGTCATGACTCTCGCTCAACATTTTGCCGCCTACAGTGAATGGCGCACCGAGCTTTCCGAGGCCCTCGGGAAGTTCGGTGGCTGGCTGGTAGACAACGAACTCACCGACGCCCAGACCGACCGGCGCATCTCGCAGCTGCTCGAAAAGCTGCGTGAGGACCGTCTGCACGTGGCCTTTGTCGCCGAGTTCTCGCGCGGCAAGTCGGAGCTGATCAACGCCATCTTCTTCGCCGATTACGGCAACCGCATCCTGCCATCGACCGCCGGCCGCACGACGATGTGTCCGACCGAGTTGATGTTCGATCCGGCGAAGGCGCCGTCGATCGAGTTGCTGCCGATCGAGAGCCGCGAGTCGAAGGACAGCATCAGCGAGTACAAGCGCTTTCGCGACGAATGGACGATCGTGCCGCTCGATACCGGCTCGGCGGCCGCCATGCAGGAGGCGCTTCGCCACGTCAGCGATGTCGTCCGGGTGGACCGTGCGGTTGCCGAAAAGCTCGGGTTCACGATCACCGACGGCGACACCGAGGTGTTTCGCGTCGATGCCGCGGGCACCGTCGAGATTCCGCGCTGGCGGCACGCGATCATCAATTTCCCGCATCCCCTGTTGCAGCAGGGTCTGGTCATTCTCGACACGCCTGGCCTCAATGCCATCGGCACCGAGCCGGAACTGACCTTGTCGCTGTTGCCCAACGCGCACGCGGTGCTGTTCATTCTCGCTGCCGACACCGGCGTCACGCAGTCCGACCTGACGGTCTGGCGCGAGCATATCGGCACGCCGGGTGGCCGCAAGAAGGGCCGGATGGTCGTTCTGAACAAGATCGACAGCCTTTGGGACGAGCTCAAGTCGACCGAGGAGATCGACGCCGAGATCGCCAGGCAGGTCGACATCTGCGCGTGGACGCTGAGTCTGCCCGAGGACCAGGTCTTTCCGGTTTCGGCGCAGAAGGCGTTGCTCGCCAAGATCAACGGTGATCGCCAATTGCTCGACCGCAGCCGTTTGTCCGAACTCGAGCTGGCGCTTTCCGAGGAACTGATTCCGGCCAAGCAGGAAATCGTTCGCGACAACACCGAAAGCGAGTTCAGCGACTGTTATCTGCGCACCCGTGGCCTGCTCGAATCGCGCCTGACCGGCTTGCGCGAGCAGGTCACCGAGCTGACCGAACTGCGCGGCAAGAACAAGGGCGTCGTCGAGTACATGATGGGCAAGGTGCGCCTCGAGAAGGAGGAGTTCGATACCGGCCTGCAGCGCTATTACGCCGTGCGCAGCGTCTTTTCCCAGCTGACCAACAACCTGTTCACCCACCTCGGACTCGACGCGCTGCGTCTGCTGACCAACACCACCCGCGAGGCGATGGTCAACGCGACCTTTTCGCGGACGCTGTCCGGCGCCATGGAGCATTTCTTTGAGGTCGCGCGCGGCAATCTCGTCAGGTCACGCGGCGAAGTCAACGAAATCACCACCATGATGGAGGTCATCTACAAGAAATTCGCCGTCGAGCATGGACTGCGGCTCGGTACGCCGATCGCCTTCTCGCTGCGCCGCTACGAGAAGGAGGTCAACCGCCTGGATCAATGGTGCAGCACGCACATCAACACCATGTTCCAGTTGCTGACGCATGAAAAGACGCAGCTCACGCAGCGGTTTTTCGAAGAAGTCGCGGTGCAGGTACGCAAGACCTTCGAACACGCCAATCGTGATGCCGAAGGCTGGTTGAAGGCGATCATGGCGCCGATGGAAATTCAGATTCGCGAGCACCAGATCCAGTTGAAACGCCGCCTGGAGAGCATCAAGCGGATCCACCAGGCGACCGACACGCTGGAAGAGCGGATCGCCGAACTGGTTCATGTCGAGGACAACCTGGTGTCGCAGATGGTGGTCCTCAAGGACATCGGACAGGGCGTTCGCGACGTCCTCGACAAGTCCGTCGGCAGCGAGGCCTTGCGCAGCGCCGCGTGAGCCTCGGCGCACGGCCCGCCGACCGCGTTCGCCGCTGGCTGTTTGCCAGGGTATTCGAGACTCAGCCGAGGAAACGTTCGACCTGCCCGGCAACCCGGTCATCGACGTCGGCAGCGAGGCAATCGACGGTCTGCGGCCGCAGCGTGTTGCCGAGCCAGGTGATCTGGCGCTTGGCCAGCTGCCGAGTGGCGTAGATGCCGCGCTCGCGCAGTTCGCGGCGCGGCGCCAGGCCGTCCTGCACTTCCCACACCTGCCGGTAACCGACACAACGCATCGACGGCAGGCCAGCGTGCAGCCGGTATTGCTCGCGTAGCGCCGCGACTTCCCCTTCCAGGCCGGCGTCGAGCATCGCCGCAAAGCGTCGTGCGATGCGCTGATGCAGGACGCTGCGCTCGGACGGCAGCAGGCCGATCGCCAGCAGGCGGTAGGGCGGTGCCTGCGTCTTGCCGGCGGCGATCAGCGCCGACAGCGGTCGGCCCGACAGACGGAATACCTCGAGCCCGCGCTGGATGCGCTGCGCATCGGTGCGCTGCAAGCGCGCCGCAGTGAGCGGATCGATCCGTGCGAGTTCGGCGTGCAGCGCCGGCCAGCCCTGCGCGGCAGCTTGCCGGTCGATCGCCGCGCGGGTCGCCGGGTCGGCTTGCGGCAGTTCGGCCAGTCCTTCCAGCAGCGCCTTGAAATAGAGCATGGTGCCGCCGACCAGCAGGGGTATCTTGCCGCGTGCGTCGATCTCGGCCATCGCCGCCAGCGCGTCGGCCCGGAAGCGCGCCGCCGAGTAGGCCTCCTGCGGGCTGATCAGGTCGATCAGCCGGTGCGGGAAGCGGGCCAGCGTAGCCGCATCGGGCTTGGCCGTGCCGATGTCCATGTCGCGAAACACCTGCGCCGAATCGACGCTGATCAAGTCGACCGGAAAACGGCGCGCCAGCGACAGCGCCACCGCCGTCTTGCCGCTGGCGGTCGGCCCCATCAGCAGGATCGCCGGCGGTAGCGGCTCGCGATGCGCCGCAGCGTCGCTCATCGGCCGCGCAGGAAGTGGCGGTCGAGTTCGGCCATCGTCAGCTGGGTCCACGTCGGACGGCCGTGGTTGCAATGGTCGGCGCGTTCGGTTTCTTCCATCTGGCGGAGGAGGGCGTTCATCTCGGCCACCGACAGCAGGCGCCGGGCGCGCACCGCGCCGTGGCAGGCCATGCTGGCCAGCAGGTCGTTGCGGCGCGCGGTCATCAGCTGACTGACGCCGTGCGCGCGCAGTTCGTCGAGCAGCGAGCGCAGCAGCGACGCCGGATCGGCCGCCAGCAGAAGCGCCGGCACGCGCCGCACGGCGAGTTGCCGGGGACCCATCGCGGCGACGTCGAAACCAAGCCGCTGCAGCGTCTCGGCGTGTTCTTCGACAGCCGCGACTTCGATCTCATCGGCGCTGAAGACGGCTGGAACCAGCAGTGCCTGCGTCGCTAGCTGCCGCTCGTCGAGCGCACCCTTGAGCTTTTCGTAGAGAATCCGCTCGTGCGCCGCGTGCATGTCGACGACCACCAGCCCCTGGCTGTTCTGCGCCAGGATGTAGACGCCGTGCAATTGCGCCAGGGCGTAGCCGAGCGGTGGCAGATCGGCGCCGGCGGCCGGCGGCGTCGCCGCTGCGCTGCCGTCTGGCGCGCGCGCGGCGTCAACAAACGCCAGGTAGGCGCCGGTAGCGGCGTCGCCGACGCGCAGCGAGCCCTGGTAAGGGGGGCGCGCGCCGAAAGCCGCGCCGCCCTCGGCTGCCGGCGACGATGCCGCTCGTTCCGGCCAGAACGAGCGGTCGCCGGGCAGCGCTGGCGCTAGCTCCGCGCTGGCCGGCGGCGCGCTGGCCAGCGGCGTCGACAACAGGCGTTGCACGGCATGAAAGACGAACTGGTGCACCGCGCGCGAATCGCGAAAGCGCACTTCGGTCTTCTGCGGGTGCACGTTGACATCGACGGTCGCCGGGTCGATCTCCAGGAACAGGCAGTACGCCGGGTAACGGCTGCCATGCAGCAGGTCCTGGTAGGCCTCGCGCAGCGCGTGTGCGAGCAGCTTGTCGCGAACGAAGCGGCCATTGACGTAGCAGTACTGCGCGTCGCCGCGAGCGCGCGAGTACGCCGGCAGCGCGCAATAGCCCGAGACGCGCAGGCTGCCGGCGTGCACGTCGAGGTGGCGCGATTCGGCCAGGAAGTCGTCACCGAGGATCGCGCCGGCCCGGCCGCGCGCGTCGCTGCGGTTCAGCTGCAGACTGACACGGCCGTTGTGCGCGAGGGTGAAGGCGACTTCGGGATGCGCCAGCGCGATCCGCCGGACGGCCTCGGCGCAATGCGCGAACTCGGTGCTGTCCGACTTGAGGAATTTGCGTCGCGCTGGCGTGTTGTAGTACAGATCGCGCATCTCGACGACGCTGCCGGCAGGCAGCGCGGCGGGCTCGGGTGTGGCGCCCGCTTCGGCCTTCAGTCGCCAGGCGTGTGTTGCGGCGGTGCTGTCGGCGGCCCGCCGACTGGTCAGCGTCAGGCGGGCAACACCGGCGACCGAAGCCAGCGCTTCGCCGCGAAAGCCCAGTGTCCCGACGCGTTCGAGGTCGTCGAGCGAGCGGATCTTCGATGTCGCGTGGCGGGTGAGCGCCAGCGCCAGTTCGTCGCGGGCGATTCCGGAGCCGTCGTCGCTGACCCGAATCAGCTTGACGCCACCTTCTTCGAGCTGGATCTGAATCGTCGAACTGCCGGCGTCGAGAGCGTTCTCGAGCAGTTCCTTGAGCACCGAGGCCGGGCGATCGACGACTTCGCCAGCGGCGATCTGGCTGATCAGCAGATCGGGCAGCAGCTGGATGGCGGTGTCTTCGAGCATGGCGCGATTATCCCACGGCGGTCCCGCCGGCAGTGAACGGCCCGCCCGCGCCAGCGAACGGGCCGGCGATCGTCATCGCGCAATCTCAAGTAGAATGTGCCGCCTGACGGTGATGAACCGTCGGCACAGCCCGGATCGTGAAATCCGTCACCGTTTCCCTCGTCCCCGGCCCGTCTTGCGCGCACGCGCGAACGGCGATTGCCGAGACGCCGCCGCGGCTTTCACGGTAGCGGTTCAAACAAGCTCGAGAGCGCAACGCATGGAACTGGCAGGAAAAAACATCGTCCTCGGCGTCACCGGCGGCATCGCCGCCTACAAGGCGGCCGAGCTGGTCCGCTTGCTGGTCAAGGACGGCGCCACGGTACAGGTGGCGATGACCGAGGCAGCGACGCGCTTCGTCACGCCGGTGACCTTCCAGGCGCTTTCCGGCAAGCCGGTGTTCTCCGACCAGTGGGATCCGCGGGTCGCCAACAACATGGCGCACATCGACCTGTCGCGTCAGGCGGATGCCCTGCTGGTGGCGCCCGCTTCGGCCGATTTCCTCGCCAGGCTGGCCAACGGCCTGGCCGACGACCTGCTGACCACAATGGTGCTGGCGCGCGACTGTCCGTTGCTGGTGGCGCCGGCGATGAACCGCCAGATGTGGGAGAACCCGGCGACGCGCCGCAATCTGGCCACCCTGCGCGGCGACGGCGTGTTCGTCGTCGGTCCCGCCTGTGGCGATCAGGCCTGCGGCGAGACCGGGCCGGGGCGGATGCTCGAGGCGGAAGAAATCCTCGCCGAACTGATTGCGCATTTTCAGCCCAAGCTGCTGGCCGGCAAGCGGGTATTGATCACCGCCGGGCCGACTTTCGAAGCGATCGACCCGGTGCGCGGCGTCACCAACCTGTCGTCCGGCAAGATGGGCTACGCGATCGCCCGTGCGGCACGCGAGGCCGGCGCCGAGGTCGTGCTGGTTTCCGGCCCGGTCTGCCTGCCGTGCCCGAGCGGTGTGACGCGGATCGCCGTGACCAGCGCCCTGCAGATGCGCGCCGCGGTGCTCCAGCGCGTCGCCGGCAACGACGTCTTCGTCGCCGTCGCGGCGGTTGCCGACTATCGGCCGGCCGAGTTCATCGCGCGCAAGATCAAGAAGGCGGCAGGCTCGTCGGCGCCGAGCATCGAACTGGTCGAGAACCCGGATATCCTCGGCGAGGTTGCCGCGCTGCCGGCGCCACCGCTGTGCGTGGGCTTTGCCGCCGAGAGCGAGAAGCTGGCCGAATACGCCGAGCGCAAGCGGCGCAGCAAGAACATTCCCCTGATCGTCGGCAATCTGATCCAGGATGGCTTCGGCGGTGAACAGAACACCCTGATTCTCTTCGACGACGACGGCCAGCAACCGCTGCCGCCGGCATCCAAGATCGACCTGGCGCGGCAGCTGGTGGGCCGCATCGCGGTCCTCCTGGAGAAGCGCTGATGGCGGGCACCGACCTGCCGGTCGACGTCAAGCTGCTCGACGAGCGCCTGCGCGACAACCCGCCGCACTACGGCAGCGCCGGTTCGGCGGGCCTCGATCTGCGGGCCTGCATTGCCGCGGCGGTGGACATCCAGCCGGGCGAGACGGTGCTGATTCCGACCGGCATCGCGATCCATCTCGCCGACCCGGGAGTGGCGGCGATGATCCTGCCACGCTCGGGCCTTGGCCACAAACACGGCATCGTTCTCGGCAATCTGGTCGGCCTGATCGACTCCGATTACCAGGGCGAGATCATGCTCTCGATCTGGAACCGTGGCCACGCCTCATTCACGCTCCAGCCGCTCGATCGCCTGGCACAACTGGTGGTGGTGCCGGTATTGCGGGTGGCCTTCAACGTCGTCGAGGAGTTCGCCGCCAGTGATCGCGGTGACGGCGGTTTCGGCAGCACCGGTCGCGCCTGAGCGACTCGCTAGCGCCGGCTGTCGCGTCTGGAGACCAGCTGCGCGGCGGCGGCGATCAGCGCCAGAAAAGCGAAAGCCGACCAGTTGGCCATCGACAGGCCGAGGAAGACCCAGTCCTTGCTCGAACAGAAGCCGGTCGCCAGGAACAGCGATGGCCAGCGCATGCCGAACCAGTTGACGATCTGCTCGATGACCGTCGGTTCGCCGAAGCCACAGGCCATGCTCGACTCGGGATAGAACTGCAGCCAGCTCTGGAACGCCGCGGTGCCCAGGCCGCCGGCTGCCGCGAGGCCGATAAGGACGCCCCACAGCCGCCACCAGCCGACCAGGAACACGCCACACAGGGCGAAAACGGCGACCAGCAGATAGAGCAGCCGCTGAAAGATGCACAGTGGGCACGGCTGCAGGTTCATCACTTCGCCGATCATCACGCCACTCGCCGCCAGGCCCATCGCGGCCAGCGCGACGAGGCCGAAGTGCGAACGCAGCGAGACGCGCATCGCTGCCGCCGCTCAGGTCGGGACGTAGCTGCGCAGACGCATCGAGAGATCCTGCAACTGGCGGACTCCCGAGTTCTCGGCGCGCTCGCACCAGTCCTGCAGCGTTTTCAGCAGGTGCTCGCGGGAAGCATTCGAGCGCTCCCAGATCGCCACCAGCTCCTGGCGCATCGCGTACAGCGTGCGCAGCGCGCGGCTCTCGCCGCGCAGCAATTCGAGCCGCCCGCGCAGTTCCTGCGGCACGTCGCCGGCGTCCTCCGCCAGCCAGGGCTTCAGTCCCCGGAAACGCTTGCCGTCCTGACGTTCACGGATTTCCTCGCGGTACGCCTGCTTGAGCGACGTGGCATAACGCGAGAGCACGTCGTAGCGGTTGACGATCACCGCCTGCAGGGTGTCGAAATCGACCACCGGGCGCAGCGTCCCCAGGCGCGGTCTGGGTGCCACCTTCTTGACTTTCGCCAGCCGCAGGGCGGCCAGCAGGCGGATATACAGCCAGCCGAGGTCGAATTCGTACCAACGGTAGGACAACCTGGCCGAAGTCGGGAAGGCGTGATGGTTGTTGTGCAGTTCCTCGCCACCGATCAGGACGCCGAGCGGCGAAATGTTGGTGCTGGCGTCGACCGTGGCAAAATTCCGGTAGCCCCAGAAGTGACCAAGGCCGTTGATCACGCCGGCCGCCCAGAACGGAATCCAGGCGACCTGCACGGCCCAGATCAGCGGCCCGGCAAGCATCCCGAAAACCGCCACGTCGATGGCCAGCATGATCACCACGCCGAGCTTGTGCCACGGCGCGTAGAGGTGATTCTCGAGCCAGTCGTTCGGCGTGCCATGCCCGTAGCGCTGCAGGGTGTCGGCGTTCCTGGCTTCCCGGACGTAGAGAAAGACGCCGGTCCACAGGACGCGATGGATGCCGTAGACCTGCGGACTGTGCGGATCGTCGGCGCTTTCGCATTTGGCATGGTGCTTGCGGTGGATCGCCGCCCATTCCTTGGTGACCATGCCGGTGGTCAGCCACAGCCAGCAGCGGAAGAAGTGTCCGACCAGCGGATGCAGGTCGAGCGCGCGATGTGCTTGATGGCGGTGCAGGAAGATCGTCACCGCGGCGATTGTCACGTGGGTCAAAGCCAGTGTTGCCAGCACGTAGGCCCACCAAGGCCAATCGACTAATCCTGCGTACATGGGTGACTCTCAAAAGATCGAACCGTCGATTCTAAGGCAATCGCCGCCATGCGCCAAACGGCATCGCGCTTCGCCAGCCAGATTCGACGCGCGAAGCGCCTCGCCGCCGGCACTTCCGGTGGCACGTCGATTGCCGGCGGATTCCGTCTGCGGACGTTCCTCGGCCACCGACAAGCCGTTATCATTGCCGGATGAAAACACGAATCCTGCTGGTCGAGGACGATGAGCGCCTCGCCGAACTGACCGCCGAGTACCTGCGCAAGAACGATCTCGAAGTCGTCATCGAGCCGAACGGCACCGTTGCCGAGTCACGCATCGTCGATGAGCGGCCCGACCTGGTGATCCTCGACGTGATGCTGCCCGGCAAGGACGGCTTCGAGATCTGCCGCGCCGTCCGGGCACGCTACCACGGGGTGATCCTGATGCTCACCGCGCGCGAAGAGGACTTCGACCAGATTCTCGGCCTCGAACTCGGCGCCGACGACTACATCGCCAAGCCGGTGCAGCCGCGGTTGTTGCTGGCGCGCATCAAGGCGCTGCTGCGCCGCGCACCGAGCGTGCCGTCGGCGGGTGTCGCTGGCGTCGCCAGGGCGGAGCAGCCCGCGGAACTCGCTTTTGGCCGCTTTCGCATCAGTCAGGCGACGCGCAGCACGCATCTCGGCGACGACGGTATCGACCTGACCACCGCCGAATTCGACCTGCTGTGGTTGCTGGCACGCCACGCCGGCAGCGTCCTCTCGCGCGACGACCTGCTGCAGAAATTGCGCGGCATCGGTTTCGACGGTCTCGATCGCTCGATCGACGCGCGCATCTCACGCTTGCGCCGCAAACTCGGCGACGACCCGGAGAACCCGACCCGGATCAAGACCGTCCGGGGCAAGGGCTATCTGTTCAGCAAGCATGACTGGCAATAGCGGCAAGCTGCTCTCCATCCTCGGGCCCTACACGCCTGCGCCATGGCGCGAGCGCTACAGCCTGTCACGGCTGTTCTTCAACTTCTACCTGCTGGTCATGGGTTCCTTCGTGGCCATCGCGATCTTCGCCGATTTCGTCATTTCGACGGCGGTGAAGGGCGTTACCGACGATTACACCAGCCGCTTCATGCACGGCACGATCGTCCTCATCGAAGACGAGCTGTTCCGCAAGCCGCGCTCGAAATGGCCGCAGACGATCGAGGCGCTCGATCGCAAGTTCGCCTACAAGCTCGACATCGTCGATCGCTGGACCTTGCGGCTGCCGCCCAAGCAGGCCGAGCGGCTGGACAACGGCGACCTGGTCATCGACGCGCAGGGCGACGTCATCTATCACCGTCTCAAGCAGACGCCACAGATCCTGGTGGTCGGCCCGATTTCGCCCGAACGCAACCCCGAGTACCGGCGCGGCCTGCCGCTCGATCTGCGGATCAGCCTGCTGACCTGGAGCCTGATCGGCGTCTGCCTGGCGATTCTCGTCTGGCTCTGGGTGCATCCGGTATGGCGCGACCTGGAGGCGATGCGGCAGACCGCGCGCGCGCTCGGCGAAGGCCTCTTCGAAGCGCGCGCACCGACCATGCGCAGCAGCGCCCTCGGGCCGCTGGCCGAGACGCTGAACGGCATGGCCGAACGCATCCAGCGGCTGATTGCGACGCAGAAGGAGTTGTCGAGCGCGATCTCGCACGAATTGCGTACGCCGATCGCGCGTCTGCGCTTCGCGCTCGAGATGTTTGCCGAGTCCGACGTGCCGGCCGAACGCGAACGCCTGTGGCGATTGATGGAAGGCGATCTCGACGAGCTCGACGGTCTGATCGACGCCAGTCTGACCTACGCCCGATTCGGTCGCGAGCAGCCCGAACTGCAGCTGACGGCGGTCGAGATGGCACCGTGGCTCGAGGAGCAGGTCGAGGCGACACGACTGCTCGAGCGCGACCTCGAGTTGCAGGTCGACACCGCCTCGCTGCCGCCGATGCTCTACGTCGAACTCGATCGCCGGACGATGCCGTACGCGATCACCAACCTGCTGCGCAACGCCATGAAGTACGCCCGGACGAAAATCCGGATCAGCGCCGAAGTGGTCGACGAGTCGATCCACCTGCACGTCGACGACGACGGCATCGGCATTCCGGAGGACGAGCGCGAACGCGTCTTTTCGCCATTCACCCGCCTCGATCGATCGCGTGACCGCGCCACCGGCGGTTATGGTCTCGGCCTGGCAATCGTGCAGCTGGTGCTCGAACAGCATCACGGCAGCGCCAGCGCCGGCGAGGCGCCGCTCGGCGGCGCCCGGTTCACCCTCGTCTGGCCTCTGTCACAGAACGTCACGGAAAGCTGACGCAAACACTGCAGACCGGCTTGCTCCTCGCGTCTATCATCAGCGGCTGTTCGAAAAAAAACAATGGAGGAAGACGAGATGAGCGAATTCACACGGACTTGCGAGCAATTTCTCGCCACCGCCCGCCAACATTTCTTTGCCGCAGACGGCAGAACGACCACCCACCCGCGCTCCGCCGAGGAAACTGCGGAAGGCGCCTGCGGCGAAGCAGTACACGGCATTCCTGCCTGCGGTTGAGCGTCTTGTCGGAACCGCCCGTGTCCTTTCCGGCGGCCGAGGGTGTCGGAATCTTTGTCGGCATCGTCGCCTGGGAGGTGCTGAGTGTCGGTCAGATGCATCTGCTCAAGGCGGTGCTGATCGCCGCCGCCAGCACGCTGGTCTGGTATGGCGCGCGGCACTGGTGGACCGCCAGCCGTCGCAAGCGGCACTGACGACCGGACGATTCCCAGCCAGGACTCCCGCGCCGACTCGCCGCGGGATTTTTTTTGCCGTGCAAGCGGCCGCCGCGAAAGACGTCAGCCGGCTGACGCGGGCGATCAGCCGAGTCGGGCCCGCAAGCGCGCGATGGCGCTGTCCACGGTGGTGAGCACCGGCAGGCCGGTTCGTTCGGCGACGGCGTCGCGGGCGCGGGCGAGGCTGAACTGCGCCAGGGCGATGAGGCGGCACCCGTCGTCGGCGAGGCCGGCCGCGGCGTCGGCCGCGAGACGGTCGTGCGCCGCCAGGTCTCCGGCCTGCAAGGCGGCCAGCGCTCCGTCGGCCAGCGCCGTCTGCAGCGGCGTGCCGGGCGGAAACTCGGCCGGCATCGAAGCGAGCGTCGGCCCGAAGCTGGCCAGCAGACCGATGCCACCAGCGGTGCCGGCCAAGGCGGCCAGCGCGGCGTCGATCATCGCTTCGTTCGGCTTCAGGACCGGCAGCTCCGGGTAGCGCCTGGCGACGGCGTCGATGCACGGGCCGAAGGCCGAGCAGGTGAACAGCATGGCGTCGGCACCGTTGGCCACCGCGTAATCGCCGAGGGCCAGGAAACGCCGGGTCATCGTCGCGTCGAGCCGGCCAGCGCGCGCCAGGTCGGCCGCCAGGCTGTCGTCGAGCAGGTTCATGCGCTGCGCCTCGCACCAGTCGCGCGCCAGCGCCTGGTTGATCGGCGCCATCGAGTCGGCCAGCGCGTGGATCAGGGCGATACGGGTCATGGCAATCCTTTGTCGCCGCTTACCGCGAGCGGTGCGGCGGCGACCCAAGAATCGCTCGCCGCAGGTGAGCGGCAGGAGCGGCGAGTGAGGTGCGGAATTCAGGGGGCATGCTCGCTGTCCGGCGCGCGATGGCGGCCGGATCAATCGACCGGAGGCGCCACGGTCGACGGCAAGCCGCCAAGCAGCCGCACTTCGCGCTGCGGAAAGGGAATCTGTATGCCGTGCTCGCGGAAGGCTCGCCAGACCGCCAGATTGATCGCCGAGCGGATGCTGCCGGTGCCGTTCTCGGGGTCGGCGATCCAGTAGCAGAGATCGAGATTGATGCCGCTGTCGGCGAAAGCCATCAGCAAGACCTGCGGCTCGGGCTCGCTCAGCACCCGCTTGTGAGCCCTGGCCGCCTCGCCCATCAGCCGCATCGCGATATCGAGATCGGTGCCGTAGGCCACCTGCACGGTCAGCACGAAGCGCACGCGCGAATCGGTGAAGGACTCGTTGCGCACGATGTTCGACACCAGGTACTCGTTGGGGATGATCACCTCGGTGCCGGTCAGCGTCCGTACCACCGTGTAGCGCGCGGTGATCTGCGTCACCACGCCGGTGGTCAGCGGATCGACGGCGACGACGTTGCCGATGCGGATCGAACGGTCGAGCAGGATGATGAAACCGCTGACGTAGTTGCTGGCAATCTTCTGCAGCCCGAAGCCGAGGCCGACCGCCAGCGCGCCGCTGAACACCGACAGCGCGGTAATGTCGATGCCGACGATCGACAGGCTCAGCAGCAGCGCGATCACCGACAGCACGGCCTTGACCAGACGGCTCAGGACGACCCGCATGCTGGCGTCGATCGACTCCCGGGCCGCCAGGCGCGTCTCGATGATCCCCGACACCCAGAGCGCGACCAGCACCGTGACGACCACGGTCACCAGGCCGGTGAGCATCGTCCACAGGTCGAGATGTTGCTTGCCGACATTGAAGCTGACCTGCTGCAGCATTTCGATCAGCGGCGTCGACAACCCGGTGAGGTGCAAGGCCAGGCCGATCCAGATGCAGGTGGCGATAAGCCGTTCGGAAGTCGCCAGCAGGCTGCTCGGTGCGAAGGCGTGATGGACGACGTAGATCGCCGTCCGCACCAGCGCCATCGACAGCAGCAGCGGCACCGCCAGGTCCATCAGGCTGACCGGCCCGAGGTCCCAGTAGCGGAAAATCTTGCGCACGATCAGGATCAGCAGCAGCGACAGCAGCGGGAAGGCAAGGCGTTTCAGGCTGCCGGTGCCGAAAGCGCGCAGCAGCCCGTGATCGGCGCTGGCGCGCGCATACTCCTGGCGCAGCCAGTAGCGCGACAGGCCCCAGGCGAGCAGCAGGCAGAGCAGCAGCGCGAGCAGTTGCCAGAGAAAGCCGGGGTCCTGGAAATCGCGCCAGAGATCGACGAACAGCGACGCGAAGCTCTCCTTCTGGTTGATGTTTTCCTTGATCGTCGCGCTTGCGTTCGTTGCCGCCCCGGCGGCCGTTGCGGCCGCTGCGTTCACTGTCGTCGCGTTCATTTTCGCTCCATGGCCACGGCGTAGAAGGCATCGGTGGCGTGGCGATGCGGCAACAGCCGCAAGTGATCGCCGCAGTCGATCGCAATGTCCTGGCGGTCGAGAATCTCCTGCGCCGGGCAGACGACGAACTGCGGATGCTGCGCCAGGAAAGCGTCGACCACCGCTTCGTTCTCGGCGTCGAGCAGGCTGCAGGTGGCGTACACCAGGCGCCCGCCCTTCTTGATCAGGCTGGCGGCGGCGGCAAGAATCGCGCCTTGCCTGACGCTCATGTCGGCGATGCCCGCCGGCGTCTGCCGCCACTTCAGCGCCGGATTGCGCCGCAGAGTGCCGAGGCCAGAGCACGGCGCGTCGACCAGCACGCGATCGACCTTGCCCGCCAGGCGCCGGATCTTGATGTCGCGCTCGGATTCGATCCGTACCGGATGGACGTTCGACAGGCCCGAGCGCGCCAGTCGCGGCTTCAGCCTGGCCAGTCGCCGTTCGGCGACATCGAAGGCGTAGAGCCTGCCCTGCGAGCGCATCAGCGCACCGAGCAGCAGCGTCTTGCCGCCGGCACCGGCGCAGAAGTCGACGACCATCTCACCGCGCCGGGGCTGCAGCAGGAAGCCGAGCAACTGGCTGCCTTCGTCCTGGACCTCGATGCCGCCGTCGGTGAACAGCGGGTGATTGCCCAGCACCGTCTTCCTCGCCAGACGGATGCCGAGCGGCGAATAGCGACACGCTTCGGCCGCCAGCCCGTCCGCCTGCAGCCGTGCCAGTACCTCCTGCCGGCCAGCGGCCTTCAGCGGATTGATGCGCAGGTCGAGCGGCGCCGGCTGCTTCAGCGCGGTCGCGAGTTGTGCCAGTTCGTCGTCGGCGAAGCGCGCCTGCAGCGATTCGTACAGCCAGTCGGGCAGGTCCAGGCGCACCGCTGCCGGCAGTTCGTTCACCTGCACCGCCTTGGCGTGCGCCAGCCAGTGGCGCTCGGCCTCGCTCAGCACCGCGTCGAGTTGCCGCCGGTTCATGCCCTGCAGGCAGGCCAGCGCGGCCAGCAACAGCCGGCGCGAGGTCAGCTCGCCGGCACAGCGCGCGGCCAGCGAACGTTTGTGGCGCAAGACTGTGAACACCGCTTCGGCGACAAAGCCGCGGTCGCCGTGGCCAAGTTCGCGATGTTCGCGGAAGTAGTCGGCAACCACCCTGTCGGCCGGAGAATCCGAGCGCAGCAGCCCGGACAACAGCGTCTGCGCATGCTGGAAAAGGGCGGGAGTAAAACGCACGCTCATGGCTCCTGGCTCATTTCGATGGCTGTCGCGGTCTGGACGTAGATGGCGCCGTCGCGGTCGGTATGCTGGATCTTCACCGGCAGGCGACGGTGATCGTAGGCCAGCCAGAGTTCGGTCGTCGACACCCCCGGTACGCGCAGGTGCAAGCAGCGGAAGCTGCCGGCCGGCGTCTCGACGTCTTCGTCACCGAGCACTTCGATGCGGTACTGTTCGTACTTCTTGCCGGTGGCGATCGACAGCATGCTGCCGCTGATCACCTCGGGCAGCAGGCCCAGCTGGTAATGGAACGACAGCAGATCCTGCGCGCCGCGGCGCAGCGCCTGTGGCGGCTTGTTGCCGACGCGCACCTGCCGCTGCGGCCAGTCGAAATCGGCCCGCTCGCTGGTCTCGACACCCTTGCGGCGGGTCACGAAACGTTCCGGCAAGAGGCCCTCGGGAGTCAGTTGGCCGCGGCTTTCGAGTTCGATGCGCAGCGGTTTGAACAGCGCCACCAGGCCGCTGGTTTCGGTGACCGCGGTGATCCGGTAGGCGCCGTCGATGATCTGCCAGTCGTGCGTCGCGCGGCCGATGGCAAAGCCCTGGTCACCGCGATCGACGCGATAGTGGATCGTCCCGCGCGCCGCCATCAGCGGCGCCGGCGCCGGCAGGGCCATCGCCGCAGGCGCTGGCGGCGGCGATTCGCCCGGCAGGCCAGACGCTGCCGCTGGCGCCGCAGCGTCTGGCGCCGGTGCCGCCTGGGAAATCGCCGCCGGCGAATCCGGCACGCTGAGGACCGGTTTCGGCGCCACCGGCGGATGCGGCTTGCGCCTCGCCGTCCGGCTGCGCGCGACGCTCGCTGCCGGCTTCGGCGGCGGCACGGGTGGCGGCTCGGTCGCCGCTGGCGGCAGCAATTCAGCCTGCAGCGGCGGTGGCTCGCTGGCGGTCGACAGATCGACATCGGGACCGAACAGCAGCAGCGCGTGCATGCCCAGCGAGGCAGCGAAAGCAATGATCAGCGCGATCGGCATCGGCTGGCCGTGGCGCCCTAGACTCCCGCCGCATGCGGAACGATCAGCGCCCCGGTCGCATCCTGCGCGGCATCGAGCAGCACGCGTCCGTCGCCCAGGCGCAGTCGCGATTCGGCGAACCAGCGTACCGCCAGCGGATAGACCCGGTGTTCCTGCGCCAGGACGCGCGCCGCGAGCGTCGCCTCGTCGTCACCATCGACCACCGGCACCGCGGCCTGCACGATGATCGGCCCGTGATCGAGATCGGCGGTGACGAAATGCACCGTGCAGCCATGCACGCGAACGCCCTCGGCGAGCGCCCGCCGATGCGTGTGGAGGCCGGGAAAGGCCGGCAACAGGGAGGGATGGATGTTGATCAGCCGTCCCTGGTAGTGGCGCACGAAGGCCTCGCCGAGAATGCGCATGAAGCCTGCCAGCACCACCAGGTCGGGCGCGAAACCGTCGATCGCGGCGGCCATCGCCGTGTCGAAGGCGTCGCGGCTGGCGTACTGCCGGTGGTCGACGACGCCGGTCGGCACGCCGCTGGCGCGAGCGCTCGCGAGCCCGGCGGCGTCGGCGCGATTGGCCAGTACGCCGACGATGCGGGCGGGCAGGTCGCCGGCTTCGACGGTGGCGAGCAGCGACGCCATGTTGCTGCCGCGCCCGGAAATCAGGATCACGACGCGGATCATGTGGCGGCCCGGCGATGCTGCAGCCAGCCGATGAACAGCGGCAGCAGCGAAATGATGATGATCGCGACGATCACCAGCGTCAGGTTCTTCTGAATCCACGGCAGATTGCCGAACCAGTAGCCGGCGAGGGTCAGCGAACCGACCCAGGAGACGCCGCCGATCAGGTTGAAGAAGGTGAAGCGCGCGTAGGTCATCGCGCCGATGCCGGCGACGAAGGGCGCGAAGGTACGAAACAGCGGCAGGAAGCGCGATATGACCAGCGTCTTGCCGCCGTGCTTCTCGTAAAAGGCGTGCGTCTTCTCGAGCGCCGCCTTGTTGAAGAAGCGCGACTGCTCCCAGTGAAAGACCTTGGGTCCGAGATAGCGGCCGATCTGGTAGTTGAGCATGTTGCCGAGAATCGCCGCCGCCATCAGCACGATCATCAGGATGCCGATCTCCATGCCGCCCAGCGCCGCCAGCGCGCCGGCGACGAACAGCAGCGAATCGCCCGGCAGGAAGGGCGTGACGACGAAACCCGTCTCGCTGAAGATGATCACGAAGAGAATCGCGTAGATCCATTGCCCGTATTGCTGGACCAGCACCGCCAGGTGCTTGTCGAGATGCAGGACAATATCGATGAAATAAGTCAGGTATTCCATGGGCAGGCGGGTGGCAGCAGCAAGGTGAAGGGGGCGGCAAGGCGAGCCGGGGAGAGCAGGCACTGGCAGGCGACAAGGCGCGATTCTACCGGAAGCGGGGCCGCCTCGCTGCCCTGCTTGCAGCGCCGCGCGGCAGCTGATCACACGAAGCGGCCGCCGCCGCGGGCTTCGTCACCGCCGCCCCATCGCCGCTTGCCCGGTCGGCCGCTCGCCGCCAGGCACCGTTCAGTACGGACGCGGCTCGCCCGGCGGCCGGGTCTTGAAGCGGCGATGGACCCAGTAGTACTGCTCGGGCATGGTGCGCACGGCCGCTTCGATCCAGGCGTTCATCCGCCGCGTATCGGCCTCGACGTCGTCGGTCGGAAAATCCGCCCAAGGCTCGCCGACCTCGACCGCGTAGCCCTCGCCACCGGGCAGGATGCGCGTCACGCACGGCACGACCGTGGCGCCGGCCAGCCGCGCCAGGCGCGACAGGCCCGGAATGGTCGCCGTCTGGACGCCGAAAAAAGGGACAAAGAGCGAATCCTTGCCGCCGAAATCCATGTCCGGCAGGTAGTAGAGCGGCCGCCCCGACTTCATCGCCCGGACGCTGGCGCGGACGCTTTCCTGGCGCGACAGCAGCAATTGATCGCCGAAGCGCTGGCGGCCGCGCAGCAACAGGCGGTCGAAAACCGGGTCGGACTGCACGGCGTAGATGCTTGCGCTGTCGAAGCGCATGGCGATCGCCGCGCCGCCGGCGTCGAGCCCGACGAAGTGCGGCGTCAGCATCAGTACCGGCCGGCCGGCATCGACCAGCTGGCGCATCCGCTCCTCGCCTTCGACCCGCAGCAGCGGCGCCAGGCGTTGCGGACTCGCCCACCAGAGCAGCGAACGCTCGAGCATGCCGCGGCCCAGCACCTTGAAATGTGCCTTCGCCAGGCGCCGCCGCTGATCTTCGTCGAGCTCCGGAAAACACAGACGCAGATTCACCAGCACGATGTGCCGGCGCTTGCCGGCGAGGCCGAACAGCAGCCGCCCGAGGGTGTTGCCGAGCACGGCCAGCGCCGGCAGCGGCAGGAAATGCAGCAGCCACAGCGTCGCGACCAGCAAGCGGCTCAGCATCGGCTGACGCCTCGCGAGTCGGTAGCGCGGTGCGGGCCGCCTCGATGGAAGTGGGTCATGAGATGAACGCCGCGGCAGCGGATCGCCGGTCCGATGGACAAGAGAAGAGGGGGCAGGGCGGCGTATTGTACTGGCATTTCCTGATCGCGCGGCGTTGCGTGGTGTCGCAAGACTGGTCGACAACGTGCGCCGATCCGGCACGCACGAGTGTCGCGTGGTCAGTTCAAAGCAGGCATTCGGGATCGTCAGATGGCCGGCAGGTCA